>NZ_CP127012.1:0-2039959 GCF_030252485.1 Pediococcus sp. AC40
GTGCCTAACTATATTGACCTTTGGAACCATATCAAAAATAGTTTCGAAAATGACGACTCAATGTCGAAAGCTAGTTTTGGTGCTTGGGTGGACACGGCCGAACCAATTTCATTAGATAACCACGTAATGAAAATTAAGGTTCTATCTAATTTGCACCGTGACTACTGGACGAAACATTTAATGGAAAAATTTGTCGAATACGCCTACCAGTTCACGGATCAGGACATTACGCCCGAATTCGTGACGGAAGACGAGTTTAAAGCTCAACAGGCGCAAAAGCCCCAGAGCACTGACAAATCTTCGTCCTTCTCCACCGAAGACACCCAGCTTAATAGTCGTTACACTTTCGATACCTTTGTTATCGGAAGTGGTAACCAGATGGCGCACGCAGCTGCAATGGCGGTTTCCGACGAACCCGGCGTTCTTTACAACCCGCTCTTCTTCTACGGAGGCGTGGGGCTTGGAAAAACCCATTTAATGCACGCGATTGGCCATCAGCTTTTAGAAAACGACCCTCAGACGCGGGTCAAGTACGTTACTAGTGAAGCCTTCACAAACGACTTCATTAATTCCATTCAGAAAAACACCACGGAAGAATTCCACGAAAAGTATCGCAACGTGGACCTTTTGTTAGTGGACGACGTACAGTTTTTCGCGGACAAGGAAGCTACTCAAGAAGAGTTCTTCCATACTTTTGAGGCGTTGTACAACGCGCAAAAACAAATTGTGCTAACGTCCGACCGGTTGCCTAACGAAATTCCTAAATTGCAAGAGCGGTTGGTTTCCCGGTTTAAATGGGGGTTGTCCGTTGACATTACGCCTCCGGATCTCGAAACCCGGATCGCTATTTTGCGGGAAAAGGCGCAGGCTGACAACGTGGAAATTCCAGATGAGACTCTGGACTTCATCGCTAACCGGATTGATTCCAACATTCGGGAATTGGAAGGGGCGATGGCGCGCATTCAAGCTTACGCCCAATTACAAAATGCCGCGATTACTACCGATTTGGCAGCTGACGCGCTGCGGAGCTTGAACTTTGGCAGCAACCTTAGTCACGTCACCATCCCCATCATTCAGGATAAGGTGGCTAAGTACTTCCACGTTTCGGTTGCTGATTTAAAAGGGAAGAAGCGTTTGAAATCAATCGTTATTCCCCGGCAAATCGCGATGTACCTTTCGCGAGAGCTGACCGATAACTCGTTGCCTAAGATTGGAACTGAATTTGGTGGCAAGGACCACACCACAGTCATCCATTCTTGCGACAAAATTAAAGCGGCCTTGGAAACTAACAGTGATTTAGCTCGTCAAATTGACGATTTAAAGAGCGAGTTAAAACCGTAAATTGTGGATAAGTGTGGATAACTCAAAAAGTTTTCCACAAGTACTCCACAGTAAGATTGGGATTTCTCCCGGTTCGTTTTGAGTTATCCACAGTGCTAACAGCCCTTATTACTATTACTATTTTTTTAGTATTAATTAATATATACATGCCACGTGTAAAAAGGAGTTTTAAAACATGAAATTTACCATCGCACGAAATACGTTCATTAAAAAATTAAACGCAGTTCAACGCGCAATTTCTTCAAAAACCACGATTCCAATTTTGACCGGTTTGAAAATTAAAGCCGAAGCAGACCAACTAGTGTTAACGGGTAGCAATACGGATATTTCGATTGAAACAACCATTTCCGTTAACGATCCGGATGCGGAATTAGACATCGAACAAACGGGTGACATTGTGTTAACTGCCCGGTTCTTCAGTGACATCGTTAAAAAATTACCGGACAACAAAATGTTAGTTGAGGTTTCGGACGGGTTCCAAACCACGATTACTTCAGGAGCATCCGAATTTAAAATTAACGGTTTAGATGCCAACAACTTCCCACATTTACCAGAAGTGGACAGTCAAACCACGATTACATTGCAAGCCGATGTATTTAGCGAAATGATCAATGAAACGGTTATTGCGGTTTCCAACCAAGAAAGTCGGCCAATTTTGACCGGAATTCATTTCACGATTGAAAACAATAAGCTAACCGCGGTCGCTACGGATAGTCACCGCCTTAGTCAACGGATCATCAACTTACCCGAAGCCGTAAAAATGCCGGAAGACATTATCATCCCTGGAAAGAGTTTGCTAGAACTCTCGCGGATGTTAGACGAAGAAATTGACACGATTACGTTGCAAATTTCAGAAAATCAAGCTTTGTTTACGTTTGATGAAACCTTGTTCTACACGCGTTTATTAGAAGGATTGTACCCAGATACTTCCCGATTAATTCCAAAAGAAAGTACGACGGCGATGGAATTTGAAGCACCCGAACTTTTAGCTTCAATCGAACGGGCTTCGTTGCTTTCTCATGCTGGACGCAATAACGTGGTTAAATTAACCATCAATGCGGCCGCAAAGAAAGCGATTATTACGGGGGATTCTCCCGAAGTCGGAAATGTTGAAGAAGTAGTGGTTACTAAGGATATCCAAGGTGAGGATTTGGAAATTTCATTTAACCCCGATTACTTGAAGGATGCGCTGCGCTCATTCGGACATACGGCAATTAAAATGGAATTCACTTCACCATTGCGACCATTTACGTTGGTCCCAACGGAAGATCAAGAAAACTTTATTCAATTAATTACGCCAGTACGGACTTTTTAGGGATTAAAAAAGTAACCTAACGCTCTGTATGGTAAAAAAATTAAAAAAACAGGTTCGGCAGCTAAGGCTCCGGACCTGTTTTTTTTGTGGGATAAATTCTAATTGGGGGATCAATAATTAAAAGCAACGCGGAGGATTTATTATTTTATGGTCGCTTTATTGAAACGAATCACCCAGATTAAGTTCGCGCGCTTTCCTGCAATGAAGGCGAAACGTGCGCCCAGCCCCAGTTTCTTCCGGTTAACCAAGGATTAGCCTCAACCTCCTAACCCGCGGTTAAGACTAATTCTCAGTTAATCCTTGTGCTCCGCTGCAGCATGGTCGAAACGTGCATTGAAACCCAGTCTTCTGCGGCTAACCAAGCTAAGGACTCAATCACCAAATTCGTGATTAAGCCCTTAACTCAGTTAGTCCTCAAAGCCTACCCAGGTTTCAATGCACCCTTTTATAATCCCCCTCATTTTAATTTTAAGAAAAATTACCCTTCTTAAGGCAAAAATGATTCAAAGGGGGTAAATTCGCTGAAAAGCCTTTTGAGCGCCTGATTCGATTGTTTTTTGTTCAAAATAAGGGTATAATATATAAGAAGATATGTGGGGTGATGTCATGCAAAAAGAAATTGAAATCAACACACCGTTCATTACGTTAGGCCAACTTTTAAAAGAAGAGGGCATTATCGGAACCGGTGGACAAGCAAAGTGGTATTTACGAGAACACACTGTTTTAGTTAACGAAGAACCAGACGATCGGCGGGGACGGAAACTCTACGCTAATGATGTCATCGAAGTTCCTGACGAAGGTTCCTTCAAGATTACGACGAAATCTGGGAAGTAAATGTATTTAAAAACACTTGAGTTGCATAATTTTCGGAATTATGCGGACCTTAGCGTGGAATTCGGTTCGGGGATCAACGTTTTGCTAGGCGAAAATGCCCAAGGCAAAACCAATCTTTTAGAATCGATTTATTTTTTAGCGTTAACGCGCAGTCACCGAACCAGCAACGATCGCGACTTAATTGACTGGAAAGCTAAGGAAGCCCGGGTATTGGGGACCATTCAAAAAGAACATACGCAAACCCCGGTGGAAATCGACATTTCTTCTAAGGGGAAAAATGCCAAAGTTAATCATATTGAGCAAGGCCGGTTATCACAGTATGTTGGCCAACTCAATGTGATTTTGTTTGCTCCAGAGGACCTTTCGATTGTAAAAGGTTCCCCAGCAGTTCGCCGACGGTTTATTGATATGGAATTTGGACAGATGAGTTCTAAATACCTGTACAATTCTGCGCAATACCGCTCGGTGCTCAAGCAGCGTAACCAGTATCTTAAGCAGCTGCAAATCGATCCTAAGGGAGACCAAGTTTATCTAGACGTTTTGAGTGATCAGCTAGCGGCATATGGCGCCGAAATCATTTTTCAACGAATTCAGTTTTTGAAAAAGCTGGAAGAGTGGTCGCAGGCCGTACACGAAGAAATATCGCAAGGTTTGGAAAAATTAACGTTTCAATACGTGTCTCCGATCAAAAAGGATGAGACTATGTCGACCGAAACCATCTATACAGCGCTCCAGGAGCTGTTGAAAAAGCATCGCCAACGAGAGTTACAACAGGGCAAAACTTTGGTGGGACCGCATTTAGACGACGTTAGGTTTATCGTCAACGGAAAAAATGTCTCCACCTTTGGCTCCCAAGGACAACAACGCACCACGGCACTGAGCGTGAAGCTTGCGGAGATTGACTTGATGAAAGAAGAAACTGGAGAGTATCCGGTTCTTTTACTCGACGACGTGCTTTCCGAATTAGATGATAGTCGGCAAACGCACCTGTTGACCGCGATTCAAAATAAGGTCCAGACCTTTATCACGACCACTAGTTTAAGTGGCGTGGCGCAACAATTAATCAACGAACCCCACGTCTTTAACATTGACCACGGAGTTTTAACGCAAAACGAGGAGGAATAGCTTTTGGCAGACGAAAAAGAGACGAAAGCAGAATTAGCCAAAGAATACGATGCGAGTCAAATTCAGGTCTTAGAGGGCCTGGAAGCAGTTCGTAAACGACCAGGGATGTACATTGGTTCAACCAGTTCCCAAGGTCTTCATCACTTGGTTTGGGAAATTATCGATAACGGGATTGATGAAGCCTTAGCCGGATTTGCAAATAAGATCGACGTGGTCGTGGAAAAAGATAACAGCATTACCGTTAGTGATAACGGACGGGGGATTCCAGTAGACATTCAAAAGAAGACCGGAAAACCCGCGCTGGAAACTGTTTATACTGTTTTACATGCCGGTGGTAAATTCGGCGGCGGCGGTTACAAGGTTTCCGGAGGACTCCACGGGGTGGGGGCTTCGGTTGTTAACGCTTTGTCAACCGAATTAGACGCACGGGTTATGCGCGATGGTAAGATTTACTATATTGACTTTGAACAAGGAAAAGTAAAAACCCCAATGAAGGTTCTCGGGCCTGCCAAGAATCCTGACGATCACGGAACCATCGTGCACTTTGTTCCGGATCCAGACATTTTCCAAGAAACTACGGTCTTTGATATCAACATCCTCCGGACCCGGATTCGCGAGTTAGCCTTCTTGAACAAGGGCTTGCGGATTACCCTCCGGGATATGCGACCAGAAAAGCCTACCGAAGACGACTTCTTGTACGAAGGCGGAATTCGGCATTATGTAGAATACTTGAACAAAGGCAAAGAAGTGATCTTCCCTGAACCAATTTACGTGGAAGGCATCACTAAGGGAATCACGGTTGAAGTTGCGATGCAATACATTGAAGGTTACCAAAGCAAGTTGTTGACCTTCACTAACAACATTCACACCTACGAAGGTGGAACCCACGAAGAAGGGTTTAAACGGGCGTTAACGCGGGTAATTAATGATTACGCGAAAAATAACGGAATTTTGAAAGAAAACGACGACAAACTTTCTGGGGATGATGTGCGCGAAGGTTTAACGGCAGTAGTTAGCGTTAAGCATCCGGATCCCCAATTTGAAGGGCAAACCAAGACCAAATTAGGGAACTCCGATGCTCGGACCGCGGTTAATGAAGTGTTTGCGGAAACTTTCAGCAAGTTCTTATTGGAAAATCCAAAAGTTGCTCGGCAGATTGTGGATAAGGGTACGCTAGCTGCTAAGGCACGGATTGCTGCTAAGCGTGCGCGGGAAGTTACGCGGAAGAAGAGCGGGTTGGAATTAAACAACCTGCCTGGTAAATTAGCCGACAATACCTCTAAGGATCCTGAAATTAGTGAATTGTTTATCGTCGAAGGGGACTCGGCCGGTGGTAGCGCGAAAGCCGGTCGTTCACGCCTCACGCAAGCAATTTTACCGATTCGCGGGAAGATTTTGAACGTTGAAAAAGCAACGTTGGACCGGGTGTTGGCTAACGAAGAAATTCGGTCGCTATTTACCGCTTTGGGAACTGGCTTTGGGGAAGATTTTGACGTAACCAAGGCTAACTACCATAAGTTAATCATCATGACCGATGCCGATGTCGACGGAGCCCACATTCGGACCTTGCTCTTAACGTTGTTCTACCGCTACATGCGGCCAATGATCGATGCAGGCTACGTTTACATCGCTCAGCCGCCTCTGTACCAAGTTCGGCAAGGTAAGATGATCAAGTACATCGATTCCGACGAAGAATTAGAAGCAGTGCTCGGTCAGCTTTCACCATCGCCAAAACCAGTTATCCAACGGTACAAGGGGCTTGGTGAAATGGATGCTGAACAACTCTGGGAAACGACCATGAATCCTGAAAACCGGCGCTTATTGCGGGTTTCAGCTGATGATTTGGACGCTGCTAACGGGGACTTTGAAATGCTGATGGGTGACAAAGTAGAACCCCGGCGCAAATTCATTGAAGACAACGCGGTCTTCGTTGAAAACTTGGATATTTAAACTTAAATAATTTAAAACAGCCCAGAAAATTAAGGGGGAAAATGAATTGCCAGAAGATATGTCAGGACGCATTACGGACGTTAACTTAAGCAACCAAATGCGCACATCATTCTTGGACTATGCCATGAGTGTTATCGTTGCGCGGGCCTTACCTGACGTGCGTGATGGTTTGAAACCCGTTCATCGCCGGATTTTATACGGGATGAACGAGTTGGGGGTTACCCCCGAAAAACCATATAAGAAATCGGCCAGAATCGTTGGGGACGTAATGGGAAAGTACCATCCCCACGGTGATTCAGCGATTTACGAATCAATGGTTCGGATGGCACAAGACTTTAGTTACCGCTACATGTTGGTTGATGGGCACGGTAACTTTGGTTCGGTCGACGGCGACGGTGCCGCAGCGATGCGGTATACCGAAGCTCGGATGAGTAAGATTACTTTGGAAATGTTGCGGGATATCAACAAGAATACCGTTGATTTCCAAGAAAACTACGATGGTACCGAACGCGAACCGTCCGTTTTACCGTCCCGTTTCCCAAACCTCTTGGTTAACGGAGCGACCGGGATCGCGGTGGGGATGACCACTAACATTCCGCCGCACAACCTTTCTGAGGTAATCGCTGCGATTCATATTTTGATGAACAACGAAGATGCTACGACGGCCGATCTTATGGAAGCTTTACCGGGACCTGATTTCCCAACTGGCGGAATTGTCATGGGTAAATCCGGAATTCGCAAAGCTTACGAAACTGGTCGCGGAACGATCATTTTGCGAGCAAAAGTGGACATTGAAACTGAAAAGAATGGTCGCGAACGGATTGTAGCTACGGAATTGCCATACATGGTCAATAAGGCGAAGTTGATTGAACGAATCGCTGAGTTAGCTCGTGATAAGCGGATCGAAGGAATTACGGACGTTAACGACGAGTCTGACCGGGATGGTTTGCGGGTGGTTATCGACGTCCGGCGTGACGTCAGCGCTTCAGTAGTGTTGAACAACCTTTACAAGATGACCTTGATGCAAACGACCTTCGGATTCAACATGTTAGCCATCGTTAACGGTGCGCCAAAGGTATTGAGCCTCAAGCAAATCTTGCAATACTACTTGCAACACCAAGAAGAAGTGGTTCGTCGGCGGACTGAATTCGACTTGAAGAAGGCCGAAGCGCGGGCACACATTTTAGAAGGTTTACGAATTGCGTTGGATCACATCGACGAAATTATCGCCATTATCCGCGGATCCCAAACGGCTGAAGTGGCTAAAGACCAGTTGATGAACAACTACTCACTTTCCAGTAAACAAGCACAAGCCATCCTGGACATGCGGTTGGTGCGCTTGACCGGATTGGAACGGGAAAAGGTTGAAGACGAGTATCGGAAAGTTATGGCAGCCATTGCCGACTATCGTGATATCTTGGCTCATACCGAACGGATCCATGAAATCATCTATAACGAATTGCTTGAAATTCAAGAAAAATTCGGGGATGAACGGCGTACGGAACTGATGGTCGGTGAAGTCCTCAGCCTTGAAGACGAAGACTTGATCGAAGAAGAAGACGTCATGGTTACTTTGACCCATAACGGCTACATCAAGCGGATGCCAACTTCCGAATTTAAGACCCAAAATCGAGGAGGTCGGGGAATTCAAGGAATGGGCGTTCACGAAGACGACTTCATCGAACACCTGGTTTCTACCTCGACTCACGACGTGTTACTCTTCTTTACGAATGCCGGAAAAGTTTACCGGATGAAGGGTTACGAAATTCCTGAATACAGCCGTACCGCAAAGGGAATTCCGGTAATTAACTTGTTGGGAATCGACAGTGGTGAAAGCATCCAAGCAGTAATCAACATCGGTCGTGGTAACGGGGATGAAGATAACGAACATCGTTACCTCTTCTTCACCACTTTACAAGGGGTGGCAAAACGGACGCCGGTTGCGGAATTTATGAACATCCGCAGCAACGGACTTAAAGCCATTAACCTCAAGGACGGCGACGAAGTAATTAACGTGGTAATTACTGACGGACACCAAAATATCATTATCGGTACCCACAACGGTTACGCAATTAGCTTTAAGGAAGGCGAAGTGCGTTCAATGGGTCGCTCGGCAACTGGGGTTCGCGGAATTCGGTTGCGGGAGAATGATTACGTAGTTGGTTCTGCGGTGCTTGCTCCCGAAAGCAAGGTAATGGTCATTACTGAAAAGGGTTATGGTAAGCAAACGCCTGCCGAAGAATACCCAATTAAAGGCCGTGGCGGTAAGGGAATCAAGACTGCCAACATCACCGAAAAGAACGGTCCGTTGGCTGGCTTAGTCACCGTAGAAGGTAACGAAGACGTTATGTTAATTACCGACCGCGGAGTGATGATCCGGTTTAACGTGGATAATGTTTCGACAACCGGTCGATCCACCCTTGGAGTGCACGTGATTAAGACGGATGAAAATTCTAAGGTAGCTACGATGGCGATTGTTGAAGAGGAAAAGGACGACGAATCCGAAGACTCTGCTGACACTAGCACCGCTACCAATGAGGCTCCATCGGTTTCCACAGAAACTCAATCTGAAGAATAAAAAATAAAAGCCTGATTTTCGAAGTACTTTATAAGTGTATATCGTTAATCAGGCTTTTTGTTATTGCGTCTAACTACGTTGAATGTTATAATCTTTATTTGTGAGTTGCCAGCGTTTTTTGGCAGACTCTCCTTGCTTTCTACAGTTGATAGAAGGCCATAAGTCCAAGAGGAGGTGTATATCAAATGGAAAAAAATTACGAAATCACATACATCATTGCTCCAAACCTTGACGATGCAGCTAAGACAGCTTTAGTTGAACGTTTCGACAAGATTTTGACTGACAATGGTGCTGAAATCGTTGATTCAAAAGACTGGTCAAAACGTCGTTTCGCATACGAAATTGGTGGTTTTAACGAAGGTATCTACCACGTAGTTAACATCAAAGCTAGCGATGACAAGGCATTGAACGAATTCGACCGTCTTTCAAAGATTGCTGACGGAATTCTTCGTCACATGATCGTTGTACGTTAATAATAATCGTTAAAAATTAAGGAAGGAGTGGATATTATGATTAATCGTGCCGTACTAGTTGGACGTTTAACAAGAGATCCTGAACTACGATATACAAGTAGTGGCGCTGCCGTAGTTAGTTTTACCGTGGCGGTTAACCGTCAGTTTACTAACTCACAGGGTGAACGCGAAGCGGATTTCATCAACTGTGTAATGTGGCGGAAAGCGGCGGAAAACTTCGCCAACTTCACGCGCAAGGGCTCTCTAGTAGGTATCGACGGTCGGATCCAAACCCGTTCGTACGAAAACCAACAAGGACAACGAGTATACGTTACCGAAGTTGTTGCGGATAACTTCTCACTTCTTGAATCCCGTTCGGCTTCCGAACGCCGTCAAGAAAATGAAGGCTTCAACAACGGTCAATCTGCCCCTTCACAATCATCTGCTGGAAATCCTTTTGACAGTGGTCAAGCGAATAACAATGGTGCTGCATCGCAGCCTAACAATTCGAACCCGAACGATCCGTTTGCAAATGGCGGACAGTCAATTGATATTTCTGACGATGATTTACCGTTCTAAAATCAAATTATAGAGGAGGGCAATCACTAATGGCATATCAAAAACGTGGCGGCCGTCGTCGTCGTAAAGTCGACTACATTGCTGCAAACCACATTGAATACATCGATTACAAAGATACTGAATTGTTAAAACGATTCATCTCAGAACGCGGTAAGATTTTACCTCGTCGGGTTAGTGGAACAAGTGCTAAGAACCAACGCCGTTTGACAATCGCAATCAAGCGCGCACGGATCATGGGCTTGCTACCATTCGTTGCTGAAGACTAAGCTTCGGTAAAGTAATCAAAGTAAGCGAACATAGAGACTAGAAAAACGAATTAGTTTTTCTGGTCTCTTTTTCTTGTGGCTGAGCTAAGCGCAAACCGCTAAATATAGGGGATTTTTTGACGACGAACTTTCCAATCTAAACGGCTGTTTTATGTCAAGCCAAGTATGGTAAAATCAAAGATAGTTAGACACATTTTTTTAGGAGAAGTGTTATGAAATTAGTCGATCGTCTACCAGCGTTTATCCGTAATCCGCGAGTAGGAATCGTTGCTGTGGTAATTACGGTGCTTTCGTTGATTGGACTGGGATTAGCGTTTTATATTAATCCGGTTATTGGCGTGATAATGTTGGGCTTGGTTATCGTGACGGGGGTTTTCAGCGTACGGACGTTGAATTTAATTAGTGACGAAACCAGTAAATACATTGCAGAGCTATCTTTTCGGGTTGATCAAGCTGAAGAAGATGCAATGCTATCCATGCCGATCGGAATTTTAATCTATAGTGATCAAAAACGGGTCGAGTGGGTCAATCCCAAGTTGCAACATTACTTTGGTGACCAAAAGGTACTTGGGCATTTGCTGACCGAAGTTGACGAAGACTTGGCGGAAGTCATTGACCGGCATCAAGACCAAGAAGGGCTTAACCGGGTCGAATGGAAGGACCGGACTTTTGACGTACTGGTGCAAAAAGATGAGCGGGTGGCGTACTTTGTGGACGTTACCAACTACGCACAAATGGAAAGTCGTTTTGAAAATCGCCAGGTGGTAATTGGGCAAATTTTCATCGATAATTATGATGAAATTACCCAAGCCATGACGGATTCGGACGTTTCCAACTTGAATAACTTCGTCACCAACCAGATATCTAGTTGGGCGCAGTCGTTTGGAATTTACCTGCGGCGCGTGGATGACGACCACTTTTTTGTAATTATGTATAACGAAACCTTACAAAAGGTTGAAGAAGATAGTTTCAAACTGTTGGATACGATCCGAGAAGCCACTTCGAAGCAAAATTCACCGGTTACCTTGAGTATCGGGATTGCTTACGGGGATGACAACCTTAATAAACTGGCTGACGTGTCACAAAGCAATCTGGACCTTGCTTTAGGGCGGGGCGGTGACCAAGTAGTGGTCAAGGCTGAAGATGAACCTGCGCGTTTCTACGGGGGAAAGACGAACCCGATGGAAAAACGAACCCGGGTACGGGCGCGGATGATTGGACAAGCCATCCAAGAATTAATGAATCAAGCCGACCAAGTCTTTGTTATGGGACATACTCGAACTGACCTTGATTCGTTAGGTTCGGCGCTGGGAATTCGGCGGATTGCCCAGATGAACAAAAAGGAAGCTTGGATTGTTCTTGATCAAGAAGGCGTCCATTCCGATGTGAAACGGTTGATCGATAAGTTAGACGAACACGAAGACATTCGGGATTCAATTATTGACGCCGACCAAGCTTTGGAATTGGCTAATAGTCAGAGTTTACTGGTGATGGTCGACCATTCGAAACCATCGATGACTACTTCAAAGGAGCTATTCGAGAAGTTAAGCGACCGGACGATTATCATCGACCACCACCGTCGCGGTACCGAATTTCCGGAAAATCCCGTGCTGGTGTACATTGAACCTTACGCATCTTCAACGGGTGAGTTGATTACGGAAATGTTCGAATATCAATCACATGATGGCGATCCGATCCAGCCTATCGAAGCTACCGCAATTTTGGCCGGAATCGAAGTGGATACGAAGTCGTTTACCGAACGGACCGGAACCCGGACGTTTGACGCGGCAAGTTACCTACGTTCGGTAGGGGCCGATGAAGACTTGATTCGGTACTTGCTGAAGGAAAACGTGGAAAGCTATATGCAACGCAACCACCTGATCGACACGGTCCAATTTGTCGACGTGAAGTACGCGATTTGTGTTGGGGAAGAGGATCGGGAATACGATCCAGTTATTGCAGCCCAAGCGGCTGATTCCCTCCTAAACATTTCGGGCGTGGAGGCTTCATTTGTCATTACCCGACGATCTGATGATGTCGTGGGAATTTCAGCGCGCAGTGCCGGTACGGAAAACGTCCAAATTATCATGGAAGAACTGGGCGGCGGCGGTCATTTAGCGATGGCAGCGACCCAAATGAAGGACGTTACGGTAGCCGACGCGAAGGATCAACTAATTGCACTTTTGCAAAAAGATGAAGAAGAGGAGTGATTCTGATGAAAGTTATTTTTATGGAAGACGTAAAGGGTAAGGGTAAACGCGGAGAGGTTAAAAACGTTCCCGACGGATACGCGCAAAACTTCTTAATCAAAAATGGTAAAGCGAAGGCGGCGACTAAAGCGGCCATGAGCGAATTAAAGGGACAAAAAAAGGCTGAAGAAAAGCATGAAGCCGAAGTGTTAGCAGAAGCCCAAAAGTTAAAACAAGTTTTGGAAGCTGACGCAACGGTCGTGGAAATCAAGGCCAAGGCGGGTAAGGACGGCCGGTTATTCGGTTCGATTCCTAGCAAACAAATTGCCACGGCATTGGAACAACAGTTTGATATTAAGATTGATAAACGGAAAATTGAGTTGAACGAGCCAATTCGGAGCATGGGTTACACTAACGTTCCCGTTAAGCTTCACCAACAAGTTACGGCTAAAATTCGGGTACACGTTTCTGAAAAATAGGTCGCCGAAAATAGCTTTCAACTCTAGATTTTGAGCATGGGAGAGTATCATGGATAACGGGATTTTAGAAAATCAAACGCCCCCTCAAAATATTGAGGCCGAAAAGGCGGTTTTGGGAGCTGTTTTTTTAAATTCAGATGCGTTGATTGACGCAATGGAATTCGTCACGGCGGACGACTTCTACAAACACGCCCATCAAGTCATTTTTAAGACGATGGTCGAGCTAAACGATGCTGACGAAGCAATTGATGCGTTAACGGTCAATAATGCCTTAGAAGAGCGCCACCAGCTTGAAGATGCGGGCGGCATTACGTACATTGCCGAACTAGCAGGTTCCGTGCCCACGGCCGCTAACGTAGGCTACTACGCGAAAATTGTGCAAGAAAAGGCACTGTTGCGAAAATTGATTAAAACGGCGACCTCGATTGCCACCATGGGCTACACCCAGGAAAATGACGTTTCGGAAATTCTTGATGAAGCCGAGCGCGAAATCATGGACGTGGCTGAAAACCGCAACCAGACTGGGTTTAAGCCCATTACGGACGTGTTGACTTCCTCAATGGAGGAAATTGATCGCCTATACCAAAATGATGATGAAATTACAGGATTGCCGACGGGCTTTAAGGAATTGGATAAAATTACGACGGGCTTGCACGCGGACGAATTAATTATTTTAGCTGCGCGTCCGGCGGTTGGTAAAACGGCCTTTGCGTTAAATATCGCGCAAAACGTGGGAACCAAAACGGATAAAGCTGTCGCAATTTTTAGTCTGGAAATGGGCGCGGAACAACTGGTCAACCGGATGTTGTGTGCCGAAGGAAGTATTGATGCAAATCATTTGAGAACCGGTCAGTTAAATGAAGAAGAGTGGCAGAATTTAGTGGTGGCAATGGGTTCGTTAGCAAAGACCAACATTTATATTGACGATACTCCCGGCATTAAGATGTCGGAAATTCGGGCGAAATGTCGGCGCTTGGCTAAGGAACAAGGAAACTTAGGGTTAGTAGTGGTTGATTACCTCCAGCTAATCGAAGGTTCCGGTGAAAACCGGCAACAAGAAGTTTCTGCAATTTCCCGTCAGCTAAAGAAACTTGCTAAGGAGTTGGGAATTCCAGTTATTGCGCTTTCACAGCTTTCTCGGGGAGTTGAACAACGCCAAGATAAACGGCCCGTCATGTCGGATATTCGTGAATCGGGATCGATTGAACAAGATGCCGATATTGTTGCCTTCCTATACCGGGAGGACTACTACGAACGAGACGACGGGACTAATCAGCAGGATCAGGACCAAGACCCCCGCGACGAAGAAGACCAAAACGTGGGTCCGGTGGAAGTCATTATTGAAAAAAACCGGAGTGGTGCCCGAGGGACGGTCAACCTGCTGTTTATTAAGTCATACAATAAATTTTCTTCATTAGCATACATGCCCGAAGCCGGAGCGCACTAGGGCGATTAGGAGGAGACTTCTTTTCAAAGACTGGTTTCAGACCATTTCGCCTGAGTCAGTCTTTTACTTTATAAAAAAATTGGGAGGGAATTATGCGCGAATTAAAGTTAAAGTGGTTATTGTTAGGGGTTTTGATTGATAGTATTGCGATGAGCTCGGTGTGGCCCCTAACGACAATTTATATGAATCAAGAGCTTGGCCATTCCTTGGTGGCAGCCGGAGTAGTTTTGTTTTTGAATTCAGTAGCGAGTATTTTAGGATCATTTGTTGCCGGGAAACTGTACGACAAATACGATAGCTATTATTTAATTCTGGGTGGGATCGTGTTCACCTGGATTTCATTTTTCACGCTAATTTTCTTCAATGGTTGGCCCACATACCCAATTTTCCTCGTGTTAATCGGGTTTGGGACCGGTTGGATCGTTGCTTTGAATAATTCCATGGGAACCTCAATCAAGAGCAAGGACGGACGCTACGTCTTTAACATGCTATACTTCGTACAAAATTTGGGAGTAATGCTGGGAACGGCGATCGTGGGAATTCTCTTCAAACACAGCGTTGCGCCGCTTTTCACGATTGCGACGGTCATGTTTACCGTATTCTTCGTGGTGGCCTTCTTCACTTATCGAATCCCAAAGGAAGACCAATCGGTACAATCAGTGCAACAGACTCAAGACATTCAATCCAAAATGCCTAAGGTTAACTTTACGATTATTATGTCGTTTTTCGTTAGTTTGGTAATTATGTGGATCTTTTACCAACAATGGAACAGTACCGTTTCAATTTACATGTTGAAACTGCACATTCCGCTTCGTTTATACAGTTTCCTTTGGACGGTTAACGGATTATTTATTTTGATTGTGCAAGGCCTCTTAAGTTCACGAGGCGGCCGTTTGTTAAAGGACCCGTATCACCAGGTTTATCTCGGAATCGCGTTCTTTATGGCCTCTTTTGGAATTTTGGCCGTGGCACACCAGTACTACCACTTTGTAATTGCGATGATTGTTTTGACCGTGGGTGAAGCAATCGCCTTCCCATCGATTCCAGCGATTGTTAATAGCCTTTCGCCATATGACCAAAAGGGTAAATACCAAGGTTTGGCGAGTGCCTTTCCGTCAGCTGGTCGGGCAATGGGACCGTTAGTCGGTAGTATGATTATTGAGTCGACTTCCTTCGTTTTCTTGTATAGTCTCGGGTTATTTACCATTTTAGTAGTGTTGGTAGTAATCGCGTTGATTATTGAAAGTACGAAGCGGAAGGCGACCTTGTACGATAATAATCAGGAATAAGCCGAAATTTGGGCTGGCAGAAACCAGTTGGTAGTACTCACTTCCACGATGCAGGGCGGAAGTGTTCGCAATAATTAGCTGCATAATAAAAATGGTAGTTTTCAGATAATTAATGCTGAAAGCTACCATTTTTTGTTATAAGGCTACGGAAGTAATAAATAAATTGACCAGATTAGGTATATGACTATTAGAACTGCGTTGATCCCCACGGGAAAGTGGGTGAGATGGACTCAATAAAAAACGCCCTGCAACGGGCGCCTTACTTAAATCATATTATAAAAAGAACATTGCCAGCACCATTGTAATTAGCGCGGGTGCTCCCTGGATCCACAGAATCCGTTTAGCTACCGTGAGGGCGCCATAAGCAGCAATGATGAAAATGCCGGCTAGCAAGCCAATTGCCATTCCGCGAAGCAGGGTCCCTCCGGGGATGAAGATGATTAAGAATAAGGACAAGGCGACAAAGCCGTTGTAAAGTCCCTGATTGGCAAGCGCCGTCCGTAAATGAGGCCGTTCGACTTCGGCAAGCGGTAAGTTAAAACTCTTCGCAATTAGCCGGTCGCTGCCTAAAAGTTCCAGTCCCATGATGCCAACGTGTTCTAATCCGATTAAAATAATTAGTACAATGGTAAATGTATGCAAAATATTCAACTCCTTGGAACTATCTTATAACGAATGGCCGCAAACGCCAAATATTTATCGCAAATGAAGTTAAATTTAAGTTATTGAAGCTAAAATTGAAGTTAAATCCTAATTATTAAGCTAGAATTGAAGTTCATTTTAAAAAATGAAGTACAAAATTACCCGCTTAATTGCGGTTTCGGGCATTTGGCGCTGGTGCAAAACGTGATTACCATATAAAATGGTAACTTAATAAGAAGGAAAACGAGGAAGCTATTTTGATCATTCTGGGAGTTTTGCTGATTGCGTGGTTAGGGGCGTTAGTTCGGACGGTGTTTGGCTTTGGGGAAGCCCTAGTATCAATGCCCTTATTGGCGTTACTGGGATACGATTTGAAAACGAGTACGGCGTTGATTGGCGCGGTAGGGTTATTGGTGGCGCTACCGGCAACGATTCGGGAGTGGCACCGGATTGATTTCCGGGCCGTTCGCCGGTTAGTGACCGGCTCTTTAATCGGGGTACCCCTGGGAATTCTCCTTGTAAAAACGTTACCGGCAAGCGTGGTGCTACATGGCTTAGGACTATTTTTGATTGTTTATGGCGGCTACAGTTTGTGGCGGAGTCATTCAGGGCGCGTAGGGAAACCGCATTTGGTAGCAAAAGGCTACGATTATTTGGCAGGAATGGTTTCGGGAGCGCTGGGGAGCGCCTATAACAGTCACGGGGTGCCGGTGGCGGTCTATGGAATGTTGAAGCAATGGCCGGCTGCCCATCTCCGAGCAATTCTCCAAGCACATTTCCTTTGCGTGGGTGTTTTAGTGGTGATTAGTCACGTTGCGGCTGGATTTTGGTCGCTTGAAGCGGTAAAAGTGCTCCTAATGGTAATCCCCGGGTTAGTTTTAACAGTTCCCTTAGGCAACTGGATTGTTGATCGAATGGCACCAGCCCGAGCGATTAAGTTTGTTTACGGGGCTTTAATTATTTTCGGGCTATTACTCATGTTGAAATAATTTTTACCGTTACAAATATTTCTAAATAATTGGTTAATATGTTTTATTTTTTACAGTATGTTACAAAATGGGCTAATTGCTTGAAAAAATTTAACGGGCTTGTTACCATAAGCGTATATTCAATGGAAGGGATGTTGATGGGATTGAAGATTACAGACTAATTTTCGAAGATTAAGAAATGACGATTTCTTTGTTTTTCGGAGTAGTCTGCGGTTTTTGATCCAGTCAGGGTGCCTATCCAAAATAAGTTATATTGGTATTTTGCACTTTTGTACTGCGCTAGGAACTGCACACCTAGTGCTTTTTTTGTGTCTTAAATCGTCGACTCCCGAAAAAAATGGGAGGCGAGCTAATTGGGAATTATTCAAATTAAAAATTTAAGTTATAGTTATGATCAACAAGTATCCCCGCTGTTTGAGAAGGTCAATTTAGAAATTGACGCCCGTTGGAAATTGGGCTTAATTGGCCGAAACGGCCGGGGAAAAACGACCTTATTAAAAATTCTACGGGGACAGGTGCCTTATCAAGGGCAGGTAAACACCGATTTGCAGTTCAATTATTTTCCAGCAAAGGTCCCCAATCCTCAAGCGCCTTTGGAAAAGGTGTTGATGGAAATCACGCAACGGGATTATTCTAATTTTTGGGAAGTCGAACGGGAAATGGAGCGGATCGGCTTGCCCAACAAGCTTCTTGCGCGACCGTATGACGAACTGAGCCCCGGACAACGTACCAAAGCGCAATTAGCGGCGATGTTCGCGAATGCGGGGGCTTTCCAACTAATTGATGAGCCGACCAACCACTTGGACGATGAAGGCCGGCAACGGTTGGCGGATTATTTAAAGCGAAAACAGGGTTTTATCGTGGTTAGCCACGACCGCGATTTTTTAAATCAGGTAATCGACCACGTCATCGCAATTGACCGGGCTCAAATTACGAACTTGCATGGCAATTACACGACTTGGGCAACCGAACGCCAACGCGAAGACGAGCGGGAGCGGCGAACCAAGGAAACCTTGCAGAAGGAAGTTAAGCAATTATCCAAGGCCGCCCACCAGAAACAAAATTGGTCAATGGCGACCGAACGGGAAAAGGCGGGCGCGCCCGATAAGGGTTTTGTCGGGCATAAAGCTGCCAAAATTATGAAGCGGGCAACCGCGATGCAAGCCCGCGCGGAAGCAAAAGTAGCGGATAAACAACGATTATTGAAAAATATCGAGATTGAAACTGAACTTCAATTGAACTACAATCCTCCCCGACTTCCGGTAAATGCGCCCCTTTTAACGGTTGACCAACTGGTGGTAAGTCGAGGAAAGGGACCGTTAAACCAACCCATCAGTTTCACCCTCAAGGCTGGCGAACGGATCGTGCTCCAGGGACCCAACGGGGTGGGAAAATCGACCTTAATTACTGCAATTTTAGGAAATCCGGAGCTTCGAACGGCCGGATCCGTTAATTTACGAAATGGGCTGAAGGTTTCCTACCTTCCCCAGGCATTTGATGCACTAAGCGGAGATTTAGCAAGCTTCGCGCAAGCAAAGGGCGTAGAGCTGCAGGACTTGTTAGCCACCCTGCGAAAATTAGGGTTTGAACGGGAAATGTTCACCCAACGAATTGAACAGATGAGCATGGGGCAAAAACGAAAAGTGGCTTTGGCCCGCGCGCTTTGTGAACCCGCCCACCTCTATATTTGGGACGAACCCTTGAACTACTTAGACGTAATTACCAGGGAACAAATCCAACAGTTAATTCTACGAGTGCGGCCGCCCATGCTGCTTATTGATCACGACCAGGAATTTGTTCGGCAAGTAAATACTAAACTTTTGGAAGTTAAAACGAGGTTTTAAAATTGACACCGTGTCAGAATGTGGTATTCTAACCATATTGACACGGTGTCATTTTTGATTAAGGAGGTGGCAAGGTTGCCCTCAGAGACGCTGGTGAAGTTAAAGCCAACTAAAAAAGCGGCGATTGAAACAGCCCTTTTGACGGAATTTTCGCGTTACCCAGTTGCCGAGGCGCAGGTCGCCCGGATTGTTAAGGATGCGGGCATTTCGCGGGGAGCTTTTTACAATTACTTTGCTGACTTAATTGACGCTTACCGTTACATTTACCAAGTAGCCATGCGCGACATTCACCAATCTTTGCACGTCCCGGCCGCCCGAGGCCCCGCTTTAGTGACCACGGTCCGTGATTTTGTGGAGAATGCGCATTCTAGTAAATACTACGAGTTATTACAAATGCATTTTCGTCACAACGAAGCGTACGTGGCCCATTGGATTGCCCCGGTCCACCCCGGCGGTGAACGGCAATGGGCCCAACAAACCTTGGTACACGACACGTTGCGCGGAGCAATTGTGGAACCGGAGACTGCGGAAGCTCGTTTAGCACAATTAACTAAGATCCTAAAAATTCTGGAGGAATAGATATGTTTTTAGCTTTGAAGGAGATTAAACGCGAAAAGTTGCGATATTCGCTAATTATCGGCATGATTGTCTTGATTAGCTACCTAATCTTTATTTTGACTAGTTTAGCCCTGGGGTTAGCCCACCAAAATACCGACGCCATCAACTCTTGGAAGATTAATTCGGTAGTTTTGAATCAGGACGCAAACGTTAACCTTAGCCAATCCTTAATTACGGATCAGCAGGTCAAGGACCAAAAACTGACCAAAAATGACGCCCTGATCGGCCAAATTTCGGTAGTGGCTAAGGAAGGCAAGCACGAAAAAATTTCGTCTTCCTTCGTGGGGATTCAAAATGACCAATTTATTGCCAAACAATTGAAATTAACCAGTGGCCACAAAATTAAACACGACCATGAAGTGGTGGTTGACGATAAGTTTGAGCAAAGCGGTTATAAAATCGGCGACAAATTGAAGTTAAACGACGCGGACCAAACCTTTAAAATTGTCGGGTTCACCCATAACGCGAAGTTAAACATTGCGCCGGTAATTTATGGAACGTTGGATGACTGGCGGGATTTAAAACGGGCAATGCCCCAAACCAAGGCCAGCGCAATTGTTTCAAAGACAAACGATTTAAAGGTGAAAAAGCCCCTAAAGACTTACACTAAAAAAGCCTTTATCCAAAAACTGCCGGGATATTCCGCACAAAACATGACCTTTGCTTTGATGATCGGCTTCTTGATGGCAATATCATTAATTGTGATCGCAATCTTCTTGTACATTTTGACGATCCAGAAGCTGCCTAACTATGCGGTACTTCGCGCTCAAGGAATTCCGAGTCGGGTAATTGCGTGGAGCACAATCGCGCAATCATTGGTACTGGTAGTTAGCGGAATTATTATCGGTACGTTGTTGACGATTGCTACGGCGGCCGTATTACCACCGGCGGTTCCAATGGCCTTTGACGTGCCAATGTTATCCGCAGTGGGCGTTGGATTAGTAATTACGGCGCTCTTAGGTGCGTTAGTCCCAATTCGAAGTGTCATCAAACTAGACCCGGTAAGTGTGATTGGAGGATAAAACCATGGCAGCAATTGAAATGAACGGCATTAACCAGATTTACGGGAAGGGGATTGCCGAAGTGCACGTGCTTCACGACATTGATTTCAAGGCGGAAGCGGGAACCCTAAGCTTAATTATTGGGCCAAGTGGTTCCGGAAAGAGTACTTTCTTGACGATTGCCGGCGGTTTGCGGACCCCGACGAGCGGTAAGGTCAAGGTCAACGGTCATGACTATCAGGATAGTTCCCGGAAGGCGTTGGAAAAATTACGGCTCAATGAAATTGGGTTTGTGTTGCAAAACTATCATTTGTTACCCTTCCTGACCGTTAAGGACCAATTCAAGTTAGTTGATAAGGTCAAAAAGGACCATAATTTATCGCAAGCAGAATTAAACGACTTGCTCACCCAACTGGGGGTCGAAGATTTGGTAGATAAATATCCTACCGAACTCTCGGGCGGACAACAACAACGGGTGGCAATTGCCCGGGCCTTGTATCCGGATCCGTCGATTATTCTAGCGGATGAACCAACGGCAGCTTTAGATAGTTCGCGGGTAAAGGAAGTCGGCAAGATGTTTGCTCGACTAGCGCACGAACATAATAAGGCGGTCGTGATCGTTACCCACGACATGCGCTTAAAGGACTACGCGGATCAAATGTTTAAGATTAACGACGGAGTTTTGAGCGCGGAAACCCTCTAATAGATTTGTTGGTACGAAGAAAAACTCATTAATTCCCAAAAGGAGAGTGGGACAAAAGTTGGGTAGTTTACGAGCATTAACTGAAAATTGACCATGATGCCTGAATTTGGCATGATGGTCAATTTTTAGTTAAGCGGAACAAACTGACTTTTGTCACACGTTTTGGCTCTATTGAAGTCAAAACACCAAAACAACTTTTTCACCTTTGAAAAGTATTTTTTAGTTTTTTCCTGGCCTTTTTTCGCTGAACTTCACTTTAACTTCAATGAAGTTTAACGTAAAATGAATTGAAGTTAAATAAACCGCGGTATCGGGGCGTGCAACAGGGTTGTTGCTTGGCAAAACTGCGGAATATGGCAGAATGAAGCCAGAAGGAGTTGATCAAATGTCAATCGGACCGGCATTACAAAAGGTACGACAAGATCGTCACTTAACCCAAGCGGAGGTGGCGAGTCAGCTGTACGTGACGCGGCAAACCATTTCGCGTTGGGAGCAGGGGAAGACGATTCCTAACATCTATGCGTTAAAGGACTTAGCGGAACTTTATGGCGTGTCGATTGACGAATTGACCAATACATCCCTTCTTAATCCAGTTCAGGAAGAAGGAGATCCAATGAAGCAGGTTAATTGGATGGCATTATTCGGTATCTTGTGGTTTAACGTTTTGTTCACGGCGGGAGCGGTCGTCGCGGTCATCGGCACTTTAGTAGGGTTATGGGTTACTATGGTAGCCTTTATTGGGGCACCACTGTTACTATTTGTGGAATGGCTAGCGGTAATGGCGTACCACCTTCCGTGGCCCGAAAGTTTGACGTGGTATGAAGTGCCGTTATCGTTAATTTTTTGCGGAATCGGCATTTCAATGTGGCCGATGGCAAAGAACACGACATTTTACTTGACCAACTTTTTTAAAAAATACGTGCGGTACAATCTCAAAGCAATTTACCGCTAGGCAACTTAGATCGGCAATGGCACATTTCAGGAGTGCAATTTGATGGACTTTGAAATGTAGCTAAGCCGGTCTTTTTATTTGCCACGATAACCCCACCAGCAGGTTCCAACCTATCATAATAGGTATATACCAGTCTAAAAAATAACTTTTTTAACGCACGTTTGCGGTAAAACTAAGCAAAAATATCTAATTATTTATTTGTAAGGGTTTACATTTATCAAAAACATTTCTATACTTAGTCTGTTGGTTGAGTTGAATTTTTGGGTAGGTTACCGTAGTTAGGAGGAACCGTAGATGAATAATTTTATGAACTGGGTGCAGTCCAGTTTGATGCCCCCGCTAGCAAAGGCGGGAAATAATAAATACTTAGTTTCAATCCGGAACGGTCTGTATTGACCTTACCGGCCGTAATTAGTGGATCGATTTTCTTGATTATCGCGAACATCCCGATTCCCGCATGGACGAACTTTATGAAGCCGTACATGGGAGCAATGGGGGTCGCGGTTAACGGCTCGTTTGGGATTATTTCCCTGTTAGCTACGATCGGAATTGGGTATGAGTTGGCAAAGGCGCTCGACTTAGATGCAATCAACGGCGCGGGGTTGTCGACCATGGCGTTCATCGTCACTTCGTTTAACAGCAAACTGACGCTGGATACTGATAATTTTGCTTCTTCTGGTTTGTTTACTGCAATCGTATGTTCATTTATTTCAGTTTCAATTTTACGTTTATTCGTGAAGAAGGATTGGATTATCAAGTTGCCTAAGGGCGTTCCTACGGCGGTTAGTCAGTCGTTTGCTTCCTTAACTCCCGCATTTTTGATTTTGCTATTTTTCTGGGGGTTGCGGGTCCCGCTTCATTTTGATATTAATCACTTTATTCAAAGTATTTTCCACCCGTTGCTGTTTGCGATGAACAGTTTGCCGGGAATCATGTTCTACACCCTGTTGGTTAGCATTTTATGGGTTGCCGGAATACACGGGGACATGACGCTTCAAGGAATTTCGGACCCAATTTTCTTACAATTTTTGGCTGCTAACGGGGTTGCGTACGCGCACCACCAAACTATCCCATACATAACCTCTCTCGGATTTTCGAGTCTGTTCGTTAACGTTGGAGGAACCGGAGCAACGATCATGTTAGTTTTCTGGATGCTGTCCTCCAAGAGTAAGGCCTACCGGGAGTTAGGGAAGGTAGCCTTCCCAAGTGCCTTATTTGAAATTAATGAGCCGGTAATCTTTGGTTTTCCGGTGGTAATGAATCCAATCACCTTAATTCCGTTTATCGTGATTCCACAAGTGTTGACGATCACGACGTACTTGTTAATGGCTGTGCACCTAATTCGGCCGGCCGTAATGATGGTGCCGTGGACGATGCCGCCGATTATTGGTCCGCTGATGGCCACCGGTTGGGATTGGCGTGCTGGAGTATGGTCGGCAATTGAACTAGTGATTGCGGGCGTACTCTACTACCCATTCTTCAAAGTTGCTGAAAAACAAATGGTGCAACAAGAACTTAAAGAGGGATAATAATGGTTAAGATGTTAATTAAATATGGGGCGGCGGGCGCGTTCCTAATTATGGCGAGCGCGATCATTTTAACAAAGCTGCCCTTAAGTAGTTGGACCGTCGACCGGGCCATGTTGGCGATTAGTTTGCTGATTTTTCTGGGACTCGGCGTTGCGCTGAAAAAACACGCTTAAGCTAAAGTAGAGGGATTTGAAAATGGATAAATTGGAACGGTTAACGAAAACAGATTTAAATGATTTCTATCAACTATACTTGTACGCATTTACCAATCCGGATAGCGCGGAACGGCGGGCGTTTTTCGACCATCGTTACCAGCATTCGGAGAAGTACGGGATTAAGTACGATGGTCGATTGGGAAGTGGAATGTTAAGCATCCCCTTCCAAGTCAACTTTCACGGCGTGAAGTATAAGATGAACGGGATTGGCGACGTCATGAGTTATCCTGAATATGGCGGCCACGGAGCAATTACTAAGTTAATGCGCCAGGCCTTTCAAGATATGCTCGCGAAAAAGGTTGCGTTGTCTTATTTGGCGCCATTCTCGTATAAATTTTACCGTCGGTTTGGTTACGAAGAAGTGTTTGACCAGACGATCTATCGGGTGAAAAATACCGATTTGCCACGCATTCGGGTGGATTCGCAAGCAGGTTCGATGGAACGTTTGTCGCTCAAGGATGCGATTCCGTACATTAAAGAACTCTACAATAATAACCCGGATAGCCACAATGCCGGATTGGTGCGGGCGGACTGGTGGTGGGATTACCTCGTCCTTAAGCATCCGCATTGGCAAGTGGGCGTCTATTTTGACGACCTTCATTCCGCGGCTGGATACGTGATTTACGAAGGGATCAACACCACCTTTTACATTCAAGAAATCATGTACACCAATTGGGAAAGCTACCAATACTTAGCGCGGTTCATTTGCCAGCACGAATCGATGTACTTCAACTTTGAGTACGTAAGTGGTGATCCGGTCGGTCGTCCGGATATTTTGCAAGAACCCGATACGCTCAACGTGGAAATTAAACCGTACATGATGGCCCGAATTATTAATTTGGCGACCTTCGTCCAAGATTATCCGTTTTTAGGTAAGGTTAAAAGTATCCGGCTGGCGGTCACCGACCAAATGATTCCAGAAAATAACGGAATTTGGCGGCTGATGGTTAACAGTAACGGGACGAGTTTTGAAAAGATTAGTGACAACGAAACCAACATGGCGGACATTCGCCTTTCAATTCAAGAGTTAACCAAGGCGTTTCTCGGCTACCGTTCTTTGGGACATTTAAACCGGGTCGGCGCGATTCGCGGATCGTACGCGGCCATTGCAGGTTTAGATAACGTTTTGCGCAAAGAATCACCGATGCTGTGGGACTACTTTTAAAATGAAAAGCCTCGCGTGAAGTTCCAAGGATTAACAAAATTAGATGGTTAATTGCGAACGAAACGATTGAGCAGGGGAACCGGCACGAATTTAAAAAAATAAGCTGTTAATTTAAGCAGACTTCTCGAGAATCTTAGTTTCTTGGGGAGTCTTTTTTGGTAGAAACATGACTAGGCTAAGGCTAAATTTCTGCACGAAAAGCCCGGGAGTTGATGAGAAGAAAGATGGCGCTTTTGGTAAACTAAGCAGCTGCTAAAAAAGCTTTAGCAAACAATGCACATTGCTTACCTTTTAGAAGCTAATACGCTTATACTATACGTGAACTAAGTTGTTACATTTTTTGGTTAGAAGGAGGAATTATTATCATGACTTTGAAAATTGGTATTATGGTTGGTAGTTTACGAAAGGGCTCCTTTAACCGATTAGTAGCCCAAACCTTTGAAAAGTTACTTCCGCACGAAGTAGAACCAGTTTGGATTGAAGTTGGTGATTTACCGTTGTACAACGAGGATTTGGATACCGACAATCCGCCGATGGCCTGGCAAAATTTACGGCGGGCGGTGCAAAGTGTTGATGGAGTGATGTTCTTTACTCCCGAGTACAACCGTTCGGTTCCCGCGGCGCTGAAGAACGCGATTGACGTAGGATCCCGGCCCATGGGACAAAACGTTTGGGATGGCAAACCAGCCCTCGTGGTAACCGTGTCACCTGGTGGAATTGGCGGATTTGGCGCAAACCACCACTTACGGCAATCGTTGACCTTCGTTAACATGCCGGTATTGCAACAACCGGAAGCTTACATTGGCAACATTACACAACACATGGACGGCGACCAAATTGATGAAGCAACCCAAAAGTTCTTCAAGCAAATTGTGGGTGCGTACCTAACCTTTTTACAAAGGTTTACTAATTAATCGATAACCAACGCTTTAAACCGAGTATAAAATCGCAATGCTTTTCGAGAATTTTGCATTCTGGAGAAGCATTTTTATTTTGTGCGTTTTTATGAATGATGAAGTTTTGCGAGTTACTAAAGCGGGGCGTAAGTTAAACAAATTAAATGAGCGGAGTACATATTGAAGCTGGTTTACTATTCCGCAAAAATAAAACATCGCGTAACGATGTTTAGAGAGTTTCTACTATTATATAGGCATTTAAATGGAAAGTTTTCCGTGGCTTTCTTGTAGTAAGCCATCAAAGAAATGTTGGAGTGAGATTTGGCCGTTAGGAACGTCTTCGTGGCGCATCTTCTGAATTTCAATGTAGACGTTTTGGTATTCAAAAAGAGCGTTAGCATATTCTAATAAAATTTCGTTTTCGGAGTACTCGTTGCACATGCCGGCTAAGTTGGTAATCCCCACCCGCAGCGCGCGGCGAATTCGTTGGTAAACGATTTTCTTTTCGTGTTCGTCAAGACCCAGGTCGCGCTGAAAGTCGATGCTCGAAAAGGAAATGTTTTGGTCGACCATAATCCGAATGATTTTCAAGATTTCTTTATTGCCGGTTTCGGAGGCGATGCCTAAGAAGCGCAGGATTGCGTTAACCCGGTCCATTTGCAAACGGTGCTCGGATTGGGGCCGGTTAAAAGGCGTTACCACTTGTGACGTGATGTTGTAAATTTCGGAAAGTTTACTAATCTGTTGGCAATAGGAGGCCACTAACCGAGTCACGTGTTTAAATTCGACGGGACTGACGGGATGCTCTAAGAAGAAGTCAATTCCAGCGTGGTAGGCGGCTTCCTTAGTGGCGACGTCCTCGGCGGAGCTAATCATAATGTAGTGCGGTTTGATTTGAACTTGTTCGAGCCGTTTGATTAGTTGAATCCCGACTTCCGGGTCGTTACTACTAATAATCATGATGTCGACGCGCAATTGCAACAAGTCGTCGTAGGCTTGGGTAGGGGAAACTCCGATTCCCACGAGGTTATTGTTGAAATCAGCTTCGATAAGATCCCGAATGGTAGTGGTGTGACGGGAATCGTTTTCAAATAAATAAAAGTTCATGGCTAAATGGCCTCCTAGTATTGAAAAATCGTGATGTTTCGTGAAGCAATACGAAACTAAACGCTTTATACAATGTTTATACATTAAGACTATATAATAATGGATTTTTTTTCAAATCAAACGATCATTTTATCCAAATTATACACTTTGCAACCGAAATTTATACACGGAAAATGTGCCCCATGTCAAGTAAGTACGCGAATTAAAACGATTTCATGGAATTTAATGTTAAATCCTAAAGTGTCGCGAAACCGCTTACTATCATTATAAGTGTAATAAAGATATTTAGTCACCTTAAGGAGGATGTTTTCAATGGCATTTAATTTACGTAATCGGAGTTTCTTAACTCTTGCAGATTTCAATACTCGCGAAATGGAATACATGCTTAATTTAGCAGAAGATCTTAAAAAGGCAAAGTACGCAGGTACTGAAGGTAAGCGGCTTGCTGGCAAGAACATTGCTTTAATCTTTGAAAAGAGTTCAACTCGGACACGTTGTGCTTTCGAAGTTGGAGCAAAGGATGAAGGAGCTCACGTAACATACCTCGGCCCTTCTGGATCACACATTGGTTACAAGGAATCAGTTAAAGATACTGCTCGCGTATTAGGCGGTATGTTTGATGGAATCGAATACCGTGGTTTCTCTCAACGTTCAGCAGAAACGTTAGCAGAATACTCAGGTGTTCCAGTTTGGAATGGTTTGACTGATGAAGACCACCCAACTCAAGTACTTGCAGACTTCTTAACTGCTAAAGAAGTACTTAAGAAGGAATACAAGGACATTAAATTTGCCTTTGTCGGTGACGGACAAGATAACGTATCAAATGCTTTGATGCTTGGTGCTGCGGTTATGGGTATGGAATATCACGTAGTAACTCCTAAAGAACTTGAACCTACTAAGGAAGTTCTCGACCAAGCAAACGAAATTGCTGCTAAGACTGGTGCTAAGATCGTGGTTACAAACGACATTAACAGTGGTGTTAAAGGCATGGACGTAATTTACACTGACGTTTGGGTATCCATGGGTGAACCAGATGAAATGTGGCAAAAACGGATCGACTTGTTGAAGCCATACCAAGTTAACAAAGCGGTTATGGACGCAACTGAAAATCCAAACGCAATCTTCGAACACTGCTTACCTGCATTCCACAATACAGATACTGAAGTTGGTAAGAAGATCCAAGAAAAATTCGGTCTTTCTGAAATGGAAGTTACTGACGAAGTCTTTGAAAGCGACCACTCAGTAGTATTCCAAGAAGCTGAAAACCGGATGCACACCATCAAAGCAATTATGGTTGCTACATTAGGTGACTAGGAGGTTATCGTAATGACAAAAATGGTAGTTGCCCTCGGTGGCAATGCGCTCGGGAAGAGTCCTGAAGAGCAATTGAAGCTGGTAAAGAACACCGCTTCATCATTAATTGGGCTGATGAATGGCGATAACCAAGTTGTCATTAGTCACGGAAATGGTCCACAAGTTGGTCAGATTAACCTAGGAATGAACTACGCAGCCGAACACGGCAAAACCGCAGCATTCCCATTCCCCGAATGCGGGGCAATGAGTCAGGGTTACATTGGTTACCACTTACAACAAAGTTTGCAAAATGAAATTCACCATCGGGGGATGCAAAAAAACGTGGTAACTGCAATCACCCAAATTGCCGTAGACAAAGACGACCCGGCTTTTGAAAAGCCAACTAAGCCAGTCGGCGATTTCTACAGCAAGGAACAAGCTGACCAAATTGCTAGCGAAAAGGGTTATACTTTTGTGGAAGATGCCGGGCGCGGCTATCGTCAAGTAGTTGCTTCACCACTTCCAAAGAAAATTATTGAATTAAATAGCATCAAGACGTTGATCGAAAGCGGCGACCTAGTGATCGCTGGTGGCGGTGGCGGGGTTCCCGTTATCGAAACTGACGAAGGCTTAAAAGGGGTTCCGGCCGTAATTGACAAGGACCGCTCGAGCGCGCTTTTAGCTGACAACATTGATGCTGACCAATTAATCATCTTGACGGCGGTAGACTACGTTTACGTAAACTACAACCAACCGGATGAAAAGGCCCTAACATCGTTGAGCGTGGCTGAAGCTCAACAATATATGGATGACGACCAATTTGCCGCTGGAAGCATGTTGCCAAAGATTCAAGCATGCTTGTCCTTTGTAAAGGGCCATCCCGAACGCAAAGCCATCATCACTTCGCTAAGCGGATTGAACGATGCTTTAGCAGGCAAACTCGGAACGGTTATTCACGAATAAAAGCGCGTTTAACTTGCTAAATACAGATTTTACAGATAAGGAGTGAATCAACATGACACAAGCAATTCATGTAACCTCAGAAATTGGTAAACTCAAAACGGTTATGTTGCATCGTCCAGGACGTGAAATTGAAAACATCACGCCGGACTATATGGAACGGCTGTTATTTGATGACATTCCATATTTACCAATTGCTCAAGAAGAACATGATTTCTTTGCAAAGACTTTGCGCGACCAAGGAATTGAAGTACTTTACTTCTCTAAATTGGCTGCCGAAGCCTTAGCTGATGAAGGTGTTCGTCATGAATTTCTCGAACGCATGATTGCAGAATCCGGCTATGTAGCTGGTGCAACTCACGACGGATTGATGGAATACTTGTCAGCAATGGATCCCCAAACCATGGTGGGCCGCATTATTGAAGGTGTTCGGGCATCCGACATCAACATTGCGCAACCAGACTTGCAATCGGTTTCGGAAAATACGGATTGGCCATTCTTGATGGATCCAATGCCAAATGCTTACTTTACTCGTGACCCACAAGCATCGATTGGCGAAGGAATTTCCATTAACAAGATGACCTTCACTGCTCGGAAACGTGAATCATTGATTACTGAATACATTATCAAGTACCACCCACGCTTCGCTGGCAAAGTTGAAGTATGGCGTGATCGGAACCATGAAACTCACATTGAAGGTGGGGACGAATTGGTACTTAGTGATCACGTATTAGCAATTGGAGTTTCCCAACGGACGACGGCGGACGCCATTGAAGACATTACTCGTCAACTCTTTAAGGATTCCAATTACGATACGGTGATTGCGATTGGTATTCCACACAATCACGCAATGATGCACTTGGATACCGTATTCACCATGATCAACCATGACCAATTTACAGTACATCCAGCAATCCTTGATGGTGACGGCCATGTTGACAACTGGGTATTGCATCCAGATCAAAACGGCGGCATTACGATGGAACATCATACTGATATCAAAGAAGTTTTGAAGAAAGCTTTGAACAAGTCTGAAATTGATTTAATTCCAACTGGAAATGGTGATCCAATCGTTGCTCCTCGTGAACAATGGAACGATGGTTCTAACACATTGGCAATTGCTCCAGGTGAGGTTGTAACTTACGACCGGAATTATGTATCAAATGATTTGCTACGCAAACATGGCATCTTAGTTCATGAAGTTCGTTCAAGTGAATTATCACGCGGTCGTGGCGGCCCACGGTGCATGTCCTGCCCAATTGTTCGTGAAGATGTAAAGTAAAATTTAGACGCTAAATGGCAGAAGTGAACTGTGGTATGAATAGCAAAGCAGTTTGCTTTTGCCTTTTTGATTACTAAATCCAGGAATGGAGTGAATAATATGGAGAATAAAAACGGAATTGGCCGCCTGGGCCTGACCGCGCTGATCGTTAGTTCATGTATTGGGACCGGGATCTTCGGGATTACCAATACGGTTGCGGCAGCGGCGGCTCCCGGACCCGCCTTACTATCGTGGGTTTTTGTCGGTATCGGCTTTTTGCTACTGGTATTGTCGTTAAATAATTTATCTGAAAAGCGTCCGGACCTCGAAGCCGGGATCTTCAGTTACGCGGGTGCTGGATTCGGTCCGCTAGGAGAATTCATCTCCGGCTGGGCCTACTGGTTATCAGCTTGGCTCGGAAACGTGGCCTTCGCGACCATGTTAATGAGTGCGATCGGAACGTTCATTCCGACCTTTAAAGGCGGACAAAATATGCCGTCGATCATTTTAGCAATTATCTTTTGTTGGGCACTGACCCTCCTAGTTAACCGCGGAGTGGAAAGTGCGTCGTTCGTGAACACCATCGGGACCTTCTTCAAGGTCATCCCGTTGTTCTTGTTCATCATTATTACGATTATCTTCTTTAAGGGCCACATGTTTACCACCGACTTCTGGGGAAACGTGGCCAACAACTTCTCCAAGGGTACGGTAACTGGTTCAGTTTTCGACCAGCTTAAAGGAACCCTTTCCACCTTGATTTGGGTATTTATCGGGGTTGAAGGTGCGTCCGTTATGGGCCACCGGGCTAAAACCCGTAGTCAAGCGCAACAAGCAACCATCATTGGATTTATCATGTTGCTAGCAATTTACGTAATGATTTCAATCATCCCTTACGGAACCTTGACCCGGGCACAACTAGCTTCAGCTAGCCAACCGGCGTTAGGAAACGATCTCGAATTAATCGTCGGTCATTGGGGAGCGATGATCATCAACGTTGGTTTGATTATTTCGACCGTGATTTCGTGGTTATCCTGGACCATGTTGCCAGCAGAAACCACCATGTTGATCGCTAAAGATAAGGTAATGCCTTCGCTTTGGGGCCGGTTGAACGAGAAAAACGCGCCAACTGCTTCCCTTTACATTACCGCGATCTTACAAACGATCTTCTTGTTCTCCTTGCTGTTTACTTCGGAAGCTTACAACTTTGCTTACTCGTTAGCTTCGGCTGCAATCCTCTTCTCGTACCTCTTCGTAGGTTTGTACCAAATGAAGTACAGTCACAAACACCAAGAATGGGGACAATTCACGATTGGTTTGCTTTCCGCACTCTTCATGCTTGCCTGCATGTTCCTGTCCGGATGGCAACAAATGCTATTAGTCTCAATTAGTTTCATCCCGGGCTTCATCATTTACTACCAAGCCGTTCGCGAAGACCATCGCGAACTGGGTGGCCAAGAAAAAGCAGTGATGGGATTAATCCTCCTTTTGAGTGTAGTAGCTATTTATCTCGTAGCTAACGGAACCATCGTAGTTGCGTAAAAAACAACATACTAAGAACTAAAAAATAATTTATTTTACAGTCAACTCAACGAATGCAGGGCGCAGATGCCGTTGCATTCGTTTTTTTTGGTGTGTTTATTAATATATGCATTGAAAACATATTTATGAAGAGGTAGTATTAAAATGTAGCTTAAACACTGTAACGCAAATGGAGGATTTTCAATGAATAAGAAAAGAGTTGCGGGTGCTGCTTTAGCAAGTGCCTTATTATTTGCCCCACTGACACTGCAATCAGCCACCGCGCTAGATGATAGCTTTTACACTAGCCAAACCAACGCGGAACGGGCCGACATTACTAATTGGGTAGCCAACACTTCTCAAGAGATTAGTAACAACCTCAGTTCGCAACATATCGACGTGAATAATTTACACGGCGACCAATACGTGATCCAATGGGGAGACACTCTTTCAGGAATTTCCAACGCCACGGGAATTTCGGTAGCTAAGTTAGCTTACGACAACCGGATCCAAAACATCGACCTGATTTACGCGGGCGACGTTTTGGTATTGAACCGGGATGGCGAAGTACCTAGCGACTGGAGTTATGAAGGTGACGGAAACTACGTTGCCAAGACCAAGGTAACCATCAATAACTTTACCGATAATAGCGACCACTCGGTAAATATCGACGTTTCGCCAGTTTCCAACAAACATATTGATAATAGCGATAACAGCGTGAAGAACGAATACGAATCGCCAAAGGATCCGCAATCAGACGCTGATGACAAATCAGCATCCGCTTCTTCGGATAATGCTGCTAAAGAATCTAGTGAAGACGCGGACCAATTGGACGAAACCGACTTTTCGGATGCTATCCAAGACGAAATTAAGGATAAATTGAACTTGGATGACGACCAGTTGACCGTTGACTTCACGGGTAAGGATGCCGACGATGAAAGTGACGACACGGATTCTGCTGGCGAAGACGTAGCTTCGGATACTGACACGGATTCTGATACCGATACCGACACCCTTTACGACGATGACCAAAGCGTCTCCACCGGTAGCGATCAATTAACCGAAAAGAACGCTAAGAAGTTGGCCGACAAGATTGTTAAACAATTAAAGGAAGACGACAAGGATAAGGACGTTACCGACGCCGACGAAATCGAATTGACGATCACGGCTGACGATGACGACTTCACCTTTAACTTAAGTTTGACGTCCGATGATGATTCGGACAGCGATGACACTGCCGATAGCGACGAAGACAGTAGCGATGCGGACAGTGAATCAACCGATGATGAAGATACTGCTAGTTCCGAAGATGAAGATAGCAATGCCGACGAAGATACCGATAGCGATGAAGACAGCGATTCGCAAGACAACGAAAGTGACGATGAAGACGGTGACCAAGCAGTCGACACCAACGCGGATGTTGAAGACGATGACGTTGAATAATTAACGAGAGGGATTGTGGATTAAATGAAGAAGAAAAAGTGGACCATTGTGGGCGTGATCATTGCCGTGCTGGTAATTATCGGTGGAGGAGTCTACTGGAACATGAGCCACGCCGTAGCTAAGAAGGTTCCTGGAAACACTTATATTTATCAGGGCTTATCAAAGGATAAGTCAGTGTACTTAACTTTTGCGGAAAGTGGCGATCACGTGGTGGTCAGTGCGAACAAGGCCGATGCTGCTAAAGCTAAACAAAGCGCAAGCAGTTTTGACCGCCAGTACAAAGCCCAATCTAAGAACGCGACTTGGAGCTATAAGGCGGAAGGCGGTACCTTAACGTTGGCGGAAGAAACCAAGGACGGCCAAGTTTCCCAATGGCAATATAACCATATTCTGGCAACGAATAAGAAGTTCACCGCCCGGAGCTTTACTTACCAAATCGCTAAGGCAGGCCAGGGTCAGGTTAAACGTAAAGTAGTTTTCGAAAAAGTTTCGTAATGCCGAGCGAGGATAACGGAAATCATAAGTTAAAATAAACACCTATATAATAGAAGCTTTTAGCTAAAATGCTGAAGGTTTCTATTTTTTTTGCATTCCAAAGGGCTTAATTAACATAAATCTTTAAATTAGACCTTCTCGAGTGTAATCGCTTGCATGTTGAGTACTAATTGATTATATTGTGAACAAGATACAAAATTAATGTTTTTATATACTTATTTTAGGGGGAGCTATTATGAAAAGAGGTAATAGAAGTAATTTACAGGTAAATGCAGAACTACTTAAGGATCGTAAAGTCCGGCAACGGTGGTTATTGGCTTCGGCAGTTGCATTATCAATGCTGGGAGCGGGTACGGTCGTTAATATGGAAAATGCGAGTGCAGCCACAGTCGGAAATAATTCCACGACTACCGCCATTTCACAGAGTTCGAAAGTTACGTCAGCGACTGCACTTGCTGCAGTAAGCACCAACAAGGCGGCAAATAAAGAAAGTGCGAAAAATGCCGAAGCAGATACGGACGTAGCTGCGCCCGTGGTGTTCCAACCGTATGCGGGAGATCGGACCATCACCGGGACGGGAACTCCAGGCAATACCATTATTGTTCGTGATGATTTAAAGAATGAAATTGGGCGTAGTATCGTTGATCAAGATGGTAATTATAGCGTAGAGATTAAAGCGGAATATGAATTATTTGTTGGTGAGACCATCTCGGTTGTGCAAGTAGACGCAAATGGAAACGAAAGCAGCCCAGTAAATATGAAAATTGCCGAAAGGGTGCCTGCTCCAATCCTTGAACAGCCTTACGAAGGAGATCGGACGGTAACCGGAAGGGGTGTTCCGGGGTACACGGTTAATATTTATGATGATTTAAAAAATAAGATTGGCTCGGGAAAGGTGGACGCCTATGGAACCTTTAGAGCTGACATTTGGTTTGGCTACAATCTATATCAAGGAGAAACGATTACTGCTGTACAGCAAGATTTACAAGGTAATGAAAGTTCACCAGTAAAAATCAAGGTTAAAACAAAAGAGGATACGGTCCCTAAACCATATGTTAACCAACCTTACGTTGGAGATCGAACCATTGAAGGAATTGGCGAAGTGGGTTGCACAGTGGAGATCACCAATGGACACGGAGATTATTTTGGTAGCGATATAGTCGACGGTAACAATAGATTCAGCGTAACCATCCCAGCAGAATATGAATTATACGAAGGTGAACAAATTAAGGCAGTTCAGATTAATGCTAATGGTGATAAGAGCGAGGAAACTACCATAACCGTGTTGACTAGGTAAAGAAGACAACCTAATATCCTAGCAACGCTGTCTTAATAATAAAGTAGTTTCGAGCTAAAGAATTATAAGAAGCAATAAAAATACGGCCACGTCTTACAAAAAAGATGGAGGCCGTATTTTTGATGGTTAAATGAAAAACAAGCCTCCTGAAACTGAAAAGCAAAGTCGGCTTTCAATACTTTACGAAAATTATATGAACGATAAACCGCTTTCCGTTAACGGAATTCATAAAAATATTCAAAAAAGCTCCTACCTTTTTCATTTTCAAAACACATTTCCCCGATAAACTACAGCAATGTTGATATCGATATTAAAGGAGATGGGATGTAATGAAAAAAGTTCGGGGATTGCTCATTTTTGCCGCAGCTTTAATGGTTGCGTTGGTAGCGGTCGCGGGGTGGGAATACACCGCGCACTCTAAAACCGACCTACTATCCGAAGAGCAAATTATTCAGAATCTGGGAACGAAGTTAGTTACCGAAAATAGCACCACCGCCTTAACCAAAAAGTACGCTAAAATTGTTAAAGATGGCGACTACGATTTAAAAAATCCATACATAAATGTGAATCCCTATAAGACTTCACCACTAACGGCGTTGGTATACTTTAAAACGCCGAAAAAAGCACAGGTTAGTTACACGATTGAAGGAAAATCGGATAAGACTTCGATCACTAATTCGGTGAAGGGATACCAAACTAAGCACCAGTTACCGATTGTCGGCTTATACGCGGACTACGAAAATACCGTAAAAATCACCGTGAAGTACCAATCTGGTAAGAAAGAAACTAAAACAATTAAAATCAAGACCGGCAAGTTACCGAAGTACCTTGACCAAAATGACGTCAAGGTGACGAAGAACGATAAGTCGAAGATGCAAATTGGTGATAACGAGCTAACCTTAGTCGACCGGACCGCTAAGCAAGTTTACGCAATGGACGCCGACGGACAGATTCGCTGGTACTCCACTAACTGGAATCAGCACATGTTTGAACAGCTCAAGAACGGCCACGTCATGGTCTTAAATAAGAGTTCCGAAAATGGAAAATATAACCTCCTCACGGAAACCGACTATTTAGGCCGAATTTACCGGCAATATTCCTTTGACGGCACCCTCGGCGGCAACCTTAGTCACGAGGTAACCGTAATTCACCACGACATCGCTGAATTGCCAAACGGGAATTTGTTGCTGACGGTTTCGGATGGAAGCAAATACACCGAAGATACGGTCGTGGAACTGAACCGGAAGACTGGTAAAATTGTGCGGGTGCTCGACTTTAAGCAAATCTTGCCGGCTTCAATGTACCAAGATAGCAAGCAAAAGGCTAGCGACGGCAACATTGGGACCGACTGGCTGCACATCAACGCGCTGGACTATAATTCCAAGACGGGTAAACTGCTGGTTTCGGCGCGAAACCAAGATTTAGTCATGCAATTGGACTACGCAACTGGTAAAATTGAGTGGATTTTTTCAGGAAAGGACAAGAATAGCTGGCCGGCAAAATATCGTGACAAGGTTCTGAGTCCGACCGGCAATACCAAGGTTACCGGCGGACAGCACGGCGTCTACCTCTTGAGTCAAAAGGGGAATCAAGAAACCATCATGCTGTACGACAATAACGTTGCCGTGCAAAATGGGGACCAGAAGACGTCCGGAAAGTATTCCGCAGCGACGGTTTACCAAATTGACCAGCAAAAGAAGACCGTCACCCAGCAGTGGTCGTACGGAAAATCACTGGGGCAGGCCAACTTTACGCCGATCATTGGTTATGCGCAGCGATTAGCTAACGGAAATACCTTGATTAATTTTGGCTACAAAAACGACGGAAAAGAATCGAACGTGATCGAAGTTGATGCCGATGGAAACCAGGTCTTCAACGCGACCTTGAGCAACAATCCGGCGGACAAGACCTACGCATACCGCGCCTACCGAATTCAGTTCTACCCGGAAAACTATCATTTTGACGTAACCAAATAATTTATCAAAAGGACTTGAAGTTGACGCTACGGCAACCCATATAATGATTTTGAGGGGGGTGAGGGGATGTATTCCATCCAAGATTTGGCGAAGCTGGCGGGGATTAGTTCGCGAACGTTGCGGTATTACGACCAGATTGGACTGCTAGTTCCGGCGTGGCGTACGGAGTCGGGCACCCGGTGGTACGCGAAAGCCCAGGTCGATGATTTACAACGGATTCTGTTCTTTAAAACATTGGGCGTTCCATTGGCAACCATTCGGGAAATCATGGCGCAACCACTGGCGACGCAGATTGCGGCTTTGGAAGCCCAACGCGTCCGGATTGCGGAAAAGCAGCGCCGGCTCCAAGATGTAGACGTGGCAATCGCCTCCTCCATCAAAATGTTAAGGGGAGTGGGCAAGATGAGTGACAGTGAAAAGTTTAATAGTTTAAAGGCTCAAAGACTGGCAGAAAACGAGAGTCAATTTGGCCAAGAGATTCGGCAAAAATATGGCAAAGAGACGGTGAAAGTCGCCAACCAACACTACTTGGCGCTTTCGGAAGCCCAATTACAAAGGGCAGATGCACTTGAAAAAGAGTTGGGCACCTTGTTGCGGGAGGCGATGACGCAAAATAGCGACACGACCAAGGCAGCGATCTTTACCGCCCATCAGGAATGGCTGAAAATCATGGTTGGTAAGCAGTATTCACCAGCTTATCACCAAAATTTAGCGCAAATGTACCAAGCTGACGAACGTTTCCAAAAGCACTACGATGAGTTGGCGGGGCAAAAGGGCGCTGGTCAATTGTTGAGTGAAGTGATTTTAGCAAAGCTGCGGTAACTGGCAAAGTTGCCAATGGTTTTGAAAGTTGTTATGATATCCTTAACTTAAAAAATAAGAAATCACCACCGGGTGGTTGGCATGTGTAAAGCTCATTAGGTCTGAGAAGAGCTTTACAGATGCCTTTTTTGTTTAGGAGGAGATTTTGATGACGTGGATATATTTGGTGGTTGCTGGGATTTTGGAAGTGGTGTGGGCCACGGCGCTGAAAATGAGCCAGGGGTTCAGCCAACTCGGGGCGAGCATAGTGACGGTGGTCGGGATGATCCTCAGTTTTGCCTTTTTGGGCTTGGCGGTAAAACACTTGCCATTAAGTTTGGCGTACCCGATTTGGACGGGAATTGGGGCAGTGGGCTCAATTCTAGTAGGGGTAATCTGCTTTAGGGACCGCCTCCCAGCAATTACGTGGCTGTTTGTAGCATTGCTAGTGATCGGGATTGTTGGAATAAAGGTGACGAGTGGAAAATAAAAGAGTGCGACAAAGTCCGGGTAACTCTTGAGGACTAACGGAATTGGGGGATTAATCGTGGTTTGGACGATTGATCCCCCAATTTGGTTAGCCGCAGAGAGTTGGACTTTTTCGCGCGTTTCGGCTACGGCAGCAGTAGAGCTTCTAGAATTAAAGGACTAATCGCAGATTAGGCGATTGGTCCTTTAATTGGGTTAATCGGAGGGAGCTGGGTTCCAGAGCGCGTTTCGACTATGGCAGCAGTAGAACTACTTACTCCCATGTACCAAAAAAAGCACAAACCGGCATTCAGCTCAGCTTGCGCTCCAAAATTAATTTATAAAGTACCGCGCGGATTGCCATCTCTAAAGGTGAGAAAGATTGGACGGCTTCGTCGAGGTGTTCGATTTCGTGATTGAAAATACGCACGAATTCGTTAAAGTGGGTTTCGACCTCGTCGGTTGCCAGTAGTGATTTGATGGTGTCCAAACTAAAGCTGGTTTTCAAAACGCTGATCATCATAATCAACGCAAGGTGCTCCGCGGTATATTTTTTCTTGAGCGGGTGGGGTACTAAGCCCATCTTAACGTAGCTGTTGATCATGGTTTTGGTGACTTCGGCGTGTAAAATGGGCGTTAGGTAGCGGTTGGTTTCTTGGATGACCTGGTCCATGTAGAGTGCTAGGTCGGGAAATTGGTGGTAATCCGGTAAGCGAAGTTGCTTAAAATCAGCCAACCACTGCTGGTATTTTTCTGTATTCATTGCACAAACCTCCAAACATATCATAACATAAACCAACCTCAAATAGATAATCACTACGCTTTACGTAGAATACAATTCTATGTATAATGAAGTCATCCAAGGTAGGTAAATGGGGGACTAAAAATGCAAAAAGTTCAAAGAAGCCAAGTAATTTATGAAATTTGGAATGCGATTACCCACGGGGTCGCGTTTGTCGCGAGCCTCGGGCTGGTCGCTTTGTTAATTATGAAATCGATTTCGAACGGGCTGCCGACGCGGGACACCATCAGCCTCGTCATTTATGGCGCAACGCTCCTCGCACTGTACCTAGCATCGACGCTGTTCCACTGCCTCGCGTTCACGAAGGCCAAGCGAATTTTTCAAATTATTGACCACAGTAATATCTTCTTGCTGATTGCGGGTACTTATACACCTTATTGCATAATCTTTTTAGACCGGCGCAGCGGGATTATCATGCTAAGTGCAATCTGGACGATGGCAATTGCCGGAATTATCACCCATATTTTAAGTAAGGGTCGTTTCCAAAAAGTAGAAACGACCATCTACGTGGTGATGGGGTGGTTGTGTTTGCTGGCCGGGAAGACCCTTTACGCTAACTTGTCGCCGCTAGGTTTTTGGCTACTGGTTGCCGGCGGGGTGACCTTCACCGTCGGGGCAATCATCTATAGCTTTCCTAAAATTCCCGGGTTGCATTTGATTTGGCACTTCTTCGTAATGGCGGGAACCACGTTGATGTTTATTTCGATTTACGTAAACATTTAAAAATGGTGAATATTTATTCTACACTAAAAAGAAAACGGAGCTGTTTAAAATAACAGTTCCGTTTTTGTTTACGCTTTCGTTACAAATTACCAAAAGGGGTAGGTTGTTTTAATTTGATTATGCCCATTGACATAAATTATTCGTAAATAGTTAAAACGTTTTACCTAAAACGATCTAAAATAATTTTTAAATTTTTTTCGACAGCAAAAACCCTTGGTATGACGGCTTTTATACGAGGTTCTTTTGTGAAATAAGGTACTTTTTTAGAAAAAATTCAATCTTACCGTTTGACAATGAACCCCATGTAGAATATTATGTAGACATTAACTGATGGGGTAACTAATACATAGCATTAACTAGTTATAATGATAATGTAATGTCTCCATAAGTTAAAATTAATGAAAAATGGGGGGATTCAAAGATGAATAAGAATCCAAAGAACCACCGTGACGTGGTAGATAGTAAAATTGGGAACTACAAGATGTACAAGGTAAATAAGCACTGGGTTTTCGCTTCCGCATTGATGTTGTCAATGCTTGGAGCGGGAATGATGCAGACCGACACCGCTGCACATGCGGATACAGTTAACGAACCGCAAACTGAAATGGTACACAAGGTTGCCGAAGCGAAGGAAGCACAAAGCGCTAGCGTAACGCCAGCTAAAGAAACTACGGCAGCAGCAAGCAGCGCAGCTCCAAGCTCAGCGGCTCCTGCTAAAGCAGCACAATCATCAACACAAAATGATAGCGCTGCCAAGACGGAAAAGAGTGCAACTGCAAGTTCAGCAGCAAGCAGTGCAGCCCCAACCAAGGCGGCAAATTCAGCAGCAGACAAGTCCGCAACAAGCGCTGCAGCAAAAACTGATTCAGCAACTAAAGCTGAACAAAAGAAAGCCGACGCATCAAACAGCGCAGCGAAAGCTGAACAAAAGAACGATGCTTCAGCAAGCAAAAATGAACAAAAAACTGCAAAGGCAGATAGCGCAGCATCATCTTCAGCAGCAGATACTAAAGCACAGGCAAATAACTCTTCAGCAGCTAAACCAGCGGACAACTCTTCTGCTTCTAACTCTGACGCTTCAGTTAAAAAAGAAGGCGTGTCCACAGACGAAATTGGAACTTCAGGGTTAGATACAAATGACCAAAACGACATCAATAATGATGCTGCAGCTAAGGCAAAGGCCGATGTTGATGCAAAAACTGACGCTAAAGATGTCGATAAGAACCAAAAAGTTGATAAGGATAAGACGGCTAAAGATCGTAATGTACGTGCCGGCGGCTCCGCTTTAGAAGATGGAAATCTAGACATTAGCGGTTCTGCAGTAAGCGGCTTAATTGACAATGGCGATGGTACTTACAGCGGGAACCTTAAGCTCACTTACCATGGTTCAGCTGTGGTAGCTCAATTTGGCGAACAATCTAACATTGGAATTAAAGTTCCGGCAGAACTAGTTGATCTCTTTAATAGGATTAATGCAACGGGGGATTGGACTAAATATCTTACTGGAAATATTAAGTTCACAATTGACTTCGTTGTTAACATCACACGTAACTACACCAATGATGATATTTCATTTGATGGAACAAATTTGGTATTCAAGAATCCAGCAATCACGGACTTGGGATTAAAGGATACCTTAGCTAACTTTAACTTTAATATTGGCCAAGCGGTTACTGATTTCGACTTAGATATCCCGGATTCTAACGATAACTATTTATTCGAGGCAGCGTTAGTTGAACCGGCCGACATTATTGATTGGCATGTAATTGGGGATTACGCAGGAAGAGCTTCACTACACACCAATCATTTAATGCCACACACGGACGTGTTAGAAGCACCGTTCGTTGAGCAACCCGTCTATGATAACCAAACAACGGTAACTGGTACTGCAAGACCAAATGCAGAAATTACCATCACTCTAGAAAATGGTAGTACAATTACCGACTATGCGGATAGAAACGGTAACTACAGTATTGAGATTCCAGCTCAAAAAGCCGGTGGCCAAATTAGCGTTATCCAAACTGTTAATGGCAAAGAAAGTCCCGCAACAATCGTAACAATTACCGAGGCTCCAGAAGTAATTGACAACCCAACTATCAATGCACCACACGCAGGTAGTCGGACGATCACTGGTACTGGGGTAGCTGGTGACAGTATTCAAGTTTATGCTCCAGGTGCAGACGGAAATTATGAGTTGATTGGTACAACCCTTGTATTAGCAGATGGCACTTGGTCAATGGGAATTGGAAGTCAATTTAACTTAGTTGAAGGTGAACAAATTTACGCTGTCCAATCTAAGGGTAATGGCAAGAGTGACAAAGTTTATGCGACTGTTTTACCTGAAGTAGTTGTCGATGCACCAGTCATTCACGACGTAACCGAAGGCGACAAAGTAATCACCGGTACCGGAAAAGTAGGCGCAGAAGTAGTGGTTCGCTTTGGTAATGGTAGCCATACTGAAATTGGCCGGGCAATAGTCGGAGCCGACGGAACTTGGACAGTCGATGCTAGTCATTCAGTATTAAATGCTGGTGATTTGATCACCGCTACTCAAACTTACGATGACGTAACTAGTGATGAAGCTACGGTAGCTGTAAAAGCCCAAGAAGTGGTTGACGCACCAGTTATCAATGACATTACGGAGGGTGATAAAGTTATTACCGGAAAGGGTGAAGCTGGCGACGAAATTAGAGTATACTTCGAAGACGGCGACGTTCAAATAGGTAAAACCGTAATCGTACGCGCTGACGGGACTTGGTCGGTAGATGCTAGTCACTATAACTTGACCGAGGGTACGGTTGTATACGCCGTTCAAACTCGTAATAACGTCGATAGTGAACCTGTTTACAGCACCGTAAAGGGTCGTGAAGAAGTTGCTAAACCAGGCATCAACCCAATCACAGAAGGTGACAAAGTCATTACCGGAACTGGTGTAGCTGGTGACGAAATTAGAGTATACTTCCAGAATGGCGATGCTCAAATTGGTCAAACTGTAACTGTTAAAGCTGATGGAACTTGGGAAGTTGACGCAAGCCTCTATAACTTAACGGAAGGTACGATCGTTTATGCAATCCAAAGTCGTGGTGGAAAGGACAGTGACAAGGCTTATCAAACAGTACTTCCTAAGCCAGAAGAAATCCCGGCACCAACGTTTGATAACGTACGGGAAGGTGCCAGCACCATCACAGGCCGAGGCGAAGCGGGCGACACAGTGTATGTCTACGTGAAGGGCACGAACGGCGGCGATGACATCTTGGTTGGCCACGCAACAGTTAGAGCCGATGGAACTTGGTCGGTAGCCACTGGACGAGTTAACGTCTACGAAGGTGACCAACTCTACGCTTACCAAACCAATGGCGACCAACAAAGTTCAAATGGTACGACTACTGTGCTTCCTAAGCAAGAAGAGATTCCAGCACCAACCTTCGATGAAGTAAGAGAAGGCGCTTCTACCATCACTGGTCGAGGCGAAGCGGGTGACACAGTTTATGTCTACGTGAAGGGCACAAACGGCAACGATGACATCTTGGTTGGACATGCGACAGTTAAGGCCGATGGAACTTGGTCATTAGATACGGGCCGGGTTAACCTCTTCGAGGGCGATCAACTCTACGCTTACCAAACCAATGGCGACCAACAAAGTTCAGATGGGACAACTACAGTGCTGCCTAAGCCAGAAGAATTGCCAGCCCCAACCTTCGATGAAGTAAGAGAAGGCGCAACCACCATCACTGGTCGGGGTGAAGCGGGCGACATCGTTTACGTCTACGTGAAGGGCACGAACGGTGCTGACGACGTCTTGGTTGGTCATGCAACAGTTAAGGCCGATGGGACTTGGTCGGTAAACACGGGCCGAGTTAGCCTCTATGCAGGCGACCAACTCTACGCTTACCAAACTAATGGCGACCAAAAGAGCACAAACGGCACCGCTGTAGTACTTCCTAAGCCGGAAGAATTGCCAGCCCCAACGTTTAACGACGTAAAGGAAGGCGACACCACCATTACTGGAAAGGGTGAAGCCGGCGATACGGTCTATGTCTACGTGAAGGGCACGAACGGTGCTGACGATGTCTTAATCGGTCATACTACAGTTAAGGCTGATGGAACTTGGTCCTTAGCTACGGGTCGGGTTAACCTCTACGAAGGTGACCAACTCTATGCTTACCAAACTAATGGCGACCAACAAAGTACAAACGGCACGACTACGGTCCTGCCAAAGCCAGAAGAATTGCCAGCCCCAACGTTTAACGACGTAAAGGAAGGCGACACCACCATCACCGGAAAGGGTGAAGCCGGCGATACGGTCTATGTTTACGTCAAAGGAACGAATGGCGCTGACGATGTCTTAATCGGTCATACTACAGTTAAGGCCGACGGAACTTGGTCCTTAGCAACCGGCCGGGTTAACCTTTACGAAGGTGATCAATTGTACGCTTACCAAACTAATGGCGACCAACAAAGTCCAAACGGCACGACCACGGTCCTGCCTAGACCAGAAGAAGTTCCGGCCCCAACGTTTAACGACGTAAAAGAAGGTGATACCACCATCAAGGGACAAGGCGAAGCCGGTGATACCGTCTATGTCTACGTCAAAGGAACGAACGGCGCTGATGACATCTTAATCGGTCACACCACGGTTGACAGCGATGGTAACTGGACGCTTAGTACTGGACGAGTAAGCTTGTTTGCTGGTGATGAGCTCCGTGCTTACCAAGTCAGAGGTGATCAACAGGGTCCTGAAAATAGTACAATCGTAAAGGCTCAGGAAACCTTGGATGCACCCGGGTTGAACGACGTCATGGAAGGTGCTCCGGCAATTACTGGAACTGGTGAACCAGGTGCCACGGTTAACGTAACCGTTGGTGGACAACCCCTTCCGCCAGTGACGGTAGGCGACGACGGAACTTGGTCAGTTGACACCAGCGGAGTAACCTTAACACCAGGTGATGAAGTTTCGGCAACCCAAACCGTAGACGGAAACACTAGTGATGCGACTACCACGACTGTGCAACCCAAGAAGGCAGATATTCCGGCACCTGGTATGAACTCAATTGAACCAGGCGCTAAAGTTATCAAAGGTACGGGAACAAAGGGCAACACCGTAACGGTCGTTAAAGTGGATGCGAACGGGAAGACTACCCCAATCGGAACGGCGACGGTTGACGGATTTGGAAACTGGACGGTTAACGTCCCGGATGATGTTGTTTTAGCCGCTGGTGATACGGTGCAAGCAGTCCAAACCACATCGGATGGTGATTCAAGCGATCCAACAGAAGTTACTGTGGGTTAAGTAGTGAAAAAGTTATAACGAACGCATAAGTTTTATGGGGGAGTAAGGAAGCTAGGAAACGATTTCCACAGGAAATCGGTTTCCTAGCTTTTTTGTATTCAAATAATTACGTTGAATCGTTTGGGCGAGGGACTTGTACCTCCGGCAAACTAATTGTGAAAAATAAAACTATATTGATTTGATTTATCTCATATCAGTTGACAAGTAACCCCATAAAGATTATTATGAAAGCGGTAACAAGTATCGAAAACAATGCACGAGGTAGATTTTGGCTAACGAATGATTTCGATAATTTTAAACTGTTGAATAGGAGGGTTCCCAATGTATATGGGTTTTAAAAAGTACTTTAGCAACGGAACGGATCGTAAAGCTGATAATTATCCGATGGTTAAGCGGAATAGGCGCTGGATTCTGGCTTCCGCATTAATGCTAGCAATGTTTGGGGCGGGGGTGGTGCAATCCCATGCTTCAGCAAAGGCAGCGACGATTAACGCACCCCGCACCGAAACTACGACCAAGGCCGCAGAGTACACTAAGGCACCACGACAAGGTCGAAGTCGGGGGATCGCGATTTTCCAAAATCTTGATAAAACAAAAACCGTCGCAACGCAGAAAACCAACTTAACTAATGCTTTAGAAAAAGGTAATTTAAACATTACTGGCGGCGCTTGTTACGGATTACTTAAAAATGGAGACGGTACATATAGTGGGGGGCTACAATTTAATTATTCGGGAAGCGGCTCGAACAAATTTGACTTTGCCAACTTAGTAATTCGCGTTCCGGAACCACTTCGCGGCTTGTTTAAGAAAATTAATGAATCGGGCCGTTGGACAAAATATTTTAATGGAAATGGCAGTATTAATAATGGTCCGCTTGGTATGATGTGGACCTACACGAATGAAGATTTTTCATATGATGGTACTAATTTAATTTTGAATGTTGGTGATGCGAGTCTGGAATATGGAAGTAAAATCACAACGGCGTTCCTTAACTTCAATCTTGGACAAGCAGTAAACGATTTTGAGGAAGCAATTCCCGATTCTACCAATAACTACCTATTTAAAATGGCGCTAGTTGATCCGGAAAGTCCAATTAATTGGGCTTTGATTGGTGATTATGCAGGAAGTGATGAATTAGGGACAAACCATATAATGTATCGCTAATAAGGAGCTACAAATGGGGTTAAATTTTAAAGATCACTCTGGAATATGGAACAATAAAAAAGTGAAAAAGTCCGGGATTGGAGCTTTGACCGTGGGAATCGCGCTGCTGGGTTTAAGCATCGGTCAAGCACAGGCGTCAATAAGGGCGGCTCCCGAGCATGGGTGGCGTCCCGAAATGGCGCATCAAGTTTCCAAAATTGGATCCATGAGGGAACAAACCAGTTTAGCGCAAAATAGCAGTTCGCTTAACGCGGCTATCCCAGATGAAGTGGCGGATCCGACCTTTAACGTGGTTCGAGAAGGAGATCCTGTGATCACTGGAACTGGCGAGCCGGGTGCGGAAATCAATGTTCTTAAAGATACTCCGGCTGGTGAACCGCCGCTCTTGATTGGTAACACAACGGTGGACTTCCTCGGCAGATGGCTGATAGATGCTAGTCAACAGGATTTGCGCGAGGGGGACGTACTTTTTGCCTACCAAGGGGAAGGCGCTCAAGTCAAGGGCACTCAAACTACGGTAGAAGCTAAACAAGCAGAGGTGCCGCGCCCCGCTGTAAATGCGGTTAAAGCAGGTACGCAAAGGATCACTGGGCAAGGTGAACCCGGTAAGATAATTAAGATCTATCTAAAGGAAGCTGACGGAAGTAACCGGCCGCTGGGAACTGGGCCGGTCGATCAATTTGGAAATTGGGTAGTCCTCGTGCCAATCAACGTTGAGCTAGAAGCTAACGACGTACTTGAGGTTTACCAGAGCACGCTGGACGATGTGTTAAGTGAGCCTGTCCAAGTTACGGTAACCGAGTAATGAAAAAGTTATAACGAACGGAATGTTTTATGGGGGTAAAGAGCTAGGGAGCGATTTCGATTAAGAAATCGACTTTCTAGCTCTTTTTGTGTGTCTTACCCTTATTTGTGTCGACATTTAACTAAATAAAGAAAAAAGTGAGAATAAAAAGCAACGTTAACAGTGTACCTTAAAGCTAAGTATAAAATTTAATAGGGTTTACTTTAAAGGACGGTGATGGTTAATTTACTGTTTTTTTGTTAATTATCGTTGGATAAAGAATCACTATCGGTAGGATCCGTGCAAAAAGAATTTGTAAAATAATCCCTGATTAGTTGGCAACATAGAATTAGCGAGTGACAGGAACCGCAGTGGTGTCAAAAATGTGGAATGATTTTACACGATGATATATCCCATTGATATTTCAGTCTATCGATTTTTAAAAAACGTACCTTGTTTGATAAAAATTGGGAAACTAAGATGATTAGTTCCGTTTACACTTTGAGGTGAGGCAAATGGCCTACTTATAAATACGGAAAGGAGTGGCTTTAGATGTCCGAGACGGTAATTACCGGAAAATTGCGAATGATGGGTATGAAGTTTTTAAACGATTTTTGCCGTCGAGGAACCTTCGCGTTCGGCCCCGGAATTATAAGAACGGGATTTGGTTGAATTTTGGTAACGATAAAGGTTGTTTTTCTAAGTGATTCAATAATGGGCAAGTACAGTTTTAAGTAGGTTAGGTAGTGGTCAGAACTAACAGAAAGTGACCAATGGTAGTGACAAAGGCGAAAACGATTTCCTGATTTAAGTTACATACGAGATGAAAAAGGGAATTGCCTAATTAATAATGGAGGAAGTTAATGTCTAAGAGAAAAATATGGAATGTTAATGAGAAAAAGCATTACAAAATGTACAAAAACGGTAAACAGTGGTTCTTTGCCGGAATGGGAATTGTAGCCGGTCTTTTTGGTGCGGGATCCACCACGATTGCTAGTGCGGATGAGACGCCTAAGGGAGCAAATCTCGACCTTAGTAAGTCCAAGAACCTCCTCGCGACCAAGACCAGTGCGACGATTCCGGGCTCGACAAGTAACACGAACTCGCAAAATGTCAATTCGACGCATAACAGCGTTACGAATTCGGCTTCAACTGCAAATCAAAATACGCAAGCAAGCGCTAGTCAGTCAGCCAGTAAGGCCGCTTCGGCTAGCTTAAGTGCGTCTTTAAAGGCTTCACAAGCAGCGAGCCAACAAAAGGCTAGTCAAAGTAAGAGTCAACAAGCGGCTGACCAAGCCAAACAAGCTAGCGAAAAGGCTAAACAACAGGCGGCTAAGACGGATACTAAAAAAGCGTCCAACGCTAATAGCCAACAACACAGCCAAACTAACAGCCACCAGGATTCTACCAATCAACAATCTAAATCGGTGACGAAGCAAAGCACGAACAACGGTAGCCAAGCTGACGCTGATAACCGCCAAGGATCAACTTCTATGACCGGTTCAAATACTAAAACCGGAACCAGTCAAAACGATATCCAAAACTCACAGAGTTTATCAATCGCTAATTCAACTGCAGACTCCGTTAGACAAAGCCAGTCGTTAGTAGCGGATAAGCAGTCGCTGTCGATTAGTCAGAGTATGGTAGATTCGTTGTCCCGTTCTGCGGAAAAAATCAACTCAAGGTCTACATCGGATACACCTATCCTGCATCGTACGACATATACAGACGAAGGTACTGGTAATCAAATTTTTGCCAATGACGATGACTTTCGTGATCTTGAAGACGCCGTCACGATTAACGCTCCTCGTACCGACGCACACTATGTGCTAGATTTGGGCCGGACGGAAATATCAATAAGTATGGACGGCGAAGGTTCTGGACAGCCTTTAACGGATTTTAAAAATGATTTTTTAGCGTATGCGAAAACTGCTACTAGTATCGACGACCTTAACAATTGGATCAGGAACAGTGCTTATTATAAGAAATATATCGACGGTAATACGACTATCGATGCAGTTAAAATAGATTGGTTCTATAAGAAACAGGATGACCAAACCAAATTAGTTGGTCAGGATATCACTACAATCGTAGGCAACCCGGTTGATATAAGCAAAGGGGTCGCAGAATTCACTGACGCTAACGGAAACCCTGGTGACGTTGGGAACCTAACGTGGGACATGCGTGACGGGGACTGGAATAAGGGTGGCGACTATCCCGTAACGATTACTTACTACGATCCTGCTACGTTACAAACGAAAACAGTTGATATTACTGTTCACGTTATTTCACACATTAATATCACAGGTAAGGACGATAGTACGTATGTAGGGGTTCCTAAAAATATTGGTGATTTTGTAGACAGTCTTACTAATGGTGAAGGAAAAGGTCGTGTGCCCGGTGATTCTGATGTTGAGCTTTATTGGGATTCGAGTAAGATTGATTGGAACACAGCAGGCGTTTATAAAGATGTTGAGATTATATATAAAGATGTAAAAACTGGTGAGACTACCTCAACTACTGTAACGATCACTGTTATGGAAAATAAAGAAGACATTAGTGGTCAGGATATTACCTATAAGGTAGGTGATGACACTCGTCCAACACTTAAAGATTTAGTCCCTGACGCTCACATGGCTGATGGTACGGAAGTTACGGATCCTAGTCAATTCACTTCAAACTTGGAAGAACCAGGTACAGTAGATTGGGACACACCAGGTAGTTACAAGGTTAAGATTTGGTATGAAGATAAATTAACTGGGAAAACGTTAGAAACTACGGTTGTGGTAACGGTAGTAGCTCAAGACGATGAGATAAGTATTGATGGTGAGGGAACCCAAGTAAAAGTTGGGGACAAGCCAACTCTAGCGGATCTGCATGCTCACGCGACGGATCATAATGGGAACGACGTTACCGATGAAATCGATTCAAATATTGACAAAATCAACTGGAATGAACCAGGTGATCATGATGTTGTGTTAAGTTACACGGATGAAAACGGTGAGACGGTAACGAAAGTTGTTACGGTTACGGTTGTAAGCGACCAAGATATGAGCGTTAAAGATAACGTAGACACTTGGGAAGGTCAGCCATTAAACCCACAAGATGTTGTGACTGGACTTACCGATTCGCATGGTGACACTGATAGCGATTTATCTAACGCATGGTGGAAGTTTGATGCTAAAAACTGGGATACGCTAGGCACATATACAGTAACGGTTTACTATACAGATAAGTACGGGAACACGGTTTCTAAAGACGTTACCATTGTGGTTAAGGAAGACAAAACTTCGATCGATGGTAAGGATTATGAAACTACGACTGGTAACATACCAACTCTCGATAATGTAAACGCTAGTGCGACCGACGCTAATGGTGATCCAGTTGATCTATCAGAAATTCAAGCTACCGTTGGGGACACCGCTTGGGATGATGTCGATTGGTCAGTACCTGGAACTTATGTAGTTACTTTGACATATACTGATCCAACTACGGGTAAGACAGTAACCAAGACCGTTACGGTTACGATTAAGGATGACATTAACAGTATTAGTCAATCAGAATCTAACGCCGACTCAGTTTCGAAGTCCGGTTCTGATTCAGTATCGAAGTCAACGTCCGGCTCGGATTCGATTTCGGCCTCTGGTTCTGACTCAGTATCGAAGTCAACGTCCGGTTCCGACTCAATCTCAGCCTCCGGTTCTGACTCAATTTCGAAGTCAACTTCTGGTTCCGAATCGATCTCGACTTCCGGTTCGGATTCGGTATCGACCTCTGGTTCCGACTCGATCTCAGCATCTGGTTCTGACTCAATTTCGAAGTCGACGTCTGGTTCGGAATCACTCTCGACTTCCGGTTCTGACTCAGTATCGACCTCTGGATCTGATTCGGTATCGAAGTCAACTTCTGGTTCGGAATCACTCTCGACTTCCGGTTCTGACTCAGTATCGACCTCAGGTTCAGATTCGGTATCGAAGTCAACGTCCGGTTCGGAATCGATCTCGACGTCTGGCTCAGACTCAGTATCGACTTCCGGTTCGGATTCGGTATCGAAGTCAACGTCCGGTTCGGAATCACTTTCGACGTCAGGTTCCGACTCAGTATCGACCTCTGGCTCTGATTCGGTATCGAAGTCAACTTCTGGTTCGGAATCACTCTCGACGTCTGGCTCAGACTCAGTATCGACTTCCGGATCTGATTCAGTTTCGAAGTCAACTTCTGGTTCGGAATCACTTTCGACGTCAGGTTCCGACTCAGTATCGACTTCCGGTTCTGATTCGATCTCAGCATCCGGCTCTGACTCAATTTCGAAGTCAACGTCCGGTTCGGAATCACTCTCGACGTCTGGCTCAGACTCAGTATCTACCTCCGGTTCTGATTCGATTTCAGCTTCCGGTTCTGACTCAATTTCGAAGTCAACGTCCGGTTCGGAATCAATTTCAACTTCTGGCTCAGACTCAGTATCTACCTCCGGTTCTGATTCGATCTCAGCCTCCGGTTCCGACTCAATTTCGAAGTCAACGTCCGGTTCCGAATCAATCTCGACGTCTGAATCTGATTCAGTATCGAAGTCAACGTCCGGTTCGGAATCGATCTCAACTTCTGGCTCCGACTCAGTATCGACCTCTGGTTCTGATTCGATTTCAGCATCCGGCTCTGACTCAATTTCGAAGTCAACGTCCGGTTCCGAATCAATCTCGACGTCTGGATCTGATTCAATATCGAAGTCAACGTCCGGTTCGGAATCGATCTCAACTTCTGGCTCAGACTCAGTATCTACCTCCGGTTCTGATTCGATTTCAGCCTCCGGCTCTGACTCAATTTCGAAGTCAATCTCTGGTTCCGGCTCTGATTCGGTTTCAGCTTCCGGTTCTGATTCGATTTCGAAGTCGACGTCTGGCTCCAAATCGCTTTCGAAGTCTGATTCTGGTTCTGATTCGATTTCTAAGTCAACCTCCGGTTCTGATTCGATTTCGGCCTCTGGCTCAGATTCAATTTCGAAGTCGACGTCTGGCTCCGAATCAATCTCGGCCTCTGGTTCTGATTCAATCTCGAAGTCAACCTCTGGTTCTGATTCAATGTCAGCCTCCGGTTCTGACTCAATTTCGAAGTCGACGTCTGGCTCCGAATCAATCTCGACTTCCGGTTCTGATTCGATTTCGAAGTCGACATCTGGTTCCGGTTCTGATTCGATTTCGGCCTCTGGCTCAGATTCAATTTCGAAGTCGACGTCTGGTTCCGAATCAATCTCGACTTCCGGTTCTGATTCGATTTCGAAGTCGACATCTGGTTCCGAATCAATCTCGACTTCCGGTTCTGATTCGATTTCGACTTCCGGTTCCGACTCAATTTCGAAGTCAATCTCTGGTTCCGGCTCGGATTCGGTTTCAGCTTCCGGCTCAGATTCGATTTCGAAGTCGACATCTGGTTCCGAATCAATCTCGACCTCCGGCTCCGGTTCTGACTCGATTTCGAAGTCAACGTCTGGTTCCGAATCGCTTTCGAAGTCTGATTCTGGTTCTGATTCGATCTCGAAGTCAACCTCTGGTTCTGATTCGATTTCAGCCTCCGGCTCAGATTCAATCTCTAAGTCAACGTCTGGTTCCGAATCAATCTCGACCTCCGGCTCTGGTTCTGACTCAATTTCGAAGTCGACGTCTGGTTCCGAATCGCTTTCGAAGTCCGATTCTGGTTCTGATTCAATCTCGAAGTCAACTTCTGGTTCTGATTCGATTTCAGCTTCTGGTTCTGATTCGATTTCGAAGTCGACGTCTGGTTCCGAATCAATTTCGACTTCCGGTTCCGACTCAATTTCGAAGTCAATCTCTGGTTCCGGCTCAGATTCGGTTTCAGCTTCCGGCTCAGATTCGATTTCTAAGTCAACGTCTGGCTCGGAATCAATCTCGACCTCCGGCTCCGGTTCTGACTCGATTTCGAAGTCAACGTCTGGTTCCGAATCGCTTTCGAAGTCTGATTCTGGTTCTGATTCGATCTCGAAGTCAACCTCTGGTTCTGATTCGATTTCAGCTTCTGGTTCTGATTCGATTTCTAAGTCAACTTCGGGCTCGGAATCAATCTCGACCTCCGGTTCTGATTCGATTTCGAAGTCAACATCCGGCTCGGATTCGATTTCGACCTCCGGTTCTAGTTCGGACTCATCGTCTAGATCAGCCTCTGGCTCAGATTCGATTTCGAAGTCAACGTCTGGCTCGGACTCAATCTCGAAGTCAACTTCTGATTCCGACTCGATGTCTAGATCAGCTTCTGGCTCAGATTCAATCTCGAAGTCAACCTCTGGTTCGGACTCGATTTCGAAGTCAACATCCGGCTCAGAATCGATTTCGACCTCTGGCTCTAGTTCGGACTCGTCGTCTAGATCAGCTTCTGGCTCAGATTCAATCTCGAAGTCAACCTCTGGTTCGGACTCAATTTCGAAGTCAACTTCTGGCTCTAGTTCAGTTTCGGCCTCTGGCTCAGATTCGATTTCGAAGTCAACGTCTGGCTCGGATTCAATTTCAGCCTCTGGTTCTGATTCGATTTCGAAGTCAACGTCTGGCTCAGATTCAATTTCGAAGTCGACCTCTGGTTCTAGCTCGATTTCGGCTTCTGGTTCGGACTCGCTTTCGAGATCAGCATCTGATTCCGATTCAGCATCGAAGTCAGCTTCGATTTCCGATTCAGCTTCTAAGTCAGACTCACGGGATATCGCTAGTGAATCACGTTCGACATCTGATAAGCAAGAAAGTGAATCGAAGTCGACATCTGATAAGCAAGAAAGCGAATCGAAGTCAGCATCTGATAAGCAAGAGAGTGAATCGAAGTCAACGTCTGACAAGCAAGAGAGTGAATCACAGTCAGCATCCGATAAGAATGATAGCGGCTCGAACAGCGGATCAAATTCGGATTCGAACAACAACGGTTCCAACTCTGACTCAGACAACAATGGTTCGAACAACGGTTCCGGTTCTGATTCAACGGATAACCACAACCATCATTCAGGAGATGGCTCAGATTCTAACTCTGACTCGAACAACGATGATTCCGATAACGGATCAAATAATGGATCGAACTCTGATTCGAATAACGACGGCTCGAACAATGGCTCAGGCTCCGACTCGAATAACGACGGCTCCAACAACGGTTCTGGTTCTGACTCCGATAATGGTGGCTCGAACAATGGTTCAGGCTCTGATTCGAATAACAACGGTTCCGGCTCTGACTCCGATAACGGCGGCTCGAACAATGGCTCAGGTTCTGATTCGAACAACGGCGGCTCCAACAATGGCGCTGGCAACAACTCGAATAACGGTTCTGGAAATAATAACGGAACTGACCAAGGCAATGGTTCGAATGGCTCAGGTGATGGAACATGGAATGGTGGTGCTGGCAACGGCACAGGTAACGGTACTAACGGCGGCAATGGCAATACCGGCAACGGCGGAGCTGGCCTAGTAGATACTGGATATCAACCAGGCAACGGCCAAGGTGACGGTAGTGTTGACCTTGCACAAGATAATGGTGGCAACGGCGCAAATAGTTCTAATGGCGGAACAAATAGTGCAGAACGCTTACCACAAACTGGTGAGGAAGATAACGCTAGTGCTCGTGCAGCTGGTACAGTTGGATTAGTTGGTGGATTACTTGGACTCTTCGGTCTTGGTAAGAAGCGTAAACGTCACGATGAAGAATAATCGTCGACTTTAAAGCTAGAAACTAAGTTAAGAAAAGCTCTTTAATCAACGATTAAGAGAGACATCCTAAGATTTAAAAAATACCTGTAGTTAGTGGTAGGTGAGACCTATCGCTAGCGGCAGGTATTTTTTTGTTGCACTGAAAGTGTAAATTCAAGATGAAAAATTGTCGACAAACAGTTCTTTTACTGTTCATCTACACTTGTTATTCTAGAGCCAAAGTAATCAAGGAAACTTAAAACTTGGAGGTGCTTTTTTGGTTTGTGATAGCATGTACGCTATCATAAAAACATGAAAAGGATAGAGTTTGACTACTATGATTGAAACGTATGGACTACACGTAGCAGAGAAGCAAAAATGGACAAAAAAATTGCCAGAGATAGAAGGATACTTTATTTTAAAAAGGAGGAATTATAGATGAGTAAAAATTGATGAATATATCGAAAAAAGAAGTGCACAAGACGCTGATTTTGCTAAGCAAGTTGAACAAGAAGACATTAATTTGGAAGTAGCGATAAAGGTGCGTTCTTTAAGGGAAGATATGGGGTTAACACAACGAGAATTTGCCCAGGTGATTGGAAAACCCCAATCTACTGTTGCAAGAATTGAGAACGGTAATATGAATGTTTCAACCAAGATGCTTTCAGACATTGCAAAGGCAACCAAGCAAAGACTGACTATTCAGTTTGAGCCTGTCCATTAAGAATAAAAGTTAATAAAAGAGCCTATTACTACAGATACGGACATTTACTTCTTGCTGAAAATCTTCGTCATGGTTGGTTTTTGAGGGGAGTCAAAAAGAGGGCTTTATATAATAGGAAGAAAAGTGTTTGGAAATGCAATACAAAAAACGTCGATCGGCCTACGTTAGGCAAATCGACGCTTTTTTAATATTATTCTATTTTAAATACAATTGGTAGGCAAAGCGTTTATTATCAACTTCGTTTTCGTCAATGAAGTCAATAATCCCACGATACTCAAATCCATTGTTGGTAATAACTTTTTGCATTCCCTTGTTAAGCGGGTGGGTATCGACGCGAACTTCGTCGTAACCAAGTAAAGAACTAATGGTGAAGAGACCTTGCATCATCTTCTCAGATAGACGTTGACCGCGGAACTTCGATGAAATCGCAATCCGGTGAATTGACATATATTTGTCATCAGGGTTGCCCCGCCAACTACCTTCCTGGATATCGTCGTAGTTAACATCGTTATCTGGCCACAATGCGGCCGTACCAGCAATCTGTCCATCGACCATTAATACATAACTAATTTGTTGCTCAATATCTTTCTCAATGTCTTGGTTAGTAGGGTAGCCAGCTTGCCACTGGTTGATTCCCTGTTCCTTCAAATAAGCCTTAGCTTCATTAATAATTGTTAAAATGGCTGGTAAATCAGCCTTAGTTGCTCTACGCAAATAAGATGTTGTCATAATTCCCGTCTCCATTTTCTTTTTCTGAAAAAATAATTCTAACCCAATTTCGCAGAGATGTCACCCTAAAATTTTTGGTGAAAACGGATTCATTTAATATATTTCCTATTTGGGAAAATTCAAGGCTAATATTAACCCATTAAATATGCTAATATATGTAGATAGTAAAGAATTTAGGGGTGGTAGCATGAAGAAAGTTCGGAACTGGAGATTAACCCTCGGTTGGCAAATCCTCATTGGTCTAATCTTGGGAGTCGTTTTAGGCGCTAGTTTTTACCATAATCAAGTTGCTATCACGGTCATGCAAAATCTAGGAACCATGTTCATCCACATGATTCAAATGATTGTTTTACCGATCGTGGTATCTTGTCTGACCGTCGGAATCGCCGGAATGGGTGACGTTAGTGAACTTGGCCGCGTCGGGTTGAAGACTTTGATATACTTCGAAGTTTTGACCACGATTGCGTTAATTGTCGGAATGATTTTTGCTAACGTTTTTCATCCGGGAACGTATATCGACATTCACAGCCTGCAAAGTACGGATATCAGTTCTTACGTGGAGACGGCCAAAGCAGCCAAATCCAACAGCGGAATTTGGGCCACGTTGATGAACATTATCCCGACGAATATTTTTTCATCGCTGGCTGAAGGAAACATGATGCCAGTCATCTTCTTCTCCGTGCTTTTTGGCTTAGGATTAACGGCCATTGGCAAGCAGGGACAGATTTTGATTGATGCACTTACCGCTGTGCAAGAAGTTATGTTTAAAGTTACCAACTGGATCATGCACTTTTCACCAATTGGGGTCTGCGCGTTGATTGGCGTGACGATTGCCCAAATGGGAATTGATGCCCTAAAGCCGTTGGGACTGTTCGTTTTAATTACTTACGTGGCAATGCTTTTCTTTGTGCTTGTGGTACTTGGCTTAGTTGCGAAGTTCCACAACATCAACTTCTTTGAACTCCTGAAAGTTATTAAAAACGAGTTGATTTTGGCGTTTTCGACGGCTAGTTCGGAAGCAGCCTTACCAAAAATGATTGATAAAATGCAAAAATACGGGGTGAGCCAAGGAATCGTTTCTTTTGTAATCCCCACAGGGTACACATTTAACCTCGACGGCTCGGCAATTTACCAGGCGGTCGGTGCGCTGTTCTTAGCACAGGCGTACGGAATTCATTTGACGCTCGGTCACCAGATTACGTTGTTGGTAGTCTTGATGATTACTTCGAAGGGAATGGCCGGGGTACCCGGGGCGTCCTTCGTAGTGCTTCTAGCAACCGTAGCAACGATTGGCGTACCGATGAGCGGGTTGACCTTCATCGCTGGTGTGGACCGGATCATCGATATGGGCCGGACGGCAGTAAACGTGGTAGGAAATTCGTTGGCAGCCATCATAATGGGCAAGTCCGAAGGTGAATTCGACGAAGAAAAACACCGGAAGTATGTGGGAAATCTGTAGAGAGCGGAAGCCCCTGGGCAGCTTTTGAGGATTAACGGAAATAGGGAACTAATCGCGATTTAGGCGATTGGTTCCCTATTTTGGTTAACCGGAAGAAGCTAGGGGCTGGAGCTCATTTCGACTACGCAGCAGAGAAGCGTAACGGAATTGAGGTACAATGCGATTTAGGCGATTGACGGCGGGATTTTATTAACCGGAAGAAGTTGGGTTTCGGAGCACGTTTCGGCTGTGCAGCATAGCCAATTAAACCAAGAGCAGGAAGGCCCCTTTAGTTTGCTTTCAATGATTAAAAATGGAAGTATACTTCCAAAATCGTTTTATTTCTCCAAAAATGGAAGTATACTTTCGTTTTTTACAAAATTACTAATAAATGGAAATATACTTCCATTTGATAATAAAAAGACGTAAGATGGAACCAAAGATAAGCATCAATGAGGGGGCAAGTAAATGATTAAAAGACCGAGTTATTTAAAAAAATTAATTCAGTTGAAAGACACGGACGTAATTAAAGTGATCACGGGTGTGAGACGTTCGGGTAAGTCGGTATTACTAATGTTATATAGAGACTACTTACTAAGCAACGGGATTAAGAGCGACCAAATAATTTACCTTAATTTTGAACAATTTGAACTCTTAAGAGTCCGTAATCAAAATGAGCTAATTGAATTACTTAAGCCAAAGTTAAATAAAAAACAGCGCTTTTATTTGATGTTTGATGAAATTCAAATGGTTGACGGCTGGCAAGCAGTAATTAATGGGATTCGGGCTAGCTATAATTGTGATATTGTAATTACCGGTTCCAATGCGCAGATGTTGTCTGGTGAACTTGCGACCCTACTAAGCGGGCGGTACGTTGAAATTCCAATTTACCCCTTTTCTTTTCAAGAATTTTTAACGGCTAAAGAAATTGACCCGCAATCAAGGGAAGTTGATCAAGCTTTCCAAGAATATGAGCAGTTTGGTGGTTTTCCAGCAGTTGTTCTAGCAAATCAAGAAATTAAGGACACGATTTTATCGGGAATTTTTGACACAATCATTCTTAATGACGTGTCGATGCGGGCTAAAGTTCGGGACCAAGAATCTTTAAAAGCCTTAGTGGATTTTTTATCTGATAATACGGGACAAGTGGTTAGACCGGCTAACGTAGCGAATGTCCTCAAGAGTGAGGGAATCAAGGTTTCTAACCACACAATTGAAAATTATTTGGAATTACTAGAAAATGCATTCCTATTTTACCGAGCTCGGCAGTACGACATTCGTGGAAAAGGTTATTTACGAACTACGGGGAAATATTACATCGTTGATCCCGGGCTACGGCGGTATGCGGTAAGTCAACGTCCCGGTAATTATGCAGGACAACTAGAAAACATCGTTTACGTGGAACTGCTGAGAAGGGGCTACAAAGTCGACGTAGGCAAACTCCAGAGTAAGGAAATTGATTTCATTGCGCGAAAACATGATGAAATTATATATATTCAAGTAACGTATGAAATTCCAGAAAACACCCATGAGACTGACAATTTATTAAATTTACGAAATAACCACCAAAAAATCTTAATTACGCAAAAGTATTATCCGGATATTAAGGAAATTGACGGAATCCCGGTAATTAACGTTGTAGATTGGTTGTTAGATGAACCAGAATAACTATGCTAAAAAGCGAAGGAAAAATTACTTTGGTGTTTTGACTGCACTAAAAGTCCGATTGTTTCGCTTAACTAAAAATCGACTATTATCCAATAATAGTCGATTTTTAGTTAAATATTCATAAATTACCCGGCTTTTGACGCACGTTCTTTTTTACCCTAATTCAACCGTGAAGTTCAGCAGTCGACTAACGTAGTTCGGGTGGTGATTAAGTTGTTGAATCGTGCGCTGAAGGGTTTCTAAATTATCAGTAATAATCCCGTTAACGCCCATGAAGGTCAGTTTGGCCATGGCGTCGCGGTCGTTAACCGTCCAAGCGTAAACTTTGCGACCGGTAAGCTGGGCGGTAATTAAGAAGGAGTTATTCAAGGTGGAATGCTCCATCGTATAAAAATCGGCTTTAGATTGCGGCACGCCGATAAAGTTAAATGGCAGGATGTAGCCAACTTGGAGCTTAGGGTTCAAGGTTTTTAACTTTTCAACGGCATCGTAATCTAGGCTGTGGACCTCGTCGTGGTTGGCCACGAGGCGTTTACCGTAGCGCTTATTAAAGGTGGTAATGGAATTGGAAGAATCCCGTTTCGTAGTCTTAAGTTCCACTAGTAAGCGCTGGTGCAAACGTTCGGCGGTTGCTAAGTAGTCGTCAAAACTGGCAACCTTCGCGGAAGTCCCGTTTTCCCGGGCAGTTAAGCGGGTAATTTGCCGAAGCGTCAAGTCATGCGGCCGTTTATTAACGCCGGTCAATTGTTTCAAGTTCTCGTCATGCATTACCACAAACTGGTGGTCCTTAGTTTCATGCAGGTCCATTTCAATGAAATCGGGATGCAACCGGCTGGTGTTAATTAGCGCTGGAATGGTGTTTTGCACCCCATTTTTCGCGTTAACTCCGCGGTGAGAAATGGTTAACGGCGTGGAAGTGAAAAAGCCGTTCAGATAAAGGGCGTTAAAGCCGAGGATCCCCAAGAATAAAACCCCCGCCAAGGCCTTAAACCACCAATGTTTGCCTGATTGATAACTAAGTCGTTGGAGCTGATTACTGAGCTTCCGACTACTGATAACGAAGCTAGCTTGATTTTTGAGCTGGTCAGCCATGATCATCAGTGAACCAGTTCCTAAGGCGATGCTCATTAACAGGAGTACCAGCTCAATCAAGAGCAGGTTGATGGAGGCTGCCCAATAGTCCCAGGAAGCCGGAAGATGATGGTCAGCCAGAGCCTGAAGCGCTAAAATAAGCGCCTGTCCCAAAATTGACAGACCGACGTTGACCACGATTAACAATCCCAGTTGTTTAACAATGGTTTTGAAGTTCAATTTGGTTAACCGCCAGCTTTTCTGGACGGCTTGGCGGCCCGTACTGCGTCCCAGGATAATCAGCGGAAGGGCCAAGAAGAACCGAATTCCTAAGTAAAAGGTAACTAAGTAAAGCAAAATCAGCACTAAAAGCAGGGGCCGATTTTCGTATAGAAAATAGTTAATAATGAAGTCGGGCACTCGCACTTTGTTCAATAGCGGAGTCGAGATGCCCAGCCCCCCAAACGGCAGAATAATTAAACAATAAATTAATAAGTAACCGACCGCACGGCCAAAAGTGTGCCGCACCCGTTGGAAAGAAAGGGTGATTAGCGAATTTAAGGCTAATTTTTTACCTTGGTTAATCTGCATAATGCCTAGAAATAAGAAGGTCACCTGCCAGTAAATGGCGACGATCACGGCGAGAATCAGGAGTAGGCAACCGATGTCCAAAAACGGATGGTTGGTGACCACCTCAACGAAATTGGTGTTGGAAAGGTAGCGCACCCCCGCCAAACGCAACATGATGCTGCCAATCAAGGTGAAAAGCGGGATGATGCCCGCGTAAATCACCACGATACTGGTAATGAATAGGCTGAGATAGCTAAGTAAATGTTTAAAAATAAAACGATACGTTTTGGTGATGCTCGCCATAAAGGGCCTCCTAGATAACTGTTCTTCTTGTTATTCTAGCAGAGAAAGTGCGGTATTTAAAACGCCAGGAGGGTAACGAACGACGAAAAGGGAGGCGGTTTACGTGGGTGACGGCCTTTTGTTAATTAAGGCCTCGGCGTTGTTTAAGCTAAGCCACGGATTTTAGTCTACTAAGGTCGCTAGGTATTTTGCCTTCAATGGTGCCTAAACGTGTATCAAAAGCCAGTTTGTTCCGCTTAACCAAAAATTGACCATCATGCCCAATTCAGGCATCATGGTCAATTTTTGGTTAATGTTCGCAAACCACCTAACTTTTATCCCACTCTCGTATCGAATGAATTAAATTTTATAGTTCTTGCGTAGTAAATGCCTTCTTCGCTGCATCATATTGGTGAAGGTAGCGGTGTTCACCGAACTCTTCGAAGAAGGCGTTTTGTTTTTCCGGATTAGGGTAGAAGAAAGTTTCTTCACCGCCCTTAACCACTTTGATTCCTACTCGCGGGGTGTTGACCGTAGTCAAACGGGTGGTCGGTGAAGATAGGTAAGTGGCGATGTATTTTTTAATAATCGTGAGGTCCATATTCGTAACTCCTTAATTTAAAGTACGTCACGCGTCTGCGGCGTATCCAGAATGTAATTGTTAATTACTTTGGAAGAAATTGCCGGCGTCTTTGCCAAAATCGATTGCGCGACAATTGATTGGGACAGTTGTTCTTGATAAAAATCATTGGGCACGAACTGACTAATGCTTAAAACAATGAAGGTAATCAGATAACTGATTACGAATCCAGCGACGGCGCCCGCCAAGCCGTTGACTTGATGGATGATGGGTAACCAGGTGATCATTTGTGAAAACCGGACGATTAAGCGAATCGCAATCCAGCCCACAAGCATCAAAAAGATGAAAGAAACTGCGTTCATCGTGGTTAAATTAGTCAAGGGGTCATGGTTCCCGTTCCCAAAAGTACGGGAGAGAAATTCGGCAAAGGGCGCGGTGAAGTTTTTGGCTGCCGCAAACACAATTAAATAACCCACTAGATAAATGATTTCGGCAACTAGTCCGCGCCGGTAGCCGGAAAAAAAGGCCGAAATCAAGATTAAGATTAAAATTAACGATAGTAGCATTAAAAGCTCCTTGTTGAATTTAATTGGTTAACTAACCATAATTGAGGTTAGTCAGACACAGATATTAGAGTTCCTAACGTCATTACTCGTTAGTGAGTGTTCAATATTGACGAGGAAAACTGGGTGTTCAGCAGATGAGACACCTTATATAAATAACCACTATAGAGGAAAAAACGTTGCTATTCAAGTTCAATTAACCTGTTTGAAGTTCAATTTAAGTTAAAAATGAAGTTCAAATTTAACTTAAAGACCTTGTGAAATAGCGGATTTCGGCAATGCTTGCTCTAATATCGGCTTATTGAGAAAAGCGTCTTTACAAATCCGTTAGTGAAGAAGTAAAATTGATAAGTAATTTAAAATGATTCTAAATTAGCGAACGGAATGGGGAGAAATTGGATGAGTAAAAAGGCGAAGCAAAATACGTTAGCACAAAAAATTAACGTAATTCGGGCCAGCGTAATGGGTGCCAACGACGGGATCCTATCGGTAGCCGGAATTGTGTTGGGAGTTGCGGGGGCGACGACCAATAGCTTTGCAATTTTTATTTCCGGAATTTCGGGGATGTTAGCCGGAACGGTTTCCATGGCGATGGGCGAATACGTTTCTGTAAATTCTCAAAAGGATTCGCAGGAAAACGCGGTTAACCACCAACGGCAAGCACTTGAAGATGACTACCAAAAGGAACTTGATTTCGTTGCCGAAAAGTACGCAAAAACTGGCATTCCTGAGGACTTAGCTCAAAAAGCGGCCCGGGAAATGATGGAAAAAGATGCGCTACTAACGACCGTGCGCGAACGTTACGGTTTTGATATGCATAACTTTACCAGCCCCTACCAAGCGGCGATTGCTTCCATGATCGCCTTTTCGTTGGGTTCGTTATTACCACTACTGACGATTACCTTTGCTAAACATAGTATTCGGGTGCCGCTAACCGTCGTTTCCGTAGTGGTTGCCCTCGCTATTACCGGTTACGCCGCGGCGGCGATCGGCAAAGCAGTGCGACGGCGGGCGGTTGTCCGCAACGTGATTGCCGGACTATTAACGATGGGCGCGACCTACCTGATTGGCTCACTTTTCGCGCGGTAAGGGGATGAATGATCATGAAAAAGAAAACTAAAATGAGTATGGATAACAAATTAAATATGCTACGGGCCGGCGTATTGGGTGCCAACGACGGAATTTTAACGGTAGTCGGGGTTCTTTTTAGTGTGGTTGCGGCGACTACCAACCCGTTCATCATCTTTATTGCCGGCTTGTCCGACCTTTTGTCATGCGCCTTTTCGATGTCGGCGGGCGAATATGCTTCGGTAAGTTCCCAGCGCGATACTGAAAAAGCGGCCGTAGGGGAAGAGAAGCTCCGGTTAAAAGCTGACCCGGAAGCCGAATACGAATTGGTGGCGAATTTTTACATGGAAAAAGGGGTTACGAAAGAGACCGCGCACCAAATTGCGAGATCATTAATGGATAGCGCACCGTTAAAAACGGCGGTCGACGTTCGTTATGACATGGATTTGGACGAATACCTAACTCCGTGGGGCGCCGCAATTTCGTCATTATTTTCTGCCGCGTTAGGTGGGGTCTTTCCCTTAGTGGCAATGACGCTGGCGCCAAGTGATTTTAAAATGCAGGCAACCATCATTGCGACGGTGATTTCCGTAGCGTTGACCGGCTTCTTAAGTTCTGAATTAGGAAACGGTTTGCCCAAGAAAGCGGTCATCCGCAACGTGATCGTCGGAATCATTACGATGTTCATCCATTACTACATTGGAAAATTATTTTAATAAATCTCCAAAAACGCTTCCAAACTCGATTGCTAAAGTGAACCTAGCTAATAAATGCCCGTCTAAAGGCATTTTGCGGGGTTGTCAAACAAATCGAATATGATATGATGTCTGTGGTTCAAGATTGAGGAAAGGAAGGAATTTAAAATGAGTAACGAGATCAAGAACCCTAAGAAGCGGCGAAAATTAATTTCGTACGCAAACGGCCGTTCGTTGGAGGAAATCAACGGGACGGTTAAGGTTCCTAAAAATATTGGTTTTTGGAAAACTTTGTTTATGTATTCGGGGCCAGGCGCATTAGTTGCGGTAGGTTATATGGACCCTGGTAATTGGTCAACATCAATCACTGGGGGGCAAAACTTCCAGTACATGTTAATGTCGATTATCTTGATTTCGAGTTTAATCGCGATGTTGTTACAATACATGGCGGCTAAACTGGGAATTGTGAGTCAGATGGACCTCGCCCAAGCAATTCGGGCGCGGACTAGTAGAGCACTGGGAATCGTCTTGTGGATATTAACGGAGTTGGCGATCATGGCGACCGATATCGCAGAAGTTATCGGGGCGGCAATCGCGCTTTATTTGTTATTCCATATTCCGCTCGTGGTGGCGGTTTTCATCACCGTATTTGACGTATTATTGCTATTATTGTTAACCAAGATCGGTTTCCGGAAAATTGAAGCCATCGTGGTTTGTTTAATCATGGTAATTTTGGTCGTCTTCGTCTACCAAGTAGCCCTTTCAAATCCGAGCTGGGGCGCGGTATTTGGCGGATTGATTCCGACGACCAAGGCATTTGCGACAACCCCAACGGTGGACGGCATGACCCCGTTGAGCGGTTCGCTAGGAATTATCGGAGCTACCGTAATGCCCCATAATTTGTACTTGCATTCGGCAGTTTCGCAAACTCGGAAGATCAACCACGATGATGAAGAAGACGTAGCACGCACCGTGCGGTTTTCCACTTGGGATTCCAACATTCAGTTATCGTTTGCCTTCGTGGTTAACGCACTGTTGTTGGTAATGGGTGTGGCCGTATTTAAGACCGGCGCCGTGCAAGACCCGTCCTTTTTCGGGCTGTTCCACGCGCTAAACGACACTTCGACGTTAAGTAACGGAATTTTGATTGGGGTCGCTAAGACTGGAATTCTATCGACCCTCTTTGCGGTAGCCCTCTTGGCTTCGGGTCAAAATTCAACCATTACCGGAACGTTGACCGGACAAGTAATCATGGAAGGTTTCGTGCACATGCGGATGCCGTTATGGGCACGGCGCTTGATTACCCGGCTGATCTCGGTAGTGCCAGTATTAATTTGTGTAATGTTAACTAGTGGGAAGGGCAGCATTCAAGAACACGAAGCCCTCAATAACTTGATGAATAATTCGCAGGTCTTCTTGGCCTTCGCGTTACCATTCTCGATGGTACCGTTGCTGATGATGACCGATAGTCGCGTGGAAATGGGCGACCGGTTTAAAAACAGCTGGATTGTCCGAATTTTAGGCTGGATTTCGGTAATCTTCTTAACTTACTTGAACCTAACTGGATTACCAGATTCAATCGCGGCCTTCTTCGGCGAAAATGCCAGTGCAGCGGAAATTAGCATGGCTCACGACATTGCCTACGTGTTAATTGTGGCGGTTTTGGCCCTACTGGCGTGGACGGTAATTGAATTGTACAAGGGAAATAAACGTTACGAAATTGAACTTGCAGAAAAAGCTAACGCAAAGGAGGCGGCATAATGGCCTTCGATGTGAAAAGAATTTTAGTTGGAGTGGACGACTCTAAAGACGCTTTGTTGGCTCTTGACTACGCAATTAATTTAGCGAAAGATGCGAACCGCGAATTGGTGATTGTTTCGGTGCTGGAAAACGACGAAATGAATGTGTTCCAAGCCCTCGACAAGGACTACATTCATGGGGAACGAGCTGAATTGGAACAACACATTTTGACCTACCAAAAGCAGGCGCAAGATGCTGGCGTTACCAACGTCCGTTGCGTGGTGACGGAAGGCGATCCCGGTGAGACGATTGTTGAAGAAGTAATTCCCGCGGTTAAACCAGATTTGTTGGTAGTTGGCGCGGAATCGAAAAAGGGCATTGCTCGTCGTTTTGGGAGTCAAGCCGCATACATGGCAAAATATGCTCCGATTACGGTAACGGTAGTGCGGTAGTTTAATCTTTAATAAACCTAGGAGGACGGCAAACCAATTGGCACCGTCCTCTTTTTTATGAACGGGGGAGCAAAGTGAATTTTGTGATTATTGGACTAACTTTTCTTAGCGTCAATTTAGATTTCTTTTTTATGCTGTTGTTTTTGGTTCGCAAATATAGGCTATCCGCGGTCTTAAGTGGTTATTTGCTGGGCACGTTGCTGTTGGTGACGGCGAGTTATTTAATTGGCCAAACCCTCTCCGCTTTTTTGCCGGAATGGTTACTGGGAGTGCTCGGGTTCTTGCCGATTTACCTAGCAATTAAGGATGACGATGACGAAGTTAACGCGACCCAGTCCGGTGCTTCGGCGGTCGGGACGGTTTTGGTGACCTACCTTTCCGTGTGCACGGGATGCAACCTGGCAATCTTTTTGCCAGTTTTAATGCACGCCCAGCTTGCTAAATTTTTCGTTGCCCTGTTATTAATCTTGGGATTGAGCGCGGTGGCCGTCCTCGTGATTAATTTACTTAGCAAAAATTCGCTCGTCAGCCAAGTGATGGAAAAATATGGCGAAAAACTGATGAAGGTTTGCTACGTGTTGATCGGGCTGTACGTTTTCTGGGACAGCGGCTTAGTGGCCCATTTAATCCGGTTGGTTGGATAATTGATAAGGAAAGTAAAATCGAATGATACACCCGCATAGCGCAAAAAAAGACCCCGACTACTGGTACTAGTCGGGGTCTTGGTGATTCTATGCTTGCCACATGATTGCATCTAGAGTATAACACAATCATTTGATGACTTGCTACCATTTTAAGTAGGATATTTAATATGTTTTGAAAAAATAATTCCGGCTAAAAACGATTCGTATTGAATCGTTTTTTTTAGTTTCTAAGGAAGACAAAAATCCCCGCTATTATCGCGAATAGCGAAGATTTTGGAGCCTGTGGTGACTGCACAAGAACCCAAATTAAACAAAGTTAACTTGGAAAGTTTCCCGGCGGGTAACCCCGTCAGTGCGAACTTGTAGGTGATCTTGCTGGGCAGTCCGGGTCACGGCAAAACTTGGGTGGTAGTTACCATAAAAATGAAAATAGAATTTATTTTCTGAATCTGGTTTCGCGGTGACCAAGCAGGCTGAATGATCGGAAGCCCGTACAACTTGGTTAGCAACGTTGGTACGACAATTAATTTGAACCATAAACCTCGCCTCCGCCTCTAGCTTAACACTATTAAAGGTTAATGGTGCAAGCTGCTAATCATTATTAGCAATTTCTTTTTGCAAAGTATCTAAGAATAGGCGATTTAAGTTAGGTAACTGGTGATTTTTACTCCACACCAGAGTGTTAGGTTCTGTAATCTCGGGTGCCAGTGGCCGAAAAACTAGACCATTTTTAGTGGTGTAGTTATCGATTAGTTTATCGTAGGTGAGGGCTATGACAGCGCCCGTTTTCACTAATAAACTACCATTAAAAATAAGGTTATAAGTGCCGACAAAATTAAGCTGGTCAAAAAGGTCTCCACTCCAAATCTGAAAAGTCCCCCTTTGGGCAGCTTGTCGAGAGGTGATTAGCGGACGGCCAACCAAGTCGATTGGCTGGATCACGTCCTTTTCAGCAAGTTGGGCATCCGCTCGCATTAGCACTCCCCACCGATTTTCTTCGGGAAGCTGGAGGGTGTTGTAATTATTGAGGTTATGATAGCCCATGAGAACGCCGAATTCCAAAAGCCCGGCATCTAGCCCGGCTAAAATGTCCTCATAATTGCCACTCCGCAAATTCACCCGAACTTCCGGATATTGGCGCATGATTTGGTGGAGAGTTTCCATAAGGGGTGTGATTCCACTGCTTTCCCCGGCGCCGATTTCAATCGTGCCACTGATCACATCTTGTTTTTGGAGGTGATAGGTAGTCTTATTAACCAACCCCACAATCTGTTGGGCACGGCCCAGAAGATAGTGACCTTCCTGAGTTAAGGCCAAATGGCGGTGCTCCCGGCGAAAAAGTTTAACCCCGAGTTCGTCTTCCAAGTCAGCAATTTGTCGTGAAAGCGCGGGTTGGGAAACGTTGAGTAACTCGGCAGCCCGGGACATGTTTAACTCTTGAGCGATGGTGACGAAGTAGCGTAATACGCGAATATCCATGATGGTTAGCTCCTAACTATAATAAAATGTTATCAAAAATCATGTTTAATAAGTATTTAACATTACTATAAAACCTCGCTAAACTATAGTCAATCAGTTATTTGAGTAGCAAGGGGATGAGCATTTGGAATCTAAATTGGATTTAGGTACCGCCGCTTATAGTCAAGTTGACGAAGTAGTAAAAACTAATCAACGACTTTTACAACAGTTAAATACTCAGGAGCATTCGGTTGCTGAAATCCGTCAGCTGGTCAGTCAAATCACTAACGAACGAATTGACGACAGCACCGAAATTCGGTTACCGTTTCGCACGGATTTTGGCCGGAACCTTCATATTGGAAAAGATGTTTTCATTAATAGCGGGGCCATGTTTGTTGACCTAGGCGGAATTTACTTGGGCGACCACGTTTTAATTGGGCCTAACGTAACCATCGCTTCGGTTAACCACCGGATGGAACCGCAGGAACGACGGCATTTGAACCTGAAGTCGGTATACATTCACCAAAATGCCTGGCTAGGGGCTAACGTGACGGTGACTCCCGGGGTAGTAATTGGCGAAAACGCAGTGGTGGCCGCGGGTGCCGTGGTAACCCGAAATGTACCGAAAAATACCGTAGTAGCGGGAGTACCTGCCCGCATAATCAAGAAGATTAAGGATTAGGAGGAATTTTGGGATGAGTTTGCAAGATAAAGTAGTAGTGATTATGGGAGCTTCAAGTGGAATTGGCGCGGCAACTGCCCGGCTTTTAGCAGAACGCGGCGCTAAACTAACCCTAGCTGCGCGGCGACTAGCACGATTGGAAGAAATTAAATCAGCATATCCAGAGGCCTCAATCGAAACCGTGGAAGCTGACGTAACCGACATGGCTGCAGTACAATCAGTAATTGATCATACTGTGGCAAAATTTGGCCGGGTTGACGTACTTTTTAACAATGCCGGGATCATGCCGGTTAACAATTTGAGCGAGCTTGCTCACCAAGAATGGCAGCAAATGTTGGATATTAACGTTAAGGGAGTGCTAAATGGGATTGCTGCTGCCTTACCAGTAATGCGTAAACAAAAGTTTGGACACGTAATTTCGACTTCGTCAGTTTTAGGTTACGAAGTGTTGCCGGGTTATGCAGCATATTCAGGAACCAAATTTGCGGTACGCGCAATTATGGAAGGCTTACGTGAAGAAGAACGCCAAAATGGTATTAAGACGACCGTAATTGCTCCGGGATCGGTAAAAACAGAATTGTTTGATTCAATTAATAATCAAGAAGTTCGTGAAAGTTTAAAGGCGGCTCAAAAACAGCCGGGTGCGGAAATGATGGCATTGGAACCAGAAGAAATCGCCCAAGCAGTAGCCTTTGTGATTGACACACCCAAGAATATGGCGGTTAATGAAATGGTAATTCGGCCTACGGGTCAAGAAATTTAGGAGGAATTTTGAAATGAATATTTTTGAAGAAAGTTTTACGTTAAATAATGGAGTAAAGATTCCTAAGTTAGCATTAGGAACTTGGGAAATTCCGGATGATCAAGTTGCCGAAGCGGTGCGGCAAGCCGTTAAAATCGGCTACCGGCACATTGATACCGCACAAGCATATGGTAACGAACGCGGGGTTGGTGAAGGTGTTCGAACCGCTGGCATAAAACGCGAAGACCTTTTCGTGAACTCGAAAGTAGCTGCAGAAATTAAAGACTACGAAGACGCGAAGAAGTCGATTGACGAAACCTTAGCGAAAATGAAGTTAGACTACTTGGACATGATGATTATTCATAATCCGCAACCTTGGGTCGAAGTTAACCAATCCAACGACCGCCATTTTGCGGGCAATGTGGAAGTTTGGCGCGCTCTAGAGGATGCCATGCATGCAGGCAAGTTACGAGCAATCGGGGTTTCCAGTTTTGAAAAGGAAGATCTTGATAACCTTATGGCGCACAGTGATACCAAGCCAATGGTTAACCAAATTTTGACTCACATTGGTGCGACCCCAGAAGAATTAATTAATTACTCACAAGCTAACGACATTGTGGTTGAAGCCTTCTCGCCAATTGCTCATGGTGCCGCAATGCATAACGAAGCCATTAAACAAATGGCCGACAAGTACAAGGTTAGCGTACCGCAATTATCGATTCGCTACGCATGGCAATTAGGATTGGTTGTTTTACCAAAGACCGCTAATCCAGACCACATGCGTGCTAACGCAGAGCTAGATTTTGAAATTAGTGATGCCGATATGGCAGCCTTGAAGCAAATGCACGGAATGGATTACGGGGATGCCGACATCTTCCCAGTGTTTGGCGGTAAGATGAAGGGTTAAAAACTACCATATAACTATGCAAAAAACAGCGGGGTTCAGAAATTCGTAATGAATTTTTGAACCCCGCTATTTATTGAGAAAATTTAAATTACCAAACTAGTTATTCTTCGGTTTAGCTTCAACCCAACTAGATAGCAAGTAGATGTTGATTGCAGAAAAAATCAGCAAAGTTATTAGTACGTAGACTGGGCTCAAGTAAAATTGAAGGTCGGCATTAGCGTTAAGCAAAGCAGTATGATGTTGGGCAATCAGTATAAGTACGTTGCTTATTAACTCCACGATGCGTCCAAAAATATACAAAATGACGACTACCAAGATAATTTTTGAAATCCGTTGGCCAGCCCTTGGCAAGAAATTACTAATCATCTCGGTGAGTAGATGAACTAAAGTAATCAGGGCCCAGAAGTTTAGTACTGCGAAGATAAGGGTCAGAATGATTGAAACGGTTAGCATAAAGGTTGAACCTGAAAAACCATCTACAAAGGCTTTAATCGTCATGTGCCAGTGAAAAATCAACGCAAAGATGACAATGCATAATCCAAAGTAGGCAAAACTAAGGAAAGTAGTGATCAGATTTGCCCAGTATAATTTTCCATTCGAAACCGGGATTAATCGGTATGTACTAGCAGTGTAGACGCGTTCGTTACGAACGGTTAATAAAATGTAAAGAAGCATACTAGCTAATCCCAAAACGGATTCAAAAGTGGCAAATAGTGCACCAGGGGCTGCGGATATGCGGATCATTTCGTACAGCGTAATGACGACCGCAGCTAATGCACTGAATCCTAGTACTTGGTTAGCAAGGCGGAATTTTTCTTGGAACAGTGCCTTGGATAAATCAAAAAATTTAGTCATATTCGACATCCTCCTTGTAGAAATCTTCGTAGTAGGATTCAATATCCTTACCGAGCGTCTCGCGAATCGTATCGGCCCGCTCTTGGGCAATCACGCGTTGGTCTCGCACGATGACGACTTCGTCAAGTAGGTTGGCGATGTCGGAAACGTGGTGATCGCTAATGATTATTGTGGCATTTTCTGGTTTCCAGCCGATGATGCTACTAATAATTTTTTTACGACTCATTCCATCAATTCCGTCAAACGGCTCGTCCAGCAAATATAGGTCGGTTTGGCGTGCGAGGGTGATGGCAATCACAAATTTACGCTGGTTCCCTTTGGATAACTGGTTAAGTCGGGCGTCTAGTTTTAAATTGAGGGTGTCTAACAAATGGTTAAAACGGGATAAATCAAAATCGGGGTAGATTTGTTGGTAAAATTCCGCGATTTTAAATAACCTTTGGTTGTTTGAAAGGCTGCTAACCTGTTCGGTAAAACTGACAGATTTTTTACGAATTACTACCTGAGCATCACCGTTAATCATGATGGAACCTTGGCGAGGGATGTAACTGCCCGCAATTAAGCGCATCAGGGTGGTTTTCCCCGCCCCGTTAGCGCCAAGCAATCCCACAATTTCGCCTTGAGGAAGTTCGAGATTGAGGTCTTTCAAGATTGAATGCAGGTTACGTTGGTAGCTTAAGTTTTTAATGTTCAGTAGATTTTCCATGTTCATCATCCTTTCTCTTGGCAATGTAACGGGACAAGTAGGTCACCATCTCATCTGGCTCAATTTGGAGCTTGAGCAAGTGATCATACAGTTGGGATAGTTGTTTTTCCACGACGGTTTGACGGAGGTTTTGTAAAATATCCTGGTCTTCCGTAACAAAGTTACCCTTTCCACGTTGAGAAACTAAAATGCCATCTTGAATAAGTTCTCGTAAGGCCCGTTGCATGGTGTTTACGTTAACTGTCAAATCAACCGCAAACTGGCGCACTGCGGGAATTTTAGATCCCGGGGGAAAATGGCCCACGATGATTTCTTGGTAAATATATTGTTTAATTTGATAGTAAATCGGAATCTTGTCATCAAAATCCATGTTACTTGCCTCCTTTGTGTATTGCTATACTATTACACAGTAACCTATCTCAAAATATTTTGCAAGAAATTAGTGGTGGAAAAATGAAAAATTTGCGAATGGACAGCACTCAGTGTTGGAAAATAAAAAACTAGCAAGAATATGAAAATATGCTATTCTTGCTAGTTTTTGGTATATTACTGGTGTGATAAGTTATTTATGGAAATTAGCGTAAATTTCGCTACTTAAATGAATATCTTGATGTTGCCCATCGTCGTAAATATTATTGAATCTAAACTCAGTGTAATAATCCTGTGGGTCTTGCGCAACTTCTTTCATGATGTTGCTATTTGCTATTTCTTCAGGAAGGGAACCTAAGAAATTACCTTCAGAGGTTTCTTTGAAACTGAAAAAAAAGCCAACCCGTTTTAAATTATCACTATTTCTTAAAGTACCGGCCATGGCGTGCCGGGTGAATAAAGAAGGATCATTTTCTTTCCAAAAATCATTACTGGATAGATTAATAGTTGGAGAAAGAGTGTCGCTAATGTTAATCGACTCAGTTAGCACGGGTGACACAGAACTTTTACTGTCAGAATAGTTTGCACGCATATATTGAATGGTTGGCATGTTACGAGCATTATCGGTTTTGATGGGTAGTTTTTCGTCAATTACCTTTCTTGCTATTTGGGGATTAGCAATTTTTTCAGGATTAATAATGTACACTCCCCATTGGCTAACATTTTGATGAAGTTGGGCAAAATTTACTTGCATGATTTGGGCTTCATTTGCGTCTACTAAAGCTAAACCTACTTTAGCTTTTGGATTAAAATACTGAAGTCCTTCACTGACGTTAGGAGTGATCTGTCCTCCCTTAAAGGCATTGATTTCAAAGTAAAATGTCTCCTGATTTCTAACTGAACCTAATAAATCTTTGGTGATTTCGTTAACAGTACTACCTGCAGGTAGATAGTTACCCTTAATAAGCATTCCTAATAGTAGCTCGCGAACGGTTGGGTTCGGCATCCAAGTGTCAATATCGCTATCTTGTACTTTCAGTTGCTTTTCTGTGAGTTTCGGTAAGTCCTGCTGTTTGTCGTTCATTTTTTGGATAAGTTCGGCAGCAGGCTGAGTATTCTTGTTGATTTCAGCTGCTGATATTTCACTATTAACAATGATTGGCGTAACAAATCCTAAAGCGATGAGTGCGGTTAACATGGTTTTTTTGTGCATGGAAAACACTTCCTTTCAGAATTATAAATGCGATGTTAAATCTAAACGTTTATTTGTGGTAATCGGCGTAAATAAAACTTCCTACAGCCATTCGTTGATGTTGTCCATCTTTATATACAAAGGAGGAACCAAACCAAGCGTAATAATTTTTTGGATTATCAGCTACGTCGTGCATAGCAGAAATAGAATCTGTTGTTTGAGCCAAAGTACCAGCATAGTTACCTTCAGGTCCTTCTTTAAGAGAGTAAAATTTGTCATGGTTTAGAATACGAAAATTATTCTTGTTTATTAATGCGCTAATCATAGTGTGAATTTGAAATTTTGAACGATCAATTTCTTTCCAAAAATCATCATCAGTTAGACTAATATCTGGAAAAAGTGTTTCACTAATGTCAATTGATTTAGATGGTGCAGGAACGAGCTTGCTTCCATTATTGATGAGGTTACCGCGTACATAATAAATCCCCGGATCGCCTTGAGTGTTTTTCTTATTAGGAAGGTTAGTATCGATTGCCTTTTGCATTAACTTCGAATTAGCAGATTTTTCGGGATTAACTATATAAATAAGCCAATGATCAACGTTTTGATGTAATTGTGCAAAATCTAAGTTCATTAATTGAGAATCGTCCGCATCCATAATTTCTATAGTTACCCTAGTTTGGGGGTTAATGTATTGCAACCCCTCGCTTAGATTAGGAGTGATTTGGCCCCCCGCGAATGTATTAACCTCAATCGGAACACGGTCTCTAGATTTAATAGAACCCAGTAAGTCTTTAGTAATATCATTAACCGTACTGCCTTTTGGAAGGTAATTAAGTGCAATAAGGAAGTCTAAAACGGATTCTCGAACCGTTGGATTAGGCATCCAAGTTTCGATGTCGCTATCTTGGACCTTAAGTTGCTTTTCCGAGAGTTTAGGTGAATCCGGTTGTCCTTGGAACTTTTTTTGAATAAGTGCTGAAGCATTGGGGTTGCTTTGATTGAGTGTAGCTGCCGAAGCCCCGGTATTGGAAATAATTGGAGTGATGAAACCTAAGGCGATGAGTGCGGTTAACATGGTCTTTTTTTGCATTTGAAACACTTCCTTTCGTCGTAAACATTTTGGTAACGCTTCCGTATTTGCGTATTAAATACATAAGTACGAAGCAGAGATGGTTATAAATTTTTAGTCTAGGTTGGTTTATGCAGTACAGAATGCCGAGCCCATCTGAGACACCCTCCTTCGTAAATATTTATTGTCACTTGTGAACGGCTTAATAATATCATGTAACAAATTTGAACACTAATAAAACGCCTCGATAAAGTTTATTTTATTTTGCAAATGCTATTGAGAAAAAATTAGCTGAGCAAATATTTCTATATAAAAACATCTTTGATAAACATACCCAAGAAATTAAAGGATGGGGGATTGGAACGGCTGCCCATTCTTTTTGATTAGGGTCGATAAACAACAAAAATAAATTATTTTTAAATGGAGAGCTTTCGGTGACTTCTTTACTATGATAATATTTATTGATGATATGTGTATTTAATAACACCAGGAGGGTAGCAATGTTTTGTCAAAATTGTGGAACAAAGAATAAGCCTGGAGCTAAGTTTTGCCGAAAGTGCGGAACCGCGTTACGACAGCCAGCGACGCAACCAACTCCAGTGACCTCGCAAACTGCACCGACGATACCTCAACCAGCACCTAAGCAATCAGCACCGACCGAACCTAGCGTGACTAGGGAAGAACATCAAGCAGCCGTAAAACGTAAGAAGCACACGGGCTGGCTTTGGATTACGGCAGGAATAATTTTAGCGATTGGATTTGTGGGCTTTTTTATCTACAAAAACAACCCCACAATCTTATCTGGCGTTACGCATTCGGATCAGGCAAAGGTTGCCTCGTCAAAATCAACCTCTTCCGTGTCGTCGACGCCTCAGAAAAAGACTTCGTCAGCGTCAACTAAAAAGCATTTGGCGTTTCCTAAGAGCACCGTGGAAGGGACGATTAGGGATGCGTTTGGTGACATTTCGGGAGATACCGCCGTTTATGTATCGCCGGTCGATTCGGATACTGAAGTTGACTTCAATGACCAACCGCAACGGGCGGCAAGCGACATCAAGTTGTTTGTCATGATTGCAGCTTATCAACAAGTCAAGGATGGGGAATTAAGCTTATCGGATGACTATACGTTAACTGATAGCGATAAGGTAGACGGTACCGGTAAACTGCGGGAAATGGCGGACGGAACCAAGATTTCCATTAAGGATTTGATCGGCTACATGATGGAAGACAGCGACAATACCGCGGCAAACATCATGATTCGCAAGTTAGGCGGTATGGCGGCTGTTAACCACCAGATTGATAAGATGGGAGCCACCGACACCAAGTTAGAGCGAATGTTGATGGACACGGATGCCTTGGAAGATGGTAAGGACAACTACACGTCTGCTAAGGATTTGGGCACCGCGTTAAAGAAAATTTATAATCATCAGATGGTTTCCCGAAAGTATGACGAAGAAATGCTAACGATTTTGAAGCAAAACGGAAATCATACTAAGTTGCCACACGATTTGCCGACTGAAGCCACGGTTTACAACAAAACCGGGGAATTTGACGACTACGGAGTGGAAAATGACGCTGCAATTTTTGGCAATCAAAAGGGCGCCTTTGTCATCGTAGTAATGTCTCAAGACGGGCAACGTGACGAGCAAATTAACGCGATGAATAGTTTTGGTTCAGTAATGTATAAAGGATTACTAGAGTAGGAGTGAAGGAAATGAAATTTTGTACTAAATGTGGAACTGCAATCGAACCAGGAGATCAATTTTGCACTAGTTGCGGCACCTCGGTGGCCCAAATGCAGGCTTCGGAAGCGCCAACTGATTCAGCAGCAGAAAAGGAAAAGGTGACTGAAAAGCCAGCAACCACCCAAGAAACGGGGTTCACGACAACTAGTGCTGCATCAGCCGCAACTGATTTGAAGGTTGAAAAAACGACGGCCACCGCGTCAGCACCTGAAAGTGATGCGGTAGATGAAACCAAGGCCCCAACGTCTGCGACTCAGGCCCAAGAAGCCTCGACGACCACAGCAACAACTGCTAAAGAGGCAGCCAACGACGCTAACTCGACGACAACTTCCGCAACTATTGATAAAGAAAAGGTTAGCGCAACGGTAGACCAAACCAAAGAATATGCTAAAAGCTACTGGAACTGGCTAACCACGTCGGTCAAACATCCGTTTAGTTACCCAGAAACCACCAATCCGCTATATGGGATTACCACTTTTGTAATTTTTGCAATTGTTAGCGCACTAATACTAATAGTTTCGGGACGCCAAACTTTTAACGCGTTGGATAGTAAAGTTAAAGTAAGTGTAATCATGGAAAATCCTTTTACTTTCGGGGTGTTTCTAAAATTCTTAGCAATTTTTGCGGTGTTGTTCGCTTTGATGGTATTGGTGGGGATTTTAGTCACTCAATTCTTAGGAGCAAAGGGACAGACGGTTACTTGGTTCACTTACACCAATAAGTTAGCGCACTTTGTAAACTACGTCTTGGTACTCGGATTACTAGCTTTGGGAATGCTTTTTGTAGCTGGTCCCGAATTGGTTGACGAAGTAACCACTGACATGCCAGATATTTTGTTCCGGGCGTTGCTTGGAATGGCATTAGCGGGCTTAAACCTTGGCTTCATTGCCACCTTCTTCGAAGAAAAGTTGAAGTTTGAATTTGACCGTATTTACGTAGCCATCTTAGCTGAAGCAGTGTTATTCATCGCACTTTACCTAGGAGTGGAACACCTCTTAATTCCCGCAATCACCCAGGTGGGAACTAGCTTTAACTAAGAAAAAATATTTGTCCCTAAAAAGTTTCACATTCTTTTATCCGATAGGCAAAAGTGCTATAAAAGAGATATTCGAAAAGAAAGAGGGACAAAGTATGTGCACGAGTATTGAACTTACTGCAGAAAATGGTGCCAAATTCTGGGGCCGAACCATGGATTTAGCAATGACGATGTTCGGTGAAGATGGGGGTGCGGAAAGCGTGATTACCACCATCCCAGCGGAAGCGAAAGTTGCTAGTCAACTGACTGATTGGACGGCCAAATATACCACGATGGGAGTCGGAGTTAAGGGCACTCCAATTTTATTTGACGGAATTAACGAAGCTGGCCTAGCGGGCGACTTGCAGGTTCTATTTGAAAGCACCGCTGACTCGTTAGAAAACTTGAAGCGACGGGGACTAACGCCGCTCATGAACACGGAATTTGTTACATACGTTTTGACTCACTTCAAAAACGTGGCTGAGATCCGGGAGCATTATCAAGAATTTGGATTAGCAGATCAAGCAACCCAAGTTAATGGGCAAGGATTTACTTTCCCGCTTCATTACAATTTTGTTGACGAAAGTGGCGACGGAGTAGTTTTGGAACCGGTCGAAAACGGAGCTTTCAAGATGTACGATTCAGTTGGGGTAGTAACTAACAGCCCCGAATACAGCTGGCACACTACCAACTTGCGCAACTACTTGGGATTAACCGACGTAGACGTGAAGGATCCGCGGACTTATAAAAACGGCGTAACCTTACCACCAATTGAAGGCGGAACCGGCTACGGAATGGCTGGACTTCCTGGTTCATACACCTCACCAGCACGGTTTGTCCGTAGTTTTACCATCGCGAATGCAATGGATGATTTCGCTGCTGACCGCGGAATTGCCCAACTTTACGCAGCTTTCCGTCCGGTAATTATTCCTGAAGGTATCGAACGCAAGACGGCTGATGCACCAATTTCTGACTACACCCGCTACTGGTCAGGATATGACCTCCAAAAACGGGCAGTTTACGTTCAAACCGGGTTAGGCTTGGCATTTACTAAGCAAACGTTGAACGCGAACGCGCAAGAAATTAGTTATACCACTATTGACCGTGGTGACTACGTGCACGAAGTTTAATGGATTTAAAAGTCGGAAATTTATTTCCGACTTTTTTCGTAATTTCTTTATAGAAAGGAGGGAAACTGGTAGAATTTAACTAGGAAATACGCGATAAGAGTTTGGTGGAAAGGAGTGCAAGTGATGGGAGAAGAATTACGAAAACGACCATACAAAGCAATTGATATAGCCAACTTTTTAGTGAAGTATTTTAACGAACATCAACAAAAAATTACCAATTTGATGTTGTTGAAGATATTGTACTATTTACAAGCTGATTATTTGCGTAAGGAAGACGATGCGCCCCTTTTCCAAGATGATATTGAGATGTGGGGATACGGTCCCGTAGTGCCAAATGTGTACCATTCTTTTAAAGAAAACGGGGTGGCACCAATTCAACAAACCTATTCTTACATTGAAGAGGATGAAAATGGAGACTGGTCCATTGTTGATGCTGATCAAGTGGAGTTAGACGCCAACGATCAGGAAGAAATTACTAATTTAGCAGAAAAAATTTGGCGTAAATATAACGACCGTCCCTTTGACCTTGTGGAAAAGACCCATGAGGAGCCGATGTGGGCTGAGCAACGAGAGGCCATTGAAAATGGGCAACGAAAAATTAAATATAATAATGAAGATATTCATAACTATTTTTCTAAGGCGGAAAACTGGCCATGGTAAATGAAGAACAGTTGCTAGCAAGTCTTTTTGAAGATGAAATGGATCCGAAAAAAATGGATATATATGTTGTGACAATGTATCTTCAAAAAAAACAGATTACCGTTGATTATCCGGGAATTACCCATTATGTTTATACTCACTATGACGACGTTAAAATGGATGATGACGATAATCGAAATACTAATGAAGCATCGTTATTTTGGCAAGCTAATTTGGATCAGATGAAAAAAACAATTAGCGGTTTAGAAGATCAAGTGGACGAAGCCAAAAAATACGAAGCTTTAAAAGAGGTACCTGATAAGATAAAAAATCATATTAAATTAGCGTTGGAACAGTATAAAACCTTCTTTGACGAAATCAATCAAGTACGTGAAGAGGCTAAAAATACTACAGCGAAGTTGGAAAAAGCGACACAAGACCTTAGTGATGCACAAGAAAAATTAGAAGGTACTCAGAACCAATTTATATCAATTATGGGTATTTTTTCTGCGTTGATATTTGGTCTGTTTGGCGGATTCGATGCGTTTAAGGAAATTTTTACTAATGTAAAAAAGGCTCCGCTCTCAAGTACGTTAATAGCAGGCTCAATTTTGATGATGGGTTTACTAGTATTGATCTTCTTACTAATTCAATCAATTGGTGTCCTTTCCGGGAAAACGTATTTAGCATGTGGATGTTCAAATACTAAGGAGTGCACCCATTCATTTGTCGATCGGTACCCATTATTTATTACATCTTTGTATATTTTCGGACTGATATTTTTATCAGGTGTTTTAGTACACCTATCAAATATTCATGGCTTTTGGTTTAAGAATTTAAAGTTTAACAGGTATGCAAGTTATATAGTGTTTGGAGCTATTCTATTACTGATTAGACGAATTGACGTTATTTTTAAAGCCAAAAAAAAGAAGAAAAGGAAAATATTTAATTTCTTGAAAAGAATACCCTGGTTAAAGCAGAAAATAGCTGAACACTAAAACACCTCCATTGTTGGAAATTACCAACAGGGAGGTGTTTTAATTGCATATTATTCCAATTGCTTATTGATTTTAATCGCGGTCGTGGAACCATTTACTGCTTGCCAAAGCAATAATGTCGTTTAGCAAGTATAGGCAGTAGGTAAAGAAAAGTACCCAAACGGGATGTCCGGCAATCGCCGTCACGCTCCATAAGGTGATACTCATGATGCTTTGTGCAAACCAGAAGTAATAGCTAGAACGGAAGCGCCGAACCGTCAGCACGGCCCCGGTTAAGCCAATCGTTGCGCTAAGCGAATCGATCACTGGACGCGGGCTAGTTAAGATTACGGTGTCTAAGCCGTAGGTAATTACCCAAAAAATGATGAACGTCACTACGGTTTGCCCGATGTATTTACCGGTTAGCAAACGTGGAGAGAGTCCTTCGCTACTGTTCCAGTTCTTATTGAGCACAACCGGAATATCCAACAAGAAGATGTAGGCAGTCTGCATCACCACGTCGCTGTAGTTGCCGGTAATTGAGGCTACGTAAATCAGCATCAAGGCGGAAACGAATCCCAACACCCCGTTGATGGGTTTGCCGTTGGTAATACTCAAAGTACACGTAAAACCAATTATTCCAGCGATGGTGGAAGTGATTCCGAGGGCGTTAAAGTTGTGGTATAGGCCCGTTGCTAAAAGAAAAAGGGTACCGCAAGCTAACAATATGTAGCTCGAAGTCATCCACCCGCTCATCTGGTCCTTATACCAATGCAAGTTAAACACCCGCATTGGTGATTGAGGATTGTAACGTAAATCTGTGTCTTGTGTACTTTGCAAAATAAAGTCCTTCTTTCTATGATTTGTATTAGCCCGGTAGAAAGCTGATTCAGGCTTAAAAACTTATTAAAAAAGCAGTACCCAAATAGTATACGCGGATTAATTCCAGAAGGTAAGACCCGTAAAAGTTTACTAGACCAATTCTGTGATAAAAGGAACCCGATGAGAACGGGCTTGCAGTGAAATAAATCACTCGTAATCGTTATGATAAATTTTTTTGCGGGAAATTGGTATAGAACTAGGTTGTGAGAATAATTTTTAATAAAATGAACTAACTTAAAAATGCATCTAGTTTGATGGTCAAGGATTCCAAACAATTATTTCCGCTTATAAACCAAAACGGTAATTGGCGCAAAAACGGCAACAATGCCAATCCCCGCACATAAAACTATCCAAGCCTCCCGCGGCCAGTATCCCGCATTTAACATGGCGCGATTGGCACTAATTACGTGAGATACCGGGTTTATCGTTACTAAAATCTGCATGAAGCGGGGCAAGGATTTAACCGGTACAAAGGCGTTTGAAAGGAATACTAATACTAGCATGGTCATTAAGGACACACTTTCAACTAACGTAGGGCTTTTAGCAACCAATCCATAAAGCGCGAATATCCAGCTTAAGGCCCAGCCTAAAAATATGTCCAAAAAGATAACCATGCTTAGCCATCCTAATCCAGCTTCGGGACGCCACCCCATCAAATAACCGGTCGATAAAGCTGCGGTCGCTGCGACGATTAACCGTAAAATGTCAGCAAAGAGTTGGCCGGCAAGGGGAGCAACTTGCGGAATCGGTAATGATTTAAGACGATCGTAAATGCCAGAATGGATGTCAGTACTAATCTGGGTGGCTGAACCGGAAGCTGCGGAAATTAAGGACTGCATTAGAATTCCAGGAACTAAAATCTTTAAATAAGAACTTACGTTACCATAGATAGCCCCGCTAAATAGATATCCGAAAAGCAACATAAACAGGGCAGGTTGAACGACCACGTCAAGTAGCTCATCGGGATTGTGCAGCGTTTTTAATAAATTACGGTAAGTCATGGTACCGGTGCTTGCAATAATATTCGTTTTTCGAGTAGTTGTGTTAAACATTGCTAAATCCTCCTAATAAGTTAGTTTTTACCGACCGTCATGGCAAAGAAGACGTCATCTAGCGATGGTTTTTCAACAGCGAGCGTAGTTATTTCGATGTTAGAAGCACGAAGTTGGTTAAGAATATCGGCTAATCCATTTACGTCTCGAAGCGGTGCCGTGATCTCATTACCAGCCTGGTGAACCTTTTCTTGCGTAATTGCAGTGAGGATTTGGCAGGCTTGCTGGGCTTGAAGCTTGTTTTTCACCGCTAGACGCAACTTTTCCCCGCCAACTTGGGCCTTTAACTCATCGGGAGTTCCTAACCCGACCAGTTTACCGTGGTCAATTACCGCGATGCGATCAGCTAATGCGTCGGCTTCTTCAAGGTATTGGGTGGTTAAGACAATCGTCGATCCCGAAGCAACCAATTTGCGGATGGTATCCCACATCTGTGAACGGGTGCGAGGGTCCAGCCCGGTGGTGGGTTCATCCAAGAAAATGATTTGGGGACGGGCAATCAAACTAACTGCTAAATCTAAGCGCCGGCGCATGCCACCAGAAAAGGCAGCAATTGCTTTATCCGCGGAATTTACTAATGAAAATTCTTCAAGCAGCTCGGTAGTCCGCTGCTTAGCTTGCTGGCGAGAAAGTCCGTTCAAACGAGCAAAGAACGTTAAATTTTCCCGAGCAGATAAATCTTCGTCAATCGAAGCATATTGACCGGTCAAACCAAAAAAGGTTCGGACGGTCTGAGGCTCAGCTTGAACGTCGTGTCCCATGATTCTGAGTGAACCGCTGGTAGGTTTTAATAAGGTAGTTAACATCCGTAGAATAGTGGTTTTTCCAGCTCCATTAGGACCAAGTAAGGCAAATACTTCTCCGCGTTTGACTTTAAAGAAAACTTGTTTTACCGCACTCTGGTTGCCGTACGTTTTATTTAAATTGTTAATTTCAATTGCATATTTGGTGTTAATGATAAACCCTCCCTTAATGTGCTTGATGATATTCAGGGGCCCTGACGAAAAATATTATAAGGGTGCCCGATTAAATAGTCAAGGGACCTGATTATTTAGTTTTAATCTGTCAAACGGCTTGATATAATAGGGACATATAAGTGAGAGACGGGTGAGTTATGTTGGATGAACTAGTAAAAAAACACCAATTAGCGGCTAAATTATTTGAATTTACAGCATTGCAAAACATGGCTGACGAACAGGCAGAACGCCATTTGCCAGTGTTTAAGGGACAAAATAAAATTTTAGTGGCCTTAAGCGAGGGCGATAATATCTCACAAAAAGAACTATCGCAGCGCTTGGGGATTAGTGTGCAGTCAATTGCGGAATTCATTGCCAAATTACTAAAAAAAGGCTACGTTACCAAACAAAAGTCGCCCACTGATGGCCGTGTACAACTCATCAAATTAACCGAAAAAGGCAAAAAAGAAGCAAAGAAGAGTTTGTTTTATATTCCTGAATATTTGGATTATTTAAATGACGACGAACGAGCTCAACTAGCAGCAATCCTTGATAAAATGAATAATGGAATTCGAGAGGACCTTAAGCTGCACGGGATTCAGAATATCGGAAATCGGATTCGGTTTAGTCAATTGAAGCGCCATATTGATGAGGACTTGAAATAACTTGAAACGGACGAAAATAAGTGAAAAACTCATAATTGTTGAAAACAACACTTCAATAATTATGAGTTTTTTAAGTGGTGGGAAAGCTAAAATAAATTGCTGAATAAAAAAGAGCCGAATCCAAAATTCAGCCCTCCATTCGTTAACCAAGTCTTTACCTGCGAGACGTTTCTCCCGGAAAAGTTTGGTACTTATCATTAATTTATGTAACCGATAATGGATCCGAACGGACTTGAACCGTCGACCCCCTGCATGCGAAGCAGATGCTCTCCCAACTGAGCTACGGACCCTTTACATAAATACTATAGCACTTTTCTGCGGAAAATTGATATAGTATTTATGAAAGAAAGTAAATTTTTATTGCAGAAGAATGATTTTTTAAGGAAAGATAAGGAGCCTCAAAAGATGAAGAGAAGCACTAAATATGTGTTGGCCGGACTCGGTGCGGCACTAGTCGGCGTGACCGCTGGTATGGGAATCGGTGGTTACGCAAGTTTCTTAGTAGGCATTAAAAATACCGAAAAAGCGAAAAACCGGGCGATTGAACGCTCGGAAAGTGAAGATAATGACGCCTTAAATTTGGCGTGGTTCAACCAGCAACATCCGGAAACGGTACAAATGCTTAGCGAAGATGGACTGCAACTAAAGGCTTCCTTCATTCGCCAACCGCAACCCACCAAACACACGGTGATCTTGGCGCACGGGTACCATCACGCTCGTCGGCAAATGATCCCTTACGCGAAGATTTTTTACGAACTGGGTTATAACGTGTTGATGCCGGACGCCCGCAGTCATGGTGAAAGTGAAGGAAATCTAATCGGCTTTGGTTGGTTAGACCGGCGCGATTACGTGCGTTGGGTGCAACGTGCGGTAATGCTAACTAACGCCGATGAAAAGATTGTCTTGATGGGAATCAGCATGGGAGCGGCCACGGTAATTGCGGCTGCTGGAGAACCTGACATTGCGTCTAACGTGGTGGCAGTGATCGAGGACAGTAGTTTCAACCGGCTTGATCAACAGTTCCGGCACCGCCTCAAGCGCTACTACCACTTACCGCCTCGAGAGCTAGCGCTAATTGCTAGTCTGTTAACGGAAAAAGAGGCCGGATATTCATTTAAGGAAGCCGACATCGAAGCCCAAATCAAAAAGGTTCGGGTACCGATTATGTTTATCCATGGCGAAGCGGACCGGTTTGTGCCAATTGAAATGTTGGACGACCTAGTGGAAGCTGCCCAAGTACCAAGTTGGGTATATCTGGTCAACCAAGCGGACCACGTGCAAGCCCTGAAGGCTGATCCAAAGCGTTATCACGAAGAGGTGGCGCACTTCTTGGAGAAGTTTGTGAAGTAATGGTGAGCAAGCAGATGAAATACTACTTTATTATCAATAAATGGGCGGGGGCCCGCCATTCGGCCGAAACTTGGCAAAAAATGCACCATTTATTGGTCCAAAACCAGGTTGAGTTTGACAGCGTGGTTACCGAATACCCCCGACATGCCATTGAATTAGCACAACAATTTGCTACCAGTCATCGGAAGGGGTGGATAATTGTCGCATTTGGCGGGGACGGCACCCTCATGGAAGTTCTTGAAGGCGTCCAACGTGTTGATGCAACGATTCCGTTGGGATACATTCCGGCGGGATCAGGAAATGATTTTGCCCGGGCCGTGGGTTTATCCCGCGACCCGTATTTGGCTTTACAACAGTTGATCCAAACGACTCAGCCGACCATTTTAGACGTCGGAGCATACCAAGACCGCAAGGAGCCGGTGGTCCACTACTTTAGTAACAACGTGGGAATTGGGTTTGACGCCAGTGTCGTTTACCAAGCCAACCAAGGGCAAAAAATCAAGTTAAGCAAATGGCACTTAGAATCAACCGCGTACATTTCCGCGTTGTTAAAAACGCTGGTTAAACAAAAGGGTTTCCCCATGAGTGTAACGATCGACGGGAAAACCCGACAATTTAAAAATGCCTTTTTGGTTTCGATTACGAACATCAAATATTTTGGTGGCGGGGTGGGAATTGCTCCGCAGGCTCGGTTAGATGATGGCAAATTAGACGTGGTGATTACGGAGAAATTAACGCTATTGCGTTTTATTCGCCTTTTTGCCAAGCTGTTGAAGGATGGTTCCCATTTAGCGATGCCTGACGTGTTCTTTGCGACGGGGCGGGAAGTTCTGGTGCACTCCTTTGCTCCGGAACATGGTCAAGTCAATGGAGAAGATTTACCTTACCAACCCTTTGATTTGAAAGTTTGGACGGTCAAACAGTCCTTTTGGTTCACGTTGCAAACTAAATAAATTGTTCCACGTGAAAAACTGTTGGATAAGGTGGATATTTTAGACAGTTGAACCTACTAAAACGAATCGAAAAAGTACTAAACTTAAAGCTTAGATGGATAAATTTTGAGTTTTTAGCGATTTTAAAGCCGTAATGGGGTCCGACTTTGTGTTTTATCCGATAGATTTTCTTTAAATTTCTGATTTTAGTCATTTTAATTAAAAAATTGAGACACTATACAAGGTTTAAAGTACTAATATAATAATCGTAGTTAAGAACTACGCGTTTGGCATGGTAGAAAAAATGAATCTTCTAGATTTTAAATTTAGAAACTTCATACCCCATTTTCTATTAAACAACTGCCTCACATTGAGATTATTGATATCTTTCTTTATTTTTTTGCTAGCACACCTAGAGCCGGTCTGGGTGTGTTTTTTTGTGTTTTGGTTAAGCTGAGATGATTCAGTTGTCAAAGTCAAAAGAAGCTGTTAGAATATTAATATAAAGTTAGCTTACAAAAAGTAAGTTCAACTTTCGGTTAGCTAGCGACCTTATAAAAGGAGACGTTCATAATGAGTAATCAAGCAAACTTAACTAACGAAGAAATTTTTGATGCAATTAAAACTGGTAAGAAGATGCTCTTCTTTACCGCCGGATGGTGCCCAGATTGTGCGTTCATCAAACCAGCAATGCCTGAAATCATGAAGAAATACGACCAATACGATTGGATCACGGTTGACCGTGACGACAACTTGGAAGTAGCTCAACACTTTGGCATTATGGGAATTCCTAGTTTCATCGCGTTAGAAGATGGCAAGGAATTGGCACGCTTTGGAAAAGGCGAACGTCACACCCCAGCAGAAGTTGAGGAGTTCATTCAAAGCATTGCTTAGTACTTTTAAAGATGAATATGCGGGCTTAAAAGAGCAATCTTTTAGGTCCGTTTTATTTTGTGCAAATATTTCCTCGATTTTAAACTCTTTTTAGGGTAAAATGCTTCTCTGATGTATAAAAAACTGAACATATCAAAAATATCAGCATATATGGTGAGGTAGCACAATGACGCTAAATCAACTAGAAGATTTTTTGTTTTGGCTAGCGATTTTAATGGCGGTTTTGACGGTGGTTATTATTGGAGTTTACTTTTGGAAAACGAGGTATCGGGGCGGTAATTATTTGCGTGACCCACACATTCCGCTACGCTATTTTATTCAGAAGCAGGTTGACCGACACGGCCGAATTACGGGTTACGAATGCTTATTGCGCACCCAGGACGCCGCAGGGCAATGGACGTTGCCGCAAGACTTTAATTCGTTACCGTTACGACGCGTGATTGATTTATTAGAGGACACCTTCGTTTCCTTGCCAACGGAGCCGGTCACCCTTTCCATCAAACTAACTTACCAACAAATTAGTAGTCGGGATTTTGAATACTTTATTCGGTGGGCAATTACAAAAATTGAACCAATGAATTTGGCGGTAGAAATTTCGATTAAAGCCATGGAAAAACGGGTGAACCGGCGCTTATTGAGGCAACAAATCCAAATGGGGCGAAATTACGGGATGCAATTTGCCGTTAATAACGTGGGCTCGGAACTAAATGATTTAAAAAGTATTGAATGGCTCTTACCTGAAATTGATATTTTGAAGGCTTCGATGCGAAGTTTCCGTAAAGAAGACCCGCACGAATGGCTTGATTTAAACCTTCAGTTTTGGAATCGTTTGGCACGCAAGAACCATATTAAATTGGTTTTAGTAGGGATTGAAAATGCTGCGGATCAAGCGTTAGCAGAACAATTACAAATTGATGCCCGGCAAGGCTACCTTTTTGGCAAGCCTGAGGACGTTCACCGAGGTGCAGAAAAATGAAAGATAAAAGGCAACAGTTATATACCGACCCGTATTTTGAAAAAGGCCATTGGTGGCTGAAGATTTGGCAAACTTTAGTCGCTATTTTGGGTTGGATCGGGGTGATCGTTCCCGTGGTGATTACAGCAACTGCTTTATGGGCTCAATCTGATCCGCGGGTGCCTCACTTATGGACCGATCCGGAAGGAATTTTTGAGATTAAATTCTTAGCAGCGGTCTTGCTATTTTCCTTTGCGATGGCGGGGCTATTTGCGGTTAGCATGACCATCATTCAAAACCGGCGCCGGGAACGCTTGGCCGAACAGTGGCCGACGTTCAACCCGATTAATCAGCGTAAACGAGAATCACGTTTAGAGAAATTCATGACCGACCGTTTTGGTGATGAAGAGTTTCGTGAAAACGTAAAGTACTATGAAGTGGAGCCCGAGCAAAATTTGGATACGGATGAAATTCATCGCCTATATCAGGAAGCTAACTTGGATGATTTAAATAAGGAGTAGGGACATGGCACCGATTGTATTTAACAATCTGTTCAAAGGAAGTTTTTTAGCTACTGCGACTAATTTTGTACTATTAATTCTATGTTTGTACCCCGTAGTGGGAGCGTTCTTTTGGTTTACCGGCTCGCTATCTTACCGATTTTTGAAAGCTAACAAACGTGACGATAATTGGCGAAATTTGCCTGCAGAAGAGCAGCCGATGGTAACAATCATGATTCCCGCTCATAATGAAGAGGTAATGATTGAAGAAACGATTACTTACCTATTTGAAGAAATTAACTATGATAATTTTGAAGTGTTAGTGATGGACGACGGTTCCACGGACCAGACCGCTGCGATTTTGGCCCGGCTCCGGGAGCGTTATCCAAGGCTACGCACCATTAAAATCAAGAAAAATAAGGGGAAGGCTCACGCTTTCAATATCGGGATGTACTTTGCTAAGGGCGAATACATTTTAAGTAACGACGCCGACACCATTCCCGAGCCCGACGCGCTGATGAAGTACATGAACTTTTTTCTGAGTGATCGCGACATCAACACGTCTGCGGTAACCGCAAACATGGACGTCCAAAATCGAACTAAGATCATTGGCAAAGCCCAAACGGTAGAATTTTCAAGCATTGTAGGGGTGATCAAGCGTAGCCAAACCGCGGTTAACGATTCGATGTACGCTTACAGTGGCGCCAACACCATGTATAAGAAGGACTTTTTAATTGACGTGGGTGGTTTTCGCCAAAATCGAGCGACGGAGGACATTAGCATCGCCTGGGACCACCAGATGATTGGTGCGGTGCCCCGGTTTGCGCCTAACATTGTGTTCCACATGAATGTGCCAGAATCGATCCGCGATCTTTATCGGCAACGTAAGCGCTGGGCGCAGGGAGGAACTGAAGTCTGGTTAACGAACATCAAGAAGTTCGTCCGGCATCCGATCAAACACCGTTACCAAATGTCGATGTTTATCGATTCAACCCTCTCGATTATCTGGTCGTTTTTCTCCGTGATTACGGCGATTATTTTCGCAATCACCATGGGTGGCGCGTATCTAAATGGGCATTACGATACCATTTTTCGTGGTTTTATGATGGCCTTTATCTTTATTGCCTTTGAAATCATTGCCGGCTTTTTTCAGCTATTGGCGGCCTTGTTACTCGATCATCACGCGGCCAAGCTTAAGTACATCATCTTTGCTCCATTGTACATGCTTTTCTTTTGGATGATTAATCCCATTACGGTGGTAACTACGTTTATCCCAGCCTTAAAAACCATCTTTGGGTTGGGTTCGGGGACCTGGGTGAGCCCCGAACGCAAATCTTTACAGAATAAAAAATAAGTGTGACATGTTTTTTGTTTGCCGAAAAATTGTACAAAATCAATGGGACGGTGCAAAATAAAATGTAAGGGATTTCATCAATTTAACAAGGGAGACGAGCACATGACAAAATTACCTAAAAATTTCTTGTGGGGTGGCGCGGTAGCTGCTCATCAACTAGAGGGAGCTTGGCAAGCGGATGGAAAAGGCGTGAGCGTCGCGGACGTAATGACCGCCGGCACTAAAGATCATCCGCGGGAAATCACTGACGGAGTGGTTCCGGGCAAGAACTATCCCAATCATGAGGGGATTGATTTTTACCACCGCTACAAAGACGACGTGAAGTTATTTGCAGAATTGGGGATCAAAGCGTTTCGGACCTCAATTGCCTGGACGAGAATTTTCCCGAATGGTGACGATCCAGAACCTAACGAAGCCGGTTTGCAATTTTATGACAACTTGTTTGATGAATGTTTGAAGTACGGCATTGAGCCAGTGGTTACTCTGGCACATTTTGAAATGCCGTATCATTTAGTGAAAAAGTACAATGGTTTTGCGGACCGCCGGGTGATTGACCTGTTCGTTCGGTTCGCGGAAGTTTGTTTTAAACGATATCGTAACAAAGTCAAGTATTGGATGACCTTTAACGAAATTAACAACCAAACAATGTACAACAACGACTTTTTGATGGCAACCAATTCGGGACTAATTTTTAAGGCCGGGGAAAATCGGGAAGCGGCAATGTATCAGGCGGCCCACTACGAGTTAGTAGCGAGCGCCCGTGCTGTGAAGTTAGGTCATGAAATCAATCCCGATTTCCAAATTGGTTGCATGATCAATTTCACGCCGCTATACCCATTGAATTCTGCGCCAAATAACGTCATGCTTGCGGAACGACTAATGCAACGTCGCTACTGGTTCTCTGACGTACACGTAAATGGCGTTTATCCGGCGAATATTGAAGCGTACCTCCAACGGAAGGAATATCGCGCAGACATTACTGAAGAAGATCGTCAGCTCTTAAAGGAAGGAACTGTGGATTATGTTGGATTTAGTTACTACAGTTCTTACACGGTTGCTCTTCCGGCAGGGATGGATTTGGATGCCGACGAGTTGCCATTGGAAAAGATCGTGGTGGATAATCCGCACGTTAAAACTAGTGACTGGGGTTGGTCGATTGATCCGGTTGGATTACGTTATTCGTTGAACTGGTTAACTGATCGCTATCATTTACCACTATTCATTGTAGAAAATGGGCTGGGTGCTTATGACAAGGTGACGGAAGACGGCCAAATCCACGACCCGTACCGCGTGGCCTACTTACGGGCACATATTGAAGAAATGGAGAAGGCGGTTGAACTCGACGGAGTGGATTTAATGGGATATACGCCGTGGGGGTTCATCGACCTTGTTTCAGCTTCCACAGGGCAAATGTCGAAGCGTTACGGATTTATATACGTTGATAAAGACGATGAAGGAAACGGAACGCTAAACCGGTCTAAGAAGGATTCGTTTGCGTGGTATCAAAAAGTTATCCAATCTAATGGAGAAGACTTGGCTTAATTAGGCGGTTAATTATCAATCCTGTGAGCTAAATCCGTTCGGTCACTCTCTGATTGTGCTAAAATAGCATTAGGAAGGGCTTGCACCAAGAACGGAGGGCGATATTTATGTTGTATTATGACCAACACGTACACACCGATTTTTCATTTGATTCGGACGAAAAGATGGAAAATTACCTAAAAGTTTCCGGAGATGATTTCGTTTCAACGGAACATTTGGAATTTAATAATCCTGACGCGGACAAAAAGGATAGTATTCCGGACTATACCGGATACGTTACCGAAATTGAACGATTGAAGAAGGCTACTGGTAAACGAATCTATAAGGGCGTCGAAATTGGCGTTTCAGCCGGTCAAATTGATCGTATTAAGGATTACATGGCTCATCACGCGTTCGACTTGCGCCTGTTAAGCTTCCACCAGAATGGCGAGATGGATTTCCAAGATGAACAGGTTGCCCATCTCGATCCGTTGAAGGTTACACAGGAATACTACCAAATGATGTGGCAAGGAATTAACGAATATCACGACGCGGATGTTTTGGCGCATTTTGATTACGGAGTTCGGCGCTTGAACTTAACTTCGGGACAGTTTGCTACGACGGCAGGTGTCCTGCTCACGAAGATTTTTAAAGTAGCAATTGAAAATAACATGGCGTTTGAGTTGAACACCAAGAGTATGTATAAGTATCGCAATATTGGTTTGTATGATTACGCTATTGAGATTTACAAACAACTCGGCGGCAAGCGTTACACGATTGGCTCAGACGCACATGATGTTACTAATTACGAAAACCATTTTCAAGATGCCCTAGCAATGCTGAAAGCTCACGACATTCATCACGTCAACGTCTTTCGGCAGGGTGCCATGACCGTAATACCGATTGATAATGTTCCAGAAGATTTGTAAAAACTTGAATAAAGGAAAGTGTGTTGTTCCAAATAGGTTGGGATGGCGCACTTTTTGTTTGCGTAGGAAACGACGATAGTAAAGCAATGGTAATAAAATGAAACCGCTTCGTAATCTTTTTGCACAAAAATTAAAATAAATGTCACAAAAGTGTTGACGGGTGGCGGAGATGAGTGTATAGTATATTTCTGTTGTCGCGAGGGACAACGTCATTGATTCTTCAAATTAATTGAAATTAATCCTTGACATAAATTACTCCTCACGATATACTTAAAAAGTTGTGTTAAACGACATAAGTGTTGTTAACGCAACGTTGGTAGACCTTTGAAAACTGAACAAAATTTTGACAAACGATCGTGTGAGGACTCGCAAATCAAATTGATTTAGTGAGAACAAACATGCGAAGTCAATTCGCAAAAACAAACAATTAATGAGCTTGAAAAAGACTCATCATTTTAATATGAGAGTTTGATCTTGGCTCAGGATGAACGCTGGCGGCGTGCCTAATACATGCAAGTCGAACGAACTTCCGTTAATTGATCAGGACGTGCTTGCACTGAATGAGATTTTAACACGAAGTGAGTGGCGGACGGGTGAGTAACACGTGGGTAACCTGCCCAGAAGCAGGGGATAACACCTGGAAACAGATGCTAATACCGTATAACAGAGAAAACCGCCTGGTTTTCTTTTAAAAGATGGCTCTGCTATCACTTCTGGATGGACCCGCGGCGCATTAGCTAGTTGGTGAGGTAACGGCTCACCAAGGCGATGATGCGTAGCCGACCTGAGAGGGTAATCGGCCACATTGGGACTGAGACACGGCCCAGACTCCTACGGGAGGCAGCAGTAGGGAATCTTCCACAATGGACGCAAGTCTGATGGAGCAACGCCGCGTGAGTGAAGAAGGGTTTCGGCTCGTAAAGCTCTGTTGTTAAAGAAGAACGTGGGTGAGAGTAACTGTTCACCCAGTGACGGTATTTAACCAGAAAGCCACGGCTAACTACGTGCCAGCAGCCGCGGTAATACGTAGGTGGCAAGCGTTATCCGGATTTATTGGGCGTAAAGCGAGCGCAGGCGGTCTTTTAAGTCTAATGTGAAAGCCTTCGGCTCAACCGAAGAAGTGCATTGGAAACTGGGAGACTTGAGTGCAGAAGAGGACAGTGGAACTCCATGTGTAGCGGTGAAATGCGTAGATATATGGAAGAACACCAGTGGCGAAGGCGGCTGTCTGGTCTGTAACTGACGCTGAGGCTCGAAAGCATGGGTAGCGAACAGGATTAGATACCCTGGTAGTCCATGCCGTAAACGATGATTACTAAGTGTTGGAGGGTTTCCGCCCTTCAGTGCTGCAGCTAACGCATTAAGTAATCCGCCTGGGGAGTACGACCGCAAGGTTGAAACTCAAAAGAATTGACGGGGGCCCGCACAAGCGGTGGAGCATGTGGTTTAATTCGAAGCTACGCGAAGAACCTTACCAGGTCTTGACATCTTCTGCCAACCTAAGAGATTAGGCGTTCCCTTCGGGGACAGAATGACAGGTGGTGCATGGTTGTCGTCAGCTCGTGTCGTGAGATGTTGGGTTAAGTCCCGCAACGAGCGCAACCCTTATTACTAGTTGCCAGCATTCAGTTGGGCACTCTAGTGAGACTGCCGGTGACAAACCGGAGGAAGGTGGGGACGACGTCAAATCATCATGCCCCTTATGACCTGGGCTACACACGTGCTACAATGGATGGTACAACGAGTTGCGAAACCGCGAGGTTTAGCTAATCTCTTAAAACCATTCTCAGTTCGGACTGTAGGCTGCAACTCGCCTACACGAAGTCGGAATCGCTAGTAATCGCGGATCAGCATGCCGCGGTGAATACGTTCCCGGGCCTTGTACACACCGCCCGTCACACCATGAGAGTTTGTAACACCCAAAGCCGGTGGGGTAACCTTTTAGGAGCTAGCCGTCTAAGGTGGGACAGATGATTAGGGTGAAGTCGTAACAAGGTAGCCGTAGGAGAACCTGCGGCTGGATCACCTCCTTTCTAAGGAATAATACGGAACCGCACACGAGTCAAAGTTTTGTTTAGTTTTGAGAGGTCTACTCTCACTTTTGTTCTTTGAAAACTGAATAATATCTATAATTTTCTAATTTTAATTAATCATAATTAAACCGAGAGAAAACCGCGTAATTTTAAAGAGTTAAACAAGATTAGTTCAAAATAATCGCAATACTCAATTAATCGCTTTACCGTAGGTAAAGTTAGGTTAAGTTAGGAAGGGCGCATGGTGGATGCCTTGGTACTAGGAGCCGATGAAGGACGGGACTAACACCGATATGCCTCGGGGAGCTGTAAGTAAGCTTTGATCCGGGGATTTCCGAATGGGGCAACCCAATAGTTTTAATCGACTATTATCCGCATCTGAATTCATAGGATGTGTGAAGGTAAACGTGGGGAACTGAAACATCTCAGTACCCACAGGAACAGAAAGAAAATTCGATTCCCTGAGTAGCGGCGAGCGAAACGGGAACAGCCCAAACCAAGAAGCTTGCTTCTTGGGGTTGTAGGACTGAACATTTGAGTTACCAAAGAGCTTGATAGCTGAAGGGCCTGGGAAGGCCAGCCAGAGAGGGTGACAGCCCCGTAAGTTAAATCAAACTCCCTCAGTTCAGGATCCTGAGTACGGCGGAGCACGTGAAATTCCGTCGGAATCCGGGAGGACCATCTCCCAAGGCTAAATACTACCTAGTGACCGATAGTGAACCAGTACCGTGAGGGAAAGGTGAAAAGCACCCCGGAAGGGGAGTGAAATAGTTCTTGAAACCATGTGCCTACAAGAAGTCAGAGCCCGTTAATGGGTGATGGCGTGCCTTTTGTAGAATGAACCGGCGAGTTACGTTCGTATGCCAGGTTAAGTTGAAGAGACGGAGCCGAAGCGAAAGCGAGTCTGAAGAGGGCGAATTAGTATGCGGATGTAGACCCGAAACCAAGTGACCTACCCATGTCCAGGTTGAAGGTGCGGTAAAACGCACTGGAGGACCGAACTCGTGTACGTTGAAAAGTGCTGAGATGAGGTGTGGGTAGCGGTGAAATTCCAAACGAACTTGGAGATAGCTGGTTCTCTCCGAAATAGCTTTAGGGCTAGCCTCGGAATTAGGATCGTGGAGGTAGAGCCACTGTTTGGACTAGGGGCCCGTCATGGGTTACCGAATTCAGATAAACTCCGAATGCCATCGATTTATGTCCGGGAGTCAGACGGTGAGTGATAAGATCCATCGTCGAAAGGGGAACAGCCCAGACCACCAGTTAAGGTCCCTAAATATATGTTAAGTGGAAAAGGATGTGGAGTTGCATAGACAACTAGGATGTTGGCTCAGAAGCAGCCACCATTTAAAGAGTGCGTAATAGCTCACTAGTCGAGTGATCCTGCGCCGAAAATGTACCGGGGCTTAAACATATTACCGAGACTGTGGATGCCACCATTAGGTGGCGTGATAGGAGAGCGTTCTAAGGGCGACGAAGGCAGACCGTGAGGACTGTTGGAGCGCTTAGAAGTGAGAATGCCGGTATGAGTAGCGAAAGATAGGTGAGAATCCTATCCACCGTATGACTAAGGTTTCCTGGGGAAGGCTCGTCCTCCCAGGGTTAGTCGGGACCTAAGCCGAGGCCGAGAGGCGTAGGCGATGGATAACAGGTTGAGATTCCTGTACTAGTTAAACTTGTTTGAACAATGGAGGGACGCAGGAGGCTAAGGAATGCACCCGATTGGAAGTGGGTGTCCAAGCCGTAAGTCTGAAGTCGAGTCAAATGCTTGACTTCTTAAGGACAAGCGGTGATGGGGAGTGAAATTTAAGTAACGAAGTTCCTGACGTCACGCTGCCGAGAAAAGCTTCTAGTTAGAGTTTAACTACCCGTACCGCAAACCGACACAGGTAGTCGAGGAGAGTATCCTAAGGTGAGCGAGAGAACTCTCGTTAAGGAACTCGGCAAAATGACCCCGTAACTTCGGGAGAAGGGGTGCTGATCGCAAGATCAGCCGCAGTGAAAAGGCCCAGGCGACTGTTTATCAAAAACACAGGTTTCTGCAAAATCGTAAGATGACGTATAGGGGCTGACGCCTGCCCGGTGCTGGAAGGTTAAGGGGATGAGTTAGCGTAAGCGAAGCTTTGAACTGAAGCCCCAGTAAACGGCGGCCGTAACTATAACGGTCCTAAGGTAGCGAAATTCCTTGTCGGGTAAGTTCCGACCCGCACGAAAGGCGTAACGATCTGGGCACTGTCTCAACGAGAGACTCGGTGAAATTATAATACCCGTGAAGATGCGGGTTACCCGCGACAGGACGGAAAGACCCCATGGAGCTTTACTGTAACTTGATATTGAGTGTTTGTACAGCTTGTACAGGATAGGTAGGAGCCGTAGAATCCGGAACGCTAGTTTCGGAGGAGGCGCAAGTGGGATACTACCCTCGTTGTATGAACCCTCTAACCCGCGCCACTAATCGTGGCGGGAGACAGTGTCTGGTGGGCAGTTTGACTGGGGCGGTCGCCTCCTAAAAGGTAACGGAGGCGCCCAAAGGTTCCCTCAGAATGGTTGGAAATCATTCGCAGAGTGTAAAGGCAGAAGGGAGCTTGACTGCGAGACAGACAGGTCGAGCAGGGACGAAAGTCGGGCTTAGTGATCCGGTGGTTCCGTATGGAAGGGCCATCGCTCAACGGATAAAAGCTACCCTGGGGATAACAGGCTTATCTCCCCAAGAGTTCACATCGACGGGGAGGTTTGGCACCTCGATGTCGGCTCATCGCATCCTGGGGCTGTAGTCGGTCCCAAGGGTTGGGCTGTTCGCCCATTAAAGCGGTACGCGAGCTGGGTTCAGAACGTCGTGAGACAGTTCGGTCCCTATCCGTCGCGGGCGTAGGAAATTTGAGAGGAGCTGTCCTTAGTACGAGAGGACCGGGATGGACACACCGCTGGTGTACCAGTTGTTCCGCCAGGAGCATCGCTGGGTAGCTATGTGTGGATGAGATAAACGCTGAAAGCATCTAAGTGTGAAACTCGCCTCAAGATGAGATTTCCCATTGCCTTCGGGCAAGTAAGACCCCTGAGAGATGATCAGGTAGATAGGCTAGAAGTGGAAGTGTAGCGATACATGGAGCGGACTAGTACTAATCGGTCGAGGACTTAACCAAGTAGAACGTGGCAAGTAACTCGAAAGAAATGTAGATATTATTCAGTTTTGAGAGGACAAAAGTTTTCTCAAGTGATAACGCAAGTTAGCACAGAGTGTGGTGACGATAGTGAGAAGGATATACCTGTTCCCATGTCGAACACAGAAGTCAAGCTTCTTAACGCCAAGAGTAGTTGGGGGATCGCCCCCTGCGAGGGTAGGACGTTGCCATGCAAACTCAAGGGTCTTCCGAAAGGAAGGCTCTTTTTTTGTGTTCTAATAAAGCAAATTAGGAAACTCCAGGGCTGAGAGTAAGTGTTTTTTCTATAAGAAGTGAAGCGGTTACTTGTATTTTATTTTTATAAGCTGTATTGTTGCTGTGACGAGTGATCAAAAAGGAGGAGTAATAATGTATAAAGCTAGTGAACAGCGTTATGACAATATGATTTATAATCGGGTGGGTAACAGTGGATTGAAGTTATCCGCGATTGGGTTAGGCCTTTGGAATAACTTTGGTAGCGTGGATCCGTTAGAAAATCAAAAGGAAATTCTATTTAAAGCTTTTGACCTAGGAATTACCTACTTTGATTTAGCTAATAATTACGGACCCATTCCAGGGAGTGCCGAAGAAAATTTTGGACGGATTGTGAAAAGTGATTTACACCACTATCGCGACGAAATGGTAATTGCCAGTAAGGCGGGGTTTGTAATGTGGCCCGGACCTTATGGAAATTGGGGATCCCGGAAGAGCATTATCGCGAGTGCGGACCAAAGCTTAAAACGGACTGGTTTAGATTATTTTGATATATTCTACAGCCACCGTGCGGATCCGAAGACTCCTGTTGAAGAAACAGCGTTAGCATTAGACCAGCTGGTTCGTTCTGGGAAAGCTCTTTATGTGGGAATTTCCAACTATAACGGAGAACAAACGGCGGCAATCACCAAGATTTTCAAAGAGTTACGAACTCCATTTATTATTAACCAACCCCGTTACAACATGTTTAACCGGGACGTAGAAACGGACCTCTTCCCCGTTTTGGAACGCGAAGGGAAGGCGGCAACCAGTTACAGTTCATTGTCGCAAGGATTGCTAACGGATAAATATTTACAAGGAATTGACGAAAATTCACGCGCAAAGAAGCAAACCATTCCGTTCTTGAGTCCTGTACAAGTGGAAGAGACCCTTGAAACCGTCAAAAAATTAAACGAAGTTGCGAAAAAGCGGGGACAAAGTTTGGCACAAATGGCGTTGGCGTGGAACTTGCGGAAGCCAGTGGTAGCAAGTGTATTAATTGGTGCAAGTCGGGTACAGCAGGTAATTAACAACGTCAATGCACTCAAAAACCTCGACTTTACCGATGACGAACTCATGCAAATTGATCAAATTTTAGCTGCGCAAAGTCCGATTGATTGGGATGCGCGTTAAACCGCGCCTGGTAGCGTTTCGTTTAATCCTACTAAAAATTGGTGTAGAATATTACGTGAAACCGTTTCCCGTAACAGAATGAAACCAATTTGGAGGATAATTATGCTTAAAGAAGCAATTGCAGAAAAGTTCCATCAAATTTTCAAAACTGAAGCTGAAGAAGTCTATTTTTCACCAGGACGGATTAATTTAATCGGTGAGCATACCGATTATAACGGTGGTCACGTCTTTCCTTGTGCGATTAGCCTGGGAACTTACGGCGCGTACCGTGGTCGTGATGATACGCAGGTGAAGATGTATTCAGGAAACCTCCCGGATACTGGCATTATCGAATTTGACGTTAACGATCTTGAGTACGATGCGAAGTATAAGTGGAGCAACTATTTACGTGGAATGATGCTAGAAATCCGCGAACTCTCTCACGATTATGATCACGGTTTTGAGTTGTATTTGGAAGGTGATCTACCGGATGGGGCGGGGTTGTCATCATCAGCCTCGATTGAAATGCTGATGGGCACCATTTTAAACGACCAGTTTAACTTGCGGATTACGCCGATTGAACTCGTCAAGGCTGGGCAACGCGTCGAAAATAACTATATTAAGGTGAATTCAGGGATTATGGATCAATTTGCGGTTGAAATGGGACGGCGAAACGAAGCCACTTTCCTGGATACCAACACCATGGAATATGACTACGCACCGTTAGATTTGAATAATAACGTAATTTTGATCATGAATACCAATAAACCGCATGAATTAGTTAATTCCGAGTACAATACCCGCCGTGCGGAATGTGAAGAAGCGTTGCGGCGGTTGCAAACCAAACTAAACATTAACGCACTGGGTGAATTAACTAAGGATGCGTTCGACCAGTACGCCTACCTAATTAACGACGAAACGTTGATTAAGCGGGCCCGTCACGCGGTTTTTGAAAATCAGCGAACTATTGAAGCCCGGGAAGCCCTCAAACAAGGCGACCTGAAGCTCTTCGGGCGGTTGGTGAGTGCTTCACACGTCTCTTTACAATTCGACTACGAAGTTAGCGCTCCGGAGTTAGATATGCTTGTAGACGAAGTTTGGCAATCACCGGGAGTACTTGGAGCTCGCATGATCGGCGGCGGTTTTGGCGGGTGCGCAATTGCCCTAATCGAAAAGGATCAAGTCGACGAGTTAGTAAAAACGGTGGGGCAAAAATACCAAGACCGTTTTGGCTATGCGGCTGACTTTTATGAAGCCAAAATTGTCGACGGTCCACATAAGGTTTAAAAAGATGCTGCAGATTGACTAATTTTTAAAAGCTTTATAATTTATACCAAACGGAAACTTGATTTCGAGAAATGAAATTCGAGTTTCCGTTTTTTGGGCTCATTAATTTGCGATTTTTTAATGGTAATCTCATTTTAACGGCAAACTACACTTTTTTGAGCGAAAACTGCAGTTTTAGAGCTAAAAGTGTCCCATTATATTTGCAAAGTTGGTTACGTATTATAAACAGTGACCAAGGGCCCTTGGATCTTTTACTTTAGGAGATTCAAGCTATGTTACCAAAAAATCGCACTTTAAAAGCAGGATTAGACCACTTATTAACTAACGGAAACCAAAAAATAGTGTTTGGAGCACTAAAGAAACTAAACATTCGCCCGTATCAACCGGATTTTGAAGATTTTTTACAGGAAGCGCGGCTAACCTATGCCCGTGCATACGTATGCTTTCCCCGAAATCCCGAAAGTGACCTAAAGGAGTTTCGGATGTTTGCCTACCAAGCAATCTATTGGCGGACACTTAATTCGTTGAAACGCCAGACGATGGTTAAAAATTGGCAAACTGCCGAGCTATCCACGGACGTGACTAACCTTCCGCGACAATATCGCTGTTCCTCTCGTGAGCAACAGGTGTTAGCTGACGACTTATTCCAGCGAGTTTACGCAATTTGTACGCCCCCGGAAAAACGTTTTTTGTGCTACCGGTACGTGAAGCAATTATCGGGCCGAGAAATCGCCCAACGAGAGGGGGTGAGCCCCCAGAGCATCTCCAAACGCCGGCGAAAAGTTGGACAGAAGGCGCTAAAGATTATCGCAGGAAATGCTGATAATTAGTTTCAAAGATAAATAAAAGTCCTAGTTATCCGGTTTTACATAACCTGGGTAACTAGGACTTTTGAGTTTTTTAAATGAAAAAAGGTGCTGATTTCTTACTTTTGTTTAAGAACCATACATTTTAGGGTTAACAGGTTTTAAGTCAGGAGCTTGACCTTCCGCTTTAGGTTCTGCTTGCCACTTGTATTCGCCTTCGCCATCAAGAGCTTCACCATGTGCCCAAGCACCTTGGCTACTTTCATCTCCTTTAGAGAAGTTGTAGAAGTCGTAGGCAATGTCCTTACGCTCTTTTTCACGTGGGAAATCGCTTGGCACCAGAATCGTTCCAACTTGTTCCTCTAATTCTTTGATTGCTGCCGCCCATTGATTTTGGTGGTAGCTATCCCGGACAAGAAGTACGGCTAAGAGATCTTTCACCCCTGGATCGTCGACCATTTCGTAAATCCGCGCCGCTTGCAAACGGCCTTGTGATTCTGCATTAAGGTTGGCGCGGAAGTCAGCAAGTAAATTGCCACTAGAAATGATATAGGCCCCGCTCCATGGATTCCCTACACTATCAGCTGGGCGCGGTCCTAATCCTGCTACAATGGCATGTTGTGGATTCATACCGGCAATCACTGCTCCAACTACGGGATCTTGTTCCATTGCCGCCTGTTGGTCTTCGACAGGTGCATCTTCTAGTAGACGCGCTACCATAGTAGCTAACATTTCTACGTGTCCAATTTCTTCGGTAGCAATGTCGAGGATCATGTCCTTATACTTAGCTTCTCCGCGGCAACTCCAGCCCTGGAAGAGGTACTGCATGGCCACGCTCATTTCTCCATACTGACCGCCAATTAATTCTTGTAAATACTTGGCAACCGTTGGATCAGGTTGAGTAGGCTTAGCTTCAAATTGTAATTCTTTTTGGTGTCGAAACATAAAATTCCCCCCTATTCTTTAGTGTGATGCCAATATAAAGGATAGGGGGGATGTTTTACAAATTTAATGCTTAGATTTTTTACTTTAGGTTGCTGAAAAATATCCAGCAAGTAACTAGGTTTGTTGTGTGAAATTAACTCTGCCAGCTAATGCAGTGAAGAAGGCTCCTAGGTCAGGATCAACCTCGCCACCGTTTCCACCACCGCCACCACCGTGGGAGCCGCTAAAGAAGTTATTCGCAGCATCGTCAGGCGGCGCTAAAGGTGATTGTAAACGTGGATCAACCAGATTATGTTTTGCGGAAAAGTGCTGCTTAGCTAGATTTTCCTGTAGCCGAGACCGTTGGGTTAACTCTTCTACTAAAACGGGGTGGTCGCTATTTTTAGAATGAGACCGTTGGTTAGCTTTTTTAGCAGGTTGCTGGTTAGCGGTCGACTGATCCGCGGATTTGCTAGCGGCTAACGCGTTCGTAAATATAGGTGTATCCCGTTTTTGTAATCCAATCCGATAAGTAGCGTTGCCGGTGCCAAATTTTAGTTGGCTGAGTGGCGTTCCTGGCGAAACTAAATCGTAGCCATGACGCAGGAAACCTAAGATGTGGTCAGAAAGTTCAAAAGGAACCCGCGTATTTTGCCAACCACTGTAAATCTGTTGATCAACCACGTGACCATTTTCATCAACGAACGCAATGGTTACCGTGCTTCGTTTTGGAGAAACAGAAGCCGTTTTATAGGAACTTGATGACGTTCCGTGCGAAGGATTCCGTGAACTTCCTTGATGGTCAGAATGGTTACTTGAATGATGATGGCTAGCCGGGGAACTCGAAGAATCCGCGGAATTGTTCGACGAAGCCTTACCGTTACTAGAGCTAGCTGAACCAGGTTCATCAGAATGGTCACTTTGGTGGTTATCCTTACTAGAACCATTATCTTTTGAAGAATGGTCGTCACCGGATGAACTATTGTCTGACGAAGAATGGTCGTCTCCAGATGAACTATTATCTGACGAAGAGTGGTCGTCGCTAGAGGAGCTGTTATCCGACGAAGAATGATCATCACCAGATGAACTACCATCTGATGAAGAGTGACCGTCACTAGAGGAACCATTATCTGGCGAAGAATGATTATCACCAGATGAACTATCATCTGACGAAGAATGGTCATCGCCAGAGGAGCTGTTATCTGACGAAGAGTGGTCGTCGCTAGATGAACTATCATCTGATGAAGAGTGGCCGTCACTAGAGGAACCATTATCCGACGAAGAATGGTCGTCGCCGCTGGATGAATTATCGCCTGAATCTGAAGAATCAGATGAATCATCCGAGGCTTGGATTACTTTAACGGTCAGGTTGGCCGAACGGCTGATAGTAAGCCTATATTTGATTTTTTGAAGCTGTCCCGTAGCTAATTGATATCCCTTAGGCAAGTGAACTTGATAAATTCCAACATCGTTAATCAAGCCCTTAATTTTATCGGTCGCGACCGTTTTGCCAGTAGTTGCGTCTACGTAACTAACCGTGGCGGTTACTTCCGTTGGATTTTTAGGTAGTACGGTAACTTTTCCGGTTCCGACGTCGCCCAACGTATAGTGCTGGTGGTAAACCCAGTAATCTCCACCCATATCACCTAACTTTTTCCGTAACGCTTGTTTACCAAGGTTGTTTAAAGTGTATTGGTAAGTCCCCGGTAAATTGGAATTCTTGTCGGTTTCAATCCAATCTTTTTCAATGGAGACTTTGTTAACTACTTTTCCGTCAGGATCCGTTAGACTGAGTTTCAATCCAGCAATATGATCAGCGAGGCTCTGTTCGTCAGTATAGTACTCCGCCGTTGGTAACGAAACGTTTAAAATCGTATTTACGTCCATTGGAAAGTCAGAAATAGGAAGTACTTCAGGAATGTTTGTAAATTTGATACGTCCGGAAGTTTTCGTGCGCACTACTTCGTGGACTAACTTTTGAATAATCGTTTTGGAAAGGGTAGCTCCATAGTAAGTATGCCCGTTTAAATTAATCGGATGGATAGCTCCCGTATTGATAACTTGGTCGCCAACGGTCAAGGTATAAGTTGCGTTGACCGGCGGGGAGTCCAGCTTAAACAGCATTACTCCTTCGGTATCAGGAGTGACAGAGCGATAGCTTCCCAAATGATTAATTAACAAAGAATAAATCCTACCATTAACTTTCACTGACCAACTTTTATCTCTGCTGGTGAACATATTTGTATCGTCGTCATAGTAAATGGAACTTAAGTCAGGGGTTTCATCAGCATGAGCGATTAATTCTGCCAATGGTAATCGGCAGTGTAAAACTGTATTTTTAAGTAGAGGAGCGCTAACGATCCCCACGGTAGCTAAGGAAAAGGCAAATGTCGACCGCAAAAGAGTTGTAAACTTTTTACTTGAATTTTTATTAGACATTCCTTGATTTCTCCTTAATCTTATTAATCATTAGTAAATTGGTTGGTTAAACAATGCAAAAGCTTTTTTAGCTCGAACGTTTTCAATGATATCCCCTAAATTAGTCCAGTCTTCTGGAGTTGGAGGATCTTCCCAAGTTAATTGAGGTTGCTTTACAGATTGTGAATAAATATCAGATACAAAGATGTCTGTATTTTTAGAAATGTTTGTCTCAATAATAATATTCGCATGATGAAACGCATCTAAAGAATTGATTACATATTCGGTATATAAATCTCCTTGAGAAAAATCAACCGCCACGTAAACTCGTTCTTTTAACAAACGGGCGGGGATGTTATTGATTAACGCAAACATATAACCATAGTAAAGGTTAACCCACTTAGGAGCGTCCAGGGTAATTTCGTGTTCAGTCTGGATGCTCTGTAAAAATCGGTGAATTAGAATATCAAACGATGGGTAAGTTTTCTCGAAAAATTTGATGGAATTTTCCCGTACGAAAGTAGATGGTTCAATATAAAATGAAGTTAATTGAAGGTTAACGTTAATTAAATCGTGGCGAAGGGACTCCTCGGTGTTTTCGTCTAGAGTTGACGTAATGGGGTAGTCCTTTAGCCACTGAATAAGACTGTTAGTTAACTGGGTTGCTAAAGGAAAGTTATTTGATATAACCCGGTTGCTAGAGTCGGAAATATAGCCTTTTGCAAGCAAAAAGCCGTAGAAGTAACTCATTTCATACCTATTTAAATTAAAATGACGCCCGAGAACGCGTTGTAAACGTTGAGACAACTGCTGATATTGATCGTTATTTTCGTCAACATCGACGGTTAAGGTTTCGTTGTAGTTTTGATTACGATGTCGAAGAATCCAGATTCGCAAAAAGATTGACAATTTAAATTTTTGACTTAATCGTAAGGGGTGCGTGAAATAAGGTTGGCATGCTTGAACGATTTGGTCAACTAGGTCGTTTAGTTCAGGAAATGGCGAATCAAGTCCGTTGTAAAGGCTGTAATAAAACTGAAATAAAAGTAACCGCTGATGAAATTCTTCCCCCACTTTTCCATTTTTAGGGTTGTCCTTAGAATAATTAGCGATGATTTTATTCAGCATTTTAATTTGTCGGTAAAATACTGATCGGCTAATTGGAGTGTCTTGTAAATACTGGTTAGGAGTCTTTAGGTTTTCATAAAACATTAAATACTCAAACACAGGTAAAAGGGGAGAACGTAATACGTACACCAACCGAATTTTATTGATTACTAAACTGGAAAGGTTTTGTGCTTGCCACAGCCCTTTTTGTAATTCGTTAATGTGGATATTTTGCTGGGGAGCGAGTTCACGTAAATCAGTGTTAATGGTACTCAACGCAGCATTTAATTTGTACGAGCTTACTTCTAGCTTGTCCGCAACGTGATCCATGTTGACAGGTGCGTCCGCGGCACGGTTGATTAAGGATAAAATTTCAAAAGATAATTGGTCTTTTTTATCCATTAATAATATTGGATCCATAAATACCTCCTAGAGCTCTTCTATTAGTAATGATACCGCTTGTTGAACGTTGCCACAATTGAAATTAGCGTTAAAAACAGTTGGTAACAATTTTTAAACTTTATGGTGTTAATTTTGTCTGACAAATTAGACATGTCTTCGATACAAATTACAATGCTTGGCGAGAATAGGGGATGGATTAGGGTTAGTTAGATTATTTACGTAGGACGGAAAACATTTTAGTACGTTTTGAATTAATGAGTTTTATAATTATTACTTTATGTACAAATTAAGTTAAAGTGGTTAATATCCTTAAAAGGTTTAAATTCGACTAGGTAAACCGATGCGTAGACGGAAAATGGTGCCGAGTGACCATTTTTTTCAGAAAACAAAAATTATGAGAAATTTACTTCTGAATGATGATATATACTACCTAATGTAGATGGGGTTTACCAAACGGCGCGAAAAACCATGATAATAGATGATGGTTTAACTGCGTAGTTAAGGTAATCAATTGATCCATTGCAACCCCTAGTTTAAAAATGTGGCCGAGTCATGGCCGGAAACAACAAATGTAGCAATGATTTAATTAAGGGAGTTATTTTTATGGGCATCGATTTGCGCGAATTAGAGGTATATAGTGCCAGCGAAGCGGCAATGATGTGGGGAAAGTCGCAAAATTTCGTTCGCCATTTAAAAATTAACGGGACAAAAGTATTTCCTGAAGGGACCATCCGCAAGTTTGGGAATAGTTGGTTAGTTACCCGTGAAGGAATGGAAGAAGTTCTAGGTTGCGGCCCCCAAATGACTTTGGCTCAAGCACAGCGAGAGTTAAGGAAAATTAACCGAGAAAGAAGAGCTAAGTATAAGCACCAGCACTAATAAGTTGGTGAGTCAGTCAGGAGACAGTGACTGAACGTACAAAATTATTTTTGTAATGAAGTTAAGGGTGGTTAGTTGCTAAGAAACTGATGCAGTGTTTGTCAGGCTAGCAATGTAGTGACTACTTTTAAACTTAACTTTATAAAAAATAAACTAACATAACGTCCCCCAAATACGTGACCATTTTCTTTACGAAATTGGCCACGTTTTTTTGTTTTGCCATCTATTTTGAAATGAGATTTCAAAATAGATGACTATACAAGGTAAAAAAATGAAATACGCAAGAAAAGTTTGCTTGTGAATCGCTAAAGTGCCTTGATGGTTAAGGCCGGTAAATTAATATTTTGAGCGGGAAAGTTTGTGAAATTGATACTTTTTGTGAAATGGAGCTATAAAACGCTTGCACTTTTGAATTTTAAAGTATATTATAACAACACAAGTTAAGTTTTAACTAATCAAAGGTATAAATAAATTTTAAAGTGATGGTAGCATTAGTTACAGGTAATAGCTTTTAAGGGGGATAATTCACATGGGACCACAAATTTTTCACAGGGAAAATAGCCAAGTAAATAACAAAGTTGTCGATTTTGAAATTTACAAAAGTCGGCAAAAATTGCGACAAACGGCAGCAGCTTTGACAGATATTTTTAACGAAGTACTTGCCGATAAACCAATGTTTTGGCAATCAATTCCGGTGAAAAAACGGATGTGGCAAGCAACGGTAGTGAATATCTTTGATTTTATGGAAAACCGGACTCCGAAGTTCGAATCGCAATAGTGCCTCAATCAAGTTTTAAAGATTGTTGGCCGAGAATGCATTTACCAAGGGGTCGCAGTAAACTTAAACAAATAATTTTTAAAATACCTTTGTCCCACTTAGTGGGAGTAGACGCATACAGAAGAACTTTGCTTTTATTGGGGGATAATTGCAGAGTAGCTATAGAAAACCGGTTGAATTACGTAAGCGGGTTTCAAAAATAGCTAAAAAACTGGAGTTGGATTCTTAACGTCCAACTCCAGTTTTATTTTAGAACTTTTTTTGCATTTTTAGAGAAATAACTTACAGAAGGATAATTATTTCTTGTACCCGCATTATATGTCCGGGGGTAACGATGGATTTGCTCTGCAATGCAGCCGAAACGTGTTCGGGAACCCAATTCCTTCCGGATAACTAAATTACGACATCAATTGCTAAAACCGCAATTAATGTCGTAATATTGTTAGTCCTCAGGAATTACCTGGGTTTCCGAATACTCTTTGTCCCATTACCAACCTACCCGACATTTTATACCACACCTGGCCCAGCTGAGTGTGGTTTTTTGTATCTCCGTTTAACTTAATTATTTTTTGGACGTGGTTATTCCAATCGTCGAAAGCCAGTACGGGATAGTTATCCCTTGGGAAATACCATTTTAAATCCAAACGGGCAAGTAAATCTGGCACCGGAGTGGGCTGCTGATCAGCCACCGCCAGCGGAATCGTACCCGCATGAACCGGATAACGTGGCTGTGATTGAGCAGGTTGCGGGCGACTTGAGCTATTAGAAAGCGACTTACTTGGTTGCTGCGGATGACGCTCGGCGACCGCTGGTTGAATCGCTGGCGTTGCCCGACGTAAGGGACTGACTGGTAGCGTAGGATGTTGCTCCGCCGGCGCCAAAGCAGGTGGCGTTACAGGCTGGGACGATGACGACATTTTCGAAGGAGTAGGTTTAATCGCCGCAGGAAGGACTGGTGGCGTTTGCGAACGTAAATGAACTTCGTAAAGGTGACCAGATTCCTTAATTTCATCAAAAGTGAGCGGTCCTTGCGGCAAATCACTGCTGACTAAGCGATAGTCTTGATGATTGAAGGTTTCAGTTAAATTGGTCTGGGGATGCTTAACGTCCACGTTGACCGTTTTGAAGGAAACTATTTTTCCCGTCCGGTCGTCAATCCACCGGATTACGGCCGTTTTCTTTTTCAATTGGTAACGGACCGTGATGTTTAAGTCGGTACTAGAAGGAGTTACGGGCGCGGCCGGTACCACATCCTTAGCTGGATCCGTTAGTTGGTAACCATGGGGCAACGGATCGGGTACCTCGGCAAAAGTAGCTTGCGTACCACTATGCCAATTTTCAGAATCCCGAGGATTGCCTTGATCATCCATTTGAAAATTAGTCGAGGTATTCGAAAAATAGTTTTTTGTCACATGTTCAGCTAAATTATCAACGGTCACAAAGGTAATGGGCTGGGCTACGTGGGTTGGCGCGACCGTTTAGCCATTTTTATCGACATAATGTATAGTTTCGTTGATAGTTTTAGCTTTGAAGTGGTATATTGGAGCGTAAATATAAGTAACCATACCGTTGTCGCCATCTTTGTTAAGTCTTCCCCGAGTTGGAAGACTATCAGGCGCGGTACCGACTAGCCGGTAATTTTTAATGGACCGGGGCTGACTAACGTAAGGCTCGCCAACGTGGGGGCCGTGCGGATAGTACGCTTGCCCGGTTCCTAGCAAATGCCCAGACTGGTCAACGTACCGTACGCTAACCGTTGCATGGCAATGGTGATGCCAATGATGGTGATGGTGCTTATTTCCCCAAAAATAATGGTGCGGATCGGCTGATGATGAGGCGATCGCACTAGTAGATGATCCCCAGTAATCTAACCTCGGCGGCCGACTTGCGGCCTCTTGCGGTGCAATTTGAGGAGATGATGCCGGATAAGTTGATTTGGATACTTGATCACTAGCAGCTACGGAAATGGGGGACAACATAACGTTTAGTCCAATGGTCACACCGACTAAGCTAGTGATGAACCATTTACGACCGTAATTATAGAACCGTTGGTAGTGATTTGTTCCCAAGATGATGAACCCTCCAGACATATTTTTAGAGTTGGATCTTTAAAAATATCTTCAACAAATCATCTTAAGGAGTTTTTATTTATGATCGAAAAGTTTAACCGTTTATTGGACGACGAACAACAATTGGTGCTCCAAATGGCCGAACTTTACATCCACGATCCAGAAAAGAAGCTATCAATTAGCTATCTACAAAGTGAATTAGGCGTTAGCCGTCACCAAGTGCTGATGGCCTTTGATTTGCTGAAAGATACCGTTGCGTCACTTAACCTGAAAAACATCGACTTGGCCTACGATGGGAAGGGGATCATTGCCATGTACGGCTTGACGACGTCATTGCTTAAACAGCTTTTGGAAGAAATGGCGCTAAGGTCGATCCGTCTAAATGTTTTTATTAATTCCCAATTAGGAATTTACGGGACTCAAGCCCAATTCACGAAACGTTTTGGGATAAGCCGAGCAACTTATTATCGCAATATTATGGGAATCCGGCAACTCTTCACCGAAGAAATTTTCAACTATCGTTCGTTGACGGAAGCAAGGTTGCGACAGGTATTGTTTAGTGTGATTCACCATTTTTTTAACGGGATTGACGGGCTCCCTGGCGAATACCGACTGGAAATACCAACCGTTTTGGAACAAATTTGTACGGATTGTGGGATGTGTCTTAAATACACCGAACGGAAGCGACTGGTTAATTTTGCTTTTGTACAAGCTCAAAGAATTCGACAAGGGCACGTACTTGCAGAGTTAGCCGATTTAAGTCCGGTGACTACTGATGACGAAGGTCCTGATTTTGGCCTCCTTAATCAGTTTTGGGGGCTGGAGGACGAGGATTTACGTCGGGAAAAACAGTACTTAACGATTTATTGTCGTGTAAACGAGCTGCTGGATTTTTCTATTGATCAATGTTGTGGACCGCAGCTACAAGAGCGTTTGCAGGATTTGGTGGATAGTCAAACAGAACTTTTATACAGCACTTTTGCGGACGCAAGTTTGGAAAAGGCGATTGGCCGAATTAAACGAGCCTTAACTCAAACGAACGCAAAGGTGTTTTCGCCGTTTTACTTTAGCGAAACGTTCGTCGATCCCACAAAAATGCCTTTCTTTAACGAAACTTATCCCGCAATTGACGCGGTGGTAAAGCAGTTGTTGGGCGAGGTGGCTAAACGCCGCCAACTATACATCGATCAGGACGTGTTGACCCAGTTGTACTACACGTACATGTTGATTCTATTGGAACATTTACCGGTGAAATTTTTAAGCCGAACGGTTAAGATTACGGTAGATTTTTCGAATGGACCAATCTTTACGAAGTATATCGTGGCGCAGTTGCAGCAGTTTGCACCGCTAAATATTGAAATTATGATGGAACTAACGGAAGAAACGGATATCTTCCTCTCGGACCAATCGTTTGCGGAACTAGATTGTGAACAAATGATATGGGAGTCACCACCGTTAGCGGCGGATTGGGAGCAGTTGGGAGATATGATTGTGAGGATTAAGAATCAGAGTGTTTTGGAATCCGGGTAGCTCTCGAGGATAACAGGATTATGGCTCCAGTCGCGGTTTAGGCGATTGGAGCCATAATTTTGTTAACCGGAGAGAGTTGGATTCCAAAACACGTTTCGACTATGCTGCAGTAGGAAGCCCCCCGTTAATCGCGATTTAAGCGATTGGCGGCGGGATTTTATTAACCGGAGGGAACTGGGTCCAGGAGCACGTTGCTAAAAAATTAGCTTTTTGAACTGAAAAGGCTGAAAGAGTTAATAAATCGTTTTGCGATATTGGCTTTAATAGAGCCAAAACGTATGCCAAAAGTCAGTTCGTTTAACCCTAATCGATCATTATGCCAGATTCGAGCATAATGATCGATTTTTAGTTATGCCTCACAAACTACCCGGCCTTTGCTTTAAATATTATTCTAATTTTGGCTAAAAAAGGAACCGCGTTGATACCCGGTAGTGACCGATTCTCTCAAGTTTTTCAAATCAATTTCAAAATGTGAAACGTCAGGAGCCTTTACTGTCAAGGGGCCGGATTATATGATGAAAAAGTACTAATCGTTGAATTAGTACAGGGGGGATCATTTTGAATATCCTAGCAGCTTAGGATATGGGGACAACGGGAGGCTGGAAGAAACTAATCGTTTTTTCTGGCCTCTGCGTGTTTATATGGCAATTATTCAGGTCAAAAAGGATAGTCCCTCACTGGCCAGTTCAAGAACTAAAAGCGAAGCCGGCCTTCGCTAAATCCCTGCCCATTTTAATTTAGAAAGGTGGTCGCGCTGCAATTAAAAAGCGATATTGGTTTTGGATAATAATTGGGTTACAAGTACTGTTTGTAGCAAAAATGGTACATGACACCTACTTCAGTGATCGCTGGGCCACTCGTTACGTGGTAAAAGCCCGTGGCGACGTGGTTACCAACGTGGACTATACTTTAACGAAAAATCGGTTTAGCGGAACGGCTTTAATCGTTAAAGATCATAAAGTGTTGTTACATAAGGGTTACGGTAAGCAAGATGCCACCCATGCTAACGATGTAAAAACGTTATATAACATTGCCTCGATTGAAAAGAGTATGACTTCAATCATGGTGGCGAAATTGGTTCAGTTAGGAAAGTTGTCTTTTGATACAAAGCTAGCCCGTTTTTATCCGACAATTCCTAATGCTAAAAATATTACCATCCGCGATATGTTAACGATGACCTCGGGATTGGAAGCAAGTAGTGATCCGGAACGGGCACTAAACGAAAAACAGCTTACAAACTATTACGTGCACCATTTGGCGGTGGATCCGCGAAAAGGCTGGGATTATGACGCAGTGAATTTTCACTTGTTGGTAGGGGTGATTACCCAACTTACTCACCTAAACTATCAGGACAGTTTCCAACAGCTGATTAAATTACGGCGGCCCATTAAAATCATGAGCATGCCCGATTTTAAAAATCCGCATGTGGCAAAAAGTTACCACAAAAACGGTCGGGCATATCCTAACCCGGCTTACATTTACCGTAACGAGGTTGGTACCGGAAGCTTTTTTATGACCGCAGGCGACCTGTACCGGTATTTTGCGGCACTGGTGAACGGTCAGATCATCCCGCTTAAGGTGGTTAAGCAACTTTTTAAAACTTCTACCCAAAGCGTCTATGCTGGGGGAGTTTATCAAAATCGGTTATATTACCGCGGACATGGGATTTTACGTGGATACGAGCCATCGATTATTTTCAATCGCTCGGCGGGAACGGCGGTCGTTTTATTAGGTAACCGGCGTGGTCGAGAAACCACGATGAAATTAGCAAACAGCATTTATTCGTTAATTAACCAGACCCCTTATTTGGGCGGAAATTCATATTAACGAGGTAGCTGCGGATACTTTTACTTGGGGGAGAAATGAAAAATTATGTACGTAACGGCAATTGTTCCGGCGCACAACGAAGCTGGAAATATTAAACGCGCGGTCCGAGCGCTAAAAAAACAGGTTGATAAAGTAATTGTGGTTTGTGACCGTTGTGATGATGATACATACCAACGCGCTCAACAGGCAGGGGCCCGCGCATTTGAAACTGTGCAAAATGAAGGTCGAAAGGCGGGGGCGCTGAACCAAGCGCTAGAGAATTACGTAGATTGGCAGCAACCGGACCAGTATTTGTTTATCTGTGATGCAGATACCGTGATTACGGAAGACTGGATTGAACACGCTAAGCGAGTAATTGCCCAGGGAGATTATGATGCGGTTGGCTCTGTCTTTTACGGAACGGCTAACCGCAATAAGCTGATTGAGTTTTGCCAACAGTTGGAGTGGTATCGCTACGCCAATCAAGTTCGCCGTAGTAAGAAAGTTTTCGTCTTAACCGGGACCGCGTCGTTGATCCGAGCAGAAACGCTGCAAAAGGTTCGGCAACAAATTGGGACCTTTTACCGCGAGGATTCGATTACCGAAGATTTTGCCCTAACGCTAGATTTAAAAGCAGCGGGGGCCAAAATGATTTCGCCATTATCGTGTTATTGCACGACTGAAATTATGCCGACGTGGCGCTTGCTATATTTACAACGGCGCCGCTGGTATTTAGGGGCGCTTCAGCAGGTGACCCGCCGACGTTGGGACAAAATGATGTTGCCGTATGTTTTTCAGCAGTTGATGTTATTAATTTCGGTGTTCGCTTTTTTAGGATTGATTGTGTTTACCACGTACCTGATGCTTGAAAACTTAATGATTTTTAGTTTGCTGTGGTTTGTAATTGGAGTAATTTTTGCTACCGAGCGGGTGGTGACCATTTGGGACCAAGATTTCCAGGCCAAGTTTTTTGCCCTCATGATGCTGCCGGAACTAATGTATAGCTTGTTTTTACAACTGGCTTACTTAGGCGCGCTGCTTCAATTGCTCCAGGGGTCAACGGGGACTTGGAACCACTTAAATACTGATCAATCAAAGGAGGCATAAAAATGTATACCAATGTACAAAAAAACGGAATGTTATGGATTGGATTTAGCTGGAACGGCCTGTATCATGGGTTGGCCATCGTTTCGATATTCTTTGCTATTTTAGCGGTGGGAACCATCCTGCGGAGTATGTGGGCCCGGACGCATTTTGACCCAACTTGGGAATAGTTAAGTTTTAAAAGGAGATTAGTGTGAGGAAAAAATGGCTACTTGGATTAGTGATCGCAATTATTTATTTTTGGGAAAGCAATCAAACCATTGCGTACTCATCCACTGATTGGGGCGACCAATTTATTACTAACGTGAGTTTGGGAGATGCGCAACACAACGATCGTACTAGTTTTGGCTTGTACGACAAGCTGGTTGGAAAATGGGAATTTAAAATTCCTGCCAACGTACCGGTCAAGGCGCAGGACCAACTCACTTTTAAAGTCCCCCGAAATTTAAGACTGGTTAGCAACGCCCAATTCAACCTGAAAGACCGGCATGGGCAAGTGATTGGACGGGTAGATGCACAACGTGGGAGCGGTAAAATCACGGTGCGGCTAGCGCGCTACGTTACGCAACATGACGGTGGCATCTACGGCAACTTTAAATTAGGGCTTTTATGGGACTACGACCGGGTCAAACCCGCTTCCACCGTGGCAGTCAGTTGGCCACGTTTACGAACCGAAAAATATAAAATTTTACCGCATCGGGGTCCTAATTCCCGAGAAACGGTGTATTCATGGGGGTGGTATGATACTAAGGACCCCCAATTAATTCATTGGCGAGTACGCCTTAATTATGCAAAGCAACCGCTCCGGCAAGTAACGTATACGGACTTGATCGGGGTAAACCAGCAGTTAGTCTCGGATTCGATCAAGGTTAAAAAGGTTAAATTTGATCGGAGCGGTCGCAAGTTTAAGGTGTTGGCAAGTCGATCGCCAAAACGAATTACTCAGTATAGCCAACTACGGTTTGCGGTGGCGCTAGGCGACTTGAATGGTGCCAACTTGATTGATTTTGAAACGCGGGCAACTAATTCAATGGCCCGGTGTTTTAAACACCAAGCGCAGTTAACCGGGGTCAACCTCAACGAAAAAAATACCGGTAAGACGCCCGTAAAGCGGGCTTCGGGGACTGGAAGCAGACTAGGAGGAATCCGTGGAGTGAGCTTGCGAGATGACGATGCCCGCCAGCCCCTTCCGCTGCGGTTAGACACGGTTTTAGCCGGGGATGATCACCAACTAGTAATTAAGTTTGGTTTAGTGACGCTGGGGTTGGTAGCTTGCGTAGGCTGGTTTGTCTACCGACGTCCACGATAATAGAAGTAGTTAGCAAAAACCCGCCAGGTTGGCCTTACCAACTTGACGGGTTTGCTAATCTAATTAAAAGGGAGGAATTCTATCCGGCTACTTTTTAGGAACAGCGGACTGTTTCTTTGAGATTTGGGTGAAGGCGACCACGCACATCAACGCTTGAAAACCAAAGGTCCAAACGTTACGACCGAAGAGGGCAGGAACCGTAGATGCGGCGACCACTACCATGGCCCAAGCAATGATTCTGGACATTTTAGTTTGATGCTCTGGTTTTATCATAATGCAGGTTCCTTTCGGTTAAAAATTATTTTGCGTTAGCAGCTTTTTCAGCAGCGTAAGCAGCGTTGCGTTTCTTCATTTGTTTTGCGTACCACCAGAAGAGGAGGACGTAAGCAGCGAGTGCTAACAACGCATAAATCATGAAGGTGATTTCACCAGTCGAAGCTTTACCAACTAAGTAAGCTAAGAATTGTTCGATTGGTCCTTCCTTGGTTGATTCAGCAATCTTAGTACCAGCGCTCAAGCCTGCTGGGAAAGCCCCAACTTGTTTAGCAACGTTAGTAATGAATGGAGCACTTAAAGTACCTGCCCAAAGGAAGATTGGCATTTCAATGGCCCCGATGACGATCATCCGAATAATCTTACCGCGGGTAACCACCAACAGTGCGGGAGTAACCCCCATTGCGATGATCCCACCGAGTGGAAGGATGTGGTTGCCAGGCAATACTAAGGCTTCAAGCAACATCACTGGCGCTAAAACGTTAGCAGCTGCCCAAATTTCAGCACGGCCTGCGATAAATGGCCAGTCCAAACCAATGTTCAACTTCCGTCCGTGAAGGTGCTTGTTAGCTAAGTCAGTAACCCCTTGGGAGAGTGGTTCAACAGCAGCGATGAACCAAGAGCCAATTTGGGAGAATAACTGCAAGCAGACCCCGCCGGTAAAGGCTAAAGTTAAAATTTCTTTTGGATCTTGCCGAGCAACTAAACCGATGAAGACCCCCAGATAGCAACCAATGGCAAAGTGGCTGCCCCAGAATCCAATCCGTTTGTTTAATTCAGCAGAGTCAAAGTCGTACTTATCTAACCATGGGAAAATTTTGTCAAAAATCTTGTCGAACAGCATGATTATCGGGTTCATCATGTAGTTTAAATGGGTGGTAGTCATTGGGTTATCATCTGGCGCGTTTAATAAATCGTTAAACGTGGGCTTCATTAAGTCGGAGTTGATAATCTTTAGAATACCGATAATTAAAATCAAAATAATTGCAATTAATAAATTGGCACCAAAGTACATCGCCATCAATGCCGTAAATGAAATGTGCCAGATGTCAAACACGTCGACGTCCAAAGTGTTGGTCCATTTCAAAGCTAACATAATCAAGTTCAAAATCACCATCAAAAGCAAGAAGAACAGGGTGTATGGCGAGCCCCAGGTGATGGTAGCCAATGGAGCCCAACCAACGTCGGTAACCGACAGATTAATCCCTGTCGACTTAACAAAAGCGGCCAAAGGAGCTTGGTAAGCGGTGGTTAAAATATTAATAATGGCACTAATCCCGGTTAAAGCAATCGCGAGCTTAATACCGCCTTCCAAGGCTTTGGAAAACTTAACGCCTAATGCCCAAGCCAACAAAGTTAAAACAATCAGCATGATTGGGGCAGCCCCCAAGTCAATGATTGGCTTGAAAATCAGGTTGGCAAAATGAATGATTCCATTCATATAATCTCACTCCTTTATTTAGTTGTAGTTATGATTTGTAAAATTGAAATCAGATTGATTAATGACCGCTTGAAATGAGCAGCCATGGGGATCGCCATCTAAATTAATGAAGGCGCTTACTTGGATGGCATGAAAGAAGGGGAATCCGAGCCAATTGGGGATTCCCCTTTGTTTAAGCAATTAATTAGCCTTGGATTTTCTTGATTTCTGCTTCGATTTGGTCGTAAACAGGTTTAGCCATTGCAGGCATCCGATAAAGAATTGCTCCAGCATCGATTTCAGGAATATCAATGTCAAAACCAAGGTCCGGATGGTTGATTGGTAAGAAAATTTGAACGCCTTCCATCTTTTCAGGAGTAACGTCTTTGATCATTTCTGCGTCAACAGAAACGTCGTAACCACGGTTTTTCATTTCTTCTTCGACCGCATCCTTAATTTGATGACTTGAATTAACACCAGCACCACAAGCAGTTAACATTTTAATCATAATAAATACCTCCACATAAGTAATTTAATTATTTTTCATCAAAGTTAGTTGACAAGAAATCAAAGATCTCTTCCGGGGAATCACTTGCAAACAGGTGTTGCAAGCTATCCCACGGGGTGTGAGTCAAAAACTCCATGATTTCAGCAAGTACGTTAGCTTGACCTTCCGGGTCGTTATTCAAAATCATGAATAAAAAGCGGACGGTCATGGTTTGCGTGGGATTGATCATGTTATGAAACTCGACGGGATGTGCAAGCTTTACGGGAACAATCCGGCGCTTATAAACAAAGTTGGCTTCCGTATGAGGAATGGCGACGTTTGGATATTGGGATCCCACCACCGATAAATCCATGCCCGTCGGATAAGCATCTTCTCTGCTATTCAGATTGTCGAGAAAGTTATCCTTAACGTACCCCTTTGCAACTAAGTCGTCGGCGACTTCCTTGAAAACGGCCTGTCTGGTTGTACCTGAACTAACATAGACAATCTTTGGATCAAATAGAGACTCGATTGCTGTTTCGCTCATATACAGATCACCTCTTTCAAACATTGGCAAGGTAAAGTTTATTTGTGTTTGCCTTTGTTTATTTTTGATTACAGCTTCATTCTAATTAAGCGCTTTCATATTGTCAACCAGTTTTTTTGGTTAGGCTTGGATTAATTAAGGCGTTGACATTCGGGAGTGCAAATATTATTCTTAGTTTGTAACACAAATGAACAAAAACAAACATTTAAAAAGCAAAAAGGAGGGGTGCGAGTGCTAAAAAATGAACGAATGATGGAAATTTTAAACGCAGTTAATAGTAAAGGAACGATCACGGTTAACGATTTGGTCGATAAGCTGTCAGTTTCGTCAATGACTATTCGGCGGGACCTCGACGAACTCGAGAAGCAGGAAAAAATTGTGCGAGTTTTTGGCGGGGCTCAAAGCGTTAACTTAGTGTCGCAAACCGAACCCTCATATATTCAAAAACGTAAAATTCATTTAGCTGAAAAAAATGAAATCGCTAAAGCAGTGGCAAGTATGATTAAACCTAACGAAACTGTTTTTCTTGGCCCGGGGTCGACGAATGAATTGGTTTCTAAGTATTTGGAAATCGATGATTTACGAATCGTGACCAACAGTTTACCAGTTTTTCAACGCTTTTCAGATGAGCACGACTTTGACCTTTGCTTAGTTGGCGGAACCTACCGACGTCGGAGCGGTGCGTTTGTGGGAAGTTTAGCGGAAGAATTTTTACGCAACATTAAAATGCATAAGGCATTTGTGGGGGTTAACGGAATCTCTAATACGAGCGTGATGAACGCAGATACTGATGAAGGCGCGTCGCAACGGGTTGCTTTGGAGCAATCGCAGAATAAGTATATCGTGGCTGACCACCATAAGTTAGATCACGACGATTTCTATAATTTCTATGATTTAAGTAATGTTAACGGTTTGATTACCGATGCGGGCGTTAAACCAGCAATCTTACGACGTTACCAGCAAATTACCACCGTCCACGTTGCTAAAAAGATTGAATAAGAAAAGGAGCAGTGAGCATGAAAGTTGTAGTAGGTGCAGATAAAGCAGGTTTTGACTTGAAGGAAAAGGTAAAAACTTACCTTAAAGAACATGATTACGAAGTGGTTGACGTTAGTGAAACTCCCCAAGCGGACTTCGTAGACTCTTCCTTAGCCGTTACGGATAAGGTTTTGAACGACAAAATTGAAAAGGCTATCATGTTTGACGAATACGGGGTTGGTTCAGCAATGGCAAGCAACAAGGTCAAGGGTATGGTCACGGCTAACGTAGTTGAAGAAAATACCGCCCACATGACCGCCATGCATAACGGTGCTAAGGCCATTGCCATCGGTGCCGGCGTCGTTGGTGAAAAATTGGCTTACAACATTGTGCAATATTACCTAGATACTGAGTATGCCGGGGGTCGTCACCAAATCCGCTTAGACATGCTTAACAAAATGATTTAATGAGGGAGGAAGCATAGAATGATTATTTCAATTGGAAACGACCATATCGTTACAGACGTAAAAATTCAATTATCAAATTTCTTGAAATCCTTAGGTCACGAAGTAATTGACGAAGGAACTTACGACACCACCCGGACCCACTACCCAATTTACGGAAAACGGGTTGCTGAAGACGTGGCGGATGACCGTGCAGACCTTGGTGTGGTCCTGTGTGGAACCGGAATCGGGATCAGCACCGCGGCAGATAAGAACGAAGGCGTCCGGGCTGCGCTAGTTTCTAACCTAGTTGCCGCACGTTACGCTAAGGAAGAACTTAACGCTAACGTAATTGGTTTTGGTGGTGCGACCGTTGGAGAACACCTCTGCGAAGACATTATTAAGGTGTTCTTGGATTCAGAATACAAGGAAACCGAAGAAAATAAGAAGTTGATCGACAAGATTGATCACATTGCTACACCAAACCCAGATCAAAAGGATAATCCACACTTCTTCGACGAAGAAAACGAAAAGTGGGCTGAAGGATTTTACCACGATTAATTAGGCCGATTATCAATTTGTGCAATTTTTTGTTAAAATTGTAAGCGGTACCTGAAAGGGCATTCAAAAATATTTTTTTAAACGAAAAGGGGAAGTTGGACACTATGAAAACATTGACAGAAGGAAAATTACGGGGATTGAAGGCTTTATCAGATGAAAACGGCGTAATCAGCGCTTTGGCAATCGACCAACGCGGTTCGTTGAAAAAGATGATTAGCGCGGCAAGCGGACACGAAGCTAGCCAAAAAGAAATTGAAGACTTTAAGGTAGCAATTTCTTCCGAATTGACTCCATACGCAAGCGGAATTTTGCTTGACCCAGAATACGGCATTCCCGCAGCACGGGTTCGTGACGAAAACGCTGGCCTATTAACGGCTTATGAAAAAACTGGTTATGACGCAACTGAACCGGGCCGTTTCCCAGACATCCTTGATCAATGGTCAGTACGTAAACTTAAGGAATTAGGTGCGGACGCCATCAAATTCTTGTTGTATTACGATGTTGACGAAGGTGAAGAAATCAATGAACGCAAGCACGCCTTCATTCAACGGCTCGGCGACGAATGTAAGGCTGAAGACATTCCGTTCTTCTTGGAACTAGTTTCGTACGATGCTAACAATGATGACGTAAAGGGTAAGGAATACGCTAAGGTTAAACCGCACAAGGTTATCGAAATGACTAAGGAATTTTCTAAACCCGAATACGGCGTCGACGTTTTGAAACTTGAAGTACCAGTTAACCAAGCTTACGTAGAAGGTTTTGCGGAAAACGACGCAGACGTAATTTACAGCAAGGAAGAAGCTGCGAAGTACTACAAGGATCAAAGCGACGCTACCGACTTACCATTCATCTTCTTGAGTGCTGGGGTTTCTGCAGAATTGTTCCAAGAAGAACTCCAATTTGCGCACGAAGCAGGTTCAAAATTCAATGGAGTACTTTGTGGCCGGGCAACTTGGCGCGGTGCAATTGAACCATTTGCTGGTGAAAGCGAAGAAGTTGGTCGCAAGTGGCTTCAAACCCAAGGTAAGAAGAACATTGAAGACTTGAACAAGGTTTTGGCAAAGAGTGCGACCCCTTGGTTTGAAAAGGTACAAAAATAATTTGAAAAGGCCCAGAAGATGACGAACTATGAAAAAATCCAAAAGGCGAACCCTCAGTTAACGATATATCAGGTGGGTGACGAACAATTTCGGGATTACGGTGTCGTATATAAACAATTTGATTTAACGGAAATTAACGATTACATGGTTAGGGTGGCAGTTACCGCTGCAAACCAATACGTACCGAAAAATCCTGCAATTGAACAAATGAGCGTGATCCATGAAATCAGCAGGGATGTATTTGGCGGAATGGCGCTTTCAGCAGGCCAGTGTGTGGGCCACTGTGATGCCTTTTCAGCCATTGAATTTCACCAAGGTAGCGAAGTGAATATCACCTTTAGCGACGTGATTATGGTGTTAGGGAAGCGACGTGATTTACGAAATTACGAATTCCACGCCGTTGACGACGCGCAAATTTTCTACATTCCGCAAGGGACCGTCTTTGAAATGTTTAGTGACACGTTGCATTATAGCCCCATTGAGGTTACGTTAGCGGGATTTAAAGCGGTGGTGGTTGTATTGAATGGTACGAATGAATCTCTCCCAAGTTCATTTAAAACCCATAACCCCATGCTAGTGAAGAAAAATAAATTCCAGTTGGCGCACGCGACGCGGACTGATAAGGTCAAAGCCGGAATCTTGCCGGGGGTTAAGGGGCCATTGGTTCAGGTTCGTCCGATTCAAGATTAGAGGAGGCCATTAAAATGGATTGCAATGTCGATGAAGAAAAATTAACTGCCGAACAAAAGGCGGAAATTGAACGTCAAGAAGAATTGCATCGGGCAATGATTAAACGTCAGTTAGAAGAATTTCCGGTTAAGGACCCCTTCTAAAATCAGCGTTAGTTAAAGCCAAAAACGAGATTCGGAAATTCCGGTCTCGTTTTTTTGTGAGCGCTTCCTCGGAGCTGATTAGATAAAACTAAAGGACTTCCGAAGAATCCCAAAATACTCTGGTACAATAAAACTATGATTATTTAAGGTGAGGAAGGATACGCATGAACTGGAGAAAAAGTAAAATAGGCATTTTTGCCATGGTTTTAGTGGTGATTTTGGTGGGATCGATGATGCGCACCCCAATTACTACGATTCCCTTGATTTTGGGCAATTTAGCGCAAAGTTTGCGGGTGGCCCAGGGAAGCCTAGGGATTTTAACCACTTTGCCATTGGTGATGTTCATGGTGTTTTCAAATTTTGCTTCACAAATTTTAAAACGGATGGGCTTTAAACGGTCACTATTGCTGGCGTTAGCCATTTTAGTGCTTGGATCAGCACTACGAATGGTTGTAACGATGCCCACGATGATTGGCGGAACGATTTTAATCGGGGTGGCAATTGCCTACCTAAACGTTTTTATGCCGTCATTTGTGGCGGCCTATTTTCCGCAACGGATTGGGTTATACACCACGCTCTACACTTTTTCAATGATGATGGGCAGCGCAATTTTTAACTTGATTACCGCGCCAATCGTTAAATTGTCCGGATGGTGGACGATGTTATTGATTCTAACGGTGGTGCCATTACTGGCCTTGCTAACGTGGGGGTTGATCGTGCCCCATTTGCCAGAAGAGATGGACGGACGGGTGCCAACGCCGACGGACAATAAAGCTCCAACTAAAACGGTGATTTGGCAAAATAAGCGGGCGTGGTGCTTTCTATTGGTGTTCGGCTGTCAATCGGTAATGATGTACACTTTCACGGCGTGGATGCCGTCGTTAATGGCCTACCATCACGTTGGCTCGGACGTCATTGGAGCAATTATGGCGTGCTTTTCGTTGATCGGCTTACCAGTCTCGGTATTTTTACCCCAAACCTTGACCCGGGTGAGTCGGCAAACTCAGGTTGGGTTGATTCTATCCGCAGGGATCGTGGGCCTCGGGGCAGCCGGAATGCTCTTCGTGCAAAATACCGCCGCCACCTGGTTTTGGTTAATTGAAGCCTTGTTAATTGGTTATTCGGTAAACCTCTTCTTTGTTTTCGTGATGACCATGTTTGCCATGAAGACGGCTTCGCCATACCAAACAGCACAACTATCCGGCATGTCTCAAGCTGGTGGTTATCTCATCGCAGCTTTGGGCCCCGTACTTTACGGGATGGCCTTTTCTGCTAACCCGGTCGGTAGTGCACAAAACGTGGTTTACCTCGCCATCGTTTTAGTTGCCACGGTAGCTGGCCTAGCAGTAGTAAAAATGGATCAGATTTAGTAAAGTTACGTAAAAATAATATAACCCCTTGCCGTCCGCAAACAATGAAGTTGCGGATGGGAGGGGTTATTTTTTAGTGCGAATTACGTATGAATCTAGCAGAACCCGGGTAATTACTTGTAAAGGCAAGCGGGAGTGCACTTCATACGCCGGAAAGTAAGTAGTTTCGGACTTAAAACCACATAAAATTAAAGAGGCGTATTTTCCAATGCTACTAGTACCGTTGGTGGTGATCAAAAGAATGGGGGCGCGGTTTTGTGATATACGGCGGGCAGCCTCTACTAATTCGGGAGTTTCTCCATTAAGTGAAATAATAATTACTAAATTGCCAGGACGAATATCGGTTGCTAGGGTTTGAATAATGTTGGGATCGTCGCTAAGCTGACAGTTTTTCTTTAATAACTGAAGTTTTACTAAAAGTTCTTCAGCGATTAGTTCAGAAAAGCCCCGGGCAAAAATGTAAATGATTTGGGCACGTCGAATTTGCTGCACCGCTTTTTCAACGTCAGCAATCTTGATCATTTTAATGGTATTAGTGACTTCGTGTTCATTTTTCATGATGGCGCTGCGAATATCAGAATCAGCGCGAGCAAGGTTGGTGTAGGAACCTTGGTTCTCTTCAACTAGATGGTGTTTAAAATCACTGTAACCCTTGAAGCCACGTTTGCGAAGGGTCCGAATGATAGTTGCTGTAGAGACGTTTGCCTGCTGACCAAGCGCAACGATGGAAAGTGCCGGGATACTTTCTAGGTGATCTTGGATAAATTGCCACGCGTATTTTTCCGAATTACTTAATTTTTGCTGTTTCAAATTAGCCGCCCCTAAATGTAAATTCTTTTTCAAGAATACCACAGAAAAAGATTTTTTTGAAAACATTTACAACGCGATGGCGCCTACAATTAAGGTAGCAGAAAGAAGAGGTGCCTTAAATGATTTACACATGTACTTTAAATCCAGCAATTGACTTATTTATTGAAACTGATGAATTAAAACCGAGCAAGGTTAACCGAACGAACAGCTATGATATTCTAGCCAACGGAAAGGGCGTAAACGTTTCTTTCATTTTAAAGATGTTGGGCATTGAAAATCAGGCGCTAGGCATTGGAGGAGGTTTTACCAACGCATTTATCGAAGAAACGTTGCGTGAGCGGGGCATTGAAAATCATTTTGTGCATACGGATCAACCAACGCGGATTAACGTCTTCACCCGGGTGTTAGCAGAAGGAACCGAGTACAAAGAAGTTAATGCGGGACCCCAAGTTACACCAACGCAGGTGACGGAATTCTTAGGATTGATTGGAAAGCTGACTGCAACAGACGCTTTGGTCATTTCAGGAAGCTTTTCCCGCGGAGTGGAACCACAAATTTTAGTAAAAATCGCGCAAAGGTCCCAAAAGCAAGGTTTTAAATTGGTAATCGATACTAATTATTCGGCAGTTTTGGAAACGCTACCATACCAACCGGAATTGCTAAAGCCAAATGATGAAGAACTAAGTAAGTGGTTTGGGTTAACTAAACGGCCAACCTTAACAGAGTTAATTGAATGTGGCCAACAATTAGTGGCACGGGGAGCCCAAAACGTATTGCTGTCGTTAGGTAGTCAAGGCGCGCTCTTAGTTAACGCAACCACCGTCCTGCTTGGAAATGCTCCTAAAGGAACGGTAGTCAATACGGCCTGTTCAGGGGACACCATGTTAGGCACTTTTTTAGCCGGAATGGAACAACAAAAACCATTAGATGAAAATTTGAAATATAGCATCGCGGCAGGAAGCTCAACGGCTTTTCGGCCAGGATTAACTGATTTTACGGACGTTGACGAATTAAGTAAACAGATTACGATTAAAGTGATTAAGGGAGGAATCGAGAATGGCTAAATACCAAATTATTGCGGCAACTGGTTGCCCAACGGGAATTGCCCATACCTACATGGCCCAGGAAGCTCTGGAGCAAGCTGCCAAAAAGCGGGGCGTTTCCATTAAGGTTGAAACTCACGGCCAAAGCGGCACTGATAACCCATTTACTGATGAAGAAATTCAAGGCGCTGATGGCGTGATTGTTGCAGCAGATAAAGACGTTCAAATTGAACGATTTGACGGCAAGCGGTTGATCAACGTGTCCGTCACCAAGGGAATGAAGGAACCTGACCAATTAATCGACAGTATTTTAAATGATGACGTCCCCGTTTACCACGCCAGTAACCCAGCTAGTGTTAAGTCCCAGGGTAGTGAGGCTAACGGGACCTTCTGGCACAATATTTACGTTGATTTGATGAACGGAGTTTCTCACATGTTGCCGCTTGTGGTAGCCGGCGGGGTATTGACTGCAATTTCCTTTTTCTGGGGAATTAACTCGGCCGACCCTAAGAGTGCGGACTTTAATAGTTTTGCGCAGTTACTGAATACCATCGGTGGTTTTGCAATGAATCTGATGGTCCCCGTACTGTGTGCTTACATTGCAGAGGCAATTGGGAAACGCTCCGGATTGGTAGTTGGTTTTGCTACGGGGATGATTGCCTATACTAACGGAACTGGATTTCTTGGCGGAATCGTCGGCGGTTTTTTAGCAGGTTACACGGTAGTCTTACTACAACGCTTATTTAAGGCATTACCTAAATCATTGGACGGTTTGAAACAAATTTTCCTTTTTCCAGTTATTGGGGTTTTTATTTCCGGCGCAATTATGTGGTATATGTCAATTCCGATGAAAGACATAAATACCGGGATGATGAGCTTCTTGAAAGGGATGGAAAATTCAAACCCGTTAATTTTGGGATTAATTATCGGGATGATGTGTGCGTTTGACATGGGCGGCCCAATTAATAAAGCAGCCTATTTGACGGGAACGGCCCTACTTGCCCAAGGAAACTACTTCTTCATGGCGGGAGTATCCGCAGCCTGCATTGCACCACCGCTGGCAACCGGTTTTGCCGTATTATTCAACCGCAATGCCTACTCCGACAATGAACGGAGTGCAGGATATGTAAACTTTCTACTAGGTTCCACGCACATTACGGAAGGGGCGATTCCATTTGCGGCGCGAAATCCGTTGGTTAACATTCCAATTTTTATGGTGGGATCGGCAGTTGCCGCAATTTTAACGTATATGACAAGAATTAGTGTTCCGGCTCCCCACGGTGGGTTTATCGTGCTGCCGTTAGTTAATAAACCATTTCTTTGGGTGGCCTTCATTGTTATTGGAGCGCTAATTTCAGGCTTTCTACTTTCGTTAGTTGCGGGCCGAACTAAGGCTACGGAACGTGATGTAACGAATCCAACAACCGCAGAGGCAACCACGGACAATCAAGAGCTAGCGCAAATTTTAACCGTTAAGAATGTTAAAACGGCCGTTGAAGTTAGCTCACGTGACGAATTGTTAAAATATTTAGCGAATTTAGCCGTAAAAAATGGGTATAGTACGGATGCCAAGGCGGTTTACCAGAAGTATTTAGCACGCGAAAAAGCCGGTTCTACTGGTATGGAACGTGGCATTGCGATCCCCCATGCACAAGATGCCAGCATCAAAAATTCGGCAATGCTAGTCGTTAAGCTACAAAAACCGATTACTTGGCAAACCTTTGATCAACAGCCCGTAGATACGATAATTTCGTTTTTAATTCCGGAGCAGGATCAAGGCAACCATTTAAAATATCTCTCAGCAACTTCTAAATTATTGATGCACGAGCAGTTTGTTACGCAGTTAAAGCAAACTAACGAACCTACGGCAATTTATCAGTTATTCAACCAATAATGAGCTTCTTTAAAAAAGGCTGGAAGACCTTCACTAACGGAATGGAGATTAAATTCTGCTATGGTTAGTAGGGGTCGCCGGCTTTTTATTTTTGAGAAGAAACCTAAGCCCCTAACTGCTGTTTACCAATTTTGCCATAACGGGGAGGGTGTTTAATAAATTGAACTTGTAAGCGCTTATTTTTGTGTTATCATCAAAGTATCAAATAAATAATTAAACGTAAAAGGGTATATACCAATGTATAAAGAAAAATACTTTGAAGAGCTGAAAAAAGAATTTAATAACGAAGATGAGATTGTAACCGAGATCGTCAACCTGGAGGCTATTTTAAATTTGCCGAAGGGGACCGAGTATTTTATCAGTGATATTCACGGCGAGTATGATGGGCTCAACCATATTTTAAAGACCGGGGCGGGGATCATTAGCGAAAAAATCAACCTCCGTTTCCCTGAAATGGCGGCGGCTGAGAAAAAGGAATTAAATTTCGTGGTGGCCTATCCTAAATTCATGATTGAAAAAGTGCAGCAGGGTAAAAGTGCCGACGAGTTGATTCAGTGGTATACCACCATCATTCCGCGGATGATTGAGGTTACCCAATATTGTGCAAGCAAATACTCGCGTTCAAAGGTCCGGAAGACGTTGCCTAAGAAGTACGCCTACATTATCGAAGAGCTATTGTACGTAGAAGGTAGCCCGAAAAACAAGCAAAAGTACTACGCACAGATTATTAATAAGGTCATTGAATTGAATCGGGCGCAAGATTTTGTTCAAAGTTTGGCTGCGACGATTCAAAAGCTGGTGATCGATCACATTCACATTGTGGGCGACGTTTTTGACCGAGGCCAAAAGTCTAACCAGGTTTTGGAATTGTTAGAAAATGCCCACTCCCTGGATTTTCAGTGGGGGAATCACGACGTCCTCTGGTTAGGCGGTTACGCCGGCTCACAGGCCTGCATCGCAACTCTTTTCCGGATTGCGACTCGGTACGGCTACATTTTTGATTTGGAACGGGAATACGGAATTAACTTACGGGCCTTGTTTACCTTTGCCGACCAACATTATGAAGCCGACCCGTTTTTCTATCCGAAAACTGGGGAATTTAACCAACCAAACGCAGATCTGTTGTCTAAAGTTCACCAGTCCCTGACCATTATCCAATTTAAATTAGAGGGCCAGATTATCGCCCGACAACCCGACTTTGAAATGGAAAACCGCCTGTTTTTGCAACAAGCGGTCACTGGCGCAGTTGAAATTGACGGTCGGACCTATCCTTTAAGCCACGGGTGTTTTCAAACGGTGGATCCGCAACACCCCTACGAACTGACTGCGGAAGAGCAGGAAGTTATCCAAAGTTTAGGGTATTCGTTCCGACATGCCCCGCAAATTAAGGCCCACATGGACTTTATTTTGCGAAAGGGGAGTATGTACCTAATTTACAATAATAACTTGTTGTATCACGGTTGCATTCCGTTAACCGAGGACGGCGACTTTGACGAGTTTGAATACCGTGGTCACCGTTATGCCGGTCGAAAATTACTTGATTTCTTTGAAGAACACATCCGGGCCGCCACCAGCAAAAATGATTTTACCGAAACCGATGATACTGACTTAATGTGGTACTGCTGGATCGGTAAAAAATCACCGCTTTTTGGGCGAACGGCCATGACCACGTTTGAACGCTACTTTATTGACGACAAAAAGACCCACCGCGAAGGCGATAACCCGTACTTCATGCTTCGCGACCGGCTTTCTACGGCGCACTATATTCTAGATAAATTCGGGTTGGACGAGCGCTCCAGCTACATTATTAACGGGCACACGCCGGTAAAGGTGGGCAACGGAGAGTCGCCAATCAAGGGCGGTGGTCAAATTTTAGTAATTGACGGCGGTTTATCAAAGGCCTATCAGAAGGCGACTGGAATTGCCGGTTATACGCTGATCAACAATTCATACGGGTTTCAAATCGTTACCCATACGCCGTTTTTGGGAGTGGCCGAGTTGTATAACTCGACAACTGGTTCAGCAACCTTGAAACGGGTGATCGATCGAGATCTTCCCCGGCGCAACATTGCCGACACGACTATCGGAATGGAGCTTAAACGTCAAATTGACGACTTGAAATTTCTGCTGCAAAACGACGACAACTAGTCGTTATACTTTTTGGAACGCAAAATTCGCCAAGTAACCAAGGCGAGCACCAAACTGACAATAATCATCATTAAAAAGCCGAATTTAGTGTGTTCACCAGGCAACCCGCCGGTGTTCATTCCCCATAGCCCGGCAATTAACGAGGGGACCGAAATGACCAAGGCGGCGGAATCTAGGTATTTCATCAAGTGGTTCAAATGGTTACTCATAATGTCGGTAAATAAACCGCTGATCGCTTCAATTAAGTCACGATAAATGACAATTAACTTCGTGATTTGGCGTTCAGCGGTTTTAATGTTGTAAATCATCGCTTCGTCTGCCAAATTATCGGTAAATTCCGCTAACTTAAAAAGCCGTTCTAACGCCTGATGTTGGGTATCAAGGGTGTGTTCTAAGATGACGGCCTCCTTTTTGATATTTTTGATTTCGATGAGATATTCATTTTTGGTAGTTTCCGTAGACTGTGCTTCAATTTCTTCGAGCTGCTCTTTAATGTGCGCGAGTTTTACGCGGTAGTTGGAGTAAATTTTTAAGAGGAAGCAGGCAATCAGACCTTCGTTGGAATTAAACAGGGTGGTTTCGTAAAGCTGTTGAATTTCAGTGGCGCTTGCCGATTCTTCATGGACCAAAAAGGTTAGTTGCTCCGGCTCTGAAACGATGATTAAAGGGTCTAACAATACCTGAGAGTCAAGAATGTTATCGGTAGGCGCGAGGTTACAGACTGCAATCAAATAGGCAATTTCATCTTCGCCATGCTTGAAACGCATGGTCCGGGGAAAGACCTCGGGAGTTTGCAGGCCTGCCGTAATGGTTGATGGCCACTGATGTTTTTGGATTAAATTGTTGAGAGAATCAACACTAGTGAAAGTTTCAATTTTGAGATGGACGTGGTGATTAGGCATGCCGGAACTCCTTTCTCGCTAAACGTTTACATAACGTGAGCCTTTTTCTTTTTAAAAATATTCTATTATATTAAAATGCTAATTACAAAAGAAAGGAGTTGTATGCACATGAATCAACCAGATTTAAAGGATCCCCGTACGCTGTACCACACGGATAAATTTCCGGCGCAACAACAGGACACCCCAGCGATCCAAGGGAAGATGACTCCCGTACCCGACTGTGGTGAAACTAGTTACGTAGGTCACGACCTGCTGTTAAACCGAAAGGTGCTTGTAACCGGCGGTGATTCCGGAATTGGTCGCGCGGTGGCCATCGCATTTGCCCGGGAAGGCGCCGACGTAGCCATCCAATTTTTACCAGGTGAAGAAGCCGATGCAAAAGAAGTGGAACACTACATCACTTCCGCAGGGCGTCAAGCGCTCTTACTCCCGGCTGATTTACGCGATTCAAATGCTCCCGAAGAAATTATCCAACGGGTGGTCGATGAATTTGGTGCACTCGACACGTTAATTTTAAACGCGTCCCAACAAATTGCGCACGAAAAAATCGACGACTTGCCGATCCAACAAATTAAGGATAGTTTTGACGTGAACGTGGTTGCCATGTTAGCCATGGTGAAGGCAGCCAAACCGCACCTTCCAGCTGGTGGCGCGATCGTTACCACTACCTCGATTCAAGCGTTTAACCCAAGCACCCAATTGTTAGATTACGCCGCAACTAAAGCAGCAATCGCGAACATGACGATTAACTTGGGGCAACAACTGATTGAACAAGGGGTGCGGGTTAACGGCGTGGCTCCAGGACCAATTTGGACTCCAATCCAATTGGATCATGGTCAACCAGAATCCTCGATCCCTGAATTTGGGCAAGATTCACCGATGGGCCGGGCTGGACAACCAGCTGAATTAGCCCCAGCATACGTTTTCCTAGCGTCCAACTTAGCTAGTTACGTAACTTCCCAAATTTACGGCGTAACTGGTGGCGAACCAATCAACCTTTAAGGAGGAATGGCGATGCCTTGGACAAAAAAAGATTATCCCAGCTCCATGAAAAATCTCAAGGAACGGGTGCGTAACAAAGCAATTGAAATTGCAAATGCTTTGTTACAAGAAGGTTATGATGAAGACCGAGCGATCCCGATTGCCATCAGCCAAGCAGAAAAATGGGATCAGGACCACCCTGAAGATTAGGTGAGCACTAAAAATTGTAAAAAACGAGTGCACTAAACAAAAAACGGTTCATGGGGTGAAAGCTTCCTCATGAACCGTTTTTATTTTGTTTTTTTGACTTCCATAGAGCCAAAACGTGTGCCAAAAGTTAGTTTGTTCTGCATAACCAAAAATTGACCATCATGCCCAATTCAGGCATCATGGTCAATTTTCAGTTAATGCTCGCAAACTACCCGATTTTTGTCACTCTCATTTTTGATTAAGCGGAATAAACTAATTTTTTCAGCTGCTTTTAATTTGCAAAAACCAGCCAGTTTTGTTTCCACTACGTGTTTTTGATATTAACTTTGGGTGGAACTACTGTTAGATCCGCTGCCCGTATAATTGTAATAAGCAGGGTTGGTATAACTATTTGATGAATAATTACCATCGTATGCAGGAGTGTAAGTCCCATCAGTATAACTACTATCATAGCTAGAACTTTCTTCTTCCGCTGAAGATGCGGCAGCTGCGCTTTCTTCGGCTGCCTTGGAACTGGACTCCGCCGCGGCCTTAGAACTAGCTTCCGCCGCCTTGGAAGCTGATTTAGAAGCTTCTTTAGAGGCAGACTCTTCGGCTGCTTTGCGTGCGGCTTCTTCTTCAGCTTCTTTTTGGGCTGCAATGGCGGCTTCTCGTGCCGCTTTTTCGGCCGCCTTATTTTCCTTATTAACGATTGAACGCAGACTAATTAACTTAGTTTGTTCGTCGACGGTCCGTTGAGACTGCTGATTCTTGCGCATGTCCTTAATTAACCCATCAATAGTGGAAACGCTAATTTTTTGGTTTTGTTGGTGAGCTTTAATAATGGTGTTGTAGCGGCGACTAAGTTTATCCGCCGTTTGAACAATTTGACGTACTTTTTGTAGATGCTCTCGATACTTTTTATCGAAAGCTTGCGGAACGCTGTTTGCCGACAAAGCCTTCATTTGGTGATTGACTTTTTTAGTAGTTACCTTCAAGTCCACCCGGTTTTGTCGGTTAAACAAATGTTGGTAATCCTGTCGAACTTGGTAAGCGTTGGCAGCTTGGTTTTGTGCCTTTTGCAACGCTGGTTTCTTCGGCCGGTCCTTTAACTGAGCGACGTCATGCTTAAGCGTGGCAATTTGTTGCTTGGTGACGTTCTTTTTTAGATCCGAATGTTGGGAATCAACGTACAACCGGTCGATCCGGGTCTGCAGCCGGTCAACTTTGCTAGCGTAGAGCGTTTTACTGATTCCCCATCCGCCACCAAAAAGCACGGCACACACTAAAATAATGCTACCAATTAAAATTGACCAACGACGCATCACTAAGCGCCGATGCCGTCGTTTAGCGGACCGCCGCCCCCGGTACAGATCGTCTTCGACAAATTCGTTTTGGTACGGATCGCGCGGATTGATCCAGTGCTTAAATTTCTTTATCCATCTATTTAGTGTTTCGTTCATAAAAACTAATCCCCCAAGGTGTCAGCCAACACGTTTAAATTTAGTTAAATTAAAGTACGAATTATAACTAATTTTATTATACTTTGTTTTAAGAAATTAGGGCAAAAAAACATTACATTAACTCTAAATTATTACTCATTTTTTTGAGTTTATGTGTGGCTTCTTCCATAGACATGAGCGATTCGTCGAAAAATGACTCACTAAGCGTAACAAATAAACGCGCGGACAATCCGATAAAGGTTTCGTCTAGGGGTTTAGCTGGTAAAACTGGCTTCGGAAGGCAATGATCCGTGCGCGCAAAAACTTCCTTTCGCGGTTTGATAACGGCCATCCCGAATGTTTCTGAAAGGCCTTTCATTATTAAGTAAGTTAATTCGGCCATCTGTTGGGCCATCAGTAATTTATTACGAATGAATGCTTCTTTAAGCGGTACTTGGAGCTGGAGACACTTGTCATGGCAATCAAAATTCAAGAACGAAGAGTTCGGGTGATGTTGATCCGTGTAAAAATCACTGAGGTGGTGGGCAAAAATCCAGTTCGCGGGCCGCCGGGTAGTTCCGTTTAGCGGCACTACCCGTTGGGTACCTAAAACCACCGGGCGAGCTTGTTTAATGCCTAAATAATCGGTTACCACGCGCAAAAAGATGTCGCAACACGGTTGGTTACGTAAAAAGTTACGGATAAGTTTTCGAGTTGATTGATTAGTAATATGGGGAGGTCGTTCGGTGTCAATAATCAAGGTAGAACCGGGGCAGCGCCAGTGGCTAATATCTTGCAAATAAAGGGTAGTATCGCTAAAAATTCGTGCATCTTTGATGAATGGTAAGTTAATATCCCGATTCTGATCCGAAAAAATTTGACTTGAGCTGAGCTGCTGAAATTCATCATAGTAGTTCAGTTTGACTTCCATATTAAAATAATCTCCTCCGAAATGATTACTAATCAATATTTTTTTGCATTTGAATATTATCAAAGCGCTATCACGCTAACAAGTATTTAAGGCGAAATAAGCCCATTTTGCCCATTAACCGGTAACTTAGCAGACACATTTGTTTTTAAATGAAATGTGGTTTCACATTTTTGAATAAATTTGCAAATTTTATTGAAATGGTATTTCAAAAGCGGTACAATTAAGCAACTCGAATGAAAGCGAATACATGGAGGTGCAGAATAATGTTAGATTTAAGTCGGTTAACGACGGAAACCCGCAATCCGCAGACGATGCGGTTGGATGAATTATCAACGGCGGAAGTCCTCGAAATTATGAACCACGAGGACCAAACTGTGGCGCAAAGCGTACAAAAAGCGCTCCCGCAGATTACTCAAGCGGTGGATCAAATTGTCAAAAACTTTAAGCAGGGTGGACGGCTCTTTTATATGGGCGCGGGAACCAGCGGCCGGTTAGGCGTGTTGGATGCTGCCGAATGCGTGCCCACGTTTGGGACTGATCCGGAAATGGTCCAGGGACTAATTGCTGGAGACGAAAAGGCGATGACCGTGGCGGTAGAAGGTGCGGAAGATTCCTTGACTTTAGGACCGGCAGATTTAAAGAAACGACACTTAACGGATAAAGACACGGTAGTGGCCATCGCCGCTAGCGGTCGGACACCGTACGTAATTGGCGGATTAGACTACGCGCGAGCAATGCACGCTGCCACGATTAGTTTGGCTTGCAACGCGGATGCAGAAATTAGTCAACATGCCGAAATTGCGATTGAAGTGCCGGTGGGTCCCGAAGTCTTGACCGGGTCCACCCGGTTAAAATCGGGGACCGCACAAAAATTAGTGTTAAACATGCTTTCAACGGTTTCGATGATCGGAATTGGAAAAGTTTATAAGAACTTGATGGTCGACGTTAAACCAACCAACGCTAAATTAGTGGAACGTTCTAAACGTATTATTATGCAAGCCACTGACGCAGATTACGAGACCGCAGCCACAGTATTTGAAAAGGCCCACCAAAACGTTAAGGTTGCCATCGTGATGATTTTGACGGGGGTTGACGAAACGGAAGCTCAAAAGCGGCTTCAAGAAGCCCATGGTTTTGTTAGAAAGACGATTGATTAGGAGGGAAAAGTAATGACGGATGCAAAAGTAAAGCAAATCGCGCAGGCAATTTACGCTAACGTGGGCGGTCCCGGCAACGTAGCCAAACTGATCCATTGTATGACGCGGGTGCGCATGACCATTAAGGATCCTAGCTTGGTTAACATGGCCGGGTTAAAACAAATTGACGGTGTGATGGGAGTCGTGGACGACGATACTTTACAAGTAATCGTGGGTCCCGGTACGGTTAACAAAGTTGCCGAAGAAATGGTCCGCGAAGTTGGAGTAAAACTAGGCGATCCTTTCCCTGAAACGGTGATGGACACAAGTAAGATGACCGACAAGGAGATTGTGGAAGCTAAGGCAGCTCAAGTAAAGGCGGCCCAAAAGGCTAAGCAAAAACAAACCCCCGTAAAGCGAATTTTGAAATCGATTTCAAATATTTTCATTCCGTTGATTCCGGCCTTTGTCGGAGCTGGTTTGATTGGGGGAATTGCCGCGGTGCTCTCCAACTTGCTCGTGGCTGGTGATATCAGCAAGAGCTGGACGGATTTAATTTTAGTACTGAACATCATTAAAAACGGGGTGTTTGCCTACCTTTCCGTTTACGTTGGTATTAATAGTGCAACCGAATTTGGCGCGACCCCTGGTTTAGGGGGTGTGATTGGGGCGGTAACCTTGTTAAACGGGATGACTCCCGAAGCTCCGTTACACAATATTTTTAACGGGCAACCCATGAGTGCCGGCCAAGGTGGAATCATTGGGGTGATTTTTGCCGTTTGGGTACTATCTTTAGTTGAAAAGCAACTTCATCGCTGGGTACCAGATTCAATTGATATTATTGTGACCCCAACGATTACGTTATTAGTTATTGGAATATTTACCATTTTCCTAGTGATGCCAGTTGCCGGCGTAATTTCAAGTTCCCTAGTTGGTGCAATTAACTGGATTCTAAACATTGGCGGCGCGTTTTCTGGATTTGCATTGGGAGCCTTATTCCTCCCAATGGTAATGTTTGGTTTGCACCAAATTTTAACCCCAATCCATATTGAAATGATTAACAAAACTGGCGCGACTCCGTTACTGCCAATCCTTGCCATGGCGGGTGCTGGACAAGTCGGTGCGGCCTTTGCTCTCTGGATTAAATGTCGGCGGAACCGCCAGTTGACTAACTTAATTAAAGGCGCCTTGCCAGTTGGAATTCTGGGAATTGGCGAACCCTTAATTTACGGGGTAACGTTACCACTAGGACGGCCGTTCATCACTGCATGTATTGGTGGTGGGATCGGTGGTGCCGTAGTTGGCGGACTTGGTCACGTGGGCGCGATTGCAATTGGTCCTTCCGGAGTGGCTTTAATTCCGTTAATCACTAACGGCCACATTTATGCCTACGTCCTCGGACTCTTAGCTGGATATGTCGGCGGATTCGTGGCAACCTACTTCTTTGGAATTCCTAAAGACGCCCTCGTTGGCGATGCTGAAGTTAACGCTGAAGTTCAAAATGAAGTTCAAGACGACGTGCCAAACAGCTCGACAGCTGTGCGCAGCGGTTCGGTGACCGTGACAACTCCCGTTAGCGGTAAAATAGTCGAGCTTGATCAAGTTCCTGATCCAATGATGGCCCAAGAAGTGATGGGAAAATCGGTAGCGGTAATGCCTGACGAAACTGATCCCCAAATTTACGCTCCGGTAGATGGAAAAGTTACTATGGTTGCAGACACTAAGCACGCGGTTGGTTTCCAAGATGAGATTGGTGAAGAAGTCCTCGTCCACATTGGGGTGGATACCGTGAAGTTAAATGGCAAAGGCTTTGAAATTAACGTTCAAGCTGGTGACCAAGTGCATCAAGGTGACGTAATTGGTAAGGTCGATTGGTCCGTAATCCGGGAAGCACAACTTGCACCAGTGACCTTGACAATTATCACCAATTCGAGTGATTATCAAGTTGATAAAAAAATTGGACAAACCGATGTCCAAGCTACATCAATTTTAATGGAAAATCAACGCTAGCCACTTATTCATTACGCCAGCGTGAGGAGGGGTGTCGTTGAAAAGTGTTGTATTTACCTTGAAAAATCAGTTGGGTGATTTTACCAAAAAGGAAAAGCAGGTTGCCCGCTTTATCATTAAATATCCGCAAGCGGTAATTGATTCCAATGCCAAACAGGTTGCTGATCAAGTGGGGACGAGCGCCGCAACGGTAATTCGCTTAGCCAAGCGGGTTTGCAAAAACGGGTTACCCGAGCTGAAAGAACGCCTGAAAAACGAAACGATGGTTAACGACAAGTTCTTTGAAGAAATTGATCCGGCAGATACGCTTGAAGTGATGAAACAAAAGATGGAGTACCGGATTAACCACACCATCGAGCAAACCAATCGAACGGTTAAGGGCGGCGCGGTCCGGAATGCAGCCAAACTGGTGGATCAAGCCGACGTGGTTTACACTTATGGAATAGGAGCTTCTCATTTAGTGGCAGATGATTTGCAACAAAAGTTTGGTCGGCTTGGTAAGCCGGTTGCTCAAACGCAAGATGTTCACCTGCTGGCGGCGGAAATGTCCAAAGGTCGTGGCGTGGTCGTGCTGATTTCTAACTCGGGAGAAACTAAGGAAACGTTACAATTACTAGGTGCCGCCCGGGCGTTAGATTTGCCGGTAGTGGCGATTACCCGGGTATTGAGTAGCCCCCTAGCCCGACAAAGCACGGTGGTCCTTGCCCATAGTGATAGCGGGGAAGGTAACCAATTGCGAAGCGCAGCGACGACCTCGCTGATGGCCCAACTGTACGTGGTTGATCTACTCTACTACTCCTTTTTAAAATTACATTTTGAAGATAACGTAGATCAATTGACGAAGTCTCGCAAGATTATTAAAAGTAATTTCTAAACGAACCAAACACGATTCTTGATGGCGAAAGGCTACTGGGAACCGTGTTTTTATTTAGAGTGGTAAAATTGAAGCGAGGAATCTGGACGATCTTAATTGCTATAAGGGGGTTAAGAAATGCAAGCCATGGATTTAGACTGGTGTTTTCGGCTCGTGGTGGCGGCAATTTGTGGTGGTTTTATTGGCTACGAGCGCTCGGCCCGGCTGAAAAATGCTGGAATTCGGACGCACATTATCGTAGCTTTAGGAGCTGCCTTAGCTATGTTAATCTCTAAATATGGTTTTTACGATTTGCTGCAACATCCCGGAATTGGGTTAGACCCTTCCCGGATAGCGGCGCAAATCATTAGTGGGATTAGTTTTATCGGTGCCGGAACCATCCTAGTGCGGGGCGCCGGTGTTAACGGCCTAACTACCGCCGCCGGGGTGTGGGCCACTGCCGCGGTCGGGATGGCAATCGGCTCGGGGTTGTACTTCATCGGAATCGCGGCCGCCCTCCTGATTGTGGCCTCGCAGTCCTTGTTCCGGGACAATTTAGTTTTAAAGTATTTATTACGACACAAACATTTTCACTGCCAGATTTTATTAAAAAATGACGCTACGACTTTATCAACGATTCACGCGATTTTTCATGACGTGGGGTTTACCCGGAACACATTTTCCATCAGCAACGTAACCACCGAGCGGATTACGGTGGAATTGGAAGGGGTTTTAACTGACAAGCAAGATATTGACGCAGTTTTAATGAAAATTGCGAAGAATCCGGCGGTCGTGGAAGTTCAGCGGGAAGATTAGGTGCAGGATTTGTACAAGTTTGCTGGCTGGTCAAGGCCGTAAAGATTAGTACTTTAAGCACTACCCGAAGGATGGAAAAAATATAAAATCATTTGGGTGTGCTGACTTTATTAGCATCAAAAGTGCTTCTTGAGAATTTTTAAGGGTTCTGAAGAAGCACTTTTTTAGTTGGCAAAACTTTCAAGTTCAAGAATTGGTATATACATCTTAAAGGTGATAAAAATTGTGTAGAGATAAGGTTGTTAGCGCAAACTATTTTTAATTAAAAAATGGCAATTTAACGATTGTCTTTGGTTAGATAAAGGTTATACTTTATTTGTAAACGTTTACACTTGTTGAAGTTAGATGGGATTTATCTGATGAGGAGATGGATGTAATGGCAGCGAATATTTTAATGACGCGAATTGATAATCGTTTGGTACATGGACAAGTCGGGGTGACCTGGACCAGGGCGGTAAAGGCCAACTTAATCGTGGTGGCTAATGACGACGCGGCCAATGACGAACTGCAACAAAAGTTGATGGCCACCACCGCGGATTCTTCCGGGGCGGACATTCGATTTTTTACGATTGAAAAGACGATTAACGTGATCAACAAGGCTGCGGATCGGCAACACATTTTTTTGGTGGTAAAAACGCCTGGTGACTTGCTTAAGTTAGTGGAGGGCGGCGTGCCCGTTAATAAAGTTAATGTGGGCAATATGCATTTCGCGCAAGGTAAACGAGAAATCACCAAAAAAGTTTACGTTGACGATCAAGACGTTCACGACCTCCTCGCAGTAGCTGACCGGGGAATTGAAATTTTTATTCAAGATTACCCGGGGGAAAAACAATATCCGATTACCGAACAATTATTGAAATAACAGCTAGTTAGTGTAAAGGAAGTGATTTTAGCCCCCAATTTTATGACAATGTCGCTAAACGTGCTCAGTAACTTGAGTATTCGGGCTTAGCCAATTAGTTTTAAACATACCTGACGATTCAGCTACTGCGCGCTGCTTATCAAGAGAGGTGAAAATAAATGTCGGTTACTCTCACACAAGGTATTTTAATTGCGATTTGGGCAATGATTTCCGGCCTTGATGCTTGGCTGCAAGCCTTATTCATTTTCCGGCCCATCATTGTCTGTACGATTACTGGTTTGATTTTAGGGGATTTACAATTGGGGGTTATTGCCGGCGGGCTGACTGAATTAGCCTTTGCTGGACTAACTCCGGCGGGAGGAACTCAACCGCCTAACACAGTTTTATGCGGGATCATGACCGTAGTAATTGCGGCCACGAATAATACTAACCCCACCACCGCGATTGGCTTATCGTTGCCATTTGCGATGCTCATGCAGTATATTTTGCTATTCTTCTATTCATCATTTTCCCTATTCATGTCTAAATTTGACCAATACGCAGCGGAAGGCAATGCCCGTGATTTCAAACGGCTTAATTTTATTCCGCTAACGATTGTCATCGTTTCGTTTGGCGTGGTAGCTTTCCTCAGTGCCTACGCTGCGCAAACTCCAATGCACGCTTTAGTAAATTCGATGCCGCATTGGTTGACTCACGGCTTTGAATTGGCTGGTGGGATCTTACCTGCGGTTGGTTTTGCAATGCTGCTTAAGGTAATGCTGAAACCTAAATATATGCCGTACTTAGTCTTGGGATTTGTAATCGCCAGCATGATTCCATTTTCAAACGTGTTACCGGTAGCGTTGATCGGGGGCGTTTTTGCCGCGATTGAATACTTCCGGACCCGGGAAAACATGGCTTTAAAGGCCCAAATCAAGGACCTTTCTGCCCGTTCGCAAGGAGGTGGCATGGACGATGGTATCTAAGAATAAAAAATCCATTTTCAGCAATCATGAAATTTCAATGCTCGGTATTCGTTCTAACCTAGTACAGGCTTCGTTTTCTTACGAACGGATGCATTCGCCAGGATGGACGTGGGCACAGCTGCCCTATTGGGAGAAAATTTATCGTGACGATCCCGAGGGGTTAAAGCGGGTAATGACCGACAACATGGAATTTATTAACAGCTCGCCACCGTTATACCCCATTCTCATGGGGCTGCTGTTAACCATGGAAGAAGAGCACGTTGATTCTACCACTATTAAGGGGTTGAAGAACGCGTTGTTCGGGCCGATGGCTGGAATCGGGGATGCAATTTTTTGGTTCACCATTATGCCGATTGTGGGCGGGATTAGCGCTTCAATTGCTAAAAACGGAAACGTCTTTGGTCCCATCCTCTTCTTCGTGGTTTACCTCTTCCTCTTCTGGTCCCGGGCGCCCCTGGCTCATCTTGGGTACAACCTAGGAACCAAAGCCATTGACGTAATCCAAGAAAATTCGACGGTCATTTCGCACGTTGCTTCTATTCTGGGATTGACCGTAATTGGTTCCCTAATTGCGTCGTACGTAAAGATGCAATTGACTATTAAAATTGGGGCCGGGAACACCGTTATTGACCTGCAAAAGCAACTTCTAGACAAGATTTTTCCCAACATTTTGCCATTTGCCTTTGTATTCTTACTGTTTTGGTTGCTGCGAAAGAACATTAGCCCGATTTGGTTGATCGTGGTGACCTTTGCCTTGTCAATTGTTATGGCGGCAATTGGTTGGATGTGATTAGCGAATAAAACGGAGATAATTGATGAACGAGATTAAAGTAATTGTTAGTGGCCACGGCGAATTTGCGTCTGGAATTCAAGCGGCCCTAAGTTTACTGATTAAGGTGCCGGAAAATTGGCGATTTATTGATTTTACGACCGGGATGAGCGACCAAGATTTACATCAAGAATTCATCCAAGCCTTAGGTGCTGCACCTTTTGAGGAAACCGTGTTCTTTACTGATTTAGCTGGTGGAACGCCGTACAACGTGGCGGCTACTTTGGCAGCAGACGCGGCGCAATTGCAAGTGGTCGCGGGATGTAATTTGGCTTCGTTGATGGAAACCATGTTCCAAACGTTTGGGAACGCGCACCAGTTGGCCAACGCCTTAATTAGCACCAGTCACGCAAGCATTAAAAGGTTTGACCCAAACGCTCCGATTAGCCGAAATGCGGACCTGGATGATGGGATTTAGCAGGGGGAACTCGGCAGATCGACGGAGCGGCATTTTCGAAATGGGTTGGTTTAAATTGCTCTGTGCACCAACGTTTAAAAACGAGACCGTGATGATTGAAAAAGTATTAAATTGGAGAGGTTGTTAAATATGGATACCATTGGAATAGCGGTGATCGTAATCGCGATGATCGCTGGAGGTATGGCAATTAAAATCTATCAAGAGCGACGATACTTTTACCTAAGCACCTTTTTTTATAAAGAACCACAAAGCAGCAACGTATTATTTTTAGGGAAAAGCGGGCGATATATTTTAAACCGGACTAAGGTTAGCGAGGCTAACCAACAACCAGCTAAATTTATTATTGATGAAGGAACTTTCACGGTCACTGCCGACCAACTGCTTTTGCAAAGTCATGACGGGCTAGTGATCACTTATGACAATGTGCGTAACCTAGTGATGAACAAGAATCCGCACGTGCGACGACAGAGTCCAGCGGTGTCAGATTTAAAAACCATTGAAATGAAAAACCATCGATTAATTGTTGCCCAACAACCGTTAAAAAGACTGGGCGACCACCGCGCTAAAAGCGTGGTTTCAGTACGAAAAATGCTGGGGCAGGCGTAGGTCGGTTAGCAGCCACGTCGGAATATTTCTGGGAATCTTCGCGGATTCTGTGAGTTTTATTATATTGGTTAGGAAGAATTGGGCTTTAGTTTAGCGTCTGCCTTGGGGTGGGCGCTTTTTTTGTGGGGAGAATTTGCGAATTTTAGATGTTAAGCCCACCTGTTTAAAAGAAAATGTATAATACAATTAGTAAAAATTAATTGCAGGTGTAAAAATGGCTAACGTAAATGATCCAGTTGTAGAAAAAATTTCATTTAATAAAAACGGGTTACGATTATTAGATGAAAGAAATGAACAGCTTTTATTAGACTACCCAACTGTTTACATTATTTATGCAGAAAACAAAGATAGTTATAGCGTTTATGTTGGAGAGACGAATAATATTAAGCAGCGAACAAGAGAACATTTTCAAGAGATGCGCTATGCTAAAAGATCCAAAATGTTTGTGGTTGGACATGAACATTTCAATAAATCATTAACACTAGATATAGAAAACAAGTTAATGCTCTACATGACTGGTAGTAAAGCCGTTAAAAATTTATCCAACAAGCGGGCTAACCCGCAGTATAAATATTTTCCTGTAGAAGAGATGAACGCTATTTTTTCAAAAATATGGCGTCAGCTACATAGAGAAAATAATCAATTATTTCCGGTTGAGAAGGTAATTGAAGAAAATGCGCTATTTAAAGCTTCCCCTTTTCACAAGTTGACAGAAGAGCAAATGAATGCTGAAATCACTATTCTAAATCATGTGAAGCAAGCGCTTAACGAAGAAAAAGAGAATCAGTTAGTTCTAGTGGAAGGGTCAGCAGGTTCAGGGAAAACAGTGTTACTAAGTTCATTATTTTACTTGCTTAGTGGGCAAGATGAAGAATTTAAAGGGAAAAGTGCCTACATGCTAGTGAATCATGATCAGCAAGTGAAGGTCTATAACAATATCGCTAAAAAATTAGGTATCCAAAAGAAGTTTGATGAAAAGGTAATGAAGCCTACAAAGTTTATCAATAATTTTACAGACAAGGCGGATATTGCTTTAATTGACGAAGCTCATCTTTTGTGGACGCAAGGAAAGCAGTCTTATCAAGGGAAAAACCAGCTTAACGATATTATGGATCGTGCTAAAATTACTATAGCAGTTTTAGATCCACATCAAATGCTTAGAACTCAACAATATATTGAAGGGCAAACGTTAAAAAAATTAGAGAACCGGGCTAAGAAGAATGGCCATTTAATTAAATTAAGAAATCAATTGAGAATGAACGCAGCAAAAGATACTGTGAAATGGATTAAAATGTTAGTCTATGGAAATAGAATAACTAATTTACCAAGGGATGATAAAGATTACGAACTGAAAATCTTTAAGAGCCCAGGTGAAATGTATAAGGCAATCAAAGAAAAAAATCGAGACCAAAGTAAGGGGCTTTCCCGAATGTTGGCTACGTTTGACTGGGAGTTTAAAGAAAAACGGGACAAAAATCACGATTTATATCAAGTAACGGTAGAAGATTTTAGCTTGCCGTGGAATCTACAAACCAAAAGCAATGATAAGAATTTATCCTGGGCTGAACGACCAGAAACAATTAATGAAGTAGGGTCTACCTACACAATCCAAGGGTTCGACTTGAATTACAGTGGTGTAATTATTGGTCCGTCAGTCAAATATCGTGATGGTAAAATCGTTTACGATCCTAATGCTAGTGCGAATAAAAATGCGGTATCAAATCGCACGTTAAGTGATGGAAGCAAAGTGAAGGTATATAATCAGCTATTACCCAACGAGCTAAATGTGTTGTTAACTAGGGGAGTTAACGGGCTTTATATTTATGCCGTTGATGATGAATTAAGAAAAGTATTGCTAGCAGCTCAAAATCAGGAAATACAAAATTAATGTAAAACATTACAAATTTATAGGTTGATAAATTACTAATTAATAAGAGGTTGAATTCTAATTTGAATTTCAACCTCTTATTTTGTTGGATTTTAATTTTTTAAAAAAGATTCACGATAAACCATCGCAATCGGGGCAATGATTTTTTGCGGCTCTGTGGGAGTACTTTGTCCTATGTTTTGTAATAGAATGTCAACAGCTTGTTCAGCTAGTAATGTTGTGTTTTGGTGGATAGTTGTTATGGTTGGCGTTGCAATATTGGCGATTGAAGCGTCATCGAAACCAATTACGCTAAGTTTTTGGGGGACTGCAATGTGTAATTTAGCAGCTGCTTTAACAACCATAAAAGCAATGTAATCATTAATTGCGAAGATTCCTAAGGGTTGTGGGTCAGAAGAATGTTCGATTAAGAATTCTTCCAACAATGTATTTTCTTCTAAATATTGATTTGAAGACACATTCAACCTAAAAACATGCTTTTCGGGATTTTTAATATTAGTTTTCTTTTTAAGGGTGTCGATAAAACCGTGAGTCCGCTCTCTAGTTGGTGAGTAATTTGTTTTTGACAAAATCAAATAGGGATCTCGGCCATCTGTGATGATTTCATTGGTGGCTTTTTGTGCTCCCGCATAGTGATCAGATTTAATGATGTTTTCGTTATCAGATTGAGGAGCTCGATCGATGTAGACAATGTTTTTATTTTGGCTGGCTAAATCAGCGTTAATGCTGTCAGTAGCTGAAATGATAATTATTCCCTCTACCATCAATTCTTTTAGAACTTTTAGATAATTTTCTTCCTGAAAATAATCCCGCTCGGTATTACAAATAATGGTTGTGTATCCTGCTTTAAATAAAAGTCCTTCACATTTTTTAACTATTTTTGAATAGAATTCATTTCTTATATCAGGTACTAAAATTCCGATTAATTTTGTGTGTCCGGTTTTTAACGTGGAAGCAAGCCGATTGGGCTGATAATCTAGCTCATCCATTATGGCATGAATTTTATTTCTGGTAGCAATGCTAATATTACCAGTATTATTAATGACCTTGGAAACGGTAGTTTTAGAAACCCCGGCTCGGTTAGCAATGTCTTGAATGGACACTTTATTTTTCATGGTTATAAAATACCTCCAAAAAAATATTGACAAACATTATAGATGGCTGTTACACTTATCCTGAAATTAAGGTTACCGGTAACCTTAATTAAACAATATTATACGTATAATAATATCACTTATTTAAAAATCTTTTTAGGGGGAACGGTATCCCCAAGTTGAGGAGTAAAATTATGGACTTATTTGATATTGATATTTACGCAGATGGTGCAGTTGTAGACGATATGGTAGAAGCTAAAGAACAATTAAACGTTAAGGGATTTACCACTAATCCTAGTTTGATGAAAAAAGCTGGAATAACTGATTACATGAAGTTTGCCAGAAAAGTTATGAGTACAGTTGGTGATCTTCCAATATCATTTGAAGTATTTTCTGATGATTTTAAAACCATGAAAATGGAAGCGCTTAAATTGGCAGAATTAGGAAAAAATGTTTTTGTGAAAATTCCGATTACCAATACCAAGGGTGAATCATCAGTTCCTCTAATTAAAGAGCTGTCAGAGCAGGGTGTTTCAATCAACGTTACCGCTATCTTAACAATAGATCAAGTTAAAGAAGTAGTTCCCGCATTTAGTGAAAATACTACAAACATTGTTTCAGTCTTCGCTGGGAGAGTCGCTGATACAGGCGTTGATCCAACAAATTTAATGAAAGAGTCTGTACAAGTGGTTAAAGAAAGCAAAGGAAACACTAAGCTATTGTGGGCTAGTTGTCGAGAAGTACTAAACATTAAACAAGCAGCTGATTTAGGAGTAGATATCATTACGGTGACAACTCCTGTATTAAAAAAATTAGGCATGGTAGGAAAAGACTTAAAGAAATTATCCTTAGAAACTGTTCAAGGTTTTAATAACGATGTAAAAGATTTGGGATTTTCAATTATTTAAGCTGGACTAAAGGAGGAAAACAAATATGATCTTGTCCGCTATTTTAGTTGCAATTCTTGCGACAATTTCGCAATGGTGGTTTTTTGCACCCATTACGCGATGCATGACGTATCCGCTAACTACTGGTATTTTAGTTGGAATATTTATGGGCCACCCTATGTTAGGGATGCTAGCAGGAGCAAATATTCAATTAGTATATCTAGGATGGATTAACGCCGGGGGTGTGATGCCTAGTAACACTATGGTAGCTGGTATATATGGGACGGCGCTAACAATTTTATCTAGTGCTAGCCCAAAGTTGGCAGTTACATTTGCGATTCCGTTTAGTTTACTAGGGTTACTAATGGTCCAAATTTATCAAACGCTAAACTCATTTTGGGTACATAGAGCAGATAAAGCACTGGCCGAAGGTAACGTAAATCAAATTCGATTTTTAAATTTTGTTCCATCATTTATTGTGTCTTTATTGGTATATGGATTGCCAGCATTTTGCTTGGTATTGTTTGGTAAAGGCTGGGCGACAGCACTAATCAATGCGATTCCTGAAAGCTTAACCACAGCTTTAGAAGTTGTTGGTGGTCTAATGCCGGCACTTGGAATCGCAATGCTATTAAGCTATTTAGGAAAGAAGAGTTTAAACGCATATTTCTTCATTGGATTTTTCCTAGCAGTTTATCTAAAACTTGATACAACGGCAGTAGCAATCTTTTCAGCAGCAATTGCCTTTTTGATTTTTGTTAGTCAAACAGCGAAAAAGAAAGAAGATAGCCCTAAAGAAAAGAAGATAAAACGCTTGACGTTGAATAATCGAAAAGGAGCTACTGAAGCAGTTCAACCAGCTGCTAACTCCACGGATAGCGCAAGTGTGATTACTACTGACGATTACAAAGTTCAATTGAATAAACGGGATTTGATCAAGACGTGGTTATGGCAACAATCAGATGAAGCTGCTTATAATTATGAACGTTTGCAAGCTTTAGGACTTACTAACATGATGTTGTATCCGATTCGGAAACTTTATAGTGATCCTCAAAAGCAAGCCGAAGAATTGAAAAAGTACATGGTGTTTTTTAATACAGAACCACACATGGTTGGCCCAATTATTCACGGAGTGGCTTTATCAATGGAAGAAGCTCGAGCAAATGGACAAAACGTTAGCGCAGAGGATATCAACGGTGTTAGAACTGGACTAATGGGACCAGCAGCAGGGATTGGTGATACAGTCCAACAAGGAATTATTTTTCCGATTTTAGCTAGTATTGGTGCAACAATGGCTTTGGATCATAACTTTATTGGCCCGGTCTTCTTTACGGTAGTTTTTGAAGCAATTATTTACACGATTGGTTACCTGATGTTTATGTTTGGCTATAAGAAAGGGAAGAGCTCTGTAATTACCATTTTGAAGAATGGAATCATCGATAAAGTTACAAATGCTTTCAGTATTGTAGGTTTAATGGTAGTGGGGACTATGGCAGCAACCCGGATAACGGTGGATACGCCGTTAGTTTGGTCAATCGGAAAAAGCACGATGAAGTTACAAGAGATTTTGAATACGCTGGCTCCGGGATTAATACCGTTAGCAATTACTTTAATCGTTTGGCGTTTGGTTGCCAAAAAGGTTAACCCAACGTGGATAATTCTTGGAATTTTTATAATTGGTATTGCTCTTTCATACCTAAATCTTTTAGGAGTAGTTAAGTGAGGAAATTATGGTAAAAATATTTTTAATTAGTCATGGACCATTTAGTAAAGGACTTTTAGAAAGCATTGAAATGATTGCTGGACCTCAAGAAGGCATTACCTCTCTATCTTTAGAGCGTGGAGAGAATCCTGAGGAGTTTCGGAATCGGTTACAAGAAAGCTTATCTGAAAATTACGATGCAATTAATGGAGTTTTAGTGCTCTGCGATTTAAAGGGTGGAACGCCATACAATTCAGCAGCATATTTAAGTCAAAAATTTAAAATGAAGTTGATTACCGGAATGAATGTACCAATGGTGATTACCTTAGTCACGACGAGAACTGCCGAAACATCATTGGATGAGTTAGCAACGTTAGCTACAAGTTCAGAGTCGACAAATATTGAAAATGTAAATTTGAATTTTAAACAAGGAGGAAGAAAACATGGAAAACTTAGTCTTAACAAGAATTGATGATCGGTTAATTCATGGGCAAGTAATGACTGCATGGATTAAGAACAAAGGTGCGGATCAAGTAGTAATTGTTGATGATGGAGTAGCCAAGGACGACTTTATGATTAATGTTTTAGAAAACACGGTACCTGATAATATTGCAATTGGAATCTTTTCTAAAGAAGACGCGGTAACTTTTTTCTCAGAACCATTAGAAGCACCCACCATTATTTTGGCTAAAACCCCCCAAACGCTAGAATATATGGTTGATAACGGCATTAGCATTGATGAAATTGATTTAGGTGGTATGGGAGCCAAGGAGGGGCGCGAACGGCTTTATCATACTATTTCAACTAATGCAGAAGAAAATGAATCCTTTAAGCGTTTAATTGAAAAAGGCGTGGACGCATTTATCCAAATTATGCCACAAAATGAAAAAGTGAACCTAAAAGATATTCTAAACAAATAATAGTGATGAACCCTTAGATTCAGAGACTTCAAGGCGGTGACGCTTTGAAGTCTTTTTTATATATCATAAATTGTCATCTACAGGTGACAGTTAGTAATAAGCACGGACATGTTCCAAATGAAATAATATGGTTGTGGCCATGAAGAAGAAGGTGAAACGGGTGGATAAAAAAGAAACACAAATAATTTATTCGCTAGCTAAAAGTGACGCATATGTGACATCAAACCAACTTGCTTCGTTACTTCATGTATCAAATCGATCGATAATTAGAATGATTAAAAGAATAAATTTAAATACGGGAGGAGAATTAGTACGTTCTAAGAAGGGACGCGGATACAAACTTAATTACGAAGCATTTTTAAGAAATGCGCATATATTGAAAAATTTTAAAGCGTATTCTCCTATAGAACGAAGAAAAGAAGTTTTATTAAAACTGCTGTTTAAATCGCCGGAAAAAATTGGAATTAACACATTATTTGAAAACTTTTATATTAGTGAATCTGTTGTTAGTACTGATATAGCGATATTAAAGCAACAGCTAAATAAAAAAGGAGTGCTGTTGATTAACAGAGACCGAACGCTAAGGGTACAGGGAAACGAATCGACAATCCGAAAATTAATAATTCGACTAGTTAATAAATGGGAGGTGGATGATTATAGTTCAATTGGAACAGAAATACCAAATTTAGCTAAACGAGATCGGGATTTCGTTGTTGGACAAATGGATTATATCGAACATAAACTGCGGTTTCCGATCTCTTTCCCGTATAACGTGAATCTTTTTTATCATTTATGTATTTTAATTAAACGATATAAAAGTAAAAATATAAAGTTTGAATTTGGAGAACCAATTAGCACCGTAGAAAAAGAAATGCTAGAAAACAACCAAAAGTTATCGGCAGTAGCTGGGCACATTGTTGATACTTTGGGAGATTATATTAGTTTAAAAATGCCTCCGATTGAAAAATATTACATTTTTCAATATTTGAATTCTGCAAGGTTAATCTCTGGATCTAAAGATAAAGAATTAAAGTTCATTAATTTAACTAGGCTACTTCTTAAAAACATTTCTGAAATTTTAAAGATAACCATTCAAGGAGATGGCATTGAGGAAGATTTATCGCTTCATGTGGAGCCAATGTTTAAGCGAATTATAAATGGTATAGAAATTAAAAATCCTATCTTAGAAGATATTAAATTGGAATATCCAAATATTTTTCAATCTACCGAAATAGCAATGAAAAAAATATTCCGAGAATACTATAGTAGCAACGTTTCTGATGATGAAATTGGTTTTGTTGCTATATACATTGCAAAATTTATTGAGCAACACGGACATAATATGAAGGCACTAATAATGTGTTCCAGCGGTATAGGCACTTCTGAGCTGTTGAAAGTAAAAATAGAAAAAGAGCTTCCTAATTTGGTTATTGAAGATGTGATTTCTTTTAGAATGTACGAGAAAAATAAAGAAAAGTGGAATCGTAAAGTGGATTTGATTTTAACTACAATTGCAACCAACGAAAAGGTTGTTGATAAACCAATCGTATTAGTGAATGCGATGTTTACGAAAATAGACAAAATAAGAGTTGAAAAGTTGATTGAAAGGTTAAGCCAGAAAAATGGAAAAGACAATTTTAAACCAAGTGATTGATGAAAAATTAATTGAAATGAATTTGAAATCAAATACGAAAGAGGGGGTAATAAGAGAATTATCGAAAAGATTATATGAACAGGGAAATATAAATGATTTAGAAGCATTTGTGGAAGACGTCTTATTACGTGAAAAGGAAGGAATTACTGGACTTGGACAAGGAGTAGCTATTCCCCATGGTAAGTCGAAGTCAGTTATTAATACTACGATTGCGATTGGTAAAAGTGAACATGATATCCCATGGGAAACGTTAGATGAAACGCCTATCCGAGTGGTAATCCTGTTTGCAGTTCGGGATACTGATGCAAGCACTGTTCATATTAAATTGCTCCAAAATGTCGCCAGATTCTTATCAGACGATAATTTTATTAATGATTTACACAATGCAAAAACTAAAGACGATCTTTTGAAATTACTAAAAAATTCAAAGGAAGGAGATGGATAGTTGATGAAAATTGTTGGTGTAGCAGCATGTACGTCGGGAATTGCCCACACTTACATTGCTAGAGAAAAAATAGTAAAGGCAGCTCAAAAATTAGGATATGAGATTCACATGGAAACTCAAGGAACAATCGGTACGGAAGATGAGCTAACAGCTACAGATATTAAGGAAGCAGACTTTGTTTTACTAGCCGTGGATATTAAGGTTAACGGAAAAGAACGGTTTACTGGTAAAAAAGTTGTTGAAGTACCTACAAATACAGCAATAAAAGCACCTACCAAATTATTGAAAACAATTGTTGAGAAGTTAGGCCTTAACGGAGGATAAAGCTATGAAAAAGTTGCAACTTAAAAAGCATGCAATGACTGCGATTTCATATATGCTTCCTCTTGTGGTGGCTTCGGGTTTATTAATCGCTATTGGAAATTTAACTGGAGGACATGAATTAACTAATTTTAATGGTAGTTATGGTATTCCATCTGCTTTAACAACGTTAGGCGTTTGGGGGATGGGATTGCTTGCACCAGTGATTTCGGCAGCAATTGCCTATTCAATTGCTGATCGTCCGGGGATTGCTCCAGGTTTATTAAGTGGAATGATTGCTTATAAAATCGGTGCAGGATTCTTAGGCGGAATGTTGGGCGGATTTATTACCGGATGGATTGTGTTGCTTCTGGTGAAATATATAAAAGTACCGAAATGGGCAGAAGGTTTAAAACCGATGATGGTGATACCACTAATTTCATCAGTAATTATGGCAATCCTAATGTTTTATATAGTAGGACAGCCCATTGTACTAGCAACGAATGCTTTAACGGAGTTCCTTAATAGTATGGAAGGTTCAGCACGCTTCATTTTTGGATTTATCTTAGGTGGAATGGCGGCCTTCGATTTTGGAGGGCCGGTTAATAAAGTTGCATCGCTATTTGCAGATGGGATGCTGTTACAAGGCGTTCAACAACCAGAAGCAGTAAAGGTAATGGCGTCAATGATTCCTCCTTTTGGAGTGACGCTATCATGGGTACTATCTAAGCTTATTCACAAAAATATTTATACAACCCAAGAAATTGACAATATCAAAATCGCTTTTCCAATGGGAATTGTCATGATTACAGAAGGAGTAATCCCCATTGCAGCAGTAGATCTTTTTCGAATGATACTAAGTTGTAGCTTTGGTGCTGCAGTTGGTGGAGGTTTATCAATGTCATGGGGTATTAAAAGTCCTGTTCCATCCGGTGGGATGTTCATTGTGCCGGCAATGAATAAACCTTTGCTATTTATACTGGCATTGTTAATCGGTTCAGTAGTTACTGCTAGCTTGCTAATTCTTCTCAAGAAGAATATAAAAACCCAGAAATCTGAGACAACTGTTGTAGAGGAAGAAGAAAATATTGACTTAGACGATATTAAAATTAATTGAATGGAGGAAAGCGATGCTCGTTTCGATGAAAGATATACTAAGTGCTGCTAATCGAGGAAAATATGCGGTACTAGCTATAAACTGCTTTAATTTGGAAAGCGCTTGTGCAACGGTCAAAGCAGCTGAAAAAAGACGATCGCCCATCATTATTGATTTACTGCAAGAACATATGGAAAAGCATATTGCGAAAGAAATATTATTACCTTCAGTGGTGAAGATGGCAAAACTGGCTACTGTAGACGTAGCGATTAATCTTGACCATGGTAAATCGGTAGATTACGTAAAAGAGTGCATAGTAGATGGATTTACAGGCGTTATGATTGACCAGTCAGAAGGAAATTTTAAAGATAATGTTCGAATTACAAAAGAGATTATGGACTGTGCCCTACCTAAAAATATTGGTGTGGAAGCTGAAGTCGGTAATATGGGAGCAGTGAAGAATGACCAATTTACAAAGCAGGAGATGTATACCGATCCAAAGGAAGCAATCAAATTTATTAGGCGAACAAATGTAACCGCTTTAGCGATATCGTTTGGCTCATCCCATGGTGTGATGCCTAAGGATTTTATTCCAAAGTTTAACTTTGATATCGTCAAAGAAATTAAGAAGGCAACGGGAATTCCGCTCGTTATGCATGGTGGATCAGGATGCGGAAAAGACAATATTGCAAAAGCCGTTACAGTGGGAATAAATAAAGTTAACGTAGGGTCAGATATTTTAAAAGCACAATCGGAAGCTGTCTATGTACAACAACAAGAGGATAGATATATGGATTATGTAGATTTACTGCAGATAACGATGACCGAAGCTGAAAAGGCTGTTGATGAATATATCGATGTTGTTGGCTCAACTAATAAGACATCAGTAACTTTATAAATTTAAAGTTTGTAATAAAAATTGGAGGGAAAATTTTATGTTAATTAATATGAATCAATTGTTATCAGTGGCTAAGAAAAACAATTTTGCTGTAGGAGCTTACAATGTGTCTAATGCGGAATTATTAAAATCTGCTGTTGAGCAGTGTGAAGAAGACAATGCTCCAGCAATTATAGCCGTACATCCAACAGAAATGGCCTATGCAAAAGATGACTTCTTTGCATACGTATTACAACGAATTAGAAATAGTAAAATACCATTTGTATTACATTTGGATCATGGTGATACTTTAGAAAATGTAGCAAGAGCGATTCACAATGGTTTTAGTTCAGTAATGATTGATGCTTCATTAGAAGAATGGCAAAATAATGTTGACATTACAAGAAAAACAGTTGATATGTGTCATTTAGTTGGAGTATCAGTAGAAGCAGAATTGGGTACAATCGGACAAACTGGAAATCATATTAAAGAACATTTGCAAAATGGAATCTATACTAAGCCAGAAGATGCAGAACGCTTCGTAGATGAAACAGGAGTAGATATCCTCGCGGTGGGTATCGGAACGGCACATGGAATTTATCCTACTGATGTTGAGCCTAAAATCAGAATTGATATTCTAAAGCAAATTACGGATGTTGTTGATATACCTTTAGTTTTGCATGGAGGATCTTCAAACCCAGATAGTCAAATTGCTGATGCCGTACACAATGGTATTTCAAAAGTTAACATTTCATCGGATTACAAATATGCATTCTTTAAAGAAGCGCGTAAAATTCTCAAAGAAGATGATGGCTGGGATCCAAATAATTTGTTCCCTAAGGCAATTGAAGCAGCTAAAGAAGTAGTACATCACAAAAATGAACTCTTTGACTCGCTTGATAAAGCTGATCTTTACCAAGGGATGGATCCTTGGAGGGGACAGTTGTTGTAAGGGAATGATACAAAATATTAAAGAGTAGCTATTAACACAAAATCGTTGCTTAATTTTAATGATTAGGCAATGATTTTTTGTGTGGCTTTAGTACTTTTAAATCACGCGAGAAACTTACTTCTGGAAAGTTTAGGGAGATAATTTTGCAATAAATAGCCAAATAAAAGCTCTGGTCATACCTTAATCGCTAATTGACTCTCCTTAACAATCTTGGTATATTCCTTTTAGATTAAAGAAAACGCTTTCTAAAAAGGAGAATCACAATGAAAAAAGCACGGTGGAAGTTGTTACTCGCGGGACTAGCATTATTAGGTGGAATTAGTTTAGATCAAAATATTATTTCAGCTAACACCACCATCCGGGTGGGAACGTATAATTTAAGGGCGCCTAAGAAAAACGACACTAATAAACAAAAAGACCTGTTGGAAAATGATCAAGTAGAAATCGCTGGAACTCAAGAGATTAATTATAAAAATCACCGTTTTTCAGGTAAAAGTAAATATAATACGTTAACTAACTTCAAGGATGATTACTTTAAGAACATTTTTTACAGCAACGCAATTGATTTCGCGGGAGGTGGGTATGGAATTGCAACGGTATCCGCTTTGCCACTGAAAGATTCAAAAACTGTAAAGCTATACAGTAGTGAGGCTGGGAAACATCCCCAAAAACTAAAAAAGGCCTATCGTGAATATAATCCAGATAAAAAATCAACGGTGAAAAATTTGGATAAGTTAACTGCCAAGTATGGTAAAAAATTAGTTGAGCCCCGGGTCTATCAGCGCTCGGTTATTGAAAAAGATGGCAAGAAAATTGCGTTTTATAACACTCACTTAAGCTACGAGTCGACGAAGATTCGGCAAAAGCAGTTTAAAGCGTTGGCAAAGGCGATGAGGAAGGATAACACTCCTTATAAGGTTTTGGTGGGAGATTTTAATGCTGATCAAAATACTACAGAGTGGAAAACTTTCAAGAAGAATTTCAACATTACCAACGGTAAAGATGGAATCTGGCGGGATACCTTTATTGGAGAAGATCCAACCATGAATGTTAATTCGATTGATAATATCATCACAAGTAAAAATATCAGTATTTCTAATATCCATACTATTAAATCGACAGCGTCAGATCACGTTCCGTTGGTTGCAGATTTGACGCTTAAATAAAAAAGTTAAAAATTCTTATTAGCATTTGCCTGATGTTGGTAAGAATTTTTTGAAATTCGGCCTTTAAAGAATAACCGCTTGCTGTGGTATAGAAAAAGCAGTTTCCCTAGGTGAGACTATTAAAAGCCGGATAAAAGTGTTCAATATAACGCTGTTTGTTAATGGCTTTGATAGGCTCACCTTTTAAGTAGAATACAGGAAAAGCTGCTGGTTTACGTATATAAAAATAGGCGATAAAGTAATTGTTTAAGGCGGCACGTATATACTGAAGATATACAAGACGAAGGGCTGAATACATTGGCAAATGATAGCGTAAAAATTATAAAATCTGGCAATTCCAGTATTTTAACCGTTCCAAAATCAATTACCCCAATGGCAACGTCATATCGAGTTTATCAAGGACGAGACGGAATGATTGTGTACGCTCCTGAAAAAGATAACCCATTTAAAAATGCAGATTTTATTGCTGAGCATGAAAATAGCATTCAAAAAGAAGCGGGTGAGGGGCAGCTTTTTAGCAATGAACTCGCAGAACGATGAGTACATTCCTGATAAGCAGGATTTAATTGAAATTGATTTTGATCCGGCAGTGGGAAAGGAAATTAAGAAACGTCGTCCAGCGCTAGTAATTAGTAATTGGGGATATAGTCAAGTTACGGGCTTAGTGATAATTGTCCCCATTACTCACGCTAATAATCATCAGCTAAAAGACTTTTTCGTACCAGTGGTGAGTGCGAAAGTTAGCGGGTACGTGAATCCGTTACAATTTTTTACGTACGATTTTAGAAAACGGCATGCACGTAAGCTTGATTTGCTTCCGACGCCCGCCTTTGTCGAAGTTCGGCAATGCATTTTAAACATCATGGATTAGTTAATTATGGTAAACAGGTTGTTATTTAAAAAGTGACAATCTGTTTTTTTGTTGCCTGAAAAACGACTCTTTTTAAAAAAGTGTCCGTTATTGGGGCTGCCAGAAAACCATGACCAATTGAAAAATAAAATATAACTATTTCTTGACAACCTGCTTTATTCGATATATCCTAATCACATGCTTACAAAAAGTAAGCGAAATTAAAGCTTACTGAACGGGGGGATTCAACATGGCAAAAATGAAGGCGGGCCAAGCATTGGCTCAAGTATTAAAAAGTTGGGACGTTGATCACATTTACGGGATTACAGCTGATTCCATTAATAATACGGTGGACGGACTTTACCAGGAACGGGATGGCTTGAAGTACATTCAAGTTCGTCACGAAGAGGTCGGATCTTTAGCAGCAACGGCGGATGCAAAATTAACTGGTAAAATCGGGGTTAGTTTTGGGTCGGCTGGTCCGGGTGCTACGCACATGTTTAATGGGCTATATGATGCAAAGATGGATCACGCTCCGGTGTTGGCACTAATCGGGCAATCTAGTACGGAAGTGATGAACACTAACTTCTTCCAAGAAATGAACCAAGATCCAATGTTTGTGGACGTGGCGGTTTTCCATAAGCAAGTGGTTAGCGCAGCGCAAATCCCATACGTGGTCGACGAAGCGATTCGGGCGGCCTACGCACAAAAGGGACCGGCTGTAGTAATTATTCCGGATAATTTATCAGGACAAGAAATCGACTACACGCCAATTAAGACGCCGAAGATTTACCAACAACCGGTTCATTCGGCAATTGATGATTCAGCGATTAATGACACCATTGCGGCGTTGAAGGCGGCTAAGCATCCGGTGCTTTGGATTGGACGTGGTGTTGCTGGAGCACGCCAACAAGTTATTCAATTCTCTGAAGACTTTCAAACACCGGTGGTTACAGCTGTTCCGGGAACGGGAATTATGCCGTCAGACCATCCTAGTTTTATGGGCTCCATGGGTCGCTTGGGAACTAAGCCAGCCTTTGAGGTTGCTCAAAAAGCAGATTTAATCTTGTTTGTGGGAACCAACTTCCCGTTTGCTCGCTTCTGGCCGGACAACGTTAAGGTTATCCAGGTTAACAACAATCCGGAAGATTTGGGTAAGCAACGTGATGCGGACATGGCTATTCTGGCTGATGCTAAGGAATTTTTGGATGCGGTATTGGCGCAAAACGTTAAGCTTCCGGCAAGTAAATGGCTCCAAGCCGCACAAAAGGATAAGGCAAACTGGGATGCATGGCTTGAAAAGTTATCCAATGATGACCACCAAGGACTGCGTGCTGAAAGCGTAATGGCAGCGATTAAGGAACACGCTGCAGATAACACAATCTTCGGGCTCGACGTTGGTAATAATACGGAATGGGCCATTCGCCAAATTCCGTTGAACCATGACCAGAAATTTACGTTGTCCGGTTGGTTTGCCACAATGGGTTACGGTTTGCCAGCTGGAATGGCTGCTAAATTAAGTTACCCTGATCGTCCGGTCGTTACCATTTCTGGTGACGGTGGCTTTGCAATGGTAATGCAAGACCTGCTTACGGAAGTTAAATACGAAATGCCAATTGTTAACGTAGTTTTGGAAAACAAGTCCTTTGGTTTTATTCAACACGAAAAGTTAGTTGCAAACCAAGCACCGTACGGGATTGATTTGCAAGGCGCAAACTGGGCTGGGGTAGCCGAAAATATGGGCGCAATTGGTTTGACGGCTACGGATTTGCCTTCGTTAGCGCAAGCCTTTGATAAAATTGACGAACTTCAAAAGGCAGGAAATACGAAGCCGATTGTTCTAGATGCCAAAATTGTAAATAACGACCCCGTGGACACCTCGTTCATGCCGTTGGATCCCCAAATTTTTGATGAAGCAACCATCAAAGCTTTCCGGGAACAATACGAATTGACGGATGGTCAACCAGCACTCAGTGAAATTTTAAATGAACTTGGGGAATAATTGCAGTAAAAAAACCGTTTGGCCATTTTGACCAGACGGTATTTTTATGCATAAAAGTTATTGATTATTATTAAATATAAGCATTAGACATCACTAAAGGGCGGGAATATTATAAGGTCATCAAATGAAAAGAAGGGATCTTTAATGGGAAAAATTTTGATTTTAGGTGCATACGGCAAAACTGCTCAAATTGTAACTGAACGTCTTTTGGCAGAAACCAATTTAAAACTGAAACTCTTTTTAAGAAATGCTAACCGACTTGCTGACTTGAAGGATAATCCACGAATTGAATTAATCGAAGGGGATACTACAGATGCTCTTCAACTTGAAGCAGCGATGCAAGATGTTGAAATCGTATATTCTAACGTTGGTGGAGTTGACTTAGCGCAAACAACCCAAGCAATTTTTACTGCGATGGAAGCGACGGGGGTTAAACGACTAATTTTCTATAGTGCATTAGGCGCCCGTCATGAGGTTAAGGGGAAATTTGGAGAATGGAACGAAAACGCAATTTCCAGTTACTTGCCTGGCTTCCGTAAATCAGCAACGTTAATTGACAAACATCAAGATATTGATACTACCGAACTTCGTCCCGCTTGGCTAACTGATCAAGACGAAGTAGACTATGAAATTACTAAAAAAGATGAAAACTTTAAGGGGACGGAAGTTTCACGTAAAAGCGTGGCTGACGTGGTGGTCAAAATTATTAAGGACCCCACACTCTATGCGCATGAAAGTATTGGAATAAATAAACCTGATACAGCGGGTGATCGTCCGGCTTGGATGTAAGATTAGCTAAAAAAACTAGGAAAAACGATATTTCGTTTTTCCTAGTTTTTTAATAAGCAATTTCTAAAGAATTTTAGTTAAGGGTGCTTTTAGCGTTCTCAAGTGTAAATTCCTTAACTTGGTCATCTTGGTGAACGTAGGCCTTTGGCAAAGCAGCTAAAGCTGATACGTCGAGGGTGATTTTACCGTCTGCCACGGTTACTTTAATGTCACCTAAAACCTTACCGAGATGATCCACCACGCGTTGCGTATGGGTTCCTTCAGTCATTTGATAGAGATGCAATTCAGGAGCTTTTGCGTAATCGTAGTCCGCATGTTCAGCGTCGGGGTTCATTAGCAAAATACTATTTTGCCGAGCCAACAGCGGTAAATTAAGATAGTCATACTTTTCAGTAATCCATTCACCGTTCTTTGCAACGTCGTAAACCTGGTTAGTTAGGATGTTTGTCCACTTGCCACCGGGGATGTAGTACTTAACGGTTCCCTGATCGTTAAAGATTGGGGCAACTAAGAGGTCGGCGCCCAGCATGTACTGCGTGTCTAGATGATAGGTGTTTTGATCTTCACCAAATTCTAGGAACATTGGCCGCATTAACGGAACCCCAGTTTCGTGAGTACGAACGGCTTCGTCGTAGAGGTACGGCATCAAGGCGAGTTTGTTCTTTACGAATTTACGGGTGACGTCAACGGCTTCTTCATCGTAGTTCCATGGTACTCGATATTCAATGTTGCCATGGTAACGACTATGCGAAGATAGTAAGCCAAATTGGGTCCAACGTTTGTAGATATCAGCAGAGGCGTTGTCTTCAAATCCACCGATGTCATGACTCCAGAAACCAAAGCCAGAAAGAAGGAAGGAGAGCCCGCCGCGTAGTGAATCGGCCATTGAAACGTAGCGGGATAAGTTGTCCCCGCCCCAGTGAACAGGGAACTTCTGGGATCCTACGGTAGCTGAGCGAGCAAATACAGCAGCTTGACCCTCGCCCTTCTTTTCTAACAAGACGTCAAACACGGCCTTGTTGTAAAGGTAAGTATAGTAATTATGCATCCGTTTAGGATCTGAACCATCGTAGTAAACGGCGTCTTCGACTGGGATTCGTTCACCGAAGTCGGTCTTAAAGGCGTCCACGCCCATATCCATTAATTCACGTAGGTAATCTTTATACCATTTGGTAGCTTCAGGATTAGTAAAGTCTACGACTCCTTGGCCAGCTTGCCAGAGGTCCCATTGCCAAACGTTGCCATCGCTATGTTTAATGAAGTAGCCCTTTTCTTTACCAACCTTAAAGAGTCGAGACTTTTGACTAATATACGGGTTTAACCAAACGCAGACTTTTAGACCTTTATCATGAATCCGTGAAATTAAGCCTTCAGGGTCTGGAAAAGCGTCTTTATCCCATTCGAAACTGGTCCATTCAAAGCCCTTCATCCAGAAACAGTCAAAATGAAAAACGTCTAATGGAATGTTACGTTCCTTCATTCCGTCGATAAACTTCATAACGGTTTTTTCGCTGTAATCGGTGGTAAAGGAGGTTGATAGCCAAAGTCCAAACGACCATGCCGGTGGCAAAGCCGGCTTTCCGGTTAACGAAGTGTAGTTAGATAAAATTTCTTTTGGTGTCGGACCGTAAATCACGTAGTACTCAAGTGATTCGCCTTCAATACTAAATTGAACGCGCGATGTATTTTCAGAAGCCACTTCAAACGAAACCGTTTCGGGCTGGTTAACGAAAACACCATAGCCTTTATTAGTGATATAGAAGGGGATGTTTTTATAAGCTTGTTCACTTCCAGTACCGCCATCCTTTTGGACAATATCGACGACTTGGCCGTTTTTAACGAAGGAAGTAAATCGTTCACCAAGTCCGTAGACTAATTCGTCAATTCCGATAGAAAGCTGTTCGCGCATATAGTGAGTTTGATCGTCAGTTTTAGTAATTTCACCTTCTGCGTTCGGTTCCGATTTAGTGATTACTTGGCCGTTTGCCTCGAAATTGATTTCAAAATCGCTGCCATCAATGGGGAAGTTTGCTGATAAATCTCCAGATTGGATGCGCAAAGTATTGTCATCAGTGGAGGTTGCTAGCTTTACGTGCTGGTCGTTTAAATCAAAGCTTGGATCCTTAGGTAATTGGTCAAAATGGGTCAACTTGATGCCAATTACGTTCTTTAGAGGGGAAGTGACCGAAACGGTGGTCATTCCAATATTAAGAGTGTCCCCGCGTTCGTTAATTTTTTTGTACGGAGCGTAAATTTGGACGTTATCATCATTGATTTTATAATCGTAAACTTGTTTGGGGTTGTTAACCGCGAAACCTTCCTTAGTTAACCAATAACCGTTTGTAAATTTCATGAGTTGGATTAACTTCCTTTCTAATTAAAAGCATAACAGTGACTGGAGTAAATAAATAAAACTAACAAACTCTTTTCGAATTGAATTGTAAGCGAATACAAATGGAGTGTCAAGGAGTAAAAATGTTTATTGAAAACGCTTTACAAAAAATATCCGGCATGTATAATGGGGTTCGTAAACAAAACTAACTAACTTTTTTCGCGAACCAAAATTTTAAAAGAAAAGGGTGTCTAATTTATGGAAGTACCACATCGACATACACATAGCTTAGTATCTTGGAAGGAACGAATTAGCTACGCAGTAAGTGATTTTGCGTGTAATTTATCCTTTCAGATGATTGGAACCTACTTAATGTTTTTCTATACGGACGTTTTCGGCATCACCGCAGCGGCTGTCGGAACTTTATTCTTAGTTGCGCGGATCGTTGATGCGATTGACGGACCAATTTGGGGATTATTGATTGACCATACTCACACACGGTGGGGCAAGAGTCGACCGTTCTTCTTATGGTTCTCAATCCCATTTGCAATTTTCTGTGTACTTTGTTTTACCACCCCAAATCTAAGTATGGGTGGTAAAATTGTATGGGCTTACATCACTTATATTGGGGTTGATATTTTATATTCGGCAGTTAACATCCCGATCACCTCAATTTTACCTAACCTCACGGATGATACGGACGAGCGGGTTACCCTAAGTACGATTCGCCAATTCTTCGGGACTGCCGGCGCAACCATCGTTACGGTAGCTGCGTTGCCAATGGTTAACTTCTTTGGCGGAGGCAACCAACAAAAGGGATTCTTTATCAGTGTTTTGATTTTAGCTATTATTTCGGCAGTGCTACTGTTGGTAACTTTTGCGAACACGCGGGAACGCATTCAGACGAAGAATTCAAGAAAGGCAATTCCAATTAAGCAATCTTTGAAAGCGCTTAAAAATAATTGGCCGTGGGCAATCGTAATTTTCATTAACTTTGTTTACTGGTTGGGTATGCAAACCAAGAGTCAGGTAACCGTGTACTTCTTCAAATACAACATGCATAACGCGGGATTAGCCTCGCTAGTATTAGGAATTCAAGTAGTTGCGTTAGTGGCTGTAATCCTCACACCTGCTTGCGCTAGAAAAATTGGTAAGCGTAACACGATGCTGTTAGGAATGCTTTTGGCAATTGTGGGTCAATTAGTTTTGAGTATTGGTGCTAGTCAACTAAGTGTTTCGATTATCATTATTGCAACGGTGATTGGCTATTTAGGAACTGGGTTTGTTTCTGGCTTAATTGCGGTAATGTTGGCGGATTCTGTTGACTACGGCGAATGGAAAAACGGCGTGCGGGCTGAAGGAATCGTTACCTCGTTTTCTAGTTTTTCAGCTAAGTTAGGAATGGGGATTGGTGGTGCCGTGACCGGGCTGATTTTAAGTGCAGGCGGCTACGTTGCTAACACAGCCCAAACCGCAACGGCCCTTCGCGCGATTGAACAAAATTACATCTGGGTACCAATTATTGGTTTTGGTTTATCCGCAATTGCTTTATTATTCTATAAAGTAGACGGTGTTGAAGATAAGATGCAAGCGGACTTATCGGCAAAACACGCAGCAGAAAATAAAAACGCTGATTAAGTAGGTTAATTCAGCGTAGTTTAAGGGAGCAAGAAAGAATGGTAATTCATAAAGAGACGATGCGAACCGCTAACGAGCGTTCAGTACTACAACGAATTTTTACGGAAAGTCCGATTTCGAAAAGTCAAATCGCACGAGACGTGAAGTTAAATAAGGTGACCGTTTCCCAAATTGTTAACCGCTTCATTGAGAGCGGATTGGTAGTGGAAGCAGGCGCAGGAGATAGTACGCAGCAAGGCGGGCGGAAGCCTAACTTATTGCAAATCAACGCCCGATACGGCTATGTGGTTTGCATTGACCTCGGATATCATGAATTATCAGCGCTGGCAATGACCATTAGTGGCCAAAAGTTAGAAATTCGGCGCATAAACTTTACTGATAACGATATTTCCAGTGCAATCAGCAAAATTAAAGGACTGATTGCGGAATTAAAGACCGAATATGGAGAAAAGAATTTAGGAATATTAATTTCAGTACATGGAATTGTTTATCAAAATCAAGTGATTTACTCGCCATTTTGGAACATGCATGATGTCGATATTGCCGCTGTATTAACCAAATCGCTAGGAATTACGGTTTTGTTGGAAAATGAAGCTAACCTCACGGCAATTTTTGAAAGAGATTTTAGTTCAGAAGGGATTCGGAATGCGGTAAGCATCAGTATGCATAAGGGAATTGGTGCTGGAATCATCATGGATGGTGAATTGTATCGCGGACGTAAAGGTGAAGCGGGCGAAATTGGACAAACCATCGCGTTTGAAACCAAAGATAAATCGTTAGCGGAAAGCCAAAAAATTGAAGACGTTGCCTCTCAAGAAGCCGTTTTAGACCAAATCAAACAGGCTAAAAATTTAGACTACATCAATTTGCCGTTGATTCGCCAAATGTATGATGACCACGATCCGGTGACTTTAGAAATTTTACAAAGGTTCGAAAATAACATTATCAAGTTAATTAACAACGTGATTGTGTCTTTTGATCCAGACGTATTGTTTATTAATGCGTATATTTTTAAAGAATTTCCCGAACTATTAGAACGGATTCGAACAAAGTTTGCCAAAATTTCCGTTCGGGACACCCCGATTGTATTGAGCAAAAATGTGGAAACTGCCAGCCTTTACGGAGGTTGTGCACAAATGATTCAAGAAATTTTAGGATTTTCGAAGTTGAAATTAGATTTTAAATCAAAGGAGTAACAATAATGAGTGAATATTGGGATTTTAAAAAAGTTGGTTACGTCGCTAACAAAACTTTAACGTCGGGTGATGGATTTCATTTTTATAACCCAGAAGAAGTGATTTTAGGCAAAAAAATGAAGGACTGGCTCCGCTTTTCCGTTGCCTACTGGCACACTTTTGATCAACGACTAGTGGATCCGTTTGGGGACGGGACCGCAATTCGTCCGTACGATAAGTACACTGATCCAATGGATAACGCGATGGCTAAGGTGGAAGCATCGTTTGAATTTTACGATAAATTAGGCGTGGACTACTTCTGTTTCCACGATCGGGACCTTGCCCCAGAAGGTGATACGTTACGGGAAACTAACCGAAACTTAGACAAGATTGTTGACAAAATCGTGGAATACCAAAAAACAACTGGTAAGAAAGTGCTTTGGAACACGGCAAACATGTTCACCAACCCCCGTTTCGTCGCCGGAGCAGCTACAACGCCGTTTGCCGATATTTACGCTTACTGTGCAGCTCAAATTAAGCATAGTTTAGAAATCGGCAAACGGGTTGGTGCAGAAAATTATGTTTTCTGGGGTGGTCGTGAAGGATACGAATCACTTTGGAATACTAACATGTTGAAGGAACAAGAACACGCAGCGCAATTCTTCCACATGGCAAAGGATTACGCGAATAAGATTGGTTTTGATGCCCAATTCTTGCTTGAACCTAAACCAAAGGAACCATCAACCCACCAATATGATTTTGATGCAGCAACTACAATTGCGTTCATGAAGACTTATGGTTTAGACAAAGATTTCAAATTGAATTTGGAAGGTAACCACGCTAACTTGGCCGGACACACTTACCAACACGAAATCCGGGTTGCCCGAGAAGCTGGAATGCTGGGTTCACTTGATGCTAACCAAGGGGACAAGTTGATTGGCTGGGACATTGATGAATACCCATCTGCACTATCAGAAACCATTGCAGCGATGTTTGAAGTTGTCGAAAATGGTTCCATTGGACCGAAGGGTGGTTTGAACTTTGATGCCAAACCACGACGGCAGTCATTTGCTGCTAAAGATTTATTAACGGGCCACATGGTCGGGATGGATAGCTTTGCGGCTGGTTTACGAGTAGCAGCTAAGATGAAGGAAGATGGCGTAATCGAAAACATTTTGAATGAGCGCTATGGTTCGTTTAATAGTGGCATCGGCAAGCAGATCGACAACGATAAGGCGACCATCGAAGAAATGGAAGATTACGTCATTGATAAACCCCAAAAGGATTTATTGGCCGCGACGCATTCAGGTCACTTAGAACAAATTAAGGATACGATCAATCACTATATGATTGAAGTACTGGCGAAGTAAATAAGGTACGGAGAAACCCGAATAAACAGCGAGGATTAACTGGTTCACGTAATTAATCGTGGTTTATGCGATTAGTTATGTAATTTGGTTAACCACAGAAGCTGTGGGATTCGGAACACATTTCAGTTATGCAGCCAGGGTACATTGTGAATACGAAATGCGCGTGTATCGAAAGCATTGAATGTTGGGGGGACTAAGAAAAAAGCTTTTTCTTGGTCCTCTTTTAATATAATAGGTGGGTGAAGGAAATGGCATATGTATTAGGAATTGATTTAGGAACCAGCGCGGTAAAGGTAACGGCCGTAAACCGTGCTGGACAGATTGTGGCGCAAAGTAGTCAAGAATACGCAATTAGCAATCCGCAAGCAGGATATAGTGAACAAAACCCGGAAGATTGGGTGCAAAAAACTACGCTAGCAATTCAAAATTTGGCGGCGGTGGAACATTTAGATTTGTCTAAAGTTGAAGGAATTAGCTATTCGGGGCAAATGCACGGTTTGGTATTGATGGACAAAAACTACCGGGTGTTACGACCGGCAATTTTATGGAACGACACCCGCACCACTGCCCAATGCGAAGAGATTACGGATAAATTAAGGGGAGACTTTTTAAAAATCACCCGCAATCGTCCGTTAGAAGGTTTTACCTTGCCTAAAATTTTATGGGTAAAGGAAAATGAACCAGAAATTTTTGCGCAAACTGAAGTCTTCTTACTGCCCAAAGATTACGTACGGTTCCGCATGACTGGCAAAATTGGGATGGAATATTCCGATGCCGCCGGGACGGTGTGGCTAGACGAAATTCATAAAACTTGGAGCAAGGAAATTGCGGATAAATTGGCGTTGCCGTTGGAAATCTGTCCACCATTGTTAGAATCCACTGCCGTTGTGGGAAATATAACCGTAGCTTACAGTGCAATTTCCGGTTTGCCTGCTGAAACTAAGGTGATTGCTGGCGCAGCGGACAATGCGGCTGGTGCGATTGGTGCGGGGATTATCAGTGAGGATAAAATTTTATCCAGTATTGGTACCTCAGGCGTAGTTTTGGCTTACGAAAAAGATCGTAAAACGGATTACGCCGGACGGTTGCATTTCTTTAATCACGCAATCCCGGATAGTTACTATTCCATGGGGGTGACGTTAGCGGCAGGTTACAGCTTAAGTTGGTTTAAACAAACTTTTGCAGGTCAGCAAAAGTTTACCGACCTAGTGGAAGATGCTAAAAAATCGCCGATTGGTGCTAAGGGGCTGCTATTTACCCCCTACATTGTGGGAGAGCGGACACCGTATGCAGACGCTCAGATTCGGGGAAGTTTTATTGGCATGGATAGTCGCCAACAACTTCACGATTTTACCCGAGCGGTAATTGAAGGAATTACCTTCTCTTTTCGTGACTTATTGTCGATTTACCGGTCTGAAGGCAAGCATTTTGTAACCGCGGTAGCTGCGGGTGGTGGCGCCAAGAGTGCGCTATGGATGCAAATTCAGGCGGACATTTTTAATATGAACGTAGTTAGTCTTGAAAACGAACAGGGTCCTGGGCTAGGTGCAGCAATGCTTGCGGCTGTCGGGGTTGGCTGGTTTAAAGATTTGGCAGAATGCTCGGAGACGTTTGTGAAGTATGGAAAAGTTTACCGTCCTAAAGCTAATAACGTTGCGAAATACGACCGAATTTACCGAATTTACCAACAAGCATACTCAGCAACCCGACCGATGACCGGTGATTTATTAAAACTTGATAATTAGGTTACTATTGACAAAGACTCAGAAATTTTCTGGGTCTTTTTATTATTCAAAATGATAAGTTAAATTTTCATTGCGAAATTCGCCAGGGGTGATTCCCATAAATTGCTTAAACGTGTGCACAAAGTGACTTTGACTAGAATAATGCAATAGGCCGCTGATTTCTTTTAACGAAAGTTCGGTAAATAGCAATAAATGCTTGGATTCCTGAATTTTCTTGTGGTTAATGTACACGTGAATCGGCTGGCCAACTTCTTTTTTAAACTGGGTAGATATTGAAGTTTTATGCCGGTTAGTGAAATCAGCCAAATCAGCGAGGGTAATCCGATCGTAAATATGCTCATCGATATAATTTAGTATTTTTTGCACCAATTGGTTTTTGGTTGCGTACTGGTAGGAATGAATCAGGTCCATAAATTTGTAGGAGGCCTCCTGGACGGAAACCAAACATTCCGCGTAAGTATAAATGCTTTGCAAACGTTGCAATAGGGCGTCAGAAAGGCTGAACGCTTGCTCGGCTGGGACGCCGTCTTCAATGCTGACCCGGGTTAAAATCGTGATTAATCCCGCATATTTATATTTCAAACCCTCCAAGTCACTGTCCGATAATTTGACTTTGTAGGTATCCGCCATCTTTTTGAACAACCACTTTATTTTATCCGGTTCGTTTCGCCGAATTGCTTCAATGTAACGCCGTTCAAATTCGTAGGAGTCAAGGGTGTTTTTCTGGTCGCGGCGGCTCGAAAGATTTTGGGCTAAGTGATAATTGGTGGATTTATAGACTCGATCATAATACCAGTGCTGCTTTTGGTTTTGCCCCAAAGTTCCACGGATGATTGCAAAAATTAAGTTAGTAAATTGTTCAAATCCTTCCCGAGAAGATTTACTGTAATGGATTCCAGCAAAATAAGTGTGTCCCTGAAAATGAATTGAATCTGATCCAGCTTCTAAAGCGCCACACGGCCCAATCATTACGGTTCCAGTTCCGTATTCGGGAAGTTCAAAAGCAAAGTTACTATAAAAGAAAGCGCCCTTCTTAAAATAACGGATCTCATTAGGATGGGTTTCTTCTAGGACTTGTTCTTTAAAGCTCCGCGAACTCCAGTTAGTTTTGGGAATCACGATTTCATATTGATCATTAACGAGGAATAAAGGAATTAAATATTCCTTGTATAACTGATCTAAAACATATTTTAAAGTTGCGTTATCCATGATCATCCCGTCCTTTGGCTTAGCTATTAACTTTATCCTAGCTGGTTGTAGGGGAAAAGCAATTGGAAAGAGATTTTTGAAAAGTGGGACATGTTTCATAAAATGACACGCGTTACAAGTCGTGAATGCGAGTTGCAAGTCTGTTGAAAACGCTTTAATAAATAAAAGCTGCCCACTATGATGTAAATGTAGACAAGCTAAGTTACATGAAAGGAAGTTTTGAAAATGGCAAAACGCGACTATATTGATACAAATACTTACACCCAGAGAGAAATTAAGTTCATGATTCACCTGGGGCTGAAATTAAAGGAAGCCATCAAAAACGGATATTATCCCCCATTATTGAAAAACAAGACGTTAGGAATGATTTTTGAGCAAAGTTCTACTAGAACCAGGACCTCTGCGGAAGCCGCAATGACGGAATTGGGCGGACATGCGCAATATTTAGCACCTGGGCAAATTCAACTTGGTGGACATGAAACCATTGAAGATACTTCCCAAGTGCTTGGACGAATTTTGGATATTATTGGCGCCCGAGTTGATCGGCACAAGACGGTTGCGGAAGTTGGTAAATACGCCAAAGTTCCAGTGGTTAATTTTATGAGTGATTATAACCATCCCACCCAAGAATTAGGAGACATTATTACCATGCAAGAACACCTTCCGGAAGGCAAACAATTGAGTGATTGCAAGATTGTGTTTGTGGGAGATGCCACACAAGTCTGCGTGTCCACAATGTTTATGGCAACTAAGATGGGAATGGACTTTGTACAATACGGACCAAAGGGGTTCCAAATGAAAGATGACGTGGTTAAAGTAGGCAAACAAAACGCTAAAAAATACGGCGGGAGTGTCACAATTACTGAAAATGCTGATGAAGCTTTACAAGATGCAGATTTTGTTTACACAGACGTTTGGTACGGTTTGTATGATGATGAAATGCCAAAAGAAGAACGAATGAAAATTTTCTACCCTAAGTACCAAGTGAACGCCGAATTGATGGCAAAGGCAAGCAGTCACGTTAAATTTATGCATTGTCTACCAGCTACTCGAGGAGAAGAAGTAACTGATGAAGTTTTGGATTCCGATTATTCGATTGTTTGGGATGAAGCGGAAAATCGGAAAACAGCGATGCGAGCAATTTTTGTTTACCTGCTAAATCCCACTTTAGAATATGCTTCACCGGCAGTAGCAGCGCATTATGATGCTGAATTAGAATTAATGTTACGAAATGCTCCTGAAAGACGGCAAGGCTAACCCCGTTTTAAGCGCATGGTGCGTGATAGATTGGAGATTATATTATGGAAACGGGAAAAAAGAAATTCAAACTATTTGATGCAGTATTGATGTCGGTAGTGGTAATTTTGGTAGTTGAATCAGCCGCTCCGGCTGCTGCAATTGGTACTTCACAATTCTTTTGGTGGATTTTTCTCTTAGGGTTATTTTTCTTGCCTTACGGTTTAATTTCCTCCGAATTAGGAACAACTTATACGGGAGACGGCGGTTTATACGACTGGGTGAAACAAGCCTTTGGTTCTCGATGGGGCGGCCGGCTAGCGTGGCTATATTGGATTAACTATCCGATTTGGATGGCAAGTTTGGCAGTGCTTTTCACCCAGGTGGCGGAAACCATTTTTAACTTAAAACTAGGAACGTGGCTTGCGGTTGGTATTCAATTAATTTTCGTGTGGTTCGTGGTAATCGTTGGTAACCAACCGGCCTCCGAAAGTAAATGGATTATGAATTTAGCTGCGTTCGCGAAAATTTTTACCATCTGTTCGTTAACGGGATTAGGAGTTTACGTAGCGGTAACTAGGGGAGTGGCAAATAGTTTTGCGCCGCGGGAATTTTTACCCCAAATGAACATCAATAGTTTAAGTAATTTATCGATTATTATTTTTAATTTCTTAGGTTTTGAAGTGGTTGCTACCATGGCGGATGATATGGACAATCCGCGCAAGCAAATCCCACAAGCAATTATTTATGGGGGAGTTTTAATTGCAGTTTTCTACTTGATGTCGGCCTTTGGGATGAGCGCAGCAATTCCTACCAACGAGTTGTCAGCATCGAGCGGGCTACTAGACAGTTTTATCCTCTTAATTGGTAAAATGAACTGGTTTGTCGTCGTTATCGGAGTTTTATTCTTGTACATTTTAGTTTCTGAAATGGTATCTTGGGCACTAGGAGTTAATTACGTAGCGGATTACGCAGCGAAAGATCACGTTTTACCAAATGTATTTGGAATTGAAAATAAGCAGCACATGCCGGTTGGAACAGGGTATTTAAACGGGGTTGTAGCTACCATCTTAATCGTGGTTGCTCCCCTGATTCCTAATCAAGACATTTTTTGGGCATTTTTCTCTTTAAACGTAATTGCTCTGTTGCTTTCGTATACGATGATGTTTCCAGCCTTTTTAAAGCTTCGTAAAATTGACCCTCAACGGGAACGCCCGTTTAAGGTTCCCGGTGGGAAGGGATTACTGTGGTGCATGACTTGGATTCCCGAATTTTTACTTTTACTGACGGTAATCTTTACTGCAGTACCCTTGAATACTACTGCTGCAGAATTATCTGCCAAGGTGCCAATTTTAATTGGGGTTATTGTTACCCTAGTAGTTGGTGAATTAGTTGTTAGAATTGCTGAACGTCGAGAAGTTAATCAACGTTTAAAAATAAAGGAGACGCAAAAATGAAGACTTTAGATAGTACCCCTAAAAAAGATGGATTTAGAATGCCAGGAGAATTTGAAGAGCATGCGGGTGCCTACATGTTATGGCCCCAACGCCCCGATAATTGGCGAAACGGCGGTAAGCCCGCCCAAAAAACTTTTGCGCAGGTAGCCGAGGCAATCGCCGAATTTGAACCAGTAACGGTGGGCGTGAATGACGATCAATACGAAAATGCCCGGAATATGTTACCTGACCAGGTGAAAGTAATCGAAATTTCCAATAACGATTCCTGGATTCGAGACTGTGGCGCGACCTTCGTTAAAAATGATCACGGAGAATTGCGTGCTGTAGATTGGACGTTTAATGCTTGGGGAGGTTTGGTAGACGGACTTTATTTCCCATGGGATAAGGACGATCGTGTTGCTCAGAAAATGGCGGAATTGGAACAAACAGATCGGTACCGGCTTGATGATTTTGTGTTAGAAGGTGGATCAATCCACGTAGATGGACAAGGTACCTTAATTACTACGGAAGAATGCCTATTATCGGAAGGTCGCAATCCACAACTCTCTAAGGACCAAATCGAGGAAGTGCTTAAAGAACACCTTAACTTGGAAAAAATCATCTGGTTGAAGAAGGGAATCTACCAAGACGAAACAAACGGACACGTGGATAATATTGCTAATTTTGTTAAACCTGGGGTAGTTGCCCTTGCTTGGACGGATGATCAAAATGATCCCCAATACGAAATTTCTAAAGAAAACTTGGCGATTTTGGAAAATGCAACGGATGCCCAAGGTCGCAAACTTAAGGTGGTTAAGTTAAGAGTTCCTAAACCAGTACTGATCACTAAAGCAGAAAGTGAAGGGGTGGACGCGGTTGATGGCACGCTACCAAGGACGGAAGGCGAGCGTCTAGCAGCTAGTTATATTAACTACTACACTGCAAATGGCGGGATTATTTTCCCACTATTTAACGACCCTATGGATAAGGAAGCTCAAAAAGTGTTGAGCGAATTATATCCAGATCGCAAAGTGGTAGGTGTTCCCGCACGCGAAATTTTACTTGGTGGAGGAAATATTCACTGTATTACTCAGCAGGTTCCTCAACGTTAAGATGAGGAACATAATTGAGGTGGGAAGAAAAGCATAATCCTACCTCAATTTTTATTTTCAAAATATGGAGAACTAATTGAATGAAATTAGCGTGTGTTCCAATTTTTGAGAGTAAAATTAATTATTCGTAATTCAGCGATTTCTCGGACAAAGGAAGAAAATTACGAAAAAAAGTCAGAAGGGATTAATTGGCAATGAAGTTAACAACATTTCCCCAACAGGATGGTTTTTGGATGCCAGCCGAATTCGAATCCAAGGGGCAAAGTTTAATGATGTGGCCGCAGCGCCCCGATAATTGGCGTAACGGTGGTAAACCAGCGCAAAAATCTTTTGTACAGTTAGCAACATTAATAGCAAATTATCAGCCAGTAACGGTGTTTGTAAACGAAAATCAATATAAAAATGCGCGAGCGATGTTACCAACCCAGATTCGGGTTTTAGAAATGAGTAATAATGACGTTTTTATTAAAGATACGGGACCGATTGAATTGGTTAATGCTGATGGAGTCGTGCGTTGTATGGACTTTGGGTTTAATGCCTGGGGTGGATTGCTCGATGGTCTTTATTTTCCTTGGGATAAGGACCAGGAGGTAACCGGAAAGTTAGCTGACTTATTTGGCTGGGACCGTTACCAGTCGGACTTTATTTTAGAAGGCTGTTCGGTAGTGACCGACGGGGAAGGGACCTTGATTACTACTGAAGAAGTGGTACTTTCGGAAGGGCGCAACAAGGGAATTACTAAGGCTCAAGCCGAAGCGGTTTTCCAAAATTATTTGGGTGCCCAAAAGGTAATTTGGCTTCCGGAAGGATTTTTCTTAGATGAAGCTGGGGGTGACGTGGATAACATGGTTAATTTTATTCGACCAGGCGAAATTGTTTTGTCGTGGACCGATAATCCGGGCGATCCGCAGCACCGGATTAGTCAGCGTGCTTACGACATTTTAAGTCAGACAACAGATGCTCGTGGACGAAATTTAATAATTCATAAAATGGATTTGCCGCAGCGTCCGGTAAAATTGACGGCACTGGAAGCAGAAGGGGTTGATCCAATTAACGGAATGTTACCCCGCACGGAAGGGCAACGGTTAACCGCTACTTATGTTAATTATATTACGCTTGACCAGGCGATTATTTTTCCGGAATTTAACGATCCTAACGATCAAAAAGCCCGCCAAGAGTTAGTTAATTATTATCCCGACCGGGAAATAATTGGTTTTCCCGCTACCGAAATATTAACGGGTGGGGGCGGATTACATACAGTCGTGCTTAACATGCCGGGACATTAATGGAGGGTGGCTTATGAATTTTTTTGACATTGTAGAGTCACATCTCAGTACGTTAACCAAAAATGAACAAGCACTATTTGACTACGTAGTCTCCAACATGGATAAAATTAAAAACCAAAGTATTCGCGAAGTTGCTAGTGAAACTTACGTATCAACGGCAACGTTCCTACGCTTCGTTAAGAAAATTGGGTTTGTGGGGTTTAGCGAATTCACCACGGTAATTAAATATACCGTCCTTAACGAAAAAAACGAGCAAGAAAAAGAGATGCCGTTTGAAGTTAGCCAGGTTGATTATCGAGAAGAATATCTAAAAAATATTACTGAATCGGTCCGGGTGATCCCATCTAAGAAATTACACGAGATTACTAAACAACTGGCTAACCATCCCACCATTTACCTGTTTGCTAAAGGAATTAGTAAGTATGCGGCAGATTATGTATATTACGTTTATACGATGGCGGGATTTACGGTGAAATACCCCCGGGATCGTGATTTTCGGCGAATGGCCATTAAACAAGTTAAGTCGGATGATTTAGTTTTCATGCTTACGTATAACGGCCGCAACCGCGAGTTTTTAGAAATGATTAAACAATTAAAAGGAGCGGCGAAAACACCTTTTTTAATTTCAATCACTGAGCCGGATAACAATACGATCCAGAATTTGAGTGATATTAATTTATATATCTTTGCTGACGTAATCGAAGTTAACGACGTTGAAATCAGTTCACGGGTTTCTACAATTGCGTTGATGGAACTGATTTTGTACCAATATATTGAAGATTATGGCGGTCAAGATTTCAACTTTATGAAAAAATAAATAGTGGAATTGGAATTCGTTGGAGAGAATTCTAATTCCACTATTTTTGTTATCCCTGGCAGACAATATCAAGGATGGCAAGCAGCCATCGTATTTCAAAGAAATTTAATGGTCAATTTACTACAAATTCATCCAGCAAGTGCTATGCTTAACGTAACAAGAAGGTTCATTGAAAGGAGCTCATTCAAATGGATATTCAAAATAATTTGATTACGTTGGCAGATGGCAATCAGATGCCACAAGAAGGCTTTGGATTATATAAAGTTCGTGGACAAGCAGCGGTCGACACGGCGGTGAAAGCAGCCTACGAAAACGGCTACCGGTTGTTTGATACGGCACAACTCTACGAAAATGAACAAGAAGTGGGAAATGCGTTTAAAAAGTTTGCGATTCCCCGGGAAAATATTTTTGTGACTACCAAAGTGACGGAGGCGCGGCAAGGTTATGACGAAGCGATTGCCTCGGTAAAAGAATCCCTGCAGAAGTTGCAAATGGACTACGTCGATTTGTTACTGATCCATTGGCCGGTTCGTCAACACTTTTTTGAAACGTGGCGCGCATTTGAGGATCTGAAGAAGGCGGGCTTGACCAAGTCAATCGGGGTCAGCAACTACCAAACTATTCATTTGGAATATTTGGCGACTAAGGCGAACGAAATGCCGGTGGTTGATCAGGTGGAAATGCATCCCTTCTTAACCCTTAAACCAGTGATTGAATTTAATAAGCAACACGACATCGTTACCCAAGCGTGGAGCCCATTAGGACGCGGAACGGTGCTTGACCAAGAAGTGCTTAAGGAGATTGCGGATAAGTACCAAAAATCACCTGCTCAAGTAGTTTTGCGGTGGCACTTGCAAAACGGGGTGGCGTTCATTCCGAAGTCGGTGCATGAAGAACGAATTGCCCAAAATGCCGACATCTACGATTTTGAACTGTCTGATGAAGAAATGAAGCAAGTCGACAAGTTAAATAAGTTCGCAAGAACGGGCCGCGAACCAGAATTGACGTATGAATATGGACGGATGTATTAAAAAGAGTGCGGAGAAACCCGGGTAGCTTCTGAGGACTAACAGAATTATGGGAGTAATCGCGGTTTTAGCGATTACTCCCATAATTTAGTTAGCCGGAAGAAGCTGGGTTTCGGAGCACGTTTCGACAAGGCAGCAATAGAATGCAGGATTAACTGGATTTTAGGTTTAATCGCGGTTTGAGCGATTAGACCTAAAATTTGGTTAACCGGAAAAAATTGGTGGCTGGAACGCGTTTCGGCAAAGCAACAGCAGGACGCCGGAGGTTTAAAATATGGGAGTAATCGCGGTTTTAGCGATTACTCCCATAATTTAGTTAGCCGGAAGGAGCTGGGTTTCGGAGCACGTTTCGACGAGGCAGCAGAGGGGCGCAAATCCAAGCCATTAAAAAATATGGGGGACTGTGACAAAAATCTCTAAACCAAAAACGGTTCATGAGAGGAAATTCCTCATGAATCGTTTTTTTTGGTGTTTTGACTTCAATAGAGCCAAAATGTGTGCCAAAAGTCAGTTTGTTCCGCTTAACCAAAAATTGACCATCATGCCAAATTCAGGCATCATGATCAATTTTCAGTTAATGCTCGCAAACTACCCGACTTTTGTCACACTCTCTATATTTTTTGCTAGATATAAAAAACTAGGGTTTTCCGCCCCGCCTTGCACACTTTTCTCCTCTGGGATACACTATCCGTAAATTGATAACGTTTTCATAGTGGTTAGGAGAGGTTTTTATGGTGAAGGATCAAGTAGCAGCAATGCTGCAATCGGTAACTGAAAGAGAAGATTGGCAAGAACACGGCGCCACCGCGGAGGACTTTAGCCAACGGTTAGGAGTGCGGCGGAATACAATTAGTGCGTACTTAAATGATCTTTGTAAAGAGAAGGTTGCAATTAAACTTAATTCACGTCCGGTTAAATTTTGGGATAGGGCAACCTTAGAACAGCGATACGGCATCGTTTTAGAAAATACAGAATTTGAAAGTCAGGCGGCGTTGGAAAACATTGCATCCCAACCTAAACGGACGGCCTTTGACGAAGTAATTGGCGGACACGGTTCGCTATACACCCCAATTGAAAGACTGAAAGCGGCCGCTGGCTACCCAGGAACCGGGTTACCCGTGTTAATTACCGGACCTACGGGAGCAGGGAAAACTTATTTAGCGCAAGTTTATTACCAATATTGCGTGGATAAGGGGTATTTAGCACCAGAATCCCGCTTTGTGCACCTAAATTGCGCAGAATATGCTGACAATCCGGAACTTTTAGCAAGTAATTTATTTGGTTATAAAAAGGGAGCCTATACGGGCGCGAACCAAGATAGTACGGGACTATTTGATGAAGCAGATGGCGGAATGCTATTTCTTGATGAAATTCACCGGCTTGATGCTAAGGGACAGGAAAAATTGTTTAATTACTTGGACAACGGGATAATCACGCCGTTGGGAGCAACTAAAGAAGGGCATCATGTACAAGTTCGGCTAGTTTTTGCGACTACCGAGGATATTCAAAGCCATTTCTTAGACACCTTTATTCGCCGAATCCCCATTCAAATTGAAATCCCAGAACTAAACGACCGCCCACGTCAGGAGCGCGAAAACTTGGTTAAGTTATTTTACCTCCGCCAATCCCAGAAAATTCAACGCAAAGTGTTAGTGAATACCTCGGTGCTGAATATTTTAAGTTCCAGCAGTTACCTTGGTAACGTAGGTCAATTAAAGAACACCATCTTAATTTCGGTGGCCAATAGTTTACAACGGGCGGCGCAAAGTTCGAATATTGAAATCTTATTAGCAGACGTTCCCAAAACGGTAATTGACCATAATATTCAAGACGCGAGTTTGCTATCGTTTAGCGATCAGTTCACCAGTGTATTGCCAACCATGAAAATTGATGATTTAATCTCCGAATCCCAGGCGTATACCGATGAAATTAAACGGGTTATGTTAAAAATTATTCAGCAATTTCAGCAAACAGACAAACGGGACACCTTCATTGATAATGCCATCGACGAAATTAACCAACTGTGTGACTACTTAATTTTTAAGAAGGATACGGAAAAAAGCGACATGTCGGTGGGGTTTTTGAAAAAGATGTTTGCCGATCGAATTGCTAACGTCGAAAACAATAGTGATACCCAGTTTATGGGCAACGTCGCGTTAGTTTTAGCATATTACTTTTACAACCGTAACCGTGCTAACTGGCATTTGGTACAACGCGACGAACAGTGCATTCAGCAAATTAACGCCACTTTTCATGGTGAGGATGCGGAAATCGATCAAATTGTTGGGGACCTACGTTTAATCACCGCAAAGACCATGAATTTGCACCTTGATGACGTGGATGAACTATTTATTCATCTGTACCTACGGAGCGTGAAGAAGGAAACCGATAGCCAAAACATTCGTTGCATTATCCTCTCCCACGGCTATTCGACCGCCAGCAGCATCGCCAGCGTGATCAATAATTTATTTAACGAACACGTAATGGACGCGATCGACATGCCGTTGGATATTGATGTGGCGGAGATTGGTGAAAAGGTCAGCAGTTACGTGAAAAATCGCCAAATTAACCGGGGACTAATTTTAATGGTTGATATGGGTTCCTTGGAGGGCATTCAAAAATTTATTAGCAGTGAAATTGATTTTCCGATTGCCATTGTTAACAACGTCTCAACCCAGTCGGCGTTGCTAGTGGCTGATGATATTCGGCACCATAAGGATATTGAGCAAATCATGCGAAACGTTCGGCAGGCGATGGTGCCTAAAACGCAAATTATCTATCCAAAAGAAATTAAGCGCAATCTAATTGTAACCTGCTGCTTTACCGGAATTGGCACGGCTAATAGTGTCAAAAAATTGCTGCTGGATAGTATGCCGGCAGAAGTGGACTGTCAAATTCAGGCCTACGAGGTTGACCGGTTAAAGGCTGAAGAACAAATTGCCATTTTCAATAAGTTGTACAACGTGGTGGCGGTAGTGGGGACGATTGACCCGGGGCTTCCCGACGCCCCATACATTTCCTTGGAAAGCATTATTTCCGGAAGCGAGATGGAGAAGTTGGATAAGGCTTTGCAAGTATGCATGACTACGGAGCAGCTCCAACAGTTTAAAGAACAACTGATTCACAGTTTTTCATTAGAGCGGGTAATTAATTCTATTACCATTCTGGATGCGCATTTGGTGATGGATAATATTGACCGCGCCATTAATAAATTTAACCAGTTAAGCGGGCACCAGTTAGGCAACATCACAAAAATGTCGTTATACGTGCATGTGAGCTGCCTAATTGAGCGATTAATCCGAAACGAACCGATTACCAGCTATGATTTAGAACAACTTTCCGACACTGAAGACCAACGGCTTTTTAAATGGATAAAAGAGTCTTTTAGTGTGATTGAAAAAATTTATAGTGTCGAAATCCCATCCTCCGAATACGGCTATATTTTCGACATTATCCAAGCAGATGCCTAAAAATCAGCGATTTGATTGAATAAAGGAAGGGCGTGCCAGAAGTTGGCACGCCTTTTGCTTTTATAAGGGTGTAAGGAAATGGTAGGTGATAAGGTTTGAAAATTATATTAGCAAGTCATGGCGCCCTCGCAAAAGGGATGAAAGATACGTTAGATATGATTGTGGGAAATCAGGTAAGTATTCAGGCATATTCTGCTTATGATGAGGAAAATGTCGATTTTGCTTCGGATATTAGCCAACAGATCACGCGAGAAGTAAATGAGCAATTCATTATCGTGACTGATGTGATGGGCGGTTCGGTTAATAATGCAATGACTGAATTAGTGCTACGTTATAAAAATGTTTTTTTGATAACTGGGATGAATTTGCCTCTAGTACTATCATTAGCAACTTATTCAGGAGACTTAGATTTAAAGGCACTTGATGAACTAGTTCAAGAAGGAAAGCGAGGATTGATTAACGTAAATAAAATGGTTGAATCTGCAAAGGAGGAATAAAAATGATTAAAGTAATCAGAATTGATCATCGTTTATTACATGGACAGGTGATTTTTGCTTGGACTAAGTCGCAGGGAATTGAACGAATTGTGGTAATTGATAACGTTGCGGCTGGTGATGATTTCAAGAAAATGTCATTGAAATTATCCAAGCCAGCAGACATTAAATTGAGTGTGTTTAGTGTTGATCAAGCTAAGGAACGAATCGCCAAAATAAATAATTTGAAGAGTAATACCATGATTATTTTTGGAGATGTTTTACAAGCTGGACAGATTGTCCCACTTTTGGAAGGAGTTAAAGAAATTAACTATGGAGGTGTTAAAAATCGGCCAGACACGAAGCGATTCAGTAATGCAGTTTTTCTAACGGAAGAAGAAGTTAAGTGTAGTCAGGAATTAAAGAATCTAGGTTTTGATTTGTATATGCAACAGGTACCAACCTCTAAGAGAGAAAGTTTAAATGAACTAATTTAGGAGGTTAGATATATGCTTTTAAATGCCATTTTACTTGGAATCATTGCCGTATTTGGGACGATGGATTCCAGAATGCTGGGGCGGACTAACTTTGAGCAACCACTAGTAATGGCGGCCCTAGTAGGAGTTGCTTTGGGCGATTTAACAAAGGGGTTAATTGTTGGGGCATCTCTAGAATTAATATTCATGGGGATAGTAAATATTGGGGCAGCAGCTCCGCCGGATCTAGTTTTGGGCTCGGTGATGGCAACTGCTTTTGCAATCTTATCGGATACAAATGCTCAAACTGCTTTAACTATCGCCCTTCCGGTTGCAATCCTAGGACAAATGGTGGGAATTCTTTTACGGATGTTTATGTCTACTTTTGTTCACAAAGCGGAAAGCGACATAGAAAAAGGCGAGTTTGCCAAAGCTAGAAGGTTTCACATTCTATGGGGTCCCATTTTATATTCATTGATGTATTTCGTACCCGTATTTGTTGCCATTTATTTTGGAGCTGATGTAGTTAAAGAAATTGTTCAATCGATTCCTGCTTGGCTTACTAATGGATTGAATTTAGCAAGTAAAATCTTGCCCGCGTATGGGTTTGCACTACTAATGCAAACGATGCTGTCGAAAAAGACGGTTGCATACTTGTTATTAGGATTTTTTATCACCGCTTACGCAGGTTTGTCAGTTACCGGTGTAGCAATCTTTGCGGCATTACTTGTAATTATTTTAAACGAAATATTGCCTAAAAATAGCGTTGATCAGGGGTTAACTAGTGATGAAGACGATGATTTAGAGGAACTTTAGGAGGTGAGATGATGGCTGAAAATACACAAATAGATTCAAAAAAGTTAAGAAAAAAGTATTGGTCCTTCTTCTGGCGTTCTTATGCAATCCAGGCCTCTTGGAACTATGAAGGACAAATGAATTTAGGCTTTCTGTACGGAATCGCACCAACTATTGATAGTTTATATAGCTCTAAAAATGAAGAAGATTTGCAACGTAAGAAAGCGGCTTACAAGCGGCACTTAGCTTTTTACAATTGCACCCCTCAAACGAGCGCATTTGTTCTAGGGTTGGCTTCTTCGATGGAAGAAGAGTATGCTCGTGAACCCACTTCGTTCAACCCGGATTCGATTAACGCGGTTAAAGCATCGTTGATGGGACCACTATCTGGAGTTGGTGATTCATTTTTCCAAGGAACTATTAAAGTTTTAGCGTTTGGTTTAGGAGTTAACTTTGCTAGACAAGGCAGTATTTTGGGACCAATTTTAGCAATCTTAATTTCATTTGTTCCGGCAGCGTTAGTTACATACTACGGTGGAAAGTTAGGCTACACAGCTGGAAATAGCTTTTTGAAGAAACTTACTAGTCAAGGAATTATGGACCGAGCAATGTATTTGGTAACAATCGTTGGACTAATGGTAATCGGATCAATGATTGCAAGTATGATTGGAATTACCACGCCAATTCACATGGGTAAGACGTTTAATCTCCAAAAGACATTGGACACCATCTTCCCTCAGATGATTCCGTTATTGGTTACTTTCTTTATGTATTGGTTGTTGCATAAAAAAGTTAAAACGGGATGGATCCTTACAATTTGTATTTTAAGTGGTTTATTATTCAGCGTTTTAGGGATTTTAGCTTAAACATAGTAATCAGTTAATAAAATATTTTAATTATATTAGGAGGAATTTTTATTATGAACATGTCACCTAAATCAATTATTGCGGATATCAAGAAGAAAAATAGCAAAATTAACCGAGTGATCTTTACCGGCTGTGGGGCGTCGATGGCGGACCTATATCCAGGATACTACTTTATTTCGCACGAAAGTAAGCGCTTCTTATCGGCTTTTATGCAAGCAAATGAATTCAATTATGACACTCCACAGGATGTTGGTGAAAACACAATTGTCATTACAGCCTCACTTGGAGGAACTACTCCAGAATCGATTGAAGCTACCAAACATGCCCGTGAATTAGGTGCTCACGTTATTACACTATCGCACATGCCAAATTCACCAATCATTAATGCAGCTGAATATGGTTTAGTACATGGTTTTGAAGAAGACTACGCACATAAGACAGAAAAAATGACCCTAGCACTTAAGTTAGCAATAGAAATTGTAAATCAGTTTGAAGGTTATGAATTTTATGAAGACGCACAAAAAGCATTTGATGGATTATTCGATTTAATTAACCAAGAAGCTGCGATGGTCGATCCTGCTGCAGAAGAATTTGCTGCACGCTATAAAGATGAGAAGAATATCTACGTGATTGGTAGTGGTGCAAGTGCGGATGTAGCCTACTCTACTGCTTCATTCTTATTTATGGAAATGCAATGGATTAGTGCTCCAACCATTCATTCAGGCGAACTTTTCCATGGCCCATTTGAAATGGCTTTGAAAGACACACCATACTTACTATTTATGAATGACGGTAAGACGCGCCACCTAGACGCACGGGCAATGGCATTCCTACAACGCTTTGACACTAAATTAACAATTATTGACGCTAAAGACCATGGACTAGCATCAATTGCTTCTAAGAATGTAATTGATTACTTTAATCCAATGTTACTTACAGGAGTTATGCGCGTTTACGCAGAAAAACTTGCGGCTGCACGGCAACATCCGCTAACTAAACGGCGCTACATGTGGAAATTAGAAAACTACTAAAAATTTTAAAAGTGGGACTGCGTTTGTTGGCGGTCCCATTTTTTTAAAGAGGTGATTACGTGAAAAAAGCTTTTATTTTTGATATGGATGGCGTTTTAATTAGGTCTGAAGAATTTTATTTTGAAAGGCGGATGCGTTTCTTTAAAGAAAATAATTTGACCCCTGGTTCTTCAGATATAGATGATTATATTGGAGTGTCAAATGAAAAGGTCTGGGAAAATTTAGTACCAGAACCAAGTGAGCGCGAGCGAATTAGAACAAAGTATCAGCCCTTTTTGGAAAAAAATAAAATTAATTATCAAGAATACTTGGACAAACAAGTCCCCAAAGTTCTTGCAACGTTGCAAAAGCAAGGAAAAATGCTGGCATTAGCATCAGCTGGAGAAGAAAAGGAAATAAATCGGATGCTACGTGAATGTGATTTGGCACAATATTTTAACGTAGTGATTAGTGGTGAAAAGGTAAAGAAAAATAAACCAGCACCAGACGTCTATCTAGAAACAATCAAAGCTTTGCATGTTTCTAAAGATGATTGTGTGGTGGTAGAAGATAGTCCTACAGGAATTTTAGCAGCTAAGCGAGCAGGATTGGAAGTGTGGGCGGTCCCAGCGCCAGTAGATCAAAAGTTGGCTGACGTGGTTTTAGAGGATTTTGGGAGTATTATTGAAAAATAAAATTGGCGTTGATAGTTGGATAAAAAAGTCTTCAATAAATTAAAATTTGATTTTACTTCTCCATTTTTCCAGTATAATAGAACGGTCCAAGCAATCAAAAGAGAAGTAGGAGAAAATGATGACATACCCACAATTAGATTTAGCAAACGTAAAAGGAACTAAGATAACGATTCAAACTAACCATGGTGACATCAAGGTGCAGCTTTTTGACGAGTTGGTACCCAAGACGGTTAAAAATTTCGTTGAATTGGCTAAGCAAGGTTACTATGACGGGGTGATTTTTCACCGCGTGATTCCGGATTTCATGATTCAAGGTGGCGACCCGACTGGTACTGGAATGGGTGGCGAAAGCATTTATGGTAAAACCTTTGAAGACGAGTTTTCCAACCAGCTTTACAATTTAAATGGCGCACTATCGATGGCTAACGCGGGTCCTAACACGAACGGCAGCCAATTTTTCATCGTTACTAATACCAACGTGCCTAAGAAAATGATCCGGCAACTAAAGGCGGCTGAGTTTCCAGAGGAAATTGTAGATGCTTACCGAAAGGGCGGTACGCCATGGTTGGATGGCCATCATACGGTATTTGGTCAGGTGATTGAAGGAATGGACGTGGCCGAAGCAATTAGTAAAGTGGATCGTAATTACGAAGACCGTCCTACAGAAGATGTCGTGATGGAAAAAGTATCGGTGGAAGAATAAGCGCTCAAATAATTTTTTGAACAGTTTTAAGGATTTAACGAAAATGGAAAGTTGAACCTGGCATTCGCAATTGGAGTGGAAGTTTAGCTGATAAGGCATCCGGTTTCTGTAACCAAGTGAAATTCGAGAGCTCAGGACATCCAAACTTTCCGATAAATCCCCAATTGGTATCTAAGTAAAAATTCGTTGTTAATAATCGCAGCCCGATTATTGATGACGAATTTTTTTGTGGTTGGCGTATTTAAATAAGAGTCGTATAAAAAATTTTGTGGGATAAACCTTAATCTATAAAGCAAAATGCCCCGTTTTCACTAAGGTAAAACGTTTTAACTTAACATATTTTCAATGATTAAGTTTACAAATGATAAAAATGGCGCTATTATGTAAGCGTTAACAAAAGCAAATAATAAGGAGATTTTATTATGAATTTAGCAAAATACATTGATCACACAATTTTGGCACCAGAAGCCACCCAATCACAGGTAGATCAAATCATTAAGGAAGCTAAGGAATACGATTTTGCTTCCGTAGTAGTTAATCCATACTGGGTTTCGTACGTGGCAGATAAGTTGAAAGGTACTGACGTCAACACGGTTACCGTAATTGGTTTTCCTCTTGGAGCAAATACCACGGCATCCAAAGTGTTTGAAGCAAAGGATGCGTTGCAAAATGGCGCTACGGAATTAGACATGGTAATTAATATCGGTGAACTTAAAGCTGGCCATGACGATGCGGTTCTCAATGATATTAAAGCCGTAGTCGAAGCTGGGCATGCTGAAAACCGGCACGTTAAGGTTATTATTGAAACCGCTTTATTGACTGACGAAGAAAAGGTTCGGGCTTGTGAACTTTCCGAAAAAGCGGGGGCCGATTTCGTAAAAACTTCGACAGGTTTTTCAACGGCTGGTGCGAAGGTAGCGGACGTGAAACTAATGAAGCAAACGGTTGGTGACCGGTTAGGCGTTAAGGCATCCGGTGGAATTCACACTAAGTCAGAAGCCGAAGCCATGATCGAAGCCGGGGCAACTCGTTTAGGAGCAAGTTCCGGCGTCAAGATTATGAATAGCTAAAAATAAAGTGAGGCAGTTTAGTTTTAGGAGGGTTTTAAATGAAGTTCAAACGAGTTTTTACAATTGTCACGGATTCGGTCGGCATCGGTGAAGCTAGTGATGCCGCTGATTTTGACGATGTTGGCGCAGATACTTTAGGACACATCGGTGAGTTTTGGAAGGGCAACTTCCAGGTTCCTAATTTACAAAAATTAGGTCTAAGCAATATTCGGCCTGATCACCCAATTGAAGGAGTTCCGGTGGCGGACCATCCGCAAGGGTTCTTCGGTAAAATGCACGAAGTTTCCGTTGGAAAAGATAGTATGGACGGCCATTGGGAAATGATGGGGGTGCCGGTTAAAGAACCTCTAGGCTTTTTCCCTAACGGCTTTCCGCAGGAATTAATTGATAAAATCGCTAAGTTTAGCGGTCGCTCGGTAATTGTAAACAAACCGTACTCGGGGACCGAAGTTATTCATGATTATGGAGAAGAACAGCTGAAGACGGGAGCGCTAATCGTCTATACCTCTGGTGATTCAGTTTTGCAAATTGCGGCTAATACTGCGGTAATTCCGCTAGAAGAGTTGTACAAAATTTGTGAATACGCACGCTCGATTACCATTGATAAACCTTACCGGATTGGCCGCATCATTGCCCGCCCGTACGTTGGAACGAATAAGGACAATTTCAAACGAACTTCGGATCGCCACGATTATACTTTAGCGCCAACTAGTGAAACGGACATGGATCGACTCAAAGCGGCCGGGTTCTCCGTTTTAGCGGTTGGTAAAATTAACGACATTTTTTCAGGCCAAGGGATTACGGATGGGGTTCACACGGAAAGTAACCACGACGGAATGGTACGGACGATTGAAAACGCGCAAAAGGACTTTACCGGATTTAGTTTTACTAACCTAGTTGATTTTGATGCCATGTATGGTCATCGGCGGAATCCTGAAGGCTACGGAAAGGCCTTGATGGAATTTGATCAACAACTGGGTGAACTATTGCCACTCCTAAAGGATGACGGCCTGTTGGTTATTACAGCGGATCACGGAAATGATCCTGGATTTAAGGGAACGGATCACACCCGGGAATACGTCCCGTTGTTGGCTTACACTCCTAGGGTTGCTGAAGGTAAATCACTGGGCGTGCGGGATACTTACGCTGATTTAGGGGCAACTATTTTGGACAATTTTAACGTTGCCGGTAACGAAGTTGGAACTAGTTTCTTAAGCGAATTGCAATAAGGAGGAAATACCATGAGTACACACATTGCGGCACAAAAAGGCGAAATTGCGGACACCGTTTTACTACCAGGGGACCCACTTCGGGCAAAATACATTGCCGAAACTTTCTTAGAGAATGCGGAATGTTATAATACCATTCGAAACGCTTTTGGATATACCGGTACGTATAAAGGCAAACGGGTATCCGTTCAAGCAACTGGCATGGGCATTCCATCAATCTCCATTTATACAAATGAATTAATTAACGAATACGGGGTTAGAACCTTGATTCGTGTGGGAACCTGTGGTGGAATGAGCCCTGATATCCACGTCCGGGACGTTCTCATTGCCCAAGGAGCAAGTACGGATTCTTCCATTATTAGAAATACGTTTGGTCGGGATATTTATTACGCTCCGTTAGCAGACTTTGCAATGGTTGAAAAGGCGCATCAAGTTGCGCAAGCTAACCAAATTCCAGTGCAAGTAGGCAACGTTTTGTCTGAAGACCGTTTTTACAATGACGAAATTGACCGTCAAAAACTAGTTCAATACGGCGTCAAGGGTGCAGAAATGGAAGCAGCCGCGTTGTACTTATTAGCAGCGAAGTATGGCGTACGTGCGCTTGCAGTATTGACCATCAGTAACCATATCATCACTGGCGAAGAAACTACCGCGGAAGAACGGGAAAAATCGTTTGATGACATGATCAAAGTTGCGTTAGAAACGGCAATTAGCTAAGGAGCGAAATTTAATGTATTTAATCGTTAACATTATTGGATTAGTGGTTTTCCTGAGTTTAGGGGTGCTTTTTTCCAAAAACCGGCAGCAAATCAAGTGGAAATCGGTCGGTATCATGGTGGTATTTAACCTCGTTTTAGCGTGGTTTTTAACCAGTTTCCCGATTGGCCGCAGCATTGTTGCGGGAGCTTCGGCAGGATTTAACCAATTAGTCCAAGTTGCTTATCAAGGGATCGCCTTTGCGCTTGCCGATTGGGTGGACGTGAAGTCAATGAACTTCGTGACCAGTTCGTTATTACCAATTTTGATGATCATTCCGTTGTTCGATATTTTAACGTACGTGGGAATTTTACCGTGGATTATCAAGTGGATTGGTCGCGGATTGTCTAAATTAACCGGACAGCCGAAATTCGAGTCGTTCTTTGCGGTGGAGATGATGTTTCTGGGAAATACGGAAGCACTCGCGGTTTCTTCCCTACAACTCCAACAAATGAAGGCGGAACGCAACCTAACCTTGGCAATGATGTCAATGAGTTGCGTAACGGCTTCGATTATCGGTGCCTATACGAGTTTAATGCCCGGGCAGTTCATCCTCACGGCGATTCCGATTAACGTGATTAACGCAATTATCATCACGAACATGTTGAATCCGGTCACGGTAACGCCTGAAGAGGATACGATTGCTACAATGGCGGGGTCCGGAAGTTCAGCAAGCGCACAAGACGTGGGTTCGGGCTCGGAAACGCTGGCCGAAGCGACGGTAGCTGAAGACGAAGTGCCAACGCGGGAACCATTTTTCTCGTTTCTGGGTGATTCAATCTTGAACGCGGGCAAACTGGTGTTAATCATTACCGCCAACGTAATCGCGTTCGTTGCCTTAGCAGCGTTAGTGGATAAACTACTAGGAATCATTAATCCTTGGCTTACCCTAGAGCACATTTTGGGAATCGTGATGTTCCCGTTTGCGTGGTTAACCGGGCTAAACGTCCACGATGCCTTCGAATTTGCGCAATACATGGGAACTAAGTTAGTTACCAACGAGTTTGTCGTAATGGGCAAGGTGACGGGCACGATTAATCAATTTGCGCCCCATTATAAAGCAGTGTTAACGGTATTTTTGACCTCGTTTGCTAATTTTTCAACCGTGGGGATGATTATCGGATGTTTCAAAGGCTTAGTTAACCGGCAGAAAAACGACGTGGTTGCTAAAAACGTGGGTTACCTGCTCCTATCGGGAATTTTGGTATCCTTAGTTTCGGCAGCAACGGTCGGACTCTTTGTCTGGTAAAAAAATATTGTTGGTAAAGGAAAATCAAATTTTGATGGGAATAAGTAAAACAAGATTAAAAACCGAAATTTTAGCAGGAATTACTAGTTTTTTTGCAATCTCCTACATCATCATTGTTAATCCAATGATTTTAAGCGATGCGGGAATTCCAGCAGGACTTAGTGTATTTGCCACCGTTTTTTCTTCGGCAATTGGCTGTTTAATTATGGCGTTGTGGGCGAAAGCACCGGTAATTCTTACTCCGGGGATGGGAGTAAATGCATTTTTCACCTACACGGTGGTAGTTGGAATGCATCTATCCTGGCAACAAGCCGTCGCCATTTCGATTTTTAGTAGTTTGATTTACATGGTAATTGCATTTACCAGGGCGAGTGAGTTCCTGGCTAACGCGATTCCCGCCGTGCTGAAAAAAGGGATTACGGTAGGAATTGGGTTATTTTTGGTGACCTTAGGGTTGGAAAAGGCGGAATTGATCCAATCTGGCGGAAAACGAGCACTATTGGCAGCCGGTTCTTTAAGCAATCCGGCGACGTTATTAGCGCTGTTCGGTCTCTTACTCTCCCTAATCCTCTTTTTGCGCCGGGTTCCCGGTGGCTTTGTAATTGGGATTATCGTAACTAGTCTAGTGGGCGTTCTTTTCCACATCGGTGGTACGCAGGCAACTTCCATTAGTTTAAGTCAACTGCCGAAATATTCAGAAATTCTTTTTAAGGGCGATTTCAGCCAAATGTTTTCCATCAAATTTTTATTGGCCGTATTTTCGATGACGATGATCTTAGTCTTTGAATCGATGGGGATTCTGGAAGGAATTTTACAGGACCCATCGCAATTTCGGAAGGCATTTCAAGCGAGCTCGGTGACGACCTTTATTTCAGGTTTCTTGGGTACGAGTCCAACGGTTGCGGCGGCTGAAAGTGCTTCGGGAATTGAAAGTGGCGGACGGACTGGAATTGTATCCCTTGTTTCGGGGATTCTATTCTTGCTTTCGTTGTTTTTCATTCCGTTGTTAAGCTACGTGCCCCAAGCGGCAATCGCGCCAGTAATCATCATTACGGGAGCGGTAATGATGGAACAGTTGGCCACCATTAACTTTGCGGACTTTACCGACTGGTTCCCGGCGTTTTTGATTATCGTGCTGATCCCCTTGACTGGCTCAATTTCGACAGGGTTAGCGTTCGGATTTGTGGCCTACCCAATTTTGAAATTAGCGATGGGCAAGCAGAGTGAAGTTCACCCAATTATGTACGTGTTGGGATTGTTATTCTTAGCCCAACTAGGGTTTAACTCAATTTTGGTTTAGGAGAAGGTTGCCATGAGCAGGATGACTGATAAAACAAAAATTAAAAAAAGCTTGGAAGTTGCCCGGATGCATTACGAAGCCGGGATGGGCCAAGTAGAAATTGCCAAACAGCTGGGACTTTCTCGGCCGACAGTTTCCCGACTGCTTCAGTTTGCTCAAGACAACGGCATTGTGCAGATTAAAATTGTCGATCCCTTTTCCAGTACCCAAGAGTTAGAAAAAATGTTGTGCGAAAAGTATCAGCTAAACGAGGCTCACGTGGTATACGCTGAATATGAAAATTATCAAAACGTGACCCAACAGCTCGGAATGTATACGGCTAAGTACTTAGCCAAAGTGGTTAAGGATGGCGACTTAATCGGGGTTAGTTGGGGAAAGACTTTAAATGAAGTGGCGAAGGCGTTGACGCCTCAGCCCGTCGAAGACGTTCAAGTGGTGGAGCTGAAGGGTAGCGTTACCTATTCACCTACGCCAGTTTTTGACGAGGAAGTCTTGATGAAATTTGGCAATGCCTTTCACACCACCCCACACGAATTTCCTTTACCAGTCGTTTTTGAAAATCAAACCACCCATGACGTGGTGATGCAGGACCGCTACATCAAGCGATTAATTGATTTAGGCAAAAAGGCAAATATTGCAATTTTTACCGCTGGGACCATCCGGGACGATGCGTTGCTATTTCAAACGGGCTATTTTGACCAAGGCGACATCGCGCGTATCCAAAAAACGGCGGTAGGCGATATCTGCTCCCGGTTTTATGACCAGGATGGTCAAATCGCGGTTCCTGAAGTGAATAATCGCACCGTTGGAATTGACCTAGCCGAATTGCGTAACAAAGAACGTGCGGTGCTAGTAGCCGGCGGAAAATGGAAGTATGAAGCAATCAAGGGCGCGTTAGCTGGCCAATACGCAAACTGTTTAATTACCGACGTAGCAACCGCCCAACGATTGGTTGACGAATAATTAATTTGAAGGAGGGATTGTGATGAGAATGGTTGACGTGATCGACCACAAGCGAAATGGAAGCGCTTTAACTAAAGAGGAAATCAGTGCTTTCGTAGAAGGTTATACAAATGGAGAAATTCCAGACTACCAAGCAAGTGCACTATTGATGGCCATTTACTTTAACGGAATGACTGATGAAGAACAAGCTAATTTAACTATGCAAATGTTGAATTCGGGTGACCGGTTGGACCTCTCCGACATTCCGGGAATTAAGGTGGATAAGCATTCCACCGGTGGCGTGGGAGATAAAACTAGCATCCCGTTAGCTCCGATGGTTGCCGCGTTAGGAATTCCGGTACCGATGATTTCAGGTCGCGGACTTGGCCATACTGGTGGAACTTTAGATAAATTGGAAGCGATTCCAGGTTTTGAGGTGGAACGCTCGGAAGCAGAGTTTAAAAAACAGGTTCGTGACATTAAAGTCGCCATCGTTGGGGCGACCGGCAACGTTGCTCCAGCAGATAAAAAAATTTATGCGTTGCGCGACGTTACCGACACGGTCGATTCAATCCCGCTAATTGCCGGCTCGATTATGAGTAAGAAGATCGCTTCAGGGACGGATGCCTTAGTTTTAGACGTAAAAACTGGGACTGGCGCCTTCATGAAGGAAGAGGCGGACGCCGTCAAACTAGCGAATGCCTTAGTGAAAATTGGTAAGAGTGTTGGCATGAACTGCATGGCGCTAATTTCAGATATGAATCAACCCCTTGGTAACATGGTGGGAAATGCCCTAGAAATTCAAGAGTCGATTGCAATCCTTAAAGGTGAAGGTCCCGAAGACATCACGGAATTAGTAATGACGTTAGGTAGTCAAATGGTGGTACTTGCCAAAAAGGCGGCCACGTTGGCAGAAGCCCGGGCTAAGCTTGAAGAAGTTGTTGCAAACGGGAGCGCTTTAGAAGTATTCCGGCAGATGATCGTTGCCCAAGGAGGCGATCCGCGGGTTATCGAAGATCCGACGTTAATGCCCCAGGCAAAATACCATTTTGAACTTCCCGCACCCCAAGCAGGTTATGTAACGAAAATGACGGCTGACGAAATTGGGATTGCGGCCATGTTACTTGGTGGTGGTCGTCAGGCCAAAACTGACGTGATTGATTACGCGGTGGGAATTGAATTACACAAAAAAGTTGGCGACGCCGTTGCGGAAGGTGAAAGCTTGTTGACCATTCATAGCAATACGGCGGACGTAGCCAACATTAAGGAACTACTATATAACAACATTGAAATCGGCACGGATGCTCAACCGATTCAATTAGTGCATAAAATTATTAAGTAGTTGTGTTTGAATTTATTTAATAACAAATAGCTAACAAAAAGAGGATGGAGCAAAAGTCGGGTAGTTTGCGAGCATTAACTGAAAATTGACCATCATGCCTGAATTGGGCATGATGGTTAATTTTAGGTTACGCGGAACGAACTGACTTTGGCGCTATTGGAGTCAAAACACCAAAACAACTTTTTAAGGACCTTTTTATCCTGGAAAAGTATTTTTTCCAGCCCCTTTTTACGCATAAAACCGTAATTAACTAGCTTGAAAAGCAGGTTAATTACGGTTTTTTAATTAAATTTTATATGCGGGTCAATCGGGATTCTTAGCGTCTACTTCACCAGCTTGAACCGGGTCTTCCTTTTTAAGGGTGAAGGTAGCAAACAGGGTGATGGCAAAAACGAATAATCCCATGATTAGGTAAGTGTGTTGGTAGCCAATCACGTCGTACATTTTTCCTGCAACCGAAGAGAAAATGAAGACGGAAACTTGCTTGGCAAAGTTAGAAGCAAGCGCGTAAACGGTTGCATAAAGGCGAATGTCAAACGCTCCAGCGATGTACTTCATGATTGAAGTTAGTAACAATGGCATTTCCAAACCGGCTAATAGGCGGAATCCAACCAGCCAAATCCAGTTTGGCGCAAGTGCAGAACCTAAAATCCGAAGGGCGGTAATAAACCCGTAAATAATTAAGCCGTTCCGAGAGCCAATTTTATTAATGATCCAAGGCATCGGGAACATCAGGCAAAATTCAATCGCAATTTGAGCTGAGGTCATATAGCTATAAACTAAAGTTCCTTGAGCAGCAGTATGGAAGAACATTTTGAAGAAGATGATGAATTGTTGATCAAAAACGTCATAAAGTGCTGAAGCGCCCATGTAAAAAATCGCGAGGATCCATAAATTTTTCAATTTAAAGACCGACATAACGGTTTTTAAATTCAATGAGTTGGATGTGTCGCCAGCAGCTTGGGCATTTTCAAGATCGATTTTATCACTGAAGAGTAGCAATCCGGTTAGAATAATTGCGGCTACCGTACAAGCCCAAAAGATGGAGTTTGGGGACCAGAGAAAGATGGGACCGGCAATTAGTGAAGCAGCAACTCCCGCAACGGAGCCTCCAACCCGGGAGTGGGCGTATTCAAAGCCGTTTGCCAAACTTGCCCGTTGGACGTACTGTTCGATTACAGAAACTCCGCCGTTAAGTACGAAGCTGAGAAAAGTCCCGGTTACAAAGGCCACGAGGAAGGCGTTAATGTGTAAAATCGGCATAAAAACCCACTGGAAATAAGGGCCAATAAAAATCGCGACGATCGAGATGGTTAAAATTAAGGTCTTTTTAAATAATAGCTTATCCGAAACCACCCCGAAAATTGGTTGGAAAATTAACGAAATTCCAGCCATCATGGAGAAAACGGCTCCTGATTCGGTACCGTTTAAATGAGCGACTTGTTCCATCCAGAGGGTGAGATATCCGTTAATGATTGCCCAGATGAAGAAGTAACTAAAATGCGTGAGGGGAAACCCCCAGAAATGTTTAGATTGTGGTTTAGTATTGTTCATGTTGTACACCCCTATTCATAGTTATAAGGTACGGGTTTGCCAAAATCAGGGCGACCGTCCGCCGTCCAGCCAAATGGTTGAACCATGGTGTGACGGTTGGGATCATAAAGCGGATCGCCCTTGATGTCGGTATAGTTACGGCAATGGTAAACTAATAAATCAGTCTTACCGTCTTCGGCCACGGTGAAGGAATTGTGCCCCGGACCGTATTGTTGAATGGCCAAATTGCTTTGGAAAACTGGAGTAGGCGACTTAGCCCAATTACGGGCGTCTAATAAATCGGCGTCTTCGTCGATAGTTAGCATTCCCATGGCATAATTTTCGTCAGTAGCACTTGCCGAGTAGGTTAAGAAGTACTTACCGTTACGGTGCAAGATCGCGGGACCTTCGTTAACCCAGAAAATTTTAGTTTCCCAATCGTATTCAGGTTTGGTTAACATTACTGGTTCACTCTTCAGGGACCACGGATTTTCCATTTCAGCGATGTAAATGTTGGAATTTCCCTTGATGGCCGGATCCTTTTGCGCCCAAACGTAGTAAAGACGGTCGTGCGCCTTAAAAACGGTGGCGTCGAGGGCGAAGGTATCTAGCGGCGTTTTTACCTGACCGCGTTCAACCCAATCACTTTCGTCGCGCATGGGGTTAGGATTATCGCATTCTAAGCAATACATCCGGTGTTGAAACATGCCGTTGTGGTCGAATTCTTTAGTGTGGGCAGCGGCAAAGTAAATGAACCATTTTCCATCGATGTAATGTAATTCGGGAGCCCATATGAGCTGGCTCATTGGACCGCTACCATCGGGATGTTTACGCCAAATCGTACGGGGAGCCGCATGGGCTAGTCCATTCAAGGTTTTTGCGCGCCGAATTTCAATCAGATTATAGGCTGGAACCGAAGCGGTAAAGTAGTAATAACCGTCGGTGTGCTTATAAATATAGGGATCCGCCCGTTGTACAATGAGTGGATTAACGTAATCAGTTGCGGATATCATAGTGAGATACTCCTTTTATGAAAATGAATTGTAAAAAAATGGTGTGGAAACTTTCGAAAGGTTCGTGAAGCATTTATTACACGAGCAATATATGACCGCTTGAAAGCGTTGTCAACCCTTTTTGTTAATCTTTGGAAGGAATCTGTAAAAAAATCTCTTTGCGTTAACTTTATTATTAAATTAAGCGCTTGTAACCGGTTTTTTATTGGCATATAATTAATTGAAAAGGAAATGTAAACGGTTTGATAATGGAGGGCATATGCAATTAGATATCTCGGATGCATCGTTAAAAGTTTATGAAGCACTGGCAAGTTCGGTACGACTTCAAATTATTCGTTTGCTGTCGGATCAACCGATGAGTGTTCAAGAATTAGCCGAAGCGTTAAATTTGAGTAGCCCAATCGTCACTAAGCACTTGAATAAACTGGCGGAAGCAGAAATTATTCATAGTAAACGGCAGGGGCACCAAAAGGTTTCTTCCTTGCGAGTGGATACGATTGATATTAAGTTTCCGCGGCAAATTTATCCGACGTTTAGCGTCCACAAAACTGGAATTCCGATTGGACACTATACCGAATTTAGTGTAAAACCATCCTGCGGGTTGGCGGGGCCAGACGGATATATTGGCAACGTTGATAACCCTAAATACTTTATGCTGCCCGAGCGGATGAACGCCGGAATGATTTGGTTTAACGACGGTTATGTAGAATACCAGACTCCCAACTTTATCAATATTGATGAACACTTGGAAATGCTCGATTTGTCTATGGAACTGGGATCGGAATTTCCGTTTTCCAACAATACTTGGCCATCAGATATCACCTTTTCCATTAATGGCAAGGAAATTGGAACTTGGCGTTCACCAGGCGACTTTTCTGATGTTCGTGGAAAGTACACTCCGGATTGGGTCCCGGATAACGTTAACCAATATGGAATTCTAAAGACGTTGCGAATTACTGACCACGGCACTTATCTAGATGGGCAACCGTTCACGGAAGTCTGCTTAGCGGATTTGCCCGTTAATAAAGACGTTTGGACGATTCGTTTTGAAATTAAGCCCGATGCCAAGAAGTCAGGAGGCTGTACTATTTTTGGGGAAGGCTTTGGTAATTACGACCAAAATATCGAGTTATCCGCTTTTTATAGCTAAAAAGACCGCCAGCCCTCGGGGTTAGCGATCTTTTTTAATTTAAGTGGTTTAATTTTTCAAGAATGCGCGTAGATCAGCCATTTGACTTTCGATTACTGCCGTTCCTTGATGGTATAGATCCATGAGCTTATTATTGTCCCGTTCTACGCGGGAAACGGTGACCGGTTGTTGGGGCCGAATTACAAAGGCTTTTCCTTCCCGTTCTAAGCGTTCAATCTCCTCAAGGCTTTCGTTGTAACGCCGCGGACGGCTTTCAAAAGCAGAAACAAATTGAGGAAAGTCCCGATACTTCATCCGTACTAGCCGGTTCATTGCTCGGCTATTCTCGGCTTTTCGATAGGTGATGTCGCGCGTTAAAACGATGACTAGTTTTTCGTAGCCCAGTTCTTGAGCACGTTTGAAAGGAATTGAATCCGCAATTCCGCCATCTAGGTATGGTTGGTGATTAACAACCCGGATGCTGGATAGCAGCGGCATGCTAGCGGAAGCTTTGATGGCTTCCTCCTGGCCCTCGGTATCGGTTTTTCGGAAAACGTCAGCCTTCCCAGTCAATAGGTTAGTTGCGGTAATTTCAAAAATTTGCTGGCTATCTTTGTAAGCCATGTAATCAAACGGACTGTAAGCATAACATTCTGGAGAAAATAGGAAGTCCAGGTTGAAAATACCACCATTACGGACTAAATTATTGAAACCAATGTAACGTTTGTCATGTAAGAAATGTAAATTAACATCTTTAGAGCGTCCCTTTTGCTTGGAAATATAATTCATTGCACACATCGTGCCGGCTGAAACGCCGTGAATATACTCGAATTCCATCTCTTGATCAATGAAATAATCTAATACCGCACTGGTGAAAAATGACCGCAGTGCGCCGCCTTCTAAAATTAAAGCTGCTTTTTCCAATGGAATCCCTTCTTCCTGTAGAATCTACAGACGCTATTTTAGCGCTTTTAATGGGTCACTGGCAAACGAGTTTTGGGGAAGGTAAGTGATTTTTAACGGAAGTTTTTAAAAGACGACTTTCTTAAGGAAAAATAGTAAGATGGTGGATAATCAAAGTAAATAAAATACGTGGCAAAGCAGGGAGTGAATTTGATGATAAGAATTATAATTATCGCTTTGATAATCTACGGGATTATTCAAATTCCCTTTATTATTAAAGCGTATTGGGGTAGGCGTAAATACCAGCAAAAAATTAAAGACGGTGAACGACAGAACCAAAAAATAATGGAAGAACAAAAGAAACGGGATCATCGTTAACGTAAAAGAAGTGGAATTAATATTACTATAGGTATGTATGAGCAATCGGTAGCGCGATTAACGCACCAAATAGGGACCGGAGAAATTTTTCTCTAGTCCCTATTTTTGGTTGAGCGGAACAAACTGACTTTTGGCACACGTTTTGGCTCTATTGAAGTCAAAACACCAAAACAACTTTTTGAGGACCTTTTCATCCTTGAAAAGTATTTTTCTAGTTTTTTCCAGCTTCATTTTTCTAAGCGAGTTTAGCGGATTAGCAACTAGCTAATTTTTGAAAAATGAGGGGATTCTTCGATTAGTTTAGTGGTTGATTTAGAGCTAACCGCTAACTCTAACACCTTGGTTGCTAGCCATTTCGTGGTACTTCAGGTACACATCGGCATACGGATGCTCGCAACCTTCGTGCCATGGTTTTACGTGACCGCAGAAGTGAATTAGCTTAGGATCCTCACGAGTTTCCGCGTAGGGCTCCAGCAGCTCGGTCCGCGGTGGGAAAATGGTTTCCATTATGATGTTAGATTGGGCATTCCATTGCGGATGCAAGTGGAGCCAGTCATCATAAAGGTTGGCGTTTAAGGCGTCTTGGTCGTGGAAACGCAACTTTTCCGGATTTTGGTTAATGTAATCCAAAACTTTTTGGGTTGTCGACCGCGCCCGCCAACGCACAAGGTCAATTAGCATCATTCCCGAGTTAAAGTACTTTTCGTTTTCTTTAGTGATTCCCATCTTTTCTAACCGGTCGTGGAATCCAGCATCCTCTACGGCAGCAATTACGTTGCCTTCTAGGTTAGTTTGCCATAATTCATGCAAGCTCGTGTTAGCGATGATGTCGCAGTCGAGATAGATTGCCCGGTTGATGGATGGCAACAGTGCCGGAGCTAAGATGCGGTAGTAAGCCGTTTTAACAATCCGGTCACTTTCTACTGCGTTTGCCAACAATTCTTCGTTAACTTCCACAACTTTAATTGTGGCGTTGTCATAGCGGGCAATGATGCTGCCTAATAACATCATATCGCGATCCGTGAGATGATCAGGTAACAAGAAGAAATTGTATTGGTGATCCGGATCATTTTCTAAAATTGAAACGTAAGAAGTGGCGAGCGCTTGAGTAAAGGCCGAGTTGGCTGCCGAGATAACGTTAATCACTCCGCGGTGCATTTCTAACTCGCCAAGTTCTTCATGATATTCATCTAAATATGGATGAACGGTGAGGTCCTTCCAAGGCTTCTCGTGAGTAGTGAAGTGGACAATGCTAGGTTCCTTAATGGCTTCGTCGATTAGTTCAGCATACCCCTGGTTAATTGGCCGGTGTTTTCTGAAAATAATCGAGTTTTGTAAATTCCATTTTGGATGAAGGAATTGTACTTCACCAGCTAACACGGCGTTAAGCGCATCCTGGTCGTGGAAAATAATTCGGTCGGCATGATTTCTGATGAATGCCAAGGTTTTTTCCGTAATTCGATGAGCGTTCCACTGGGCTACGTCAATTACCATAATGCCAGAATTAAAGTAGAGGTTACTTGCGGCAACTACGGGATCGACGCCTAAACGATGCAACGCGAATGCTTGTCCTGTATCAATTACCGCACCTACTGTGTTTTGGTTTAAATTGCTTTCGGCAAGTTCAGTTAGGTCTTTTCGAATTAAAACGTCGACGTCTAAGTAAATTAGTCTGTCAATCTGCCGCGAAGCTAATAGCTTAGGGGCGATGATTCGAAAATATGCAGTTTTATTGATGTGTTGGTTTGTTGGACAAAAATCGAAACGTTCGTCATCGAGATTTAAATACTCAATCGTATGAAAGTTATGCATCAATTTGTCTAGCAGTGCCCGGGTTTGGTCACCAAGGTTGTTGGTTAAAACGATGAAATGGGCCCGGGTTGCTGAATTTAAAGTTTCTAAAGCAGTTTTAATGGTAATGCATAGCTGGTCAGCGTAATTGTGATCCGCTGCCAATAAGATATTAATTTTTTTCAAATTCATCCACCCCTTTTTTGATTTGTGTGCCCATTATATAAATTTATTCGAAATTAAGTAAAGTAATATGCAATAGTTTTGATAAGGAAATCAAAATATTTGCAAACGTAATTTCCCGTATGTATAATTCAGGGCAAGTAACGAGATTGTTAGTTGTTTGAATGATAGGAGGTCACGCAAATGAGTGTAATAGTGCCGATTGAAAGAATTAGGTTGGGAAACAGTGAAGTGGAAACTCCCGGTTTGACATTGAAGGTCACCAACGTGTTACGGGGAGAAAACGCCGTGCTTGGCTTCTTAGATGGCGGGGATGATCTGATCATTTCCGTATTAAAGGCGCAAAATGGTAAAGCTAACATTGGCGACCAATGGATTAAGTTTGAAATCCGCGATCTAGGAAACCAAGTTGAAGTACGGTGTGACGAAACGATTAAAATTACAGATATTTTCGCGCTACTGCAAAACATGTCTCGCAGTTACGTTTAAACGTGTTAATTATTAATAGAAAATCTTTAAAAAGTGTATAACGTTAAACTAATCGTTTCATTAAAAATAAAAAGCCTGAAAACATTTCCAGCCTTTTCAATAATGGATATTTATTCGTTACGATAAAACGAATAAAAAATGAGACCAGCCGCTTATGGGCTTGGTCTCAAATTTTTGTGTTTTTAAGTTAAAATTTAATCTGCTTCGGCGATTTTTTGCATAATGAAATGTGCTGATTTGCGTAACTTATAAAGTTCTTCGTCAGTTAATTGCAACTGAAGCTGTTCAACAATCCCGTCACGACCAATTACGGCTGGGTAAGATAAGTAGGTACCGTATTCTTCCCGGAAGTTAGAAACTGGTAAAACTTCTCGCGCGTCGTTTAGCACTACGTTAGCTAAGCGAACGGCCGCGGCAGCCACTCCATAGTTGGTGTAGTGTTTGCCCTTCATTACGTCACCGGCGCCAATCCGAGCTTCTTCATTGATTTCGTGTAAGTCTAAGCCCCGATCATTAGCAATCTCTTTGATGGGCCGATCGAGAACGCGAACCGTTGACCATGCGGTGAATTGAGAGTTGCCGTGTTCACCAAGGTTATATCCGGATACGGAGCGGGGGTCGATGTTGAGTCCCTTAGCAACCGCGCGTTGCATCCGAGCCGAATCTAATAGAGTACCGGTGCCAATCACGTGTTCCTTTGGCAGTCCGGTAACTTCTTGATAGAGCGAAGTAATTACGTCTACCGGATTAGTAATGGCAATAATAATCCCGTCAAAACCGCTTTCCTTAATTTTTTCAGCAACTTCCCGTACTTGTTTGCGATTATGTGGTAATTCCGCAAAACGATCAACGTTAGGGTTGTCACTGAGTGAAATTTTTCCGAGTGCTGAAATGATAATATCCGCATCTTTAAGAGCGGCGTAATCGTTAACAACAATATTGGTATGGTAAGTCAAGTTAGCCATGGCATCTTCAAAATCTAAAGCGTCTGCACCAACTTTGGCTTCATTTTGGTCAATCAATACTAAATCGTCTGTATAACCGTTAGTAATTATTTGTTGGGCAACGGCTTGGCCAACGTGCCCCATTCCGATAATTCCAATTTTTCTTGTCACTGCTACCACCTCCACTGTCATTTTAAGCTACGATGTTAAAAAAAGCTACCAGCCGGGTTTGATAAATTGGTATCGTTTTCAAAAAGGGGGATCGAATTAACTCGAAATTACGTGATCGCCATCTTTAGGAGATGTTTTTTAATAAAAGGGCATAATGTGAATAAATTCCAAATTTTTTCACATTTTATAGTTAATTGATACGCAGATGGTAAAGTACATGTTAGAATGACCAGTAGAAAGCCGTTTCAATACTGAATAGATGAGATTATAATCATTTTCTGGTGTGATTGGTTTTTAATGAATAGTTTAAGAAAACTAATGTGGTTTGATTTCATTTTAAATAGGTTCCAAAATATGGTTTAAAGCGTCATTAGCTAGTGGATGAAACAGCACCCCACATTTCCTTTTAAAAGTAATATAAAGTAGCTGTTTTTCAGATAATAAGATGATAAGATTATGAATGTTATAAATTGTACATACTGAGCATTTGATTCGAGAGGTGAAAAAATGAAAGTTGTAATTGCAGCGGATGCTTTCAAAGATTGCTTAAGTAGCGATGAAGTTAACGAAGCAGTTCGTGAAAGTATCTTTAAAATCGATCCAGAAGTTGAAGTAGTAACTGCTGGAATTTCCGATGGTGCATTAGACGGTTTAGATGTTTTAAAACGGTGGGGACGAGAAATCGAGGAAATCCCTTTTAAAACTACCGATTTAATGGGTCGACCAGTAGACGCACCGTATTTAACTACTAACTATAAAAAAGCTCCATTGGCCATTATTGCAACCGCTAGCACGGCTGGAAAACACCGGATTTTGCCATCACCAGGATCATTCATCCGAGCAACCAGTTTCGGGTTAGGAACTCAAATCCGGGATGCGTTAGGACGCGGTGCAAAACGAATCCTCATTCTTACCGGAGAAACGGGAGTTAGTGATGGAGGATTAGGTTTACTTCAAGCTTTGGGCGTTAACTTTTATGATGAAGAGGGGCATTTAATTGGGCGCGACAAAAACTTATTAGCAACCAATTTTAAAGAAGTACGCAATTTAGAAAGCGTAGTTCAACAATTTAATCACGTTGAAATTATGATTGCCACTAATACTGACCGGCCTTATGCAGGCTATCGCGGCGCACAGCGGACCTGGGGAATGGATAAGGGCGGTACCAAAAAGCAAATCGAAGTTTTTGATAAGCGAATGGACGGCTTTTTCATGACGGTTATTAGGGAACTAAACTTGGACTTGCGAGACGTTGCTGGTTTAGGTGTAGATGGTGGAATCGGGGGAGCGTTGGCAGTTATAGGCGGACAAATCGTTCCAACCGGTGACATAATGGCTAACTTAGTCGGTTTACCACAAAAGTTAGAAGATGCGGACTTGTTTATTACCGGAACCGGGAAAATTTCCCACCATCCGCAAACTCCGCACGTAATTAATCAAGTACTAGATTTAGCGACGAAGATGTCTGTGCCAGCCGTAGCCATCTGTGGACAAGTAGACAATTCAATGCGCCATTATCCGAACGAAAAGGTAGCGGTTTTCTCTATTCAAAGAAGGCCAAGCTCGTTAAGACGTTCGATGGAAACGCGGTACGCTATCGTAAATATTAAGATTGTCACTCGTAATATAATTCGATTGATGAACATGGCCCGCGCTGAAAAATAATTTTTGAAAATGACACAATCCAAGCTGGAAATTGTTGAAAAACAGGCTGGCTTAGTTAAAGATAAAATGTAAGCGATTCCGGTAAAGTGGAAAGTAAAATAATTTACTTTTAGTAAGTGAAGCAGTATACTGTTTGCACAATTATTTTTAGTAAGGGAGTGTTCATTTGGCAAAAAAGTCTAAAATTGCAAAGGAAAAGAAAATAGAAGAAACGGTAATGCGCTATGCCGCATTGCGCGAAAAGTTGAAGGCACAAAAGGATTACCAAGGGCTTAGTAAGTTGCCGCGGAATGCTTCACCAACTAGAATTCACCGACGCGACGCGCTAGATGGTCGACCGCATGCTTACATGCGCAAATTTCAGCTGTCTCGGTTGAATTTTAGAAAATTGGCGCACGAAGGTCAAATTCCAGGAGTTAAAAAGGCTTCTTGGTAGGGATGAGAGCTGAAAAGTTCCATAAATTAGCGAAGACAATTAGGTCTGCGCTTTTTTTGTACCATTTTTTAGAAAAATAAATAGTAGAAGACTGAGCATTAAATTTACAAAGAAGTACGACTTTTTATTTGAAAATCCCCTGAAAATAAAGTGGTAAGATGGTATATGTACATAATTATATTAGAGAAAGAAGTTTTTTTAGTGAAGTTAAGGACCTTGCTTTATGTCGTCATTTCTACTTTTTTGTTTAGTTCAATGGAGATTGCGCTGAAGGTTGCTGGAGGGACGTTTAACCCGATTCAGTTGAATTTTATCCGCTTCTTATTCGGGGGATTGCTATTATTACCCTTCACAATGAAAACGTTGAAAAAACAAGGACGCAGATTGAAAGGACGGGACATTGCGGCATTTTCAATGACTGGATTTTCGTGCGTGTTAGTCAGCATGACGTTGTATCAACTAGCTATTCAGTTATCACTGCCCGCCACAATTGCAATTTTACTAAGTGCTAACCCTGCATTTGGGATGTTGATTGGCCTAGTTTTACTGAAGGAAAAGATGTCGCGAACCAATACACTGGCCGTAATTCTAACGCTAGCGGGATTGTTGGTAATTATTAATCCGTTTAACTTGACCAATCCCTTAGGAATTACGTTGGGCTTGCTAAGTTCCATCACTTTTGCAATTTATGGGATTTTAACCCGACTTAGCTCGAATAAGCTGGGATTTGGCGGAATGACCATGACGTGTTTTTCGTTTATTGCTGGAGCAATCGAGTTAGCGATTTTTATGGCAATTACTCATATTCCGGTAGTCAGCAGGGCTTTTAGTGGGCTAGAAGGATTTAGCGATATTCCGTTCTTCCAAGGGATTACCCTTTCAAATATTCTGTTATTAGCATACATAAGTTTCTTGGTTACGGGGGTCGGTTTTGGTTTGTACTTCGTAGTAATGGGTGAAGCTGGAGTACCGATTGCTTCGTTGATTTTCTTTATTAAACCGGCGCTAGCACCAATTTTGTCGTTGTTGATTTTAGGGGATCCGATTCACTTGAATACCATTGTGGGAATTATAATTATCCTGATTGGATCAGTAGTTACGCTAGTAGGCGAAAAGATTGCGATGAGGATGAGCAAATAAATAAGAGTGCTTTGGCACCCGGGTAAACCGTGAGGACTAACAGAATTACGGGGCTAATCGTGTTTTTTGCGATTGGCCCCGTAATTTAGTTAGCCGGAAGGGTTTGGGTGACAAAGCACGTTTCGACACAGTTGCAGAGTAGGCAGAGATTAACAAGGTTTCGAAATTAATCGCGGTTTAACGATTGATTTCGAAATCAGGTTAACCGGAGAAAATTGGTGGCTGGAGCTTATTTTGACTCAGTAGCCAAGGTGACGTGAGGACTAACAGAATTACGGGGCTAATCGTGTTTTTTGCGATTGGCCCCGTAATTTAGTTAGCCGGAAGGGTTTGGGTGGCAAAGCACGTTTCGACACAGTTGCAGAGTAGGCAGAGATTAACAAGGTTTCGAAATTAATCGCGGTTTAACGATTGATTTCGAAATCAGGTTAACCGGAGAAAATTGGTGGCTGGAGCTTATTTTGACTCAGCAGCCAAGGTGACGTGAGGACTAACAGAATTACGGGGCTAATCGTGTTTTTTGCGATTGGCCCCGTAATTTAGTTAGCCGGAAGGGCTGGGGAGGCAAAGCATGGTTTGCCAAACCCGTTAACGAATTTATAAGAAACTTTATAGGTCGTTCACACTTTAATTTAGCGTATGTACTATAATACATAAATAAGTAATCGCGATTAAAGGAAGGAAAAGCGTAATATCAATGATCTTTTTTATTAATGCACAAATGCCGGAGCAGAAATCAGGGATTGAACATGCGGAGTTAAAACGACTGGAGCTTTTTAACAAGATGAAGGTAGATTGTCGGCTGATTTTGCGGGATTGGAGCGCGGACACCCACCGCCTCACGCAGGCCGCTGGGATTGACGATCAGCAATTGATCAACATGTTTGACTACTACCAGCAAGCTTTACAAGTGCAACGTCACATAGTTCACCCCGATGATTTAGATTTTGGGGTCGCGGACGTTGAACTCCAATATGAACCGGAAAATCAGCGGTATTTAGTGGTAACGCCTGCTCAGGAACTGGTCGCTCGGATTAATGTCGAGGGTGACGAGGAGCGGGTGGTCTCTACCGAACTTTTTGACGGCTTTGGAAATCTTTATCGAGTTGACAACTACGATTACCGAGGCTTTGTCTCCCTTTCACAATGGTACACTCCCGATAATCAGATTGAAAATGAAGAATGGAAAACTCCGGAAGGTAAAACAGTTATCGAAGCTTTTACCAAGCAGAACCGGGCTGGTGAACTTAAACCATCAGGATGGAAATTAACGGACCGTCACGGAAAAGTTTATCAATTTGACACGATTGAAACCTTTACGAAGCATTTTCTAGACGAGCTGAATGACGACTTTTGGTCGACCAAGCAACCTAATATTTTTGTGTTGGATCGTAATCATTTAGCTGACTGGGCCTTTTTAAACATGGAAAAACCAGCTTATCGAGTGATTCATTTGCACAATTCACACGCTAGTGATGCACAAGCGCCCATGGATTCTACGTTGAACCAGCATTATGAATTTGCGTTACGGTCGATGGATCGCTACGACGCTTTTATCAGTGCAACCCAAAAGCAAACTGCAGATGTTCAAGAGCGTTTTCACCCCCATACCCGGTTATTTACCATTCCGGTAGGCATTGTGCCCGAGCAGTTACGACAAGCACCCCAAGTTCCAGTTGCTAAGCGGCAGTTTGGAAAAATGGTGGCTTTTGCCCGGATTGCGTGGGAGAAGCACCTTGACGACCTAGTGCGGGCGATTGCCATCGTCCACCAGACGATTCCGGAGATAACGCTTGATCTTTATGGCTATGCGGATCCTGCGAATAACTACGAAGCTAAACGGAAAGTGGAAGAGGCTATCCAGGAAAACCATTTAGAAAAGGTGGTTAGTTTTAAGGGATATACCACTGCGGTAGATGAAGTTGAAAATCAGGCGATGATGTTTGGGTTGACTTCGCGAATGGAAGGCTTCAACTTAGCCGTAATGGAAGGGATTGCCCACGGATTAATCTCCTTTACTTACGACGTTAATTACGGGCCCAATGAGATTGTGGAAAATGACGTGAATGGTAATGTGGTACCTTACGGTGATTATGAAGCGATGGCGCAAGCAATCATCAAGGTTTTACAAGATCAGCAATTAGCGCAGCGTTATTCCACCGGAGCGTACACTTCGGCCGAACGTTATTCGGAAAAACAAGTTTGGCAAGCTTGGCAGGTGCTACTAGATGACGCACAAGCAAGCTGGCCAGCAAAGCTTCGGGCAATGCCAGAATTTCGGGAGGATGTTGAATAATGAAGTATTTTGTTAGCCGAGGAATTTACACCTTTAATTCGGGAACTGAGCATGCTCAAGCCCAACGGACCCGTCTTTTTAACCAACAAAATGATCCCGCACGGTACGTAACGATGGATTATAACCGCTTTTGGTTGCGAGATGCCCAGCGTGTTGGATTGGCCGGCGATCAAGTATTAAACATGTACGATTATTTTCAAGGAACTACGCAAACGCCAACCGTGGCGGTACCGGTACGGGAATTTAAGCAGTTGCCGTTTGATAAATACCAACTGGTTGATCATGGCCCCGATTATTATACGGTCGATCACGCGGGCCGACAGCTTGCACGGATCAATATTTTACCAGGGACGGTCGGCTTGGTGGGGGACGTGGAATATTACGACCGCTTTGATAACCTAGTTTCCCGGGATAATTACGATTGGCGCGGTTTCAAATCGTCAATTGATTACTTCCACCCCGATGGCAGCTTAGGAGTGCGCCGCTTTTTAAATTTAGCAGGAGAAGTAGTTTTAGAAAATGTTTATATGAACGTTGCGGATCAATTACAGCCCACCATGTGGAAACTGATTGGTTATCACGGGCAGGATTACCGGTTTGACTCGCAAGAGGACTTGTTTTTATTCTTCTTAAACGAAATTGCTGAACAAGACGACAAAGCGGTCATGGTTGCCGACCACCGCGACGTGGATTTGATGGTTATGCAAGTTGAAAAGGCCCAATCCCGGTGGTTAGCCTTTCATGGAGCGCACGCGGACCATCACGGCAATGTTTATGCAGCCTATACACCCGCATTTCAAGCAGAACCGGGAGAAATTGATGGAATCATCGTGCCTACTGTCCAACAGCAGACGGCTATTCAAGGGCAATTTCCCGAGACACCAGTTTACGTGGCGGCTGATACGGTAGTTGATGCTAAGATTTTGGCTAATACCGTTTCTAAAAAGAAGCGTACTCCCGACCACGTTATTTTCAGTGGACGTTTAGAAAGTGATCGGCGCCCCGACGAAGCTTTGGCAGCTTTTTTGCGGTTGTTTGATCAGCTTCCCGACGCGACGTTGGAATACCGGGGCTACACAAATGATCACCAACTATTAGGTCGTTTGAAACAGATGGCCCAACACATGGGAATTGCCGAGCACGTTATTTTTGGTGATTACTTGCCGGATGCAGCAATGGACAATTTCTATAATCAGGCACAGGTACTCATTAATACGGCTTACGACGAAGCTGGCGGGCTTAGCGTCATTGAAGCCATGGCGCATGGGGTTCCGGTGGTTGCTTACTATACCGACTACGGCATTGAAAATTTAGTGGAAAATAATGTCAACGGGTTTGTCGTCACAAATGGTGATCAGGCGCAGATGGCCCGACGAGTAAAACAAATTCTACAGGACCCAGATTTGTGGCAAGAATTAAGCCGGGGAGCTCAACAAACGGCCCAGGCTTATCAAGCAAGAACGGTTTATCAACAGTGGAAAAATATTCTAGGATGAGTAAATAAAAACAGCGCGGAACAGCAATTGAATAATTGATGAACATTAACTAAAAATGACCATTATGCCTGAATTTGGCGTAATGGTCATTTTGGGATTAAGCGGAATAAACTGACTTTTGACGCTGTTGGAGGCAACGCACCAAAAATTTTTAGTTTTACTCAGCTGCTATTTGTTTTAAATGAAAAAATTATTTAATAACGCGAAAGCGTTCGTCATCTGGCATAAATTCCTTATCGCCAGCTGGTTGTTCAATTGAACCGAATGGCATTTGTGCCTTCAAAGTCCAGTTAGCTGGAATATCGAATTTTTCTGCGATGAATTTGTCAGCAATGGGGTTGTAGTGTTGAAGAGAAGCGCCAATGCCTTCGTTAGCTAATGCAGTCCAAACGTCCACGTTAGCAATTCCCATTCCGTGTTCACCAAACATGTCAAATGCATCTTTGTATAGTGGGAAATTCTTCTTCAAGTCAGCGATGACGTCTTCATCGGTGTAGAAGAGGACGGTACCGAGTCCGGCCTTAAATGCGCCTTCGACCTTTGCCTTGGTAGCTTTAAAGGCTTCTTCGTTAGGAACTTCGCCGTGTAAAATATCTAAAATTCCATCCCAAAGTTCATCGTGAGCCTTACCGTAAAGGATAACCGCGCGGATTGATTGGCTATTAAATGCGCTTGGTGATTGGCGAATTGCTTCTTCGATGATTTCGGTAATTTCGTCTTCGCTAAGCTTTACGTTTTTACCTAGTGCGTAGATTGAACGACGTTTTTTTAAGTTTTCTAAAAATGAATTTGACATATTGAACATCCCTTCTGTAACTATAATTGTCTGGCTTACTTTTAGTAAGTAGCTTTAGTATATAAAAAAGTTGAGGGGATTGCAAGTTTTTTAGAAAATAAATTGACCGATTGCCAATCAATTGTAATAATATGGTTAATAAACGATGTGGCGGAGGATGGAAGATGAAGAAAATTATCACGGTGATGGCAGCTTTAACGATGGCAGTCACCTTGGGAGCTTGCGGTAAGAAAGCGGCGTCGAGCGGGACGGTTTCCTCAGAAAAAACGACCCAGTCGCCAACCAAGTTGCAAGTGGTTACTAAGAAAAAGAAGACTAATAATTTGGGAAACGTTTTGATCACGATCAAGACTAACTCAAAAGCTAAAGTTAAGATAACCAACACTAAAACTAAGAAGGTAGCAAATTTAACGGCGGATGCGGATGGAAAGTTAATCTTTAACGCGCATTTAGGCGAACACACCAAGGAAGCCGAATTTATGATCACCGCTACTGCTAAACATCATCAAGCTAGTGGAACGCAAAAGTTTAAAGTATATAACGATTCGGCTGCTTACCACGAGTGGGAACAAAATCAAAGCAGCGCGGCGGAATCCTCTTCTTCTGCTGAAGAATCTTCATCGGTGGACGAACAATCTTCGTCTGCAGATGACAGCAGTGCAGAAGTAGATATTACGGCTGGCGATGATGTATCCAGCGCGGCTAGTTCCAGCGATTCGAATACTGGAACGAATACTACGGGAACCGCGGGCGGTGGTTACGTGGCTCCAAGCTATAGTGCGCCAAGTTACAGCTATCCAACCTACCAAGGCGGAGGCAACCATTATCATTCAAGCACCAGCGGCGGGAGTGCTAGTTCAGCGCCAAGTTCTAACGATACGGTAAGCGATCAAGCTGACGAATCGGACACGGATGCCACGGTAAATAACGCCGTTACTGATAAAGTTGAAGCAACTACGGAAGAAGCAACGGAAAGTGCGGATTAAAATAAAAAAGTTGGGGTTAGAATTAAAATTCTTACCTCAACTTTTTTAATTTCATCAATATTATTTTTATTTTTTACATTTACCGGCTTAACTTAGTCCTCAAACGGTGCTAAGTGATTTACCGGACCATATTTGTGGCCTACAGCAATGGAGTTGCTAATTGCGGCGGTAACGAAGCGTTTGCCGATTCGAATAGCAGTGGCAATGTCAGTCCCCTTAGCAATTTCAGCAGTGATGCAAGCTGAAAGTACGTCACCTGTACCGTTAACCCGGTCCGTTTCGATGTATGGGGCGCTCATCCAGAAGCTTTCACCATTTTCTAGAAGAACGAAATCGCGTACTTCGCTTTGAGCACCTGGTTTATGCGAACCCTTAAGGACCACATTTTTAGCGCCCATTTCCTGCAACATCTTTGCAGCGCGTTCCATGTCATCGTCATTTTGAATGTCAATGCCGGTTAACTTGATTGCCTCATAAAAATTAGGGGTAATCACGGTAGCTAACGGAATCAACTTCGCCTTCAAAGTTTCAAACGCGTCTTCCTCCAATAGTAAGGCACCGTGTTTGGTAATGATGACCGGATCCAAAACTAAAGGACCAAAGTCGAATTTTTGATAATTTTTGACAACGGTTTCAATCATTGGTGCATCAGCTAACATTCCGGTTTTGCTAGCCCGGATTTTGAAATCGTCGGCTAGGGATTGAAATTCTTGGTCAACGAAATCAGTAGGAAGCGGGTGACTAGCTTGAATACCGTAAGAGTTTCCGGCAACGCAAGCGGTCATCACGCACATTCCGTGGACATCGCGACGTTGGAAGGTGTTTAAATCAGCCTCCATTCCTGCGCTACCATCGGAATCAGAACCGGCGATTGTTAAAGCTTGTGGAAATTCATTTGACATTAAACTCACTCCTTATTCTTTATTGGTTTAAGGATAACATATTTAAAAATTGGTAGATCAGCAAGTTGGGAAAAGAAAAAGGGAGTTTCCCCTCAGCCTAGTGTTGAGCGGGAAAACCTCCCCCCAAAAAAATTAAAAAAGTTATCGACGAAGCGCCGCTTGTAAATTAGTGGCGGCATTTTGGAAAATAATTTGCTGAATCCGATTAACTGAAAGTTGAACTACCGAGTTTTCATTGCGAACTTGTTGGTGGATTAGACCGGTAAATTGGTTCCAATGCTTAATTAGTTCTGGAATCGACGGGTAGTTAGCTTCTCGAAATACTGCGAATAAAACGGCAACAATTCGATTAGCGTCTTCTTCGGTAATGCTAGGAGACAGCTGTTTGAAGAAGGGGGATTGATCAAAACCTGCTGGGGCCGCGATTCCCACGGCATTTGCAAAACTCCCCGTCCGGTCCGCGGTCCATGAAGTAAGGTCATGCTGCCAAATCCCCGCGTTTAAACTATTAACGGTTCGTTGAGGGAAGGGATGCATCCCCACTAAGGAAAATACCGAAAGCGGCGCCATTAATTCTAAGACAGGTACGTCAAAATGGTATTTTCCTACGGGTAAGCCCGGACTTTCAAACAGTAAAACCTGTTGAATGCGTTGAGCTGCCGGGGTTGTCAGATGATCACAAGCTAAGGCGGCAATTGCAGCGCCGCGAGAAAAGCCCACGCAAATGATTTGGCGATCGTCAGTTTGTAAACTGCGTTGTAAATATGCTTGGGCAGCGCTTTGCAAAGCCTCGGGATCCGTTAGTGCAAAGTGCAGGTCCTTTCGCCAACTAAGCAGCGTTCCGTTAGGTCCCCGAAAGGCGATCACTTTTAGTGTTTTGGTTATTCCTAAAGTGATTGCTAAAAAATGCTCGTTATCCGGACTGAGTTTTTCTAAAGTAACCTTCTGGTAACGATTGCTGTGGGCAATCTGTTCTAATAGTTGCCGATCGGCCGGAAGGGTTAAATAATCCTTGGCCTGGATCTGGGCAAGAAGCGTAGCACAAAAATCCGGCAGTAACGCCGGCAACGCTAATTCACTATTGGCCATGGTTAATGGCAATTCAACCAACCGGCTAAATAAGGCTAGGTCTAGTTCTAGCGGATCGTGGATTGGTCGCTGGTACTCGCTTAGAAAATTGGTTAATTTAGTCATTTAAATTTGCCCCGATCTCTTTATCTATATGAAAAAGGGTAGCACGCGACTAGTTTTTCAGTCAAACGATGCTTTCACGTCAATTAACTATCTATGATATACTGAAAGCGAATACAATATTGGTTTAGACCAGTGTGAATAAGGAGGAAAAATAATGGGTAGACTAGGTATTTCGATTTATCCCGACCGAATGGGGATTGAGGAAACCAAAGAATATATTAAATTGGCAAGTAAATATGGTTTTCAACGGATCTTCACGTCGTTCTTGCAAATTAAGGGGGATCAAGATCAGGTGGTGGCCCGTTTCAAAGACTTAATTGAATACGGCAAGTCGTTAGGAATGGACACCATGGTGGACATGAACCCGAAGTTGTTTAAACAATTGGGCGTGTCGTATGATAACCTTAAATTTTTCCACGACATTGGTGCGTGGGCAGTACGGTTAGACGAAGGTTTCACGGGAATGGAAGAAGCGCGGATGACGCATAATCCATACGGATTGAAGGTCGAGGTCAACATGAGTCGCGGTACCCATTATATTGACCAAATTATGGATTATGCTCCCGACCGGCAAAATCTAATCGGGTCGCATAACTTTTATCCGCAACGCTACACCGGATTAGGTTTGGACTACTTTAAGCAAACTTCCCAACAATACCGGCGGCATAATATTAATACGGCGGCCTTTGTGAACGCGCCGTCTGGTTCAGTGGGACCTTGGCCGTTACAAGAGGGAATGGTCTCGTTAGAAATGCATCGCGGCCAATCATTGTTTACTCAAATCATGCATTTGAAAATGTTGGGCTTAATTGACGATATTCTAATTTCAAATGCTGGAGTGAGTGAGGCGGATCTTAAAGAAGCGGCAGCGGCCTTCAACGCTTCGCAACCAATCGTGCGGGTGATTGCGGATGCCGGCTTGACCGATACTGAACGGAAAATTATTTTCGATAGCCAACACACGTACCGGGGTGATCACTCCGATTACGTACTACGGAGTACCATGACGCGGGTTTGGTATAAGGATGAAGATGTTCCGGCGCGCCATACGGTCCCAATTCATAAGGGCGACGTGTTAGTAATGAATAACGAATACGCACAATATAAGGCGGAAACCCAAATTGCGTTGCAAAATTTAGAAAACAACGGCCGAGTGAACGTGGTGGGCCACGTGGCACCAACTGATATGATGCTGTTGGAAACGTTGCAGCCGTGGAGTGATTTTAGGATGATAGAGGGCTCTGGAACCCGGGCAGCTCTTGAGGATTAACGAAAAATAGGCCTAGTCGCTTAAACCGCGACTAGGCCTATTTTTGGTTAACCGGAGAGAGTTGGGTTCCAGAGCCCGTTTCAACCAGGCAGCAGAGGAACGCACAGGCATTAATCGCAGGTTGTGCGATTGATGCCTTAATTTAGCTAACCGGAAGCAAATGGGGCTAAGTGCCCGTTTCGACTGAGTAGCAGAGAAGCGCGACCATGCTTTTTAATCCGGCACGAAAAGCTAAGTTAATGCCCTGTACTACTTCTAAAATGGTCATTCAAGCAAAAAGTGGGGTTCCTACCGTAGTTAACTAATTTTGACAAATTATTTGACTCAAAAGGGTTACTAAAAAAACAAATTACATATTTATGCGTATTGGTTTTAATTTGTAGGTACAAATGTTAATATGAACTTGTGAAAGCGATTTCAACGCTTTGGCCGGTATTACAAGGGTATATCACTTATTTTGCACGTTTGATTATTGGGATGCCGGCAAATTTATTTATAAGGAGGTTGTTGTAATGGGTGACAACAATAAAACCAATGGATTTGCTGAAAAGCTAATGCCTTTGGCAAGTAAAGTAGCATCTTCTCGTCACTTGGTAGCATTGCGGGATGGATTTGCCTTAGTTATGCCACTGATCATTATTGGTTCAGTGTTTATGATTATTAGTCAATTTCCAATTCCAGCTTATTTAAACATGATGACGAGTTTGTTTGGTGCCGGTTGGCAAGATACGGTCGGCTGGGCTACCAACGCAACGTTTAGTATTATCGGGATGGTAGCGGTAATCGGGATTTCGTTTGAATTAGCGAAGTCTTACGATGGAATCGACGCCATTTCGGCAAGTATGGTTTCCTTAGCGGCATTTATGTTAACGATTCCATTAAATGTCGATAAAGCGGGAGCGGTTTGGGTTCCGTTAACTCAATTAGGTTCAATGGGCTTGTTTGAAGCTTTGCTGATTGGCCTATTCGTAACCGACGCCTTCGTTTGGATGATTCATAAGGATTGGCAATTTAAGATGCCAGACACGGTTCCGCCTGCTGTAGGTCACGCCTTTTCATCATTGATTCCTGGATTTGTAATTATTTTAGGAATGTGGCTATTACGGCTTTTGGTTAGCTTTACCGACTTTAAGACGATTCCAAACGTAATCACGGTAATCGTTTCGCAACCATTGAACGCGGTTGGCGGATCAATCTTCGGAATGTTAGTTGCTGAATTCTTCGTTGTCTTCCTATGGCTATTCGGTATTCATGGTTCTAACGTAGTTGGTGGGATCATGGCGCCGGTTTGGTTAGGTAAGATGGCGGAAAACGCTGACGCTGCGAAGGCACACAAGGCGTTACCAAACATCGTTACCCAACAATTCGTGGATAACTTCATTCACTTTGGTGGTGCTGGTGAAACCTTAGCATTGGCCTTTATGCTAATGTTCTTGGCGAAGTCAGAAAACTTCCGGGCCATTGGTAAATTAACCGCGATCCCTGGTTTATTTAACATCAATGAACCGATCATCTTCGGGGTTCCAATGGTATTGAATCCGGTAATGGCAATTCCGTTCGTTATTGTTCCATTAATTTCGGTAGTAACCACTTACTACGCAATGAAGTTCGGTTTGGTTGCTAAGCCACTTGGAATTGCGGTTCCATGGACCACTCCGCCACTAATTTCTGGTTACTTGGCAACTGGTAAGATTTCGGGTGCGGTAATTCAATTAGTTAACCTAGCAATTGGTGGACTAGTTTACTACCCATTCTTCAAGATTGCTGACCGTCAAGCTCTTCAACAAGAAGAAGCAAAACGCGCAGAAATGAACGCTTAGAAAATAAAAATGTGGCTAAACGAGTAAAGTTTAGTCGCATTTTTTTGATAAAAAATGGCAATTGTCAAAGGTTGGTTAAACAACGTTATTACGAATAACCAAACCAACTAACTAATGTAATGAGAGTGCTGGTTAGTGCGCAAATTAGAAACCGCCTGCATGAAATTATGTAATGGTTTATGATGGTGAAGAAGGCGATAAAGCGCCTCATTTAGGGATGGGAGATTGATTTTAATGAGTAAACATAAGCAAAAATTGACTTCTGAGCAACGAACGCAACGCGCCCAAAATGCTCAGAAAGTGATTGCCAACGCGCGTAAGCCCCGGCTAATGATTAAAGACTTGCCCGGATGGATGCAAAATGCGGCGTTAAACCGGTTTAACTGGTTGCGCTGGTTGCCCTTTATTCCGTTACTGATTGTGCTCCTCACGGCACCGATGTTACAAAACGAGGTGCCAGCTACGTTGAAGGCCACTGGTGGGATGATTAATAAAAATGCGTTATTTTTGGTGCCGTTTGCTTGCCTACTGGGCGCATACGGTTGTTGGATTGCGATTAAATCCCGGCGGCGTGCTGATCACGTAGATGGAGACGTAAACCGGTTTGCATTGATGGAAATGGAAACCATCATCGGGGACCTGTTGGTAATACTGATTTGTACTGTCATCTCCATTTGGCAAGTCTTTGTGGCCTTTCACTAGAACACTATAAAATGTATATAATGCTGAAGGTTTTCACCCTATACCGAAAAGTGCTAATACTTGCTGATTTTTTGTAAGCGGTTAAAATCGATAGTGGAGGTTGATAAAAATGACAAAAAAAGTATTAGTTTTAGGCGCACACGGGCAAATTGCTCAATTAGCAGAAAAGGAATTTATGGAAGAAACCGACGATGAGCTGAAGCTTTTCTTACGGAATGCTAAGCGACTCACTCCATCTAATCCTGACCGGGAAACGGTAATTGACGGGGATGCGGCTAACGTTGACCAATTGAAAGATGCTATGCAAGGAGTTGATGCGGTTTACGCTAACCTTGCAGGTAATAACATCGCCGATCAAGCAAAAGCGGTCGTTGAAGCGATGGACGCAACCGGCGTTAAGCGCCTCGTTTGGATTTCTACGTTAGGAATTTATGACGAAGTACCGGGCAAATTTGGCGAATGGAATAATTCTACGCTAGGTAGCTACCTCACGCGGTATCGGTCAGCAGCGGACGTTATCGAAGCTAGTGACCTAGATTATACGGTGGTTCGGCCAGCATGGTTAACTAACCACGATGAAATTGAATACGAATTTACTCAAAAGGGCGAAGACTTCAAGGGAACGGAAGTTTCACGAAAGAGTATCGCACACGTAGTAGTTGATTTAATTCAAAACAATACGGAAATTAAGCATTCCATCGGGGTCAATAAACCTAATACCGATGGTGACAAACCAAGCTGGTATTAGTAGTTTAAGTTTGTTAACCTGACCGATCTGAAGTACTTGAAATGAAGCGAGGAGAATAAGGATCGGATAGTTGGTGAATGTTAATGAAAATCGGCAATTATGCCTCAATTGGCATAGTTGCCGATTTTTGGTTAAGCAGCGAGTAGCTATTGGGATTCTTAAACAAAGGCCAACCTCCCTAAACGTTGTTCAACAATTTTTCCAAGAGCTGATTTTATTAATTAAAGGCTATCCAAACGGCCTCCTTAGATGGCCAGCTGGATTTGGTTAGTTGGTAAGTTTCGCGGAATTCTTGCCTCGGATGAACGTTATTCTGTATAATTCATACTATAGTTACGACAAGTTTTAATGAAAAATATAAAGGTGGTATTAGCCCATGAATATTGATTGGAAAGCAGAAGTTGAGCAACGTAAAGATCAAATGTTAGAACGTCTAATGGAATTGTTGAAAATTGACAGTTCCCGCGATGTAGAACATGCCGAAAAGGATGCCCCGCTTGGTCCGGGACCTAAGGCAGCCCTTTTGAAGATGTTAGAATTCGCCGAAGCAGACGGATTTACAACCAAAAACGTTGAAAATGTGGCAGGTCACGTCGAATATGGCGATGGCAAAGAAATTTTAGGTATTTTAGGACACCTTGACGAAGTTCCCGCTGGTGAAGGTTGGGATACCGACCCATTTGCGCCAGTGGTCAAAGATGGCCGAATTTATGCTCGGGGAGTTAGCGATGATAAAGGTCCCGTTTTGGCTGCTTACCTAGGGTTACAAATCATTAAGGACCTTAAGTTGCCAGTTTCTAAGAAGGTGCGTTTGATTTTAGGAACTGACGAAGAGTCCGACTGGTACGGAATGGACCGTTATTTGGCAACTGAGCAAACACCCGACTTCGGTTTTTCGCCAGATGCTGAATTCCCAATTATTAACGGGGAAAAGGGGATTGCTTCTTTCGAAGTTGAAGTGCCCGCACAATCAGCAACTGGGGATTTTGAATTACAATCTTTCAAGGGCGGAATCAAGGACAACATGATTCCTCGCGAAGCTAAGGCGGTTGTCTTAGCAAAAGCAGACGTGGACGAAGCTGCTTGGCAAGCTGAATACCAAGAATACCTAAGTGAAAACGGCCTTACCGGGGCAATGAACGTTGCCGGACAGCAAATCACCTTTGACTTAGTAGGTAAGTCCGCACACGCCTTGGAACCCAAGGCAGGCTTGAACGCGGCCACTTTCTTAGCCGACTTCTTGAACCGTAAAGTGGCTAACGATTACCTTAAATTAATTGCAGAAAAAATGCACCTAGATTCACGGGGACACCAATTGAAGATTAATACCGTGGACCCGCAAATGGGCGATTTGACGGTTTCACCAGACTTGTTTGACTACCAAGCAGGACAAGCTGGTACGGTAATTATCAATATTCGTTACCCACAATCCATCTCTACGGATGAAATCATTAAGAGCGCGACGGCAGCGTTGGCTGATTTCGAGGCTAAAGTTGCTTTACATGGTCACGCACAAGAACCACATTACGTTCCTGCTGACGATCCGTTGGTAAAGACTTTGCTTCAAATTTACACGGAACACACCGGAGAAGCAGGACAAGAAATGGTAATCGGCGGGGGAACCTATGGCCGGATTTTAGAACGCGGAGTTGCCTTTGGAGCGCAGTTCCCTGGCCGGGAAAACGTTATGCACCAAGCTAACGAATACATGGCAATTGAAGACATTGTCAACGCAGCTGCAATCTACGCTCACGCAATTTATGAATTAGCTAAATAAGGTTGACACTAGTTTGAATTATCCGTAAAATTAACAGCGATATTGAAGCAATGAAGTAGCCTAGTAGCGGGATGGGTTCAGCAATTAGAAATCTGGTGGGAGCTGCAAACCAGACTGACTCATTCGGTGAATTACACTATGGAGCTTTCTGCTTAAAAGAACGGATCATCTCGTTATCGATGTTGAGCGGAGTGTAATAACTCAATTCAAGGTGGTAACGCGGAATTTTTCGTCCCTGATCAGTTGATTGGGGGCGTTTTTTATTCCATTGATGATTAATAACAGAATGGAGGGTACTAACTGATGAACATTATTGACGAATTAGATTGGCGGGGCGCAATCAACCAGCAAACCGACGAAGAAGGTCTTAAGAAATTAACCGAAGAAAAATCAATCGGTTTATATGCGGGAATTGACCCAACTGGGGACAGTATGCACATTGGGCACTTGATCCCGTTCATGGTTTTGAAACGATTCCAACAAGCCGGACACAAACCGGTAATCTTAATCGGTGGCGGAACGGGTTCAATTGGGGATCCGTCAGGTAAAAAATCCGAACGGGTTCTCCAATCCATGGAACAAGTTCACCACAATGAAGAAGCCTTGAAGAAACAATTGGTTAAATTCTTTGGGACAGATAATTTCCGAATTGTGAACAATTACGACTGGCTTTCAAAAATGTCCTTGCTGGATTTCTTGCGCGACTACGGAAAATTATTCAACGTTAATACAATGTTAGCTAAGGATATCGTAGCTAGTCGCCTAGAAGTCGGAATTTCCTTTACCGAATTCACGTACCAAATTTTGCAATCGGTCGATTTCTTGCATTTATACAAACACGAAGACGTGCAATTGCAAATTGGTGGTGGTGACCAATGGGGAAATATCACAGCTGGTACTGATTTAATCCACCGGATGGAAGGCCAGGACGCCAAGGTTTATGGTTTGACAATTCCGCTATTGCTAAAGGCGGATGGAACGAAATTTGGTAAATCAGAAGGCGGCAACGTTTGGCTTGATCCTGAAAAGACGACCCCTTACGAATTCTACCAATTCTGGTTAAACCAAGACGACCGTGACGTGGTGAAGTTCTTGAAGTACTTTACTTTCCTTAGCCACGAAGAAATTGAACGGTTAGCAGAAACGGTTAAAACAGCTCCTGAAAAACGCGAAGCACAACGGCGTTTGGCAGAAGAAGTTACGGAATTCGTCCACGGCAAGGCTGCGGTAGAGGAAGCACAACATATTTCAGCAGCCCTTTTCTCTGGGGATGTGAAGGACCTCACCGCAAGCGAAATCGAACAAGGTTTCAAGAACATGCCAAGTGTGGAAGTCGAAAACAAGAAGGAAAACATTGTTTTGTGGTTGGTCGACACCACGAAAATTGAACCATCTCGGCGTCAAGCCCGGGAAGACATTAAGAACGGTGCCATCCGAATTAATGGAGAAAAGATTACGGATGTGGACGCTGAAATTGATCCAACTAGTCATTTTGATGGCAAATTCGTGATCGTTCGGCGCGGTAAGAAGAAGTATTTCTTAGCACGGGTAAAATAATTAACGATAAAAAGGGTTCGCAACAAACCAAGTTAGGTTGTTGCGAACCTTTTTTTGTTAAGTATGACATTACTTGTGAACGTCTTTGATTTTAAAGGCTAAGAAGAGGGCGCAGATTTCTAATAGTAGAAAACAACTAAAAACGCCCAAGAAATTGTCGGTACCTAAAATGACGGTGGCAATTACCACGGCCGTTGAACCCAGGACCTGGCGAACGGTGGCAATGATGGACGAACCGTGCGGAATTAAATGGTCAGGCAACGAATTGGCGCCGAGCGTGGTGGCAGGCATCATTACAAAGGCGTTTCCGGCCTCCACCACCATCGTAGCCAAAATAGCAATTACCAGACTTTCTAAAAAGACGTTGAGGATCATTAACGACCAGCCCGCGATGAAGATGGCGATTCCGATGATCATAACGGGTTTAAAACCGATCCGGTCAGCTAATTTACCACTTTGCCGGTTGAGCCAGGATAAAAGGGCCGCGGCGGGAACTAGTGCGAGTCCCGACCAAAACGGCGAAAGGTGTAAAACTTGTTGGAAATAAAGTGGCATGACGATGGTGACGGTAATCAACGACATGTACGCAAACGCCGTTAGTAAAACCCCAAGGTCAAAATTTTTAATGCGCATAATTTCTAGGTGAAGCAGCGGGTTAGTTAAGTGGAACTGACGAATAACGAACCAGGCTAACATTCCTAACGAGATTGCTAAAATGATGGCGAGTGAAAGGTTCCAACCCTGTTGGTTAATCTCATTGATAAAATATAGCAAGCCGATAATTCCTAAAGAAAGCAGCACCGAAACAAAATCTAACTCGGAATGACTTTGCTGTACGGGGCTAACGATGGTTTTGAACGCTAGCAGGGTGACCAGGATTAATAGACAGTTAAAGAAGATGAAGATTGACTGCCAATTAAAGATTTGTAGAATTACTCCGGAAAGAATCGGTCCCACTGCAAGGGCCGAACCCATAACTAGGCCAACGGTTCCCATGGTGGCTCCCCGTCGTCCTTCAGGAGTGATCTGCAAAATTACCGACTGGTATGTGGGAAATAGTACCCCAACGGAGAAACCTTCCATTAAACGACCGACCATCATCATTGCGAAATTTGGCGCAAAAATAATGATGAAGGTTCCGATAATGAAAATTAGCAATAAGCTAATGTACATCCGTTTGAAATTAAGGTTATTTAGCATCCACGGTGAAAGAGGCATCACTACCGACATGATTAACATAAAGCCGGTAGTGAGCCAGGCGACCGTGCTAGCCGGTAAGTTAAAGTAATGCATGAAGGTGGGATAAGCGGTTGACAGGGATGATTGACTTATCGACATGGTAAACGTACCAAGCAGTAGCGTGGCGACGAACCAACGGTAAGCTTTTTTAGATAATGGAGTCATAAAATAAGTCGCTTCCTTTGCTTTTGTTTATAACAGTTCTAAAGTACAACACGAATGACGGACTGTAAAGGTGGATTACCAACGGTTAAGGAAGCATATTCGGGGGTTGGTGCAGCTTTATCCAACTTTTTGTACAAAAATTAAAATAAATGTCACAAAAGTGTTGACGGGTGGCGGAGATGAGTGTATAGTATATTTCTGTTGTCGCGAGGGACAACGTCATTGATTCTTCAAATTAATTGAAATTAATCCTTGACATAAATTGCTCCTCACGATATACTTAAAAAGTTGTGTTAAACGACATAAACGTTGATAACACAACGCTGATAGACCTTTGAAAACTGAACAAAATTTTGACAAACGATCGTGTGAGGACTCGCAAATCAAATTGATTTAGTGAGAACAAACATGCGAAGTCAATTCGCAAAAACAAACAATTAATGAGCTTGAAAAAGACTCATCATTTTAATATGAGAGTTTGATCTTGGCTCAGGATGAACGCTGGCGGCGTGCCTAATACATGCAAGTCGAACGAACTTCCGTTAATTGATTATGAGGTGCTTGCACTGAATGAGATTTTAACACGAAGTGAGTGGCGGACGGGTGAGTAACACGTGGGTAACCTGCCCAGAAGCAGGGGATAACACCTGGAAACAGATGCTAATACCGTATAACAGAGAAAACCGCCTGGTTTTCTTTTAAAAGATGGCTCTGCTATCACTTCTGGATGGACCCGCGGCGCATTAGCTAGTTGGTGAGGTAACGGCTCACCAAGGCGATGATGCGTAGCCGACCTGAGAGGGTAATCGGCCACATTGGGACTGAGACACGGCCCAGACTCCTACGGGAGGCAGCAGTAGGGAATCTTCCACAATGGACGCAAGTCTGATGGAGCAACGCCGCGTGAGTGAAGAAGGGTTTCGGCTCGTAAAGCTCTGTTGTTAAAGAAGAACGTGGGTGAGAGTAACTGTTCACCCAGTGACGGTATTTAACCAGAAAGCCACGGCTAACTACGTGCCAGCAGCCGCGGTAATACGTAGGTGGCAAGCGTTATCCGGATTTATTGGGCGTAAAGCGAGCGCAGGCGGTCTTTTAAGTCTAATGTGAAAGCCTTCGGCTCAACCGAAGAAGTGCATTGGAAACTGGGAGACTTGAGTGCAGAAGAGGACAGTGGAACTCCATGTGTAGCGGTGAAATGCGTAGATATATGGAAGAACACCAGTGGCGAAGGCGGCTGTCTGGTCTGTAACTGACGCTGAGGCTCGAAAGCATGGGTAGCGAACAGGATTAGATACCCTGGTAGTCCATGCCGTAAACGATGATTACTAAGTGTTGGAGGGTTTCCGCCCTTCAGTGCTGCAGCTAACGCATTAAGTAATCCGCCTGGGGAGTACGACCGCAAGGTTGAAACTCAAAAGAATTGACGGGGGCCCGCACAAGCGGTGGAGCATGTGGTTTAATTCGAAGCTACGCGAAGAACCTTACCAGGTCTTGACATCTTCTGCCAACCTAAGAGATTAGGCGTTCCCTTCGGGGACAGAATGACAGGTGGTGCATGGTTGTCGTCAGCTCGTGTCGTGAGATGTTGGGTTAAGTCCCGCAACGAGCGCAACCCTTATTACTAGTTGCCAGCATTTAGTTGGGCACTCTAGTGAGACTGCCGGTGACAAACCGGAGGAAGGTGGGGACGACGTCAAATCATCATGCCCCTTATGACCTGGGCTACACACGTGCTACAATGGATGGTACAACGAGTCGCGAAACCGCGAGGTTTAGCTAATCTCTTAAAACCATTCTCAGTTCGGACTGTAGGCTGCAACTCGCCTACACGAAGTCGGAATCGCTAGTAATCGCGGATCAGCATGCCGCGGTGAATACGTTCCCGGGCCTTGTACACACCGCCCGTCACACCATGAGAGTTTGTAACACCCAAAGCCGGTGGGGTAACCTTTTAGGAGCTAGCCGTCTAAGGTGGGACAGATGATTAGGGTGAAGTCGTAACAAGGTAGCCGTAGGAGAACCTGCGGCTGGATCACCTCCTTTCTAAGGAATAATACGGAACCGCACACGAGTCAAAGTTTTGTTTAGTTTTGAGAGGTCTACTCTCACTTTTGTTCTTTGAAAACTGAATAATATCTATAATTTTCTAATTTTAATTAATCATAATTAAACCGAGAGAAAACCGCGTAATTTTAAAGAGTTAAACAAGATTAGTTCAAAATAATCGCAATACTCAATTAATCGCTTTACCGTAGGTAAAGTTAGGTTAAGTTAGGAAGGGCGCATGGTGGATGCCTTGGTACTAGGAGCCGATGAAGGACGGGACTAACACCGATATGCCTCGGGGAGCTGTAAGTAAGCTTTGATCCGGGGATTTCCGAATGGGGCAACCCAATAGTTTTAATCGACTATTATCCGCATCTGAATTCATAGGATGTGTGAAGGTAAACGTGGGGAACTGAAACATCTCAGTACCCACAGGAACAGAAAGAAAATTCGATTCCCTGAGTAGCGGCGAGCGAAACGGGAACAGCCCAAACCAAGAAGCTTGCTTCTTGGGGTTGTAGGACTGAACATTTGAGTTACCAAAGAGCTTGATAGCTGAAGGGCCTGGGAAGGCCAGCCAGAGAGGGTGACAGCCCCGTAAGCTAAATCAAACTCCCTCAGTTCAGGATCCTGAGTACGGCGGAGCACGTGAAATTCCGTCGGAATCCGGGAGGACCATCTCCCAAGGCTAAATACTACCTAGTGACCGATAGTGAACCAGTACCGTGAGGGAAAGGTGAAAAGCACCCCGGAAGGGGAGTGAAATAGTTCTTGAAACCATGTGCCTACAAGAAGTCAGAGCCCGTTAATGGGTGATGGCGTGCCTTTTGTAGAATGAACCGGCGAGTTACGTTCGTATGCCAGGTTAAGTTGAAGAGACGGAGCCGAAGCGAAAGCGAGTCTGAAGAGGGCGAATTAGTATGCGGATGTAGACCCGAAACCAAGTGACCTACCCATGTCCAGGTTGAAGGTGCGGTAAAACGCACTGGAGGACCGAACTCGTGTACGTTGAAAAGTGCTGAGATGAGGTGTGGGTAGCGGTGAAATTCCAAACGAACTTGGAGATAGCTGGTTCTCTCCGAAATAGCTTTAGGGCTAGCCTCGGAATTAGGATCGTGGAGGTAGAGCCACTGTTTGGACTAGGGGCCCGTCATGGGTTACCGAATTCAGATAAACTCCGAATGCCATCGATTTATGTCCGGGAGTCAGACGGTGAGTGATAAGATCCATCGTCGAAAGGGGAACAGCCCAGACCACCAGTTAAGGTCCCTAAATATATGTTAAGTGGAAAAGGATGTGGAGTTGCATAGACAACTAGGATGTTGGCTCAGAAGCAGCCACCATTTAAAGAGTGCGTAATAGCTCACTAGTCGAGTGATCCTGCGCCGAAAATGTACCGGGGCTTAAACATATTACCGAGACTGTGGATGCCACCATTAGGTGGCGTGATAGGAGAGCGTTCTAAGGGCGATGAAGGCAGACCGTGAGGACTGTTGGAGCGCTTAGAAGTGAGAATGCCGGTATGAGTAGCGAAAGATAGGTGAGAATCCTATCCACCGTATGACTAAGGTTTCCTGGGGAAGGCTCGTCCTCCCAGGGTTAGTCGGGACCTAAGCCGAGGCCGAGAGGCGTAGGCGATGGATAACAGGTTGAGATTCCTGTACTAGTTAAACTTGTTTGAACAATGGAGGGACGCAGGAGGCTAAGGAATGCACCCGATTGGAAGTGGGTGTCCAAGCCGTAAGTCTGAAGTCGAGTCAAATGCTTGATTTCTTAAGGACAAGCGGTGATGGGGAGTGAAATTTAAGTAACGAAGTTCCTGACGTCACGCTGCCGAGAAAAGCTTCTAGTTAGAGTTTAACTACCCGTACCGCAAACCGACACAGGTAGTCGAGGAGAGTATCCTAAGGTGAGCGAGAGAACTCTCGTTAAGGAACTCGGCAAAATGACCCCGTAACTTCGGGAGAAGGGGTGCTGATCGCAAGATCAGCCGCAGTGAAAAGGCCCAGGCGACTGTTTATCAAAAACACAGGTTTCTGCAAAATCGTAAGATGACGTATAGGGGCTGACGCCTGCCCGGTGCTGGAAGGTTAAGGGGATGAGTTAGCGTAAGCGAAGCTTTGAACTGAAGCCCCAGTAAACGGCGGCCGTAACTATAACGGTCCTAAGGTAGCGAAATTCCTTGTCGGGTAAGTTCCGACCCGCACGAAAGGCGTAACGATCTGGGCACTGTCTCAACGAGAGACTCGGTGAAATTATAATACCCGTGAAGATGCGGGTTACCCGCGACAGGACGGAAAGACCCCATGGAGCTTTACTGTAACTTGATATTGAGTGTTTGTACAGCTTGTACAGGATAGGTAGGAGCCGTAGAATCCGGAACGCTAGTTTCGGAGGAGGCGCAAGTGGGATACTACCCTCGTTGTATGAACCCTCTAACCCGCGCCACTAATCGTGGCGGGAGACAGTGTCTGGTGGGCAGTTTGACTGGGGCGGTCGCCTCCTAAAAGGTAACGGAGGCGCCCAAAGGTTCCCTCAGAATGGTTGGAAATCATTCGCAGAGTGTAAAGGCAGAAGGGAGCTTGACTGCGAGACAGACAGGTCGAGCAGGGACGAAAGTCGGGCTTAGTGATCCGGTGGTTCCGTATGGAAGGGCCATCGCTCAACGGATAAAAGCTACCCTGGGGATAACAGGCTTATCTCCCCCAAGAGTTCACATCGACGGGGAGGTTTGGCACCTCGATGTCGGCTCATCGCATCCTGGGGCTGTAGTCGGTCCCAAGGGTTGGGCTGTTCGCCCATTAAAGCGGTACGCGAGCTGGGTTCAGAACGTCGTGAGACAGTTCGGTCCCTATCCGTCGCGGGCGTAGGAAATTTGAGAGGAGCTGTCCTTAGTACGAGAGGACCGGGATGGACACACCGCTGGTGTACCAGTTGTTCCGCCAGGAGCATCGCTGGGTAGCTATGTGTGGATGAGATAAACGCTGAAAGCATCTAAGTGTGAAACTCGCCTCAAGATGAGATTTCCCATTGCCTTCGGGCAAGTAAGACCCCTGAGAGATGATCAGGTAGATAGGCTAGAAGTGGAAGTGTAGCGATACATGGAGCGGACTAGTACTAATCGGTCGAGGACTTAACCAAGTAGAACGTGGCAAGTAACTCGAAAGAAATGTAGATATTATTCAGTTTTGAGAGGACAAAAGTTTTCTCAAGTGATAACGTAATTTAGCACAGAGTGTGGTGACGATAGTGAGAAGGATATACCTGTTCCCATGTCGAACACAGAAGTCAAGCTTCTTAACGCCAAGAGTAGTTGGGGGATCGCCCCCTGCGAGGGTAGGACGTTGCCATGCAAACTCAAGGGTCTTCCGAAAGGAAGGCTCTTTTTTTGTGTTCTCAAATTAGAAAATTGCAAGTCTAGGAGTAACGGAAGTTATCCAATAAAAGGAATCCTCAGTTCATTAAGCTTTAAACAGTGGTAAATAACTAAAACTAGGTTTCTGTTCTCGGGTCAATTACGATTAACTAAATCATTTCTAACAGGTGATTAGGGCTCATTGATTAGCAAAAAAAGGCTCTTCGTCAACTGTTGTTGGTAAACTAAATTTTGAAAGTTCTAATCACTTGGTGATTAGGGCTTTTTTAGTATGTATGCGGAAAACGTAAAGTACTCTAATCCTAAACTTAAAAAAACTTCGGTAGCCAAAGCCAGCTCTTTTAATAGCTTTGATTTTATTATTTAATCCTTCTAAAGGTCCATTTGAGTGTTGTGTAATGAAGGTATTATGGATTTCATCATGATGAGTTTGAAGCATTTTAAGCGTACTAAGCATTTCTTCAGAACAACCTTCGGTGTTCCAAAAGGCGGCATTGTAATTGTTCCAATCTTTGTGTTTAAGTGCAGCTTGAAGTTTATTTAAGACGTTGTAAGTTTGATTGAGAGCGGGATCAAGATTTAACAGCCGATCTACAATATCTTTGGCGGTGACCCAGTAAGGGAAATAAGTCCATTTATGAAATTGTTCAAAATCTAACTGTTCATGAGGCACTAGCAATAATTTCCAATAGCGTTTAAGTGCTTTAAATTCACGGGAAGATGGGGCAAATTTTTTCATTATGCGAACTCTAGTCTTATTAAACGCCCGATTAAGGGCGTTGACGATATGGAACTTATCTACGACGACAATCGCATTTGGAAAGATAGTTCTAGTCAACTTTGGGTATGTATAGTTCATATCTGTGACAATGATTCTGACATTTTCCCTGGCCGCTAGATCATAACGTTTAAAGTGTTTTTCTAGTCGTTGGATAGTCCGAAAAGGAAGAATATCAATTAATTTATGAGTTTTGGCGTCCATGAATTCAAAGCTCATGGCATCAGTAGCGGTTTTAGTACTTTTGATTTCATCCATCAAGATTACTTCTGGAAGCCAGTGAAAATTTGGCTTAAAATCGCGTTCAGCTCGTAATAGTTGACGTCCAACAAAGGAGTCGGATGTCGAAAGTTCATTAGCAATATGTTTTAAAGACACTGGTTCAGCAAGTTTTTCTAGGCAAGCTTTACGGGTTGGATTAGAAATTGTGCAGTGCTTGGGAACTAGACTGGTTTGTGCTAGAAAATTAGTTTGGCATTCTTTACAGCGAAAGTATCTGCGCTTTAACTTCAAGACGGTATCATTTCCAAGAGCTTTAGCAAAGCGAACGGTGGTCAACCGCCACCCATACCTAATAATCTGTCCATTATTCATAATGCCACATTTGGGACAAGCCATCGGCTTGTAATCTAAAGTGCCTTCCAAGCGAATAACTCCATCACATTTTCGAGCACCATTTTTAATTTTTATATGATTATCATCTATACCTAACAAAAGCTTAGTAGTATCATTACACATAAGGACATTCACTTCTTTCTGAAAATCTTCGTCGTGGTTGATTTTTTCTGAACGGACAGTGAGTGTCCGTTTTTTTATATACCTAAGCATACAAAAAATCTGTCATCAGCAATAGATAATTCTATTACCAACAACAGATATTGTAGAACCCAAAAAAATTAATCATCACTAAGCCACTTTTTTTACGATAATTTTTAGCTATTTGTTGTGAATAAACGTTTTACAGCAAGAATAAATATGGTATACTATTCTAGTAAAAGTTGCCACTATAGCTCAGCTAGGTAGAGCACTTCCATGGTAAGGAAGGGGTCGTCGGTTCAAACCCGACTAGTGGCTTAATAGTTATCTTCTTCATGAGGACTTACCTGATTATCGGGTAAGTCTTTTTTTTTACGTCCGGAATGAAAAATTGGGGTCCGTCACCAAGATTCCTTTTGCTTGTCTTTATGAGATTTAGTATAATTTTAAAAATGTGTCAAATTTCGACAAGGGGGAATTGATGGATGGATTCGAAATATCGGGTTGAAAGTATCAAAAAGCAGTATCGGCATATGACCTATTGGGATATGTTTGCGACTTGGATTGGGGCTAACGCCAATAACGGGACCTGGTTTATTGGAGGGATTATTGCGGCGTGTGGTTTCTGGGGCGGAATCAAGGCGCTCCTGATTGCCTCCAGTATTTCGTACATATTCTTGATGATGGTTGGCTATATGGGAACTAAAACAGGTGTTTCCACGATGGCACTTTCGCGGGCTTCGTTTGGGATCCGGGGAAGCATCATTCCATCCTTAGTAAATTTAACCCAGTTTGTGGGTTGGACGGCGGTGAACACCTTCATTGCGGCCACTTCCGTATCTTATATCTTACATAGTTTTTGGGGCTGGCCCATTTACGGACAACCTGGTGGTAACTTAGGTTTAATTGTCGGAATTGTGGTAATGAGCATTCTCCATTTACTTAGCATCGTTGCTGGTCAGCGCTCAATTCAAATTATCGAACGGATTGGGATTATCTTGGTGATTATCTTTGTGATTTGGGAATCGGTGGTGGTATTCCACGACGTCTCCTTTAGTCAGATTGCCCACTGGCAGGTACCACATCACTTAAAAATGGATCAAGGGACCGCGATGGATACGCTAGCAGCGTTTAACCTTGCGTGGGTTACGGCCGGTGCGGACTTTACTCGGTTCACTAAAAAGGTAAATACCGCCACTACCGCTCCGTTCCTGGGTGCCAATTTAGGAGTCTTTGGGTTTGCGTTTATTGGATTAAGTGCCACGATTAGTATCGCGGTTAGCTCGGGCGTTTACGACCCTAACAACTCGGATCCTAGTACGATTGCTAACCGGCTGGGACTAGGCGTAATTGCCATGATCGTCATTATGCTAACTAGTATGACGGCAAACGCGGTTAATATTCAGGCTGCGGGCTCGGCCTTAAATAACATGTTTAGCAAATTATCTTTAAAACAATCGTTACTGATTACGACCATAATTGCTACGGTGGTCACGTTTATTCCCGTTTTCTACGGTAGTTTCTTAACCACCTTTACAGCCTTCCTGGACTACGTTGGCATGGTCCTCGGCCCGATTATCAGCATCATGGTGGTGGACTACTTCTTGATTGCCAAACAACGTTACGCGGCGAAAGATTTAGGTGATCCCCACGGACCGTATTGGTACCATAAGGGAATTCACTGGACGGCCTTTGGACTGTGGATTTTTGGTGTATTAATTTATAGCGCTTTACAAAGGGTAAGTTTTGTTCAAAAATATACGGGAGCAACCTTTTTGGTGATGATTTTGATTGGTTGTCTATATTGGGGAATTATGCAACTAGAAAAGGGGAAGCACAATGCTAATTAAAGGTGTGTATATTGAAAACGCAAAGGAACCAAAGGACGTCCGGGTTGAAGGAGGAGTTTTTCAAGAAATTGCGCCTAATTTAACCCCTCATGAAAGTGAGGAAGTGATTGAGGCACAGGGCAAACTGTTGTTGCCGCCGTTTGTTGATTCACACGTTCATTTAGATGCAACACTGACGGCGGGTGAACCCGAATGGAACGAGTCGGGCACCCTGTTTGATGGGATTCGGATTTGGGCGGAACGCAAAAAGAGCCTTACAAAAAAGGACGTTAAAACTCGGGCCCTGCAAACGTTGAAACGGCAAGCGCAACATGGAATCCAATACGTACGGAGCCACGTCGATACTACCGATCCTAACTTTACGGCATTAGAAGCCCTACTAGAAGTTAAGGACGAAGTAAAAGATTTTATGGAATTGCAGTTAGTTGCCTTTCCACAAGAAGGAATTTGGTCGTTTCCTAATGGCAAGCAGTTACTGAAACAAGCGGTTGCGATGGGAGTTGACGTAATTGGTGGCATTCCGCATTTTGAATTTAACCGGGACTATGGAGTTGCCTCTTTGAAGTACATCGTTGAACTGGCGGAAAAGTACGATAAATTAGTGGACGTCCACTGTGATGAAATTGACGATCCAAATTCACGATACTTGGAAGTGTTAGCGACCTTGGCTTACGAAAGCGGCCTGAAAAAACGGGTCACGGCTAGCCACACTACTGCAATGGGGTCGTACAACGACGCCTACGTCTACAAGTTGATGCGACTCTTGGAAATGTCGGAAATTAACATGGTTTCCAACCCGTTAATCAACATTCACCTGGGTGGTCGATTCGATACGTACCCGAAGCGGCGCGGATTAACCCGGGTGAAGGAGCTGCTAGAACACCACGTCAACGTCTCATTTGGTGAAGACGATGTGAAGGATCCGTGGTACCCAATGGGCGATGGCAACATGCTGGATTCAGTTCACATGGGCATTCACGCGGCACAGCTGATGGGGTATTCACAAATTATGGATTCTTACAATCTAACTACTAATAACGGGGCCAAGACGCTTAACGTTGAGGATCATTACGGAATCGCGGTCGGCAAACCAGCCAACTGTTTGATTTTTAACGCGGATAATTTTTATGACGAATTAAACGAACGTAAAGAATTGCTTTACTCCATTCACCAAGGTAAAGTGATTGTCCAAACTCAACCAGCACAAATTAAAACTAATTTCTAAAACTAATTGGCAACTCAACGGGCATTTCGTTAGGGTTGCCAATTTTTTTGTGCGATAATTTAATTCAAATACAAACAAGGAAGTTGAGCGCATGAAAGATTTAGTTCAGACCTTCGCCGAACAAAAAAGCGACCTGTGGCAAGCCCTACTCCAACATTTGGGGATTTCACTGGTTGCGTTGGTGCTGGCGATTGTAATTGCAATGCCTTTAGCAATTTGGGCGACGCGACACCGCAAAATTGCGGAAATTTTGTTGCAGATTACGGGAGTTTTGCAAACGATTCCGTCTTTAGCCTTATTGGGATTGTTAATTCCATTAGTGGGGATTGGCAGCGTGCCAGCCATCATTGCCTTGGTAGTGTACGCCCTGTTACCAATATTTCAAAATACATACGTGGGGATCACCGAGATAGACCCATCGTTAGAAGAGGCGGCGGACGCTTTTGGAATGCGGCCATTACAAAAGCTATTTCGGGTGGAACTACCCACCGCCATGCCGGTAATTATTTCGGGAATTCGGACGGGACTGGTTTTGATTATCGGAACGGCAACGTTGGCCGCGTTAATTGGCGCTGGGGGACTTGGAAATTTCATCCTTTTAGGAATTAACCGTAACGACCCTGCATTAATCTTGGTGGGGGCCATCAGCTCTGCCTTATTAGCGATTGGGCTAAGTGCGTTATTAAACGTTTTACAACGATGGTCGGTTAAAAAAATCACCATTAGTTTGGCAATTCTCGTGGTGGCGGTTTCTGGTGCCACGGTTGCTAAAATATTAACCCCGCCGACCGAAACGATTACGATTGCGGGAAAATTAGGTTCGGAACCGGACATCTTAATCAATATGTACAAAGATTTAATTGAAGAGGAAGCCCCCCATACTAAAGTGACCTTAAAGCAAAACTTTGGGGAAACGAGCTTTTTATTTAACGCGTTGAAGGCTGACAAAATTGACATTTATCCGGAATTTAGCGGTACCGTATTAGAAACTTTAGTGAAGGATGCCCCTTCCCAGCGTCTAAGTGCGGCACAAACATACGCGACTGGGCGTAAATTGTTAGCTCAGCAATATCAAATGGACTATTTGAAACCGATGCGTTACCAAAACACTTACGCCCTGGTGGTGAAAAAAGATTTCGCAAAACAGCATCACTTAGAAAATATTTCGGATTTAAGCCGGATTGAAAACCAGCTACACGGGGGGATGACGCTCGAGTTCATTAACCGCAAGGACGGGTGGAAAGGAATTCAAAAAGCGTACGGTTTAGAGTTTCCGGTCAAGTCGATGCAGGCCTCGTTGCGCTATTCGGCTATTAAAAACGGGCAAATTAACGTTGCCGACGCTTACTCCACGGATAGCCAGATTCGGCAGCTCGGGTTGCAAGTCCTCAAAGATGACCAACACGTTTTCCCACCGTACCAAGGTGCGCCGTTAATGAAGAAGAGCTTTGCTAAAAAACATCCGCAAGTGGTCCGGGCGTTAAATCGCTTAGCAGGCAAAATTACGGAAGCAGAAATGCAAGAGATGAATTATCAAGTGAACGTCCAAAAACGTTCCGCCCAACAGGTGGCCCACGACTATTTGGTCAACAAGGGTTTGTTGAAAGGAGCCGAACGTAAATGAGTAAGACAATGATTGAATTTCGGCACGTGAAAAAGATTTTTGGTGGTCGAACAGTAATTGATGACCTAAGTTTTACGGTCAAGGAGGGCGAAATTTTCGTCCTGGTCGGAACTTCTGGAAGCGGGAAGACGACCACTTTAAAAATGATCAACCAGTTGTTTGTGCAAACCGCCGGCGACATTTTATTCAACGGGCAGAGAATAAAGGATTATGATTTGCGGAATTTACGTTTGGAGATTGGGTACGTGCTCCAACAAATTGCCCTATTTCCAACGATGACGGTGGAGCAAAACATCAGTTTGATTCCAGAAATGAAGCGGGTCGATAAAGAAGAGGTTAAACGACGGGTTACCCAGCTATTAGAAGATGTTGATTTAGACCCAGAGCGCTACCGCAAACGGTACCCGCGGGAACTTTCGGGAGGCGAGCAACAACGGATCGGAATTCTTCGTGCATTGGCTGCGCAGCCACCGGTGGTATTGTTTGACGAACCTTTCAGCGCGTTAGACCCTTTGGTGCGAGCGCAGTTACAAGACTTAGTTTTAAAGTTGCACCAGAAATTTAAGAACACGATCGTTTTTGTCACCCACGATATGGACGAAGCCCTGAAATTAGGGGACCGTATTGGGGTGATGAAGGACGGAAAGTTGTTGCAAGTAGCCACCCCGAAGGAAATTGCCCAAAATCCCGCCAACGAATTTGTGGAAAATTTCTTTTCAGCCACCGTGGGTAAGAACCTATACCAAACCGAAGTGGAAAAGGTGGTGCGCACGGGTTTTGGGGTGTCGGCGCCGTCCACGACAGAAAAATTACCTGTCATCCCAAGAACGGCCAGTTTAGACGAGGTGTTCCAGCAGTTAGCTGAGCACCCAATTTTACAGGTAGTGGATGAACACGGGCAGACTACCGGCTGGGTGGATCGGCCGTCCTTGTTTAAGTATTTGAGTGAAACAGTCCATTAATTTAGTTAATGAGGGGGAGCATTATGGAAAAATTTGACGTAGTTATTATTGGTGCAGGGCCTGCGGGCTTAGGGTTAGCGTATGACTTAAAACAAGCCGGCCAAGCCGTGGCGGTAGTGGAAGAAAATCGCTGGGGCGGTACTTGTCCCAACCGCGGGTGTGATCCTAAAAAAGTTTTAATGGCGGCGGTGGAAGCCAAGTTACGTAGCCGCCACCTCGTTGGGAAGGGCTTAGAAAACGAACCGGAAATCGACTGGCCTTCCCTAATGCGTTTTAAGGAAACGTTCACGGAACCAGTTTCTTCAAGTAGCCGTCAGGGATTGGTTGACGCTGGGATCACGGTTTTAGACGGGCACGCTGAATTTGTGGATCAACACACGCTAAAAGTAGGCGAACAGCGGGTGGAAAGCAGCCAATTCGTAATTGCCACTGGCCAACGTCCGGGACGCCTAAGCAAAATTGAAAATGAAGCATTGATGCAAACTAGTACAGACTTTTTGGCAATGCCGGAACTGCCTAAGCGAATTGCCTTAGTAGGGGGCGGCTACATTGCCTTTGAATTGGCAGCCATCGCGAACGCAGCCGGAGCGGAAGTGCACGTGATTCATCATAACGACCGGCCCTTAAAGCAGTTTCCAGCAAAAAGCGTTAAGCAATTTATGGAACAACTGACTAAACAAGGGGTTCAATTCCACTTAAATATTGACGTTACCGCGATCGAAAAAAGCGCGGAGGGGATGACCTTGCGGGATGATCATCAATTTAGTTTGCCAGTGGACCAGGTTTTCGTTACTGCCGGCCGAGTACCTAACATGGATACCCTGAACCTTGAACAGGCTGGGGTAGAGACCGCGAAAAATGGTATCATGGTAGATGACCATTTGAAAACTACGGCAAGCAACATCTATGCAATGGGCGACGTGGTGGCTAAAGCGCAACCGAAATTAACTCCGGTGGCAGGCTTTGAAGCACAATATTTGGCGCAATTGTTGACCCACCAAAGTTCGGCAGCCATTGCGTATCCAGTGATTCCGACCGTCGTGTATGGGGTTCCCCAATTAGCAAAGGCCGGGATGGAAGTTGCAACTGCACAAAAAGACTCGCAACGCTATGAAGTTAAGGACTTGGATTTAACTAATTGGTTTACCTATCGGCGGATCCAAGATCCAGACGCGCGGGCGACGGTCGTGGTTGACCGCCAGTCCCAACAAGTAGTGGGCGTGGTCACCATGAGTAGTGAGGCGGAACACGTGATAAACGACCTTACGTGGCTGATCAACCGTGGCGGTAGTCTTAGCGAGTTACAACGGCAAATTTTCGCGTACCCCACTGAAGCTAGTGACTTAGAGTACTTGCGGTAGTTAAAATTTAAGAAAAGGATCGTGATTTAATGGAGTTCGTGGGCGTCCTCGTTTTAATCTTAGGATTGACGCTGTTAGCGGGCCACTTTGCACAACGGATTGGCATTCCTGCCGTAGTTGGCCAATTACTGGTGGGAATTGTTTTAGGACCGGGAGTTTTAGGGGTAATTCACAGTAACGAAATCACCGCGGTGTTTTCCGAAATCGGAGTCATTATTCTGATGTTTTTAGCCGGGTTAGAAAGCGACCTGAAGATGTTAAAGCGCTATATTAAGCCAGCGCTGGTCGTTGCCGTCATGGGGGTAATTTTACCAATTGCTCTGGTAGGCGGCGCGAGTTTGATCTTCGGGGTTAGCCCAATGGAAGCCCTCTTTATTGGGGTGATTTTTTCGGCTACTTCGGTAAGTATTTCGGTAGAGGTGTTGAAGGAGTACCAAACCCTAAATACCAAAGAGGGAGCGACGATTTTGGGCGCAGCAGTGGCTGATGACATCCTTGGCGTATTGTTATTAGGGGTAATGATTGCCTTAACTAGTTCGAGCGGCGGCTCAAAGACTAGTTTGGGCGGCGCGCTTTTTTACCAAGTGCTATTTTTCATTGCCGTGTACGTAATTGGGAAATGGTTGGTGCCGATGTTAATGCGAGCGGCGGATCGTCTTTACATTACCGCTGCCCGACCAGTAATGTCGATCATTATTTGCCTAGGACTGGCTTGGTTAGCAGACGTAGCTGGGTTGAGCGGCGCCATCGGGGCATTCTTTGCCGGCGTTGCCGTTTCGTTGACTGACGAAAATGATGAGTTAAATGAAAGCATTGAGCCAATTGGCTACGCCGTTTTTATTCCAGTATTCTTCGTTAGCGTAGGGCTTTCGATGTCGTTTGCGGGCTTGCAGTCGGTAATCGGTTTGATTATCACCCTGACGGTCTTAGCGACCTTGACCAAGTTACTAGGTTGCGGGGCCGGTGCGTACCTGTCCGGCTTTGACGTAACCAGTAGCGGAGTGATTGGTGCCGGGATGATTTCCCGGGGCGAAATGGCGCTAATTACCTTGCAGATTGGGTATGGAGAGCACTTAATGAGTGAAACATACTATTCCGCAATTGTGTTGGTAATTGTGCTGGTAACGTTGATTGCACCGTTCATTTTAAAAGATGCGATCAAGTACAATAAGCGCGCGATGGCACGGTAAATATAACTGAGAGTGGGACAAACTGACTTTTGGCACATGTTTTGGCTCTATTGAAGCCAAAACGCCAAAATAAAAACGATTCATGATGAAGTTTAACTTCATGAATCGTTTTTTATTTAGAGCCTTTTGTCACAGCCCCTTTTTGGTTAAGCGGAGCAAACTGACTTCTGGCGCACGTTTTGATTTTATTGAAGTCAAAACCCCAGAGATTTTTCGTTTTTCTCAGCTTTGTCTTTTTAATTTTTTAGAGCTTTCCCGAAGAATTCCACACTCTTTTTATGCTAAAGCCTTCTTCCTTCATCTGGGTAATAATTTCGCTAACCTTCCCGATGCTTACCAAATTGAGGTGATGCATGGCTCTGGAAGCAATCGTGTACAGGGTGCCCCGCCATAATTTTTCGGGGTAATTTTGTTCCGAAACGTCGTAGGCAATTACCGAATCAAATTCCAACCCCTTCGCCAGGTAAATGGGTAATACAACGATTCCCTTAGGCAACGAGCGGTCGCCGTCGGTTAGCAGGCTAGGTTTTAAATCATGCAACCATTCCGCAACTTGAGTACTTTCCTGCATGTTTTTTGTTAGGATAGCGACGGTCCCGTAATCTTGCAATTCGGCTTGGCAAATTTGTTTCACTGCGGTAATGGCCTCGGAAAGGGTATCCGTAACCGTAATTTCGGGTAATTTACCATGTCGACTAAAGGGTTGAATTTTATCACCGTCGGGTAGTAGGGCCGCCGCAAATTTAGTGATTTCCGCGGTGGATCGGTAGCTACGGTTAAGGGTGATCAGGTTGGCCCGATGAACGGCAAATGCGTCCTTAAGTTTTTCAAGTAAAGCGGCAGGTTTGGTAACGTCCTTGAACAAAGCTTGTTCACTATCGCCCAACAACGTAAACTTGGCCTTCGGAAAGGCGTGCTTGAGGTACATTAACTGGGCAACCGAATAATCCTGCATTTCATCGATGAAGACGTACTGAAACTTGCGATTGGTGCCGCTTCCGGTGATCAAATCCCGTAACATCATTAGCGGAGCGGCATCTTCTAAACGTACATGATGCAATTCAATGTCGTTATTGAAGGTGGTGGCCGCTGCAGCGCCGTCAATTTCAGAAGATGGGAGCTGCCTTAAGAAATCCGCATACTGGGCGTAAACATCAATAAAGTAGTTATTAAAAATGGCATCGTCGATAATTTCAAAAGCCTTGGTAACTAAGTGACGGCCAATGAAATAATTTTCTTCATCAAAGGAGTTAAAGTGGCGACGTCCCACAATTTCGTGGTATTTTTCGTCACTGATTTGGTCGAGCTGGGTTTGTACCCAGTCTGCAGAAACCTCTTGATCAATCCGGGCCTTTAATAACTTAACTAGTTGGTTTTTAGTTCGTAAAATCCGTTCGCGGTTGCTCATGGATGCAGGGAAGCTCGCAAAAATTTCGCGAATCTGCTCTTTTTTAAAGAACGGCGCCCCTTGATAATTAATGTCGGTGAATTTAATATTTTCCGGGGTGAGTTGGTCTTCATATTGCTGAATTAACTCAATGTACCGTTGGCTTTCTTTAAATGAAATAATCCGTTGTTCTTCCGAAGTTTGGCTAACTTGGTTTTCAAAACGGTCAAACAGGCTTTGGACGTTGAGTCCTTCCAAACGCCGGTTAAGAAATTCGGCCAGGGTAAGCTGGCGCATGTTACGTTCCCCTAAACTAGGCAACACGTCGGAGATGTAACGACTGTACAGTTTATTAGGCGAGAATAAGACAATCTCGTCCGCGTCAAGGGAAGCTCGGCTATGATAAAGTAAAAAGGCAATGCGTTGCAGGATTGCGGAAGTCTTCCCGCTACCGGCAACCCCTTGAACAACGAGCAGGTCGCTTTGAACGTCCCGAATGATGTCGTTTTGTTCCTTTTGGATGGTGGCCACGATGTTGCGCATGTATTCGTCATTTTGCTCACCGAGCGCCTGCTGCAATAGTTCGTCACCAACCGTTTCGTTAGTATCGAACATGTGGGTGATTTCACCGTGGCTGATGGTAAACTGCCGCTTCTTAGTTAATTCGGTTTCCATGGGACCCGCCGGAGTTTCGTATTTGACCTTTCCGAGGGTTCCGTTGTAATAAATACTGGAAATGGGCGCCCGCCAGTCGTAAATTAAAAAGTCGCCGTCTTGGTCGGCAAAGGAGGCCACGCCGATGTATAGTGATTCCGGCGTGGTTTCGTCAGGATCTTGAATGTCAATACGTCCAAAGTAAGGCGAATCCTGTAATTCAGTTAAGGAGTTGATTTGTCGTTTTAAAATGGCTTCGTTTTCCACTGCCCGGGCAACCAAACCTTTTTGCTGCTGAATTTCCGCTTCCGTTTCAATCCGGTCGTCGGCTTCAATCAAGTTGACCTTAGCGTTTTGCGAATAGTTCTTTTCTACTTTACTAGTTTCGTGATGGGCCTTTTCGTACAGGTCTTCCGTCCGCTTTTTCTGGGCGCCAATCTGGTCAACTACGAAATCGACGCGTTGTTGTTCTTGCTGTTGCTCGTCCACCTGAATTACCTCCGTCCTTTTAGTGCTTGAACCATTTTAGGGGCCATTTCCGGGAAAGTCAAACTAAAGGATATTAAGGGAGATTTTTTTGACAAGGTTAGTGAAATTCCTATAGAATGGAATAGAAGTAGTAAGCCAAGCACAGAGAGGGAGGATTGCTGAAAAATCCCACGGCAAGCGAAATGGATTAGTTACGTTACGTAGGGCGAAATCCCTTATCTTTCAAGTGAGCGGTGACTTTATAGAAAAGTCACAATTTAGGTGGTACCGCGAGATTTCGTCCTATTATTCAAATTTTGAATGATAGGTTTTTTTATTTATTAAATTAAGTTATTGGAGGAAAAGAAATGACAGCCAAAAAAGTTATTTTGACCGGCGACCGGCCAACCGGAAAGTTACATATCGGTCACTATGTGGGTTCGCTAAAAAATCGGGTCCAACTTCAAAACACGGGGAATTACGATACCTTCATCATGATTGCTGATATGCAGGCGCTCACGGATAATGCTCGGGATCCTGAAAAGATCCGCAATAGCCTTATTCAAGTAGCGCTCGATTATCTGGCGGTAGGGATCGATCCAGCAAAATCGACCATTTTTGTTCAATCACAAATTCCAGCGCTTAGTGAACTTACCCAACACTACATGAACTTGGTTAGTGTTTCACGTTTGGAACGCAACCCGACCGTTAAAACTGAAATTAAACAAAAGGCGTTTGGCCAAAGTATTCCAGCTGGTTTCTTGACTTACCCAGTTAGTCAAGCGGCAGATATTACTGCGTTTAAGGCGGATACGGTGCCGGTTGGGGATGACCAAGAACCAATGCTGGAACAAACTCGCGAAATTGTTCGGAGTTTTAACAATATTTATGGTAAAGACGTCCTTGTGGAACCAGAAGGCTACTTTCCACCAAAGGGAATGGGGCGGATCCCTGGTTTAGACGGAAATGCTAAGATGTCTAAGTCGTTGAACAACGCCATTTATTTGGCAGACGACGCGGACACGATTCAAAAGAAGGTAATGTCAATGTACACTGATCCACAACACATTCGCGTAGAGGATCCCGGACACATTGAAGGTAATACGGTCTTTACCTACCTCGACATTTTTGATCCAGATAAGGAAAAGGTTCAAGAATTGAAGGATCATTATCAAGCCGGTGGGTTAGGCGACGTTAAGATTAAACGTTACTTAAACGAAGTTCTCCAAGCGGAATTGAAACCAATCCGGGAACGCCGGGAAAGTTACGCGGCCGACCTTGCGGGAGTTTACCAAATTCTCGAAGAGGGAAGCCAAAAGGCAAATGCAATTGCGAACCAAACCTTAAGCGAGGTGCGGGAAGCAATTGGGTTGAATTATTTTAAAAAATAGAGTGCGGAAGAACTCGGGAATTTCCGAGGATTAACAGAATCAAGGCCTTAATCACGGTTTGGGTGATTGAGGCCTTGATTTAGTTAACCGGAAGAAATTGAGTTCTGGAGCACGTTTCGACTGTGCAGCAAGAAAGCACAGAATTAGGGCCTTAATCGCGGTTTTAGCGATTGAGGCCCTAATTTGGTTACCGGAGGAAGTTGGGGCAGAAAACACGTTTCGACTATGCAGCAGGAAAGCACAGAATCAAGGCCTTGATCACGGTTTGGGTGATTGAGGCCTTGATTTAGTTAACCAGAAGAAATTGAGTTCTGGAGCACGTTTCGACATTACTAAAGACAATCCATTGAAAAAGGGGCTCGCTTTTTTAAATCCGGAAGGGCTTTTGTTTTTCTTTTCTTAAAGAAAAGCCGGACCTAATTTTTAATAGTACTTAAGGAACGTTAATTGATAAGGTTTTACTAGTTTTGCCAACTCTTTAACGCGCTCAACCATTGGGAATGGTAAAATAAAAAATGAATATATCAATTAAAATGAGGATCCCATAATGAAAAATTTAGTAATTGTCGATTTAGGGTCGAATTCGGTACGGATGGCCATTAACTCGATTACGGATGAAGGCACGTTCCGGGAAATCAGGCGGGTTAAAGAAGACTCCCGAATTTCTGAAGGTATGGGACGCGAACGCTTGCTTCGGCCGCAAGCAATCAACCGGACGATTGAAGCACTTCACCGGTTTAAAGCAATTTATGAAGAGTACCCAAGAATTGAAGTTCGCGGGATAACCACGGCGGCGGTACGGATGGCCCGTAACCAAAAAGACTTTTTAAAACGCGTTCAACGCGAAACGGGAATAAAATTAGAGGTTTTATCGGGAGATGACGAAGCCTACTACGACTATCTGGGGGTCATTAATTCACTAGAGGTCAAGGACTGTTTGGTACTGGATACCGGAGGGGCCAGTTGTGAGTTAATTGACGTGCATAATGGTAAGGCGCGGAACATGATCAGCATTCCAATCGGGGCAGTATCGCTTTCAGAACGGTTCCACTTAAGCAACGTGATTCGTGGGGATAATTTATTTTCCGCCGAAATGTTTGTTAATAAGCAGCTCCGCGACGTTTGGTGGATTATGGACGCGTTTAATAAACCGGTAGTTTTGCTAGGGGGCGCGAACCGGACGTTAGCTCGGATCAACCGCTGTCGGCAAAAAATTGCCCGGGTGAACAACATTCACGGCTATCGGCTAAAAACAGAAGCAATTAACCGCACTTTCCGTTCTTTGATTACCCGTAATCTGGAAAATCGCAAAAAAATTGCTGGTTTGGAAACGGCTCGGGCCGACATTATCGTGGGCGGGGTGTTACCATTGGTGATGCTACTTCAGATGATTGACTCGGACCGGGTAATCTTTTCAGAAAGTGGCGTACGGGAAGGCATTATTTCAGAATACATTAACCAACATGTAAAGGGAGTTAATTTATGATTGAAGGATACCATCGGTTAAGCCGGCAAGCCCAGTTAGAATTATTGTCAGAATTGACTGGCGTAGGGGTGGCTACGCTAGCAAAACTGCCAATTGACGCTGTACGGCAGCAACAAATCGAAAATTACTTAACTGATTTCCGAGTACCGGAAGGAATTGCGGTGAATTTTAAAGTTAACGGACGTGAGCACGTGGTTCCAATGGTCACCGAGGAACCTTCCGTAATTGCGGCAGCTAGCAACGGAGCCAAGTTAGTTTGCCAAGCTGGCGGATTTCAAGCCCATAGTAAGCGGCTGATGCGCGGCCAATTATTGATGAATACGAAAACGAGCATTGAAGCTAGCCAATGGGTGGTTGACCACCAAAAGCACCTGTTAGAAGTGGCCAATGCTGCCCATCCTTCGATGCAAAAACGCGGAGGCGGCGCGCTAAAAATCATGCCCCGCCCGCTGTCTGCTACCCAGCTATCCGTGGATTTGTTAGTGGATACAAAGGAAGCAATGGGGGCTAACACCATTAACACCATGCTGGAAGCTTTGAAAACGGAATTTGAGATGGAAGGAATCGCCGTAGAGATGGCAATTTTATCTAACCTGGCTGACCAGGCGCTGACCACGGTTACTTGTACGATTCCGGAAACGGTTATCGATTCTGCGGTAGCCCAAAAGATTGCTGATGCAAGTGAATTTGCCCAGATTGATCCGTACCGGGCGGCTACCCATAACAAGGGAATTATGAACGGAATTGACGCCGTAGTAATGGCTACTGGGAACGACTGGCGGGCTATTGAAAGTGGTGCCCACGCGTTTGCAGCTCGTGATGGGCAGTATCGGGGACTAAGCACCTGGCAAATTGTTGATCAGCAATTACAAGGCCAATTAGTAGTGCCATTGCCGGTTGCTACGGTCGGTGGGTCGATTGGAATTAATGAGCAAGCTCAACTAAACCTCGAATTGCTTCAAATTGATAGTGCTAACCAACTTGCAGAAGTGATTGGGGCAGTTGGACTCGCCCAGAATTTAGCGGCGCTCAAAGCCATCGTGACTGAAGGAATTCAGCACGGACATATGCGGCTACAGGCAAAATCATTGTTATTAGAACACGGATTGCCCGCAACTAAATTAAACGAGGCGGTGCCCCGGTTATTAAAAGAGCCGCGGATTGATTCCGCTCACGCCCAAAAAATTATTGAACAAATGAGAAAGAAGGATCTTGATGAGTAACGTAGAAGTTAATGACCAAGTAAAATCACTGTTAGAAGCCGTTAACGCAACCTTCCCGGGGGAGGTCCGTTTAAGTTTTGGTGACCAACAGGCCGGATTCGTTCGGCACGACCAAGCCCAACAATTCCACGAGCCGGGAAAAATGTTAATTAAGGTAGACGACATTACCGCGCCTAACTACACGGCTTCTCACGAGCTTATTCACTTATTGATGGTATTAAAAGGATTTCCGCAACTATACTTTGGTTTAACGACTGGGGAAAAGGAAACCGACCAGCAATTAATGTTTTTAATTACGGAGCTTTACGACGTAATTGCCCACGAAGTGGTGGTTGATGAGCAGCGGCGTCACGACTTGATTGATGAACAAGTGGAAGCTGAATTCTTGAAGGGAATTCAAGACGCGGTGGAACCCGAAACGGATGGCAAAGTAGATGGCTTTAGCGCCATTCGCTTGATCATGATGATGGACGCAATTAATTTTTATGGCGACCATCTTAGCGATTATGAAGCACAGTTAACCGCGGATTATCCAACCACGTTTGCAACGGCCAAAAAAATGATGGCGGAACTAAACCAGCGCAGCATCACTAGCCCGTTTGACTTGCATCGAAAAGTAGTTAAGGCATTTACGATGGTGGATCAACAACTTCAAGACTGGGGCTTGCCAGAACTTCATGCTCTAGAATTTGCTACGCTGGGCAGCGTGTTTAGCGAACGGCAATTACGGTTATCCGTTAAACAATTATTCCAAATTTACCATTCGGAATTGCACGAAAAAGCTCAGGACACCCGAGCCTTTGTAGGATTAGGAATTGGCGACCAACAAAACGCCTTCGTAGTCCCTACGCCAAAGGATAAGCCTAGTGACGAGTATTTCCGGGAATTGTACGCAAAAAACGTAAAGGATTTCTTTGACGAAATTAAGATGCCGTACACCACTCGCTAATTTAATCATTAACTCAAAACTCTGGTTGCGGTCGTTGACGTTAACCAGAGTTTTTAAGTGGAGAGCAGTTTTTAAACGTCACGCAGTGCAGTGCAAGAATAGCGGCATAATAAAAACTCAGAAAAACTTTTAAGTTTTTCTGGGTTTACTTCAAGTTAATAAATTATGATTTTTCGGGAACTACTACCATAGCCACCAGGTAGATGATGAGGCCCGGGAAGAAACCGGAAAAGACGGTGATTGCAGTGTAAATAATCCGTAATAGGTTGGCATCCACGTTATATGTTTCCGCAAAGCCACCAATTACGCCGCTGATTACCCGATCGGTGGATGATTTATACAGCCGTTTATTCATGTGCTCACCTCATTTCATTTCTTACATTATATAACATTTAGGTAAGAAAAACGCGAAAGATGAATCCCGATAGCTAGGCAGAAAATTAAATGGTAGAATTATTAGGTACTGATTCCATGTGTAAAATTGGAGACATTTAAAAATGAGTGAAAAAGGTTGGAGAATTACGGCAAACATTGCTGGAATACTTTCGTTATTGGCGGTATTCTTGTTCATGTTTCGCATGTTAGTAGGTAAGATTGATTTTTGGACCATCCTGTTTTTTTCGTTAATTGTGGTCGGAGCAGTCGCGTACGCATTGATCCATATGATTTTAAAAATCCGGTGGTTAACCCCGAGCAAAGAATCGGTTACCGAGCAGGTTTCGGAGACTAGGGAATTCGTGGGACTCTTTATGAGCATTTTAGTAGTTTTTGCTTGTGCAATCGGCTTTAGTTTTTTTAGCAAAACGGCAGCTGGTGAAACAGCGGGAACGATTTTGTTTGGAGCAACTTTAATCACGATCGTTGCCAAGATTTATGACATCTGGCGATTAACGAACGCAAAAACACAAGGGCGGCAAATGGTTGGACACGATCCAATTTGGCCCCTGTCACAAGCTGAAAAAATTGGGTGCGGTCTTTTCTTAATTGGTATTTTGGGGATGTGGCTGTGGGCCCCATTATTAGCGGTTAGTTACGCCGGACTATTAATTTTTTTGATCAAGCCAATTCGTCACCGCGTGGAAGGCCGGTGGCTGGACGTGCTTTTAATGACAATTAATTTAGTGATGGTGCTTTTATCGACACTTTTGGTGGTTTTTAAATAAATATTAATAAAACTGAAATCAAACTAACCGTGAACTTTTGGATTTGAATTTCAGTTTTTTATTTAGAAAGGAATTCAAATGATAGAAATTGGTTTAAGTACGTGGACGGACCATCCGGCGTTGTCAACGGAAGGAAAGGATAAAGCCACGTTAACGGAATACGCGGGACACTTTCCATTGGTGGAAGTGGACAGCTCCTTTTACGCGACCCCTTCCTTATCCAACGTGGTTAACTGGCAGCATCAAGTTCCAGAACAGTTTCGGTTCATTTTTAAGGCTAACCAAGCGATGACGCTTCATGATGGGGTAGTTGACGAAGACTACTTAACTACCGAGCGGCGGATGGTGTTCACCGATTTTTATAAGGTCATGCAACCCTTAGTGAAAGCTAATCAATTAGCTGCGGTACTTTTTCAGTTTCCACCGTCGTTTCGTTGCGAACTGAAAAATATTCGTTATTTATTCGAGGTTCGTCAAATGATGGGACAACTGCCAATTGCCGTAGAATTCCGTAATGCTAGTTGGTTTACCGATGCGGTGACTGAAGATACCTTATCTTATTTACAACGCTTAAAAATGATTAACGTGACGGTGGACGAGCCTTTTGATGGGAACCAAGGGATGCCGTTTGTTTTACAAGTCACCAGCGCAAAACAGGCGTTTTTCCGGCTACACGGGCGTAACGCTAGTGGTTGGTTTAGCAGCGGCAAGAACTGGCGACGAGAACGGACTAACTACCGGTATTCGTCTGCGGAACTAAAAGAGTTGGCAGAATCCATCAAGGCGGTTGCGGAATCAGTTCAAGACGTTATGGTGATTTTTAACAACAATGGTAATCACGATGCGGTAGCCAACGCCAAAGAATTGCAACAGCTCCTGGGAATTCATTTTACGGGGCTTGGTCCAATGCAGTTAGACTTATTTTAGCCCGGGAAGCGCCCATTTTTCCGCATGCTATATGGTACAATAACAGTAATTATCTTTAGACTAGAATTGAGGAACCATGATGGCAGAAAATAATACTTATTACATTACAACACCGATTTATTATCCATCCGGCAAATTGCACATTGGTAATTCCTATACCACGATTGCTTGCGATGCGGAAGCCCGTTTTCAACGGTTACAAGGCAAGGACGTCTTCTTTTTAACCGGTACTGATGAACATGGCTTGAAGATTGAACAAAAGGCGGAAGCTCTACACACCACCCCCCAAGCTTATGTAGACGACATGGCCAAAGGGATTAAAGAACTTTGGAAATTACTCGAAATTTCCAACGACAAGTTCATTCGGACTACCGATGAAGCTCATGAAAAGTCCGTTCAATACATCTTCCAGAAGCTGCTTGACCAAGGCGACATTTACCTCGGCGAGTACGAAGGCTGGTACTCCGTTTCTGACGAAGAGTACTTCACTGAATCCCAATTAGCTGAGGTTTACCGTGACGAAAATGGCAAGGTAATTGGTGGTAAAGCACCTTCTGGTAACGAAGTTGAATTAGTTAAGGAAGAATCGTACTTTTTCAAGATGAGTAAGTACGCGGACTGGTTGCTGGATTATTACGAAAAACATCCCGACTTCATTCAACCAGCTAGCCGGATGCACGAAATGATCAACAACTTCATTAAGCCAGGTCTTGAAGATTTAGCAGTGACCCGGACGAGCTTCAAGTGGGGAGTTCCCGTTAAAAATGATCCTAAACACGTAATTTACGTTTGGATCGACGCACTTTCTAACTATATCACCGCGTTAGGTTACGGTAGTGACGATGACAGCTTGTTTAAACGTTACTGGCCGGCTAACGTACACATGGTTGGTAAGGAAATCGTACGGTTCCACACTATTTACTGGCCAATCATGTTGCACGCGTTGGGATTAGAAATGCCAAAACAAATTTACGGCCACGGTTGGTTATTGATGAAGGATGACAAGATGTCCAAGTCAAAGGGAAACGTAATTTATCCCGAAACCATCGTGGAGAAATACGGGTTAGACGCACTTCGTTATTACCTATTGAAGGCAATGCCTTACAGTAACGACGGAAACTTCACACCAGAAGACTTTGTTTCTAAGATTAATTTTGATTTGGCAAACGACCTAGGGAACTTATTGAACCGGACCGTTGCCATGATTAACAAGTACGAAGGCGGCGTAATTCCTACGTTCCAAAGCGGGGTTAACGAAGTCGATGCGGACCTTGAAAAGGTTGCTGCAGAAACCATTAAAAATTATCAAGAATTAATGGAAAGCATGCACTTTAGTGACGCATTGGCTGAAGTTTGGAAGTTAGTTTCTCGTTCAAACAAGTACATTGATGAAACTACGCCATGGATTCTAGCGCGTAACGATGATGAAGAATCAAAACAAAAATTAGCTAGCGTAATGAACCACCTTGCAGAAAGCTTACGGATTATCGCAATTTTGATTCAACCGGTGATGACGCAATCACCAGCGAAGATTTTCGGCCAACTAGGTTTGGATCCGGCAACGATGGAACTTCAAGGTTTACACTTTGGCGAAATTCCAGCCGGCACTAAGGTGGTAGAAAAGGGAACGCCAATTTTCCCTCGGTTAGATATTGAAAAAGAAGCGGCATTTTTGAAGGGTCAAATGACTCAATCAGACAAAAAGAAGGGACGGGCAGCAATGGCAGAAGCAAATCAAGCAAAGGCTACGGAAGAAAACGTAAACGAAGCTAAAAAAGAAATTCGCATTGAAGCATTCGATAAGGTTGAACTACGGGTAGCAGAAATTCTGGAAGCGGGCCACGTAGAGGGCGCTGACAGGTTATTGAAGTTCAAATTAGATGCGGGCGATGAAGAACCACGCCAAATTTTGTCCGGAATTGCACAATGGTATCCAAACCCAGAAGAATTAGTGGGTAAAAAGGTAGTGATCGTTGCCAACTTGAAGCCAAGAAAGATGCGCGGTGAAATTAGTCAAGGAATGATTTTGTCGACGGAACGCGATGGCCAAGTAAACGTGGTAATGGTGGACGAAAAACACGAAAATGGAGATGTGTTGGGATAAAACCAGAGGGCGGAGTAACCCGGGTAGCTCTTGAGGATTAACGGAATTATTTAATTAATCGCGGGTTAGGCGATTGATTAGATAATTTGGTTAACCGGAGAGAGCTGGGTTACGGAGCCGATTTCGGCAAGGCAGCTACTTCCGCTGTGTTTATCCTAAGAATCTGGAATTGATAAGTGAAATGCGAAGAAGCTGGGAAAAACGTTGTTCACCCCAGCTTTTTTGCTATTAAGTAACAGGGCGTTAAGCCCGATTTGATAAGTTGGGGAGGCAATCAAGATGAAAATTTTTGATTCACATACTCATTTAAATGACGAAGCTTTTTGGGGAAACGAGCAAACGTACCTGGATCACGCGCGTAAGTTAGGGGTTAAAGCTACGGCCCAAGTCGGGTCCAACACAGTTTTAAACCAACGGGCTCTAGAATTAGCCGAAAAATATCCCCACACCTACGCGATTGTGGGATGGCATCCGGAAGACGCAAAAGATTTCCATGAATCCGAGCGAGCAACGTTATTGGAACAGTTGAAAAATCCTAAGGTAGTGGCTTTGGGAGAGATTGGATTAGACTATCATTGGGATACGTCGCCCCAAAAAACACAACGGCGGGTTTTTACGGAACAAATCCAAATCGCCCAAGAACGTAATTTACCGATTGCCATCCATAACCGAGATGCGATGGAAGATACCTACGAAATTTTAAAGAATGCCAGCACGCACCCAATCAAGGGTGTGATGCACAGTTTCAATGGGAACGTTGCTTGGATGGAAAAATTTTTGGAACTCGGATTAAACATCTCGTTTAGCGGAGTGGCGAGTTTTAAGAAGACTAAGGAAGTCCACGAAGCCGTTCGCCAAGTACCGTTGGAGCGGATCATGGTGGAAACCGACGCACCGTACTTAGCTCCGGAGCCTTTACGCGGCAAGCAAAACGAACCGGCCTACGCGCTATACGTCCTAGAAGCTTTGGCCCGCCATCGGGACATGGATCCAGACGAATTAGCAAAGGCAACTTTTGAAAATACATGTAAACTTTATGGGATTGAAAATGAAGAAAATTAAAGAAGTAATTGTAGTTGAAGGAAAAGACGATACCAAACGAATTAATTTAGCGGTCAACGCGGATACTTTGGAAACCCGGGGTTCGGCGCTGTCTGAGGAAACGATTGAACAAATTCAGCAGTTGCAAGAAACGCGGGGAGTAATTGTGTTTACCGACCCTGATTTTTCAGGTGAAAAAATTCGTAAAACCATCGCGGCCGAAGTACCTAACGTTAAACATGCTTTCTTAAAGCGCAGTGATGCCGTTCCCGACCACAAGGGTAGTCTAGGGGTCGAACACGCTAGTCCAGAAGCAATTCGGCATGCATTAGAGCATCTTTATACGGAAGATGACGAAGCGTTGCCCCAAATTTCTCAGGACGACTTAATGGAAGCTGGATTAATTGTGGGTAAAGAGGCTAAACAACGCCGAATTAAGTTGGGCGAAATATTAGGAATCGGATACGTAAACGCAAAGCAACTACCCAAAAGGTTGCAATTATTTCAGGTAGCTAAAAGTGATTTTGAACAAGCAGTTCAACAAATTGACGGAGGAAAGTATGAAGAATCAGATTGAGATTGGGAATCCCACGCGAACACGGGCGATTTTAGAAAAATATGGCCTATCCGCTAAAAAAAGCTTAGGGCAAAACTTTTTAACCGATCCCAACGTGTTGGTTAACATTGTGGACGCGGCCGAAATTAACGATGGCGACGACGTGATCGAAGTGGGACCGGGAATTGGGAGCCTCACGGAACAAATTGCTAAACGGGCCCACCAAGTTTTAGCCTTTGAAATTGATCAAAATTTAATTCCGGTTCTAGATGAAACGCTGGCTCCGTACGATAACATTACGATTATCAACGAAGACGTACTTAAAGTTAACGTTAACGAAGTGGTTGCGGAACATTTCGACGGACAGCATCCGATTAAGTTAGTGGCTAATTTGCCGTACTATATCACCACCCCCATCTTAAAATCGTTTATGGCAAGCTCCTTGCCAATTGCAAAAATGGTGGTGATGATGCAAAAAGAAGTTGCCGACCGGCTTACCGCGCAGCCTGGGGATAAGGAATACGGTTCGTTATCCGTCGTGGTGCAATACCGCATGCAAACTCAGGTAGAGTTCACGGTTCCTGCCCGGGTGTTTGTCCCCCAGCCTAAGGTGGATTCTGCGATTGTTAGTTTAACGCCTCGCAAAGATTGGCCAGTTTATCCTGCAGACGACCGTGACTTCTTCAAAACGGTGCACGGATGCTTTATGCACCGCCGAAAGAACTTGTGGAATAACATGCAGGGGTTGTACGGTAAGGCACCGGAAACTAAAGAAAAAATTCAGTCCGTATTAGACGAGTTGGAAATTGACCCGCACATTCGGCCAGAACGTTTAACGGTGGTTGACTTCATCAACTTACACAACCAAATTCAAACTGTCGGACTAAAGCGTAAATAAACCGTTTTAATTGAAATAAAGCACAAAAAAACTAAATGTAAAGCGTTGATATTCAATTGTTGGTGTGGTAAAATTGCATCTTTTGTGAAACTATGATAGAATGTTTCACATGGGAAGGTGAAGTTAATGCCAATCACACTAGCTACAATAAAAGATAAACTCGATAATCGTATCGGGGAAGAATTATTGGTAGTCGCTCAGGCTGGCCGCAAGAAAGTTACCAAACGGCGTGGACGATTGCACATGACATACCCAGCCGTTTTCGTAGTTGATTTGGATCAAGACGAGAACTCCTTCGAACGTGTGTCGTACAGTTACACAGACATTTTAACTAGAAACATCAAACTAAACTTTGACGATGAAACTGATGGTGAAGAAGCCGCCGAAGACATCGAGGATGAAGAAGACGAAGCAGAATTTGATGCAGAGTAACTTCTAGCTAATAAAACTTGGTGAACCGTGGTGAAGGAGCTAATTAAAGCTAAATCACGCGGTTCTTAAGCGTGGAAACGGGCTGTTAACCAAAACAGTAGCGGACGCAAAGTCATTAATGACTTTGCGTTTTTTTATGTAGTAGACATTAGAGAATAAATTACTTCCCAGAACTTTGGGGGCGCGGCTTTTCCAAGTTACACATGACGGCTTGGTTTGTAACTATTTAGTTATCGTGTTTTGCTAATAATTAGGGTAAAGTTTCACTTTGTGTTAAACACCCTTTTTTATTTTGTTTAATTTTCTAGTATAATCAGTATTAAAAGTAAACAAAGCGGGTGGAGTAAATGGAAATCACCGAGAAAGCTCCTGCTAAATTGAACCTTTTTTTAGACACGCCATTCAATCATCCCGATGGTTTACCAGAATGGAACATGATTATGACGTCGGTTGATTTAGCGGACTATGTCAAGATTGAAAGTATTCCAGGGCGCACGGGAATTAAGGTGCGAACGAATACTGGTTTTTTACCTAACGATAGTCGGAACTTAGCGTATCAAGCAGCCCGAGTTTTGCAAGAAAAGTATCAAATCCGCGCGCGAGTGAACATTGAGATTCGAAAACACATTCCGGTAGCGGCCGGTTTAGGTGGCGGTTCTTCAGATGCAGCAGCGGTATTGCGCGGTTTGAACCAGCTGTGGGATTTAAAATTAAATAACGAAGAATTGGCTAAAATTGGGTTGACCATCGATTCGGACGTTCCTTTTTGCGTCTATGGGCATACGGCACACGTTTTGGGAAAAGGTGAAAAGGTGATTCCCTTAAAAAAGCTGCCCCCAATGTGGGTGGTAATTGCCAAGCCCAAGCTTAGCGTTTCCACGCCCCATATTATTAGTAAAATTGAACACCAAACTTTACAACACTCAAATATTAAATTAATGCTCGACGCGATTGAACACGAGGATTATGATAGTATTTGTCGTTATATGGGGAACGTTTTAGAACAAGTAACCGGAAAAGAACATCCGGAAGTACTAAAAATTAAGGATAAAATTAAACAATTCGGGGCGGACGCAGCGCAAATGAGCGGTACCGGCCCGACCGTGTTTGGAATTTGTTCCAAGTCGACCCGGGCTAAACATATTGTTAACAGCTTAAAGGGTTTTTGTCATGAAGTATATTTAGTGAGAATTTTGTGAGGGATAGAAATGGCTAATCATGAAGCAACAAAAAAGAAAATTGTCGACGGGTTATTTGAGTTGTTAAAGGATAATGAGTTAGCCAGCATATCAGTTAGTAACATTTGCCAAACTGCGTCAGTTTCGCGGATGTCGTACTACCGAAGTTTTAAATCTAAGGACCAAATCATTGATTATAAAATTGACCAAATATTTACGGAATTTTTTAACTACTTAATGACCCGTCCTAATCACGATATTAGTGCCTTCTTGGAGGCTTACTTTGCGGTTTGTCGGAAAAATGCTTATTATATCGGAATTTTAATCGACGCTGATTTAAACGACCGCTTGTATAATAAATTGCATTTTTACCTAACCGATCTAATTGAAAAGGGAATTTTCAAACTACGGACGGACATCCCCGTAATGTGGGTTAATTTTGCGGCTGGCGGCTTAAGTCAAATGGTTGTGCAATGGGTGAAGGATGGACTCGTGCAGACAAACCAAGAAATGGTAATGGTTGCCCATCGCTTCTTAAGGTAGCGTATTTACATAGTTGCCAAACTGGTTAAAGAACATGGCAACGGTATAAGGAACGGAACTCGTTCTGCTATGGGGGATTGGTAGCGCTCTCGTAGGAAATCTACTATAATAGAAACATAAATTATGGGAGTGATGGACATGCTCGAGTATAAAAAGATCTTAGTACCAATTGATGGCTCTGCCAATAGTGAATGGGCCCTGAAAAAAGCAATTTCGGTGGCTCAGCGGAACCATGGACATTTAGACGTGGTTACCGTTATTCAGTCCTCACGTTTTATGGATATTTATGGGCATATGGGTACTAACATGAATTACGTCGAAGTATCCCTCCTCCGAGCTAAGGAATATGTCGATAACATTAAGGAACAAATTCAGCAAAAGTACCACTTTACTGATATTGACGTATACGTGGAAGCCGGCGATCCGAAAACCGTTGTGGCCACTGATTTGCCAGAGAAGTTAGGCACCGACCTGATTATGATCGGGTCGACCGGCCTGAACGCTTTGCAACGAACGCTGCTCGGTTCGGTAGCTGATTACGTAGTTCGCATTGCGCCAGTTGATGTTTTGCTGGTTCGCACCAAAATGGATAATTTCACGATTGCTAAGGAAGTATAACAGGAGGAATTGAGATGAGTAGTACGCGGGAATTGAACCCAAGAAGATTCAGTCAAATTTTAGTCGGGGTAGACGATTCCCCGGACGCGCAATTAGCTTTTCGGTTTGCAATGAACCGGGCTAAACAAGATGATGCTGAATTGGACTTGGTAACGGTTATTGAAGAAAACGACATTAATATTTACCAGGCGTTGGATAAAAACTTTATTACCCAAAAACGGGCCGAGCTAGAAAAACATTTGCAAGACTACCGAAAAATTGCGCTTGAATTTGGAATCAAGAAGGTCCAAACTTACATTGCCGAAGGGGAAGCCGGCGAAACGATTGTCAAAAACGTAATTCCGCGAGTTAACCCGGATTTATTAGTGATTGGCTCCTCTTCTAAGACGGGCATGGCCAAATATTTTGGTTCGCAAGCGTCATACATGGCTAAACACGCGCCGATTTCAGTACTGGTGGTCCGTTAAACCATTATTTTCAATAAGGTGCTAGCCGATTTCTGAAATCGATGAATAACTAATTAAATGAGTAAATAAAGGGTCTGCGAGATGTTCTCTGCAGACTCTTTTTGCATTTTAAGAACAATGGGGACGTGGTTTTCACGAAGTTTCAAGAAAAAACTTACGAAAAAATTTTCTTTCTGCTATAGTAATCTAGTTGCGTCATTAGATAGGGTACTTAAAACAACTAGAGTACGTGAAAGAAAGAGGGTTTGATTTTAAATGAAACAAAATGAAAACAATGGCATGATGCAAGCTAGAGTTCCAGTTGCTCATCCCATGATAGTCATGGCAAGCATGATGATTGGCGCGTTCGTAGGAATGTTTAGCGAAACTTCGTTAAACATTGCCTTACCACAATTAATGAGCCATTTAAACGTCGCTGCTGGTACGATCCAGTGGTTAGTAACGGGTTACATGTTGGTAATCGGAATCGTATTACCATTTTCGAGTTTAATTTCGAAATGGTTTACTACCCGCCAGATTATTATATTTGGATTGTTGGCGTTTATCGTCGGAGCGGTAGTTTCTGCGTTATCAACAGCCTTTCCAATGTTATTGGCTGGGCGCATGATTCAAGGAATCGCGACCGGTTTGATCTTGCCAATGATGTTTACCGTGGCAATGCAAGTTTTCCCGCCTTACAAACTGGGTGCGGCAATGGGAATGTGTGCCTTGGTAATTATGTTTGCACCAGCAATTGGTCCAACGTTGACCGGTTTGATTTTAGCTAAGTTATCCTGGAACTGGATTTTCTGGGCGTTTGTGCCATTCTTAGTAATTGCGCTATTATTTGCGATTTTTGGTTTGAAGAACGTCGGTGAATTGACGAAGCCTAAGGTTGACGTCCTTTCCCTACTAGAATCAATTATTGGTTTTTCAGGAATCGTAATGGGAGTCAGCTTTGCCAGTGAACAAGGTTGGGCTTCTCCGCTAGTGCTGGGTTCGTTGATTGTTGGAATCGTCGTCTTAGCACTTTACGTTAAGCGGCAACTTGCCCTTGTTGAACCAGTCCTTAACTTAAAGATTTTTGCCATTCCGGCTTTCCGGACCGGCGCGGTCTTAGTAATGTTAGATTTTGGCATTATTTTGTCGGCAATGTACTTGTTGCCAATGTACATTCAACGGGGGTTGTTACTACCAGTTGCCTTAACAGGGATTATTATGTTACCTGGTGGTATCATCAACGCGTTGGTATCTGCGGTCGCTGGTCGGCTTTATGATAAAGTAGGCGCAAAGACTCCGGTACGCTTAGGCTTGATCATTGCCTTGGTAGGTGCGGTAATGCTAATATTCACCACCACCCATACGTCAATTGCTTATTTAATTGCAGCACACGTAATTTTGATGGTCGGCGCTCCGTTAGCAATGTCACCTGCGCAAACGTACGCGTTGAATTCATTACAGGGAGCACAATCTGGTGATGGAAGTACCATCATGAACACTATGCAACAAATTGTAGGTGCGATTGCGACGGCCTTGGCAACTAGTTTGTTGGGAATTGGCCAAACGGTATATCAAAATCACCATGGCAGCGGCCACTTGAGTGCAGCATTTACGAACGGTACTCATTACGGATTTTACTTTACAATTGCTTTAATCGCGGTTGGCTTATTAGCTTCATTGAGAATCACTACGGCTAAGGATGCTGAAAAATAAGTAATTGAGCCACTAAAAATGAGAGTGGGACAAAAGTCTCTAAACAAAAAAACGGTTCATGAGGTAAAACTTCCTCATGAATCGTTTTTATTTTGGTGTTTTGACTTCAATAGAGCCACAACGTGTGCCAAAAGTCAGTTTGTTCCGCTTAACCAAAAATTGGCCATCATGCCCAATTCAGGCATCATGGTCAATTTTCAGTTAATGCTCGCAAACTACCCGACTTTTGTCCCACTCTCATTTTTTTACGTTAGCCGATTTCTTAGATTAGTGGGTCAGGGTGCTTAAAAATGACCACTACTTCTTTTGCCATAAAAACTTGATCAACGCGCGGTTAACCCGGGCATTGTTATGCAACTTGCTGTGTTGCGCGTTTTTTCCATGGATTTCAAGCTCCGTGTATGACTTGGCTCGAGGACTTACTAAATATTTTAGCGACTTAGCAGAATTTACCGGCACGGCTTCGTCAGAATGACTGCCATCGTCTAAATCGCCATAAATATTAAGTACGGCAGTTGAAGTAGGAAAATTTTTGCGCAGGTTAAGCAATTCCCGGTAAGCAGGGGCCATCCAGCTTGGCTTACCAGTAGCCTGGTTAACGGTGACTTGCTCACTCTTCTTTTCACCCATCAGCCCGTTGTAATGTCCCGCAATTGCTACCAAGTGAGCAACCTGAGGAAGCTTGGCATTGTGCAAATTATCATTGAGATAATTGATGATTTCAAGGTTTCCCATCGAATGTCCAACTAGGTTGATTGAGTGATAATGATGCTGTTTTTCTAAAGCAACGACAACTTGTTTAATGTATTCGCCGCCACGATGATATCCGCTAACGTAATCTTCGTGGTCATTATTTGCCGTCAGTTTGTTATCCGCTAAGTTAACTTCCACAATGGGGTTAATTGCGTCCGCGGGAATGGAATGATTAAACGTAACTTGGCCATTTTTAGCAACGTCTGCGCGGACTACGGTATTAGTTACTCCGGCTTGGCGAGCTGCGTCCACCATTTTTTCTTCGGCGTGAAAGCTGCTTCCCCATCCGTGGACAAATAACGTTGGAGTGGTGGACTGAACGTATTTTGCGGTAGTTGATGAACGATGCGGACCCGTCAAGTAGACTATTCCAGTTGCGATAATCAGCAATCCCAATAAAACTAATAATATTTTTTTCATCAAATTCTCCTTAACATTGTGAAATTCTCAATGGATTTGGAATTGTTCACATTATATCCGTAATTGTGGATAATGAAAAATATTTATTTTTAATCGTTAAGGATAATGATTCGTTATATAAGGCAGTGTAATCTTAATAAATTGAGAGTTCTCGTAAATCCGCCTGAGCCTTTTCTTCGGCGTTTAAATCTTGGGTGATTTGCCCGTTTCGCAAGACTAAAAGCCGGTTACCGTATTTGACCGCGTCGCTAAGTTGGTGGGTGATCATCAGGGCGGTTAAATGATCCGCAGTAATCCGTTCTTGGGTAGCCACCATTAACTCGGTGCTGGTTTTGGGGTCGAGGGCCGCCGTGTGCTCATCTAGTAAAAGAATTTCCGGTCGCTTGATGGTTGCCATCAAGAAGCTTAAAGCTTGGCGTTGTCCGCCAGATAGGCTTCCGGTTGGGGTTTTAAGCCGGTTGCTAAGTTGGTTAGGCATGCTTGCGGTAATCTGTTTGAATTCGGCAGTATGTTGGTTTAAGCGGCGGGGACGCAATCCGCGACGTTGTCCGCGTTTCGTAGCTAATAATAGGTTTTCCGCAACGGTCATGCGGGGGGCGGTTCCCAACTTAGGGTCCTGGAAGACCCGACTAATGTAGCGAGTCCGTTTTTCTTCGGAAAGGTGGGTAATGTCTTTTCCAGCAAGCAAAATCTGGCCTTCGTCAACGGCTAAGTTTCCAGCGATCACGTTAAAAAGGGTTGATTTACCAGCTCCGTTAGAACCTAACAGGGTGATAAAGTCGTTTTGGTAGACCTTTAAGTTAATGTTTTTTAAAATTTGGATTTCTTCGCTAGTGTGTCGGTTGGCGTAGACGGACACGTTTTTTAATTCTAAAATTACTTGGTTATTCATTTGAATCACGCTCCTGACTAATTGGTGAAAGGCCACGGCGGACAATGTTGGATAAACGCAGCTTTTGGCGTAAGGTTGGCAACATTAGGCAAAGGGCCAGTACTAATGAAGAAATTAAGTTTAAATCATTGGTGTTAAAGCCGGCCTTGAGGACTAAGAGAAGTACGAACCGGTAGATGATGCTACCGCAAACCACGGCAACGAGACGCTGGTTCATGGTCAACTCTCCAAAAACTACTTCGCCGATAATGATTGAAGCAAGACCGATTACGATGATTCCAATTCCCATGTTAACGTCGGAATAACCGTCACTTTGGGCAATCAAGGCACCAGAAACGGCAATTAAACCGTTGGAAACCATGAGGCCTAAGTTTTTCATTTGGTCGGTATGAATGCCTAAAGATTTTGCCATTTTTTCATTGTCCCCGGTTGCAATGAAGGCTTGGCCAAGCTCAGTTTGCAAGAAAAGCGCTAGAAGGGCAACCACCACGGTGATAATTAACAAGCCTAACAGTACGCTATCGAAGAAGGGCGGTAATGCAGTTAGGAACGCACCGCTAAACAAGGTGTGATGTCCTAATAAGGATACGTTCGAAGTCCCCATAATTCGTAAGTTGATGGAGTAGCAGGCGGTCATCACTAAGATCCCGGCCAATAAAATTGGAATCTTTCCCTTAGTGTACAGTAAGCCGGTGGTCAGACCTGCTAACATACCTACGCCAAATGCTAGTACGGTTGCCAAAAGCGGGTCTACTCCGTGAGTAATTGCGGTCACGCTCACGGCTGCTCCTAACGGAAAGGTCCCTTCCACGGTCATGTCAGGAAAGTCTAAAATCCGAAAAGTTAAAAATAATCCTATGCCAAGGAGCCCCCACAGCAACCCCTGACCGATAGCAGAAGTAATTAGATTCATTTGTAAATAACTCCTTCCTTTTGTGCTTTTTGTAGTAAGTTATTAGGAATTTTAATTCCCATTTGTTGCGCTTGTTTTAAGTTAATGGTTAGGTCGCCGCGTTTAAGATATTCGACCGGATTTTCCCGAACTTTTTCACCCTTTAAAATCCGCCCGGCCATTTTTCCAGTCAACACGCCGAGTTTATACTGGTTCACGCTGTAAGTGGCAATTCCGCCATTTTTGACCATGGAATCGACTGCTGGGAAAACGGGCACGTTAGCCGCGTTGGTGTTTTTGACCAACGTTGACATCGCTCCGGCAATGGTGTTGTCGGTTGGAACGTAAACCGCGTCCACCGCCTGGACCATGGATTGCGAAACCTGGTTAAGGTCGTTGGAATTCGCGATGGAATACGCCTTAAGATTAATGCCCGCCTTCTGGGCCAGTTTTTTAAATTGGTGGTACTGGGTCACGGCCGAGTTGTCACTAGAAGTATAAATAATCCCCAAAGTGTGCAAATGTGGCATAAGCTGCTGAATTAATTGCAACTGTTGGGCTAACGGCGCTTGGTCGGAGACGCCGGTAACGTTCGTAGTCGGATGCTTTAGGTTAGTCATTAGACGAGCACCTTTGGGATCGGTAATCCCGCTCATAATGACCGGCGTCGTACTGGTAGTATTTGCCAAAGCAAGGGCGGCTGGGGTGGTAATTCCAATCGATAGGTCGACCCCTTCATTTTCAAACTTCTCGCTCATGGTCTTGAGGTTACTCTGATTTCCTTGAGCATTTTGGTAGTCCACCTTTAGGTTCTTTCCTTCGGTAAATCCGGTTTGCTTTAAGCCAGCGTAAACCCCGCGCTGAATTTGTTTTAAAGCTGGTTGGTCCATTAGTTGTAGGATGCCAATCTTTTTAGTGGTTTGGCTAGCCTGGTTGGTAGAATTTCCTTCTTTGAAAAAGGCAAATCCCAGAAACGCAAAAATGATGACGATAAAACTTAACATTCTTTTCATACAAGCAAAGCTCCTTAAAATAAAGTAATAAAAAAGGACAAACCCAGAGGGCCTGTCCAAAAAAGGCCCGCATGGCGGTTAATGATCCATGCGGGCAATTATCAGCGTTATTCAACACAAATGAGCCGGCACAGATACGATCTGTATACAGGTCGTATCTTGCCTTTGCAAAACACAACCTAGTTACCGGCTTTGCCAACCATTATTGACATTTTTTCGTTTTAAAATGCTCATTTGCTTATTCCTACCTTACAAGTTAATCTTCCACGAGTATAACGGAAGACTTTTTAGTTTGTCAACGACGATTTAAAAATTACCTAGCTCTGGTTAATGGCATGGAAGTAGAAACGGGTTCCGCGATCTAAGTAATAAGTTTTCGAGAAGTTGAATAAAACGTTATTCTTCCGGTAATGCGACTGGTAAAGGGTGATATAGCGATCGCCTTGAGGAAAGCCGGTAATGGACGCAGCTTCTGGCGATAACGGTTCAATGCCAACGTATTGGTCGCTCGAATCAACGGTGACATCGTATTCGGCTTTGATAAACTCGAGGATTGATTCATGCAGGACGTCGACTGGTAGAAAGGGAACTTCGTTGCGTTCGTAGTAAGCGTATTCCAATATATAAGGCTGATTTTTACGGTAACGATACCGGATGATTCGGTATAGTTCATCGCCATCTTCACAACCAAACTCATTCGCCATGGCCCGGTCGGCAATCATCCGGTCAAAAGTAACTACCCGAGAAGTTAGCTTTTGATGGTTAAACCCCTCGGAAACCCCCATGGTGAGGTTAACGATCCGATCGGTGTCCGCGCCGATATTATTAATGTAGTATCCGCTGCCTTGAACCCGGCGCACAAGTCCCTTTTGGCTAATGATGTCGATGGCCTTACGAATTGTGTTCCGGCTAACGTTATACTTTTGCATTAATTCGTATTCGGTAGGCAATTTTACCTTGAACTGATGGTGATTAATTTTATAAATCAAATCATTTGCAATAAATGTATACAATTAGTGACACCTTCTTTATCTGGTTTTAATAACCTGGTGACAAATTTAAATGTTTGGCACTTGTAAAATTTGTACCTACGTTTTATAATTCAATTGTAACGTAAGCGGTTTCATAGTCAACCGCCTAAATTAAATTTATTACAGGAGTGATTCATATGGCTGAAAAAACAATTATGTTAGTATGTGCGGCAGGGATGTCGACTAGTTTACTAGTTTCCAAGATGCAAAAAGCTGCGGAAGCTGAAGGCGTTGACGCAGAAATCTTCGCAACGGCGGCATCCGATGCGGATAACAAATTATCCGAAAAATCACCAGACATTTTGATGCTTGGACCGCAAGTTCGTTATCTAGAAGACAACTTCAAAAAGAAATTAGATATTCCAGTAGAAGTTATTGATATGCAAGACTACGGCATGATGAACGGCGAAAAAGTTCTCAAAGAAGCTTTATCAGCAATGGGGAACTAAGGAACTTTGTGAATTTTTTAAAAGCGCTTTCACTTAACTGGAGCGCTTTTTTGTATCGAAAGGAGTAAATTAAATGGCTGAACAAGAACAAGATATGCAAGCAATTATGGGATTAATTATTAACGGAGGGAACGCAAAGAGTTCTGCTTTTGAAGCAATTAACGCTGCTAAGGAAGGTGACTTTAAGCGTGCTGATGAAAAATTGAAGGAGTCCGACGGCTTTTTAACTGAAGCACATAACGCCCAAACCGGGATGTTGACTGAAGAAGCCAACGGCAATCATGCCAAGGTAACTTTACTAACGGTTCATTCCCAAGACCACATCATGAATGCCATCACTTTCCGGGATTTAGCCGGAGAAATTGTGGACTTATATAAGAAATTAGCTGAAAAGTAAGGTGGAGATTTGATGACGGAAAAAAATTATCGGATGCCTGCTGGTTTCTTATGGGGCGGCGCAGTTGCAGCCCATCAGTTTGAAGGCGGATGGCAAGCCGACGGGAAGGGCGTTAGCATTGCGGACGTCATGACGGCAGGTAATAAAGACACTCCGCGTAAAGTTACCGATGGAGTGGTGGATGGGGAGATTTATCCTAACCATTGGGGAATTGATTTCTACCATCACTATCGCGAAGATATCGCTCTTTTTGCTGAGATGGGCTTTAAGTGCTTTCGGACTTCGATCGCTTGGACGCGGATTTTCCCTAACGGCGACGAAACGGAACCTAACGAGGCCGGATTAAAGTTTTACGATGACGTTTTTGATGAACTTTTAAAACATGATATTCAGCCAATTATCACCCTGTCCCATTTTGAAATGCCTTATCACCTAGTAAAGGAATATGGCGGTTGGACTAATCGAAAACTAATCGACTTTTTTGTCCGGTTTGCCAAGACGGTAATGGAACGTTATCGCGGTAAAGTTAAATATTGGATGACTTTTAATGAAATTAATAATCAAGCTGATTATGACGATCCGCACCCGCTTCTCCAAAACTCGGGGTTGCTAGTTACGAAAACTACGCCAGATAAAGAAGCGTTAATGTACCAGGCGGCCCATAACGAAATGGTTGCAAGCGCGAAGGTGGTCAAGTTGGCTCACGAAATTGACCCAGATTATCAAGTCGGGGCAATGATTGCCATGTGTCCAATTTACCCGCTTACTGCTAAACCAGCGGATATTATGAAGGCTGAACGGGCAATGCAGACCCGCTATTACTATGGTGATGTTCAGGCGAATGGTGAATATCCCGCATGGCTGTTGAAGTACTGGCAACGGCGTAATATTTCCGTGGACATCAGCGATGAAGACCGCAAAATTTTAGCGCAGGGCACGGTGGATTACATTGGCTTTAGTTACTACATGTCCTTTACGACAAAAGCTAACGATGACGATTCCGACTACGCCTACCGCGAGTCTACTGATTTAGTAGATAATCCGTACGTAGCAAAATCAGATTGGGGCTGGCAAATTGATCCAATCGGTTTGCGTTATTCCATGAATTGGATGCAAGACCGTTGGCATAAACCACAATTCATCGTGGAAAACGGTTTTGGCGCTTACGATCAAAAGACCGCCGATGGCCAGGTTCATGACGACTACCGAATTAAGTATTTCCATGACCACATTCTCGAGATGGAAAAGGCCGTCGTGTTAGACGGAGTTGATTTGATTGGCTACACTCCGTGGGGCTGCATCGATTTAATCTCAGCTAGCACGGGTGAAATGGCCAAGCGCTATGGCTTCATTTATGTCGACCAAGATGATGCGGGTCATGGAAGCCTAGCACGTTCTAAGAAGGATTCATTTGCTTGGTATCAAAAGGTAATTGCTTCAAACGGGGCGGATTTAACTACTAATTAATTAAAGCCGCTGACGTCCCGTAGGCCATAAGGTTAATACCGTTTTAAGGAGGTGATCAAGGTGTTTAGTTACGAACGAATTCAGACCCTCAATCAATTAGAAATGTTTGTTTATAAGTACGTTGCGGGCCATCTTGAAGAATGTAAAACGATGACGATTCGAGATTTATCAGCTAAAAGTCACGTGTCATCCACTACGGTTTTGCGTTTTTTGAAGAAAATGGGTTATGAAGGATTTTCTGATTTCAAATATGCGTTGCGACATCATGATAAACCCGACCGGTTTGGACAGGTAGAACAAGAATGGGGGCCAATTGCCCAATTTTTAACGCAAGCTAATTTGCCTAAGTACCGGCAAAAAATTTCCGCGGTAGCGCAGTTATTTTTAAAGGCGCATACCCGCCTCTTTTTAGGGATGGGATCGAGTAGCAGTCTCGCACAGTACGGTGCCCGAGTGTTATCTAATTATGGATTGTTTTCTTTGGCAATTATGGATCCGTATCAGCCGCAACCGATTGAGGGCCGGGACTATACTAAAACTTTGATCATGTTTTTGTCCGTTTCGGGCGAGTCCGATGCAATTTTGCGACAAGCTAATTATTATCGACAAAATGGGGCGACTACCGTTGCGGTAACGGCCAACCACCTTTCAACCCTTGCACGGGTTTGCGACCATTGTCTGGCATACGACATTCCGGAAAAGAAAGTGGGAACGCTAGACTTCACTTCCCAAGTGCCGGTAGTTTACGTTTTAGAACAAATTGGTCAGCGGTGTGGCGAGCTGATGAAAAATAATAAGGTGACTACCAAGGTTAAAAAATAGTGTTATGAGAACGGTTAATTTTAAGTAAAAGAGTTGGGAATGAAAATTTTTTGTGAATTTTAGTCCCAGCTTTTTTATGCTTTCAAAAGCGAATGTGCTAATTTATTCCCAATAAATCAACAGTGTTAACTATTAGGTTCAATAGCCGGGATAAAGCGAGCGTTTCCAAGACTTGTGTAGTAGTTGACAAACGGTTGAAAACGGTTACTATTTAGTTATAAACAACTAGGAGGTTGGTTACTTATGAAAATTGCTATAGTTGGTTGTACACACGCTGGAACCTTTGCGGCACAACAAATCTTAACAGAACATCCCGATTACGACGTGACGGTTTACGAACGTAATGATAATTTGTCATTCTTATCATGTGGGATTGCGCTTTGGGTAGGGAACCACGTTTCTGATCCAAAGAAAATGTTCTATTCATCGCCAGAAGCGTTGACTGAACTTGGTGCAACCATGAAAATGAAGCATGATGTTTTAGATATCGACCCCGATACAAAGACTTTAAAAGTTAAAAATCTCGCAACAAATGAAGAGTTTACCGATACATACGATAAGCTAGTTATGACGACTGGTTCATCGCCTGTAATTCCGCCAATTGATGGAATTGATAACGAACGAATCAAACTTTGCAAGAACTGGAACGACGCGGCAGAATTAAAACGGATTGACGACGACGTTAAGTCCGTAGTGGTAATTGGTGCAGGCTACATTGGCGCTGAATTAGCTGAACAATATGCAATCACTGGCCGTGAAGTTACCTTGATTGATGGTTTACCAAACGTATTGGCAAAGAACTTTGACCCTGAAATTTCTGACCAGGTTGCCAAAGACTACACTGACCACGGTGTTAAATTAGCAATGAACGAAATGGTTCAAGGCTTTAGCGGAACTGATCAAATTACCGTTAAGACTGATAAGGGTAGTTATACAGCAGATTACGCAATTCTCTGCGTTGGTTTCCGGCCACATACTAGTTTGCTAAAGAACAAGGTTGATATGCTCAAAAACGGTGCAATCATCACTGATGAATATATGCAAACTTCGAACCCGGACATTTTTGCCGCAGGTGATGCTTCAGTAGTGCACTACAATCCTACTGGCAAAGACGATTACATTCCGTTGGCAACTAACGCGGTTCGTCAAGGAATCCTAATTGGACATAACATTGAAAAACCAACCGTAAAATACTTGGGTACCCAAGCAAGTTCTGCGGTAGCACTTTTTGGTAAGACTTTGGCAAGTACCGGTTTGACCGAAGGTGGCGCACAAGCGCGGGGAGTGGAAGTTGATTCGGTAACCCTTGAACAGGATTATCGTCCAGAATTCATGCTTACCACTACCCCAATCTTAATGCGCTTGGTTTGGGATCCAAAGACCCGGGTTGTCCTCGGAGGAGCGTTCTACAGTGATTATGACTGTGCACAATCTGCAAACACGATTTCGTTGGCAATTCAAAACAAGATGACCATTGACGACTTGTCGATGGTAGACATGTTCTTCCAACCAAATTACGACCAACCGCTTAACTACATTAATGCGTTAGCAATGGCGGCCGTTGCCAAGGCAGATTCTAAGAAATAGTAGACTGATTTTAAGCAGAAGGGAATCCTGAGCATGAACAAATCAAAAGTAGCGATGGTTACGGGAGCTGCGCAAGGGATCGGTAAAGCGATTGCGTTGCGTTTAGCACAGGATGGTTTCGCAGTGGGAGTTGCGGATTTAAAGGCCGCAGCCGCCCAACAAGTAGCGGATGAGATCAACGACCGCGGACAAACTGCCATTGCTGTTGAAGTTGACGTTGCTAATCGAGATGACGTGTTTAAGGCGGTTTCTCAGGTTAGTGACCAACTAGGCGGGTTTGACGTGTTAGTTAACAATGCTGGGTTAGGTCCCACAACACCAATTGAAACCATCACTCCTGAGCAATTTGATAAGGTATATCATGTTAACGTTGCTGGCCCATTGTGGGGCATTCAAGCTGCAGTTGCACAGTTTGAAAAGTTAAACCACGGTGGCAAGATTATTAACGCGACTTCGCAGGCCGGAGTAGTGGGAAATCCTAATTTGGCACTCTACTCGGGTACTAAATTCGCGGTCCGGGGAATTACGCAAGTAGCTGCGCGAGATTTGGCAGACAAGGGAATTACCGTGAATGCTTACGCACCTGGAATTGTAAAAACCCCAATGATGATGGACATTGCTCATCAAGTCGGTCAAAACGCTGGCAAAGATGACGAGTGGGGGATGCAACAGTTTGCAAAGGACATCACCTTAAAACGACTTTCGGAACCGGAAGACGTAGCTGCAGCCGTTGCGTTCTTAGCTGGTCCGGATTCCAATTACGTTACCGGACAAACCATCATTGTGGATGGCGGAATGCAGTTTCAGTAAGTCAGTTTTAATTTAGCTTTGAACTAGTTCAGAACGAGAATTATATCGTTCTGGACTTTTTTGTTGTGACGGAGAATTGTAAAACAATGATGACGGATGAAATTTTAGCGATTGTTATTTAATTAATGGTGGGCTTGCGAGATAGTCAAAATGCGTTCCCAAGCCCAAATTTCTCCGGTTGAACAAAAGTTTAATTTGCAATGCAGACTAAACGTGCTCCAGTCTCCAATCTTTTCCGGTTAGTTTAATTATGCAATCAATTGCCAAACCTGCGATTAATTGCATAATTAAACTAAGTCTGTGTTTTTATGGAAGATAGTCAAAATGCGTTCCCAAGCCCAAATCTCTCCGGTTAATGAAATTAAAAAAATAAGCGTAAACGCTTAATTTTTTAATTTCATTAATCCTCAAGATTTAACCGGGCTTTTCCACGCTCTCAATTGAGCACCATCCTCGCCTTTTTTTCCTTTGTTTTGTACAATTACTTTAATAAAAATGATAAATTGCTAACATTTAGAACGTTAAATCTCCACTGAAAGCGGTTTTATTAATCGGTAAAATAGACCCATGGAGTGAAACTATTTTTATTGTTTTAATTATGTATCGTAGCCCGGGCTCGGATGAATTATCACGCCAGTTATTTCGATAAGGTTAGTTTAAAACAATAAAAAATTTGCTCAGTGTCCTGATTGAGGGGTTACCGAAAGCATTTGTCGTATTTAACTAGTTAGATATTTTTATGCGTATTTAAGAGTACTAGCTAAAACGTTGCTACTAGTGAGATCGATTCGGATTGCTTCATCAATCGTGATTAATGATCGCCGCTAAACAACTAAATTTTAAGTAAACAGTCAAATTATTAAGTGAGCTGAATGTTCTGCTCACGGACACAAACTTTTTAGAGGTGATCAACTTGTCAGAAAAAAAGCCGCCCAAAAAAATTGGTTTATTGCCATTATGTGCGCTAGTGATTAGTTCATCGATCGGAGGTGGGGTGTTTGGCCTACCATCCGATCTAGCACGTGCAGCGGCTCCGGGACCGGTGATAATCGCATGGTTAATTGTCGGTTTTGGAATTTTAATGTTAGCTTTGTCATTAAATAACTTACTGCTTAAGGAACCGAAGCTGGAAGGCATGTTTTCCTATGCGCAAAAGGGATTCGGACCGTTTGCAGGTTTTATTAGTGGCTGGGGATACTGGTTGTCCGCCTGGCTTGGCAACGTGGCGTTTGCAACCATGATGATGAGTGCTTTGGGGTATTTCTTCCCCGTCTTTAAATCAGGACAAAACTTACCTTCAATTTTGTTAGCAAGCGTCTTGCTGTGGTGTTTAACCTACTTTGTCAGTCAGGGAATTGAAGGCGCTGCGATTATTAACATGGTGGTTACCATTGGTAAGCTAGTCCCGTTGTTCGTTTTTATCGTAACTGCAATTATTTTATTTGATGGGCATCTTTTTACCCAAGCTTTCTGGGATAACGTAGGAAGCCACTTTGTAGTCAGTGACGTAATGCAGCAAATTAAAAACTGCACGATGGTGATGATGTGGGTCTTCGTTGGGATCGAAGGGGCTTCCACCCTCTCCGCACGGGCGCAGAAGAAGTCAACTGCCGGAAAGGCAACCATGTTTGGTTTGATTAGTCTATTAGCAATTTACATGCTAATCTCAATCTTGCCATATGGCTACCTAACCCGGACGCAGTTGGCGGACCTTCATCAGCCAGCGCTATTATACGTCTTTGCCCAGATGGTAGGTCCTTGGGGCGGTTACCTGATTGGCATCGGCCTAATCGTTTCCATCTTGGGTGCGTGGTTGTCGTGGACAATGCTACCAGCAGAAACCATTTTGCTAATGGCTAAGCAAAAGCTATTGCCAAAGTATTTTGGTAAGGTCAACCGGCATAATGCACCAACATTTGCGTTAGTAATGACTGCGTTTTTAGTACAGGGCTTTCTGTTTACCTTGTTGTTTACCTCGCGTGCGTATAACTTTGCTTATTCGCTTTGTACGGCTTCGATTATCGTCTGTTATATCCTAGTAGCAGCGTACCAAATCAAGTATTCCTATCAACACCTAAACGTAAAGGAAAATCGGGCGCAACTAATGATTGGAGTTTTCGCGTTAGTATTTGAAGTCGTGGGGATTTGGATGGCAGGGATTGAGTACTTATTACTCTGTTTAATTGCCTACTTACCAGGTATTTACTTCTACGGGAAGGCTCGTCAGGAAAATGGCTGCGCAGTCCGCTTGTCGCACAAAGAAAAATTAGTGACCGGATTGCTTACCGCGGGTGCGCTATTGAGTGTGGGTCTAATGTTTACGGGCGGAATCTCGCTTTAGGAATGTGTTATATTAGAACTTTGGTTACTTGATTTAAGAGCTAAGAATCATCAGCTAGGAGTAATGATATGACAAACGAGCAGGATTCCATTCGGGATAATCCGAAAAAGTATTTAAAAACTAAACCGGAATTTAGTGATTTTACCGATGCAGAGTTGCAACAGCTTATTAATCAAATGCACGTAAAGCAATTTCCCAAGGGACAGGTTTTATTTGATCAAAGCGATGATCGAGAAAATTTGTACTTTGTGATTAAAGGTTTGGTACGAGCGGAGCGAACCGATGCAAACGATAAATTCACTTTTTATACATACGTTAAGGCCGACCTTGCTTTTCCTTACCGGGGAATGTTTACGGAATGTTATTATCCGTACACAGCCCAGGCAATGACCGATATTGAAATTGTCTATTTTCCAATGTCAGTTTTTGAATCGCTGTTACGACAAAATAACGCGGCATTGGTCAAGGTGGTTAAGGAAATGAGTTCAATCATTAGCGAATCAGAAGATCAGATTCAGCAGTTAGTTACCCCAAGTGCACGACAACGAATTGTCCAAGCGTTGAAAACTTTTGAAGCTGATTTAGGACAGCTCCAGCCGGATGGTAGTTCTAAAATTCCGTATCCCCTCCGCATTAAGGAATTAGCAGTGATGAGCGGAACCAGCCGGGAGACTGCCGGACAGATTGTCAAATACTTGGTGGAACAAAACTTAATTGATTATGAACATAAACGGTTTGTTTTTAAACCTGAATTTTTTCAGGATGAAGATGACGACTAACTAACAAAATTGAAGGCACACAATTAAATACAACTAAAAAAGGTGGTCAACTGGCGTGGGACTTATTTTTAAAGAACTTTTGCGAGGTTGACCATTTTTTGGTAAGGGAGTGTGCCATTATGTTAACAAGGGGAAAACAGCGTTTTAAGCTTAAAATGCCGGGAGCGTTTGTAATTTTATTCATTTTGACGATTGTGGCGGTAATCGCTACGTGGGTAGTTCCTTCAGGGAGTTACGCAAAATTGGCGTACAACCAAGCAAACTCGTCTCTACAGGTAAAACAGCCTAACGGACAGGTTGAAAAGGTACCAGCTACCCAAAAAGAATTGGATAAACTGGGTGTTAAGATTAACATTCAGAAGTTCACGTCGGGAAGCATTAACCAAGAAATTTCAATTCCCAACACCTACCAGCGCTTGAAGCAGCATCCTGCAGGAGTTGATCAAATTACTTCTAGCATGGTTAACGGAACTATCGAAGCTGTCGACATTATGGTATTTATCTTTGTGTTAGGCGGCTTAATTGGTGTGGTAAGGGCAAGCGGAGCCTTCGAATCCGGTTTGCTAGCGCTGACGAAGAAGACGAAGGGGCATGAGTTTCTGTTAATTTTCTTAGTAGCGACGTTAATGGTTCTAGGCGGAACGTTATGCGGAATTGAAGAAGAAGCGGTGGCTTTTTATCCAATCCTCGTGCCCGTCTTCATTGCGATGGGCTACGATTCGATTGTCTGTGTGGGAGCCATTTTCTTAGCTAGTTCAATTGGGACGGCCTTTTCAACAATTAACCCGTTTTCCGTAGTAATTGCCTCCAACGCGGCTGGGATTAGCTTCACGGAAGGTTTACCATGGCGGGCCTTTGGCTGTGTAGTGGCGGCGTTGTTCGTAATTGGCTACCTCTACTGGTACAGTAAGAAGGTTAAACAAAATCCGGCAGCTTCGTACTCTTACGAAGACCGGAATGAATTTAACCAAAAATGGTCGGTAATAAATAATGATGAACAACAAGCAGCGTTTACCTTACGAAAGAAAATTGTTTTAGCGCTATTCGTAGCTGGTTTTCCTTTGATGGTTTGGGGAGTAATGACCCAGGGCTGGTGGTTCCCTAAGATGGCGGCTTCGTTCTTGGCCTTTGCCATTTTGATCATGATTTTAACGGCGACTGGTAAAAATGGAATTGGGGAAAAAGGTGTCGTTGACGCGTTTGTCAACGGTGCTTCGAGCTTAGTCGGGGTATCGTTGATTATTGGGTTAGCTCGAGGAATTAACTTGATTTTAAACCAAGGAATGATTTCCGATACAATCCTGGACTTTTCCTCGTCGTTAGTTGCCCACATGAGCGGGCCGGTATTTATTATCGTGATGTTATTTATTTACTTCGTCCTGGGCTTCATCGTGCCATCGTCTTCTGGTCTAGCGGTACTTTCAATGCCAATTTTGGCGCCGTTAGCAGATACGGTACAGATTCCACGTTTTGTTGTGGTTACGGCCTATCAATTCGGGCAATATGCAATGTTGTTCCTTGCCCCAACCGGGTTGGTAATGGCTACCCTCCAAATGCTCGACATGAAATATTCCCACTGGTTCAAGTTTGTTTGGCCGGTAGTGGTTTTCTTACTTGTCTTCGGTGGGGGAATTTTAGTGGCCCAAGTCTTGATGTATTAAAAACGTATCGATATAAAAACAGGAGCTTAGTTAGCTCCTGTTTTTTAATGCTTTGTAAAGATAACGGTGTTTGGGTTTAGAATGCTTATTTTAGTTGCAGAGATTGTTTACAGTAAAAATTAGTAAAGGGTGGTCAGACGCTAGGAATCTTGTAAAATAGCCGCGACTCGGCGTTTTAAATCGGGAACCACTTGTTCTTCAAACCACGGATTTCTTGCCAGCCAGATATTATTTCTGGGTGAAGGATGGACTAGTGGAAAATACTTTGGTAAGAACGATTGGTAATTTTTTACCAACTCCGTGGTGGTTGTCTTCGGAGTGGTTTTTAAGTAATAACGTTGCGAGTAAGCGCCAATCAACAAGGTTAATTGGATGTTAGGCATGGCAGCCACCATTTGGGGGTGCCATTTTTCAGCGACGGCCTTACGAGGAGGGATATCCCCGCTTTTGCCTTTTCCGGGATAGTAAAAGTCCATTGGCAGAACGGCAATTTTTCCAGAATTGTAAAAGGTCTCGCGCGAAATGCCCATCCAATCCCGAAGCCGATCGCCGCTTTTATCATTCCAGATAATTTCTGTATCCTGCACGCGTTTGCCGGGTGCTTGGCCGACGATGAGAATTCGCGCCTGGGGATTGAGCATGTAAATGGGGTGCCAACCCTTTTCAGTAAAGATGGCATTTTGCGGATCCTGCATGATTTCTTTGAAAAACGGCATTTGATAATCCAAACAAATTCTCCTTTCTATTAGGAAACTACCTCCAGTATACATCATTGAAAACGTTATCTTGAGAATAACGCTAGCAACTAGCGCATTCTTTGTTATAATTGTCAGAGTAAATAGTAATGATTACTCTTTAGGAGGAAGAAGATGCGCGGAAGGCGAAGTTGGTTAGCAGGTTTAGTTTTGTTACTAGCGGGAGTATTTTTGCTTGGGGGATGTACGGTAACTAAGCCAAAACATTCGGATAAGGTTCAAGTAGTTAGTTCGCTTAATTTTTATGGAGACGTGGCCAAGAAAGTTGGCGGTAAGTACGTCAAGGTGACGAATATTATTCAAAATGCGGCGACTGATCCGCATGATTTTGAGCCAACGACCAAGACGGCTAAACTCATGGTGGATGCTGATTTAGTAATTGAAAATGGGATGGGAACGGACGCCTGGATGCAACGGATCACCCCGCATAAAAAGGGACTTCAGGTGATTAATCTTGGACATTTGATGAACAAAAAGAATGGCGAGAACCCTCATTTGTGGTACGATTTGGCAACTATGGAACGTCTAGCAAACCAGGTGGCTAAACAGTTAAGTAAGAAAGACCCGCAACATCGCGAATTTTATCAGCGAAACGCCCAAAAATACGTTAAATCGCTGCAGCCAATCCAGAAGAAGATTGACGAAATTAAACAACAAAGTTCGGGGAAAAAAGTTGCGGTAACCGAACCGGTTTATGATTACACCTTGCGGGAGTTAGGCTACCAAATTAGCGACCGGAAATTTGCGCTTGCAATCGAAAACGAGACCGATCCTTCACCAAAAACGGTTGAAAGCCTGCAACAAGATCTTAAGCAGCGCCGAGTAGAATTCATCGTTAACAACCAACAGACTGGTAATAAGGTAATTGATGAAGTTTTAAAAATGGCTAAAAAACATCACGTTCCCGTTATCAACGTTACGGAGACGATGCCGGACGGTAAGTCGTATCAAGAGTGGATGGTTAGCCAACTAAATCAAATCAGTAAAATAATAAGAGGGAAAGATTAATGACGGAGACATTGGTACAAGTACACGACTTAACGGTCGAGTTCCCGGGACAAAAACTTTTCAATCATTTAAGCTTCAACATTGACCGGGGTGAATTTTTAAGTGTAATTGGTGAAAACGGGGTGGGGAAGACCACTTTAATTAGGACGTTGTTACACCAAGTTAAACCGACTCACGGGGAGATTAAATTTCGGTCGGCAGTGAACATTGGTTACGTGCCTCAGTTTAGAAATATTGACCGGGATTACCCATTATCCATTCGGGACTTTGTAGCCCTAAATTTGCAAGAAAGTCGGTTACCGTGGTTATCCAAGAAAGAACGCCAACAACTAGACAAAATTTTGCAAGAAACGGGTTTGGTAGAAATTCAAAATACCCGGATGGGTCGGGCGTCCGGTGGACAAAAACAACGGGCGTATTTAGCTCAGGCACTGGTCGATCAGCCGGATTTGTTAATCTTGGACGAGTCGACTGCAAGTTTGGATAGTGTTCGTAAATACGAACTTTTCGACTTGGTGCAACATTTTAATCGGCGGCACGGATTAACGGTATTATCAATTACGCACGATTTCGATTTAATGAAAAAATATTCCGACAAGTACTTATTGTTGAAAGAAGACCGGTACGCGTTGGGCGAAGTCAGCGATATTCACAGTGAGGAGGATTTGCCCAATGTTTAGTTTTGAATTTATGCAAAATGCCTACATTGCCGGAACTTTTATTGCCATTATTTGTGGGATTATGGGAGTCTACGTAGTGGGGCGCAACATGTCGTTCTTGTCCCACATGCTCTCAGAAATTGGCTTTTCTGGGGCGGCGTTCGGAATTTTTATGGGATGGCAAGCCTTAACGGGGATGTTGCTGTTTACCATTGTGAGCTCAATTTTGATTGGTAAAATGAGTGTGCAAGCATCACGACGAGAATCGGCAATTTCGGCAGTTTCAAGTTTGTTTTTGGGACTTGGAATCTTATTTCTTTCAATTTCTAACAAAAACGTTAGTTACGCTACTAACATTTTGTTTGGGAGCGTAATTGGAATTGGTCGGTCAGAAGTTCGCCAAGTATTGTTGCTTACCATCGTGGCCTTAGCCTTCATCTTGTTGATGTACCGACCGCTTAAGTTTGATTCGTTTGACCACGTGGGTGCTTCTGTAAAGGGGATTCACACAAATTTTATTTCAATTATCTTTTTAGTAGTATTAGCGTTGAGCGTTAGTACGGCAGCCCAAATTGTGGGTTCACTGTTAATTTTTGTGTTACTAACGTTACCGGCAGCGGCCGCAAAAATTGTGGCTAAAACGGTGAGTGGCATGATGCTGTTTGCGGTAGGCGCCGCCTTGGTAGGCGTTTGGCTAGGACTGTACTTGGGCTACGTAACGAGTTGGCCGGTAAGTTTCTTCATCGCCTTAATTGAATGCACGGTGTACTTTTCAGCGATGTTGCTGGGGAGAAAAGATTAGAATATCTCAAAATTGGGGACGAAATTTAAAAATTAACCAGCTAAGGGGATTGGTCGCAAGTTTAGCGATTGATTCCCTTATTTAATTGGATGGAGGAATTGGGGTGCCTAAGTGTGATGGGGCTACGCAAGCAGTAAATGGTGGTTTCCACCCAATACATAGCAATTTAACGATTGAAAAGGACTGTTTTCCGGTTCTTTTTACATTTATGAATTTTTGCAATAAATTATATTAAGGTTTTCGCCTAAACCCGAACATTATCCTTGAACTGTGGTATGATATTGGTTAATGAGAACAAATATCTAATAGACAAACGAAGTGGAGTGAAAGCAATGAAACTGAAGCGTAGTGAACGGCTGATTGATATGACTAACTACCTTATTAATCATCCCCGCACACTAATAACTTCTGGATTTTTCGTTAAGCGATATTCATCCGCTAAATCTTCGATTAGTGAAGATTTATCAATTATGAAATCAACTTTAGCAAAAAGACAGTTAGGAACCATTGAAATTACTAATGGAGCGGCTGGTGGAATTAAATATTTACCGGGAATTGGGAAAGCAGAAGCCCAAAAGGTTATTCAGGATCTCACGGAACAACTTTCGGATCCGGATCGTAAGCTGCCTGGTGGGTATCTGTATATGTCCGATTTATTGGGGCACCCGGACACCTTGCGTTCAATTGGACGGATGCTAGCTAGTGAGTACGTATTTTCCGACGTCGATGCGGTAATGACCGTGGAAACTAAAGGAATCCCGCTAGCCCAAGCAGTAGCCAACTATTTAAACGTTCCGTTCATCATTGTGCGGCACGAATCGGTGATTACGGAAGGTTCGACAATTTCGGTCAACTACGTATCCCGTTCTTCGGAACGTATCCAAAAAATGGAGCTTTCTAAACGCAGTTTACAGCGCGGAATGAAGGTTTTGATTGTGGATGACTTCATGAAGGGTGGCGGCACCGTTCATGCAATGGTCGATCTGCTGAAAGAATTCGAAGCAGAATTGATTGGAATTTCGGTACTAGCTGAAGGAACTTACAAAGGACAACGGGCAATTGAGGACTTCACTTCGTTGTTGAACGTGGACACTTCCCAAGCCGGACAAGTTCAAATCAAGGCCGGAAACTATTTTGAAAGAAATTTTAAAGAAGACACTAAGGAGTAATTGTAGCAATGGTGAAAAGTACGATTATTTTAGCAGCGGGTCAAGGAACCCGGATGAAGTCAAAATTATATAAGGTATTACATCCCGTTTGCGGTAAAGCGATGGTGGATCATGTTTTAACTCAAGTTGAAAAAACGGATATGGACCACGTGGTTACCGTAATTGGTCACGGTGCAGAAAAGGTTCGGGAATTGCTTGGGGACCGGACGGAATACGCGGTTCAAAAGGAACAACTTGGTACGGGGCACGCCGTTTTACAAGCTGAAGACATTTTAGGCGACAAAGACGGGATTACAATGATTGTTAGTGGCGATACGCCGTTGTTTACCGCTAAAACTTTTGAAAACTTATTTGAATATCATCGTCAAAAGGGCGCTGCGGCTACAATTCTCACTGCGCGGACCGATAATCCTTTCTCATATGGCCGGATTGTGCGTAACGACCTTGGGGTGGTGGATAAGATTGTTGAACAAAAGGATGCCACTCGTGAAGAAGCAGAAATCACGGAAATTAATACCGGAGTTTACTGTTTTGACAATCAGAAATTGTTCAAGGCTTTGCACCAAGTTAAAAATGACAATGCTCAAGGAGAATACTACCTTCCTGACGTAATTGGAATTATGAAGGCGGCTGGCGAAATTGTCGCAGCTTACGAGATGGATGACTTTAGCGAATCAATGGGAGTTAACGACCGGGTGGCCCTTTCGAAGGCAACTAAGGTAATGCAACAACGCATCAACGAAGTGCACATGCGTAATGGAGTAACCATTGTGGATCCGGAAAATACATACATTGATTACGGGATTGAAATTGGCGCTGACACCGTAATTGAACCAGGAGTTCAACTACAAGGTCAAACCAAGATTGGTTCGGATTGCGTGATTGGCGCACATTCTAAGATTGTGGATTCGACTATTGAAGACCGGGTTACGGTTACCTCTTCGCAAATTGAACAGGCTATCATGCACCACGACAGCAATATTGGACCAAATAGCCATTTGCGCCCGAAAGCTGAAATTGGCGAATTTGTTCACGTCGGTAATTACTGTGAAGTTAAGAATGCTAAATTGGGGGCCCGGACTAAAATGGGCCACTTAAGCTACGTTGGGGATGCAGATGTAGGTACGGATATCAACATCGGTTGCGGCGTGGTATTCGTTAATTATGATGGCATCAACAAGCATCACACTACGGTGGGTGACTACTCGTTCATTGGTAGCAACGCCAACATCGTGGCCCCAGTTAAATTAGCGGACCACAGCTACGTAGCTGCTGGTTCAACCATTACTGGCGACGTTAACCAATACGAAATGGGCATTGCCCGGGGCCGGCAAGTTAACAAGGAAGGTTATTTCAAAAAACTTCCGGTTTACGAAGCAGCTTTAGAAGCTGAAAAAGAAAATCAACGTGACTAATCATTACTAAGTTGATCCCTCAAGCACGCAGGTTGCTTGAGGGATTTTTTTGTGGTGGAAATTTTAAGCGGTAAAAAATGCACTATTTTGCGCAAGATTGTAATAATTTTAAGAACTATTTTGATAAGGCATAACAATTTTTTGCGGGTTCCCATGCCAAGCATTTTTAAATTTTAATGAAATGGTATATTGAAAAAGTGGAAACGATTTCTTTAATTATTCGGAGGGGATAGAATGTTAAAAAGTATAAAGTATAGCGCAGCGGTTGCTGCAGTTGCATTGTTATTAGGCGGTACGGTATCTGCTAGTGCGGCAAGTTTTACCACGGCAAGCAAGACGGAGCAAAAGGATCAGACCGAAAAAGTCTTTACATACGCCAAAAATGACCTTTTAAAGAAGAATCAAGATCTTGCTAAAGATATGGATTCTGGTAAAACTAGCAAGGCCAAATTGTTTGATAAGAAGGCTTACCCAGGAGTAGGAGCTAGTGATGGTTACCAAGATTTGTTAGTTGGATTGAAACGTCAAGGATATAAGTTTACTGATCATGACAAACAATTGGTTAAGAAAAACTTGATTGTTTCAAAAAAGAGTACGCCTAAGCAATTAGCAAATGCCATTATTGGACTTCAAGCTGTGGGCTTCAATCCCAAAGCATATAAAACTAATGGTGAAAAGCTAAACTTAGTAAAGATGCTCTACCAAAATAAGAAAGTATTGAATAAAAAGACAACTACTAATGAACAAGTTCAAGTTTTAGTAGCACTGAAGTCAAATAAGAAATTCAAGGCTCCTAAGAAAGCTAAATTTACGGTAAAGAAATTAAGCAACAAGCTGGCTAAAAAGCAAATTAAGGTTACCAACCATAAGAGTAAGAACTATAAAAATGATGGTGGTTGGGCATATAACGATGATGCTGCTAGTGTAGACGCAGACACTACTGCCATGACTTTAAATGCCCTAGAAATGAGTAAGAGCAAAAACAAGACCGTTAAAAAAGCAATTACTAAGGGTCGTCATTACTTGAAAGTTAACGTTAATAAAGACGGTGGCTTTGGTATGGATGGCAAGTCCAACGCTAACTCCAATGCTGAAGTTATTACAGCATTATCAATGAATAAGAAGGCTTTCAAGAAAATTAACCAAGTTAAGTTGAATGACAAACAAGAAAACTCCACGTTGAAGAACACCTTGTCATTTATTAAAGAAGACGGTTCTATTAAGGATGCATACGACCAAACCATGGGCGTGGGACAAGTCCTCGTTGCGCTTAGTGCATACCACAACGGAAAATATGCTAACAATGGGGTTTATCAATTTAAGTAGGGATTGAGGAAGGCTAATGAAACGGAAATGGTTTCCGCTTTTAGTGGCGGTATTCCTAATTATCGGTGTGGCAATTGGCTTTGGTGGAATTTTACATTCTAAAAATTCCAGTAATGATGATTTAGGCTTTAGCAATGCTAAAGTTGACCCAGATAAGGTGCAAGTCACGGTTGAAACGGATTTAAAACGACCTAAAAAGAACCAGCAAATCCTCTTTGATAAACAAATTAAGTATCAAAAAGGGATGACGGCGTTTAGCGCCCTTAAGAAAGTTGCTGGCAAACAAGTAGGCTATCAGAACGGGGCAACCGTATACGTCAATCGGATCGGTAAATACACTGAAAATGATGTCCACTCGGGGACGGGCTGGAAATATTACGTTAACAATGGCAAAGATATTGCTAAAGCAGCCAATTTAAAAACGTTAAAGGCCGGAGACCATCTGTATTGGAGATTTGTTGATGGATACAAATAAAGTGAGACGTCCAATGTTTATTGGGCCGATTGGTTGTGGGAAAACTACCCTGTTACAACGGATCAATCATTTAGAAATGCATTACAATAAAACGCAGTCAATTGAGTTTTATAACAACATTATTGATACTCCTGGTGAGTACATTGAACACCGCCGCATGTATACTAACTTGGCAACCACCGCGATGGACGCGGGGGTAATCGTTCTTATGCAAAGTGCGGTAGACAGTCGGATTGTTTTCCCAGAAGCGTTTGGGACCATGTTTGCTAGACCGTTAGTGGGCGTGGTTACTAAAATTGATTTGGCAGAAGACGACGCGCAGATCAACTTAGTGAAGCAGCGGCTTAAAAGTGCTGGAGCAAAACGAGTGTTTACGTTGTCTGCGGTGGCTAACCAAAACGTTAACGATTTGGTTGACTTTTTGCGCAAAACACGCGAACAAGAAATGGAAGCCAACAAACCAGATTAATTTTATTTTAAGAGGAATTGGGATAGTTAAACTATTCTAATTCCTCTTTTTTATGAATTATTGGCAACAACGCAGTTATTTGTTCAAAAAATTAATAAATTATTGTGATCTTCGAATTTAATAATCACTTTTATTCTAAAAGTCTAAAATGCAATGGTTTAATTTTGTCATTATGGAAAATATTTTACTTTGAACAGTCTTAATCAACCAGATTCCTAAATTAATGCCTTTAAAAAATGCAAACGGTTTCAATTATACTGAACTTGGATCCGGTCGTGCCGTAGCGATTGGAAAATAAAAAATCGGAGGAATTATCTCATGGAACATGAAGCATTAGGATTAATCGAAACAAAAGGTTTAGTTGCATCAATTGAAGCAGCGGATGCAATGGTTAAGGCAGCTAATGTTGATTTGATTGGCCAAGAAAAAATTGGTCACGGTTTGGTAACGGTAATGGTTCGCGGAGATGTTGGCGCGGTTAAGGCTTCGGTAGATGCTGGAGTAACGGCAGCTGAAGAAATTGGCGAAGTCCTATCAAGCTACGTCATCCCTCGTCCACATGCAGATGTTGAAAACATTTTGCCTAAGAAAGAGTAATTGGTTGTTGAAATAAACAATTCATTTTTAAGCAGTTTTCATCTGGAGGGATGAATATGAATAATTTTTTTAATTCAACTAGTACGGTTCCCGAATACGTTGGTTCTAGTGAGATAGGCGACACGATCGGAATGTGTATCCCTAGTGTAGACGCGATGTTATTAGACGAACTACACGTGAGTACTAGAAAATATTCAGTTATCGGGATTTTAAGTTCTCGAACGGGAGCTGGTCCGCAGATTATGGCGATGGACGAAGCGGTAAAGGCGACCAATACAGAGGTTTTGGACATTGAATTGCCACGCGATACAAAGGGCGGTGCAGGACACGGCGTTTTGATTTTAATTGGTGGTAGCGATCCTTCAGACGTTCGCCAAGCAATTAACGTTGCGTTGGATAATTTGTCACGGACATTTGGTGATGTATACAACACCCCAGCTGGACATCTAGAACTACAGTTTACAGCGAGTGCTTCCGGTGCGGTACATACCGCCTTCGGAGCTCCCCTAGGTAAAGCCTATGGTTTAATTTGTGGTGCTCCGTCTGGAATCGGTGTGGTAATGGCTGATACCGCAATTAAAACTGCGGGGGTTGATGTCCTAAGTTTTGCTTCTCCTGGTCACGGGACTAGTTTTTCTAACGAAGGAATCGTCCATATTAGCGGTGATTCGGGTGCGGTACGTCAGGCTGTGATGGCTGGACGGGCAGTCGGATTAAAGCTTCTTGGACAACTAGCCGGCACTGAACCAAAGAATGATTTTCCATCCTATATTAAGTAGCAAATGGAAAGGAGTAGTATTTTGAAACGGCAAAAACGATTCGAAGAACTTGAAAAACGTCCGATCCATGAGGACGGTTTTATTAAAGAATGGCCCGATGAAGGACTAGTGGCGATGATGGGTCCTAACGATCCAAAGCCAAGTATTAAGATCGAAAACGGCGTGGTTACGGAATTAGACGGAAAAAAGCGGGCAGATTTTGATTTGATCGACCTATACATTGCAAAGTATGGGATTAAATTAGAAAATGCCGAAAAAGTAATGGCAATGGATTCTACTCAAATTGCCCATATGTTGGTTGACCCTAACGTATCCCGCAAAGATATCATTGCGATTACTACCGCAATGACACCGGCAAAGGCTGAAGAAGTTATTAGTAAATTAAACTTTGGCGAAATGATTATGGCAACCCAGAAAATGCGTCCGCGGCGGACTCCTGCCACCCAAAGTCACGTTACTAATATTCGGGATAACCCGGTATTAATCGCGGCAGATGCGGCAGATGCAGCTTTACGTGGCTTCCCGGAACAAGAGACAACTACGGCGGTAGCACGCTATGCACCACTTAACGCTATCTCACTGATGGTTGGTGCACAAACTGGCCGTCCGGGAGTTTTAACGCAATGTTCAGTTGAAGAAGCAACCGAACTTAACTTAGGGATGCGAGGATTCACTGGTTATGCAGAAACTATTTCAGTATATGGTACTGACCGAGTCTTCACTGACGGTGACGATACTCCTTGGTCAAAAGGATTTTTGGCATCTTGTTACGCATCCCGTGGTTTGAAGATGCGTTTCACATCTGGTTCGGGATCCGAAGCCATGATGGGTTATACCGAAGGCAAATCAATGCTTTACCTAGAGGCTCGGTGCATTTTCATCACCAAAGCTTCTGGGGTACAAGGACTACAAAATGGTGGCGTTAGCTGTATTGGAATTCCTGGTGCGGTACCTTCAGGAATTCGTTCAGTAATGGGTGAAAACTTGTTATGCATGATGCTTGATTTGGAATGCGCTTCCGGAAATGACCAAGCATTCTCTCATTCAGATATGCGGCGTACAGAACGGTTATTAGGTCAGTTTATTGCGGGAACAGATTACGTTTCTTCCGGATATTCTTCAACACCTAATTACGACAACACCTTTGCGGGTTCGAATACCGATGCCATGGATTATGACGACTATTACATCATGGAACGTGATTTGATGATTAATGGCGGGATTCATCCGGTATCAGAAGAAGAGGTCATTAAGGGTCGGAATAAGGCGGCTCGGGCGTTACAAGCGGTATTTGATGAATTAGGATTACCGAAGGTTACTGATGAAGAAGTTGAAGCAGCAACTTACGCAAACACCTCTAAAGATATGCCAGAACGTAACATGGTTGAAGATATGAAGGCAGCTCAAGAACTGTTAGACAGAGGAATAACCGCAGTGGACATTATTAAAGCGCTTTATACCCGCGGATTTAAGGATGTTGCTGAAGCGGTATTAAATCTTCAAAAGCAAAAAGTTTGTGGTGACTTCTTACAAACGTCTTCAATCTTTGATAAAGACTGGAACATTATTTCAGCGGTCAACGACGCAAATGATTATCAAGGTCCTGGTACTGGATACCGGTTAGACGAAGATAAGGAAGAATGGGAACGCATTAAGAACGTTCCGTTTGCCATTGATCCAGGAAATATGAAGTTTTAATCAAAGGAGGAAGCGTAAATGTCTCAAACAATTGATGAAAGCATACTAAGAAAGATCATAAGAGAAGTTTTGGCTGAAAACCAAAATATGGATACGCCAATTTCTTTTAAAGATGAGTCAACTTCTTCCACTCCCAATACGCAACCAAAGACTGAAAGTGAGGACCGTTCCACAATTTCACGACCAGTTACCGAAAAAAAGTTGGATTGGTTTAAACACGTAGGTAAAGCAAAGCCCGGTTTTTCTAAAGATGAAGTAGTCATCGGGGTAGCTCCTGCCTTTGCGGAAGTTTTGGAGAAAAACATGACGGGATTACCGCATAAGGATATTTTACGCCAAGTAATTGCGGGTATTGAAGAAGAAGGTTTAAAAGCTCGGGTGGTAAAAATTTACCGAACTTCAGATGTTTCGTTCTGTGGTGCCGAAGCCGATAAATTGTCAGGTTCTGGAATTGCGGTAGCGATTCAGTCGAAGGGGACGGCAATTATCCATCAAAAGGACCAAGAACCGCTCTCTAATTTAGAGTTATTCCCCCAAGCTCCAGTGCTGGATTTGGATACTTATCGGGCGATTGGTAAAAATGCAGCCGAATATGCAAAGGGGATGTCGCCTAATCCAGTCCCAACCGTAAATGATCAAATGGCTCGGGTAGCTTACCAAGCGATTTCAGCCTTGATGCACATTAAAGAAACGAAGCAAGTTGAACCTGGACGTCCGGCTGAAGAAATTGAAGTAAATTTTGATTAGGAGGGAAAGTAATGAGTGAAATCGATGATTTAGTGGCCAAGATTATGAGCCAGATGGGCGATCAAGCTCCTAAGAATACATCTAAAACGAGGACGTCAACTCCTTCGCAAATGGCGACTCATGAGACTCCACTAACGACGAAGGACTACCCGCTTTATTCAAAACATCCGGAACTAGTTCATTCACCTTCGGGAAGTAATTTAGACGATCTCAATATTGATAACGTTTTAAAAGGCGCAGTTAAGCCTAAAGACTTACGAATTACGGCAGAAACGTTGCGTTTGCAGGGACAAGTCGCTGTAGATTCTGGACGCGATGCGATTCAGAAAAATTTTCAAAGAGCTGCTGAGCTAACCGCAATTCCCGATGAACGATTATTGGAAATGTACAACGCTTTACGGCCGTATCGCTCCACTAAACAAGAGCTGCTTGATATTGCTAAAGAGTTACGCGATCAGTACAACGCTAAAATTTGTGCAGACTGGTTTGAAGAAGCAGCTGAATTTTATGAAACCCGTAAAAAATTAAAAGGTGACAATTAAGGAGCATTTTTATGAAACGTGTAATTGGAGTTGATATAGGGAATTCTTCAACCGAAGTTGCACTTGCTGAAGTATCTAACCGTGGAGACGTTAAATTTATTAACTCTGGAATTTCAGCGACAACTGGAATTAAGGGGACTAAGCAAAATTTAATTGGAATTAAAAAATCGGTTGCGCAGGTTTTAGCTAAGACGCAATTAACACTTGATGATATTGATTTAATCAGGATTAACGAAGCTACTCCCGTAATTGGCGACGTAGCGATGGAAACTATTTCGGAAACCATTATCACCGAATCAACCATGATTGGGCATAATCCCAACACTCCTGGAGGGGTGGGGATTGGTTCTGGATATACGGTCAATCTTTTGCAACTTTTGCAAGAAAAGGATCGGCAAAAAAAGTATATCGTGGTAGTTCCTAAAGAAGTTGATTTTGCTGATGCAGCTCGGTTAATCAATTTATATAGTAAGGCTGGTTACCAAATTACGGCCGCAATTTTGCAGAATGATGACGGCGTTTTAATTGATAATCGGCTCGACCATAAAATTCCAATTGTGGATGAAGTGGCTTTAATTGAAAAGGTACCTTTAGGAATGTTAGCGGCTGTTGAAGTTGCGGATAAGGGTAAGGTGATTTCTCAACTATCTAATCCGTACGGGATTGCGACGTTGTTTGGTTTAAATTCAGATGAAACTAAAAACATCGTTCCCGTTTCACGAGCGCTGATTGGCAATCGTTCCGCCGTAGTTATTAAGACTCCGGCAGGTGATGTTAAGGCGCGGGTAATTCCAGCAGGTCGAATTAACATTCAGGGCGATCATGGTAGCGAATCCGTAGGCGTTTCTGCCGGAGCAGATGCCATCATGGATAAAATTACTAGCTTTGATCGAATTACGAACATCACGGGTGAAGCTGGAACCAACGTTGGCGGAATGTTAGAAAAAGTTCGGCAGACAATGGCCGATTTGACCGGAAAGCAGAATAAAGAAATTGCCATTCAAGATTTGCTAGCTGTTGATACATCAGTACCAATTAAGGTTCAAGGTGGCTTAGCTGGTGAATTTTCAACGGAACAAGCTGTTGGAATTGCCGCGATGGTTAAATCTGATCGACTACAAATGCAAAGAATTGCGGATTTGATTCAAAATGATTTGCACGTTCCAGTCGAAATTGGTGGTGCCGAAGCGGAAGCCGCCATTTTAGGGGCCTTAACTACTCCAGGAACAACCAAACCAATTGCTATCCTTGATTTAGGAGCGGGTTCTACCGATGCGTCAATTATTGATCAAAATAACCAGATTACCGCAATTCATTTAGCTGGTGCTGGTGACATGACCACGATGATGATCAACTCGGAATTAGGCATTAATGACACCTATTTAGCAGAGGATATTAAAAAATACCCCCTTGCAAAAGTAGAAAACTTATTCCAAATTCGGCATGAAGATGGCACGGTGCAGTTTTTTGACGAGCCCCTTCCAGCAGATATTTTTGCTCGAGTGGTGGTTATTAAGCCTAACGGATATATACCGGTGCCGGGAAATCTCAGCATCGAAAAAATTAAGCATGTTCGCCAAAGCGCTAAAAGAAAGGTTTTCGTAACTAATGCACAACGCGCGTTGCGACATGTTAGTCCAACTGGCAACATTCGGGATATTCCATTTGTAGTGATTGTGGGTGGATCAGCACTTGATTTTGAAATCCCACAATTAGTTACCGACGCTTTGTCTCACTACAATTTGGTAGCTGGACGCGGGAATATCCGGTCGATCGAGGGTCCCCGAAACGCGGTGGCAACCGGCTTGATTTTATCGTACGCAAACCAGTTAAGGTCGTGATGTAAATGAGTATGGAAAAACCTTCGATTGTAATTGCCATGCGTGAGGATAACGAAGATACCACTGAATTAACGCAGCTTTTATACGGAATTGAAGAAGAGGAGATTCCATTTTCTTTTAAGACCATGGCGTTCGACAACCCGGTTGAACGTGCGTACCAAGGGGCGTTATTTTCGCGATTATCAGTGGGAATTGCCTTTGACGATAAATCAGTAATTGTACACTATAAAAATTTACCTAAATCAGAGCCACTATTTAAGGTGGAAAAAGACAATTCCGTAAATTTACGGATTTTAGGAGCCAACGCGGCGCGCTTAGTAAAGGGCGTACCGTTTAAAAGATTAAATAAGGTGGTGAACTGATTGAAAACATTAGGTTATTTAGAAGTTAAAGGCCTTACCAACGCAATCGTATCGGCCGATAAAATGTTAAAAACCGCCGACGTGGAATTAAAAAATATTTCCAATACGCGAGGTAGTGGTTGGGTCACAGTTGCGATTGTTGGTGACGTAGCGGCAGTGAGCGTGGCAATCGCTATGGCAAAAGAAATGATGGGCGAAAACTACGTTAGCTCGACGGTATTAGCTAACCCTGCGGAAGGAATTGAAAAGCTTAACCGAACTGATTTATTACTTGAACCAACGGTACGGAAGGCTAACGAAGCTAATTCAGAGCCGCTGAACGTTGAACCGACACGGCCAACGGAAAAACTGGAACCTCAAAAACCAGCCAAGTCCGAGAAATCTAAGGCAACCTCAAAGACTAAAAAAGAATCAAATAGTAAAAAAGAAACTAATTCAAGTACTAAGAAACGTAAAAAACAATCTAAAAAATAATTTTTGAAATTTCAGGAGGAACATATTATGAATAACGCATTAGGATTAATCGAAACAAAAGGTTTAGTTGCATCTATCGAAGCTGCAGATGCCATGGTTAAGGCAGCTAACGTACAAATGATCGGTCAAGAAAAAATTGGTAGCGGTTTAGTTACAATCATGGTCCGTGGAGACGTTGGCGCTGTTAAAGCATCAGTTGATGCAGGAGTTGCTGCGGCTGAAAACATTGGTGAAGTAGTTAGTTCATACGTAATTCCTCGCCCGCATGCTGAAGTTGAACGCATTTTACCTTCAACAAAATAAAAATAGCTTTAATAAGGGTGGACGAGAATTATGGATGAAGAACAGTTACGACAGTTAATTCGCAAGATTATAAAGGAAGAAACTGACCCAAACCGGATTCGTATTGGAGTTTCAAATCATCACATTCATTTGACTGATGAAGACTTTGCAACTCTATTTCCTGGCCAAGAAATGACAGTGTACAAGCCGTTATACCAACATGAAGAATTTGCTTCAAATCAATTTGCAGACATTGTTGGTCCTCAAGGAACTATTAAACACGTGCGGATCTTAGGTCCTAACCGGGCACATTCTCAAGTAGAAATTGCCCGTTCAGAAACTTTTGAATTGGGAATCGACGCTCCTATTAGATTATCTGGTCATTTAGAAGGGGCTCCTTCCGTTAAGTTAGTTACTAAAGATGGAGAAGTAGAAGTCCAAGGTGTCATCGTTGCTAAACGGCATATTCATATGAGCCTAGAAGATGCTGCTCGTTTTGGTGTTAAGTTAGGTGATACGGTCAGTGTAGAAATCAATTCCGACGAACGCAGAACCATCTTTGATGACGTGATTTGCAGACCGCGGAAAGACTTCTTATTAGAAATGCACATCGATACTGATGAAGCTAACGCTGCTAACGTAAATGCGAATACGTTCGGTAGAATCATCAAAAAATAAACGAAATTGGAGGGTGAATTGAATGGATCCGATTGTTGCTCAAGTAATTGAAAAATTAAAACAGAGAAATGCGCAATCCGCCGAAATTACCTACTCCAAAAGTAATGACGTTCCCTCAACGGGAATATTTGTTGATAACGCCAATCTGGTTTTAAAGCAAGTTTCAATTGAGCTGATTGCGGATCTGTTTCACCTCGACCAAAGTAATCGTTGGGTAACCTGGATTTTACAAGGGCTCGATTACGACGTGAATTTTCAGTTAAACGTGAGCTATCACGCACTTAATTTTATCCCGTTAGTAATGATTAGGGACTGGCCAATTATGTTTGTCGTTAACGGTGAACATCCAGTTTATGCATTTTATCCAACTATAATCACACGAGAAATGTTAGCAGGCATTCCGGATAAAGCGGTGGTAGTGGTAACGAATGTTCAAAATATTACCGCGGGTGCCGAAGAAATAAGCAGCCAAAAGGATTTAAAAATACAAGTAAGGACTGATGAAAATTGTATATGGCAAAAGTTGTAGGCAGCGTGGTGTCTACCCAAAAAGATAAGTCATTAGTTGGTCGTAAATTAATGATTGTAAGAGCGATTGATTCGCAAGGCCAACCCGTTCGCCCGGAAGAAGTTGCCGTAGATTCAGTCGGTGCTGGTATCGGAGAATACGTACTGCTTGTGCGGGGAGCGGGTGCTCGGATTGCTAACCATGCGGATAAAAATTTTCGTGACGTGAGCGATTGCGCAATTGTCGGTATTATTGACAGTTTCGACAAGTAAGGAGATGTAGCAAGATGCCAATCTATACCAAAGGTGGAGATAAGGGATCAACGAGCCTTTACGACGGCAAACGAGTGCATAAGGACTCTTTACGAGTGGAAACTTACGGAACGTTTGACGAACTGAACGCCAACATTAGCGTGGCGGATAAACTTTGTTTAAGCAAAAAAAATCAAGAAATCTTGAAAAAAGTTGAGTACAAGATGTTCTTTTTACAAGGAGAAATTGCTACTTTAGATACCCAAAAATTTTTAAAAAATAGCGTGACCATTGAAGAACAAGACGTACTCGATTTGGAAAAGGTTATTGATGAATACACAGTCAAATTGCCACCCGTAAAGTCTTTTATATTGCCTGGTTCAAGCTTGGCCGGTGCTCAGTTACACGTGTGTCGGACAGTTTGTCGGAGAGCAGAGCGTCGCTTTGTTCAATTTGCTAGTGAAACCACCGTACGACCAGTACTTGAAAAATACGTTAATCGATTATCTGATTTCTTTTATATTTTAGCCCGATCCGAAGATTACGAAGATTATCTAGCCAAGGTGACGGAGGAAGTAATTAAAAGATACCGTGCGTATTTTACTGAAAATTAAGGGAAACGGCCTAGGGATTAACTAAATTTCGTGATGGCTGGTGGTTGTCAATTTTAAAAAGAACGGAAAATTTTCCAACTTCTTAAATGATTTGTTGAGGACGAATGGAATGAATGAAGAGCAAATTAATAACATTGTTAAAGAAATAATTACCAAACAGGGGGATCAATTAGGAAACCTATTTGATCGCCAAAAAATGCAAAGGGTGTTTGACGCGGCCGTAGCTAAAGCTAACGAATTAAATGTGGGAGTTACCATGTGCATCATGGACGCAGCAACGGTTGTTCAAATGCTTTACCACATGCCGAATGCTAATCTAGTTAGTTCAGAACTAGCTCCTAAGAAGGCTTGGTCAGCAATCGCAATGAAAGAACCTACTAAAGATATTAGTAAAGATATTCAACCTGGTGCACCGCTTTACCAAATGGAAACCATGTTGAATGGAAAATTAGTGTCCTTCCCGGGCGGAATTCCGTTAGAAATCGGCGGAAAAATTGTCGGAGCGATTGGGATTAGCGGCGGATTGGTTGAAGAAGACCAAGCAATTTGTGAGGCTGCTGTGGAAGAATTTATGAAGGAGAGTAAGTGAAATGGAAATTCAAAATCTTGAAGAAGATATTCGACGCATTTTAAGTGAAGAACTAAAGAAAAGTGGCACTAGCCAAACTGCGTCAACTAGTGATGCGGGCCAAAACGGAATTTTTAAGACCGTGGATGAAGCAATCGCGGCAGCTAAGGCAGCTGAAGATGTTTATATTGATAAACCATTAGCCTTTCGGGAAAAGGTTTTAACAGCAATTCGTGAAGGATTCCGTCCATACATCGAAAAAATGGCTAAGGACATTAAAGATGAAACAGGAATGGGAACGGTTGAAGCTAAAATTGCTAAGCTAAACAATGCTTTATATAACACTCCTGGAACTGAAATTTTGCAACCTGAAGCTGAAACTGGCGACGGTGGTTTAGTGATGTACGAATACGCTCCGTTTGGAGTAATTGGGGCAGTTGGTCCAAGTACTAACCCTTCTGAAACGGTAATTGCTAACGCCATTATGATGTTAGCTGGTGGAAATACGTTGTACTTCGGCGCCCATCCAGGTGCTAAAAAAATTACCCGTTGGACAATTGAAAAGTTAAACGAGTTAGTTTATGAAGCTACCGGGATGAAGAATTTAGTTGTATCAATTGAAGAACCGTCAATTGAATCTGTTCAAGAAATGATGCAACATCCTGACATTGCAATGCTGTCCATCACGGGCGGCCCAGCAGTGGTTCACCAAGCATTAGTCAGTGGCAAAAAAGCCGTGGGTGCTGGTGCAGGTAACCCTCCTGCAATTGTTGATGCCACTGCTAACGTTGCGTTAGCTGCACACAACATTGTAGATTCCGCATCTTTTGATAACAACATCCTTTGTACCGCAGAAAAAGAAGTAGTAGTTGAATCTAGCGTGAAGGATGAACTTATTAAAAAGATGCAAGAAGAAGGAGCATTTTTGGTAACTAACGCTAGTGATATCGATAAGTTAGCAGAAATGACCATTGGCAAAAATGGTGCACCTGACCGCCAATTCGTCGGTAAAGATGCAACCTACATTTTAGATAAGGCAGGAATTGCATACACTGGCACACCAAAATTAATTATTTTGGAAGCCCAAAAGGATCATCCATTGGTTACTACCGAAATGTTGATGCCAATTGTACCAGTAGTTTCTTGCCCAACGTTTGATCAAGTTTTAGCGACTGCGGTAGAAGTTGAACAAGGATTGCATCACACGGCTTCAATTCATTCTGAAAACTTACCAAATATTAACCGTGCGGCACACCGAATGAACACTTCCATTTTCGTAGTTAACGGTGCAACGTATGTGGGAACCGGGGTAGGAGCTAACGGTGCTCATGCAGGTGCTTCAGCATTAACGATTGCAACCCCAACTGGAGAAGGAACCGCAACAGCTAAGACCTTCACTCGCCGTCGTCGGTTAAATTCGCCAGAAGCATTTTCGTTACGTTCGTGGGAGGCATAATTTATGGAAAGAATTGCAATTCCAACTCAAATTTATTCTGGTACCGATAGCTTAAAGCAATTGGGAAAGCTAAACCAAGAACATATTTTAATGGTATGCGACGCTTTTTTGCCGGGGACGCCAACCTTAGATGAAATTAAGGGAAACATAAATTCGAGTAATCAGGTAACTGTTTTTTCAGATGTTAAGCCGGACCCGCCATTGAAGAACATTATGCAAGGGGTTAACGAATATTTAAAAAATGTACCCACGGTAATGATTGGAATTGGAGGCGGTTCAGCGATTGATACAGGAAAGGCAATTCGCTTCTTTGGTGAAAAACTTTCGGGAAAATGTATTAAAGAATTTATTGCCATTCCAACTACCAGCGGGACTGGTTCAGAAGTAACCAATACAGCGGTAATTTCGGATCCGGAAAATCATCAAAAATTCCCAATTATGGAGGATTACCTAATCCCAGACGTTGCACTTTTAGATCCGCAATTAGTAATGACTGCTCCTAATAGTGTAACCGCTTTTTCGGGGCTGGATGTTTTAACCCATGCTTTAGAAGCGGTGGTGGCTCAGGATGCCAATACCATTACCGATGCCTTGGCAGAAAAGAGTGCCTCGGTAATTATCAATAATTTAGTTGAATGTTACCAACACGGGGACAATGAAGCGGCCCGTAAAATTGTTCATGAGGCATCTTGTGCAGCAGGAGCGGCCTTTAACAACGCAGGGTTGGGAATTTGCCACTCGATTGCACATCAGTTAGGAGCAAATTTCCATATTCCACATGGCTTAGCCAACGCAATGTTGTTGCCATACGTAGTGGAATATAACGCAACGCACAGTCAATTAGCATTACACAAATATGCAATGGTTGCTCGTAAGGCTGGATTAGCAAGCTCTGGAATGGGTGATCGGGTTGCCGTGCGTAAATTACAATCCCAAATCAAGCAAATGGCAAGAAAGATGAATTGCCCAGCAACGTTGACTGCTTTTGGAATAGATACTAAAGCAGCGTTGGAAGCAACGGACCAAATCGTTGCTAGTGCTAAGTTGGACGGTACTTTCCCAGGGAATCCAGTCGTACCAACTGATGAAGATTTAGCAGAGATCTATAAAAAAATCATCAAATAAAGATTTTCAGGAAGGTAATTAGGATGTCCAAAAAGATATTGTCAATTAACTCAGGAAGTTCATCATTAAAATTCAAACTTTATCAAATGCCAGAAGAAGAAGTATTGGCCAGCGGCCAGGTTGATCGAATTGGGATTGCAAATAGTACGTTTGATTACACTGTTCATGGGAAGGCTACCCAAAATAGAGTGCCGATGAAGAACCATGATGAAGCGATTAAAGCAGTTATTAACATGCTTTTAACCAGCGGGGTCATTGAAGATAAGTCAGAAATCGTAGGAGTGGGGCATCGAGTATCTCACGGTGGCCGGTATTACGATCGTCCAGTTTTGGTTAATGAAGATGTAAAAAAACGAATTGCAGAATTAAGTGTCCTGTCTCCATTGCATAATCCGGTTAACTTAATTGGAATTAAAGATTTTGAAAAATTATTACCAGCAGCCCAAGAAGTGGCGGTGTTTGACACCTCTTTCCACCATACGATGCCTGAAGAAGCATATATGTATGCTTTACCGTACGAATACTATGAGAAGTATGGTATTCGTCGTTACGGTTTTCATGGTCCTTCTCATGAATACGTGTCTGAACGAGCCACGGAATTATTTGGTGAAGAACGGACTAGTAAGATGATTACTTGCCATCTTGGAAATGGCAGCAGTTTGTGTGCGATTAAGGATGGTAAATCAATTAACACTTCGATGGGGTTTACACCATTAGCTGGTTTAGTGATGGGCAGCCGTTCTGGGGATGTCGATCCAGAAATTTTACCTTTCATTGAAGAAGAGCTCCATTTGGACTCAGAAGAAGTGCGCGAAATGTTAAATAAGCGCTCTGGATTGTTAGGCTTATCTGGGGTTTCTAGCGATGTTCGCGATGTCGAAAAGGCAGCTAACGAAGGTAACCGGCGTGCTCAATTGGCGATTAAGGTTTTTGTTCACCAAATCCAACATTACATTGGCGCGTATGCTGCAGATTTGAACGGGTTAGATACGTTAGTCTTTACTGCAGGAATTGGTGAACACTCGATTACCATGCGTAAAGCAATTTGTGAAAAATTAGGTTACCTTGGTGTCAAAATTGATGACCATAAAAATCAAAATGGTGAATTATCGATTGAAGCAGCAGATAGTAAAGTAAAAGTTGCGGTAATTCCAACTGACGAGGAAATCATCATTGCTCGGGACGTTATGCGAGTTGCTGAATTTAATTAAACGAGGATGATAACGATGATTGAAGATAAAGCGAGAATGATTCAAGAATACGTTCCGGGAAAGCAAGTAACTTTGGCACACATTGTGGCTAACCCAACGGAAGATATTTACGAAAAGCTTGGAATTCAAACTCCTAAAAATGCTTTAGGAATTTTAACAATCACCCCTAGTGAAGCTTCAATTATTGCCGGTGACGTAGCGACTAAGTCAAGTAACGTAACGCTCGGCTTTATCGACCGATTTAGTGGCTCGGTAGTGGTCGTAGGGGAAGTCTCGGAAGTAGAGTCGGCCTTGCGAAAAGTGATTAAAACGCTGCACGAACTTCTAGGTTTCGATATTCCGACGATTACGCGTACGTAAGGCTGGTGCGAAGATGGATAAGCTGAATTTAAAAAATCGTTTTGTTTTGCCACCGTTAGATATGCGAATGGCGCTATTTGATGGTACAGTTAGTTTAAATGACCTTGAATTCCATCGACAACGTTCCCAATCGGTAGGAATGGATGTGGTCGGCTCGGCTTTTATTTCCACAGAGGGGAACACTGCTTTAGGATCAATTAGTATTAGCCGAGATGAAGATATTGAGGGATTAAGCAAGTTAGCAAAAGTAATCCAGCGAAATCATGCTAAAGCGATTATTCAGCTAGTGCATGCAGGACGTTTAGCTAGCCCCCAGGCAATCTTTGAAAAAAAAGCATTTGCTCCCAGCGCGATTGCAGCTCCCTGGTCCCAGCTAGTTCCGCAAGAATTAACTCGTGATGCTATTTATAAAATTATTGACCAATACGCAAACGCATTAAAACGAGCAATGGCTGCGGGATTTGATGGTGTGGAAATTCATGGAGCAAACGGTTTTTTACCGCAACAATTTCTTTCATCCAATGCTAATCATCGCCAAGACCAGTTTGGCGGTTCTTTAGCGAATCGATTCCGGTTCGTGAAGTTATTAATCCAACGATTGCAGGCAACGGTTAGCCAATTTGGTAATCAAACATTTGTTTTGGGATACCGACTTTCGCCTGAAGAGTACGAAGACGGTGGCTTAAAATTAGGGGAAACCTTACAATTAGCGCAACTTTTAGAGCAGTTAGGGATCGACTACTTAAGTCTCTCCTTACGTGATTTTATGGTAACTCCCCGGACTTTTGATACCCAAGTGCCAATTGTGAAACTCTTCAATGCGGCGGTAGATCTACCAATAATGGTAGCTGGGCAAATCAATGACGCTAATAAGCTAAAACAAGCCCAAGAACTCAGCTCGCTAGTTGGAATCGGTCGACCCTTAATTAAGGATCCTAATTGGTTGACTAAGATAAACTCGGGAAAATCCACAGCCAATGGTTTGGCCCTAACCGCTAGTGAAATCGGGGTTGCCCAGTCAGTTTATCAAGTGCTTTAAAAATAATAATCCACGAGGAGAACTCAATGTGCAGTAAAAGAATTTTGAATTTATCCGGTGGATTTAACTTTCGTGACTTAGGAGATTATCCGGCAGCTAACGCGCACCGAGTAAAGTGGTGTAAGCTAGTTCGGTCAGGATACTTATCGGATTTGACAGACCAAGATCTTCAAAAGCTGGTAGATTACGGGATCAATTTAGTGATTGATTTACGTTCAAAGTCAGAAGTACAAAGTTTTCCGGATAGATTAAACTCCCATATTAAATATATTAACTTACCAATCTTTCAAGACGATCAAACGGAAAGCGGTGCATCTTTGAAACGGATTTATCAGCTTTATGCACGTAGCAACCAAGGTGGCTTTCAGAAGATGATGCGATCTTACCGTAAACTGATTACGGATCCACACGCCCAACAGGCCTATCATCACTTCTTTGAATTATTGGAAAAGTACGGTAGGAACGGTGGAATTCTTTTTCACTGCTCGGCTGGAAAGGACCGAACAGGGATGTGTACAATGCTGTTATTAGCTGCTTTGGGGGTCGATGATAAAGTGATTCGAGAAGATTATTTGTTAACGAACCCAGCTTCTAAAGCGCGCATTGAGTGGCGGCGTAACGAAGCAAAAAAGATGCATCTAGGAAGAAACTTTGTACAATCTGTTGAAGATTTAGCTTCTGTGAGGGACGAATATTATGACCAACTGGTAGGGATGCTTAATTATCAGTATGGTGGTATTCCCCAGTATTTAAAAAATGAAATCCAATTGACTAAGGCACAAAGGCAAAACCTACGAAAAATTTATCTCGACTAAATAAGTTTTTGATAGGTAGATAAATTACAAAACAAGCCATGCTAAAGAGGTTAGAAAATAGCAATTCTAACCTCATTTTTAGCATTCTTATGAAGTGAATTCAGGGTTAATAGTTTTATTTTAGAAAAAGTTTTCTATAATTTAAGTAGCTAAGGCAACGGAAAAAACTAAAGAAGGAAATCAAAATGAAAGTGAAGCCAAAAATCGTTGGAAACGTTATTAAATCGGTTAATCCTTATGGTTGCCGGCAAGCAGTTTTAAATCAAATTAATTACGTAAAGTCTAAGGGGAAATATGCGGGACCTAAAAAGGTGTTAATTTTGAGCGGTTCATCAAGTTATGGCCTAGCTACCCGAATTACCACGGCGTTTGGCAGCGGTGCAGATACCATTAATGTAGCTTATGAACGGGGGCCAAAAAGTCCTGAACAATTAGGTTCTGCGGGGTGGTATAACAGTATCTTTTTCAAACAATTTGCTGAGCAAGCTGGGTTGATTGCGCAAAACTTTATCGGCGATGCGTACAGTGACACCATGAAACAACGGGTGATTGAGTACATTAAAAATGAATTTGGCGGAAAAATTGATCTGCTTGTATATAGTTTAGCAGCGCCGAAGCGCAACGACCCCCGGTCCGAGAAAGTATGGCGGTCGGTCTTAAAACCAATCGACCAAAGCATGACTGGCGAAAATATTGATTTAGAACACGAACGGTTATTCACCGAAACGATTGCACCAGCGACTCCAGAAGAAATCCAAGGAACTGCTAAAGTAATGGGCGGTGAAGACTGGGAATGGTGGATCCAAGCGTTAAAGGAAGCCCATGTATTAGCAGATGACTTTAAAACGGTGCTGTATTCTTACATTGGCCCACAAATGACGTATCCATTTTATCATGAAGGAACCTTAGGGGTGGCAAAAACGCAAGCTGAAAGATCCGCCGAGCGGATTAATCAGGAATTGAAGCCGCTCCAAGGACGAGCGCTAGTTTGCGTATCAACCGTAGTGACTACTAAGGCAAGCGTGGTCATTCCAATCATGCCAAAGTACATGATTGCTTTGTACAAAGTGATGACCGATGAGGCTACGCATGAAACACCAATTATGCATAAAGATCGGGTTTACCGGGAAATGATCTATGGGAAACATCCAATTTACGATCCAAAAGGACGACTACGCGCAGACCATTATGAATTACGGCCTTCGACGCAGGCAAAAACGGCAGCCCTATACCAACAAATTAATGCAGATAATTTTAAAAGTCCGATGACGGGTTATGCTCAATTTAGAAAAGAATTTCTTAATACGGCGGGATTTGCGGTTGATGGTTTAGAGAATGATGAGTTTGAATTTTCTGACTTATTAAATCTAAAACCATAATAAACGGTTTACTGGGGATAACGAAGAAATCAAAAAACTGTCCAAATGAAAACTAGCATAAGCTAGAAATTCATTCGAACAGTTTTTTCGTAGATACTAAGTTTACCGGAAGTCTACGTACATCCATTGGACTACGGAAACACCCTTTGTGGAAATTAAGTCAGCTGAATTAGTTGGTTGTCGTCCATCAACGGTAAAAATCCAACCACTTTTTTCATTTGCGTCAGTTAGGTCACCAATGCTATTAACGTATAAATAGCCGTTGGCAGACTCATAATAGTAATCTAGGTTTTGCTTCGTAAAAAACGCTTTAGAAACGTCAAAAACGGAGGCATTCTCTGGCCAATCTAAAGTGTGATGAATCGTGTATATCTTGCTGATGGCTGCATTTTCTTTCCGATATTTAGACGGAGTTGTTCCAGTTATTTTTTTGAAAATCTTAGTAAAATAGCTGGTTTGTGAGAACCCCGCAATGTTAGAAATTAAATTAATCGGTTTCCGACTTAAAATTAGTTCCCGTTGGGCGTGAGCAATTTTTTGCTGATTGATGTAATTAATAAAATTAATATCCATGTATTTCTTAAAAATGCGACTTAAATACGATGGTGACAAAAATACGTGTTCGGCTACTGTACTAAGGGTTAATTGACTAGTTAAATTTTCACAAATGTAGTTAGTAGCTTCTTTAATACTCCGAATGGCTTCAAACTTTTCAGTACTAGTTCGAACTTGTGGATCTTCGGCAGTAGCAATTGGTAAAACGTTGTTAGCAGAGCTTTTTAGCTGCAGTAGCGTACTTAAATAATTTATTTTGGTCAACTGTTCATCGGTCAGCGGTTCTAAAACTTGGGCAGTCAAATCTTGCCGATTAGCAAAATGGCTGTTAAATAAATTAGAAAGATATTCCTTAGATACTTGGATCCGATGGTTAGAAGACTTTGCAGAGCTGCACATGGTGAATCCCCAAACCTGGTTATTGAGAATGATTGGGAAGATGATCGACTTACCAAAGTGTTCAGGATCGAGTGTTTTTTGAACAACTTTATTATCGGTGATAATGTCGCCACGGTAAACTAACACGCCAGTAAAGCTATAGAAAAGCACGTCGATTTGGGTGATTTCGTAAAAAGCATTTAACGAATTGGCAAGTTTAGTGTAAGAGTCCGGCGTATAACGATCGTCATGCGTTTGTTTTAATGCACTTAACATGATCAACCTCCTAATGAAAAAATATGTGAAAACGATTTCTTTCGTTAATTATGGAGCAAAAAAATACTATTCACAATGCAATATAATGTCAATTTATTGCTAAAATGGCAATATTTTTAGCGGTGATTGTAAAATATTGTCACCACGACAAAATAGTACACGTTGATAGGAAAGGACAAATTATTACCACTTTTTGTGGAAAAAGTATCACTTTCAAAGTTTTGGGAATGGTACCGTTAAAGTAACCTTTTAAAGAAAGTGGTTACAGATGAAAGAGCAACCGTTAAAGTCGAACACTAATCAACGGAATTCGACACTTGAGTTTGAACGCCTAAACCCAAGCATTATCTTTGCGTACTATTTACTTTTAATCATGATTACCGTTTTATTTAATTCCCCCATCATTTTAATGATTGAATTTACCGCGGTTTTGGGATTGTTAATTCAAGTTTCTGATATGATGTCGGCACTTAAAACGCTTAAAGCAACGGGAATAATGGCACTTTTTATTATCATTATTAATCCGCTGACCAACCATAACGGTGCACACTTACTGACGTCTTTTCACGGGTTGACGATTACTAAAGAAGCGTTATTGTACGGAATTTTAATGGCTTTGTCTTTAACTAACGTAATTTTACTGTTTGCTTCGTATAACAAGCTGATGACTAACAATAAATTTATGTTTTTGTTTGGTAAAATTTTGCCCCGCCTGTCGTTGCTAACGATGATCGTAATGCGATTTATACCTTTATTTCTAAAGCGCTTCAAAAATATTAGCCAAATTCAAAAGATGCGAGGAATTGATGTTGATCAAGGTAGCGTACGGCAACGAACTAAGGCTTTAATGCAACTAATGCAAGTATTGCTGGTGGACGCTTGCTATAACGCCTTTCAAACTGCGGATTCGATGACTGCCCGCGGTTTTGGCAGCACCAAAAGGTCCAATTACCAGCGTTATCGGATGACCCGCCGTGATATAACATACGCGGGAATCTTAGCTAGCGGCGGAATAGTTTTAATTGGGGAAGCGATTCGTCGAATAGGTGTAATTCAGATTTATCCTAGTTTGCAAATGAATTGGGGGACTTGGCAAGAAGAAGGACTCCTCATTAGCACGGTGGCTTTGATTTGTGGATTACCAATGGTTGTAGAGTTGAAGGAGGAACTTTGGTGGAAATTTTACAAGTAAAAGATTTATTTTTTAAATACGCTCTCGCTAAGAGGGATAATTTGGAAAATATTAATTTAAACGTCAATCAAGGTGACTTTATGCTGATCATTGGTGATTCAGGAAGTGGAAAAACTACCTTACTAAAACAATTAAAAAAGGAGTTATGGCCAGTTGGCGAACGTCGGGGAGCAGTAAAGTTTAAACACCAGTCCCTGAGTACACTATCGCCAATTGAAAGTGCCCGGAGAATAGGGATGGTTTTTCAAAATCCGGATGATCAAATTGTGATGGATACGGTAATCCAAGAGCTCGCCTTTTCCCTTGAAAATGTTGGAGAAGATAGTGAAAACATCCAGCGTAAAATTGCTGAAATGGTTAGCTTTTTTGGCTTTCAAGATATTTTATACGCATCAGTAAACGAACTTTCCGGTGGACAAAAGCAGTTGGTTAATTTGGCGGCGGTATTAATTTTGCAGCCTGAATTATTACTTTTAGACGAACCCACCGCGCAGTTAGACCCCATCGCAACTAAGGAATTCATCAGTCTTTTACAACGGGTTCATGATGAACTAGGGGTAACCATTATGATCAGCGAACACCAACTCGACGAATTATTGCCCTTGGCTAATCGATTATGCATTATGGAGGAAGGTAAACTAACTTTTACTGGTAACGTGGAAGAAGGGGTGCAACATGCCGTTCAAGATCAGAAAATGGCTGAGTTCATCCCTGAAGTTCCTCGTCTTTTTTTGGCAGAAAATTTAATCGCCACGTCTTCTAAGGATACCGTACCACTAACGGTGGTCGCTGGTAAGCGTTTTATCGATTGCCATGGGATTAAATTTCAGCAACGAAAGCGGATCATCCCTTCACTGAGTGGTGACCCAGCTTTAAAGATTGAGCATGTCGATTTTAAATACGGGCGAAATAGTCCACTGATCTTAAATGACTTAGGGCTAACTGTACAACGCGGTGAATGGCTATCAATTGTGGGGCGAAATGGTACTGGAAAGTCAACCTTACTAAAATGTCTAATGGGGATGGAAAAAGCGCGACGAGGTAAAATTACCGTGTTCAATCGTAAACTTGCTAAATGGGAAAGCGGTCAGTTGTACCGAATGGTGGGGTATTTATCGCAAAATCCTGCCGATCACTTTAGTTACGATACGGTGCTTGAGGAATTGGTTAACCGAGCCAAACAATTAGGATCAGCGGAACCCCAAGAAATTGCTGAGTCAATGTTAACGCGTTTAAAAATTAACTCCTTGAAAAATAAAAATCCACACGATACCAGTGGCGGTGAGCAACAGTTGATCGCCTTAGGAATTATTTTAATTGCCCATCCCCAAATTTTACTTTTAGATGAACCTACTAAGGGACTAGACCCGTTGCGTAAAAGGAGTTTAGGAAAGCTATTGCAAAAGCTACAAAAAGCAGGAATGACAATCATCACTACTAGTCACGATATGAGTTTTAGTGCTACCTATGCTACCCGCTGTGCCATGTTGTTTGACGGTAAAATTACTTCTACAGCAGACCCGTACTCCTTTTTCGCTAAAAATTTCTTTTACACCACCCCCATTAATCGGATGGTGCGGGACCAATTGCCAACGGCTTTAGTATGGAGGGAGCTTAGCCATGAATAAGCAAATGACGGGAATTACTTTCTTAATTGCCATTGTAATTTTCTTGGTTTTTTTAACCTTCGTAACTGCACTACAAGGTCAGCACTTTCTTTTATTTAGTTTTATTTGTTTAATCGCGAGCGTAATTCCCTTTTATTGGAAATTCGAAAGCAGTGCTCTAAAAGCTCGTGAGGTGGTTTTTTTAGCGGTACTAATTGCAATCGCTGCAGTTAGTCGGGTACCATTTGCAATCATTCCCAACGTACAACCGACTAGTTTTGTGATTATCACTGCAGGAGCAGTGCTAGGTCCAGAATCGGGATTTATTATTGGCTCGACAGTGGCGTTAACGTCGAATATGTTTCTTGGACAAGGGCCGTGGACCCCATGGCAAATGTTTGCGTGGGGGATGATGGGGATGACGGCCGGATTGTTGAAAAACACCCCGTTAGTTAATCACAAATATGCAATGGTGCTTTTCGGTTTTGTCTGGGGGTTTGTTTTCGGGTGGATCATGGATTTGTGGTATTTGGTAGCGTACATTAACCCGCTGAATTTCAAGGCGATGCTACTAACTTTTCTAGGAACCGGATACTTTGATTTACTACACGCTTTATCAAACGTTTTTTTCTTACTGATTTTTTACAACTCATGGAAAAAGACCATTACTCGTTTCAAAATTAAGTATGGACTGCTTGATTAAGAATGATTTGCCCAAAAATAAACACGCCAATGCGTTCGGTACAGAAGCAAGGCGTGTTTTAGTGTTTATTCATTTTCTTTGGAAAAAATTTGGGACGCTAAAACGGCTCTTTGCCACCTTCGATAAAGGCGTTCACGTTTTTTAGCGGTATAAACGGGTTGAAATTTAGTGATGGGATGTCGAAGTTTTTTGATTTCGGTGAGATCTTCCCAAAAACCAACGGCTAGTCCAGCTAAGAAGGCCACTCCTAAGGCTTTGATGTCGGTAGTTTCTGAACGATTTACGTCCACCCCTAAGATATCTGCTTCAAACTGCATTAAGAAATCATTTTTAGCCATGCTACCGTCGGTGTAGACCGTCTGAAGTTCTGCCTGCATGTCCTCTTGCATAGCCAAAATAACGTCTTTAGAACGGTAGGCAATTGACTGCAGGGTGGCACGCACAAAATCTGCTTTGGTGGTTTTATCGGTCATCCCGAAAACCGCGCCCTGTACTTTTTCGTCCCAGTAGGGTGCACCCATTCCGTTAAACGAGGTTACTACGTATAGGTTATCGTTGGTAGATTGACTAGCAACTGCTGCCGAATGCAAAGGATCTTTAATCATTTCCAGACTATCTTGTAGCCAGGTAACCGCAGTTCCGGCAACAAAAATATTGCCTTCTAATCCGTAATAAATTTTTTTATCAAGTCCAAAGGAAACCGTGGTAAGTAAATTATTTTCGGAATGAACCATGTTTTCACCGGTGTTTACGGTAATGAAGGCGCCAGTGCCGTATGTAGCGCTAATTGCCCCGCGGTGGAAAGCCAGCTGGCCTACCAAAGAGCTCTGTTGATCACCAATCATCCCGGCGATAGGTACGGAACAGTTGAAAAACGCGGATCCAATCGTGTAGCCAAAGATTTCCGAGTTAGAACGTACTTCTGGCATCAGTTGAATGGGAATGTTCAGTGCTTTCAATAACTCTTCGTCCCAGTCTAGAGTACGAATGTTAAAAAACATCGTTCGACTGGCATTTGTGTAATCGGTGACGTGAGCATGGCCATTGGTTAACTTCCAAAGTAACCAGGTCTCGACCGTGCCAAAAAGCAGTTCGCCGTTTTCGGCCTGCTGTTGGGCATGGGGAACGTGGTCTAAAATCCACCGAATTTTAGAAGCAGAAAAGTACGAGTCTAATACTAGTCCCGTACTGTTTTTGACTAGGTCTTTATAGTTGGAAAGGTTCCAAGAGTCGGTGATTTCGTTGGTCTGGCGTGAGCGCCACATAATGGCATTGTAGATGGGTTTGCCAGTCCTTTTATTCCAGATGATGGTGGTTTCTCGTTGATTAGTAATCCCAATTCCAGCGATTTGCTTAGGGCTAATTCCCGAAACAATCAATGCGTTAGCCATCGATGAATAAACTTTTTTCCAAATATCTTCAGGAGATTGTTCGTACCAGCCCTGATGGGGACTTTCTTGGGATAACTCTCTAGAAAAGCTAACCACCTCAGAGCTAGCATGATTAAAAATCACGGTCTTAACTACCGAAGTACCAGCGTCAATTGATAAGATGTATTTTTGTTTCAAGTTTCTGCATCCCCCTGTAACAACGCAATAAACGAACTTTTTGAAAGACAACGGCGATTGTAGATTTAAGTATAACACGATTCGGTGAAACAAATAATTTGTTTCACGGACCTTTCAGGAAACTTTTTAAGATAATTGCAAAAAACACCCTGCAACAAAGAAAAAAACGTTTTTTTAAGGAAGAAAACTTAGAAACTCTCCGGAAGTAACTTGCTTTTATAGTCGTAAATGAATTATGATATTATATGGAAAAATTGAATAAACTCAATATCTTATAATCTTTTGGAGGCAAACATGTCTGAACATTATTCCGATCCAAAGCTTAAAATTTTCGCTTTGAATTCGAACAAGCCCTTAGCGGAAAAAATCGCCAAGGCAGTTGGTGTAGAACTCGGGAAAACATCGGTTGATCGTTTCCGTGATGGTGAGATTCGTATTAATATTGAAGAAAGTATTCGTGGGGATGAAGTTTACATTATTCAATCCACCTCTGCGCCGGTTAATGATAATTTGATGGAAATGTTGATCATGATTGATGCTTTGAAACGTGCTAGTGCCAAGACAATCAACATCGTAATTCCATATTATGGATATGCTCGGCAAGATCGTAAGGCCCGTTCGCGGGAACCGATTACTGCTAAGTTAGTAGCAAACATGATTGAACGTGCGGGTGCAACCCGGATTATCGCACTTGACTTGCACGCAGCACAAATCCAAGGTTTCTTTGATATTCCGCTCGATCACTTGATGGGTGCACCATTGTTAGCTGATCATTTCATTGAACGGGGCTTGAATGAAAATGCGGTAGTAGTTTCTCCTGACCACGGTGGAGTTACGCGCGCACGTAAGTTGGCAGAATTTTTGAAAGCACCAATTGCAATTATTGACAAACGTCGTCCACGCGCAAACGTTGCAGAAGTAATGAACATTATTGGTGAAGTTAAGGGCAAACGTTGTATCATGATTGACGATATGATTGATACGGCCGGAACGATTACTTTGGGAGCACAAGCTTTGATCGATGCGGGCGCAACTGAAGTATATGCTAGTTGTACACACCCAGTTTTATCGGGTCCAGCGATCGAAAGAATTCAAAACTCGCCAATCAAGGAATTGATTGTGACGGATTCTATTCAACTTCCAGAAGAAAAGAAAATTGATAAGATCACAAGCATTTCGGTAGGACCTTTGATCGGGGAAGCAATTCGTTTAATTCACGAAGACAAACCGGTTAGTCCATTATTTAACAATCGTTTTAGTACAGAACACTAATACGGGTTGGCGTACCGATAGCAAAAGAATAAATAAATGCAGAGGCAAGAACGAATTTCTTAGCCTCTTTTTTATGTACCGGCTACTTTGAAAGATAAAACTCATTCAATTTTTAAAACTTGGTAAACAAGCCAATTTTTGGACCCTAAATCATTTACAATAGAATTAATAATTTTAATTGGAGAAGTGAATTATGAAATTTTGTTTGAACTGTGGCGAAGAATTACCTGAAAAGGCACATTTTTGCCCAATTGCGGGGCTAAAATCGAAACAGCATCAAGTGAAAGTTCCCGGCTTTCTCGTGCAGAGTTGCATAAAAATCGGCAAGAAACACCATTAGACGATTTGAAAGAAAGCGCGGATACCAAACCGGAAGAAGAACCAACGATTAGTCGCGCTCGCAGAAAAACTGGTGCTTCTACGGACCTCAAGGAGGGTGCGTTAACTACGTTGCAATGGATCGGAGGCAATTGGTTAACGGCGCTGCTAGTTTTGTTAGTAATTGGAGCAATTTTTTACTGGCTAAGTAAAATGGTTGGGGTAGTTTTACTGGTGGTGGCGGTTGCTGCCGCATTTTTCTACGCTCAACGAGTGGGCGCTGGTGACCGTAGTGCAGACCAGGCTGTGAAAGCAGCTCTTCAAAAGGGGGGCGAAGCAGGTCGTCAGGTTTGGCAAAAATTGCAAACGGCGTTACTAAAAAAACGTGGTAAAAAGGATTTCACCACTCCAACTGCCGAACAAAATTCCGATCCAACGGAAGCAGAGGCAGCGGAAGCGACTGCGGAGCCGAAATCTATGAAAGAAGGGGCTTCGTCAGGGGTAAATAATCCTAAACCAACTAATGGCACTGACGTACGTAAAGGGAAGCAACGCTGGACGTTGAAAAACAAGTTCATTATGGGGATTGCCATTATTACCGGAATGGCTGCTTACTGGGCACCGTTTGCTTCGGCACCCACTGCCGGGTATAACGTTAAAACTTCCCTTATGAGTATTTTGAAGACGTTAGGAGACGATCAGCTTGCTCACTTTTTATGGGTGATTCCCGCATTGCTCTTACTTGGAGCGCTTTTGCAATTCCATTGGCTGACCAAATGGGCGAGTTACCTAAACTTGCTGTGGTACGGAATGATGTTCTTTTTGATTTACCAAAATGAAGCCCAATTAGTTGGCCTAGGTAACATGTTCAACGGAGTTCGTTGGGGATGGGGTGGCTATTTAATTGTTGCTTGCAGTATTATCTTATTATTAATGCATTCAAGAACGCGTACTCGAAAATAAAGCATATTACCACCGCTACCTAGCCTAGGTCGATGGTAATATGCTTTTTTATGCAACAAAAAAGGATTCTAGACTTCTCACACTAGAATCCCACTAAGAGGAAAGGCGTTCCCAATCAATCGTGATCTCTTTATTGGAAAATTTATCGATCTTTACACCTTCAACTTCAATTACATATTCAATTGTTCAGCCGTCGTGCTTCTAACCTACCTGAGGTTTTGTTATTACGTCTGCTGCTGCATGTCTAATCAAACAAAGGGTTTGACGAAGGATACACTCGTTCAGGCTAACGGTGAAATAGACGGTCTTGGAGTTTCATTAAGATATTCTTCGAAACGATAGACCTCCAGTGAACTATTGGGTTTTTATTTGGAACAGTGCCTAGGATAATTACCTAAGCGAAGTATTTATGTCATTGGACACACCTACTTGATTCAATGCTTGGAGATGACGTTGAACATTACTCTTTAAAAAGATGATTGCCACTCCATTCATCAATCCATCGTGCGTAAACACTTAATCATTACGACGTCTCTAAACGTCAAAACTTTTTCACGGTACGCTCATGATGCAACTGATTAGCGAATAGAGCTAATATTCTTGCCTTTTCGTCGGTTCTGGCAATCTGAGAACCAAGGCAATCTGAGAAGTTTTTGATTGAAGAGGAACTATTTCCTTTCCTCAATTAGAATATTATCACAAGTTGTAAGCGGTTGCAATATAAAGACTCGAAACTACCAAAAAATATTTTTTGGTAGTAAATTTCAATGCTAAATTAAAACTTACTAAGCGTCGTGGAGGCGATTAGCGAGTTTTGATAGTTATATTTAATTTCAACACGTTAATGTGATATAGGCGAAATGCATTCCAGAACCCAAATCTCTCCAGATAACTAAATTAAGGTATTAATCGCAATTCACGATTAATACCTTAATTCTGTTAAGCCTCAAGATTTACCCGGGTTCTGGAGCGCTCTAAACTATTCCACCCAAATCTTCACACCTTTATAGATGTTATAAATGAAGAGGGCCAAAGCCACAATTCCCATTAATCCCACAATTAAGAACAGTACCAAAGAGGTGGTTGGAAAATGATTTCCCGTAAAGCTGTGCGCAGTAGCGAGAATTCCCAACCCAAAACCTAACGGCAACAAAATGACGGGAATGAGGTGAAGCCAAAACGCCGTAATTGCGTGTCGATGAGCAGGTGCATACTGGACATTACTGGTAAGTACCATCACGATAATTGGAAAAATAATTGGTAGAAAAAAGATGCTGAAATATGAAAGTGAACTTAAAAATTTATTTTCGGTAGACATAAATCTGCTCTCCTTAAATTAGTTTAGGCAATAGATCAGTTTTCAATTGAAAAGGTGACAAAAAGGTTGTTTTTGTAAGACGTTAAATTCTGCGGTAAAAATTGTTTTATCTTTGTAAGATTATTAATTGATAAAAATAGGGGCTCGAAAAAATTCTCGCCCCGATAGTATATAAATTACCAAATAAAAGTGCAATACCGTTTAAAAATTGCTTAAAACATCGTTAAGTAATTACCCTTTTTTGGCTTCCTTAGCCTTACTTTTAGCTCGTAATTCATCCTTTAGCTTTTCAATATCTTCTTCGTGAGCAGCTTTCCATTTCTTGTATGAAAAGCGAGCATCGGTATCCGTATCCCCAATTTTCATTCCGGTTTCAAGCCAAAAAACTGCTTCCGATAAACTACCAAAGTTGCGCATCCAAAGGGTGTGTCCGTTTGCGGAATCTAAAGCGACGTAAGAACGAAACTTTTTAGTCAGGTAAGTATGTTTGCGAATCTTGAAGGCTTTTCGTTGCCGAGTTAGCTTGTAATCAGGAAGAATATAGTGCCCAGGGTGCTTTAAAACGGGGACGTTATCCTGCCGTTGGCTCTTAAATTCTACAAGCATTGCCTTCGCGGTGGGTTGGTCGATAATATTTACGTCAAAATTTGCCATGTAAACTCCTCCTGATTATATTTCTAGTAATATTTTAGCATAAATATTAACCAACCGTTCTAACAAACCCCTACTTTATAAATCTCTTAATTTGAGAATGCTTCTAAATTGGTATACAATGCTATTTGCATTATTTTTTATTATTTACTATATAGAAAGGAGACCATTTATATGCGTAAGTATATTTCAGAACTTATTGGTACTTTTGTATTGGTCTTTGTAGGAACGGCAGCAGTAACGATTGCTCATGCAAACGTAGTTGGAATTGGATTAGCCTTTGGGTTAGCCGTAACCATTATGGCTTATTCAGTAGGAGCAATTTCAGGGGGACACTTTAACCCCGCAGTTACTCTTGGAATGTGGATTAACAAACGGATTAGCGGTGCAGATGCCGTTTATTACGTGATTTCCCAATTTATCGGAGCGGTTTTGGCTTCCGGAATGGTGAAGTACTTCCTTTCCGCAATGGGTGCTTCCACAGCTAACTTGGGTCAAACTGATTTCACTAAAATTTCGGCGTTCCCTGCGTTAGTTACCGAAGCATTGGTTACGTTCTTGTTTGTATTAGTAATTCTGTTCGTTACTAGCAAGCAATACGGCAATGCTAGCTTTGCTGGATTGATTATTGGCCTAACTTTGGCATTGATGATCATCGCAACCTTAAACTTAACTGGTGGTTCATTGAACCCCGCACGGAGTTTTGGACCTGCTATTTTAGTGGGTGGCAGTGCGTTATCCCACTTCTGGGTTTACGTGGTTGCTCCACTAGTTGGTGGTGCAGTTGCTGCCGTTGTAGCTAAGGCTCTAGGTAGTGAAGCTGAATAATTAGCTGAGTAATAAAACAGGCTGAGGATTGGGATAATGCCCAATTTCCTCAGCCTATTTTTTATGCCGATTTTTTTTACGTTCTAAATTAAGTTCGCGTTGCAAGTGGTCGACCTTATGATCCAACTGGTCGATTTTTTCAAATAGCCGACTAAAATCATCTTTATTAGCGTCGGTAGTTTGACTCGTGAAAAATCCCGTAATCGTACTGGTTAACAAACCGATAAAACCAACCCCGGCGATCATTAAGAAGGCGGCGATAAACTTACCGACGTTGGTGGCGGGAGAAATATCGCCATATCCAACCGTCGTTGCCGTGGTAATTGCCCACCAAAGCGCGGATGGGTACGGGACCTTCTCCACTATGGAATACATCAAGGAGCTCAATACTAAGATGAACATACTAGCGGTAAAAAGGTTCAAAAATCCTGATGAGTAAACAAAACGGTGCACAGTTTTGGAAAGTTTACCATCCAAACCAAATCGCCAGAGTAAGTGGTGGTGCCGAATTAGTCGCCAAACCCGGCCAATTCGAAAAATAGCGAAGGCCGGATGCAGCGGAATTAACGATAATAAATCAAAAGTGTTATCAAAGAGAAATCTTTGCCAGTGCCTACTGATGGCTAGGCGATAGAAAAAATCGATCGTATAAAGGAGCAGTAAAACATTTAATAAATGGGCTAATGGTGGAGCGCTTAAACGGATGGCATGGGGATCCAAAAACGAGCCCACGACGATTAGGAATGAAAAGAGGGCGATGCCCGCAATTCCAATGTCGTAGCTTAGCTGCCAATTGATTTTTGTTTTCGTCATGAGTAAAATCTCCTAAATTAATAGAATTATTTTAACGCATTTCTGACCGGTGTAAATAGTTTAGAAATGATATGATAGGACTAATTAATCCTAGAAGAGGTAAAGCAGATGAAAAAAATATTGGCATTACACACTGGCGGAACAATTTCGATGTCGGCTAGTAATGATAAGGTAAAGACTAACGAAGAAAATCCGTTATTGGATACCCAATTTATTAACGAAAATATTGATTTGGCAAACGAAGTCGTATTAAATAAGCCTTCAGAACACATTACCCCAGAAGATATGTTGGTAATTAAAAAACGAGTCAAAAAGGCAATCGACAATGATGAATGTGACGGAATCGTAATTACCCACGGTACCGATACGCTCGAAGAAACGGCTTATTTCCTTGATCTTACGATTCCAAGCGTGATTCCAATTGTTTTAACGGGCGCAATGCGTTCTTCTAACGAGCTTGGTTCTGATGGTGTTTATAATTTCCAAAGTGCGATTTTAACGGCGGCTTCCGACGAAGCTACGGGCAAGGGCGTGTTAGTAGTCATGAATGATGAAATTCACACCGCCCGGTTTGTTACTAAAACCCACACAACTAACGTAGATACTTTCCGGACGCCAACGTTTGGACCGTTAGGAATTGTATACAAACGGGATATTCGTTTCTTCCAAGCCTTAATTAGCCAACAAGTTTGTGATATTGACGAGCTAGTTTCTGGTGTTTACTTAGTTAAGGCTTACGCAGGAATTCCAGGAGCCATTTTTGAGACGCTAGATCGCCCAGAAACTAAGGGGATCGTTATTGAAGGACTTGGTGCGGGAAATTTGCCAGTTGAAGTGGTAGAACCCATTCAAAAATTGATTAAAAAGGGAATTCCAGTAGTAATGGTTTCCCGATGCTACAACGGGCTTGCTGAACCAATTTACGATTACGTTGGCGGCGGCATTGACTTAGAACGGATGGGAGTAATCTTCTGTCAGGGACTTAACGGACAAAAGGCGCGGATCAAACTCCAAGTGGGGTTAAGCAATCACATGAACGGCAAAGAAATTGCTCGCTACATGCATGACGCCGTTTCTTAACGAAGCCCGTGTATAATAGAACTGTGGAAAAACAGAATGGGAGGAAAGAAAATGACAAGTTCAGTTAAAGAAGATTTTTATGATGCAGTCAACGGAGAATGGCTAAAAACGGCTAAAATTCCAGACGACCATTCCTCGACCGGAGGTTTTATGGACCTCGTTGACGGAGTTGATAAACAGTTAATGAAGGATTTTGCCGAAATGCGGAATCACGAAGTTGAACCAGATACTACCGAGTTGGCCGAATTTATTAAGTTTTATGAAATGGCGGCGGACTTTCAACAACGGGATGCGGATGGAGTGGCTCCGTTATTGCCATACCTTGCACAAATTGAAAAACTGCAAAATTGGGATGACGTCAACGCTAACCTAAAGGAATTATTCTATAACGGGGTTGATTTACCGGTGGATATCGGAATCGAACCCGATTTAAAGGGTGACGGTGCCGACAAACGTAACGTTTTGTGGGCTGGGGGCGTTAGCTTGATTTTGCCAGATAAAACTTATTACGACGCCGATAACCCCAATGGACCACAACTAATGAAAATCTTTACCGAAATGATGAACCAGCTCTTGGTAAAGATTGGTAAGTCACCTGAAGAGGCGCACGAGATTGTTGAACAAGCCAAACGGTTTGACGCTAGCTTAGCACCATACCGTAAAAACTCGGAAGAACTTAGTGACGTTGCGAAACTCTATAATCCAATGGAATTTACGCAGTTTGCGGACAAAGTTCAAAGTATTGACGTTAAAAAATTAGTTCAAGAATTGTTAGGTACGCAACCAGAACAAATTATTGTTACCGAACCTCGCTTCTATGAAAACCTCAACCAAGTGGCTAATGACGAGACTTTTGCCGACTTTAAGAGCTGGGCGTACGTTAACATGGTCCGTTCTTTGACGGGTTACCTTAGCGAAGAGTTCCGACAAATTGGCGGAATGTACGGACGGGCGTTGTCCGGACAGAAAGTTTCCATGCCGCAAGAAAAGAGTGCCTTTTATCTAGCACGCCGGACCTTTAGCCAAGTGGTGGGCGAATACTATGGCCACCGTTACTTCGGGGAAGCAGCTAAAAAAGACGTTCACGAAATGGTGGTTGCCATGATAAACGTTTACGAAAAGCGCTTGGCAAACAACGACTGGCTAGGGGAAGCCACCAAACAAAAGGCGATTACTAAGTTACGTTCTTTGAAGATCTTGGTGGGTTATCCAGATGAACTGAAACCAGTTTATAAGAAATTAAAAACGAAAACTGCAGCTCAGGGTGGCAGTTTAGTTGAAAACGTACAAAACTTCTCGCGGATTTTCCTTGAAGACCAGTTAGCCAAGTACGGTAAAAAGGTTGACCGCAGTGAATGGCACATGAGTGCGGATACGGTGAATGCTTATTACTCTCCGGAAGGCAATTTAATCTGTTTCCCAGCAGCGATTTTGCAAGCGCCGTTCTACAGCTTGAAACAAACTGCTAGCCAAAATTACGGTGGAATAGGTGCGGTAATGGCTCACGAAATTTCGCACGCCTTTGATCCTAACGGGGCCCTCTTTGACGAATATGGCAACATGGACAACTGGTGGACGCAAGCTGATTTAGATCACTTCCATGAACTATCCGAAGCCATAGTTCAAGAATTTGATGGACTGCCATTTGCGGGCGGCAAAGTTAACGGTAAGTTGGTGGTAACGGAAAACGTTGCTGATGATGGCGGACTTAGTGCGGCATTAGAGGCGACTAAGGATACCGACGATGCTAACTTAGAGGAATTCTTTACAAATTGGGCGCGGATTTGGCGGACTAAGGCAACCCCAGAACGAGAACAATTACTGCTAGCTATTGACGTTCACGCCCCATCCAAACTGCGGGCAAACGTTCAAGTTCAAAATTTCCAAGAATTCTACGACACCTTTGACGTAGAACCCGGTGATGGAATGTACATGGCTCCAGAAAAACGGGTGCAAATCTGGTAATTTCAGGACTTAGTGCAGGAAAATTACTGAATAATTTAGTTGATTAAAAAGCCGTTTGGTGAAGTGTTAACTTCGCTAAGCGGCTTTTTAGGTTAGCAGCTTGGGAAAATAGGCTTGAATACTGCATTAGTGGGACTAACGATAGCAATATTATTGGCGGATGGTCGGGTTAGCTTAGGAGGGCCAGCAAAAAACTGCGACTAAGTAAAATTTAGCTATTTTAAAACTAAATGTTTGATTAGATTTCTAATTGTGTTATCATTGTGCCACAAAATAAAAAAAGCGTGGGAGACGAGTAAATTATTTTGCGCTAACAGTGAGTCAAGAAATAGTGGAAACTTGATTAGTGGCAATTTAGTTGAATAACACTCCCGTAAGCTCCAGGCTGAAATGTAGCGCGCACAGATTAGGCTTGGACGTTGCCGGTCCGTTACCACCGGAGCGTATGTTAGTACGTGTTTTGAGGTGATCCGTTCTGATGAATGGGTAACTTGGGTGGTACCGCGAAAGTCTTTCGTCCCTAGTATTCTGGGGGCGGAAGGCTTTTTATTTTGTAATTAATCTCAAAAGGAGTGAAGAAGATGCATTTAACAATTCCAGAAAAATATGAACCAAAATTGTCCGTACGCGAAACTCAAAGGGCGATTAGATTTATCCGTGAAACCTTTCAAGACGAATTTGGGAAGGAGATGAACTTATCAAGAGTTTCGGCACCAATGTTTGTCGACCACTCCACGGGGCTTAATGATGATCTTAACGGGACGGAGAGTCCGGTTTCTTTTACAATGCAAGACTTGCCAAACCATAAAATTGAAATTGTTCATTCACTAGCCAAATGGAAAAGAATGACTTTATCGCGCAACGATTTTGACTTACATGAGGGCATTTATACCAATATGAACGCTATTCGTAAAGACGAAGATTTAGATAATTTGCATTCCATCTACGTTGACCAATGGGATTGGGAAAAAATTATTGCCAAAGAAGAACGGACTACGGCAGTTTTAAAGGAGCACGTCCGTAAAATTTTTAAAGTGATTAAGCATATGGAGCATGAAGTTTGGTATAAATATCCCCAGGCTGTTTATCATCTACCTGATAAAATCCATTTTGTCACGACGCAGGAGTTGGAAGACCGCTGGCCTGAAAAAAGTCCTGAGGAACGGGAAAAGGCGATTACGCAGGAGTTAGGATGCGTTTTTTTGATGAAAATCGGTGGACCCCTTAAGTCTGGAAAAAGACATGATGGTCGTGCTCCCGATTACGACGATTGGAACTTGAACGGTGATATTTTGTTTTGGTACGCTCCTTTGCAGTGTGTTTTGGAGCTTTCTAGTATGGGAATTAGGGTTGACGAAGACGCGCTCCGCAGACAATTAAAAATGGCTAACGCCGAAGACCGTAGTCAATTGCCTTTTCATAAGGCGTTGTTGAACGAAGAACTACCGTATACAATTGGCGGCGGAATCGGTCAATCGCGACTATGTTTGTTGCTGTTGGGGAAGGCGCACGTTGGCGAAGTGCAAGCCAGCATTTGGCCGCAAGCAATGGTTGAACAATGCAAAAATGCGGGAATTCAACTTTTATAAATGCGGCGAAGGGCGTAGCTTTATTAAAGTAGCGAAACAAGGATTATAGGCTGCAAAACAAGGGCACTTTTCCAAGACTTAAAACTTGGAAGAGTGCTTTTTGTGTAGGAATTATTTGCTGAGGGGATTAGTAAGGTGATTAGTAATTGGCACATTTTTGGCAAAACACGAACTTTATCTGTAACTAATTTTATGCTATATCGTACTTTACTTATTTTAAGGATTAGAGTAGACTATATCAACGTGCTTTTTTGTTTAAATCGAACTAAAAGGAGAAAGAGTTTTGAAGAATATCGCTAAGTATTTTCAATTTGAACAATTGAAGACGAATTTTAAAACCGAGATTATTGCGGGAATCACTACTTACATCTCGATGGTCTACATTATGTTTGTTAATCCAAACGTTTTAGGCGCTTCGGGGATGGATAAGGGAGCTATTTTTACCGCCACGGCCTTAGCTAGTGCAATTGGATGTTTCTTAATGGGAATTTTGGCAAACTATCCGATTGCCTCCGCACCGGCTCTAGGAATCAACGCCTTTTTTGCTTACTCAGTAGTTATTGGGATGAAGGTGCCTTGGCAAACCGCTTTGGCTGGAGTATTCGTGGCTTCACTGATTTTCTTGTTGATTACAATTTTTAAATTACGGGAATTAATTATCAACGCCATTCCAGCTGATTTAAAACATGCCATTTCAGCGGGGATCGGGATGTTCGTTGCCTTTCTAGGTTTGAGCCAAGGTGGTCTGGTGGTTGCTAATCCAGACACCATGGTTGGCTTAGGGTCCTTCACCACGCCAACCACCTGGATCACCGTGTTTGGCTTGGTGATTACCATTATCCTAATGGTTCGCCGGGTTCCAGGGGCAATTTTCTTCGGGATGGTTCTGACCACGCTATTCGGCATGGTAACTGGAGTAATTCACGCGCCGACCCACCTGCTAGCTGCCGCACCAAGTTTAAAGCCAACTTTTCTAACCGCGGTTTCACACGTTGGTGACATTAACACCCTCCAACTCTGGGTGGTAGTCCTTACCTTCTTATTGGTAACTTTTTTTGACACGGCGGGAACTTTAGTAGGACTGGCTACTCAGGCAGGATTTATGAAGGATAATAAAATGCCCCGAGTCGGCAAGGCTTTGATGTCGGATTCGACCGCCATGCTAACGGGTTCGTTATTAGGAACTTCGCCCGTGGGTGCGTTTGTGGAATCCTCAGCTGGGATCGCGGTAGGCGGCCGATCAGGTTTCACGGTGGTAATTACCGGAATTATGTTCATCTTGGGAATCTTCTTCTCCCCGTTGCTAACGGTGGTCACTTCCCAAGTAACGGCGCCGGCACTTATTATTGTTGGAGTTTTGATGGCACAGCAGACACGTGAAATTAACTGGGATCGTCTAGAAATTGCCATTCCTGCATTTTTAATTATTATTGGAATGCCGTTGACGTACAGTATTTCAGATGGGATGGCCTTAGGGATTATCAGTTACCCAATTGCCATGATTGCTGCTAAGCGCGGTAAGGAAGTGCATCCGTTGATGTACGGATTGTTCTTCGTTTTTATTGGGTTTATCGCAATTCTTAACGTTTAAAAAAATTAATTAATCAGTTTTGGAAAGTGGAACAAACTGACTTTTGGCACACGTTTTGGTGCTATTAAAGCCAAAAAACCAAAATAAAAACGATTCATGAGGAAGCTTCACCTCATCATGGATCGTTTTTTGTTTAGCGGCTTTTGTCCCACTCTCCTTTTTTAATCAAACGGCAAAACGTTTTTGACTAACATAAGTTAAAAAGTCATAATTAATAACGGATTATTGAAAAAACTTTGGTAGATTAGAATCCGGTATTGGAGATTCGTCAATAGTGCTGAACACTCGGTTTTATTGAAAATTAATTTTTGAGGTGGCAAATGGCAAAACAGAAGTATTACGTAGTAAAAATTGGTAAACAGCCCGGAATTTATCGGACTTGGGCCGAAACTGAAGCGCAGGTTAAGGGATTTTCTGGGGCAAGCTATAAAAGCTTTGGAACGTTAGAAGAAGCTGAACAGTGGCAAGCTGGTAAGGAAGTTACGGAGGCTAAATCAGCTAAGAAAGCTATCCCGCAAAAGCAGCCGCAAATCCCCCAAAAAGATCCTCAGGTTCCAATCGATCGGATCCTTTTATATACGGACGGCGGATCCCGCAATACGGGTACCGTAAAAGGTGGTCACGTGCGGCAAGCGGATTTAGCAGCGTGGGCGTACTTGTTGAAAAAAGATGACCAAGAATATTCTCAATCGGGTGGTGAGTTTGGTGCCACTAATAACCGAATGGAGTTAACGGCCCTTTGGCGAGGGTTGGAAACGGCGTTGGCTAAAGTCGGCAAGGACGCACCAATCACGGTGATTTCTGATTCTAAGTATATTTTAAACGCCATCACTAAGAAATGGCTTGCGGGATGGCAACGCCGCGGCTGGAAAAAATCCACCGGCGCCCCGGTAGCTAACCAGGAACTGTGGCAACAGATTGCTAAGCTGCTACCCCAATTCACTGATTTACAATTTTTATGGACAAAAGGTCACGCCACTAATCAAGGAAATATTTTTGTTGACCATAAATTAAATAAAATGATGGATTATATGGAAGAAAAGGGAATGGTCCCCGTAGATGATAAGCTTCCAAAATAATTGCAATTAATTTAAAAATGCCCCTTCATTGTTAGACGTTAATCTAATGGCGATGGGGCGCTTTGGTAATTAGGGTGTTTAGAATTTATCAGTGCTAGATAACTGGTAGTGCTGGATGGTCCCGGTCGTTTTAACAAGGGAAAAACCAGCTTCTTTCAACACTTGAATTTGCGAGACGTTTTCCTGATCAACCGCCCCGTTAATTTGCGATAGTTCTAATTCTTGAAATGCAAAAATAATTAGCCGTTTTAAAATCTCTGTCATTGCGGCAACCTGCAACGTTTCATCGGACAGGGTGAATTGGATGGTGGCTTGTTGAGGATGGTCGGCAAACTCAGTTAATCCCGCGATGCCAATAAATTGTTGGTCGGCGCGGCGGGTGATCCCCCAAACCAAGGCGCGGTTATTCATTACTTGCCGCATTACTTGGTTAACGTAGGCAACCGTGTCGGTGAGTTCCTGATCGGCCGGGCGGTGCTCTTGTTGTGCAATTTGGGGATGGCTTCGGAGGGCAAAAATGTCCTTTACCTTAGTTTTGGTAAGCCAATCCAGACTGTATTGGTTAGTCAAAATTGGGTGATAAAATTCAAATTTTTTCATGGTACCCTCCTGCAAAATAGTACGAAAGAACCCGGTAGTTTTTAGCGATTAGTAAATAATTGCTAGAAGTTACGCGGGTTCTTTTTTGAATTATGAAACGGGCCGCCGAGCTTACTTGGTTTTCATAAAATCGGTGATGCGCTTTAAGTCATCGTCGGTCGGCGTGTACGAGTTTTCCTTGATTCGGTGAATCTTTTCTACGGATAGATGTGTTCCAAAGGCAACGTCAGCATCCGTAAGGTTATTTTTCTTTTGGAAATTGATAATTTTTTCCGCAAATTCTGTTACGCCATTCATAAAGAATCCCTCCATAAAGTTTCCATCTATGTATGATAAATCCTATCATAATTGCCGGGTTAAACCTAGCAAACTAAATCAATAGCTGATGATTTTTATCAAGACTAACTTTATTATAACGCTCTTCGCCATAAATGCTTAGAGGAGTTGCTGGTATTCGTTTTCGAAGAAACTATTTTTGGCGTATACCATGGCAATCGGCCGACTAATATCAAGTCCTTTAATGGGCAGCGTCACTAGGGATTGATCTGCAAGCTGAGGCTTAACTAAGGAACGGTACATAAAGCTCACGCCCAAGCTTTGAAGCAAGTTAACGATCCCACCGGAACTTCCAAATTCAATTACTTGAGCGAAGTCGTCTTTTTTGACGTTGAATGCACTCGCCCAATCTTCGAAAACTTTCCGGGTTCCTGAACCGTTTTCCCGAAGCAATAGCGGTTCGTCCAATAAATCGGTTAGCGTAAGCGAAGAACGTTGGGCGAGTGGCGAGGAAGCACGGGTAACCGCCACAAAGTCTTCGGTAGTAATGGTTTGGCTGCTGTATAAGGACTTGTCAAAGTTACCTTCCAAAATTCCGATATTTAGCTTTCCGGTATCAATCTGAGACAAAATGGTGCGGGTATTAGCAACCGTACACTGAATATGGGTGTAGCGATCGTGCCACTTTCGCAACAGTTGCGGAGCCATAAAAATACTTACTGAATGAGTTACTCCCACTCGAAGCGTGGTTGCTTTGGCAGGATGTTGCAGCCGTTGTACCAGTTGGTTTTCTTGATGTTGGGTAGTTTCGATGAATCGCGCTAGAGCTTGTCCGGCAGGGGTGATGCTCAAATGCGGGTGGCGGTATTCCACCAATTTTAGCTGGAGTTCGTTTTCTAAACTCTTAACCTGTTGGGAAACTGCAGGCTGGGTAATAAATAATTCCTTAGCAGTTTTCGTGTAGGATTTATTTTTCGACAATAAAGCAAACGTGGCGTAGCGGTTATCAATCATCGTAATTCTCCCTATAAGTAATATCTATAGACTGATTATATATTATAATTATATTTTATTCACTAACTTTGATAGGATAATTAATGTGCTAGAAAACGAGTAACCCCAAAAGTATTCGCTAGGGGTTTACAAAATAAACAAAGAGAAAAGGAGAATTATTATGGCAAAGTTGGTGAAAGAAAAAAGCTTTTGGACAGCTATTGGAGTAACGTTACTCTGCGCGTTAGCCGGTAGCTTGTTGGCCCAATTACCATATTTTAGTTTAATTGGCGCCTTAGTAATTTCATTAGTTTTAGGAATGTTAGTACAGTTTAGTCCACGGGTCGTGGAAAAATCCAAAAAAGGTACCGGGTTTATTTCTAACAAATTTTTACGTTTAGGAATCATCCTTTTGGGATTTAAGTTGAACTTAATTGATTTGGCGCATGCGGGAGTAAAGACGATTTTGTTGGCGGTTTTAATAGTTGGTCTGACAATTTTAGTGGTTTACAATTTAGCGCGAAAATTTAACGTGGAATCTAATTTAGCAATGCTCGTGGCAAGTGGGACCGGAATTTGTGGGGCAGCCGCAGTAATGGGAATCTCTCCACAAATCCAGGTGCCGGCTGACCAAGAGGAACAAAAGCGGGAAGACGAAGTTATGGCAATTGCCGTGGTGGCGATTTTAGGAACGGTCTTTACGTTTATCGAAATTGGTTTGAAATCATGGTTGCATTTAACGCCGACCCAATTTGGGGTCGTTGCTGGCGGGTCACTCCATGAAATTGCCCACGCGGTGGCAACCGGTGGTGCGGGTGGTCCGGTTAGTTTGGATACGGCCATCATTACCAAGCTTTCCCGGGTGCTTTTGTTGGCTCCGGTAGCCTTGATTATCGGTTTCTGGCACCGGCGGCGGAATGAAGTTAACGTTGCTAATCAAACAAAGGGCAAGCTCCCAATTCCTTGGTTTATGGGTGGCTTTATCCTTGCTAGTGTTGTCGGAACTTTCTTACCATTAGGTGCAGGCGTTTTAGCAGGATTAGTTAAACTGGCTTACATTTTCTTGGGCATGGCAATGGCTGCTTTAGGTATGTCAGTAAACTTCCGGGTAATCTTAAAACGCGGTAAGGGACCGTTTGCGGCAGCGACGATCGGCTCGGTATTGCTATTAATTTTCGTAATTATGGCAAGCAAGTGGTTCTTCTAGAATTTAAAAACATCAGTTATTAAAAAATGAGGGTCGGACAAAAGCCAGAAAGTTTGTGAGCATTAACTGAAAATTGACTTATGCTTGAATTGGGTATAATAGTCATTTTTGGTTAAGCGGGAAAAAATGGCTTTTGGCGCACATTTGGTTTTATTAAGGTCCACGCAAAAATGTTTTTCGAGAATTTTCTATTCTTGAAAAACATTTTTTATTTTCTTCTCAGTCCCAATCTTTGTTAGGAATGTTTTTTTGCAGCTGAGCCGAAACGTGTTCCAGCCCCCAGGGTTTTTGCGGTTAACCAAATTTTGGGCTTAATCGCAAGCACACGATTAAGCCCAAGATATAGTTAATCCTCCAACCCTACCCGTGGGCTTCCACACTCTATCCCATTATCCACATCATCACCGGCACCATTATCAGTGATAGTAACGTGGATTCCGTCACCATAATTGATGCAAAATCGGCATCCGCATCGTATAGCTTGGCGACTACCGGCGCATTCGTCATTACCGGCATGCACGATTGTAAAATGAAGACCTGCTTCATGATTAGGGGCATGGAGCTTGGCATTACTAACAGAGCCATTAAGCTTGGCGCAAAAACAAACCGGCCAAGTAAAACTCCCAAATTGTCTTTTTGAAAACGCATATTGCGCAAACCTGCATCGTAAACGGAAACCCCAATAAACAACATGGACAACGGGATGGTCAGGCCTCCTAAGTAAGTGAAGCTAGACGATAAGAAACTAGGTAGGTGAATGTTTAGGACAATCAGGACGATCCCAATCATAAATCCTAAAAGTGGGGCTGAGAAGATCTTTTGTAAAGTGCTTTTTAGACTGATTTTGGTTTGGCGTTGTTGGTCACGTTGGATGAAGTAAACCCCTAACGTCCAAAAAATGGTTGTATTAGCCATGTAATAAACCAACACGTATGGCAAGCTACGTTCTCCGAAGATTGCTAGGTTAATGGGCAACCCGACAAAAACGGTGTTGGAGTTAAAAAACATGGAAGTAAACAAGCCTTGATGGCGCGGGTTAACGTGAATTAAGCGCACAATTAACCAAGCAAGTCCCATTAAAATGAACATTGATAAAACCGGGTACCAAAGGTTGGGCAGTAACTTGAAAAGTTCAGCTTTAGTAAAATCTTTGGTAATTGAAGTGATCATGTAAGGCGGCAGGGCCACTTGGGTAACAAGCTTAGCAAGTAATTTTTTAGAATCCTCGTTAAACCAGTGTCGAGAGGCTAAATAGTACCCCACGGCAACCATAATAATGATTACCAGTACCCCTTGAATACTTTGTAATAAAATTTCACTCACCCCTAATTTGTTTTCTAGTCTATTTTAGCGCAATATCCATGGTAAAATTGAATTTAATTAGTAATTAAATGGGGGAAAAGCGCATGGCAATTATTCAAGTACCACACGATTTGACCGAAGTACGGGTTAAAAAAGAACAATTAAAAGAACAGGGTCAAACGGTTGCTGAAGAACAATTAATTGAACAAGCAATCCAGGATAATGCCCAACACTTATTAGACGACATTTTGGACGGGCACTACTTCACTTGTAAATTAGAAAATGACGAGTTGGTAGTCTATGATGTGATTAACGCGCCCACTGGTAAAGTTGCACCTCGCGGAACTAGCTTTACTGAGGATTTTACACAAGATGCGGATAGTCTCTGGGACTACTTGGATAAACAGCTAAGTAAAATCGCTGGCGGTCGTTAGTAACTCAACAAGGAGGATGTTATGACGGAGATTCGATTAATTGCAAGTGACATTGACGGAACTTTTTTAAATGACCAACGGGAGTTTGACCGATCACGTTTTCAGGCCCAACTAGACGAACTTAGTCGCCGACAAATTAAATTTGTGGTAGCTAGTGGGAATCAACTGGCGCACTGCCAAGAAGTTTTTGAAGGAATTGAAGGTGACCTGACTTTTGTCGCTGAAGACGGTGCCCTGACCGTTGAGCAAGGGAAAGTTTTGGATGATAATCCCATTAAACCGGCTTTACTGCATGATGCGTTGGATTATTTAATGAGCACTCCGGAGTTTGCCGAAGCAAAACTAATTTTGTCGACCCGTCAACAAGCGTTCACCAACATGGTGCCTAGTGACGCCGATTGGAAAGACAGTGCATATTTTTATCAACACCTTACGCCGGTAGCAAAACTAACGGCGGTAAACGAGCCGATTTACAAGATTGATATTCATTGGAGTGGGCTAACGGACGTGCGCCCCCAAGCCGAACAGTTACAAAACGCGCTGGGGGATGACCTTGGTTGCGTGATGAGTGGGCTGGGGGGCATGGACGTCACCATGCCGCACGTGACTAAGGCTTATGGACTGACCCAATTGCAGAACTTGTGGCAGATTTCCATGGACGAGACCATGGCCTTCGGCGACACGCAAAATGACGAAGCCATGTTACAGCACGCGCGACTAGGTTATGCAATGAAAAACGCGGAACCAGAAGCTAAAAAAGCAACGAAGCTAATCACAAAATTGGACAACAACCACAGTGGCGTTTTAGACATGATTGAGCGGTTGTTGGCCGGGGAGATTAAGTAGGTAACTACGCGAATCCTTCAAAATACAAGTAAAATGGAAGCTGAGAAGGAACTGAAATTATTTTGGTATATTGACTTTAATAGAGCCATACCTACACCAAAATTCAGACTACTTTGGTTAATCCTAAAGCGACTATTTATGCTAAATTCAAGCACAATGGTCGCTTTTTAGTTAATGCTCATAAACTACCCAACTTTTGCCCCACACTCTATTTTTTACCATAACGTGGCTTGACATTTAATTTCAGGGGTGTATCATTGGTAAAAATTAATCGAGTCGCTTTAAGTTGATCCCGAGAGGTCAACAAGCTAACGGAGTCGCCATCAGTAGGTGGAATGGACGCGGTTAGCGCCGGCCATTTTACTTACTGGTGGTTTTTTTGTACCCAAAATTAGCGATTTCGAAATCCAAATAAAGGGGTTCAAACATGACGGAAACACAAACTCAAGCAGCAATTATTCAGCAGTTACTGGAATTGCAAGCAATTCAGGTAAAGCCTGACGCACCGTTTACGTACGCCAGTGGAATCAAGTCGCCAATCTATACCGACTTGCGAATGACAATTAGCAAACCCGCGTTACGTAAACAAATTGCCACGGGGCTCAGCGAACTAATTCGGCAATTTTATCCGACGGCAACGGTGATCGGCGGGGTGGCAACGGCTGGGATTCCGCACGCAGCGTGGGTTGCTGAGGAACTCGGATTACCGTTGATCTACGTTCGCTCTAAACCCAAGGATCACGGAGCGGGTAAGCAGATTGAGGGGGCTTTACAAGCCGCTGACCAGGTGGTGTTGATTGACGATTTGATTTCAACCGGCGGCAGCGTACTTAAGGCTGGCAAAGCGGTTCGCCAAACCCCCGCTCAACTGCTGGGGGTCGCGAGTATCTTTAGTTACCAGCTCCCGGACGCACATCAAAACTTTGCGGCTGAGGATACCCAGTTACATAGTCTGATCGATTATCACCAATTAATTGATTATTTAGCTACGCAACAACAACTAACCCCGGCCCAGCTAGATTCGGCCCGCACTTGGCATCAGGATCCTTGGCAATGGGGCGCAACTACAACAATTAAATAAGATTTAGTTTCAATTAAATCGGTTTCCCGAGAGGAACCAATTGAATCGGCTTTTTTAGGCTACCTTCCAAGCAAATTCAATTGGCAGGTAGCCTTTTTTGATAACTTAAGGAGGAAAAAATAATGAATATGCATGACTTGACTACGGTAGAAAACTTTAACGAAGCGGACGTATTACACAAAATTAAATTAGCAGAAGAATTCAAGAAGGGTAAGAAGGTGCAATTAAAGCGCCCGGTTTACGCGATGAACCTCTTCTTCGAAAATAGCACCCGGACCCACACCAGCTTTGAAATGGCTGAACAACGCTTAGGTATGAAAATGTTGGAATTTGAGGTACAAACTAGTTCGGTTTCCAAAGGTGAAACACTGTTGGATACGGTGAAAACCATTGACGCGATTCGAACGGACGTGGCGGTAATTCGGCATCCCCAAAACGATTACTATGAGCCAATTTTGGACGAAAATTTAGACATCAGCATCGTCAACGCGGGCGACGGTAGCGGACAACACCCATCCCAATCGTTACTAGACATGATGACGATTTACGAAGAATTCGGTCGTTTTGCGGGCTTGAAGGTGGCCATTACCGGCGATATCGCCCATTCCCGGGTCGCGCGTTCTAACGCAATGCTACTAAATAAGCTGGGCGCTCAAGTCTACTTTGCGGGGCCTGAAGAATGGATGGCCAAAGACCTAGCTGACTACGGTACTTATCGGCCGATTGATGAACTGGTTGACCAAGTCGACGTCATGATGTTGTTGCGAATTCAAAAAGAACGGATCCAGGATCGCGATAATTTACGAATGGAAGTTCAGGATTACTTGACCAACTACGGTTTGACTAAGCAACGGGCAGAACGGATGCAACCACACGCGATTATCATGCACCCCGCTCCGGTTAACCGCGGAATTGAAATTGAAAGCAAACTGGTGGAATGCCAACGTTCACGGATCTTTAAACAAATGACCAACGGGATGTACATGCGGATGGCAATTTTGACCGACGTGCTAAACGCGAAAAACTTGGTGATGGGGGCGTAAATAAATGCGAACCTTGATTAAAAACGGCCGGGTAGTCTCTAACGGCCGTCTACAAAAGGCGGACGTCTTGGTGGAAGATCAACAAATTAGCGCAATTGCTTCCCAACTTGCGGAGACGACGGTTGCTGAACGGGTCATTGATGCCCAAAATCAACTGGTACTTCCGGGATTGGTGGACGTGCACGTTCATTTCCGGGACCCCGGATTAACCGAAAAAGAAGACGTAACTACCGGCAGCCAAGCGGCGTTACGGGGCGGATACACCACCGTGCTGACGATGCCCAACGTAAATCCGGTTCCCGACGACCCGACCCGGTTAGCTAAAATGATTGCGCATAATCAACAAGTCGGCCGCGTGCACATTGGGCAATACGCAGCGGTAACTAAGAACCGGACCAGCGATCAGTTGGTAGACTTTGCAGCTCTTAAAGAAGCGGGGGCGGTGGCCTTCAGTAACGATGGCAACGGGGTCCAAAGCGCACAAACGATGTACCGGGCCATGCAAGCTTTGCAAAAAATTGATTTGCCGCTTGCGGCCCACGTGGAAGACGAATCCCTTATGCAGCACGGGGTGATGAATGCCGGGGCGCGTGCCCAAGAACTAGGTTTACCTGGCATTGATGAGCTGGCAGAAACGGCACAATTAGCCCGGGATTTAGAAATCGCGCGAAAAACGGGCGTACACTACCACGTTTGCCACGTTTCTACAGCACGGAGCGTGGAGCTGATTCGGCGAGCCCAACGTGACGGAGTGTGGGTGACTGCCGAAGTCGCCCCACACCACCTCTTCTTGGATGAACAGATGATCACTAAGGACAACCCCATGTTAAAGATGAACCCCCCGTTGCGCCGGTTAGCGGACCGCCAAGCATTACTTGCGGGATTGCTGGACGGCACGATTAGCATGGTGGCTACCGACCACGCCCCCCATACGGACGCGGATAAGGTGGGTTCGATGAAAACGGCGGCCTTTGGAATTACCGGATTGGAAACCGCCTTTGCCTTGCTTTACACCAAGCTAGTTAAACCGGGAATTTGTTCGGTCGGCCAATTGATCAACTGGATGAGTACCAATCCCGCCCAAGCCTTTCAGTTAAGGAAGGCGGGCAATTTAACGGTAGGTGCGGTGGCGGATTTAACGATTGTGGACGTGGATCACGAATATGAAATTGACGCTGCGGCGATGGCATCGAAGGGGCACAACAGTCCGTTGATTGGCCAACGAGTTTATGGTCAATCCCAGCTCACCATGGTTGCGGGACAAATCAAGTTTGAACGAAGGGGCATTTCAAAATGAAGCGTTATTTAGTTTTAGAAGACGGCACGGTTCATCCGGGCACGGCAATCGGCGCCAATCAGGAACGCATCGGCGAACTGGTTTTTAATACCGGAATGAGCGGATACCAAGAGTCCTTAACCGACCAATCCTATAACGGAGAAATTTTAATGTTTACGTACCCATTGATTGGCAATTACGGAATTAACCGCGACGATTGGGAATCGATCCGTTCTAGTTGCGCGGGAGTGGTGGTTCACGAAGTTGCGCGACGGGCTAGTCACTGGCAAATGAAAATGACTTTTGAGGAGTTTTTAATTCAACAGGAACTCCCCGGAATCAGCGGAATTGATACCCGGGCGGTAACCCGGCACATTCGCGAGCACGGGGCGATGAAGGCGGCGTTAGTCAACGAAGTCCGCGATGGCTTGGTGGAACAAATTCAGCAATTCAAATCGAACGCGCACCCAATCGAACAAAGCGCGACGCCCCGGCCGTACCCTAATCCAGCAACGGGTCGGAAGGTGGTCGTGGTGGACTTTGGCCTCAAGTATTCCATCTTAAGGGAACTTGCGCGGCGGAATTGCAACGTAATGGTGCTGCCCTACGATGCGGACGCCCAAACGGTCTTAGCAAATAATCCGGACGGGGTGCTTTTAAGCAACGGACCGGGGGACCCCGAAGCAGTTCCAGACGGCGTGTTACAAATGATTCGCACGGTGGAAAAACAAGTGCCCGTGTTTGGCATCTGTATGGGACACCAGCTCTTTGCCCGGGCGAACGGCGCCCGGACGATGAAATTAAAGTTTGGTCATCGGGGATTTAACCATCCGGTGCGCAATTTAGCTACTGGGCGTATCGACTTAACTTCGCAAAACCACGGCTATGCGGTAGACCGCGCTTCGGTTGCCGCGACCGATTTGACGATTACCCACGAAGAAATTAACGATGAATCGGTGGAAGGTTTACGTCACGAAAAGTACCCGGCTTTTTCAGTACAATTTCACCCAGACGCGGCACCTGGGCCACACGATGCGGTCGGTCTTTTCGACCAATTTATGCGGTTAATTGACCAACGGAAAAAAATAATGGAGGTGCGCTAATCATGCCTAAGCGAACGGATTTAAATAAAATTTTGGTGATTGGATCAGGACCGATCATTATTGGTCAGGCGGCCGAATTTGACTACTCCGGTACCCAAGCGTGCCTGTCGTTAAAAGAACTCGGCTACCAAACGGTGTTGGTCAACTCAAATCCAGCGACCATCATGACCGATACGGACGTGGCGGATAAGGTCTATATTGAACCACTCACCCGGCAATTTGTATCCCAAATCATTCGCAAAGAGCGTCCGGATGCCATTTTGCCAACTCTTGGAGGTCAGCAAGGGCTTAACATGGCGATGGAATTAGCCGAATCAGGAATTTTAAAGGAACTAAATATTGAACTATTAGGAACTAAATTGGATGCAATCGACCAAGCAGAAGACCGGGAACGGTTCCGGTCGTTAATGAAGGAACTTGGTGAACCAGTTCCTGATTCCGCAATTGCGACCACGGTTGCCGAAGCGGTCGACTTCGCTAAACAAAGTGGCTTCCCCGTAATTGTCCGGCCTGCGTTTACAATGGGCGGTACCGGCGGCGGAATCGTTAATGACGAAACGGAACTTCGGAAAATTGCCGCCAACGGACTCACCCTTTCGCCAGTGACCCAAGTGTTGATCGAACAAAGCATTGCCGGAATGAAGGAAATTGAGTTTGAAGTAATGCGGGACCACGCCGATAACGCGATTGTGGTCTGCAACATGGAAAACTTTGATCCGGTAGGGATTCATACCGGAGATTCAATTGTTTACGCACCGGTTCAAACCTTAAGCGACCGGGAAGTTCAGGAGTTGCGGGACGCGGCGCTGCGGATTATTCGGGCGCTAAAAATTGAAGGAGGTTGCAACGTTCAGTTTGCCCTTGACCCAGTCCAGAATCGGTATTACGTGATTGAAGTCAATCCGCGGGTAAGTCGATCAAGCGCGCTAGCTTCTAAGGCAACCGGCTATCCAATTGCCAAGGTGGCGGCGAAAATCGCCGTTGGATTACAACTTGACGAAATTTTAAATCCGGTGACCGGCTCGACTTACGCGGAATTTGAACCAGCGCTAGATTACGTGGTTTGCAAAATTCCCCGGTGGCCGTTCGATAAATTTGCCAACGCCGATCGCCGTTTGGGTACCCAAATGAAGGCAACTGGAGAAGTAATGGCGGTTGGTCGCACCGTTGAGGAAGCCACCCAAAAGGCGGTGCGCTCCCTCGACATTGATGTAGCGGAGCTCCATGATGAACGCTTAGCTAACTTAAACGACACAGAGTTACTTGCTGGAATCAAAGTAGCTCGAGACGACCGACTATTCTACCTTTACGAAGCGTTGCGTCGCGGCGAATCGTTGACTAAATTAGCGCAATTAACTAAGATTAGCGTTTATTTTTTGGATAAATTACTACATATTTATGAAATTGAAACGGCGCTGCAGGACCATCCCTTTGCAACCGAATGGCTAACCGATGCTAAACATTACGGTTTTGCGGATACTACGATTGCCCGGCTTTGGCAAACCACTGCGGATCGGGTGCGTGAATATCGGCACCAAACTGGAATTCAACCAGTATACAAGATGATTGATACTTGCGCAGGGGAGTTTGCTTCCAGTACGCCGTATTATTACAGCACCTACGAATTTGAAAACGAAAGTCAGGTTTCAGAAAAGCCCTCCATCCTAGTGTTGGGGTCGGGTCCGATTCGGATTGGGCAGGGGGTTGAATTTGACTACGCCACGGTCCACTCGATTCAAGCAATTCGTCAAATGGGTTACGAAGCCATCGTGGTAAATAACAACCCGGAAACTGTTTCGACCGACTTTTCAATGTCTGACAAACTATATTTTGAGCCGTTAACTGTCGAAGAGGTGCTTAACGTAATCGAGTTAGAGCAACCTAAGGGCGTAATCGTTCAATTTGGCGGCCAAACCGCGATTAATTTAGCCGAAGCCTTAGCGGACCACGGAGTTCCCGTTTTAGGCACCGCGGTGGAAGACGTGAACCGTGCCGAAGATCGGGACGAGTTTAATCAGTTAATCACGGAAAACCAGTTCCGGCAACCCGAAGGACGAACCGCTACCACGGTTCCAGCGGCGATTACGGCGGCTAATCAAATCGGCTATCCGGTGGTCGTTCGTCCAAGTTACGTTTTAGGGGGCCGGGCGATGGAAATTGTCCACAACCAGGCTGAATTGGAAAACTACATGCACACTGCGGTCCAGGTTTCCCACCAGCATCCAGTTTTGATCGACCAGTACCTAGTGGGGACGGAATGTGAAGTTGACGTGGTCAGCGACGGACATGACGTGGTAATCCCGGGCATTATGGAACATATTGAACGTTCGGGTGTGCATTCGGGAGATTCAATGGCGGTTTATCCGGCTCAAACCCTTTCAACAACCGTGCAGAACCAAATTGTGGAAATCGCGACTAAATTGGCCCGTTGTCTACGGTGCGTTGGGCTAATGAACGTTCAATTTATCGTCCACGACGAACAGGTTTACGTGATTGAAGTTAACCCACGCGCTAGTCGGACGATTCCATTGATTAGCAAGGTCACGGATTTACCACTGGCCCGGATCGCAACGAAGGCCATCCTTGGCCAAAGTATTCGGGAACAAGGGCTAACTCCGGGGCTTCACCGACCGGGTAAGTTAATTCACGTGAAGGCGCCGGTCTTCTCCTTCACCAAACTAAACGATGTGGATAGTTTGTTAGGACCAGAAATGAAATCCACTGGCGAAGTGATGGGAAGTGACCGTACTTTAGCTAAGGCACTGTATAAAGCGTTGGAGGGTGCAAAACTTCATTTACCAGACCACGGCAAAGTTTTGTTAACGGTCCGCAACACGGATAAGGAAGAAGTGGTTGGTTTAGCTAAACGCTTCTGGGATCTAGGTTATCAACTAGTGGCTACTGAAGGGACCGCGGCAGTCTTGAAACAAAACGGTTTACCTGTGGAAACGGTGGAAAAACTGACGGAATCGACCCAAATTTTAAATGAAATCAAACAACATGAAATTAGAACGGTGATTAACACCATTGCTGACGATCCGGATAGCGCCAACGACGGAATTAAAATCCGACAAACCGCGCTAACCTACGGAGTGCCATTGTTTACCGCCTTGGATACGGTGGATGCCATTTTACAAGTGTTAGAAGCCCAAGCCTTTACTACGGTTCACCTATAAGGAGGAAGATTATGCAACGCTTAGAAACGGAAATTGCGGGAGTAACGTTAAAAAATCCGGTTATGAATGCGAGTGGTACTGCCGCGTATGGTCAGTCCCTGGCGGAGAAAATGGATTTAAACGAATTGGGGGCCTTAGTGATTAAATCGACCACCCAAACTCCCCGAGCGGGCAATCCGTGGCCCACAACGGCGGAAACCAGCGCGGGCTGGCTGAACGCGGTTGGGTTAAAAAATCCGGGGATCGACCACGTATTAAGTGAAGAACTTCCTTGGTTAGCCAATAATTTTCCAACACTACCGATTGTGGGGAGCGTCGCGGGAAGTACTTTTGAAGAGTACGTGACGGTCGCACACCGTATGGCTAGCGCACCGAACGTTAAATTAATTGAAGTAAACGTCTCCTGCCCGAACGTAAAGGAAGGCGGGATCGCCTTTGGAACGGAACCGCAAATGGTGCGAGAACTAACCCAAGCAATTAAGACCCAGGTGGACTGTCCGGTGTTAGTTAAACTAACTCCTGCGGTGGCCGCCATCGAACCCCTCGTGCTTGCTGCCGAAGCGGGCGGAGCGGATGGACTGGTCATGATTAATACGTTGATGGGAATGGAGATTGATCTACACACCCGCAAACCGCACTTATCAAACGGTACTGGAGGGCTTTCTGGAAAGGCGATTCATCCCCTAGCCGTGCGAATGGTTCACCAAGCACGCCAAGTAACCGATTTACCAATCATTGGCGTGGGGGGCGTTTTTACTCCCGCAGATGCGTTAGAATTGATGGTAGCAGGAGCCCAAGCAATTCAAATTGGATCCGCAAGCTACGGCAATCCGCGGGCGTGTCACGACGTCATCACGGAATTGCCTGCCGCGATGGATCGATACGGGTTTGAACGGATTGCAGATTTTAAGGTGAAAAATTAACGGAGGCGGAGTAATGACACAATCCCAATCAATTCAATCGATAGCCGCTGAAAAGCAATTTGATACCATGATTGTAGGTGCTGGCAGCGCTGGTTTAGTAAGTGCGCTCGCGTTGGCCGAAGCGGGAAAACGGGTAATTGTTTTAGAAAAAATGGCTAAGCCTGGAGGGAATTCTATTCGGGCTTCTTCAGGGATGAACGCTGCTAAGACGGTTGTTCAAGAGCACGCGGGGATTAAGGATACTTACGAATCCTTTTTTGAAGATACCTACCGGGGCGGCGGGCGGAAAAATGACGTGGACATGTTACGCTACTTTACTAGTCACGCAGCTGAAGCAGTGGACTGGTTGAAAGAACATGGGATTGTTTTAGACGATTTGACCTTAACTGGTGGGATGTCAGTTAAACGAGCCCACCGACCAAGTAGCGCTCCGGCAATTGGGGGATACTTGATTCATCACTTAGTAGATGATTTGACCCAAAAACAAGTTCCGATCCTTTGTCAAACTAAGGTAGTGAATATTATGCGAATGGAATCTGGAGATTTTCAGTTAATTGCTGAAAACCAAGCTGGTGACCGACAAACGTTACGGAGTGCGACGGTAATTTTGGCAACCGGAGGCTTTTCGGCTAGCCAAGATTTAATTGCTTATTACCGACCTGATTTGCTGCATTACCGCACTACGAACCAACCAGGAGCGACCGGTGATGGTCTACGTTTAGCACAACAATTAGGGGCCCAATTAATCGATATGGCGGAAGTTCAAGTGCATCCCACCGTCTATCAAGATTCAGCAAGAACCTTTTTAATTGGCGAAACAGTTCGTGGCGAGGGCGCGATTCTCGTTAATCATCAAGGAAGCAGGTTCGTTAACGAACTGGCCACCCGCAAAGAAGTTACGGCGGCGATTAACGCACAAACTCCGGCCAACGCTTTTTTAATTTTTAACCAAGCGTTGATTAACCGGGTGGTTGCCGTCCAATTTTACGACCAAATTGGCCTGGTCACCCATGGCGCAACCCTTGCAGAATTAGCCGACCAATTGGAAATTCCCCAAGCTGCATTGGATACTACGATGGCAACTTGGCAAACGGTGGTTCACCAACAGCATGATGCAGAATTTGGCCGCACCACCGGCTTAGTAGATGACTTTGCAACCGGGCCTTTTGCGGCAATTCCGGTAGCTCCAGCTGTGCACTATACAATGGGCGGCGTAAAAGTTAACGTAGAAACCCAAGTTTTAGATGACCAACAACAACCGATTGCGGGATTATATGCGGCTGGAGAAACCGTGGGCGGCTTACATGGCAATAACCGGCTCGGGGGTAACTCGATTGCGGAAACAGTAGTCTTTGGACTAGCGGCCGCTCGTCAGATTGAAAATTACCAGGTTTAATTAAAAATCGACTGTCATACCTAAATTTGGTATAACAGTCGATTTTTGGTTAGTACTTGCAAACTATCTGACTTTTGTCCCGTTTGCTTCTTCTTAACTATGTTTAATTAGCAAATTCGGTTGCCTAGTTCTTGCATATCTTTCTTAAGTTGCTTACCGTCTCCGTCGTCTTGGGGAACAAAGTTCGTTACCGTAACGGCGTTGTCAATAATTCCACTATTGTCGCGAAGTGAAAGCAGCCCCATCTTGTAATCAAGGGTAAGGCCTTCGCCTAAATAAGTGGGCTCGTCATGTCCGGTAGTAAGTTGCAACCCGGCATTGTTTTCAACTGGTTCAGCATAGTCAGCGTCTTCGTTGTCCGCAACCACTAGTTGGAACTTGTTGCCAATTGAACACGAACCGCCTAACTTAGAGAATTTACTTGAGCCGTCGTCTAACGCCAAGAAGACGTGACGTTGACCAATGTTTTTAGTACTTAAATATTCTTGTGCTGATTGAGTAATGTTGATTTCCATAGTGTGGCCTCCCAATAAAATTGACTGCATGTCTCTTACCTACGAGCTAATCCTAGCGCAAGAAGGAGCGGAAGTTAAAAATTATGCTTGTGATTATGCTTCTAAAGTTTTTCGCCGGGTAATCAACCATCGCCGAATTACAATAATGTCGGCAATTGCGAGTAATCCCGCAGAAATCGCGAATGAAAAATGCATTCCGAAAATGAATAGTTGATCATTTCCGTGTGGATAGGTAGTTAAACTAGTGTGGGCCTTGGCACTCATTAACAAGAACAATGCGGATGTGGATATCGTTACCCCTAAAATCATTCCAAGGTTCCGCGCTAGGGCGTTGACGCTACCAGCAATTCCCAAGCGGTTATGCGGCACCGCCGACATTACGGAAGCGTTGTTAGGCGATTGAAATAATCCGGTCCCCATTCCAGTAACGATGGATGCAAAAATGAAGAACCAGTACGGCGTTTGCAAGTTGAATCCCATAATTAAAAATTGAGAAATCAACAGCAGCGTTACGCCGATTACGGTGATTTTAGCGCCACCAAATTTGTCAGATAAAAAGCCTCCTACCGGTCCGAAAATTACCATGGTCAACGGAATGATCGACAAGAGGGTCCCGGCCACTCCCGAAGACAAACCGCGGGCGTTAACTAGATAATAGGGCATTAAAACGTTGTAGAAGAAACCATTGATGAACACGAGGAGTGCGGCAATGAGCCCTAACGTGAAGTCAGCGTATTGAAAAATCGATAAGTCCAACAGCGGATGGCGCCGGTGATTTTCGGTATGAATAAACAAAATAAATGAAATTATGGCAATTAATAAGGCTCCAAGAATTAACGGATTTAGATAACCTCGTTCTTGTCCGCGAAGAATTGCGAAGAAAAAGGTGATAATGCATATTGCAAATTCAATTGCTCCGGTCCAGTCAATTGGGGCGTTGGCTGCGAGGGGCTGGTCGTGAGGCAAACTCTTTACGCCAATTAAAACGGCTATAATTCCAATGGGAACGTTAATCCAGAAAATGTAGTTCCAAGTCAAATAATTTAAGATAAGTCCCCCAATAGCGGGTCCGGCAACGGCGCCCAAAGCAACGAAGGTTCCGATTACCCCCATTGCACGTCCACGTTGTTCAATGGGAAAGGTACTCGTGGTAATCCCAAAGCTGTTAGACATGGTCATCGCGGCTCCGATAGCCTGAACGGCACGCGCAAATAGCAAAAATGCCAGACCTAGATTGATTCCGGCAAGGAGGGACCCTAAGATAAATATGGCCGTCCCAATCCGAAATACCTTTGATTTACCAATTACGTCTCCCAAACGACCAAAAAACATTAAGAGGGCGCTGATGACGATTAAGTAAATGGAAACAACCCATTCAATGCGACTTAAACTGATGTTCATCTCCTTTGACATGATTGGCATGGCAATGTTGACAATCGAGCCATCAAGGGTGGACATAAAGGTAAAAATACCCAACGCAATTAAGATCAGCGTTTTATTTGTTTTTGAAGGCGCTTGTGACTGCTTCATTCAATTCTTCCTCCTGTAAATAATTTGTACAACTACATATTTTCCCGTTATCATAGGAAATGTCAATCTTTTCGAGCTATAAACTATCTAGGCTGTTAAAAAAACGATTTTCCCGATAAAATATAGGAAAAACATGGAAAGCAGGTAAATTAATGTCACCAAAAAAAATTGACCATATTGCGATTATTTGTACTGATTACGAAGCTGCGCGGGATTTTTACGTGGAGCAGTTGGGAATGCAAGTAGTGCAAGAAACCAAACGAAGCGATAAGCAAGACGTTAAGTTAGATCTGCGTTTTGGGGATTTAATGGTAGAGTTATTCATTAAACCAACGGCGCCTAAACGCCTGACGTATCCTGAAGCAGCAGGATTACGCCACCTATGCTTTAAAACGGAGGATATTGCTGCCGACGTTGCCGAGTTAAAGGCAAAGGGGATTCGAGTGGAACCTATCCGAGAAGATGAGCTCAATCAGCGCAAAATGACCTTTTTCTTTGATCCGGACGATTTGCCAATTGAGTTACACGAATAAACTTTTCCACAGTGTTAGTGGAATAAAAATGAGCGTGGGACAAAAGTCGGGTAGTTTGCGAGCATTAACTGAAAATTGACCATGATGTACTAGGCCCTGTCAAGTTGACAGATGAAATAATATAAAATTAGGCGGCTTACTAAACGGCTTCATTCCAGTATTCATCTGGAGTGAGGCCGTTTCTTTTTGTTGATCGATCATAATGATTAAAATATTCAATTCCACTTTCAACTAACTTAATCAGCTCTTGATAAGTTTTAGGTGTTTCATGCCGTTCCATCCAACGTAGTTTAAATTCATTCCACCATCGCTCCATCGGAGCATTATCATAAGGAGTTCCAGGACGTGACATACTTCGTTTAATGTTGAATTGATTAAGAAAATTGTTAAATGTTCCGGAGGTGTAGGCTGATCCACGGTCAGTATGAATTAACGGTTGAACACAACTTACCATTGAAAACGCCTGCTTAAATAGTTGTACCTGTGATTTGCTAGTTTCTGTTTCGCTTAAGGTATATGTAAGTAACTTTCGACCGTATAAATCTAGTACGCCACTAAGGCGTACCTTATATTCACTGTTTACTCCATAAGATAATTCAGTTGAATCTGCTAACCAAACTTCGTTTGGCTTGTTTACTTCAAAATTTTGATTTAATAAATTGTCTTGGATATATTGTTCGTTTTGTTTGTTTCGATTATGTTTCTTCGGTCGAATCTGACATCTAATACGCAATTTACGCATTACACGACGGACCATTTTAGTGGTCACAGGGAAATCAATCAGCTTATCTTTTTCTAAATTAACTAATATATTTCCAGCGCCAATACCTTGATGATGAAAATCAAACCAATATTGTACACGGTTATTTAATTGTTGATCTTGCCGTTCCCAATCCGTTTCTTTGCGTTTTAGAAATTTATAATAAGCCTGTCGGCTTAAACCTGCATTCCTCAAAAGAAGCGATACTGCTCCAAAGTGATATTGACTGATTTCTTTAATTGCTTGATAAATCAACCGATGTTGCTTTTTCACCCCCTGCGCTGAAGTTCCATGTATTTTTTTACGAATTCTTCAAGTATTTTTTTCTCAGCTAATTGTGCCTTGAGTTGCCGATTTTCGCGCTTTAATTTATCTGTTTCGGTTAATTCTGTAGTTGGTTTACGATGCCCACGATTATCTGCGAGGCTTTCATAACCACCAGTTTGAGCTTTGATAACCCATGAGCGAACTTGTTGGTATGATACCTTAAAGTGCTCAGCTGCTTCGGCATACGAATGTTTACCTTTGGTAATCCACTCGACAATTTCTATTCGCTCTTCAAAAGTTGTCTTACGACTCATAACGGGGACCTTCTTCCTAAACGGCGTAGCCGTTAAAGTTTTATCCTCATTATACTTGTTAATCCAGTCAATTAGTTGCTTACATGAACGTAATCCAAATTTACTCATTAATTCACTAAGGGTACCTTCACCATTCAAATATGCCATAACCGCTGTGTACTTAAAGTCAGTGGAATATTTATTATTTTTTTTAACTTCCATCAGACCTTTAATACCAAAGGTTTCGTAGCGTATTAACCAATCCTTAAAAGTGCTTCTTCGAAGACCATGATATTTAGCAAATGCTCTTTGACTAATATTCGATTGGTTAAATTCATTTATAAAATTTAATTTTTCTAATGCTGTGTACTTAGATCTAGACATTCAAAAATCCCTCCATGATTATCAGATGAATTATGTTATTTCATCTGACAACCATAAAGGGATTATCACATGATGCTTGAATTGGGCATGATGGTCAATTTTGGGTTAAGCGGAACCAACTGACTTTTGGCACACGTTTTGGCTTTATTGAAGTCAAAACCCCAAAATAACTTTTTAGGACCTTTTCATCCTTGAAAAGTATTTTTTCCCAGCCTCGTTTTTTTGCTTGGTGATTAAGGATGTGGAGAATTACGCAATAAAGTCAAAACGTGCACCCAGCCCCAGTTTCTTCCGGCTAACCAAATATCGGCCTTAATCGCTAAAGCAATTAAGACCGATATTCTGCCGTTCTAGAGTTTTACTGCGATAAAGTCAAAACGTGTTCCAGCTCTCAAAGTTCTGCGGTTAATAAAATTTTAGCCTTAATCGCTAACCCCGCAATTAAGGCTAAAATCTAATTAATCCTCAAACTCTGCCCGAGGACTTCCACACTCTAAATTTTTTTCCGCACATCATACGACGCATTATTTTTATCTTGATTAGGTTGGCGATCCCTTACGTAAAAAATGGCGTATTCCTCATTTTTATCCTTATTATTAACGACTACTAGTTCATCATCTAGCCGCTGTTTTTGCTTATAGAGGTGTCCCTTACGCACCGCTTCGTTATAGTCGTGAAAATTACCGATTGAATCACCGGGGTTAAAGAAAATTGTTTCACTCATGGTATCCACCTCCTACGATTACCTTAACTATAATTGAAAATGTACGCGTTTTCAACAATTACGCCATGATCCTAAATTGGACGGGTTGACGTAGCTTAAAGCTGGACAATTAAAACCAAATTTGGTATTTTTTTGTGTTTTATTGGCTTATCTATTGCATTTTGGTTTAGACCATTTTATAATTGGACTATACCAAAAATAAAAAAGGAGCGCTGACTATGAAGGTAATTATCGTAAAAAATGATGTTGAAGGCGGAAAAGAAGGTTACAAAGTTTTTGCTGACGCAAAGAAGAACGGGGCAAAAACGTTCGGTTTAGCTACCGGAAGTACTCCAATTACCACTTATCAAGAAATTATTAAAAGTGATTTAGATTTTTCAGACTCAATTTCAATTAACTTGGACGAATACGTGGGACTTCCTGCCGATAGCGACCAAAGCTACAACTACTTCATGCACAAGAACTTATTTGATGCAAAGCCATTCAAGCACTCATATTTACCAAATGGTCGCGCAAAAGATATTGAAGCAGAAGCAAAACATTATGATGAGATTATTGCGGAAAACCCAATTGATTTACAAATCTTAGGAATTGGGCGCAACGGACACATTGGTTTTAACGAACCAGGAACTCCTGCAGATAGTACTACTCATAAGGTAGCATTAACTCAATCGACTATCGATGCTAACGCTCGTTTCTTTGAACATGAAGAAGACGTTCCGCGTTTTGCGATTTCAATGGGATTGGCTTCAATTATGCAAAGCAAGCACATTTTGATGGAAGCATACGGTGAAGACAAGGCTGATGCAATTAAGGGAATGATTGAAGGACCAGTAACCACTGATTTACCAGCAAGCTTATTGCAAAACCATGATAATGTTACCGTAATCGTTGATGAAGCAGCTGCAAGCAAATTGAGTGGTAAGTACTAAAAAACGAACAGAAGCTGTAGAAAACTTTGTGAAGGCAAAAACTAAAAAGGGTATTTTTTTAGACAAGTTAGCCGAAGAAATGTAAAATGTTAATTCTAATCAGGAGATTAAGAAGTTTTTTTCTTAATCTCCTTTTTATTTCCCGCAGTTTTCGAACAAAAAATCCTCAAAGGATTGAAAACGTTTCCCGTTTGGAATAAGATGTTTTTATAGGTATTGGGATAAATAGTCCCCAAACGTCACTAATTTTGTTATTTTTAATATAAAGAATTTACCGTAAAGTGGGGTAGCACACCTATTTAATAGTTATTAGTTATCTAAACAATAACTTTAATGGGAAAATACGGATTAATTCTGATAAAATAAGTCTTATTGTAAGGGAGCAATCACAAAGTGGAAAAAATAATTGCAATCAATGCTGGTAGTTCAACATTGAAGTTTAAGCTTTTCGAAATGCCTGAAGAAAAGGTGATTTCATCTGGAGCGGTAGATCGAATCGGGATTCCGGGTTCTAATTTTACAATCAAGACGGCCGATGGACATAAAACTAAAATTGAACAACCAATTAAGAATCATGAAGAAGCCGTTGACTTATTGTTACAACAACTTCTAAAACTAGACATCATTAAGGATTACCACGAAATTACCGGAGTGGGTCATCGAGTGGTTGCGGGAGGAGAAATTTTCCAAGATTCCGCGTTAATTAATGATCAAGTTTTAAAAGATATCGAGGACCTAAAGGAATATGCGCCATTGCATAATCCAGCTAATGCTACGGGAATTCGCGCATTCAAGAAAATTTTGCCAGACATTACCAGTGTGGCAGTTTTTGACACGTCTTTCCACGGTACGTTACCCGAGAAAAATTATCTATACAGTATTCCTTACGAATACTATGAAAAATACGGTGCTCGTAAATATGGCGCACATGGAACGAGCCACCGGTACGTTGCGGGACAAGCGGCCAAATTAATGCAAAAGCCATTGGAAGACTTGAAATTAATCACGTTGCACTTAGGTGCGGGAAGCTCAATTACGGCGATTAAGGATGGAAAGTCTTTTGATACATCGATGGGCTTCACTCCGTTAGCTGGGATTACGATGGCCACCCGTTCAGGAGACATCGACGTTTCTTTGGTAGTTTATTTAATGGAAAAACTTAACATTAAAGATCCACGAAAGATGCTAGAAATCCTCAATGAGAAGTCAGGATTATTAGGTTTGTCACAATTATCGCCTGATTTACGCGATATTTTAGATGCTGCGGATGATGGTAATCACCGTGCTGAAGTGGCGGTTGACATTTTGGTTAACGACATTGTTAAGTACATTGGGTCATACGCAACGGAAATGGGCGGCCTGGATGGGATCGTCTTTACTGCCGGAATTGGTGAAAATAGTGTGCCAATTCGGCAAAAAGTCGTGAACCGGTTAGGTATCTTTAACGCCAAACTAGATGATGAGCTTAATCAACAACGCGGTGAACGGTTTATCAACCAAGCAGATTCAGCAATTAAAATTATGGTAATCCCGACCAATGAAGAATTAGCGATTGCACGTGAAGTGGAACGCTTTAAGAAGATGGAGGATTGAGTTGTGAATTTATTTGAAACATTTAAAAATAAAGTTAAAGAACAAAAGCGGACGCTAGTTTTGCCCGAAGGTGAAGACCAACGGGTGCTTGGCGCGGCAGTTCGTTTAGCTGACGAAGAACTAGCTAAGGTAATTGTATTAGGTTCGAAGGAAAACATCCAAGCTCTAGCCCAAAAAGATCACCTTGACTTAGCTAACTTGCAAATTATTGATCCTGCTGAATATCCTGCTGATGAAAAGCAAGTAATGGTCGATAAACTAGTTGAACGTCGGAAGGGTAAAAATACGCCGGAACAAGCGATTAAAATGTTAGAAGACGTTAATTACTTTGGTACCATGTTGGTTTACCTTGGTAAGGCAGACGCAATGGTTTCTGGAGCAGCTCACGCAACTAGTGATACGGTACGACCAGCATTACAAATTATCAAAACTAAACCGGGCATGCGACGGATCAGTGGAGCCTTCCTCATGCAACGTGGTGATGAACGCTACGTCTTTGGGGATTCTGCGATTAACATCGATCCGGATGCGGACACGTTGGCAGAAATTGCCATTCAAAGTGCGGAAACCGCACGTTCAATTGGAATTGACCCTAAGGTTGCTTTACTAAGCTTTTCCACAAAGGGCTCGGCCGCTGGTGAAATGGTTGATAAGGTTGTGGAAGCAACCAAGTTGGCTAAGGAACGCGATCCGAAAACCCCAATTGACGGGGAGCTTCAATTTGACGCAGCTTTCGTTCCGGAAGTAGGAGCCACGAAGGCACCGGAATCCGATGTGGCGGGCCACGCCAATGTCTTTATTTTCCCTGAACTTCAATCAGGAAACATCGGCTACAAAATTGCCCAACGGTTAGGTGGCTTTGAAGCGTTAGGACCAGTACTCCAAGGTTTGAATGCACCAATTTCGGACCTTTCCCGGGGCGCTAGCGAAGAAGACGTTTATAAAGTCTCTATCGTAACTTTGGCCCAAGCATAAAGTAAATATGTAAAACCAGAGTAGGCTAATTGAATCTTTCCCACAGCTTGGTTTTCTTAAAATAAATTAAAAGTGCTTTTCAAGAATGAGTTTAAAAATTCTTGAGAAGCACTTTTTGGTTATGCAATCTTAATTTGCGGAAAGCGTTAAGCTATTTGGTACCCATAGTCCCTTGCTTTTTACAATCGGGACACAGCCCCTCGACTTCGACGTGATTAGCGATAATATCAAAACCGGTCTTAGTAGCGGCGACCCGGTCGATCTTAGCCAAATCAGCGGCGTAATCGGGATAATCGACGTCAATAATTTTGCCACAATTGGTACAAATTACGTGGAAATGGGGGTGTCCATAATAATCATAATGAATACCATCTTCTCCACTGGTCAATTCAATCACTAATCCCTGGTCAACAAGCAACTTCAGGGTATTGTAGATGGTTGCTAAGCTTAAGTTAGGGGTTTTTGAATTTAATGCGTGAAAAATAGTTTCCACAGTCGGATGGTTTCTTTTTTGGATTAGGTATTCCAAAACAAGTCGACGCTGAGGAGTGATGCGAATATGCTTTTTTCTCAAATGTTCAATTGCTTCATCGATTGTATTTTTGGCCATCGTATTTTCTCCTATGTCATAATCGAGTCACTAAATTAATTGAAGCACGTTTTTTACTTAGTTTCAAACAGGATTGAATAAAGTTTGCTTGGAAGCTTTACTTTAGGTTTTTAAATTAATAAAATTAAAGTTAAGTTGGCTTAAAGAGGTGCACTTATGAAAGAACTGCAGCGTTTACGTAGTCAGCTGAGCAGTGCGGACTATCACCACGTTATCGTCCTGATTTTAGGGATGCTAACCATGTTAGTGGGGGAGTTTAGTACTGCTTTGCCAATTGCGGAAATTTTACGCAATTTTAATAGCGGCGGTACCACCGTGCAACTAGTGAACATCTTGCCTTTAGCAATCTTAGCATTAATGTATCCGTTAGGGCCGGTATGGTTGCAGAAGCGAACGGTGACCACGTTATTTAGGGATTCATTAAAAGTTTTTATTATTGGAACGGTCATCATTGGACTGGCTTACACGTTGCCCCTCATGTTAGTGGGCAGGATTATTCAGGCGGTCGGTTGCGGAATGATGCTACCGATGTTTGCCACCTTGGTTAGCGCCCTCCTCCCTGAGGATAGTCGTTTTAGTGATTTTAATCAACTCGAAGATATTATTACCGGGGTGGCGACAATTACGGCTTTGCTGTTAACGGGGATGAGCTTTTTAATTTTACACGCTTGGCAATGGGCTAATTTGTTAGTAATCTTAGGCAGCTTAATTGTCTATGGCATGGCAAACGAAATTGAAATTGATTTAGAAGCGCAAAAGTATAGCATAGAGTGGGTTAATTTCGGCCTTTCCGGGGGCTTTTTATTACTGATTGGCGGGATGGTTTTACTTACGAAAACTGGTTTAGCTTTGGCAAGCTGGTGGCGGTGGTTCTTTTTGCTTAGCGCGTTGATTTGTTTAGCGCTTTACGTACGGCGGGAGTGGCAAGTTAAGAACCCGTTAATTGATTTTAGAGGGCTACTAGACGTGCGTTATCTGCGAGCAGTTCTCTTACAGGGGATTGGAGCAGCTTCCTTTGCAAGTTTATTGGTAATTGGAGTGCTATACTTACGGCAAGGCCTGCACTACGCAACGTGGGCCATTGGGGTATCGTTGATCCCAGGAATCGTGGTGCGGTTGCTAGTTCATCACGGGACCATTCCATTGTTGAAAAACGTTTCTACAATAAAACGGATTCGAATGGCCACGGGCATCATGATGTTAGGCTGGGGATGTTTGACAATTTTTTCAACGTACCTCAATCTGCTATTGTTTGTGATTTTAACCATGTTGATTGAGGCAGGACACGGTTTATTGATTCAAGTTGGTAAGCAACTTAACCAACGGCCACGGTCCCGGAGGTTAATTAACATGGCGGATATTTTTGCCGGACAGTTTAAACTGATGGCAACCAGTTTGATTTTGACGGTGCTATCCGTGGTTTTACAAAACGTGACCGAAAGTTGGTCATTTTCAGGCCTCCCGGGGCAGTTATCTTCGTTAGCGGGATACCGGGCAGCATTTTTAGTCTTTTTTATCATTACTATCTTGAGTTGGCTGGTCACGATGATTGCGGGCCGGAATTATAACTTAAGTAAACATATTGTGAAGTAGTTGGAGAAAATAATGACTTTTAAGGTGTTTTTAAGAAAAAGCGAAACCTTCTTAAAAGCGTTACTGAAGCGATTCAATGAAGCGGAAGTGGTAAATAATTCGATCGTGTTAGCGTATTATTTACTGCTTTCATTTTTCCCTTTAGTAATGCTGTTAGGAACTTTATTACCACTGTTTCAAATCCGGGTAAATACCGTTTTAGAGTACATAGAAACCGCCGTGCCTGAGACCATTTATAACATTACCGAGCCAATCGTCAAGGATTTTTTAGGTTCTGGAAATGGCGAACTGTTTTCATTTAGTTTGGTAATGACGGTCTTTTCAGCTAGTCAAGCGGTCGCAGCGTTTCAACGAACCGTTAACCGCGCTTATGGAGTCGCCAAATACCAAAATCCAATCATTAACCGGGTAGTTTCCTTTTTCCTTACGGTGGTGATTATTGCGATTATGGCGGTGCTGGTTTTCTTGTTTAGTTTTGGGCAAACGTTGGTCAGTTATTTGACCCCTATTCTAAATTTACCAACCCATTTATTTGCGTTGGTCGGTCAATTAAAGTGGCCAGTTACCATTGTGGGCCTGTTCGTGGGGCTATCATTGCTTTATTACCTAGTGCCTAACGCTAAAATCCGGTTCAAGTATGTAATCCCCGGGACGGTGTTTGCAACGATTGGCACGATGGTGTTGTCCCAAGTCTTTTCCTTTTATTTAAGGATTTTCGCGCGATCTGTTACAAGTTACAAGACTTTGGGTACCTTTATTGCCATCATGTTCTGGCTTAATTTCTCGGCAATGATCATCATGTTTGGCGGGGTGCTAAATGCTACCTGGCAAGAATTGCGCGAAGGTAAAATCATCGAAACTGCCGGAAGTCTGCGTAAAGTGGTTGGAAAATATAAAATTAACATTCATAAATAAAAAACAGTGTGGAAAAGTAGGTTAACAACTTGAGTAAAAGTTGTCCCTTGCCACACTGTTTTTAATTATGCTTTAACGACGATAAACCACTTCGAACAATTCGGTTACAACCGGATCGTCGGTTGAAAATTGATTATCGTAATTAGCCATTAATCTTTCAAATTTGTGCAAACTACGCTCGCGCCAGTCTTCGAGGCTGCGATCTCCTTCGCCTTCGTTATAAGCGTGTTCAGCAGAAACCCGTAAGAAGGGAATCAATTCCGAAACCACGGTCTTAATTACCGCGACGGGTTTCATCTGACCGTCTAGCAGTACGAAATAGTCTCCGGCTTGAGGAATGGCTTCCTGTTCAGCGGAATAATAAGCTAACGGTTTAGTGGTTGCGCGTTTTTGCCCTTTGAGAATCAAATTATTTAGGCGGTCGATCTCTGCGGGCTGGTCTTGGGGGCCAAACCATCGTGTTTGAAAACGATCCCCCTTAACGCCGCTTTGTTCGGTAAATGCTTGCCAAATTGCTTCAACTGGTGTTGCCATTGTATCAGGTCCTTCCCGTTATCTTATCGTTGTTGCCCATATCCTACCATCTTGGAAACGTTTCCGCAACTGAATTAGTTTACTCGAGATAAAGCCGTCGAAGATCCTGTAAGTCGGTTTCACTCAACTCTAAGGCTTCCTTAAAATAGTGGTCCCAATTGCCAAATCGGTCAATAATTAACTGATGGGCCCGGTCCAAACTAGAGGCGGCAACGGAAAAGACGCTGTTCATCCTTTGGATTAGTTGGTTAGCGTGCCGGTTGGCAATTTGTTTGCGCAATTCGTCAGGGTCGCGCCGGCTATAGACTAAGTTAGTCAATAAATAATCTTCCCGGATGGTACTATATGGCACTTGGAGTGCGGCCATAATTAGCATTCCTGCCACCCCAGTGCGGTCTTTGCCAGCTGCACAGTGAAATAGAAGGGACTCGTTTTCTTGGTCGTTAGCTAATAAATCAATAAACATTTGGCGGAACGCTAGACGTGCGTGTTCGTTAAGTACCATTACCAAGTAGGGATCGTACATGGCTTCTACGTGGGATTGGTATTGCAAATGCTGGTTAACTGGGATATCCGAGGTTTCACCATCATGAATCGGATAAACCGGGTATGAACGGACGATGATGTCTGTAGGAACGCGGTCTGGGCTCCAGGTCACTTCGGACGGCGAGCGTAAGTCAATATCATACTTTAACCCGTAATCTGCTAAAACAGCGCCATCGTGCTCGTTGAGGCGGGATAACTCCCCAGAGCGCAAAAGTTTTCGCCATTTGATAGTTTGATTATTAATGTTTTGGTAACCGCCGAGCTCTCGCAGATTCACGGCGTGGGGAAGGTCTAAAATTCGTTCAGGCTTCATAATTCGAGGGCACTCCTAACTGTGGTTTTAAGCCTATTATAACGCAGCTAGCAGAAAACATTTACCGGATCAACAAAAAAAGGACGCCGTTTAGGGCGCCCTTTGGGGAGTAGGTTATTGAAAACTACATTCTGTACTTTTTGGAGGAGTAATCAGAATAAATTTTCGGATGAGAAATGGTAATCCCTACCTCCTCATCCACATTCTATATCATAAATGGTAAATGTGAATTTTTTGTTAACTTAGTCTTTTAAAAATATCAAAGTTTATTAAGATTTGTTAATTACTCTAAATAAATTTTTCTAAGGTCCGCTAAGTCGTGATCCGTTAAATGAAGGTATTCTTTAAGGTAATTCTGGGTGGAACCAGAAAGTTTCTTAATAGCTTCCATTGCGGAATTATAGTACGAGATGTTCACAGATTGGAGCGCCTTGGCACTTTGAATGAAGGCCGAATTTTTATTTTGTAACTTCAAGTCCATTACTAGGTTGTCGATCCGCGGCTTAATTGCTCGATTAGTAAGTAAATAATCGGCCCGGATCGTATCTTCGTCAACATTCAGAGCGGAAAGAAAGAAAATGGCGCCCATACCGGTCCGGTCTTTTCCTGCCGTACAATGGAAAAGTAAAGCGGAGTCTTCGTCGCTATTAGCTAGTAAAACATCAAAAAATTTCCGGTACGCCTTTTGTGCGTGGGATTGGTTGATCACGTCGCGATAAACTCGGCGCATTTCAACTAGTCCGCTGGTGGGATCGTAATTCATTTTACGTTGTAGATCACTAGTTTGCTTAGTACTTTGGGTTTCGTCGACCGGGAATACCGGATCAAAAGTGTATTTTGCACCAGCAGGGACTTGGTCAGGTGCCTGACTTTTTTCTTCCGGGGAGCGGAAGTCCACGTCGTATTTGATGGGGTAGTTAGCTAAAAAATCTAGGTCCGTTTGGGATAAACCGGATAGACGTCCCGAACGAACGATTTTATTCCACTTAATCGTTTTGCCATCAAGGGTTTTATAGCCGCCAAGTTCGCGGAAGTTTAATCCAGTTGCGATTGGTAAGAGTCTTGCACGTTCCATCTTAATTCCTCTCTTTATACGTTAATTTCTTCTTCGACACGTTCTGCCATGTTAGCGTAAATACGTTCACAGTCTTTGGTAGTTCCGCGGAGTTCATAATCGTCGATCATTTCAAAACCATAATCCCGAGCGTAGCGGCGCGCAGTTAGACAATACTGTTCGTTAAAGTTGCGGTTGCCGCTCCCCACCACGCCGAGGCATAATTCGCGGTTGTGGTGGTAGGCAATGTATTCACCCAACACGTTAGTCATTAGTTCCTTAACACCGTTGTCAATGCCGTTACCGCCGTCCAAGTAGGTGGGAACGAAGGCAAAATAAGGAATCTCTTCATCAGCAAATTCCGTTTCGTCCGTGATTTCCTTGGCGAAAATTAACGGATTTTTCGGGTCTTGTTGGTGCATTTTTTCGGCGTAGTCACTTAAATCGTCGACGAAAGATTGCGTATTACCCGCAATCGAGATGTACAAAAGGTGAATTTCATTTTTCATGGTTAGAACTCCTTACTATATTTGCTGTTACAGTTAATTTTACGCTCCTCTTAAATAAAATGATACCACGGGTTAATAACAAACTCACTTAAACTGCCGAGAAAGATGGAAACGCTACCAGAATGTAGTACAATAATAGGCAGTAATGTAAGGGGTGAAGGTAGTGAAACCACATTTAGTATTCATGGACATTGACGGAACGTTAATTGATAATCACCAAAATGTTTTACCAGCAACCAAACAGGTAATTGAACGACTTCAACGAGAGGGCGTAATTTTTTACATTGCCACGGGGCGGATGCTGTCACTAGCGAAGTTAATTCAGAAAAAAATCAACGATGATGTTGAAATCATTGCGTCAAACGGATCGGTATACCAAAAAGGAAACCATATTCATCAGGAGCATCTAGGATGGAACGCGTTGAAGGAAATTTACCAAATTACGATGGACTTAGGACTTTCAACGAACTTTTTCACCACCGAGATGACCTACTATACTAACAAAAAGCCGTGGCGCCTAAGTCGCTTAGCGCGGGTTCGCGTGATGGCGGATAAAATGGGAAATCGGGGATTTGAAAAGATTCAAGATTTGGACCATCTCCAGCAATTGAGCAGCCAAATTATTAATGGGATCACCATTGATGATGAGCCCTCCGCACGTTTGCAAGAGGCGAAGGAACGCTTGATGGCAACGAAATTGCTAGCGGTATCGTCATCGTCGCCAAACAATCTGGAATTGATTCCAAGAAGAATTTCAAAGGCTACGGCGGTTCGCGCGATTATGGATAAGTACCAAATCCCGGTGGAAAGAACGTTGGCATTCGGTAACGATATGAATGATTTGGAAATGATCCGTGCGGTAGGAACCGGGGTAGCAATGGGAAATAGCCCGGAACTGCTAAAAAAGGAAGCGGATGCGGTGACGGAAAGTAATTTGGAAAATGGAATTGGAAAATTTTTGGAGAGGTATTTTAATTAGAGCGTTCTCAGGACTGGGTAGCTTCCGAGGATTAACGGAATCTAAAGACTAATCGCGGGTTGGGCGATTGGTCTTTAGATTTGGTTAACCGGAAGAAGCTGGTCCTGATAGCACGTTTTGACTAGGCAGCAAAGAACCCTCAAGGATTAACCAAATATAAGGACTAATCACCTAACCCGTGATTAGTCCTTATATTTGGTTAACCGGAAGAAGCTAGGGGCTGGAACTCGTTTTGACTAGGCAGCAGAGAACCCTCGAGGTTTAACGGAATCAAGGGAATTAATTGCGAGCTTTGCGATTGGTTCCCTTGATTTGGTTAACCGGAAGAAGCTGGTCCTGATAGCACGTTTTGACTAGGCAACAAAGAACCCCGAAAATAAGGGATTTTCAAAGGAAAAATCCCCATATATTTACGTTGACTTATATACCCGCAGAGCGTATTCTGTGTTGGAATTAAAGAGGTCCTAGCAGGGAGGCGCTGATGATGAATGCAAAAAAGGTATTAGATGTGCAACAAATCCAAAAGAACTTTGGTAAAGTTCAGGCATTGCGAAACGTTACTTTTCAAGTAAACCGTGGTGAAGTTTTCGGATTTATTGGGCCCAATGGTGCGGGAAAAACGACGACAATTCGGGTGATTTTGGGGATTATTAAAGCAAGTGCAGGAAAAGCCACCATGTTTGATCAAGATGTTTGGCAAAATCGGGTGGCAATTCATCGCAGGCTTGCTTACGTACCAGGCGATGTATATTTGTGGCCTAATCTGACTGGTGGCGAAATTATTGACTTATTCCTGAAAATGAACGGAGAAAAGCATTCTAAGCGGACTGATGAATTAATTGAACGCTTTGATTTGGACCCGAAGAAAAAGGCGCGAACTTATTCAAAAGGAAATCGGCAAAAAGTGGCGTTAATCGCGGCTTTTTCCCAAAATGCGGAGTGTTACATTTTTGATGAACCCACTTCGGGGCTAGATCCCCTGATGGAAGAGGTTTTTCAGGAGGAAGTGTTAAAACTTAAGAACGAAGGAAAGGCGATTCTATTGTCTAGCCACATATTATCTGAAGTGGAGCGGATGTGTGATCGAATTGCCATTATTCGTGAAGGGATCATTATTGAGCAGGGAACGTTAGATGAAATGCGGCACTTAACCCGCACACAAATTACCGTGGCTACTAAAGACGCTGCTGAAACGGTTAAAAATATACCTGGGGTGCACGCATTTGAGGTTGATCAACGGAACCCGAAAAAAATTAGTTTTTCTGTCGATACGGACGCGATTAGCAAAGTGATGAGAATTTTGACGGAGAAAAATATTTTAGCGATCCAAAGCACTCCGCCAACTTTAGAAGATCTATTTCTCAGATACTACAAACAGGACGCAAACCAACGTAAGGTGATTGATCATGAAAAATAAAATGAAGGGTTACGGACTGTTGACTGCGTTAAATTTACGTCGTGATCGTTTAAACATTGGCGTTTGGGTCTTAGTATTAGCAGGGCTGATGGCTAGCGTGGCGTTCAAGTTTGAAACGCTGTACGGAAATCGCCAAGCAATTTCGTCCATCAAAGCAACCCTCAATACACCGGCAATGCAAGCCTTTTTCGGGACGTTTGATACCCCGTTAAAAACTAGCGGAGACCTGTTTGCAACCGAGATGTTGGTATTTATGGCAATTGCGATGATTGCGATGAACATTTATTTTGCAATTCGTGCTACTCGTGGCGAGGAGGATCAAGGTCTTACGGAATTGGTGGTCGCTCACGACGTTGGTAACTGGTCGATAATTATGGCAGCGCTCACGGAACTATTCATAATCAATGCGGTCACGGGAGTGCTATATAATTTAGCAATCCAATTTAGTTCTATGGCGGGGGTTAACGCGAATGGAGCGTGGTTAATTGGCTTGAGTTTAGCAGCCGGAGGATTACTGTTTGGCATGGTTGGTTTATTAATGGCTCAAGTTTTTGATAACGCTCGTTCGGCGACGATTGCTAGTTACATGATTTTGGGGGTGATGTACGTTGCCCGGATGTTTACCGACCTTAAAAATCCTGCCCAAACTTGGTGGGTTCCCTTAGGATGGATTGAAAAAATTGAAGCTTTTCATGACAATAACTGGACGCCCGTTTTTCTAACGTTCAGCTTAGGGATGCTGATTGGTTTAGCAGTCTTGGCGGTTAACCAAAGCCGAGACGTGGGCGCGGGCATGTTTCAGGGATCTGCGGGACGGGCCCGCGCAGCACGTACCTTACAAGGACCCATTACGTTAATCGAAAAATTACAACGTCATAGTAATTGGATTTGGTTATTTTCACTATTTATCCTAGGCGGAATGCTCGGTTCAATTTTTGATACGGTGGGAGATATTTTAAAATCTAACCCGACCATGCAACTCGTTATGCAAAAATCGGCAATCCACAGTGCTAATCACCAAATTTTGCTTAATTTCATTTCAATTATTGGCATGATTATGGCTGTTTTAGGAACGATTCCAGCAGTGATGAGCGTTAATAAACTCCATGGTGACCAACAACGCGGTTATCTTGAAAACGTGTATGCTAAGGCGGTTTCGCGCAACCGCTTGTTGACTGGGTACGTGGCCAACGGAGTAGAAATTGGTGTTCTAGGTTTTGCGGTAGGACTGTTGGGAGTTGACGTTGCGGGAAATTGGGTGCTGACCCAGGGTGACATTGGCTTTGCAGCATACGTAAAAACTTTCATTGCCTTTGCTCCCACAATTATCTTGACCGTTGGCCTGGCAGTCTGTTTTAACGGAATTGCGCCGAAGTTAAACGGAATTACCTGGTTGTATCTGGGGTACGCATTCTTTACTAGTTATCTTGGCGGTCTACTTAAACTACCAGCCTGGACTAAGCAACTTACCGGATTAGGATGGACCAAGATGGTTCCTTTAGACAAGGTTAATTACAGTTATGTGTTTGTTTTGATAGCGCTCGGGTTACTTTTAATGGTCATTGGTTATTGGGGATTTAATCGGCGCGACCTCTCTTAAAAGCGATTTTTAGCCAAAATAAAAAGCAGGGAGATAGTCCCTGCTTTTTGTGTACCTAGCTTAATCGGTAAAGTGATCTACTTCCGGAACGACCGGCGGTACATCGGCGAGCTCTTCAGGTTTTAGTTTGTGGACCAAGAACCAGTCGATATGGGCGTTTTCGTTATCAAGCACTTCGAAATCATAGTTTTGAATTCGAACGTGTTCATGTACTTTGATTTCCGGGTTGTGATCGATGACGTAACCACCAAGGGTAACCACGTCTTCTTCTTCAAAGTCGGGCACGTCAATGCCAAAGTACCGTTCAAAATCGTACACCGTCATTTTTCCGCTAACCTTGAAGTAACCGTCAGCTTCTTTATGAATGTAGTCTCCCGAAACGTCGTCAATTTCGTCGTTGATGTTGCCGAAAACTTCTTCGTAGATATCCTTATCGGTGATGATTCCACTTGTTCCGCCGTATTCGTCAACCACTACGGAAATCGGAACTTGTTTTTTAATCATTTGTTCTAGGACGTCTTGTAACGCCAGCGTTTCAGGAACGGTAATGATGTTACGTAATAACTTGCTGACCTTAATATTACCGTCCACTTGGCTTTGCCGAATGATGTCGTAGTTGTAGATGTAACCGAGGATCTTATCCTTATCGTTATTAGCAACTACTGGGAAACGGCTAAAGCGACTTTGTAAGTATTGGCGTAACGCATCGTCTACCGTGCTGTCGACATCTAAAACTACTAATTGAGTCCGGTCGATCATGATGTCTTTGGCGACCTTATCATTAAAATCAAAGGCCCGTTGCATATAAACGTAGTCGTTTTTGTCTAATTCTCCGCCGCTAACCGCGTTTTTAGAAAGGTTTAAAATTTCTGCTTGGGAGAAGATTTCTGAGTTCTCGTCGGCAGGCTGCATTCCCATTAACCGGACAATTCCGTTTGCCGAAGCGTTCAGTAACCACACGAATGGATAAAAAGCAGTGTGGAAATAGTGAAGCGGAGTTACCACCCACATCAAAACCTTCAACGGAATGTCGATACTGATGTTCTTGGGAACAATTTCGGTGATTACCACTTCTAAGTAAGTTAGTAGTAGAACCCCGATTACTGCCCCCACAATGTGCAGCGAGGCACTGTTAACCATGTGTGTAGCCCCAAATAGTTCGACCACGAAATATTCAACCGTTGATTCACCAATCCAACCGAGGATGATCCCACAGATTGAGGTACCAACCTGAGTAGTTGAAAGATATTCGTTTAGGCGACTAACCATCCGCATTGCCAATCGATATTTCTTTCGCTTGCGTGCGCTAGTTGCTTCTTTTTCGGCTTCTTCTAAGGCACTGGGCCGGGTTTGCACAAGGGCAAATTCGGCGGCAACGAAGAAGTAAGCTAATATAAAAGTGATAAGTATCACAATCAGGTTAGAGACTATCTGACCGCTATCCAAAAATAATTCCCCATTTCTTTTTTCTCGTTATTGTTATATTATACAACGTTAAAATTCAAATTAGTATGCCAAGAACCGTACTTTACCGAAACTAAGGGGATATTTCAAGGAATCATTCCCAAAAAATTTATTCGTTGACTAGCTGTAACAATTGTAATCGCTTTTATTGGTGGTATGATGATGTTGTTTAAGAAACTTTAGAATTTATCTGGAGGTATGGAAATGAAGCAAATTAACGTGGGCGGCATGCACGCTTCCAACGTAGCGTTAGGAATCATGCGGATGGATGCGCTCTCCGACGAAAAGGCTGCGGAAGTAATTGATGCGGCTGTAGATGCGGGGATTAACTATATTGACTCGGCAGATTTATACGGGCATGGAGCATCAAGTGCAAAGTTTAAGGCTGGTCTTAAGCTAGCTAAGGCTAGTCGCGATGAACTATACATCCAATCCAAGGGTGGCATTGTCAGTGAAAATGATGGGGACATTCCGTACGGCAACCGTTACAACTTTAGCAAGCAACATTTGATTGCCGCGGTAGATGGCGAATTACAGCGCTTGGGAGTGGATTACTTAGATTCATTTTTACTTCACCGACCAGATCCGTTAATGGAACCTGCAGAGATCGCGGAAGCCTTTGATGAATTACAAACGGCGGGCAAAGTACGGCATTTCGGGGTGTCCAACTTTAATCCGATGCAAATAGAACTATTACAAAAATATTTGCAACAAAAGCTAATCATTAACCAGCTCCAATTTGGCATTATGCATACGGGGATGATTGACTTTGGCATGCACACCAACATGACTGACGACCGGAGCGTCAACCACGATGGTCAGATTCTTGAATATTCCCGGATTCATGACATGACGATTCAAGCGTGGTCACCTTACCAATACGGATTCTTCGACGGGGTGTTCATTGATAATCCGAAGTTCCCTGAGTTGAATAAGAAAATGCAAGAAATTGCGGATATTTATGGGGTAACCAAGAACGCCATTGCCACGGCATGGATTTTACGTCATCCCGCTCAATTCCAAGTATTATTAGGTACCATGAATCCGCAACGGATTAAGGAATCGGCAGCTGGTAGCGACGTGGAGCTTACCGGACAAGAATGGTACGACATTTATTACGCAGCGGGTAATGATTTACCATAGGCGATGAAAAAAGCAGCTAAAAAATCATTTTGGGATTTTGCCTTTTAATGAAGTTAAAGGTCAGTTTGTTCTGCTTAACCCAAAAGCGACCATCATGCCCAATTCAGGCATAATGGTCGCTTTTAGTTAGTGCTCACAAACTATCCGACTTTGGTCCCACACACTTTTTTAGGAACTATTGCTTATTGACGTCACTAATCTTCATGGTAATGTTTTTAGGCTTGTCTTGGACGACCACGATGGTTCCTTTGCCAAGAAAATCTTTCGAACCACTGTATTTAATAGTGTATTCCTTAGCAACGGCACCTGAATTTTGCAGGCCCATTACGTAAATTTCATCATCGGTAAAATCGTCGCTAAAGGCAAACGCAATTACGGGAGTAACCACAATTTGGTCCTTTTTCATTTGTTTCAACGTATCCCACAAGCCTTTAATTACTTCGCTTGGAAACTGTTCCTTAACTTCTTCAGCAACTTTTCTTTTTTTAGTTGGATCAAACATTTTACTTTCCTCCACCTGTGAATAATATGAATAGATTACCATAAAAGATGACTTTTGATAATTATTGTTTATTACACGAGGTAATCTAGTTTATAAAACTAGGTAATGATGTTACAATGAAAGAAAACAAATAAGGAGGTTTTAGCAATGAGTAATTATAAAGAATATCAACGGTGGTTGGAACTAGTCAGCCGGGTGGAATTACCACACTGGGATGATTTGCCAAATTTTGATTTGTATATGGACCAAGTAGTGGCGTTGATGACGGAATACACGGGACCTTTAGGCTTGGAAGCAGTGACGCCGGCAATGATCAACAACTACGTGAAAAATAAAGTGATTGTCGCCCCAGCGAAGAAGAAGTATCAGGTAATGCAAATCGCGGATATCCTCTTGTTGACGTTGCTAAAGCAATCCTTTTCGATTCAAGAGATTCGTTCGGGAATTGACCGGGTAACCGCAAGTGAATATCCGAAGCAGGCCTATGACCGATTTATTGATTTGCTAAATAAGAAGATTAGCTTGATTGGTAAATCAAGACCAGATCGCCATGCAGAAAACCTAACGGACCAACTACTGGAAGCAGCATCAGATATGGTGGTGGACCAGTTGGAAACCAACCAACTAGTAAAAATAGTAAAGAATTCAAAGTCGCACGAACCGACGAAAATAAAATAGAGCGTTCTGGAGCCCGGGTAGCTCTTGAGGACTAACAGAATTAGGGACTGATCGCGGGTTAGGCGATTGGTCCCTGATTTGGTTAGCCGTAGAGAGCTGGGGTCCATAACGCGTTTTGACTACGTAGCATAGAAAGAACGGAATCACGCCACTAATTGCGGTTTAGGCAATTGGTGACGTGATTTGGTTAACCGGAAAGGTTTGGGTTACGGAGCACGTTTCGACAATGCAGCATAGAAAGAATGGAATTAGGGACTGATCGCGGGTTAGGCGACTGGTCCCTAATTTAGTTAGCCGCAGAGAGCTGGGGTCCATAACGCGTTTCGACTACGCAGCATATAATCCAATAAAAAAATAATCCCCCGGGCCAACCAGCAATTTGCCCACGGTTCGGGGGATTATTTTATTCAGTAATATCACCAAAGGTACCATGAACCAAGTCAGCGAGGTCCGTAGCTTTTAACTGAACGGAACGGCCAATTTTACCCGAAGAAACGATAATAGTCCCTTGTTCCTTAGCGATTTCCGAAATGTAAATTGGAAATCCCTTGGTTTCGTAAATGCCAATCGGGGTGTTGGCGCCGTGTTCGTACCCAGTCGTTGCCACCAAGTTCTTTAGCGGAATCATACCGACTTTTTTATTTCCGGACAGCTTCGCTAATTTTTTATAGCTAAGGTGTTCGTCCACGGGGATTACCCCAACCAGCGGACCAGTTTGGCTGCCGGTTAAAGCGAGGGTTTTATAAATGACGTGATCGTCGATTCCGATGTGGTCGACGCTGAGTTGCTTAACGTCCCCATCTTGGTACGTTGGAAAAACGAATTGTTGGTACTCAATTTTATGTTTATCTAAAATTTGTTCTACTAAGGTTTTGGAAATTTTTCCTTTTTTCTTTTTCTTCGACATAATCTATCACCCAGCAATGTATTTTAGCACATTGAGCGAATCCCTCACAAAATGAAAGTGGTAAGTTTGCTATAATGATATAGCAACTAATCTACAGGAGATAATTTAATGAAAGATCTGATTTACCGAAAAATCATCCATGATTTGAAAAAACGTATCTTTAATAATGAATTTCCGTCAATGCGTTTGCCAGACGAACGCTCTTTAACGGCAGAATATAACGTTAGCCGTAGTTCCGTAAAGCGGGCGCTTAGCTCGATGGCGCAAGAGGGGATTGTGTTTAAAAAACGGGGATCGGGAACCTTTATCAATCCGCTGTACTTAAAGAGCCAGTCATCGTTTAATTACGAAGGTTCCAACATCGGAATTACCGACAGTTTGAAATCCAACGGAAAAAAGCAGGGGATTAAGGTGCTAGATTTTTCCGTGATTCCAGCCACTAAGAGCATGAAGACCGACCTGTTCTTAAATGACGGGGATTTTGTCTATAAAATTCGGCGCCTGCGCTTATTAGATGAGGAGCCGATCATGATTGAAACGGGCTACATCCCCATTAAAATCGCGCCAGAATTATCCAAGGCCATTGTGGAAAAATCAATTTTTAATTATTTGGAAGACGCGAAGGGACAACAAGTAACCCGTTCATATATGTCGATTCAAGTAGCTCCTTCTAACCAAGAGGACCAAGAATTACTAGGGTTAACTGCTAACGAACCGGTCGGCATTATGTCCGGAATTTTTTTCATGGATGACGGAACCCCCTTTGAAATTTCAAATATGCGAATTCATTACCGGCATATGAATTACAGCACGTTTGTATCAGTAGATTAGGTTTAATTTTTAAAAATAAATAACGGTAAATTACCATTTTTAACCGAGTATGCAGCACAAAGGAGGTTTTTAGAACCTCCATAATCGTTGTAACGGCGCTGTTTGTACGCGGCTATTTTTATTTTTAAAAAATTGGACCGTATCAATTTATAAAATGATTGACCTTTTTCGAGAAAGCGGTTATACTTATCTCGTAAATTAATTAATCAGTTTTTCGCTCACGAAAGGAAGATTACGATGACAGACTATTCATCTAAAGCTTACTTTGACAAACTTGAAAAGTTTTGGCGCGCAGCTAATTACCTCTCAGTTGGTCAATTGTATTTAAAAGACAACCCATTATTGAAGCGTGACGTTAAGGCCTCCGACGTTAAGGTTCACCCAATCGGACACTGGGGAACGATTCCTGGTCAAAACTACATTTACGCTCACTTGAACCGGGTTATTAACAAGTACGGCGTTAACATGTTCTATATCGAAGGACCAGGTCATGGTGGACAAGTAATGGTTTCTACTTCATACCTTGACGGTTCATACACTGAAGCTTACCCAGCAATTACCCAAGACGAAGAAGGAATGAAGAAACTCTTCAAACAATTCTCTTGGCCAGGCGGGGTTGCTTCTCATGCCGCTCCTGTAACACCAGGTTCAATCCACGAAGGTGGCGAACTTGGTTACTCACTTTCTCACGGTGTGGGTGCTATCTTAGATAACCCAGACCAAATTGCTGCAGTAGTAATTGGTGATGGGGAAGCTGAAACTGGTCCTTTGGCAACATCATGGAACCACAACCGTTTCATCAACCCAATTACTGACGGTGCGGTATTGCCAATCTTGGACATTAACGGTTACAAGTTGAGTAACCCAACCCTTACTTCCCGGATGACGGATGAAGAATTAGCTGAATTCTTCCACAGTCAACATTGGGACCCATACTTTGTTGAAGGCGACGATTCTGAAGCAATGGATCCTAAGATGGCTGAAGTAATGGACAAGGCAATCGAAAAGATCCAAGAAATTCAAAAGAATGCTCGTGAAAACCATGACGAATCATTGCCATACTGGCCAGTAATCGTCTTCCGTTCACCAAAGGGCTGGACTGGTCCAAAGACTTGGGACGGTAAGGTTATCGAAGGTACTTTCCGCGCTCACCAAATTCCAATTCCTGTTGATCAAAACAACATGGAACACGTTGATGCACTAGTTGACTGGATGAAGTCATACAAACCAGAAGAATTGTTTGACGAAGATGGTCACATCGACCAAGACATTCTTGACTTCGTGCCAAAGGGTGACAAGCGGATGGCTGCTAACCCAATCACTAATGGTGGGGTTCACCCAACTGACTTGAACTTGCCTGACTTCCGTCAATACGCGGTTGACACAAGCAAGCGTGGTCTCAACATGAAGCAAGATATGTTGGTATGGTCCGACTACTTGCGTGACGTGGTTACTAAGAATCCAAAGAACTTCAGAATGTTTGGTCCTGACGAAACGATGTCAAACCGTCTCTATGGCCTATTCGAAGTAACTAACCGTCAATGGATGGATTCAGTTAAGAAGGACTGGGATGAAGCAGTTGCTCCAGAAGGTCGCATTCTTGATGCACAACTTTCCGAACACTCTGCAGAAGGCTGGCTTGAAGCATACACCTTAACTGGTCGTCACGGAATCTTCACTAGTTATGAAGCATTCCTTCGGGTAGTTGACTCAATGCTTACCCAACACTTCAAGTGGTTACGGAAGGCTTCTGAATTAGACTGGCGTCGTGATTACCCATCATTGAATATTGTTTCAACTTCAACAAGTTTCCAACAAGATCATAATGGTTACACTCACCAAGACCCAGGTATCTTAACTCACTTAGCTGAAAAGAAACCAGAATTCATTCGCGAATACTTGCCAGCTGACGCAAACTCATTGTTAGCAATCAGCCCATTAGTAATGAACGATCGTGGTAAAGTTAACTTGATTATTGCATCTAAGCAACCACGTCCACAATTCTACTCAATGGCTGAAGCAGAAATGCTTGCTAACAACGGTTTGGGAATCATCGACTGGGCAAGCACCACGAATGGTGAAGAACCAGACGTAGTTATCGCTGCTGCTGGTACTGAACCAAACATGGAAAGCTTGGCTGCAATTAACATCTTGCACGACCGCTTCCCAGAATTGAAGATTCGCTTTATCAACGTTATTGACCTATTGAAGTTACAAAGTCCAAAGGTTAACCCTAACGGCTTGAGCGACGAAGAATTCGACCGCTACTTCACTAAGGACAAACCAGTAATCTTCGCCTTCCATGGTTTCGAAGACTTGATTCGTTCAATCTTCTTTGACCGTCACAACCATAACTTACACGTTCATGGTTACCGTGAAGAAGGGGACATTACTACTCCATTTGATATGCGAGTTCTTAACGAACTTGACCGCTTCCACTTGGCTCAAGACGTAATCAACTCAATTCCAGAATTTAACGAAAAGGGTGCAGACTTTGCCCAAGAAATGGACAATATCCTTGCTCGCCATCACGAATACATTCGTGACCATGGTGACGACCTTCCAGAAGTTAAAGACTGGGTATGGAAAGACGTTAAATAATTAAAGCTTAAAGATTAAACAATAAAAGCTGAAAGCAAAGGCCCTTACGGGCGGCTGCTTTCAGCTTTTTTGTGTTGTAGTAATAATGGAAGTGACTATTGCAAACAAGAGCTTAGAGAAGTTAATCCACGTGTAAATCTACAGAGTCAAATAATTGTGCAATTTGTTCAGGAGTGGTTCGCTTCATGGAAAGCGGTGGAAGCTGGTCTTTATCAAACCATTGCATCGCAACTGTTTCACTGTTCTTAACGAATTCACCACTTTCCACTGTACAAGCGAAAATAAATTTATAATACTGAAAAGTTTGCGGGACGTCTTTTCTTAGGGAGGTATCATAGACAGCGCGAAGGGTAGCCATGTTTACGGTCAGCCCAGTTTCTTCGTGCACTTCTTTAATGACGTTTTCTTGTAAGGTCCAGCCAATTTCTGCAAAACCGCCGGGGAGAGCCCATTCACCGTGTGAGTTTTCCACGAGCAATACCTGATTTTTTTGGCGAATAAAGGCTCGCACGTCCACTTTGGGAGTTGGATACCCCGCCTCGTCCTTAAAGAGTTCTGCCACGGTGGTTACTTGCACATTTCCAAGCTCACTCAAACGTTGCATCGCAAGCTGACGGAGACCTTGATAACGTTCGATATCAAAGCGATCGCTTGCGTAAGCTAATCCAGCTTCACTAATTGCTAATATTCGACGAATGAAAAAAAGTTCTTCCAAAATAGATGCCACCTTTACTTACAAATTAATCTCCAACATCAAAAGCTGGCTCAGCCAACGAAATTCCAAAGTAATCGGGTACCGGTGCAGTTACCGTTTGCCAGTTTTGGCTAAAGGGCAAGGGAAATTTGACTTGCCAAGAGTGCAGCCGCATGGGGGCTCCGTCAGCAAGTAAATTATACAAAGGGTCTCCCACGATAGGATGCCCTAAGGCTGCAAGGTGAACCCGAATTTGGTGGGTACGGCCGGTTGCTAACTGAACGAGTAGTAGGCTCCGTTCAGCAAATTCACGAACCACTTGGTAGTGAGTAGTGGCCGGTTGCGCTTCCGGACCGTTGATTTGTCGTTTACGCTGGTCGTGGGGGTCAAGTCCAATGGGAAGCGTGATGGTTCCGCTACGGCTTTTCAAGTGACCTTCTACCATGCACAAGTACGTTCGTTGAATTAATTTTTGACTGATTTGCCGACTAAGAATTGGGACAACAACCGGATTTTTGGCTACCAAAAGGGCGCCACTAGTCCACTGGTCCAAACGATGAACGTTATACGCGTTGGAATCCTTCTTGGCAAAGTACGCCTGTAAGAAGTTAATCATGCTTCCCAACTCGTGTGGTTGGTTAGCGTGTGTTTTAATCCCCGCGGGTTTATTAACCACAAGAAGGTCGTCATTTTCAAACAAAACGTCAGGACTTTGGGAAGAATCCGGGTCAAACGGCGGAAGCGGGGTAGAAAAGTCACTTTCTTTGAAGGTTAACGAAATCAAGTCTCCGGTGCGGACAACGGTGCTAACCGGTTGGTACCGTTGGTTTACCAAAACTCGGCGTTCAGTGCGTAAAAAATGGACGACTTTCCGAGAAAGCCACCAAGTTTTTTGCAGTAGTTCTCGTAAAGTTTGGGGAGAATAAGATTGGTCTAGTTTAATATGGTACGTCCAGGTCATAAAAACTCCTTTTTGCCATAAAAAAACGACCCATAAAATTATGGACCGCTTTTTTACATACTTAATTATTTTTTGGCTTTCTTTTCGGGTTTAACTACTAACACATCACAAACCGCGTTCCGACTTACGTAAGTAGCAACTGAACCAACCATTAGCCGTTCTAGCGCGTTTAAACCAGTAGAACCAATCATAATCAATTCGTTTTTGTGATCCTTTGGAAATTCACGAGCAATTACCGGCTTAGGATTACCAAAGCGGATATGAATGCTAACGTCGGTAACCCCAGCATCTTCAGCTCTTTTCTTTAGTTCTTCTAAGCGATGTTGGACGTCTTCAGAAAGCTTGTAGATTACATCTCCACTAACCGCTCCACCATAGGTGTCACTAAATTGGTTAACTTCTAAGACATTTAGGATATCTAGATGAGTGTTATTCCGTTTAGCAACTTCAATTGCCCGGTCAACGACAACCTCTGTCATTTTTGAACCGTCAACAGGTGCCAAGATATTTTTGTATTGTTGTAGCATGTTCCCACCATCCAATCATCATTTCTTATACTAATAATATCATTTTCAAAATGAATTGTAAGCCTTTTTACCTTTAAATTCTGGATATTTTCGCTTTGGCAAAGGTAAAGAAACAAAAAATGAAATCGGTTTATTACAACGCCCGAAACAGTGGTATATTGGTATGGTAAACGGACAACGGGGAATGGTTCCCCATGCTAATTTAAATTAGGAGCGATACATAATGTTATTGGGTAGTATTGAAGCCGGCGGTACCAAATTTGTGTGTGCCGTGGGAAACGAAAATTATCAAGTACAGGATCAAACACAATTTCCAACGACTACTCCGGAGGAAACCTTACAACGAACAGTCGATTACTTTAAAAAATTTGACATTGCGGCGTTAAGCATTGCGTCGTTTGGACCAATTGAAATTCGGCACAGTTCGCCAAAGTATGGCTATGTAACCACTACGCCAAAGCCAGGTTGGGCGGATACGGATTTTGTAGGGTGCATTAAAAAGGAATTTGATATTCCGATTTTTTGGACTACCGACGTCAATGGTTCGGCGTACGGGGAATACGTAATGGCCACCCTCGCTAACGAAAAAATCAATTCGTTGACGTATTATACAATTGGTACCGGTGTGGGTGCGGGAGCAATCGTGAACGGCCACTTGATCGGGGGAATCGGTCATCCTGAAATGGGCCATGTTTTAGTAAAGCGGCACCCTGACGATCTAGATTTTAAGGGTGTTTGCCCGTACCACGGGGACTGTTTAGAAGGATTGGTTGCTGGGCCAACGTTTGAGGCTCGCTTAGGCGTTAAGGGCGCAGAAGTTCCGCATTCAGATCCCGTCTGGGACATTATGGCTTACTATACGGCACAAGCCGCTATTCAAACGACCCTTACGCTACGTCCGGGAAAGATCGTTTTTGGTGGCGGGGTAACCAACCCGGATTTCTTGGAGAAGGTTCGCAAATCATTTAAAGAACTCCTGAATGGCTACGTACAAGTTCCGGATCTTGATAAGTACCTCGTGATGCCGGAAGTTGCCAATAATGGTTCAGCCACCCTGGGTAACTTTGCGTTAGCTGAAAAATTATTAGAAGTTTAATAAGCTTTTTTGCTAGAAACAGACTGTTCAATTGGTTTTACGATTTAAACAATGCAACGTAAGGACTTGAAATAAAAATAGTCGCTTAACTACTGCTTGGTTGTGCAGTAGCTAGGCGACTATTATTTTTTAGTACTGAGTGTGGGATATCGTTCAAAAATTTCCTATAGCAGCGGTAAAATCACGTTGGTCCATAACCAAGAAATTGGCATGATAACGATCATAATCGGGATCATGTCGGCAGTTGGGAACATCTTAACTTGGATAATTCGGAAACCGCTCGCTAACATTAAAACTCCGCCTCCAGCTTTAAAGTCCAGAATCATATCTGGGGTGGTGAGGGGGAAGATCACGTGAGCAGCGAGGAGTAGGGCGGTTAGAATGATTAAAAGCGGGATCGCAATTAAGGAAACCACGTATCCTAAATTGGCCGCAAAAATCAATGCCGTAAAGAAATCCAAAATGGCTTTGGAAATTAAAATCGACGGATCACCACTCATTCCTTCAATCAAAGAACCGTAAATACCGGTTCCGCTCGCACAGAAAAGGACGATTACGGTAACCAAATTAGCGTCGTAAGTGATCTTGTCCCAACTACCGTTACCCGTTTTATTGGAGGGGAGCAAGCGTGAAATGAGACGTTGCATATTTTCTGCGCCCCGGTTAATTAACACGCCGAGTCGGAATAGGAGACCCAATCCAGTTCCGATGATTACCGCGAAAATTACCGCGGCTAAGTTTTTCATGGGGGCAATTGCGTAAATTCCCATGGTCATGGAACAAATCCCAAAGGCCATGTTTAGACCTTCTTTGAACCGTTCGGACATCGCGCCGCCACTTAAGGCCCCAATGATTCCCCCAAAGAAAATTGCTGAAACGTTAACTATGATTCCAATTGGCAAATTAAATCCTCCCTCTTTTTTTACTCACAAAAGATTAGTTTAGTCATTGACTCGGAAAAGCGCAATTCCTTTTTATGTGCTAAAATATTCCAAATAGGAATAGGTCGGGAGAAAGCAATGGATACAAAAAAATTAACGACGTTGGTTGACTTGGCAGAAACCCAAAGTTACAGCGAGACTGCGGAAAGGTTATTTTTGTCGCAATCAACCGTGTCAAAACACATTATGGCTTTAGAAAAGGAATGGGACGTTAAGCTTTTTTCGCGCGCTCACCGGCAAGTACAGTTAACCGCGGCAGGAAAAAAGATTTTGCCCGCGGTTCAACAATTATTGCGACAGGAAAAAGAATTACAAACCACGGTGGCAATCGCAAACGCCAACCACGCCCAGACGCTAGTTATTCACGGAATTGCTTCCATTGCCCAGTACCAAGCTTTTAACATCATTACTAAATTTACTAGCCAGTATCCGAACGTAAAACTGAAGTTCAGTGAAGCGGAGGTGCCGGACCTAAATGAAGATTTAAAACGGCAGGACGTTGACGTGATTTTTACTCGAATTTACGAGGATAACGATCCGCGCTATGACACAATCGTTAACGAAACAGACCATTACGTGGTGTTGGTGCCGAAGAATAGTCCGTTGGCGCAAGCTAAACAACTAAGCATTGAGATGATCAAGGACCAACAACTCCTTTTACTCCGGAACACAATTACCGTTGCGAACCCCTTAAACGAAGTTTTGAAACGTTCGTTAGTTACTCCGCGGATTGTTTATGAAGGACAGCGAATTGATTTGATTTTAGAAATGTTAAACCAAGGGATGGGCGTTTCGGTAGTGATGAACAAGTCGTTTGATTTGACGGGATTTGATAACGTCAAGGCCGTACCACTGGTTCCTGAAATCTGTAGTCGCCTAGTCTTCTTAAAAAGAAGGGACCGGACTGCACCAGTGGTTAATCTGTTTTGGGACTTTGCAAAACGGGAAATTGAGCAAGCAAAAGAATAGCAGGTAAAAAATAACCCTCACAGCAAGGTGTCCACCTAGTTGTGAGGGTTGTTTAATTTAAGAAGCTCGGGGTTATTTCCACCATAGTTTGATTAAAGCTTGGGTACCGTCGTCGCCAAGACCTTGGGCATTAACTAAATTGTCGTAAAGCTGGGTGGCTAAGCGAGTGGCTGGTAAATCAATGTGCATTCGCTTAGCTTCGGTTAAGGTGATGTTGAGGTCCTTTAAAAAGTGTTTAGCAAAGAATCCCGGCGTGTAATCATTCTTCAGAATCCGCGGTACGTAATTATCCAGGCTCCAGTTATCGGCGCTTCCGTGGGAAACGGTATCTAAGACTTTTTGTAAATCTAAATTAGCGGCCTTCGCGTAAACCAGCATTTCAGTTAAGCCGGTCATCGTGCCGGCAATCATGATTTGGTTAGCCATCTTAGCGTGTTGTCCGGTACCAAAGTCCCCAAAGTAATTCACCGCTTGTGAAATTTCGGGGAAGAGGGGTTCCATTTTTTTAAACGCCTCCTGGTGCCCGCCGGCCATGACGGTTAAGGTAGCGTTTTTAGCACCAATGTCACCGTCAGAAACGGGAGCATCGAGTGCCAACGCCCCGATTTCTTCAGCCCGGTGGCCAATTTCTTCAGCGAGGGTCGGTGAACTGGTGGTCATATCAACAACTAACTGGTCGGCTTTCAACGTTGTAAAAATACCGTTTTCCCCAAAGTAAATTTCCTTAACGTCTTGCGGGAAACCAACCATGGTAATGACGATGGGTGCTTGGATGGTCAACTGAGCGGGCGAGTCAACCCAAATTGCCCCGTGGTCAATTACTTCTTGGGCGTGAGCCTTAGTCCGGTTGTAGACAAATACCTGATGATGGTGCTTTAACAAATTATTAATAATTCCCGTACCCATTACTCCAGTACCGATAAATCCAATTTTCATGTAAATTTCCTCCTGTCTTAAATCAAGCGCATTAAATCAGCGCAATGGGAAAACAATGTATGTATGTAAAAAACGAGTTATGAATGTTAAACTTTTATTTAGAAACTTAACTAGTGAGGGATAAAATGAAAATTCTAGCCAACGACGTGATTCAAACCTTAAAAGCGGGCGACTTTGCCAGTCAAACGTTTAAAATCGGAAAAGCAACGCTTAAAAAAGCTGACGGAACCGGTGCAGATGAGGCGTTTAACTACTTAAAAACAGCGGTTAACCAGCACGGAATTGCCGAAGCGGTCATCAACGTTAACAAAGACGTGGTGATTAAGTTACAATCAAACGTAATTAACCTACCGCTATTATACCCCGCAGCCGTCGAAAAATTAACCGAGGCTGACCAAGAATACGATTTGAACGTATATGCAGTCATCGAAGCTGAGAAGATTAATTCTTCACATTTACGAATTGATCAAATTGGAACGGCGGATGATCTGCTAAATGACAACCCGGACTTACGTTTAAATTTCCGGGACTGGGTTAAAGAACAGTTTGAACGCTTAGATCAACCAGCTGCAAAATCGACTACCGAATAGCAGGAGGGAGATTATGAAAAGAAGATTTGAATTGATTATTGGTTTGGCAATCGTCTTATTTGTGGGGGCGGTTTTTACTAGCGCACGAGCATACCAAAAACAAGTTCGCCACGATGCTAAAGTTGAACTACAAAAATCAGCTAAGCAAAAGGCTTTACCCAAAAGTTCGGCCAAGGATACCGGACTAGCTGGGGATGAAGCCCCCACGGCAGAAACGGCGAAAGCTTCTACCAAGACGAAAATGAACCCCGTAAATTGGAAAAAGTCCTCGCAAAAAAATGAATACCCTGATTTAGATAAGCATCCCCAGGCTTACTTGAAGGTTTCCATTGCCAAGCAACGGGTTTACGTGATGGACGGAAAAAAGGTCTTATACACCATGTATGCATCCACCGGATCCAAGGATAGTCCGACACCAACCGGAACTTTCCACATCCAAAAAGAACGGGGCGACTTCTTCTATAACGCGGCTTCTAAGGAAGGGGCTAAGTACTGGGTTTCGTTTAAGGATCACGGGATTTACCTTTTCCACACCGTTCCGACGGATAAGAACGGTAAATTTATCCCTAAAGAAGCGCAACAACTGGGTAAGGAAGCCCAATCTCATGGCTGTGTAAGGTTATCGGTTCCAGATGCAAAATGGATTTATAAGAACGTTCCGGAGGGTATGAAAGTTGAAATACATTAAGATGATTCAAGAATGGCTACACCGGCCCCGACATTTTATTGTAGAAGTAGGGTGGGGCCTAGGACTTTTGTTAGGACTGCTGTTAGTGGTGAAAATCATTGGTCGTTTAGTTTTGCACACTACCTTCATTGGCTTTGGTACCATCCTTGGCGTGATGGTACTTTATCTAGTAATTATTTTTGGCTTACGTGCTTTAGAAATTAAATTACGCAAATAAAAAAGACGGGTTCCCGGAACCACCTGAGTAATTGTTAGGTGGCATCGGTTTGAACCCGTCCTTTTATTTTGCGCCAAATTAATTCGATCATGAACGGAACGAAAATTAGCATTAGGAAAATTAAGGTGAAGTATTGGCGAACAAAAGCGGTGCGACCGAAGAAGTAACCGGCAAAACAGCAAGTCAATACCCACAGTAACACGCCGGCGAAGTTGAGCTTATTGAAACGGCGCCAATCCATCTGGGTCGTTCCCGCAATAATGGGAACGAACAATCCCACGAAGGGGATGAACCGGGAAAAGACCAGCGATTTTTTAGTGTTCTTATCAAACAGCTTTTGGGTTTGATCTAACTGCGGAGAATCGCTGATTTTTTGAGCGATTTTATTTTTCGATTCCAAATTCACACCGTACCAATACTTAACCATGGCTCCGGTAGTTGCGGCAGCGATGAAAGTTAGCAGCAACAGAAAAATATTTAAATGTGCTGGGGCCGTAGAAGCAATCGTTCCAGTTAAGAATAAAACGGATTGCCCCGGTAAAAAAGAGAAGAAAATAAAGGCAGTTTCCAAGAATATCCAGATAAACAAGATCAAGTAAACCCACTGATTTAATTGGGTTGTTAAGGGGGTTAGGTAGGATAACGGATGAATTAGAAATCCCCAAATTAAATTTAGCATCGTACACCTCCTTATCGTTTTTATGGTAGTCTCATGATAGAGTTTTTTGGGCGAGATTGCAATTTTTAGGTCCAAGCTGGTTGTTGTGCAACCATTTTTGTGATACATTAGTTACATGCGATGAGTCGAGATGGGTCAGGCAGCTTCGGCTGTTTCGCTGCGGCGACTAGTGACCATTTCACCGGCACACATTAACTACCGGATTTTGTAGGTGTGGGTCAATTTGGGTGTGTGAGCCACTCAACGACCAATTCAGCAATTTTGCTGATGACCGGTTTATAAAAGACCATGACGTAATTTCGGTTACGTCATGGTCTTTTTTTGTCCGCTTTTTTAGTTTATTTGATTAGGTATACTTGGTCATGAATTAAATCAAACGGCTGAAAATGTTGGTTTAACTTAGCAGCGGCTTGTGGTTCAACCAATTGAGCAATTTGCCAAAACTCGTTACTGTTGGTGGCGCCGTTTTGTTCGCCAATGCAGATTAATAGGGGCTGGTTAGGCAAACTACGCAGTTTTTTCAAAACTTGGACATCAATGTCCAGCCCATCGGGAGCCCAAGCCATAATTACGTAATCAACTTGCGGGCCATACTTTTCGATGGCAGCGAGGGCATCCAAAGGCTCCACTTCGGTCACCAAATGTCGACCAGTTTCATTTTCGGATTGCCACGCAAGCGAGTCTGTAGCAATTATGGGCTGGTCTTTCATCCGCAATCCGTGACTAATATAGCCGTTGCCAGCCATGATTTCTAGGGTGGGACGTCCGGCTAAATAGGCGGTAAGATCGTTAATTAACGGTGCGGAAATGTAAGCCCACATTCCGTACCTTTCTTCCAAGAAATCCCGGTACGAACGCAAAAGTTTATCTAACTTGGGTAGTTCGCGAGTTAATTTTTCCCAAAGACGATCTCCCCGCGGATCACCTAACGGAAAGCGTTCTTTGAGGCGGTTAAAAATTTGTTCTTGAACGTCGTCGGGCAATTCTAAAAGCGGCAATTGCTGGGGCAATAGATTTTGTCGAATTAAACGCTCGCTTTCCAATACTTGGTTAATCAAAAAAACAATTGAACCATAATCTTTAAATAAATTGCGATAATTGGTTAATTGGCGAAGGTAACGATCAGACGATTGCGTTGTTTGCGCCTTTTTTAATTGTCGCCGAAGCTTTTTCAATTTTTTCGGGTTCATTGCTTAGTCATCGTTCCTTTTCTGCCAATTTAAATCAAGCTCTTCTTGTTCCGTGGATGAGTTAATTGGGCGTCGTTTCTTACCGTGGAAATAGCCGTTGATTAATTGAAAAACTTCGTAGCGGTCGTCACTACTCAACGTTTTATGATCAAAGCTTAATTGACGGCCAGATAGGAATAGTTTGCTTAAATCATAGGCGTTAAGCGCGGAGCGACCACACAGATAGTCCATGCTTACGTCGAAATATTCGGCTAATTTTTTCACTTCCAGATAGGATGGGGTGCGGATTCCCCGTTCCCAATTCCCAATTTGATTAGCGGTGTTTGGATTTTCATCCGGAAATAATTCATTTAATTCTTGAGCAAGCACCTCCAAAGTGATGTGCTTACCGTGGCGTAAAGCGCGCAAACGTTCTGGAAACATAGACCGTCCTCCTGTGAATAATATTCTAGACCTATTTTAATACAGTTCGAGGGTATGCGACAAATTAAAGTAAATGTCACAAGCAAATTGGGGCCAAATTCGGGATTAGCGTAATTTTCCGCCAAGGACAGTAAAAAAACGCTATACTAAAAAAGTTGGTTTAGGAGGAATACGATGAAAAAATTTTGGAAATGGCTTTTGGTGGTACTAGCGGTTTTGCTCGTGGTGGACTTAGGCGCGGGGATGTATTTTTTCCACGTTGCGGAAGTTCGCGGTACCAAAAGTTTTATTAAGAACGACGGAAAAATCACTAAAAACGATCCGTTGCGGACCCAAAAATTATGGTATCAACGGGTAAAAAAGGAAAAGTGGACGATGAAATCGGCGTCCGGTAACTTGAAGCTGGAAGCTTATTACATTCCAGCGGCCCATCCCACAAATAAAACGGTCATTTTAGCGCATGGTTTTTTACAAAATAAAGACGGTGAAGGCGCCCCGGCAGCCATGTTTCATGATTTAGGTTATAACGTACTGGCTCCGGATGATCGGGCTCACGGTAATAGCGAGGGGAAGCTAATTGGATATGGTTGGTTAGACCGGCGTGACTATATCAAATGGATGAACAAACTATTGCGTGAGAAGGGCGAACATCAAAAGCTGGTGATGTACGGGGTTAGCATGGGTGGTGCAACCACGATGATGATCAGTGGGGAGCCTGACGTTCCGCACCAGGTGAAGGCGTACATCGAGGATTGTGGTTATACGAGCGTGGAAGATGAAATTACTTACCAAGCCAAATCAATGTACCACCTCCCGAAGTGGCCACTGGTACCGACGGTTAGTTTAATTTCGAAGATTCGAGCGGGCTACAGTTATGGCGAAGCTAGTGCCATGAAGCAGTTGGCAAAAAATCATCAACCGATGATGTTCATTCACGGTGGAAAAGATGACTTTGTTCCTACCAAAATGATTGACCAGCTGTACGCTGCCACGAAGGGCCCTAAAGAAAAGTACGTGGTGAAGGATGCGGGGCACGCGAAGGCTATGCAAATGGACTATCAGCAATACCGCGACCGAGTTAAGAAATTTTTAGAAAAGAACGTTTAGCAAATTTTTCAACAAGGGATGTTGAAAACTACGCACCCAGACAAAGTGTGAATAAATTTGTAAAAAGAAAAAAAGTCTTAAAAGAATCGTTTTAAACGACAATCCTTTTAAGACTTTTTTTACGCGTAAATGTAATCGTTTTGCATGTAAATCCATTCGTCATTAGCTACCTGTTCATATAGCAGGTTAGCTAGCTCACGAGAAATATTTTGCTTACTTAATTGGTTTTGAATAAAATTGTATTCGTTTTGAAACGCGCTAATGAAGAGTTCATCTTGAATCCGGTTAGCCTGTTTATTATTCTGCAAACGGCGGTGACGTTCGCGGTAATAGCTTTCAATCCAATGAACTTCAGCTTGATTTTCTTCGGTAATTTGGTTGTGCAATTCTTCTAGGATCCGGGGGATGATTTTAGCTTCCACGTTCGCAATGTCATCTCGCGCAATTTTGATTTTGCGTTTAATGGCTTGATTATTAACGTGAACCGCCTTATGTCGGAGACGGTGTTTCAAACGTATTAAGGAGTACTTAATTCGGTATAAAATTTGGTAGAACAGCGATTGACGCAGCTGGTAGCTTTGGAAAAAGGTCATTCGTTCGTACAAAGTTTGCAACTTGGAGCTAATTTCGCCCTGGTCCACCATTTCTTGTAGCAGTTGTTCTTCTAAGCTGAAGCACTTTTGCAACAGTTTAAAAATGGTTCGTCTCTTTGGACGCTGGAACATCGATTCTTGGCTTTGCAAGGTTGCAATGACCGCTTGGGTTTCAATCGGATCTTCGTTAGCGTCCTTAACCTGTTGAATAGCGTAATTAATCATTTGCTGCCGGTATTTGCTAATGTCGTCGGCGCTATACGAAACCGTTTTTTTAGGCAAGACGAGCGGCAAAATAATGCTAGGCACGCATAGACTGAGGACAATTACCGTAGCGGCGATAAAAATTAGGTCGTTACGAAACGGAAAAGCGGCCTTTTTGAAGACCAAAGGGATTGAGAAGGCCATTGCTAGGGTAATCGTCCCGTGAATGCCATTGATGGCGATTAAGAAACGGTTGAGAAGTCGTTCTTGGGGACGAATCCGAATGCTAGCAAGTCGCAAGCTCACCCAAACGTAACGAATCACGATCATGGTGACGTACAGCACGATACCGATCAATACTAAATCCGTTAACGAGGCCACCTGACGACTGTTATTAACAATGTCGTAAATTACGGTAGGTAGCGAAACTCCTAAAAGGATAAAAACAAAACCATTTAACAGTTCGTTTAGATTTTCGGTAGTGGTCTTAGAAACGATTTGAATCTTAGTGGAAGTTAAGCGTAAAAATGGGGTTTGCGTACTCTGGACTAGCCCAGCGGCAACCGCGGCTAAAATTCCTGAAGTACCACAAAGTTCGGCAGCTAAATAGATGGCGAAGGGCTTGATCAAGTTAATGGGGACGACAATGTTAGCGTCGTCAATATTAGATTCAATCAGTAAAAATTGGAGTCGCAGAAATGCCCAGCCAATTATCCAACCAATTATCAACCCGCCTAAGAATACGTATAAGTAGTCGAAAATGCTTATTAAAGGTGAAAAGTGCCCAGTTTGAAAAGCAGTGAGTGCTAAGTCAAAGGCCACGATTCCGCTAGCGTCGTTAAAAAGAGATTCATTTTTTAGGTTAAGCATTGCGTCCGGGGGGATTTCTAAGTTGTCGGTTACGGATGAAACGGCAACCGCATCAGTTGGGGTGATGATTGCTGCCAAAGCAAATGCTAGTGCGAGCGGGATGTGGGGAAGCATTAAGTAACTTAGGTAACCCACACCTAAGATGGTGGTTAAGGCTAAACCGACGGCTAACGAGAACGTGTTTCCGAGGGTTAGCTTTAATTTGTTAATATCGGTATTGGCACCGTCATGAAACATCAGTGGTGCAATGATTGCCAGCATGAATATTTCGGGTTCCAGAACAAAGTGATTAAAGTTCGGGACAAATGATAGCAGCAAACCCACTAAGATTTGCACAATTGCTCGAGGTAGGAACTTAATTCGAGAATCCAAAATGTTAGCAACAATAACTGCCAACATTAAAGTTAAAATGAAAAATAAAACGTTCAATACGTGTCCTCCTTTCTTTGTTTTATGTTAATTAGCGTAACAAAAAAACGCGGAAAAATCGATTTTCGCGTTTTTATTAATAGTAATTTAGTTATTTACTGAATAAGTTAGTTAAATATTCCATGAAACGTTGTAGATAACGGTCGGCGTCTACGTTAATTGCTACGTTGACGTTGGGTTCTGGATCGGTTAGACGAGCAGGATCACCAATGGTACGGCCCCACATGGCGTCAGTGGTATCTACAAACATGTTTAAGGCCAGCGTTTGAACTAGGCTAGGATCTAAGGCCACGCCGACTGCTAGCGGATCGTGGAGCGCACAGCCGCCTAAGTGCGGACTGGTAATTTTATAAACATCAATGTAGTAGTCAACGATGTCAGCAAATTTCCGTCCGGCGTTGGTGCCTAAATCACGCCATTGTTGGGTTTCTTTTTTAGTAAGCAACGTTCTTAGGGTAACGTCTAGGCCAACCATGGTAAGGTTCTTTTGACGAGTAAAGACTTCGTTAGCCGCGTGCGGATCTTGGTTAATGTTAGCTTCAGCCACTGGGGACACATTGCCTGGTACGGTGAGGGCGCCTCCCATTAGCGTTACCTTGCCAATCAAGTCCGTAATTTCCGGATCCTTCCGAATTGCGGCCGCGAGGTTAGTCAGTGGACCAGTAGGAACTAAGATTAAATCTGAGTTATATTGGTGGGCAGCTTCGATCAGGAAGTCGATCCCAGATTGTTCTTCTAATTTACGTTGCGGAGTAGGTAGGTCCACTTCGCCAATCCCATTTTTTCCGTGGATTTGTGCGCTAATTGGCATTACTTCAAAATGGTCGGTTGTTTGCGAATGTTCATCGCCCAAGAAAACGGGGATGTCGGTGTGCCCGAGCAATTCGAGAATTTTTAAGCTGTTAATTCCTGCATCGGGTGTTAGTACGTTACCATATGTGGAAATAATACCAATCAAATCGACGTCTGGAGCAGCTAACGCGTAGGCGATGGCCATTGCGTCGTCAATACCAGTATCAAGATCTAGAATCATTTTTTTACTTGCCAAAAGAACCCCTCCGTTAAATAAACGTTTATGTACTGTATTACAAATTAATCATACGAAACTCGTTGTTAAAAAACAATGCTTGGCTTTCTTTTTTGCTGAAGAAACTGTTAAGATATTTAGTAAACTAAAAAATTATTGTATTAAAGAGGATGCAGAAATCATGACTGAAATATACGACATTACGATTGTGGGGGGCGGTCCTGCGGGGGTGTTTGCAGGATTTTACGCAGGAATGCGGACTGCAAAAACGCAGATTATTGAAAGTTTGGCCCAAGTGGGTGGACAAGCAGCTGCTTTATACCCAGAAAAAGTAATTTACGACGTGGGCGGTTACGCAGGCGTGAAGGCTGCTGATTTAGCAAAGTCATTGGAAAAGCAGACTCGCTTGGTTAACGTACCGATCCGGCTTAACGAAACGGTTGTGAACATTACGCCTAACGGGGAACTATACGACGTGGAAACCACGAAGGCAAAGTATCAGTCGCGGGCAATTCTGTTGGCCACCGGAAACGGAGCGTTCAATCCGCGTAAACTAGCGGTGAAGGGCCTTGAAAAATTGGAAGGCGACAAGATTTTTTACCACGTTCCGGAATTAGCTCAGTTTAAGGACCAAGACGTGTTGGTTGCTGGCGGCGGAGATTCCGCGATTGACGTGGCGTTGATGTTGGAGAAGGTCGCACACCAAGTTAGCCTAGTTCACCGGCGGGAACAATTCCGCGGGCTTGAACTAAGTGTGCAAAGATTGAAGGAGTCTTCGGTAGAAATCCTAACGCCGTTTTTGATTCATGACGTTCGGGAAGAAGCCGCGGGCGTAACGGTGGACTTAAAGGAAGTCGGTACCGAGGAGCTAACGACCCGGAAGTTTAACCAAGTAGTGGTTAACTACGGATTTACGTCGAGCAATAAGATTATTAAGCAATGGGATGTAGAATTAGAACAAGCGCACCGGATGTTCGCGGTGGACAACTTGATGAAAACAAATTTGCCGAACGTATATGCAATTGGTGATGGAATTGAATATCAAGGAAAATTAAGATTGATAGCCACGGCGTTTGGAGAGGGGCCGATTGCGGTAGATCAAATTATGAAAAAGTTGTATCCGGGAAAGAGGGGCCCGGTACATAGTACGTCGATGTTTAAATGATAGAGCGTGGAAATCCCCGGGTAGCTCTTGAGGACTAACAGAATTAAGGCATTAATCGCGGTTTTAGCGATTGATGCCTTAATTTAGCTAACCGGAGAGAGCTGGGGATTTCCGCGCGTTTCGCCTATCTATCAGTAGCACGCCAGGCACTAATTGCGGGTTTAGCAATTGGTGCCTTAATTTGGTTAACCGGAGGAAGTTGGGGCCGAAAACACGTTTCGACTACCTAGCAACAGAACGCAGAGGCATTAATCGCGGGTTTAGCGATTGATGCCTTAATTTAGTTAACCGGAGAGAGCTGGGGATTTCCGCGCGTTTCGCCTATCTATCAGTAGCACGCCAGGCATTAATCGCGGGTTTAGCAATTGGTGCCTTAATTTGGTTAATCGGAGGAAGTTGGGGCCGAAAACACGTTTCGACTACCTAGCAACAGAACGCAGAGGCATTAATCGCGGTTTGCGATTGATGCCTTAATTTAGTTAGCCGAAGAGAGCTAGTTTTTTTACGCGTTTCGACTACATAGCAGTAGAATGCCAAAATTAACTAAATCAAACCACAAAAAAAGAGGATTTTCAGTTGCATCACGCAACGAAAATTCTCTTTTAAATTTTAAAATCAGCTACCATTTGAATCCGGATTAGTAATCTTAATCCGATTTTCACTGGTTGACTTATGGTTTACTTCAGGCGCGTCAGTTTTATAAAGGTCTTCCAACGACTTATCTTGATTACGCGAATACATTGAAGTAGATTTTAATTTTAGTTTGTCCTCAATCTTGATAGCTTTGTCTAAACCGTCAGAATAGTTGTAATCTGCGGAATTGACCTTCTTAAAGTCGGGATTCTTGTAAAAGCGTAAAAGGTTCTTTTCGTTCAAGGAATCCGACATCTCTAATTGTTTATGGGCGGCTTTACGATCCTTCTTGACCTTCTTTAAGAAAGCATTGCTAGGATCGGTAATCTCGTTACCGTTTTGGTCGTACAGGGTGTTGCCAATCGAACTATACGTAGGCGTCACGAAGTCATTGTTGCGGAACGCTACGATTTGGCTATGTTGTTTGGACAACAAGTCGGTACCAAATTGGATATAGTTCTTGTTTGAAATTCCTAGTAAATGAAGGAGGGTTGGCAATACGTCAATTTCGCCCCCATATTGGTTTTGAATTCCGCCATCTTTCATTCCTGGAATGTGAATCATTAGGGGAACCCGTTGTAACTGGGCGTTATCCCAACTATTCCAGTTTTCGGTGGGATTATCGCCGAACTGTTTAAAGTGATTTGGATCTTGAGCAAAAGTTTTCGCTAAAGCTTTGTTAGACGAGTTCGAAATCCCATAATGGTCACCATACAGCACAATCATTGAGTTATCATACAATCCCGATTTCTTTAAGAAGTTGAAGAATTCTTCAATGGATTGGTCGAGATAGTTAGCGGTTTTGAAGTAACCGTCCACGGTTGCATCGCCAGTGTCGGGAGTTTTGAAGTCGCTGTCTTCTGCGTCCAACGTGTACGGAATGTGATTACTTACGGTAATGTACTTAGCGTAAAACGGTTGTTGCAGATGTTGTAAGTACTTCACAGAGTCTTTAAACAACAGCTTATCTTTTAGTCCGTAAGTAGTCGATTTATCCCCAGAAACGTCAAAGTCGCTAGCGGAGAAGAAGTTTTCATAACCCATGTTTTTATAAGTGTTATTGCGGTTCCAGAACGATGCGGTATTTCCGTGGAAAACGGCGGAAGTATAGTTACCGTGCTGTTTTAAAATTGCCGGAGCCGCTTGGAAAGTTTGGTCCGAACCTAGTTGGGCAAACAGGGAACCTTGCGGGGTTCCAAACGTACTGGTTTCCAGCATGTTTTCCGCGTCGCTAGTTTTTCCTTGGCCTACTTGGTGGAAGAAATTGCTGAAGGAATAGGTTGATTTACTATGGTAAATACTGTTTAAGAACGGGGTTACCGTCTGTCCTTCAACCTTATCGTCAATTAAAAACTGTTGGAAACTTTCTAAATGAATAATAATGACGTTTTTGCCCTTAGCCTTCCCAAAACTAACGTCGGATGGCTTAGCATAGTGTTGTTTAACGTATTTTTCAATCGAGGTAAGCTCACTTTTTTTAGCTTCGGAACGCATCTTAATGTTGCGTTCCAGTTGAACGCCGTCGTAAGCCGTAAAGGCGTCAATGCCCATGTATTTAACCACGTAGGAGCGGTCAAAAGTCCGGGTGATTAATTGGGGACGGTCCATTTCGGCAAGCATGAGGTTAAACGCAAAGAATAAAATCCCTACCGAAGTAATTTGAAAACCGAATTTTTTCGGTAACGGATGGGGATCCATCTTAATTTTTTTCAAGGCTAATAGTAAAAAGATGACCAGTAGATCCAACCAATAAAAGATGTCGTGAAAGTTGGTTAGCGACATGGAACTTGCGCTGAGTCCTTGGTTTACCTTGGAATATCCGAGCATCGTGTTGACGGTCATAAAATCGGAAAATTCCCGAAAGTAAATTACGTTTAAGTAAAGTAAAACTGTATTAGCTAAATCTAAAAGCATCGCCGTCCAGTAAAAAGCTCGTTTAGGACGGACGTAGAGGGCTAGCCCGAAGATTAGCAGAGTGGTGGCAATGGGGTTGATTAATAAAATGATCCACTGGAAAATACCAGACACTCCTAAAGAAATGTCGGTAAAGTAAGCGAATAAAGTTTTTAACCAAAATAGGACGCTGATCAGGATAAAGAACCCGAACCGCGTGTCAATTCTTGATTTAAGAGATTTCATTTTCAAAGACCTTTCAAAAGTACATTCTTTACAAATATAAATGCAATTTTACCATAGATTGTTTAAAGAAATCTTAAGGGGGTCGGTACTAAAGAAAGAATAAAATAAAATTTTAATAAATTTCTAAATCTGTGAAGAAATTGTTGTAAGATGGGCTTAATAATTTGGATTTGGAAAGGAAGGTCACGATGGAAGCTAAAATGGTTAAGGGAGCGACAGGCCCAATTTACATGGACGCGTTAGCACTACGGCGACAAGTTTTTGTGGAGGAGCAGGGGATTGATCCCGCACTTGAATTTGATGCTGACGAAGATTTTTATACATACTTTGTGGGCTACGAAGACGATACGCCGGTCGTGACGGCCCGGGCTCGGCGGACGGAGCCCAATACTTGGACAGTACAACGGGTGGCAACTGCCAAGGAATCGCGACGTCACGGCCTTGCCCAAGAACTTTTTGAATACATTGAAACCCAAGGACGCCAAGCGGGCATTGAAAAGATTCGGTTACACGCCCAAGCAACTGCGGAACCCTTCTACTTTGCGTTGAATTACGAGCGCACTGGCGGTCCAGAAATGGAAGCGGGCCTATTACATTATTGGATGGAGAAAAAACTCTAATGCGTTGGAAATCTCAAATTGGGTTAATATTGGTAGTTATATTGACTGGCCTACTCGTGGTGGGCTTAGTACAGCATGACGACGTGATTTACCGGACCCCGTTAGGTCGAATTGAACGGGTTACTAATTTAAAAAAGGTTCCGCAAACCGACAATTTTAATAATCACGATTATCGTGCCAAGCAACGCCTCCAGATTAAAATTTTAAACGGAAAACACCGGGGGCAAACGGTGTCCGTGAAGAACGAATATAGTGGTTCCCAAGCGACCGATTTAAAATATCGCCCGGGCCAAACGGTACTGTTACATTTTAATGGCACCGGGCAGCGGGTGAAGGGGGCGACAATATTAGATTTGAAGCGGGACGTCGCCATCACGATATTGGTAGTGATTGCCGTAGGACTGCTGATTTTAATGCGACGAACCGGAATTCACGCAATTGTCAGTGTGTTATTAAACATGGTGCTCTTTTTTATTGCCGTGGAAATTGACGTGCAAGAATCTGGATATGCAGTATTGGCAATTTTTAGCGTGGTCGCGGTGTTGTTTAGCGCCATCACCCTTACCTTAGTTTTAGGCTGGAACAAGAAAATGATGGTTAGTCTGTTAACGACTTTAGCAGGAACTTTTAGCGCAATGTTGATTGGCGGACTTGTATTTAGTTTGACGGGCAACGGGGGGCTTCATTTTGAAACCATGGAGTACGTGACCCAAAATCCCGAGCCGCTCTTTTTAGCAGAAACGGTGCTAGGTTCGTTAGGGGCCGTAATGGATGAGTCTACCGACATCATTGTCAGTTTGGCTAAGCTGCGAAAAGAAAACCCGCAGATTTCAATGAAACAGCTGTGGATTTCGGGACGGAACATCGGTAAAACCATTATGGGTCCCCTTTTAAACGTGTTATTCATGATTTTTATGGCCGACACCTTTTCCATGATGGTACTTTATTTACGCAACGGGAATAGTTGGCAGTACGCCTTTGAAATGAACATGCAGTTAGGTTTCGTGCAAAGTTTAATCAGTGGAATTGGAATCGTGTTGACGGTACCGATTGCGAGTTGGCTGACAGGTGTCTTTTTCAAAAATAAGGGGGTACCGACTAATGGTTAGTGCGACGTTAATTTTAATGATCATCTTGGCGGTTTTAATGGTTATCGTGGGCGGAGCGACCGGGTTGCGGGCCTTTTTAAGCATAATTTTGAATTTTGCGGTATTGTTCGTAAACATTGCTTTAATTTCGTGGGGTTTTCCAGCGTTGACGGTAACCATTATCAGCAGTTTGGTGATTTTAGCCATTACAATTTTCATGGGCAGTGACGACGACCAGATTACACAGAATGCATTTTACAGTTCGGTATTAGTATTGGTAGTTTTGATTGGGCTGATTCTGATTATTCACCCTCACTTAATGATTCAGGGATTCGGTAACGAAAACAACGAGGACCTTGAAGGGATGTCGTTGTTAATTGGGATTAAGTTTAGTGACGTAATTACGTCGACAATGATCATTAGTTCGTTGGGGGCGGTTGCGGAAGCTTCGATTGCCGTATCGACGGGGATTCAGGAACTGATCGAAACAACGCCGGATTTAGATTTGACCAAGCTTTTTAGCCACGGCTACGAAATTGGAAAAGAAATTATCGGGACCGCTTTGAACACCTTGTTTTTTGGCTTCTTTGGAAGTTTCCTAGGTTTATTTATTTGGTACGTAAAGTTGAATTACCGCTTTAGCGAATTCTTTAATAATAAGATTTTTGCGGCAGAATTTTCGATGATTTTGATTGGTTTCATCGGGGTAATTAGTGCGGTGCCGTTGACGGCATGGGTAACGCAATTAAGAGTGCGAAAAAACTCGGGTAGTCTTTGAGGACTAACGGAATTAAGGCATTAATCGCGGTTTGAGCGATTGATGCCTTAATTTGGTTAGCCGGAGAAGACTGAGTTTTTTTGCACGTTTCGACAAGGCAGCAAAGAAGCGTCACTGAATTACGGGACTAATTGCGGGTTTAGCAATTGGTCCCGTAATTTGGTTAGCCAGAGAGTCTTGGGTTTCGGAGCACGTTTTGACTACACAGCAAAGAAGGCCCACGGAATTAAGGCATTAATCGCGGTTTGAGCGATTGATGCCTTAATTTGGTTAGCCGGAGAAGACTGAGTTTTTTTGCACGTTTCGGCAGGCAACAGCAAACTATAATAAAAAATACAGTATTTCAAGCCGGTGCGGTTTTACTCAATGCCGGTCTGAAATGCTGTATTTTTGTGGAATTATTTTTTAAAAAAGTTACTCCAGTTAACGATTAGATAAACAATTAGAATTAATAGGGACGAAATTTCTAAGGTGACGAGCCAACTCCAGCCTTGATCGGCAAGCGGTAATTTAACGTTTTGACCGAAGAAACCAAAAACAATGTTAGGAACTGCTAAAACAATTGAAAGAATTGTCAGGAATTTCATGGTATTATTCAAGTTATTGTCTAAAATATCCGAATAGGATTTAGAAACTTGTTCGATAATGTCTGAAGATAGCTGGGCCATTTCTTGACTCTGCTCTGATTCAATAATGATCTCCTCCAGCCGATTCCGTTGGGCCTTGGTCAGGTTTAGGTTGGGGAGGCGCATCATGCTGTTAAGCAACGACGTATTCGACTTTAGAGAAGTCAGTAAGTAGATTAAACTGGTTTCTAATTGCAACATGCTTTGGATGCCGCTGTGGTTCAGGCGGGTTTTAAATTTATCCTGAATTGCCTGACGATCATAATTAATTCGGGAGACCGCGTCGTTAAACCGCATCGTAAGTTCGTAAATCGTGTTGAAAACGGCGTTAACCATCAGCGAACTATTTAACTGAACAGGTTTATTTAAAGTTTTACGTAATAAAGTTTTTAAATTGCGATCCATAATTTTATTAACGTAGTGGGTAGAATCGTGAGTAAAAATTACCAGCGCCTTAGGCAGAAACAAAAAAGCGGCCGGTTCGGTCTGAATACCGGCATTATATAGCGAGCTTAAAGCGTGGAAAATAATCAAAAAGCTGTTATTTTCTTCGTCGATTTCTGCCCGAGCACGTTCGTTAGGGTCAATCGCGTAACTCAACGTTTCGGAAGTGGCGTGGTAAGTTTTTACTAGGGTCTGTAATTCTAAAGTACTCGGGTTCGAGACTTGAATTAGCGAAAAATCATTCACGGTTTTGCTTACTTTTAACATAATCTGGACCTCGTTGTTTGTATTAACCTAAGTGTAACCCTTAATGGGTGAAAAAATATACTAAATCGTTTAAAATATATTATTTGGAATTTAAGGGGAGAAATTTATATTGAATATTTTAACAAATTTATACGGTCCCTTCTTCGATCTCAACAACTGGAAGACGGTATTAGAGTCTAGTTCGGACTGGTTAGTGATTTTGTCACTGGTGATGATCGAGTGTTTACTATCGGTGGATAATGCCGTAGTTCTTGCAACCCAAACCCAAGTGTTGGGGGATAAGGTCGAACGGGAAAAATCCTTATTTTACGGTTTGTGGGGCGCGTACCTATTTCGATTTTTAGTAATCGGAATTGGGACTTACCTCATTCACCTATGGGAAATTAAAATCATTGGAGCACTTTACCTAGCATACCTAGTGTTTCGCTATTTTGACAAACGGAAACGGGGGCGTCGAACCCGTAAATTGGTGAAACCACGGGGTAAAATTTCGCTTTTTTGGCGGGTGGTAATCCAAATCGAATTTATGGACATTGTCTTTTCAATCGATTCGGTATTGGCTTCGCTGGCGATCTCTTCTAATCCGGTCATTGTGTTACTGGGGGGCTTAATTGGAATTTTAGCGATGCGGGGAATTGCCGAGGTGATTATGAAATTAATGCACCGAATTCCTGAACTAGAGACAATGGCCTACGTGCTGATTGGGATTATTGCCCTTAAATTATTCTTGTCGATTCCCGCGATTGATATTGAAATTAATTCGGGAATTTTTGCCGGAATCGTAGTGCTGGCATTCTTGATTACGATCGCAATTCACTACCTCAGAAAAAGCGTACGCAAATAATGCTATAATCTATATACTATAAATAAAAAGGAGACTCCTCATGGCAGCTACGGTAACAAGTGAAAATTTAGCTGAAGTAACTAAAGATGGATTGACCATCGTTGATTTCTGGGCCCCTTGGTGCGGACCCTGCAAGATGATGGAACCTATTTTAGAAAATCTGGAGCAAAGTTACGGGGACCAAGTTCATTTTGGCAAGCTTAACGTTGACCATAACCAAGAATTGGCCCAATCATTTAAGGTAATGAGTATTCCTTCATTAGTTTTGTTTAAGGACGGCAAGGCAATCGAAAAGGTTACCGGCGTTTATCCCGAAGCAAAATTAGCGAAATATATAGAGAAGAAGATTAATGAAAATGAATCAAAGTAAAACGGCAATTGTGATCGATAGTTCGGCTAACCTTGATCCTGCGATAGCGCGGAAGTACAACATTACGGTGGTTAACCAGCCAATTATGTTTGGCAAGCACGTCTATCACGAAAATGTTGATATTGATGCGGATGAATTTTATCGCATGTTGAAATTAGAAAAGTACCACCCCACCACTTCGCAGATTCCGATTAAGGAAATGCAAAGGGTTTTTGCTGAACTTGCTGCGAAGGGTTATAAAGCAGCCTTGTGCATCGGATTATCGGGAGGCTTGAGCGGGTTCATCAATAGTCTTTCAGCTTCCGTGCCGGTAATTAAGGAACTACAAGTTTACCCTTATGATTCGGGCTCAATTTTGGCTGGACAAAGCAACGCAGCTATTTTGGCGGCCAACCTGTTAGATAGCGGCGTGGACATCCACGAAGTTTTGCGGCAGTTGCGTAAGTATCGTAGTCAAACGGAAGTGTACTTAGCGGTCAACAACGTTAAAGAACTCCAGATTTCGGGGAACATTGCCAGTCGAACTTCGTTGGTAAGCTCGTTTTTTGGGATGCGCCCAATTTTAACGATTAATCGGCAAGGCCGCTTGGAAATGGTCGGTAAAGAGCGTAAGATAAAAAACGCTATGGAAGCGATTAGTGAAATTTTTGCGCAACAAGTGGTTGATTATCGCCATCTGACGGTGACGGTGGTCGATGCTGACGATGTGGATCGCAGCATGCAATGGCAAAGTGAACTGAAGGTCCAATACCCGGGCTTACACGTAGAATCTTGTCCAATTGGTCCGTACGTGGGAACCTATACGGGAAGCAAGGCAATTGGGTTAATTTGGTCACCAAAGTTGTGATACCATAGTAGTTAGGTTAATTAAGAAACGGGTGGATAAAATGATTACATTGAAATCAGAACGTGAAATTGAAGGAATGCGGAAAGCAGGCGCAGTTCTAGCAGGAATGCATATTGGACTTCGCGATGTTATTAAGCCAGGAATTTCTAGCTGGGATATCGAGAAATTCGCGCTTCGTTATTTAGATGAACACGGCGCAGTTCCTGAAGAAAAGGGCTTTGAAGGTTACGAATACGCAACTTGCGTGAGTGTTAACAACGAAGTATGTCACGGCTTTCCGCGGAAAGATTTGATTTTAAAGGAAGGCGACTTGGTTAAGGTTGATACCGTAGTCAGTGTGGATGGTTACATGGCCGATTCTTGCTGGGCATTTGCGGTTGGTGAAGTTAGTGACGAAGTTAAGAAATTAATGGAAGTTACTAAGAAAGCTTTGTACCTCGGAATTGATCAAGCCGTTGAAGGAAACCGGATCGGCGACATCGGTCACGCAATCCAAACTTACGTAGAAGACGAAATGGGTTATGGCGACGTCCGGGAATTTGTTGGTCATGGTATTCAACCAACAATGCACGAAGATCCCATGGTTCCTGGCTATGGTGAAGCTGGTCACGGTCCGCGGCTCCGGAACGGAATGACCATCACTATTGAACCAATGGTAAATACCGGAAGTTGGCAATGTGATACTTCTGCTCCAGACGGTTGGACAGTTACCACCATGGACGGCAGTTTATCTTGCCAATACGAACATACTTTAGTGGTTACGCCAGATGGTCCTAAGATTTTAACTTCACAGGATCCAGTGGGGGACGCTAAGTACCTTTAATGAAAATGATTAATTATTAATAAAAGAGGCTGGGAATTTGGCGTTCCCAGCCTCTATTTTTGTAATATGGGTGTGGATCTGTTGGGGTGCTAGATAGTCGAGGCGTGCTCCAGCCCTCAGAGTTCTGCGGATAACCAGATTGGGTCCTTAACCGCAGGACCCACGGCTAAGGACCCAATCCAGTTATTCCTCAAACTCTGCCCGAGGGCTTCCACACTTTTTAATAATTCGCCACTTCTACCACATTTCCGTCCGGGTCCTTTATCAACAGCGACTGGACCTTTCCGTGAGTTCCTTGGCGTTGCTTTGGTTCATCGACGATTTCCACAAAGTAGCTCTTTAAGTGGTTGACAATTTCGTTCATCGGATTTTTGGCAACCAGTGACAACGCAATGCTTCCGGAGGTTGGTTGCGCTGGAGCAATTGCCGGCTTGGTCTCCTTAGTTGTAAAATAGATTCGCTGCTTCCCCGCACGCACACCTGGATACGGAGCGTCGGTTAGGATCGGCATATCAAAAACCTCGTGGTAAAAACGTTCACTACGAGCAACGTCTGCCACGGTTAGGGTAATATGATCAATTTCTCGAATATTCATAATCTATAAATCCTCCTTGTAACCTGTACAAGTATAGCATAGGTAAATTCAATTGACGTTTTGTGGTAATTCATGCTACGGTGGTTACTAGTTATTTTAAAAAGACAGGGTGAAAAAAATGAGTTTGCTATCAGTTGAACATCTGAGCCACGGTTTTGCGGACAAAGAACTGTATGAAGATGCAAGTTTCGAACTGAATAAAGAAGATCACATGGGAATTGTCGGGCAAAATGGTGCTGGTAAAAGTACGCTAATTAAGATTTTGACTGGCGAAACTTTACCAGATAAGGGCCGGATTGTTTGGCAAAATAAGGTCACTTATGGTTATTTAGACCAGTATGCGGATATTCCGCAAAATGACACGTTGTACGAATTTTTAACCACTGCGTACGCAGATTTGTTCAAGCAACGTGATTTAATGGAAAAATACTATGCCGAATACGCCGAAAATTTGGATGATAAGTTGTTGGAAAAGGCGGGGCGGATCCAAGAAAATCTGGACGCTAACAATTTTTACGAAATCGATACCGAAATTAACCGGGTAATGACCGGTTTAGGACTTGATGATATCGGTAAAGATCACATTGTCAGCGAGATGAGTGGGGGCCAGCGTTCCAAAATCATTTTGGCAAAGCTCCTACTACAAGATCCTGACGTATTGATCCTAGACGAACCAACCAACTATTTGGATACCGCGCACATTAATTGGTTGGCAGACTACCTTAACGGCTTCGAGGGAGCTTTCATGGTAGTTTCTCACGACTATGAGTTTTTGCAAAAGGTAACCAATTGTATTTGCGACGTTTCATTTAACAAAATTACTAAGTACCGGGGCGATTTCCAATCCGCAATGCGGCAAAAGGAAGCGCGGCAAGAAGCACAATTAAAGGCTTACGAAAAGCAACAAGTAGTCATTGAAAAGGCGGAAAACTTTATCCGCAAGAATAAGGCTGGCCAACGTTCAACAATGGCGAAATCCCGGGAAAAGATGCTTAATCGGATGGACAAGATCGATCCGCCTAGTGAAAACTTGAAGGGGCATTTCGATTTTCCTTACCTAGATACGGGCTCACAAAACGCCGTGGCGGTTAATAAGTTGGCCGTTGGTTATGGTAAAAAGCAGCTTTTGGAACCAGTGACGTTCTCCATGGTGGCGGGCGAAAAGGTGGCCTTTTCTGGGTTTAACGGAGCCGGAAAGTCGACGTTAATTAAGAGTATCTTAGGCTTGATTCCGGCTTTAGGTGGGGAAGCTCATTTCTCACCATCAGCTAAGGTAAACTATTTTAGCCAAGAATTAGTTTGGGATAACCCCGACCTAACACCATTACAAACAATTCAAGAAAAATATCCAACCATGTTACCAAAAACGATTCGGACTAAGTTAGCCAAGTGTGGGATTAACGCGGCGGATACCCAAAAACCTATGCATCAACTAAGTGGTGGCGAGCAAACTAAAGTCAAGTTAGCCTTGATGGAATTGATTGAATCTAACTTCTTGATCATGGACGAACCCACCAATCATCTTGATGACGAAACCAAGCAAGCCCTAAGTGAAGCTTTGCAACGCTTTAAGGGAAACTTAATCGTGGTATCTCACGAAAGTAGTTTTTATAACAGCTGGATTGATAAAGTGATCAACGTGGAAAAATTACGTTTGGATCGCTAAAACTTAATTACAATCAAAAACGGAGCCTAACATCAATAAGATGTTGGGCTCCGTTTTGTTTAGCGATTAGTAATATTAATTAGAATGTTGCTGTATCGGGATCGGTTGGAGCACCTGCTTGGCCGTGGAAACCATCAATGGTTTTCATGTCGTCAGCAGATAGCTCGAAGTCAAATACTTCGGTGTTTTGTTGAATCCGTTCTGCATGAACAGACTTAGGTAGTGGCAAGAAGCCGTGTTGTAATGACCAACGAATAACTACTTGAGCGACCGACTTGTGGTACTTTTCAGCAATTTCCTTAAGTTCTGGAATGCTAAAGATTTTACCAGTTCCTAGTGGGCTGTAAGCTTCGGAGAGGATACCGTGTTCTTTGTTATAAGCAACCACTTTGTCTTCAGTATCGCTAGGATTGAGGAAAATTTGGTTAACTGCGGGAGTTACCTTGGCAGTCTTCAACAATTCGTCTAGGTGATGAGGCCGGAAGTTGGAAACCCCAATTGCCCGCACTTTGCCAGCTTCTAGGGCTTCTTCCATTGCCCGCCAAGATTCTGCGTTCTTTTGTTGCCATTCGTCACGGAATTTAACGGGATTTGGCCAGTGAATTAAGTAGAGGTCGAGGTAGTCTAAACCAAGTTTTTGCAAACTTAAATCAAGGGCTTTTTTCGTTGCTTCGTAACCGTGGTCTTCGTTCCATAGCTTAGAGGTGACAAAGAGGTCTTCGCGAGCTACGCCACTGTCTTTAATGGCTTTTCCCACGCTTTCTTCGTTACCGTAAGCTGCGGCAGTATCGATATGACGGTAGCCAGCATCTAGGGCAGCCTTAACTGCTTGGTATGCTTCTTCACCATCTTTAGATTGCCAAGTTCCAAAACCGATTACGGGAATCTTAACCCCGTTATTTAATGTATAGGTATCGGTGAGTTTATTCATGAGAAATTCCTCCTTTATTTAACCTTACTTACTATATGATAGCTTTTTTCTTTAGCAATAACCAGCCATAAGCCCGAAAATTTGTCAGGCGTTTTGTAAAGAAAAGGGTGGCCGAGATAAAAAAATAGGGGCTAGGAGCAATCCTAGCCTCTATTTTGAAATCTATTATTTATTAAAAGTGCCTGCTTCTACTTCGCGAAGGTAATCAGCAAGATGCTTGAAGTAAACGGGGGCGTTGTCGATCATGTGGTGGTGACCGCCATCTGGAGTAGTAACTAACTTAGCGTTAGGGATTACTTCAGCCATCCGTTGTGCCGACTTCAACGGCATGGTTTCGTGTTCGCCGAAGGTCAACAAGGTTGGGACCTTGATGTTATGGATTTGGTCGCGAACGTCCCATTCCTTCAACTTACCAGTAACAACGAATTCGTTGTCGCCTTGGAAAGCGTTGTAAACGGGAGTTGCCATAGTTGGAACCAAGTGACGAATTGCCACTGGTTGTTTACGATCTACGTAACCAGCGTTAAGTACGTCGACTAATTTTTGGTAACGTTCGTTATCCCAATCTCCGGACTTTTCACAGTCACGCATGAACTGAGCATCTTCGGGAGCAAGGGCTTCGTCTCGAATTGCGTCTTGATGTTCAAGGTATTCATCGATATTATCAACCATGGAAGAGATGATGGCACCTTTTAAGTGTTCACCATACTTCAATGCGTACATCATGGTCAACGCGCCACCCCAAGATTGACCGATCAAGTAGAAGTGGTCAATGCCGAGTTTTTGACGAACTTCTTCCACTTCGTCAAGGAAGTAATCGTAGCTGAGGTACTTTTCAGCAATTTCAGGGTCGGAGTAGTCGGGTTGGTCAGAATACCACGAACCCAATTGGTCGTAGTAGTGAACTTGGACGTCCAAACCTTGTTTTAAAAGTTCATCGTGGAAGTTTTCCCAGTATTCGTGATTGCCACCGGGACCACCATGAAGGGCCAAAAGGTGGATGGAGTCGTTAGTCCCATCCGTATGTGACCATAAGTGATATCCGTTATCTAGTGTTAAAATTGTTGTACCTTGTTTCAAGATATTTCACCTAGTTTCTTAAATTTAAGCCTATAATAGCAGATTTATTAGAAAGTGACCAGATTAAATGAGAAGCGTTTAGGCGTAAAGTTCCGCGGAAATACTGGTATAACCGACTTAGTGCTTAAATTAAAAAATTAGAAAAAATTAATTATTTTCTGCAGTTGATTAAGGAGTAATTTTAATGCAAATTAATGTCGCACGACTACAAAATGAATTTCCGGATGAAAAAATTGAATATTTTGACCAAGTTGGCTCTACTAATGACGTAGCTTTTACGCGCGTGCAACAAAATCCTGGAATAGCGGGGATGGTAGTTGCCAATCAACAAACGGCTGGACGAGGGACTAACCAGCGCCAGTTTTATTCACCGACTTCGGGGATTTACTGTTCGATTTACCTTCCTCTAGCCCCAGCCACCGTTTTACATCCCGGACGGGTAACGGCAAACGTGGGCGTGATTGTTGCCGAAGCGGTGCACCGCGTTTTTGGACAACCGCTTGGTATTAAATGGGTGAACGATTTATATTTACATGATCAAAAGGTGGGCGGCATTCTGTGCGAAGCCGTGTCTAATGATGATAATCAACTAATCGGGCTGGTGCTGGGGCTGGGGTTGAACATCTTAACCACGACCTTTCCCCAAACGATGTTGCGGACGGGAGGGCCGATTGTCGAACAAGCAAACGCAACGCAAGTAACCGACCTGTTGATTAAGATCAACCAAGCTATCCAAAAAAAGCGCCAGACACTGGCGTCTGACGCAATTAATCCAAAGTATTTAGATTTATCGATTTTACAAGACCAATGGGTGATCATTGATCAGGTCGCAAGTCGGCTTACCGGAAAAGTAACGGGGGTCACACCCGAAAATGAACTACTTGTCAACGATGGTCATCAGCTCCGAACCGTTACGAACGGTCGGATATTACGTTGGCAAGCCGAACCTTTAAATGACTTTGATTAAGCTGCAATGAATATTGCAAATCCTGGTTGCCCCGGATGGTGGTTTCAAAATCAGTTGCGTAAATTACCAATCCTAATTGGTGACCTGCAGGAAGGTGGTAGAACGTCGGCTGTAACTGTAAAGTTACGTCGTAGAATTGGTTAGGCACAACTTTATCAACGCGATAGTTGTTAGTCCGATTTTGCAAATTAATGTGACCCTTACTAATCATTTTCCACGGGGTGACGCTCTTTTGTTGCGTAAATTCTCGTAAGTCGTCGGTGCGCCAATCGTAACTGCCGCTTAACGAGCGAGGTTGGATGAGGCTTGGGGTGACGTTTAAGCGCCGGGCATCGCCAAAGTCAACTAGTTGAAAACTAAGCATTCCAAATGGTTTATTAACCGCCACGTTAACCTTAACTTCCGCAGCCCCATCAATATACCAATCGTGATCGAGTTGGGCAGACTTGAAGATTAACCGGTTATCACGCATCTGGTTTTTACCATTGGTGGCGTGTTCCGTGTTAAGCAGGTCGGTATGCCACTGCGTAAGGTTATTTTTGTACATTTCAAAAACTTCTGGATCGAGGACGTCTTTAAACGAGGCGGCCTCGTTTTTAGTTGGTAAAGCAGCATCCACCAGTGTTTTGGCTTGGAGGGTGAATTCCCGTACTTCATCATCAGCATCCTGCCAGTCAGGGTAGGTATGCCACGTTTCGGGTTCTACGTTATCTTGAATGATGACGTTTGGTAAAACTTCTGGAGCGTTATTTTCCACGCCAAACAACTTGTAACTTAGCCATAAGTTCATCATGTCGGTAAAGTCAATCGAACGGAAATTATTAATGTAAATGTGCTGACCTTGGTGAAGAATAATCTTCTTGTTAATTGGCAAGTCACGGACCGCGTTCCACAAGTTAGCGACGTTACGGGGCTTGACGTTCCAATCGTTCAAACCGTGCACTAAAATTAGATCGGCCTTAATATTTTTGGCTTGGTTGAGATAGTTGCGGCTGTCCCAGTAGCGAGAATAGTTGCCGCTTTGCCGGTCTTGGTCGTGGTTAATCCGGTTTAAAACTTGGTCAAATTTACTACGAACTTTTAAAGCATCCCCAAGGTCTTTTTGTCGACTAAAGACTTCGGCAGCAAGGACGTCCATGTCTTCACCCTGGAAGGTGTCCGGAGCGGCAACTAAACCGCCATCCCGATAATAATCGTACCAACTGGAAATGGCCGCTTCCGAAATAATGGTTTCAAGACCTTCGACCCCGGTAGTAGCTGCTGCAGTGGCTAACGTACCTAAGTAGGAACGTCCGGTCATGGCAATTTTATGGTTACTCCAGTTGGCCTTGATTTCAATGTTATCGGTTTTGTTAGTAAACGCGCGACGATTTCCCGCGAGCCATTCAATAATTGCCGTGGTGGAAATGGTTTCCGCCACCGAACCAGTATCCCGCAAACCTTCTGAATCCCGGGTTCCGATTCCGGCCGCATAAACTACCGCAAACCCACGGGTTAGGAAGTAGTTATTTAAGGTGTAGGGTTGCTCGCGGGCAAAGTGTTCGCAAGCGTGTTTAGCTTGACCCTTAACTTGTCGTTCGGGTGGTAGTTCTGGGTCATACGGTTTAGCCGTCACGTCTTCGCGAGTAAGGTGGTTAACTGTTTTTTCAGTTAACGGGACGTCGACATTATGGGTTACTTGTTCACCCCAATGATCGTTAGTTCCTTGGTTATAGGGACTGGCAGTGTACAAAACGGGGGCCTTGTATCCTTGCTCAGTTTGGGCAGGACGTAAAATTTCTGCTTTTAACAGGTCGCGTTTACCATCGTGATCAGTATCTAAGGGAGCTTCTACGTAAACGACTTCCCGAATGATTTGATGCGGGTCAAAGACGGCTTGGGCTTTTCCGTTGAAGAATAACGGGGCGGTTGTGGTCGCGTAGAACGGGGTGAAGTAGCCTTGTTGGGTAAGGTGATCAAGGTAAGTTTCCCCATTTTTCGTGTGCGCCGTCAAAATTGAATACCAAGCGTGTGCCACGTCTGCGCTAGTTTCAAGAGCGTCAAGGGCAAGGCGCGGTAAGTTGATTTTGGCAGTTGCAGCCTGCGGGTCAATAACAGAAAAATCAATTCCTGATTCAAATTGTAATAGCTGTAAGGCAATTAAATAAAAAATATCCAGGGTTAGCGGCTCTGCGCTCGCAAAAAAGTCTGCTGCAGTTTGGTTAGGCGTCGCAAGTAGGTTGCCTAACTTTTGTTGAAACGTGGACTCTTGATTGCTGATTAAAAAAGAACGCCGGAGAAAATCCTCAAATTGTGCCTTAGGATCGGCAATCAGGTCCTGATCAATAAAATGAATTGCTTTCAATTCGGTAATTTCTTCATCTTGGTCAACGTCAATGCGACCAAATTGGTTGTTTTTCATAAAAAATCCTCCACAGTGGTTTATGGTTCATATTATACGCCTAAAGCATACGAACATTTACCGCCGTGGAAGGATTTTTAAGTTTAATTACTATTTACGTAGTTGTTTAATTCGTTGAGATAAATTTCTTTTTGTTGATCGCTGATCCAAGAGCTTTCAAATGAATTTCTAGCTAATTGGATAATTTGTGGTTTAGTTAATTTGAATTGGCTAGCAATCGCGGTGTAGTTGTCACTGATGTAGCCACCAAAATAGGCAGGATCGTCAGAGTGAATTGAAACTTTGACGTTTTTTGATAGGAGTTCTAAAACCTCTTGACCCTTCATTTCTGGAGATACGAAAGAATTAGAAAGCGGACACGAAGTTAGACCGATTCCTCGTTTAGCAACCAAATCAACCAGATCGGGGTCTTCAACGATGTTGGTACCATGGTCGATGCGTTCAACTTCCATAATTTCAAGTGCTTGACGAATATGCTCAATGGAATCTTTTTGGTCGATGTCGCAGTGAACGGTGCGATGTAAACCGGCAGCAGCTGCATCTTCAAACTGGCGTGCAAATTTTAATGGTGGATTATTGTGTTCGTCTGAATCTAAGCCGATTCCAATAATCTTATCTTGATATTTCAAAGCTTCCGCTAAAGTTTTTCGTGCGGATTCTTTTGAGAAATCACGCAGGAAACACATAATTAATCCGGCATCGATATTTAGGGCTCGCGCGTCAACCGTTGCCCGATATAATCCGTTAATTACGGTCGCAAAACTAATCCCACGACTAGTGTGCGCTTGGGGATCAAAAAAGATTTCAACGTGGCGGACGTTATTTTGGGCGGCACGTTTTAAGTAATCAAAAGCTAAGTCATAAAAGTCCGCTTCCGTTTGTAAGACGTTCATTGCGGGGTAGTAAACGGCTAAAAACGAGGCCAAATCATCGTATTGGTAGGTCTTTTGGACCTCTTCAACCGTATTTTGTCCGATATCCACGTGGTTTCGTTTGGCTAATTTTAACTTCAACTGAGGTTCGAGGGTTCCTTCGATATGTAAGTGTAGTTCAGCTTTGGGGAGTCCCTGAATAAACTCCTTGGTTATTTTATCCATAATCTGTTTCCTTTCTGGTAGGTAGTTCGTCATTAGGGCCTTGTGAGGGCTATTTTAGCATTTTTTGAGTTATTGTTAAAGCTAAATACGAATATTGGCGATTGTAAATCGAAATAAAGTATGGAATAATTAGTGGAGAAAGCTAAAAAATATTTGGAGGACGGTACTTACCATGCAAAAGGCGAACGATCAAATTTTGGCGGATGACAATATGTTAGAAAAAGTATTTCATTTAAGCGGTCATGGAACCACGATTAAGAGGGAAATGTTAGCAGGCTTAACAACGTTTGTTTCAATGGCCTACATTTTGTTTGTTAATCCTAGCATTTTAGGAGCAGCTGGAATGGATAAGGGAGCGGTCTTTACGGCAACTGCTTTATCGGCAATTTTAGGAAGTGCTTTAATGGCATTTTTAGCAAATTATCCAATTGCTGTAGCCCCTGGGTTAGGCGACAACGCTTTCTTTACTTTCTCAGTAGTTTTGGGAATGGGAATTTCTTGGCAAAAAGCAATGGCGGGTGTATTTGTCGCTTCAGTCCTTTTTACCATCCTTTCGTTTCTTAAAGTTCGGGAAGTGGTAATTAATGCAATTCCAAAAGATTTGAAACTAGCAATGGCGGCGGGAATCGGTATTTTCATCGCTTTTGTTGGTCTCCAAGGTGGCGGACTAGTTACCGCTAGCAAAACTTCGTTGGTTGAAATTGGCTCTTTGACCGTTCCAACCACTTGGCTAACAATTTTTGGAATCTTTGTGATTGCCATTTTAATGGCAAAAAGGGTGCCGGGCTCCATTTTTATTGGTTTAGTGTCGACCGCCTTGTTAGGATTGATCACTGGGCTAATCAAAATGCCGGCGAGCATCATCTCTCTTGCACCAAGCATGAAGCCGACTTTTGGGGTCGGAGTTTATCATTTATCTTCAATGATGGACCCTCAAATGTGGGCGGTAGTTTTAATCTTCCTGTTAGTCGCCTTCTTTGATACCGCAGGAACCTTGATTGGGTTAGCGCAACAAGCTGGAATTATGAAGGATAATAAAATGCCTAGAATTGGGCAAGCATTAGTAGCGGATTCGGTTTCAATGTTAGCTGGATCAGTAATGGGAACGACACCTACCGCAGCTTACGTAGAGTCTTCAGCAGGAATTGCGGTTGGAGGAAAGACGGGGTTAACTTCTTTAACAGTTGCGGTATTGTTTGGGTTTAGTATGCTATTTTCGCCGCTCCTAACCGTAGTTACTAACCAAGTTACTGCACCAGCACTAATTGTGGTGGGGGTATTAATGGCGTCAGCATTACGTGAAATTGAATGGGATAAATTTGAAATTGCAATGCCAGCCTTCTTAACCGTGATTGGCATGCCATTAACGTATAACATCTCGTATGGAATTGCCTTTGGTTTCCTAACCTATCCCATCCTCATGGTGGCTGCCGGACGGCGGAAAGAAATTAACTACATTATGTGGGCAATGTTAGTGATTTTCATTGTATTGCTATACATTTTAAATATTGTACCTAAAGCCTAAGCAGACGGGAGCAGATATGGATACTACGACGGAGTTAGAAAAATATATTGATGCGGGGGCAGCTGAAATTCCAGCAGACCTGGTTATTGAAAATGGTACGTTAATTAATGTGGATACGGCCGAATATTATCGTGCAGACGTAGCAATCTACAAGGGTAGAATTGTGGCAGTTGATAAAGACGTCTCGGACTATGTCGGAGAGCATACCCGACACGTAGATGCGACCGACCAATATCTAGCCCCTGGTTTGATTGACGGACATATTCACGTTGAATGCAGCAAAATGTCAATGACGCGCTTTGCTCAAGCAGTAGTGCCCAAAGGAACGACTAGCATTGTCTCTGGATTGGATGAATATATTTCAGTGATTGGATTAGCCGGGCTAGACGAAATTTTTGCAGAAATTGATCAGCTTCCCCTAAAAGTTTTCTGGGGGGTTCCGTATAAAACGCCATACACAATCCCACAGTCAACGGTAGCTTATAACGTTAGCGCGCAAGATCACCAAAAGTTTCAACCTCAGGAGCGTAGTTACGGCGTTTGGGAAACCGTCCGAGAAGCGGTCCAAACCAAAGATAAAGATACCTTGTCAGCTGTTTTAACGGCACAAAAATTGCATAAACCGATTTTTGGCTGTTCTCCATTGGCCAAGGGGAAAGATCTAAATCAATTCTTAATGACTAGGGTGCGGGTCGATCACGAAAGTTATTCTCATGAAGAATTTTTAGAAAAAGCTCGGAAAGGAATCCACACGATAATTCGGGAATCTTCGGTTACCAAATTTTTAGCCGAAAACGTTAAAGCCATTACGGAAGGTGCTCCGGGTGTAGCCCGCCACACTAGTTTTTGTACGGACGACGTAACGGCGCGTGATATTTTGGAAAAAGGACATGTTGATCATCTAGTTCGGTTAGCGATTAAGGCAGGAATTTCGCCCATGACCGCCATTCAGATGGCAACTTTAAACAGTGCCGAAGCGTACCATATTGACGACCAAGTGGGTTCGATTGCGCCTGGCAAGGAAGCGGATATTTTGCTAATTGACCAGCCAGGAACCTTTAATATTGAAACGGTGATCAGTAAGGGCGTGGTGGTAGTTGAACGACAAGCGGAACAGTTGGAATTTGTGCCACCAAAAAGATCTGTAGAGATTACGAATTCGGTTAAATGTGCGGAAATAACGGCTGAGAGTTTTAAATACCAAGTTGATCAGCCAACGGGAATGGCGACGGTTCGAAGCATCAAGAGCGTGGGGCCGTTTGTCCGTAAATCGAGAAAAGTTGATTTAAAAATTAAGGACGGGTGCATCCTTCCCGATGCCAAACGGGACGTTGCGTTAGTGTCTGTGGTTGAAAGATATGGCATTAACCACCAACACTCTCGGGGATTCATCTCGGGATGGGGATTGCAGTCCGGAGCAATAGCTACTTCTGCTTCGCCAGATGATAATAACATTGTCGTGGCGGGGATGGATGAAGCGGATATGGCGTTAGCAGTCAACGAATTAGTTAAACACGGCGGAGGACAAGTCGTGGTTAATAAGGGCGAAGTGCTCGCCTTGTTGGAATTGCCGGTTGCTGGAATAGTAACTGATTTGCAGCCAAACGAATTAGCTCGAAAAGAAGTAGAGTTAAAAAATGCTGCTAATCAATTAGGATGTAAACTTCCGGATCCATTATTTTACCTGTCCTTCTTGCCAATCACGGCCATCCCAGATTTAGCAATTACGGATGGCGGAAATGTTGATTACACGAAATTAGAATACTTTGATCCTATTCTTGACCTTATAAAGTAGCAAATAAAAATTGGAGCCCCTAGATAAATTTCCAGAGGCTCCAATTTTTTTATACGTAAATTATTTTTTTAGAATCAAGCAAAGGTAATTAAGGTTCATAAATTAACTGGAGATTGGTGAATAATTTTTATTCAGCCAGTTTACTATGCCGCATCCCATAGCTAAAGTAAATGATTAAGCCGATTGCAAACCAGATTGCTGAACCAATCCAAGTTTCTAAGGAAAGGGTCGAAATCAAGTAAACACAGGCGATAACCGAAATGATCGGAATCACTGGATAACCAGGTACCTTAAAGCCGTTCCCCGGGATGTCGGTGCGGCGACGAAGGGGGATTACCCCTAACGAGATTAGTCCGAAGGCAAACAGGGTTCCCATGTTTACTAGGTTGGTAAGTTGATCAAGGGGTACGAATCCGCCAAGTAACGCGATAAAAATCGTAACGACGATCAAAGCGTTTTTGGGTGAACGGTGCGGCCCTTCTAGTTGGCCTAACAAGCGTGGCAGGAGTCCGTCCCGCCCGGTTGCGTAAACTAAACGAGAACTACCGTAAATCATGGAAATCATCATGGTGGTCATCCCTGCTAGGGCACCCACGGATAGCAATCCCGCAATCCAGTTCTGGTGAACCAATTGTAAAGCAAAGGATACGGGGTTTGCCACGTTAAGCTCGTTATAAGGCACCATCCCAGTTAGTACCACTGCCACCGCCACGTAAAAGATGGTGGCAACGATCAGCGTACCGATGATTCCAATAGGCATGTTCTTAGCCGGATTTTTTACTTCCGCTGCAGATGCTGAAACGGTGTCGAATCCTAAATAAGCAAAGAAGACGGTGGATGCGCCAGCTAAGGTTCCATGAATCCCAAATGGAAAGTATGGTTGCCAGTTGCTGGGTTTAACGTAAAAAATACCCACGCCGATAAAAATTAAAATAATTGCAATTTTAACGAAAACCATTAAGTTGTTAATGCGGATTGAAGACTTAAAACCACGGTTTAATAGAAAGCCAATTAAAAGCACGATGATTACCGCAAACAAATTAATATAAGTCCCATGCTGGGGATCAAATGGCCCGGCAATTGCTGCAGGGAGGTGGCCGCCAAATCCCTTAATTAAGGAACCAAAGTAAGCAGACCACCCGGTGGAAACCGCCGCGACGGCCAGTACGTATTCTAGAATTAACGCCCAACCTAATAACCAGCCGAGCAGTTCCCCGTAAATAATGGTTCCGTAGGAGTAGGCGCTGCCCGCCACGGGAATCGAGGCGGCAAACTCTGCGTAACACATTCCTGCTAGAGCACAAACCAAGGCGGCAATCACAAATGATAGGGTGATTGAGGGACCAGCTTTTAACGCTGCCACGGTGCCGGGGAGAATGAAAATTCCGGTACCGATTACTGCCCCGATTCCGAGGGCTAAGAGGTCTTTAGCACCCAGCGTTTTTTCAAATTGAGAATCTACCTTCAGATAATTAGCTAGTGATTCTTTACGAAAAATATTATGTTTTAGTTGCATACGCCACTTCCTCTCTAATGTTTTTCTAATAATACGGGATGAAGTTAATACTGTCAACGAAAATCAAGAAATCCACCTAGATTAAATTTGCTAAACTAGTGCAATTAGAGACTGGTATAATTAAAAAAGTAAGCAAAAAACGGAGGAATGACGATGGCTTTAGAATTGGATGGCGGAGCAGTAGTTTACCAAATGCGGGCAAAAGAGCCGTATTACTTATTGCTAAAAAGCGCTACGAGCGGTTTTTGGGGATTCCCTAAAGGACATTTAGAAAATACGGAATCGGCTCTTGAAGCCGCCGAGCGGGAGATTAGGGAGGAGACTGGGATTATCGCCACGGTCGACGATCGTTTTTACGACGTTTTAAATTATCGAGTTGGCGAAAATGACAAGAAAGTGACCCTATTTACGGCAAAGGTTCCTGAAGATACGGTAGTTCGATTGCAGAAGGAAGAAATTAGCATGGCGGCGTGGCTTGATTACGCAGCTGCTAGAAAGCGGCTAACCTACCTAAACTTAAAGCAGGCGTTAGATAACGCGGACCAATATATTCGGAAAGCAGAACAATAGTAATAAAAATTGGGCGCGCGCAAAGCAAACAAAAAAGAGGCCATGACATCGCGGGTCATGGCCTCCTTACTTGCATTTGATAAAGCTTTTTAAGAGTTAAGTTATGCTAACTTGCTGAATGAATTTTCTTCGAGGCTTTGAAGATTTTGAATTGCTTCTTCAATCGTTACGCCTGTAGCTTGAAACTCTGGTTGGGCTTTATCATTAGCGATAAAAACCTGCTTTTCAGTATCAAGTGCGATACTGTACCAAGCTGTGCTGTACTTTTTAAATTGCATAATGATAAACCTCCTAAATCATGAATTTTAGAAGCGGGAAAAGCGCTTCCAATTGATACGATACCTTAATTTACAACATTTTAAACAAAAATGCAAATATTTAAGCTTGGAGTAAGGGAAATGAATAAGATTATTGTAATAGCGGGGCCTACGGGTTCGGGGAAAACCACGGTAGCAGACTATCTTAACCAACGTTATGGCGTTGTGAAGGTGATCACGCACACCACCCGCCCCCAAAGGACTAATGAAAAGCAAGGGGTGGACTATTATTTTGAAACGGCGGATTCGTTCGACCAAAATCATTATTTGGAACAAGTTCAGTACGCTCACTACCGGTACGGCTCTTCCTACGAAGGGCTCACCCAGGCGTGGCAGAAGAACCCGATTGCTTGCATTGTGTTAGACACGGCCGGGGCAATTACTTACCAGCAAAAATTGGGTGACCAAGTGGAAATTTTGTTTTTGCGGGTGCAAAAAGAAGCTACATTGAAGCAAAGGCTGTTGAAGCGTGGGGATAGTATGGATTCAATCACTAAAAGAATTAACAGCCCTGAGTATCGCCGAGATATGGAATTGCCAAGTGAACTACAAGGAAAGGCAACCGTGATTGATAACGACGATTGGCAGGCTACTAAGCAAAAACTTGACGCATTTTATTTGCAGGTCAAAAAGCAAACTTTGGACGTTTAAATGCGCCCCTAAATATGTTAATGTAAAGCGTAATAATTACTATTTACGAGGTGGCAAACAGTGGATAAAAGCCCAATTGCAATTGCGGTTAAAATTTTAAAAGCGAACGGCTATAAAATTACGCGTCAGCGGCAGAGTTTATTAGAGTTGCTTGCGCAAAGCGGTGATCGGTATTTGGAATTAACCGAATTAGACCGCTTGATGCGGCTACAATTTCCTAAGATGAGTCATAACACGATTTACCGAAACGTTAAGGAATTTGCGGCACTAGGAATTGTGGAAGAAAATCAAAACGAAAATGACGGAAAAACAGAAGTAAAACTGGACTGTAACGAGCAGCATGCACATCACCATCACTTTATTTGCAACCAGTGTGGAAAAGTGCAGGAATTAAAAATGTGTCCGTTGAGTTTTTTTAGCGACCAGTTACCGGGTGCTGAGATTACCGGACACCATTTTGAGTTATATGGGATCTGTGCAGAGTGTGCAAAAAAAGTTCACGCATAGTGTGGATAAGTTAAATGTTAACTTTATCAGATAAAATATTAAAGTTATTGCAAACTTGGGGGAGTTTTGCTTACCTGAGCGCGTTTTTTTGGTATGCTAATGTTTGGAAATATGGAGGGAGATAGAATGGCATACAGAACACCACCTTTTTTAACGCCGATTGCCATCGTGACGATGATAATTGCGCTAAGTGCGACAAACGTAATTGTTAATAAAGCTACCAACACTTCTGAAGGAGCGCCGGTGCGTTCTTCAAAAGTAGTTGAAAGCAGTGAACCAGAAAAGAAACCTTCAAGCGACGATGAACATTCTAAAGATAAATCGGAAGAGTCGTCATCGAGTTCTGAAGAAAGCAGCAAGCCGAGTGAAGATACTTCAAGCAGTGGGGAAACTTCACAACCAACTGATGATCAAACTCAAGACAATTCTTCTTCGAAAACGACTAAGGATTCGACTGGCAATGATAAGGCCTCTAGTGGGGCAAATGATGAAGGCCAGACCACGACGGATAGTTCCAGAGATGCAAGTTCAGGATCAGGAGCTGCTGCATCGCAAGGGCAAGCAAGTTCGCAGCAGGATACTAACCAACAGGCTGCCGTCCAAAAGGCCACGACCACTGATACTAATACAGGTCAATAAGGGGGGATAAACGTGATTTCATTTCTAACATTAGTAAGTCATTACATGGGCATGATTAGTGTTAAGAGTAAGTTGAAGAACCAAATTTACACTATCACAGCCTTTGTAGGGAATTGGTATTTGTTATACATTGGGATTCGCTTTATCCAAAATGGCGCATATACAAGAGGATTACTGCTATTAGCAATCTTTTTGATTTTCTTGTATTTCTCAATTATGAACATTTATTACTATTTCACTAATAAGCAGGCTCCGTTTGATATTTCTCCAATTTTAGAAAAATACATTGGGGGCACGCCAGAAGAAGTGCGGGAAAAAGAAGAATTCCGACGCCGCCTTACGCGGGTAGAACGACAAAGCCGCCAAGTTGCTAGTCCAGGCGGAGTTTTCGACCAGAAGGCCCTGTTACCCGCCACGATCGTTTCATCTGCGCGCCAACAAAAAAATATTGAACAAATTGCGGAAAAGATGATTCAATCAGGGATGGTCTTCATGGATTATGGGGGCCGGACTGACGAAGAATTACGGGCAGAAATGCCTGCTCAGCAAACCGAAACGTACGCAATCGGCGACTTGGGAGTGGCGATCCCGTATGCGGAAGTCCAACTCGTTGCTGGCAAACCCACTGTGGTAGCTGGAATGAACCAAATGGAGGCCGTTCCAGTGGGCGAAATTACCAAGGTGGGCTTATCCAGTTACCAAGCCGCTAAAGCTGAAAACCACTTGTATTTAGCAAACGCGTTTTTAATTGGTGGCGAAAAGAAAGTACGCGGTCGCTCTGGAATGATTGTGGAAAATGAACCATACCGCTTAAAAATTAATATTGCTTATAAACGGCGCCAAACCTCACTTTCGAAGTGATTTGATGATAAATTATTAAGACCTGTCAATGTATTTACTTTGACAGGTCTTTTTTTGTCCAGTATAGTCAATATAACCAAAAATTTATCTAATTTTAATCTTTCGTTAATGTAATCGGGTAAATGGAAACGGAGGGATCAAGATGTCGATGATCGAATTTCATAATGTGGAAAAGTATTACGGTAAGTTTCATGCCCTAACCGACGTTAATCTAACGATCGAAAAGGGAGAAACGGTGGTATTGATTGGACCGTCTGGTTCAGGAAAAAGCACCTTGATTCGAACCATTAACGGATTAGAAAGTATTGACGGTGGTCAATTAATTGTCAACGGATTTGACTTAGCCAACCGCCAAACCAATATCAACAAAATTCGCCGAGAAGTGGGAATGGTTTTCCAACATTTTAACTTGTACGATAACAAGTCTGTTTTAGAGAACATTATGCTAGCTCCCCGGGTCGTGCTTAAACGACCTGAAGAGCAGAACCGCCAACTAGCAATGGAACTGCTGGACCGGGTTGGGCTAGCTGAAAAGGCAGACAGCATGCCTGCCATGCTATCAGGGGGGCAAAAACAACGTATTGCGATTGCCCGTAGTTTAGCGATGCAGCCTAAATGTATTTTATTTGATGAGCCAACGTCCGCGCTCGATCCTGAAATGATCGATGATGTTTTAAACGTTATGAAGCAAATTGCCCGCGATTCCGCCATGACCATGGTAGTGGTGACTCACGAAATGGGCTTTGCTCGTGAAGTGGGGGACCGGGTGATTTTCATGGATGGTGGTCGGATCCTCGAAGACGACCGCAAGGAAGAATTCTTTGACGGGCAACCATCTAACGAACGGGCACGCCAATTTCTCAGCAAGATTATCAAACACTAGGAGGTGGTCCCCATGCGTAGAAGGTTTAAAATGCTTTTCTTGGGACTGACAGCCGTACTTTTTCTGGGCATTCTAGGTGGTTGTACAAAGCAAGAAGCTAAACAACGTGACGCTTGGCAAACCGCCCAGCAAACTAAAACCCTCACTTGGGGGGTAAAGGCCGATACCAAGTTGTTTGGGTTAATGGACGTAAAGGACTCCCAGATTAAGGGGTTTGATATTGACATTGCTAAAGCGCTGACGAAGCAGATGTTGGGAAAGGATGCGCGGGCCGAGTTTGTTCAAGTAACTAGCCAAACGCGGATTCCACTGCTGAAGAATGGCAATTTGGATGCAGTGATTGCGACGATGACGATCACTAAGGACCGGCAAAAAGTAGTTGATTTTTCAGACTCCTATTTTGATGCCGGACAATCCCTGTTAGTTCCTAAAGATAGTAAGATTCATAGCGTAAAGGATCTAAACCATCCGGGTACCAAGGTGATTGGGGTGGTTGGTGCTAATTCGGTCAGCAACGTTAAAAAATTTGCCCCTAAAGCACAGGTAATTCAGTTGCAAGACTATGCTCAAGCCCTTACGGCACTAAAATCCGGGCAGGGAGCGGCTTTAACTACGGATAACGGTATTTTATTTGGGATGGCGGTTGATAATCCCCAATTTAAAGTGGTCGGAAAAGCGTTCACTAAGGAACCTTACGGAATTGCCATTAACCAAAACCAACCGGCGTTGAAAAAACACCTTAACCAAGCGTTGGAAGAGATTATCGCAAACGGGGAGTATAACCGACTCATCAAGAAATGGTTTGGCGATATTCCTGGATTTAATTACCGGGAGGTGGAACGATGATTAATATTTTAACTAATCATAGTGCGGAGCTCTTTAGCGGACTGGGACAGACGCTACTTTGTAGTTTGATTGCGTTATTTTTTAGTTTAGTAATCGGATCGCTGTTTGCCATCATGGAAGTTTTGCCTAGTCGGTTAGCACGGACCATTGGCCGCATTTATGTGGAAGTGGTTCGAAACATTCCGCTACTGGTAGTGACCATGTTCTTTTACATTGTGATTCCACGGTATGTCCCCGCGGTAAACGGTTTTACCGCTGGTACCATTGGATTGACCATCTACACTTCGGCTTTCATTGCCGAAACGGTGCGGGCGGGAATCCAATCGGTAAGCGGGGGGCAAATGGAAGCGGCCCGGTCAAACGGAATGACGTTTAGCCAAGCGATGCGTTACATTGTTTTGCCCCAGGCTTTTAAGATTGTGATTCCACCTTTAGGAAACCAATTTATTAACCTAGTTAAGAATTCGTCAGTGTTAGCTTTCGTGGCTGGATTTGACCTGATGTACGTGGGGAACGACATTGCCTCCACCACCTTTGACACGATTAACTCTTATCTAGTAGTGGGAGTATTGTATCTCATTATCACGATGCCGCTAAGTTACTACATGCGGTACCTAGAAAAACGGACGAATCGAGGTGTCGCCTAATGCACGCATTTATGGAAGCCTATTCCGCGGTAAATTTAGCGTTCTTGTTAAAGGGACTGTGGATAACTATTGAAGTTTCGGTGATTTCGATTATTTTTAGCTACGTGCTCGGTGGAATACTGGGACTAATCCGTTACCTTAACGTACGCTACTTGTCAGCGTTGGTGGGAGTGGTGATTGACGTAATCCGAAACTTGCCCCTCTTGTTAATGTTCTTCTTCGTTTACTTTGGATTGCCTAACTTGGGAATTCGGTTGGGAATCCTGCCATCCTCAATTTTGGCGCTAACGGTATTTGAATCAGCCATGATTGCGGAAATTATTCGGGGCGGGATTGTTTCGATCGATAAAGGCCAAATGGAAGGCGCTCGGGCGAACGGGTTATCGTATTGGCAAGCAATGCGCTACATTATTTTGCCCCAGGCACAGGTTCGGATGATTCCAGCTTTGGTTAGCCAATTCATTTCGTTGATTAAGGATACTTCTTTAGCGACGATTATCATGCTTCCGGAAATGATGTACCACGCGCAAATCATTTACGGGCAAAACACAAATTATATTATTCCAATGTTTGTGGCTCTAGCAGGAATGTACTTCGTGGTCTGCTATACCTTGTCGATTATCTCGCGAAAACTAGAGCAAAAATTAGCTTAAGATTGTAAAATTAATAAAAAATGGCATGCAACCCCATTCGTTACCGAATCAGAGTTGAATGCCATTTTTGCGTTAGTAGCTAACAAAATTTTAAATTTGATCTTCCGGTTGGACAACGTACTGGGCGAGCCGCTGATAATCACTGTCCTTTAGTTCGGCGGTGATTTTAGTTCCTTGATCGGTGTAGGAAGTTTTCTTTACGTCGGCATTGCCGTTTAAGAAGTTGACTACTTGACCTTCATCAAAAGGAATCAGGAAATCAGCACGTACGTAGTTTTTAAATACTTGCTTTTTAATTAACGAAGTTAGCATTTCAAGTGATTGAAGCTGCTTTGCCGAGTAGGTGAGTTCGGTTCCATCCAACGTCGGGTAAGCGATGCCTGCCCGATCGGCCTTGTTAAAGGCGTAGATCATGGGAACGTCGGTGACCCCAATTTCTTGGAGGGTGTCCGCAGTAGTTTGCATCATTTCCCGGTAATGCGGGTCGGATACGTCCACAACTTGTACAAGGAGGTCCGCTTTAGCAGCTTCCGATAGGGTGGAACGAAAGGCCTTTACCAACTGGTGTGGCAAATTGCTGACAAACCCAACCGTATCGCTAAGAATCAGTTCTTTTTGGTCTGGGAAGGTTAGTTTGCGCACACTAGTGTCCAAGGTGGCAAACAGCATGTCTTTTTCGAAAACTTGCTTGTCTTCATTGCGGCCGTACATACTGATTAAACCATTCATCGTGGTTGACTTTCCAGTATTGGTGTACCCTACTAAGGCTACGCTAGGGATGTCCTTTTTATCCCGACGCTGGCGTTGCACGTTGGCCGAAGTGGACATTTCCTTAAGTTCCTGGTTGATGTGGTTGATTCGGTTACGAATCGTCCGCCGGTTTAATTCTAGCTTAGTTTCACCGGCACCCCGGTTAGTAAACCCACCGCCGGTATTTCCGGCAGTTTGTTGGTCAAGTCGCTGGGTAGCGCTAGTCCGCAAGCGGGGAAGCTGATATTGCAACTTGGCAAGTTCAACTTGGAGACGGGCCTCTTTTGAACGAGCCCGGTTAGCAAAGATTTCTAAAATCAAACCGGTGCGGTCGATGACTCGTAACTGGGTTTCCTTTTCTAAGTTACTAAGCTGACTAGGGGTTAATTCGTCATTAACCACCAGGGTTTCGACTTCGCGAGCCGCAGCTACTTGGGTCAGTTCTTCAATTTTTCCTTTTCCAAAATAGGTTGCGGCATTAGGCCGTTCTAATTTTTGGGTAAGCTGGTCCATCACCCTCATGTGGTTAGCAGATGCTAACGACTTAAGTTCTGCCATGGCGTAATCCAGGTTAACGCCAGGTAGTTCTAGACCGGCAATAATAATTGGTTCTTCATTGATTTCTTCGTTCATATAAGAATGGCCTCCAAATTATTGAAAACGTTTATATAATTATATCATGGATTAGGCGGGGGTAGAAAAATAAGCATTTTATGGGGTGAGCCGCGTAAATTTCTCTGCCGTAATAAGAAAATGAGAGTGGGACAAAAGTTGGATATACAACCTAGTCGAAATGTGTCCCCAGCCCCAACTCGTTCCGGTTAACTAAAAAGTAGACCTAATTGTCGAGACAATTAGGTCTACTTCTCAATTAATCCTCACGAGTTACCCGGGGCTGGGGATACTCTGCCAAAATATTCCACCACTCCATCTTGGTCCCTCAATTTTAATTTGGTAACACTCCCGTTGCGGGGGCTATGGGACACGTCAATTTCCGGGTTGAACATGGACGTCAAAATTCGAATCAAAGTTCCGTGCGATACCACCAATACGTTATCACCATTGTTAGCTTGGTCAAAGGTGTAATCCAAACCTTGTTGCAAACGGGTGGTGATTTCCGTGTAGCTTTCGGCATCGTGGAACGGATCCACGTTTTTCCACACGTCGATGGCCGCCTTAATGCCATGTAAAGCGGTCATGGCGTTAAGGGTTGGTTCAATTGTGGAATGTTGTTGATAAAGTTTAAATTCAGTTTCTACCGAATTAGCACCTTCGAAATAACCAAAGAATTGTTCCCGAAAAGCTGCGATTGGTTCGATGGTTTTTTCGGGTAACGGGTGGTGATTTCGCTGGTTGATGAACCGGGCCGTTTTGATTGCCCGAGTAGTATCTGAACAATACGCGTGGGCAAAGTCCACGTCCGCTAGAAAATCGCCTGCTTGTTGGGCGTCGTGCACCCCTTTTTCGGTAAGTGGCGAATCAGACCAACCTTGTAAATGGCGGTACCGATTGAAGAGGGTTTGCCCGTGCCGTACAAAGTAATAGTTAACAGTTTTCATGAATCTATGCTTTCTTAAATGATTTTCTAAAGATGTTAAAGAAGAGGAAGTAAACCGCCAAGGTAGCGACCACGATAATTCCCCAAGCAATCACGCCAGACCAAACGTCAGCACTGTAGTGGCCCTTAATTACTAGATAAGCGCCCACAATGAAGGTTAAGATTGCAAATGGGTAGGAAGCCCGGGAAGTCTTCTTCAAATGGTTACGTTCTACCCACGCCATGTAAGGAAGCAACGCGGATAGGGCAATGAAAATTACCGGAATGATGATGTTCAACGCTAATTCCTTGTCGTATAAAGCAGTTCCTGGCGTCGCGTCGGTTGGACGAACCCCTAACAGTGAAAATACGATGGTGATTACAAAGCACCATGCTCCCACCAACCAAGCAAGAACGTCGTTTTTGATGAAGACGTAATCACTGTGGAATTCTTTACTCTTTTGCCGAATGCGCATGAAGGCAAAGAAGACAAAACTAGTTACAAATGGCGAAACAATTCCGTTGATGTTCAAAAGCCAGTTGAACATATCGTTAATACTTGGTAGCCAGTTACTGAGGAAGAGTACCAGCGAAACGATTCCAGTGGTTAACCAGTACCCATTGATTGGCAAACCGTCGCTATTTAGTTTACCTAGTGATTTAGGCAGGTACTTCATTGCGACGTCAGACAAGAAGATCCGGGTGCTGGCGTCTAAAATAACCGCCAATTGGGCAAACATGTAAAGGGCTTGACTCACCGCAAAGATGTACATGAGGGTGTCCCCAATTCCAAATTCCTTCCCTAACGCTTGGAAGGCGTAGTAGGAACCGTTCATCTTTAAATCGTAAGGAAGATGGTGGGCATTAAAGAACACCGCCAACGAGAACGAACCAAAGACGGTGAGAAAAATTGTCATTAATAATAGCATCATCATGGCTTTCGGAAAGTCCCGTTTACCGTCTTTCATTTCCTTAACGTATGGTGCGGCAAGCTCGGCACCGTTAATCGCGAAAATTAATAACCCAAAGGTAGATAGGAAGTGTCCATCAATTTTAGGGATGAAGGCCCTCGCGTTAAAGGGCTGGGTAGCAATGTGACGACCATGCATTAGGGCGGTAACCGTCATTACCACGAAAAGAATCGTCATTACAAACATGGCCCCGCCGCCTAAAGTACTGAGAATCTCCAACGAGCGGTTGCGGAAAAAGTGCTGGAACCAAATAAAAACTAAAAAGACCACCGCGGTGAAGAGAGCAAAGGCAATCGTGGGCATGTAGGATTGTAAATCCCCGTTACCCTTAACTAACCAACTAATTGAAACTACCACGGAGTTAGCAACGTCGACTACGTATGGTAATCCCGCAATCCAGTAGAAGAAGGCCACGATGTATCCGGCAAGGTCCCCGTTAGTTGCGCGAACCCAGGAAGCTAATCCGCCACCGTCTTCGTTGAAAGTTCCGCCTAGTTGGCCAACCATCATTTCATATGGCCAAACAAAAAGCAGAATCATCAAAACCCAGGTAGAAACAATTGCTAAACCTTGGTTATGAAAATTGTAAATTAAATCGTCAAAGCCAATTACGGTAACAAAGTCCATCAGAGCAACGACCGGCCAGCTAATGTACCTTTTTTTTGCATCTAAAGGTGAATTTTCCATTCTTACGTCTCTCCTATGTAAATTTTAAATCTCAATTCTACTATCTTAATTGTTATATTCGATTAAATGAATTCCATCTTCATCAAGGGTAAAACGGGTAATGCTGCCATTTTTAGGACCCCAAGTGATGTCTAGTTCAGGATCTGCTTTAGCTGCGATGGAACGGATTGTCGTTCCGTGACTGACGATGAGGATTTGATCGCCATCGTTAGCGGTCGCTAGCAAGTCGTTAAATCCACGGTTGATTCTTTCCCAAAATTCGGCGTTATTTTCCGCATCGTGGAAAGGATCGGCCGCTTTAATAGCGTCTTTAGTTTCCGCAATCGGGCGTTCTTCGAGAAATTCGTGGAACGAGCGTTTTCCAGAAATCGGCATCAAAACTTCAAACCAAGTTTGGGCAGAATCGTTGCCTTCAAAATAACCGTAAAATTCTTCTCGAAATTCGGTTTTTGCTTGGATTTCAGCGGTAGTGTGCTTGTTTTCAGCTAAAATGGCGCGGGCAGTGTTCATTGCTCGGGTGGTATCCGAAGCGTACACCGCGTCGAACTTAGTATCGCTTAGTCGAACGCCAGCTTGGTGGGCGTCTGCGTACCCTTTTTCAGTTAAGGGTGAGTCGGACCAGCCTTGCATCCGATTGTACTTATTAAAAATGGTTTGTCCGTGACGAACAAAGTACAGCTTTAGTTGTTTCATCAGCTTCTGTCCTTCCTTATTTTTTGTAAAACCTCAACCATTCTATCATAAATTAAATTTCCAAAATGACTTAAATCTTTGTGAAAACGCATAAAAAGGAGTAAAATTTATGTCTAACAAAACCGAGAGGTGAAACATATTGGCAGACGAAATTTTTAAATATGAAGAAAAACATTTAGCAGAGGTCTTAGATAAGGTAGACATTGCTATGGATAAGGCCCAAAAAGATGCTAAGAATGCCGAAAATGATCGCGGAGCAATCCAAGATAATTTTTATAACGATGTCCGAATCAATACTTCCAGTTATTCAGGAATGATGGACACGGCAATTTCAATTCGCCAACAACAGCAGTTGCTCGAAGAGCGTGAGAATAGTTGGCAACACGCAACCAAACGAATTAAAACACTTAAACAAATGCAAAAACGGCCTTACTTCGCCCGGATTGACTTCCACGAAGAGGGCGAGAAAAACGACGAGACTATCTACATCGGACTGGGTTCGTTTTCGGATACTCCGGACCACTTTTTGATTTACGATTGGCGTGCGCCAATTTCAAGTGTTTACTACGATGGCAAAATGGGCCACGTGGAGTACGCAACCCCAGATGGGCAACAATCCGTGGATTTAAAGTTGAAGCGCCAGTTTACGATTGAAGACGGTAAGTTGATTTCGGTTTACGATACTGACGAAACGATTGGCGATCAAATGTTATTGAACGCTTTAGGATCGCAGTCGGACGTAAAGATGAAGAGCATCGTTTCCACCATTCAACGCGAACAAAACCAAATTATCCGGAATACGTCCGCGGACCTTTTATTTGTGCAAGGGGCGGCTGGTTCAGGAAAAACGGCGGCAATTTTACAACGAGTTGCGTTCTTGTTATACCGTTATCGGGGAAAATTGACGGCAGGACAAGTGATTATGTTCTCGCCAAACCAGTTGTTTAACGACTATGTGGACCAAGTGTTACCTGAATTAGGGGAACAAAACATGGTGCAGATGACCTATTACCAATTTGCCCGGCGGCGGATTCCTAACTTAGATGTGGAAAACTTACAACAACGGTTTGATAAGCAGCTTACTGACGCAGAACGAAAAATCGACCAATTTAAAGGTAGTTTACAATTCTTTAAAGCCCTAACCCGTTATGCACAGCACCTTGGGAAGGGCGGCATGCGGTTTAGAAATATCATGTTCAAGGAAAAACCGTTCGCTAGCAGGGAAAAGATTAAGGAAATTTACTATTCGTTTAACGACACTTATAGCTTAAGTAACCGGATCGACGGAACTCGAGAGACCTTAATTCGCATGCTTAACCAAAAGGTTGGGAGCGAACTACGGACGAAATGGGTAGAAGAAGCGGTGCAAAACTTAAGCCAAGAAGAAATTCACGAGTTGTTTAAGAATAAACCTCGCGAATTCAAGGACAATGACGAAGAATTTAAGTTTTTAGCTCGGCAAATTGTGGTTAAAGAGTTAAAACCGGTTCGGAACGCAATTATGCGGAACCGCTTCTTGAGTATTAACGCGCAGTACGTCCACATGCTTCGGACTTTGCCAAAGTGGTATAAGTTAGAAAAAATCGGGGTTACCGAAGCACAGTGGCAGGCCCATGTAGAAAAACTAGTGGAAAATCTTAAAAATCGGCAATTAACGATGGTGGATACGTCAGCGTACCTGTACCTCTATGATTTAATTACTGGTAAACGGGGCGACCGTTCGATGCGCTACGTGTTTATCGATGAAATCCAAGATTACAATGCCTTTCAACTAGCTTATCTGCGGTATAACTTCCCGAAGGCTAAGTTTACTTTGCTAGGGGATTTGAACCAATCAATTTACGCAAACGAAACCAGTAAAACCCTTTTGGCAGAACTTTCGACCATGTTTGATCCGGAAAAGACTAAGGTAGTTCAGTTGGCGAAGTCGTACCGTTCGACGCAACCAATTACGGACTTCACGAAGGAGATTTTGGAAGAGGGCGAAGCAATCGAAGCGTTCAACCGCCAAGGCGAATTACCCCGGGTTGCCGTTACCCAAGATCAAGCTACCATGCTTAAGACGGTCCAAGCCCAGTTAGAACGGGACCGCCAAGACCACGAAACTACCGCAATTATTGGTCGTAGTTTAGCAGAATGTGAGCAAATCACGGAGCAGTTGCAGGCCGCTGGAGAAAAGGTAACTTTAATTCGCACGGAAAATCAACGACTTGTAGAAGGAACTTTAGTAGTACCATCCTTCCTAGCTAAGGGACTGGAATTTGATTCAGTGATTGTTTGGGATGCTAACGCGGAAAATTATCAAAGTCACCGCGACGAACAGTTGTTATACACCATTTGTTCACGGGCAATGCATCGTTTATTAGTAGTAGCCATGGGACAACTTAGTCCGTTAATTGCTAAAATCCCCAAATCGTTATACCAAACAATTAATTAAGTTATGCACAGCAAACGATGGATAATGGGAATCAAGTTGCAAGGAGTGCAAAAAGTAATATTTACCCGATCCATGGTAGTAAAATTCTGATATAGTAGTTATGTAAACACTTTCAAGACCCCCTAAGGAGGAAAAAGATGATTCAAAGCAGTTACACGGGAGCGGATTCGATTCTGGACAGTCTCATTAACCATGATGTGGAATATATTTTTGGGATTCCAGGTGCCAAAATTGACTTACTGTTCGAACAGTTAGAGCATTCTAATCGGGCTCGTAAGCCCCGGTTAATTATTACCCGACACGAACAAAATGCGGCCTTTATGGCGGCAGCGGTTGGTCGGATTACCGGAAAACCGGGAGTGGTTTTAACCACCTCCGGCCCCGGAGTGGGAAATTTAGCTACCGGATTAGTTACCGCGACGGCGGAAGGGGATCCGGTATTAGCTATCGGTGGGCAAGTTCCCCGTAACGACCTTTTGAGACTAACGCATCAAAGCATGCGCAACGCGGATTTGTTTGAACCAATTACCAAGTACAGTGTGGAAGTGCAGGAACCAGAAAACATTTCAGAAGTTTTGGCAAATGCCTACCGGGCTGCGGAATCTTCTAAACAAGGGGCAAGTTTTGTGAGTTTTCCACAAGACGTGGTGAACGCACCAGTTAGCACCCGGCCAATTCAACCCTTGAAGAAGCCCATTTTAGGACCAGCAAGCCCTGATGAAATTAAGAAACTGGCGGAAGCCATTAAAAACGCCCAACTTCCCGTACTATTGCTAGGGATGCGGGCGTCATCGCCAGAAGTTACCCAAGCGGTACGGCAGTTAGTTAAGGAATCTGATTTGCCAGTTGTGGAAACTTTCCAAGGCGCGGGAATTATTTCCCATGATTTAGAAGACCATTTCTACGGGCGGGTCGGACTTTTCCGCAACCAACCTGGGGATAAGTTGTTGAAACACAGTGATTTGGTTATTACGGTCGGATACGATGCCATCGAATACGAACCGCGGAACTGGAATGCGGAAGGGGATGGCAAGATTCTCGTAATCGACGATTCACCATCCGAAATCGACCACAACTTTGAACCCGAAAAAGAACTAGTGGGCGACATTGCCCAAACCATTAACCTCTTAACACCGCACCTCGCGGGTTACCAAATTAGTAACGACGGAGAGCAGTACTTAGAGCAGTTACGCGAACAACAAAATCAACAGGACTTACCGCCCGAAGCGGAATCGGATACCCAACGAATTCATCCGTTATCACTAATTTCAGCGTTGCAGTACCGGGTCGACGATGAAATGACCGTTTCAGTTGACGTGGGAAGCTTTTATATTTGGATGGCACGGCACTTTAGAAGTTACCAACCACGGCACCTCTTATTTAGTAACGGAATGCAAACCCTCGGAGTTGCCTTGCCATGGGCAATTTCAGCGGCGTTGTTACGTCCGGGTCACAAATCAGTTTCCGTTTCTGGAGACGGGGGCTTCCTGTTCTCCGCGCAAGAATTGGAAACAGCCGTTCGGGAAAATCTAGATATTGTGCACATTATCTGGAACGATGGGCATTATGACATGGTTAAGTTCCAAGAAGAATTGAAATATGGCAAAGCTGCGGGAGTAAACTTTGGTCCGGTTGACTTTGTTAAACTGGCTGAAAGTTATGGTGCCAAGGGCTTGCGAGTTGATGGACCAGCAGATCTAGGAAAGAAACTGGACGAAGCGTTTCAAACGAAGGGACCGGTAGTGGTCGACATTCCGGTTGATTATCGAGATAACGTTAAGTTGGGCCAATCCTTGCTACCAGATCAACTATAAAATATTTGTAAAAAAGGGGGGATTGCAGATGGCAAAATTATTTCAATACGGCACGTTAGCAATGTTAGTGGACGGACTTTTCGGCGGAACTTTGACTGCCGAAGCATTATTAGAACACGGTGATTTTGGGATTGGGACTGCGGAAGGTCTTGATGGCGAAGTCATTATTTTAGATGGGGTTGCTTACCAAGCCCTAGCTGACGGGAGTGTTCGCATTTTGGAACCCGAAGCCATGTTACCCTTTGCCGACGTTAACCAAGCGGATTTTGAGGGTCACGTGGTTTTACCAGAAATCGAAATGACTGAAGTAGATGCGACATTAGCTAAAGAATTGTCATACCAAAATACATTTGTGGCAATTAAAATTAGCGGACTCTTCTCCCGGGTGCAAACCCGGGTGGTTAAAGGCCAACAGCGCCCTTACCCAACGTTGAGCGAGACCGCTGCGAAGCAACAAATCTTTGATGCACAAAACATTAAGGGAACCGTTGTGGGATACTATAGTCCGAAACTATTCCACGGAGCGAGCGTGGCCGGAATGCATTTGCATTTCATCGACGACCAACACCAATTCGGCGGTCATTTATTAGATTTTAGGGCTGATCAAGTGAAACTTTCCTGGCAGATACTGGACGGGATTGACTTGAGTTTACCGATTAAGGACTCCGAATTTATGAAGCATCAAGCTAGTGACGTGCGAGATATTCAACAGTCCATCGCTGAATCGGAATAGTTAAGGAATTAATCGAAGACGAGGATTTAGTAATCATGCAGGCACAAGGATATTTCACGTTTGACCGCACCGCGTGGCAAAATTTATCAAATCGGGCAGAATTACCGCTGACTCAGCAGCAATTAGCCGACATTAAGGCGCTTAACGACCGGATTTCCTTAGAGGACGTCCAGGACGTTTACGTTCCACTGGTACGGTTACTGCAGAAGAAGTACGCTGATTTTGAAAAATGGAACCGCGATAAACTGGACTTTTTACAGATTCCAGTTAAAAAAACGCCGTTTATTGTAGGAATTTCGGGAAGCGTAGCGGTAGGTAAAAGCACCACTGCGCGCCTATTGCAGGTGCTGTTAAGCAACTGGTTTAGCGATTTAAAGACCCAGTTGATTACTACGGATGGCTTTTTATACCCTAATGCTGAGTTAAAGCGGCGTCATTTAATGAGTCGGAAGGGATTTCCTGAAAGTTACAACATGAAGGAATTAATCCACTTTTTAAACGCGGTGAAAACGGGCCAAAAACAGATCAAGGTGCCGAAATATTCACACCAAGTTTATGACGTCATCAAGGATGAATATGACGTAATTGATCAGCCAGATATTTTAATTGTGGAAGGCATTAACGTACTCCAATTACCGGCTAACGAAACGATTTACGTTAGCGACTTTTTCGATTGGTCGATTTACGTGGATGCGGAAGCGGACTTGATTGAAAAATGGTTCCTGGAACGGTTCGGCGTGTTATTGGATACGGCATTCCACGATCCGAGCAATTACTACTACCAGTATGCCCAGATGCCACGGGAAGAAGCCTTTGCCTACGCTAAAAAAATTTGGCGCGATATCGATTTGAAAAATTTAAAAGAATACATTTTGCCAACCCGTTTTAGAGCCGATATGATTCTACACAAAACGGAGGGGCACGTGATGGACAACATCTTAGTGCGCGTGTAGGCGCCGTTCTACGTAAGAAACGAAGGAAAAATTCGTTTTAAAAAATTAGGAGGCTAACTTGTTGCGATTGACTTTAATAGAGCTCAAACGTGTGCTAAAAAGTTAGTTTTGCCTAACCCCAATTGATCAGTGTGCCTGGATTTGGCATACTGGTCGATTTTTAGTTAAGGCACATAAATTGAGTTGTCTAAAAGTACGGAAGAACAAGAGGATGGCTTGGACTAAGAAAGGCTGATTAGCTTAGTTGCTAATACCTTAATACGACCAATGGATAAAGGCTTATGTTAGCAAATGGGAAAGCTAATCAAGTACGGATAGTAAATAAGGCAGTACTAAATGCTTTTCTTTTTGGAATAATGGTGATACACTTACTAAAAATACCACGAGGAGTTAACTATTATGAAGATGTGTTGTTGTTTGATATCAGTCTAATGAATAAGTGATCAAATTATGGATTCCCTTATTTGTTAGCGAACCAGCTTATTTGGATCTTAAGGGCAATTCATATTGATCATCAACACACCTTCTATATAATTTTTTTGACGTGCAAAAGGGGTTGGGGTCTATTTGAATAGATCCCAACTCTTTTTAGTTAGGAAGAAAAATTATGGTGAATGAAAGATTAGTTAAACTACTAGGTAAACATCGTGGTGGTCAATCTTGTTAATGATGGTTAGTGATAAAAATGCATGTAATACCATAATTAATAAGAGGGAATGAAGATTTATGAATGATTTGATGATTTGGGCAACCGTGGGGATTGCTGGCGTGATCCTGCTTGTTTTAGCTTTATTACAACGAAAGAACGTAAGCTTCAATAAGTTAGTTTTGATTGGCTTGGTTTTAGGATTAAGTTTTGGAGCAATCACCCAAGCAATTTTTGGATCAACAAGTAAAGTTGTTGCTACAGCAGTTGATTGGATTGGAATTGTGGGGAATGGCTACATTTCGTTATTACAAATGCTGGTAATTCCACTAATCGTAATATCGTTAATCAGCGCGTTCACCAAGCTAGGAGACACTAAGAATCTGGGGAAGATCGCGAGAAACGTGCTAACGGTGTTATTAACAACTACGGCAATTGCGGCATTTATTGGGGTAATTACCGTGATCGCTTTTAACTTGCAAGGAGCGTCGTTTGTAAAGGGGACCGCCTCTAAAGACAATCTGGCCTTTTTACAACAACACCAACACGCATTATCAGAATTAACGGTTCCGCAAAAAATTGTAAGTTTCTTACCACAAAACATTTTTGAAGACCTTGCCGGAACGCGGGCAACCAGCACGATTGCGGTAGTGATTTTTTCACTAATTGTTGGGTTAGCGTATATATGGTTAAAAGAACACTATCCCAACGACGCACTTGCCTTCGAACGGGGCACCGATATTCTAGATAAATTAATATCCAGAATGGTTCGTCTCGTCATCAATTTAACTCCGTACGGAATCTTTTCTTTGATGGCAAAGACAATTGCGGTGAATAGTATTAAAACCATCGTAAGTTTAGCGTACTTTATTGTGGCGGTCTACGTGGCATTGTTGTTGGTGTTGGTAGTCCATACCGTTATTTTATTATTAACGCATACCAACCCGATTGAGTACTACAAAAAAGTGTGGCCAACTCTGATCTTTGCGTTTACTTCGCGTAACAGCGCGGGAACGTTGCCAATGAACGTCGAAGTACAAACTAAGCAACTGGGGATTAATAAGGCCATCGCAGATTTTTCTGCTAGTTTAGGGCTCAGTATTGGACAAAACGGATGTGCAGGAATTTACCCAGCCATGATTGCGTCGATCACGGCTCCGGTAGTGGGAATCAACATCGTATCGGTTAAATTTATTTTAACGTTGATTATTATCGTCACCATTTCATCCTTTGGGGTGGCTGGCTCAGGTGGCGGCGCGACCTTTGCCGCCCTAATTGTCTTAGGGACGTTGAATTTACCGGTTGGCATCATGGGAATTGTTTTGGCAATTGATCCGATTATCGATATGGGTCGGACGTTAGTGAACGTTAACGATAGTATCCTAGCCGGATTGGTAACTGCCAAACGAAGTGACATGTTCAATGAAGATGTTTTTAACGGTAAAGAAAAAATTGAACAAGCTTAATTGAGTGAGATGAATTAGTTTTTAGTGTTTTAAATTAAAGGACCGTTTCAGGAATTTTTAGATTCTGAAATGGTCCTTTTTTATTTTAATTAAAAACGTCATCTTTTAAGCGATAGTTTGATGAATTGGTGATTGGATAACTAAAAATAACTTATTCAATTAGCGTTAAGCCGGCGGCATCGAGAATTTGTAACTGGTGTCCAGGAAGCTTTTTAACCAAATGGTGGCTTTCCCAACGTTTTAGATAACGGCTAATGGTTTCCGGCGTGGTTCCTAACAAGGTGGCTAAGTCCTTATTTTTGAGCGGCAGGGTGAAAGGATTGGCTTGCAAACTAGCAGAAGTTTCGACGAGGTAATCGGCAAGTCGTTCAGCAACCGATTCTGTATTAGTCTTGGTGGCTTGAGCTTCGAGCGACAATAGCCGGTTGCCCAGGGTGTTCATCACGTTCACGGCAATTTGAGGATTGCGGGTTAGAAGCTGTTGAAAATCCGCCCGCGCAATCGTGCACACGGTGGTCGGGGTTAAAGTTGTCGCCGTGGAATGGTGCTCAAGTTGGTTGAAAAGGGCTGCTTCCCCGTTGATGTCACCGCTTTGGAGCAGGTAAAGCAGATGTTCCTTACCGTTTTCTGCGGGTCGTACCACCTTAACTTGCCCCTTGGCAACGATGGTCAAGGCGTCAACAGCGTCCCCGGCTTGATAAAGAATTTGTTGGGCCGGGACGTGACGATGGTGAACGATTGCCTCAATTTGCTGGCTTTGAGTGGGGGTTAAGTTTTTAAAAATCGGTACTAAAGGCACGCAATGGTGCGCATCAACGAGGGTGGCCATTATATTTCTCCTTTGTTTCATTAGCAAAGTGCAAATTTTTTTGTCAAAACTTGACCAAGGTCAATTTCAAAAAGGTCGGGTACTTCTATGCTTAATATATCAAAGCAAGGAGGAAATATAAAATGACTAAGGTTATTCTGCAATTAGATACGTTAACTTGCCCAAGTTGCATGACGAAAATTCAGGGCGCCCTCACTAAATTGGCGGGGGTCCAAAACGTTAAAGTACTTTTTAACGCTAGCAAAGTTAAGGCGCTCGTTGATGATCGGTTAGATAGTGCGGATTTAAAACGGACCGTTGAAGAACTAGGGTATCAGGTAAAAAGCGTGAAAACCAAGGAGGTTACTGAATAATGGCAAAATCAATTGAAGAACGTTATTTAGCAGAGCAAAAGCAAGCTGAAATTGACCACCACCAACCAACCGCGGGAGCGATGGCGGACCATATTCTGGCAAATTTACGCGTGTTGACCAATAAACTGGTGCAAGCTGCTTGGTACGTTAAGGGGCCAAGCTACTTTGCCGACCGGGAATATTTGCTACAGTTACAGGCAACGTTAAACCATGATTTCGTGCAATTAGGCGACCAGCTTCGTGCGGTAGGGGAAAAGCCCGCTTCCGTCACCGCAGAATTTAGCGAATACAGTATGCTTACTGAAGATCCGCGGATTAAGTATTACTCGACGGAAGCTATATTGGCGGGGTTAGTAGCAGATTGCCAAACTAGTTTGATGTTTATTCAGCGCGCCGTTGCGTTGGCTAACCAAGAAAGTAAGTTTCCCTTAGCAAGCTACTTAATTGAGCTTAACGGACAATTTGAACGGGCTTCACAAAAATTACAGGCCCGTTTGGGAAAAGAACCGCGCGAAGGTTTGGAAGAGGACGATGAAGATGATTAAAATGCAACGCTGGTTCACAAGGTTTGCTAACCCGCTGCTCGGGGTGGCTGCGCTATTAACCGCCGTGGGATGGCTGCTGCAACATAGTGGGGAGTTCCCAGAAGCAGCTGGAATGGCGTATGGCATAGCAACGTTGGTAGCGGGGATGCCGATCCTGTTGAAAGCAATCGCTGCGTTACGCGCCCGGGTGGCCAGCATTGAATTGTTAGTAAGCATTGCCGTGCTAGGAGCTTTAATCATTGGGGAACTAGAAGAAGCGGCGGTGGTCACTTTTTTATTTGGTCTAGGTAATTACTTAGAGCGCCGTACTTTAAAGCAGACTCACCGGGCGTTAGCTAACCTAACGGAAATGCAGCCGACACAAGCACTCTTAGTGAGCGAAGGACAAACCCGCACGGTAGCAATTGACGATGTTGAGGTAGGCGACCAGTTATTAGTGCGGATTGGTGACCAAGTTCCAGTTGACGGGCGGGTGGTTACCGGGACGGCTGCCGTCAACGAAGCGGCCATTACTGGTGAAGCGCGGGTGGTTAATAAAACACCCACGGATCAAGTATACACAGGTACAATTGTGGAAAACGGACAAATGGTGGTTGAAGCCCAAAAAGTTGGGGAAGAAACCACGTTTGGCAAAATAATTGAGCTCGTGGAGGAAGCTCAAGACAATCAGGCGCCGGTAAGCCGTTTTATTGATCAGTTTGCCCGGTTCTACACGCCACTGGTTTTAGTGTTAGCGCTCTTAACACAGTTAGTTACGCAAGACTTCCGGTTGGCGATTACAATTTTGGTGCTGGCGTGTCCGGGAGCGTTAGTAATTGGGACACCGGTATCCAACGTCGCGGGAATTGGCCGGGGAGCGCAAAGCGGCATCTTGATTAAGGGCGGTCAGGTCATTGATCAACTGGCCAAGGTGCGTACCATCCTCATGGATAAAACCGGGACGATTACCACTGGTAAACCGACCGTCCAGAGCTTCTATCAGTATTCACAACAAGATTGGCTAGCAGTGGCGGCCCAATTAGAAAAGCAAACTAACCACCCTTTGGCAGTGGCCGTTGTGGAATTTTATGAACAACGAACGGGTCAGCCTGTGCAAAACCATGATATCGCAATCACCACCGTTAAAGGAATCGGGGTTACCGCCACTTGGCATGGTCACCAAGTGAAATTGGGAAGCCCGCGGATTTTAGAACCAAGTGCCCAAAAACTTTCTAATAAACAGACTGCTGATTTACAAAAACTGCGGGAAAATGGGCAATCGGTAATTTTAATGATCGTAGACGGTGCTTTAGTGTTGACAATGGGCTTATCCGACCAAGTCCGACCCGGCGTAGCTAGCGCACTTAAACAACTTCGCCAAACCGGAGTGACGAACCAGTGGATGGTGACCGGTGATCAACTAAAGGTTGCCCAGTCCGTTGCGCATACCGTGGGAATCACCCAGGTTAAAGCAGGTCAGTTGCCTAACGAAAAGGCCCAGTTTTTGAAGGAACTCCAAGCAAGCGGTCAACCAGTGCTATTCGTTGGCGATGGAATTAACGATAGTCCCGCAATCGCCCAAGCAGCGGTTGGAATCGCGATGGGGAGCGGCACCGACGTCGCGATTGAAACTTCGGACGTGGTGCTGATTAATCCTGATTTTAAGAACGTCGTTTTTGCGCGGCAAATTGCTCAAGCAACGCTGCGTAACATGATGGAAAACGTGGGAATTGCGGTTGGTACGGTGGCGCTGCTGATGTTAGGAGTTAGTTTAGGCTGGGTAAATATGGCAAGCGGGATGTTTTTCCACGAAGTTAGTATCCTGGTGGTGATTTTTAACGCCATGCGATTACTGAAACTAAAACGTCCCGCCTGGGAAAATTTTTCCACAAAAACTGGCGGTGAGAGCCCTTCCAGTAAAACTATCTAAGTGATAGGGCTATGGTTTTTCACAATTTTCCTGTATGATAGAGGATAAGAATGAAAAGATGAGGTGAAGGACTTGGCGAACACAGATTTATCAAATTTTGATAAAATCATTGTTTTGGATTTTGGTAGTCAATACAACCAATTGATTACGCGCAGAATCCGTGAATTTGGGGTTTACTCAGAGCTTCTTTCTCATAAAATCACTGCGGAAGAAATTAAGCAGATTAATCCTAAGGGAATTATTTTCTCCGGGGGACCGAACAGTGTTTATGATGACGATGCTTTTCGAGTTGATCCTGAAATTTATCAATTAGGAATTCCAATTTTGGGGATTTGTTACGGAATGCAATTGATGGCCTACAATTTGGGCGGTCGGGTTGAATCTGCGGATAACCGGGAATACGGCCATGCAGATATTAACGTAACTGATGACCAAGCGGCATTGTTTAAAGGCTTGCCAGCTACTCAAACGGTTTGGATGAGCCACGGTGACTTGGTTCGTGAAGTTCCAGCCGGTTTTAAGACGGTAGCTACTAGCGTAAATTGCCCAATCGCTTCCATGGCGGATGACGACCGGAAATTTTACGGCGTTCAATTCCACGCGGAAGTGCGGAATACGCAATATGGTAACGATATTTTACGGCACTTTGCCTTTGATGTTTGTCAAGCTCAAGCAAATTGGTCAATGAACGACTTCATTGACATGCAAGTGGAAAAGATTCGCGAAGAAGTTGGCGACCGTAAAGTACTCTTAGGGCTTTCTGGCGGGGTCGACTCAAGCGTTGTCGGCGTATTGTTGAACAAAGCAATTGGTGATCAACTAGTATGTATCTTTGTGGATCATGGTTTGTTACGTAAAGGTGAAGCAAAGCAAGTTATGGATAGCCTAGAAGGCAAATTCGGCTTGAACATTATCAAGGTTGACGCACAAGACCGCTTCTTGAGCAAGTTAGCCGGAGTTACTGATCCTGAACTAAAACGGAAGATCATCGGTAACGAATTTATCGAAGTCTTCAATGACGAAGCTCAAAAACTTAAGGGGATTGATTTCTTGGCTCAAGGTACCCTTTACACTGACGTAATCGAAAGTGGAACGGATACTGCGCAAACAATCAAATCCCATCATAACGTGGGTGGATTGCCAGAAGACATGCACTTTGAACTAATCGAACCACTTCGGACCTTGTTCAAGGATGAAGCGCGTGACTTAGGTGAAAAGTTGGGAATGCCAGAAGATTTAGTTTGGCGGCAACCTTTCCCTGGCCCTGGTCTAGGAATTCGGGTGCTAGGTGAAATCACCGAAGATAAGTTGCAAATTGTTCGCGATAGTGACTTGATTTTACGTGAAGAAATCAAGAACGCTGGCTTAGACCGCGACATTTGGCAATACTTCACCGTCTTACCAGGAATTCGCAGCGTTGGGGTAATGGGTGACGGCCGGACTTACGACTATACAGTCGGAATTCGTGCAGTTAACTCAATTGACGGAATGACCGCCGACTTCGCGCGGATCCCATGGGACGTACTCCAAAAAATTTCGGTACGAATCGTAAACGAAGTTGACCACGTTAACCGTGTAGTGTACGACATTACGTCCAAGCCGCCGGCCACTGTGGAATGGGAATAAACTAAATATAAACGAAAACCACCTTATCCCGGTTAATCCGGATGATAGGTGGTTTTTTCGTGTTTTTTAAAAAGGGATAAGCGGGATAAGATGGAAAAAGTTGTGGTACCGAGATGGGTACATGTACCCATCAAATAATATTGGGGTTTAGAAGCCTAATTCTTGCTTAACTCCATTATAAACTTTAATTACACTACTCTTGTTGGGGCGAGTGTATTGATTAGTCATTTGGACGTTGGAGTGGCCAAGCCATTTAGCGATCGATGTATCTGACAAATTAGATTCCTTAGCTCTGGTAGCAAAGTAGTGTCTTAATTTGTGCGGGTGGATACGAACACCACATGCTTTGCTGACTTTCGTAAAAACTCTAGACGGATACGTTATATGAACTGCATGTCCAGACATTTCATTTACAAATAAAAACGTATCAGGTTTAATATCTAGGTTATATTTTTCTCTTATTGATTTACAAGTATTAATAGCAAATTTAATTATCCCAATCATCTCACCAGTAATATACAGTGTTCGGTAAGATGACGAAGTTTTTAATTCTCCGCCATTAGGTTTATATTCAGTTCGTCCGCGATCAATTGTAATTTTACATAGCTCTTGGCCATTTTTATCTTTTAAGAACTCAAACGATTCCAAGCGTAATCCTAGAATTTCTTCCCGACGCGGGCCCAGAGTAAAAAGATATACCATAGATAATTTATATTTGTTTAATATTTTTTTAGCTGTATCTAGCCATTTTTTATAGTCTGCATCCTCTAATGTCAAATCTTTGGCTGATTTAGCTCCAGTTATTGCAATGTGCTTTAGCTTGTTTTTATTGATTAGATCGAAAGTTTCGGCCTGGTTCATTATTAATTGCATGATTGAATTAATTGTATTAATTGTTGTTTTTGCGTAGTTATTTTTGACCAAGTTATCAATAAAACGTTGGTAATCAGATCTAGAAACATCAGATAGTGCTACATTACCAAACACAGGACGCAAGTGTGTATTAAAATATCCTACTTGTGTTTGTTGTGTGTCAGGTCGCCATTTTTTTAGCTGAACATTTCTATCAGCAATTTTGTCAAAATATTCGCCGACAGTTATATTAGCATGTTCAATGGGCGATATTCTATTGTTGTAAAGTTCATTTTCAAACTCAGTGAGTTTAATCTCGGCATCTTTTACACTTCTAAATCCGCTTCTAGTGAATTCCCGAGACTTATTTTCACTATTTTTATAAATCCGCCTAACGCCGTATCTTTTTCCTTTTTTAGTTTGGTACTCGTAAATATTGGGGTGACGCTTAACAGCTTTCCATTTTCTCATAACTATCAATTCTCCCTTTTGTGAAAAATTAGTCCAAAAATGCAAACGTATGTTCTTTTTTAATCCAAAAAAATAAGCCTCTAGGCATTACACACGAAATGATATTTCTGAAACATCAACATCTAAGTTGTTATCTTTGATAAACTTTTCAATCATCGCTTGTTCTGATAGCAATCCAGGAAGCATCTCTTGATAGTCCTCCTCATCGACAATGTCACGGTGCGGCTTGATGCGAACTCCATCATCTTTTAGGCGTTGTTTAACGTATTGCGAATCGTTAAACGGGTTATCGTCTAGTACATCTAATTTCATTGATTTCAAGATAAAACCTCCATTTATATTTGATTAATGCCCACATACGGAGTTGAACCGTATTGAATCACCGGAGTGGGAGGATGCTTATTCGGGTTTAAGTCCAAATTGCCAAGCCATATAATTTATTCTTCTACTCCAATTATATTTAAAATTAGGAGTATATGGGATGTTGCTTAAACCATAATAGCTTTGAAGACTTAAAATAGTTTCATGAACAATTTCTCTCATATATGCTAAAGTTAAATCTTTAAAATGTATGGGTTTACCTGCTTTTGTCGAATCGTATCCCAAAAGATAACTAGTTCCACGACTCGGTTCTAGTGACATTCCGGTATCTCCAGAAGTTATATTTTTATATAGTGAATCGATATTTTCATCAAAATGTGCTCCGCCATCTTGATTGGCAATGGTTATTATGATTTTAGAACGAGTTAGCTGAGTTGTATGATTAACATCGTTCATAAAAAATAATCTTTCATCCCACCATTTTTCAAAGGTTGTTGTTCTTTTTGAGTTTGGCTTGAACAAAAACGTATTATAAAATTCATTATTTTTATTAGTTTTAAAGCATGCAACGTAGACTGATCCATAATTTAGGCCACGGTTATACTTTACTTTTGGATTGAACGATTGCATAATAATCTTATCTTTGTCGTTAAGATTAGAAATTAGACTGGTTTGACGATTAGTATCATAGAATAAAAGTCTAAGTGTTGCAGCAGAACGCTTTATAGCTCTAAAATCGCCGTAGTCATATCTTTCGGCATCAGCGATTAAATCTCTAAGAGAATCTTTAAGTTGTTCCTTTTCTGCACCTGGTAGTCTAGATTCTCGTTTTGAAGTTTTTTTATTTCGCATGGGGGATTTAGTAATGGATAAAGAAAAATATATTCATGAAATAAATAATATTGAAGACTTGGAGTATATTTCAGAGTATCAATACATGCTATCAACGTTTCCGACTCAGAAAAATATCTCAGTTAGTAATCTGAAACATTTGTTCAAAGGGCTTCCAATCGTTGATACAAGTGATGAAGAGTATGTACACTGGATTCAACTTGATGATGAAGCATTAGAATATATTAATTCAATTATACATTGAGCTCCTTTCTGCATCCCGATTATGGGATGCTTTTTTTATGCCCACCAGCGGAATCGAACCGCTGCGTGTCACCAGAGTAGGACTATTTTTTTGATAATGATTTATGTGCTAATTCTTTGGCACGTTTTAAACGGGGCTCAAAGTAATCTAGCCACATTGCTCCACCGTATTTTGGTTGCTGTTCATTTATGAACTCTTCTATTATTTTGATTTCATTGTCATATAGCCTTAATTTTCTATAATTTATAGCTAAACGCTTATAAACTCGTGCACTTTGGTCGGTTAAATTTCTAATTGGTAATAGTAAAGAATTGGATTCATTACTATTACCAGACTTTGAAAGTTGTTCTGCCTTTTCAATTATTTTAATAAATTCATCTTGCTTTAAGTCCTCGCTCTTTTTTTGGCGCATTTCGTTTGCTGCTTCGGTATTTCCGGAGGATTCCCAAAAATCTACAAGATAATCATAATTATTATAAAAATTTTTTGAGCGTTTTTCTTTTTCTGATGGAGTAATCCAACCAGATTTGTGCAGTTCTATGTATTTCCAATTATCTTTTAAAAAAGCTAATCCTTTTTTTGTTATTTTTCTATGGACAGTTATTAAATCATTCTCTAATAAATTCTTAAATGATTTATCGATGTCAGTTATGTAATTTTTTTTTAGATATTTCGGAAGTGGATTACAGTTACGAGAAATGCACCATAAGTATAAAGTATCTCCAATAGTGACACTAGAAATAGTTGTTGGATTATTTGCCCATGGAAATATACTATCAAAGTTTACGGAATTGGCAGGATATCCATTAATGGTCAAATCTGGATATGACAACGTTGTTCCTTCTAATTCTTCATTGCTTTGCAAATTAGCTTTCTTAGAATTTAACTCAGTGGCAACTGCTTTATTCTTATATATTAACTTTTTAAAAAATGAAGATATGCGACTCATTTGCCTTCTCCTATATTTAAACGTGATATGTTAGAAAGTAATTATCTAAAGTTCTAAGATTTGCTTTTTCTTTGCATTAAACTCTTCTTGCGTAATGATTCCTTCATCGAGTAGCTCTTTGTATTTTTTAATTTGATCAGGTCCGTCTAAGGGTGTAGTGCTAGAAATATTTGAGGATAATGTATGTAGAGACTCTTTATACTTTTCAGAACTTTCTTTTATTTTGTTAACCATAATTGGGGCAGTATTTTTGTCTACTTGTTCAACCAAAGTTGTAACAGCCCCGTTAGTTATTGAAATCTTTCCAAATAATAACCCTTTAGAATAAGAGACACCGTTAACCATGTCTAAAGGTATTTCTGTTGACTTAATACCAAAAATCAGCCCTTTATCAATGAATAAAATTCTTTTTTGTGTAAGTACAATAAGTACAGTATTTCCATCAACAAAACCTGAAGTAGCATATTGTATAGTCTCGTCATCGTTTAAAATTTCAGGTAAAGCTTTTACCTCTTTTTTTGTTCCAAAAGTATCAGAAACACCAGCTTTTTCCATTTGTCTTTGTATTTCTTTTAAGTCCATGGCTATTCCTCCAAAAAGATTTTAAATTAATCACTTATATTTTTACGAATTCGTAGGCAATCCGTAAGTTACTTCTAGCTCACGAATGGTATTAGGCAAACGATCGTATTCTTCCACATAGAATAAAGCTAAAAGGCCACTGGCAAACTCGTTAGCCTGGTTTTCAAATTCATCATATCCAAAGCGAATGCCAGTGTAGTAACCAGCTAGTCCTTCATGCATAAAATAGTGGCCGAGCTCATGGGCCAAGGTAAAGTACTTCTGTGGTGAATCACGTAATGAATCGTTTAATATTATAATTGTTCCCTTATCGTCATAATTTGTTTTGCCCAAAGGCATACGCCCCAAATAGCAGTAGCGTACATCTATATTCAATATTTCGGCAATCTTGAAAGGATCAGCCGTTTTGTATCTTTTTTGAACTGTTTGTATAAAGTCTTTAACAATAGACAATTGACACACCACCTAATCATGTTTATGACGATCCCAGAAAATTTGGGTCATTGCTATCCGCAATTTCTCTTTTTCATCCTCTGTAAGATTGTCGCCGCCATAGGTGAAAGATCCATCATTTTCTTCCAAAAAACGTTTGAGATCGTAGGTGTCTTTTTTATTAGCCCACTTAGGCGTATTATTTCGTCCATGTAAATAGTCCAAAGTCACTTCAAAAAAATCCGCAATTTTATTTTGCATTTCAGCATCGGGCATACGCTTACCTTGCTCGTATGATGAATACGTTGTTTTCGCAATATTAAGAATATTGGCCATTTCTTGTTGAGTCAATTTTTTTTCTTTTCGCAAAGCTTGTAATTTATTTGCAAACATACAAAGCCCCCATTTCTACTTTATTTAATGGTACTACACAAAACGCGTACAAGGTATACTAAACGAGTATTTAACACGAAAAGAGTATATTTTTTGTTGACATAACACAAAACGCGTATTATAGTATAAACATAAGGTACGCAAATCGTATTACAAAAGGAGGTGAATCTATGAAACCGAGAACCTGGTTAAAAGATTACAGAAATCATTTTAACTACACACAGAATGACATGGCAGAGCTGTTAGGTATCGCTGTAACAACATATGCTTCTTACGAGCAAGGTCATAGGACTCCTAAAGTAAGTTCTGCAAAGAAGTATGCTCAAAAAATGAATATCAATTGGAGCTATTTTTTTACAGATGATGTACGCATTTCGTACCACAAAAATAAAGAAGAGGTGACAGCATGAATGATGAATTACGTTCAAAAACATTTAATAAAAATTTTTCGGTTAAGTACGAAATACTTTGTCAAGTTGAAAAAAGTCTCAAAAAAAGCAATGGCATCGTAAAATTGATGCTCATTGCAAAGACGATTAACCTTTTAAATCTGAAATAGGGATTCGGGCTTTGTTGATTTCAATGTAACTAATCTCTGAACCAGATATTGAAATATATGAATAATTTTCGTCCGTAAATTCATTACCAGTACGAATGAATTTAAATAGATAACTTTCGGCTGTATCTATATAAAAATCGGGAATCTTTATTTCTTGGTTAGTATCTTTAACCGAAACAACATTACTGATATGAATCGGCTCATCGGTATGTTGATCAGCATGTCCTTTAAGCCAAATAAAAATATCGTATTGCTTGTTTTCCATAATTACACCTCCTTTCGGTATTGATACATCTATTATCCCACAAGGAGGGTAGAAAGCTTTATAGCTAGTTCATATTTAATTTTTAAAGAACAAGGAGGCAACAAAATGGATAAAAGCAAAGGCATCTCACTAAAAATCACACGACCCGAAAAGAATGCCAACGTAAAAGAATCTTGGGGATACGAAGTTAGAATTAACGGTTACAAGATTGAACAAGGTATCAGCGCTATCGCGTTAGATATGCCCGCAAATAAGAAGCCAGTTTTAACGATTAAATGCCGGCCAGATTATATTGAAGCTGATTTGCAGGCATTGGTTAAACTGATGGATACATCCAAGGAGGACAAAAATGCTACTAAATAAAGCAATGCAATTACACCGACAACTGGGATTATCCCAGTGTTATGACTTATGTAACGAATGGTTAGATGAGCAGGATATCTTATTCGCCATCAAAAATAAAATCATCCCTGAATTAACGTTTCAAGCTATATGCAAGGGTGCCATTCCAGAAGGTGCTGTAAAACAAAAGATTAACGCAATGCCTACAGCGATGATTGGCTAATCGCCTTTCCACAATTCCAATAGTAACAGCAGGCAACGTGAATAAAAATCTCCAAATTTTCACTAAAAGGGGGTGATAGAGTTGGTAATTTCACAAGAAAAATTAGGTCAAGAATTGCAAAACGCCATGGCCCGACAAGACATTACAGCTAAAGAGCTAGCTTACCGCTTAGGACTTAAATCGGTGTCCACGATTTCAATGTGGACGCGGGGTGAACGCCAGGTTACAGAAGCCCGTTTATATGATTTGTGCCGCGTTCTTGATGATTGGCGATTTAGATTTAAAGTCGCTAGTTACATCGCCGGTATTGACCTGTTAGGCGATAACGAATATCAAGACAACGTACTAGCACAACATAATCGCGTTTTGAAAGAAGAAAATGAACGGAAACAAGTTGACCCAATTTATTACGACGTAATTAGTCGTGGTGCAACTGATGATGAACAGGTCATTATGGAGCATGACAAGGAAAGTTTCGAAGAGATTCAAGCAGAAATTAGTGAGTGGGTCACTGGAAAGGAGCAGATTTTATGCAAACAGACGATTTAGTTTTACAGAAATTCTTAGAAACTTTGAGAAAACCCGCAATTAGGATGCTAAAAAAAGCGATTGACGAAGCTAGCCAAAGCGAAGAGAGAGTTTACGTAAAAAAGGCAACAGCTTGTAGAATTCTAGATTGCGATAACAAGACATTTAATGAGCATTTCGCTGGTCAGATTGATGTCTATTATCTAGGTGATTCGAAAATGAAACGCTACTTACGAAGTGACGTTGAGCGGCTAGCTAATAAGGTGAAAGCGTAGGAGGAAAAACATGAATTTTTTAGTTTTTATGGGCGCGGCGTTTTTCGGATTAATCATCGATAGAATACTTATTTTTCTGGACGATCCAAAAGATAACATCAAGTATTTTGAAAATAAAAAGAAGGGGAATCGTTATGTTACCAAGCGACGTTAATTTAATAAAAAAATCCCGCACGGCCATGCGAGATTCAACAGCTATAAATATTATTTACACTTACATCTTATCACCGAAGGGAGATATAGACAATGACTAACGCAATCGCAGACGTGTCTAGCCACGTTGAGTTTAAACCAGCTAAATTAAAGCTAACTAATCGTGATGCCATTATGGACCGCGCTAAAGAGATTCGCGATCAGTTTAAGATGGATAATCCCGTAATCACGGCAGAAAACCTTGCTGGCAATAAGCTCGTTTTACGTGATTTGAAAAAACAGAAAAAGTTACTTGATGAAGCCCGTTTAAAGGTTAAACGGGAATACAACAAACCGCTGGATGAATTTACTTCGGATATTAAGAAAGCTCAATCCATCATTGATGAGGCTATTAATCCACTGGAAATCGCAGTTAATGATGTGGAAGAAAAACAAAAACAAGAACGTAAGCAACGGATTATGGACGTAGCTACCCAGATTTTTGACCAATATGAAGTTGACATTAACGACTTAGAATTCGATAAGCACTGGTTGAACAAAACCTATCAGAAGACCAAACGTGAGAATGAAATCATTGCCCAAGCGGTTCAGCTCCGGAAGCAAAAGGATCAGCTTGCTAAGGACGCCGAAGCTGTTAACAACCTAGCAGGTGGTCGTAATCTCGATCCAGAACCGTTTATTCAGCAGTTGCAAAATGGTATCCCATTAGCTGATGTCACGCAAAATATTGATGCTGCGGCCAAACAGGCCGAACAACGGAAAGAACAACAAGAGCGGCTTGAGATTGCCCGTAAAGCGCAAGAACAAGCTGAACTCGAAGCCAAAACTAAAAAGGTCGGTAATAAGCGTGTGGACAAGACCACCGGTGAAGTTGTTGATGAATATCGGACATTTAGATTCACCGCAAAGGTAAATATCAAGCAAGCGAAGGCATTAGTGGAATTCTTGAAAAACAACGGAATTGAATATGAAACGGAGGCTGTTTAATTATGAATGATCTACTTGAAAAATTGGATTTGTCACAATTGGAAAACGTCAAATACATCTACGAACTAAAAGCCAAATTTAGCCAAGAATTGGCTGACTTTCATTCAAAAGTAAGACCACCTGCTAAAAACGGACACGTTAACTTCCGTACTAAGTCAGGACAAAAAAAGTACGATTACGTTCGCCTTGAAGATTTGATTAAGTCGATAGACGAAGCATTAAAAGGGACAGGGCTAACCTGGAATCAAGATTCGGAAGTTAAGAACGGAACCATTAGAGTTCGAACAACACTATTATCTAGCAACGGTTATGAGCAGGTCGGCTCCTGGTTAGAGATTAAGACCGGTGGAGACCCACAAGCAATTGGTAGCGCGCTAACCTATGCCAAGCGTTACTCATTGGGAACGGCTTTCGGCATCAATAGCGAAACAGACGACGATGGAGAACAGTCACAAGGAACTAGCAATCGTGCTAAAGCTAAGGCTACAGCGCCTAGGGCACAAGCACCACGACCGCAGACAACAAAAGCCAAACCTCAACCTAATAATCCGGATCCATTAATTAGCCAGCCACAATTACGGCTAGTCAACGATAAGCTAACTAAGTTGAGCCAGGCTAAGGGCACTAATGCGGACACCGAAGCACAACGTTATCTTGCGATGGTTCATCTAACCAAGTTAGAAGACCTGACCAGCAGTCAAGCCGTTATGCTAGTTAATCACCTGGATGAAGAGATTAAACAAGTGGAAACTAACAAACCACAACAACAAGCACCTAAGACCACACCTGATGATCTAGATGCATGGTTAAACAATAGGGGAGTGACAACTCATGCCTAATGAGAAGCCAAACTACTATTCAATTATTCCGGCGAATATTAGGTATGACAAACGACTACAGCCTAGAGCGGTGCTGTTATATGGCGAAATTACCGCACTAACGCACACTAATGGCTACTGCTGGGCTACTGATTCGTACTTTGCTGATTTATACAAGGTTTCTAAAACAACCGTGCAGAGTTGGCTTAATTCGCTAGAAAAATGTGGGTATATTTCAAGACAAAAAATCTACAAAGAGGGTACTAAAGAAATCAAGAATAGGTATATAAAAATTTTTGAGTACCCTACCCAAGAAAATTTGGGTACCTACCCAAGAAAATCTAAGGACCCTACCCAAGAAAACTTGAGAGAGAATACTACAGTTAATAATACATTGAATAATACAAATAATAATAAACCGTCAAAGCCACCTAAACCGGTGGCCAAGCGTGAGTGCTTCGAATCGCTTTGGAAGCTGTATCCGAATAAGAAAGGCAAAGAATCAGCGTTTAATTCCTACAAGCGATCGATTAAGGACGGTGTTACTGACGATGAAATTAAGCAAGGTATTAATAATTACCTGGCAGAAATCAAGGCTAAAGGCACCCCTAAACGGTATATCAAACATGGTGATACATGGTTCCGACAAAAGGGGTGGCAGGATGAGTACGACACAACGCCAGACGTAGCAGCGGGGCGTAAACGACCAGTTACCGTTAGGGAGACGTTGCCGGACTGGGCCCAGGATGAAACTACGGTGCCAGCGCCAAGTAATGCTGAATCTGTGCCAACTACGGAGGAAATCAATGAAAAGCTGGCCAAACTAAGAGCTAGGAGAGAAAGCAGGTGAGATTGTGCAACGAGCAAGAGCAGAGCAACGTGGTAATGACCTAATCATCCACTTGGATCGTCCACTTAATCAAGACCATATAGAAACCGTGAGTGGCGCACGTGGTCAGTTCTATGTCGATTTCGAAGTGGCCGACCCACGTAAGGCAAGAGTTAAGCAACGGCGCCTGTTCTTTGCCCTGTTACATGATATTGAACTGTGGTCTTTCGAACCAAAGGATTTTCTAAAAGAGATGTTCTATACCCAGTACGAGATTTACACGGCTGGAAAGACTATCAGCCTTGCAGACGACACCAAGTCAACCGTGAGCGATGCTAACGTGCTCCTGGACTTAGTAATCGACTTCATGTTTACCTGGCGAGTTCCTTTCAAAAAAGGCTATGAATTGCTACCGCGTGAGGAAGAGTATTACTTATTCCAGTGCTGTAGACATCGGATTTGCACAATTTGTAGCAGGCATGCGGACATCCACCACGTGGAGCCAATTGGTAGTGGCATGGACAGAACCAAGGTCGACCACACCAAGCGCCACGTAATGGCATTATGTCGCGACCATCATAGTGAGATTGAGACAATTGGACCGAATCGATTTTCAATGCGCTATCACGTTCCAGTTGAGGGCGTGAAATTAGATGTTGAAACATTAAGAAAGATAGGAGTTAGAGGAAATTATGGATCAGAAGATGAGCGAAAAAGAGAAAATATTAATCAGACAAGCGCTGGATAGTGGAATGACGTTTGATGAAATTATGGATTGTTTAGAAAGTTCGGACGAAGGTGATTATGCTGAAATATCTTATTCAACTGATAGTGGTAAAGCTTACCTAATGGGTAATGGCGAAGCAATCCTTAAGGGAATTATTGCTTTGATTAACCAGTTTATCAATTCAGCACCTGTCCAAACCAGAGGAAGAATCATTAACGAGCTGGATACCTACATGCTTAATCGTTCAATGGAATGGGTAACACGTGATAAGAACTCGGAACACAATTGCATGAACACTGTTGATGAAAAAGACTTCCCGGATGAATTAAAAGAAGTGTTTAAAGACATATTTGAAGATAGATTTGGAGGGGAGTAGGGATGATTAATCGAACCGTATTAGTCGGTCGCCTAACCAAGGATCCAGAAATCCGTTACACCCAATCAGGGATGGCGGTGGCCAACTTTACTATGGCCGTGAACCGGCAGTTCACCAACGCTAATGGCGAGCGAGAAGCGGACTTTATCAGCTGTATTGTCTGGAGAAAGGCGGCCGAAAACTTCTGTAATTACACGCATAAAGGATCATTGGTCGGGATTGACGGTCGGATCCAAACGAGTATGTACGAGAAGGAAGGCCAGCGTGTTTACTCAACACAAGTGGTCGTAGATAGCTTCTCATTGTTAGAACCGAAACAGCAGAGCCAACAACGTGGCCAGCAATCTAACGCTAGCAATGCTTTGCATGACAATTTTGGACAGCCTGCTAACAATTACAGCCAGAATAATGACGATTTCGGCATTGATGATAATGATTTGCCGTTTTAGGAGGGTGAAGATGACTAAGTTAAGCGTGTTCAAATGGACGGAAGAATTCCCAATGGGTTCAAATGATGTGAGTATTGGGTCATTTCAGGATTCGGAAATTGATTTGTCCGATAAAGATGCGGCCAGACTAGCTAACTGGATTTTGGGCGAATTAAAGGAAGGAAATCATGTAACGTTCAGAATTGATGAGGAGGTAGAAGATGACTGACTCAGAAATAACAGAAGTTCAACGCTTCATTGTAGATGAAGTTTTGCCAACATATGCTGACGGATATACGACAGGTGAAATGATATCAGAAATTATAATTGGCACATTACAGTTGCAAGATAAATACCTTTTAGAACCAACAGAACTTGGTGCAACTATTTTAGCGAACCAAGTTGAATTTAGAGCCATGGTTGAGGCAGAGCTAGAAGAACTGGCAGATAAATCGGAGGGTTAAGTAATTATCGTAAAACATGGAGGAATGAAGATGAGAATTAAATTACTAATGAGTTTGTTTGTTGTGGCCGCGTTGATGTTATTCGTGGCGCATCCAGTTGGCACACTAGTCACGGCTGTGTTGGCGTTATTTTTACTTAGTTAGGATGAGGACGATGGAGATTTTAAAAAAGTTTCATAAGTGGTTACAGAAAGCCACATGGAATGGCAGTCTAGAAAGTTTAATGGCTGATTTGTTCACTATCGTTGCAACTGCAGACGTCTTTGCGAAGAATGTTTCGATGACAGAAACATGACTAATGTTATGCCTGATGTTGTTATTTGACATTTTGTCGATCGTTAAACGATGGGATTACCGGAAATCGAAAGAATGGGAGAAAGATAATGAGCGCGTTATTTAGTGCATTGTTTAGATTTGCGATGTTGTTAGTATGTGGCCTAATTGGAATCTTAATGTGTTCCGCATTTGTTTTTTCAGTAATCAGAGGAATTGGATGTTTGTGGCAATTCTTCTTTTAGCAATAAAAAAGCCCCACAGCTCCAATTGCTATGAGGACAACCAATAATCTAATTATAGCACACAGGAGACTATGGGGGATGGACGTTTTGGCAATACCTAAGATTAATACTAAAGGGACAATGTGGCGGGTTAAGGACTTTTTTAAAAAGGATTACCCAGGTATCTGCAGACGTGCCGGCAACAATCCGACCGGCATTCGAGCGGTAATCATTGATGGGATGCCCAAGTCACAAGCAGCAGGTAATAACGCAGAAAACAAGATAACGGAATATATTGAAAACCAAGTCGAATATGAAAAAGTTGTTAATGCGATTAAATCGTTAGACATGTGGTCACAAGACATCATCACTTATGATGTGATTGGAAATCGCACAGTAAAATGGTGTTCAGGAAGGTTACATATGACGCGTTCTAGATACCTTGACTATAAAAGATACGCGCTTAATGCCTTTGCAGACGCTTATGAATATCAAACTTTTGGGGAGATAGACTTGCACGAATATGAGTGAGGACAAAAAATCGGACTTTTGGTGGACTTTTGGTGGACTTTTTTAGGACTTTTAACAAACTTTTATCGGACTTTTTTAGGACTTTTTTGGAGAAAAACGGCGTTAAAATGATATTGTCGAAGAGTTGGGGATACCATTAATAAGTTCATTTGTTCTCCTTTGATTATATATTTGCCAAAATACAAAACGATACCAACTCTTTGACAAATTGTAGGTGTAGCTCAGTTGGTAGAGCACCTGACTGTTAATCAGGAAGTCGCAGGTTCGGATCCTGCCATCTACGTTGCGATTTAATATCGCAAAAATACTCCGGGTTGAAAGCTACGGCAAGGCAGATGGTTCAGCGTGTGGAAAGCGTGATGAGGTTCGATTCCTCATTGTCTTATAGAGGATAGCATGAACGGTACATGCAATCTGACATCTAACAACTCTTGATTAGTCGCGAATGATTGAGAGCGAACGGGTGTAGATTAAGAGCCCAGGTGTTGTAGCTCAGCGGTAGAGCGCTTGATGGATAATCAAGAGGTCGCCAGTCCGAATCTGGTCAGCTCCACTATTAAGGCTTTGCAGGGTTCGAGTCCCTGCTCCTCTTTTAACAATCCTTACTAAGGTGATTACATGAAAATGACGAAATGGGGCTACATTAGCCCAACCGAGATACGGGTTTTTAGTGACCTGGATAAACAATTCAAACAGCAACGTAAAAAGGACGATCCTAAAGCGGACCGTCCTTTTATTGTGCCTAAAAAAGAAAGAGAAACTATTAAGATTGATTGGAGGCGTGGTGATATGTGATGAGAAAGCTAGAACAAGCAGAAAAAGATTATCTCTCTGGTATGAAGTACAAGGACATTGCTGAAAAGTACGATGTTTCGATTAATACCGTTAAATCGTGGAAGAACCGTCATGGATGGCAACGTGGATCCAAAAAGGGTGCATCCCCACCTGAAAAAAGGGTGCACACAAAATCAGAAAAGGGTGCACACAAAAATGAAGGTGCGGATGATGAACTAAATGCCAAGCAAGAACTGTTCTGTCAATTAGTAGGTGCTAAAAGATTGCCGTTATATCGGGCTTATATGATTGCGTATCAAGTAGCTGTTGATACCAATGCAGTTAGAGTTAAAGCTTCACGGCTAAGAAGCAATCCTAAAATTGATGCAAGAATTGTTAACATTCAGCGAGAAGTAGCGGCTAAGCATAAATGGTCGTTGGACACAGTGGTTGGAGAGTTGACATTCGTACATGACGCTGCCAAAGCTGACATCATTATGGATGGATTACGAAAGGCTAACTCAGACGCCATGCTGAACTCGCTCGACCGCATTACTAATCTGTTGCACATTAGTGATGAAGGCAAGCGGGCTAAGGCCGAAGCGGACATTGCACAGTCGAAGGCTAACGAGGTCAACTCTAATGGCAGTGACGGCAACATTGTAATTGTAGATGAGTGGAGTGATGATGATGACACCGACGATTAATATCCAGAAAGAGGTGCAACCGCACTTTAAACGCATCTGGCAGACGGATTGTCCTTATATCCTGATGTGCGGTGGTCGTAACTCGTTTAAGTCGTCCACAATTGCTCTTAAGCTGGTAATGATGATGACGTCCTACATTATTAAAGATGATGTGGCCAACGTTGTTGTTATCCGCAAGGTGGCCAACACGATTGCCGATTCAGTGTTTCAAAAAATTCAGTGGGCGTTGCGCAAATTTGGGATAATTAGTCAGTTTAATGCGAAGTCTCATCCCTACAAAATCGTGCATAAGCGAACAGGATGTGCATTCCATTTCTATGGCCAAGATGATTTCCAAAAATTGAAATCCAATGACATTAACAACGTGATTGCGGTGTGGTATGAAGAAGCAGCTGAATTTAAAGACGCCGAAGAATTCGATCAGACTAATTCAACGTTCATCCGGCAGAAGCATCCGAAAGCCAAGCAAGTTAAGTTCTTCTGGAGCTGGAATCCACCACGAAACCCGTATGAATGGATTAACGAGTGGACGGAAAAGCAACGTGGTAAAAAGGGATGGTTGGTAGACAAATCTAGCTATCTAGATGACGAGCTGGGATTCGTTAATGACCAAATGTTGATTGAAATCAACAACATTAAGGAATCTGATTACGATTACTACCGCTATCTTTACTTAGGTGAAGCGGTGGGGCTTGGAACAAATATCTATAACATGAACCTATTCCATCCCCTTGATTCCTTTCCAGAAGATGAATACTTGATGAACATCTACTTCTCACAGGATAGCGGGCAACAAACATCTGCTACCACCGAGAGTTGCTATGGGCTGACCAACACGGGCAAGGTAATCCTACTGAACACGTACTACTATTCACCGGTAGGCAAGGTCAACAAGAAAGCACCGAGCGACTTCGCCGAAGACCTCCACAAGGTTGAACATGAGTGGATAGAACAATGGGGGATGGAGCCGTGGAAGAAGTCCGCCGATAGTGCGACATCTGATTTTGCGTTAGATCATGAAATGATTAAGCGATATAACGAGCGTTACCACCACGTTAAAAAGGTGGATAAAACACAAATGATTGACAACGTCCAGCATCTACTTGCAACTGGGCGTTTTTATTATCTCGACATCCCAGAAAATGAAATCTTTATTAAACAGCATCAGAAATATCAATGGGATGAAAAAACGGTTAACACCGATGATCCAAAGGTCATTAAGGTGGACGACCATACGTGTGACCAGTTTCAGTACTTTGTATTAGATAACCTAAGAGACCTAGACCTGAAATGGTAGGTGATACAAATGAATATAATTCAAAAAATTAAAAATATGTTATGGAAGGGGGCGGCAGCTGTGGGAGCAACGAACTCATTATCGCGGATCGTTGATGATTCACGAATTAGTATGAGCGCCGCGGAATACGACCGGATTGTCAAGGATTTCAAATACTATGCTAATCGTTATGACAAGGTTAGCTACATTGATGCTGAAAACGTTAGACGCTATCGGCAGTTTAATTCGGTAAATCTAACTAAACGAGCGGCACAACGAATCGCTTCGATTGTGTTCAACGAACAATGCGAGATTAGCTTTGATAATGACGAGGTGGGTAAATATCTGAATGATGTGCTTAGTGCTAATGATTTCAAAAACCAGTTTGAAATGAATCTTGAAAAGGGCGTCGTTGCTGGTGGTTTTGCTATGCGCCCGTACGTTGGGACAGACGGCACCATCAAGATTGCGTGGGTGAGAGCGGATCAATTCTTTCCGTTGCAATCCAATACCAACTCAATTAGTGAAGCCGCAATCTCAAGTCGAACGGTGGTTAGTGAGCATGACCGCAACGTCTACTACACCTTGCTAGAATTCCACGAATGGAAGGACAACAATTACGTGGTAACCAACGAACTCTATCGTTCGGAGACGGCAGACATTGTTGGTAATCAGGTGCCGCTTGCAACGCTATACCCAGACATGGAGCCACAAGCTATCTTTGACGCGGGAGGGATGATTAAGCCGTTGTTTAGCTATTTCCGTATGCCAGGCGCTAACAACATCTCGTTAGAGAGCCCGTTAGGCATCGGCATTGTAGATAATAGCAAGACTGCTCTCGACAATCTGAATTTAACGCATGATTCGTTTATGTGGGAGATTCGGAATGGTAAGCGCAAGATTGCAGTGCCGGAAGAATTGATGAAGTTCGATAAGCACACCCACCGACCAATGTTCGACACGGATACGGACGTGTACGTGAAAATGATTGGGGATGACATCTCAATCCAAGACATGACCAACGACATTCGGGTACAACAGTTTACTGATTCCATGAACGCATGGCTACGAGAATTTGAAGCCAACATCGGCATGGCGCCCGGAACGTTTAGTTATGATCCGCACAATGGCATGCAGACGGCCACAGCGGTGGTTAGCGAGAACAGCATGACTTATCAGACGCGATCTAGCATCTTGACCAATGTAACGGCCGCCATTGAGCAACTATGTGTCTCAATCCTAGAGCTGTCTATGGCATCTAAACTGTTTCCTAATGGGGAATCACCATTTACATTACCGAACGATTTCGATCTGAATGATATTGGCATCCATATTAAGTACGACGATGGGGTCACGGTCGACAAAGATAAGCAGATGGAAGAGGACTTGAAAAACGTGGTGGCTGGTGTGCTGTCAAAGACTACATTTTTGCAACGCAATTATGGATTATCCGAGGACGACGCCAAAAAAGAACTGGCTAAGATTCAAGCCGAACAGCCAGACACTGACACGATTGGTGGTCAACAGACTACGGAGCTGGGTGGTGGTGATGGTGATTGATTACTGAAAAGAACATGTCCAATAAGGCGGATTCGATTGTCGATTTATACAGCGAATTACAGCAACAAATTATTTTCAGAATCATTAATCTAATCGGTGCGACAAGCGCTGATAAAGTTGATGCAAGCAACGTGTTGTTATGGCAGGTGGAGCAACTCAAGAAAGCTGGCTTATTGAACAATCAGACGATTGAATTGCTGTCGGACGTTACCGGCAAAGCTGAATCACAGATTCGATCGCTAGTCTTGGACGATGGCCGGACGATTAACAATGAGATTAACCGCCAGCTGGAACATCTTACGGACGTGCATCCCAAAGTGATGCCAGATAACAGCAACATCCTAAGCAATTTGCTAAATCAAACGTACAAGGACATTAACAACGTCACTAATGAGACGCTAGGTGGCAATAATCAAGCCAATAACGCGGCTGTGCGGGCGTTTAGGAAAGTGGTCAATCAATCAACTGTCGAGACAATAAGCGGTCTTAAAACGCACGAGAGAGCCATTAACGATGCCATTTATAAATTAGCTGATTCTGGATTAGAAACTAATCTAGTTGATTCAGCAGGGCGTCGTTGGGCGCTAGATAGCTATGTGAGGTCAGTAATCAATACCACTGCGCACCGGACGTTTAACGAAACAAGGATGAATTCAATGAATGAATTCGGGGTAACGCTGGTTACCATGGACAGTCACGCTGCATCCCGGCCAGCCTGCGCACCAATTCAAGGTCACATCCTGAATCGAGTGCCAAGGGATGACCCTAACTTTGACAGCGAATACGATACGATTTATGACCACGGCTATGGTACGCCAGCCGGAACGCAGGGCGTTAATTGTCACCATTCGTTGTATCCATACGTCAAGGGTGTGAGCACTAATTCATTTAAGCCGTACGACCCGGACAAAGCCATTAAAAACGGTCAAATTCGACAGCAACAGCGGGCACTTGAGCGCAATGTTCGGAGGGATAAAAAGATGTTGGAAGTGGCCAAACGGTTGCATGACGAAGAGAAGATTAATCACTACAAGAACATGCTGGCTACCCATCGTGGTAGGATTCGCCAGCTAGTTAAGGATAACGATTTCTTATACCGCGATTACTCGCGGGAAAAAACATATAACTAAATACATCGACCCGAGTACGTCGTTAAACTGCTTATTTTTTATGCACAATATCACACGCAGTCGTGACTGCGACATCAAAAACGAAAGGATCGTGCAGACATGGAAAGAAAATTTTTGAAGGAAAAACTCGGATTGGCGGATGACATCGTTGACCAAGTGCTTGCTGAAAACGGCAAGGACATTGAAAAGGTGGAAGCCAAGCTTAACACTGCCAACGACCAAATCACGTCGCTACAGGGACAGCTGGAAGACCGGGATGGTCAACTCAAAGACCTTAAGAAGAGTGCCGGCGACAACGAAGAACTTAAGCAACAAATTGCCGACCTCCAGAAAGCCAATGAAGATACCAAAAAGAATCTGGAATCCCAGTTGCAACAGACGAAGGTGAACAGTGCTATCAATCTAGCATTGTCCGGAGCCAAGGCACGCGACGCAAAGGCAGTTATGCCGTTCATCAATCGCGACACATTAAAGCTTAACGAAGATGGCAGTGTGGCCGGGCTTAAAGAGCAAATTGAAGCCGTCAAGAAAGACAAGGGGTTCTTATTCGAATCTGACGAATCTAAGCCAGACGGCAAGCGTATAAACGTGTTTCAGCAAGGTAATCCGAGCGGTGGTGAATCGGGTGATTCACTAGTTTCAAAAATTGCTAGTAGATTAACAGAAAAATAGGAGGAATAAATTATGCCAGTAGTATTAGATTCAAGAGACATGGCTGAAATTGACAAGCAATTCCAAGCCGATAGTCAAGTATGGAACGTTCTACAAGGGGGAGCAAGTGGAATTACCGCTGCCGACTTTGTAGGAGCCAGAGAAGTACGCATTAATAAGATGAGTGGCTTCGTTCAACCTTCAGAGTACAAGCGAAACGAAGACAACGCACGCTCAAAGATTAATGTTGAAAAGGAAACCGTGAAGTTGACCCACGAAGATTGGTTCGCCTACGACATGGACGAATTGGACATGTCAGAAAATGGCGCTTACCAGGTCAACAACGTGGTTGAAGAGCACCAACGCTTAATCACTGTCCCACGTCGTGACAAGGTAGCTGTTCAATCCCTACATGACAATGCAGGTAAGACAGTTGGCGACACGATTGACGAAAAGAACGCGTTAGCCGCTTACGATGAAGCTGAAAAGTACATGTTCGACACGGAGGTTCCTGGTGGATTCGTAATGTTTGCATCGGCAGACTACTACCAAAAGCTTAAGAATGCCAGTGGAGTTAGTCGGACATTTACGACCAATCAAATGGGCATCAACGGTATCAACCGGACTGTTGCCCAATTAGATGGCAGTGTGCCAATCTTACGTGTTTCAAAAGACCGTTTAGCTGGCCTAGGTTTAACCGATAACATTAACTTTATTTTGACCCCACTCACAACCGTGGCGCCAATTGTAAAGTATGACAACGTTTCAGTAATTACACCCGACAGTGACCGTAACGGTAACCGTTACACAATCAAAGGGCTAAGTTACTTTGATGCTATTGTCCTAGACAATGCTAAAGCTGGTATCTACATGTCAGCAACCGCTGGCGACGCGTCAAAATAGACGCCCCATCAGGGGTGACAGCAACCCCAGGAAACGATGGGGCACTTATTAAAGCTAACTAGAAGGTGATTAATTGGATTACCAAACATACCAAGAGCTTGGTTTTACCAAGCTAAGTCAAGATGAGTTTAATTCAGTAATTACCGATTCAGAGTTGCTATTACAGCAAGTGACTCGGAATTTCTACGATCCATACTTTCATTCACTGAAAGACGATTTAAATTCGGATGATGCATTCTTGGTGTATCGTGCAATGCAATACGAGAAGGCTATTGCTATGCAATGCGAATTCGAATTTGAATCAGGGCTCAACTCGCCGGTTGCCCGTGCTGATAACGATGTGAAGAGCGTCTCTATTGGACGGACTACCATCCAATCGGACGGTTCAGGGATTGACGCAGTGACGTATGGCAATAGCGGCGTGGTTAGATCGGCTATTAGTATGTTGGTCAATACCGGATTGATGTATCGGGGGGTGGATAGTCGATGATACCGAAGATACCCAAAAAAATGGCGCAGCAGACCGTTGCGCTTGAGGTTCCTACAGGAGAAACAGACGTGTGGGGTAAGCCTGAATATGAGAAGGTAATTATCCGGAATTGTGTGGTGCAACCACAAACGATTTACTCCGGAACGAATAACGACCGACAGATTGTGGCCAATGCCATAGTCTTTTTTTATGCCGGAATTACAACGCCGTTGCCCGTGCTGAAACACGACGCAGTTAATAATTACAAACTGATTTTTGAGGACGTGGAGTACACCGTTACCAACATCGTTGACAATCGGCATCCCTACAGCAATGACGTTTATTCGTACGAATTGGAGGTGCTGTGATGGCTTTTAACGTTGATTTGAATTTGAGTGATTTCAACAAGGTTCCCGACCGCTTCAACAACGGCGAGAAGTTGGCAGTCAATCAAGCCATGACCGAGATGCAACAATTCGTGCCTAAGCGCTCTAATGCATTACGGCAAAGTGCCACGTTAAACGTGAGTGGTCATTCAGTCGTTTATCACGCTCCTTACGCCAGGGCACAGTTCTACGGCATAATTAACGGCCATAAGGTCAAGCGCTACACCACGCCTGGCACTAGTCGACGCTGGGATTTGCGTGTAAAAGGTGATAGCCAAAAGATGGGCAACATCGAAAAAGCTTTCGTTGAAGGGAGCAAATTATAGATGGATTTAGTAGAAAGATTGGTTGAGTCGATTAATGAAACAGTCGACTTGCCATACAAAGTCATTGCTGGTTATATGCGCCCAGGGGAGTGCATTGCATTGGCGCCTGATCCAGGGTCGTCAACACTTGATGAAGATTGGTCGGGTAATAAGACAAAGCGCATGAATTACACGATTGCAATGCGAACAAAGGACGCGGAACTGGCTGATAAGTTCATGTGGGATATAAGTAACTACCTTGAAACAGTTGATGATATACCAAGCAATGACGACAGTTATATTTTTCAAGAAATTGAGCAGACCGGATTACCTAGCATGTCCGAACAGGACGAGCAAGGTTACACCGATTACATGCTCAATTTTTTTGTACAAATTATTACACGGACAAATAAATAGGAGGAATTTAAAATGCCTGAAAAGACTTTAAAACGACCAGAAAACTGGGTCAACAAACTAGAAATTGATCTAAACGGTGGCCAAGATCCAACGGCCGAAGGCGACGATGTTAAAAATGCTAAATGGGCAAACATTTCGCAAGGAATCTTGTCAATGACACCTGCTGCTAATGCGACATCTGAAACACAAAATTTTTGGAACGGTAAAGGCTGGGGTGAAACAGACGAAACTGGAAAACGAGTTACATTTGCCATTACTGGCCAACGCGTCGTTGGTGATCCAGCACAAGATTATATTGCAGCTCGCTTCATGGCAATGGGCGATGCCTTACGTACGTTAGTTCGCTGGACTGATCAAGGTGGAAATACAATTACCGCGAACTGCACGTTGACATCTATCGTTCCGTTCGGTGGTAATGCTAATGCCCGCCAAACATTCTCGTTCACACTTTCGATGAATGGTGTACCGGTACCTGGAACGAATGGAACTAACAACGATGATGGCACTGGTCAAAACGGAATCATTTCCGGGGATGGTGGCCAGTTGGGAAAATAGATTCCCCGTCCGGTGTCTCAGCTACGCCGAACAAAGACGGGGCAACCGTTAATGCTAATTAGGAGGTGCCAACATGGCAGACAGAAGTAATCAATCATTGGTGGCCTATAAGAATGGCAAGCCAGTTGCACAAGGCGACACCGGCACGTGCCAGGTAGCTATCACAGGATTAGCACCAGGTACTAAGGTAGCGGCTGGTGATTACCAGGTAGCATTTACAGATGGAACGAACACGTCCGATAAGGTCGATGTACCAGCTTTTAACGTCCCTGATGCTACCGTGGCAGTTACCGGCGTAACGCTATCGCAAAAGACGGCGTCGATGCACGTCGGTGATACAAAGCAAGTAACGGCTACAGTCGCGCCTGATGATGCCACCAATAAGAAGGTGACCTACGCTTCGGACAACGAAGCTGTGGCCACTGTAGCCGACGACGGCACAATCACAGCAGTGACCGAAGGCGAGGCTAATATCACCGTCACAACGGATGATGGAGGACTAACTGACAAGTGTGCGGTAACTGTTACCGCCACAGCTTAACATAACAATCAGTCGCCGAATAAATGCACAGTACCGGATCGGGGCGGCCATTAAATAAGGAGCGAATTAACATGGCAATTAACATTAATATTGATAATCAATTAGGACTGGTTTACTCGTTTAGAATCGCAGGCAAAGAACGTAAGTTAACCTATGACGATGAATGTGCGCTAGAAATCCAACGGGTTGAACTAACCGTAACTAAATCGTTACAAAATCTCGACAAGATGGACGAGGAAGAATTTAATGAAATGCCAGTTGATGATCAATTAGACTTTGCTCGCGACGAATATGCAGAAATTCGGGATGCAATCATTCCATTCTTCGACAAATATTTCGGTGACAATGCTGGCCAAGAAATTTATGAATATTGCCACAACTCAACTCGGGCGCTTGCTACGATTTTTGGCGAAATTAACAAGTATCTTGACCAGACAAAAATCAAGTCTAAGTCCAAGAAGTAGGCGATAGTCATGCTGTCATTAACCGACAAGCTTGAATCAACAATGATGACCGGCATTGGCGAAGTGGAATTTAAACTGGCATTTAACAACGTTCTGGAATGGTATAAAGTCAGTGAGAATGACGATTTGAAATGGACTGCCAAAGTGGAACTTGGATGGCAGAACTTTTTTGACGGTTTTGGTCTGACATTCGAAACAGCTGATGATTATGAAGTAGCCGTTAAGGCGTTAGGAGACCTCAACGACTATATTCACCAGGAACCATATAACAACATCGAGGGCGATGACCAATCTGGCCCTTCGCCTAAATCATTTAGTTACACGCAAGACGCAGAGGCAATCTATGCGTCTTTTATTTTTGATTATGGCATCGACCTGCTGGATGAGATGGATAAATTGCGTTGGGAAAAGTTCAGAGCGCTATTTAATAATTTATCAGCTAAATCGCCATTAATGCGGATTATTGATATTCGCCAAAGCAGTACTGAAGGCCTTGAAGGCAACGCACTGACTAGCCTTATTGAAAAGCAGAATTATTATGCCCTAGAAGGACAAAGCACCAGTGCTGTTGATGATGCAATCGGGTCAATGTTCAACATGCTGGCCGTGCAAGCTAAGCAAGGTCAATAGTTACAGAAATAAAGAGAGAAGGGAGGTTAATAAATGGCAGATGGAACAATTAACATCGATGTGCTGTTGCACAAGGAGAAGTTCCTCCCGGATTATGAAAGCATAAAGAACCTGTTAACCAATCTAGGCACTAACACTGGCGACAAGATGGATCAGGACTTCACGGCGAATGCTGACAAGATGGCCAACAAAGCAAGGTCTGTTCATGATCGCATTCGCGAAGAGATGAGTAAGACGGTTAAACAAGTTATAAAGGCAGACACGACCGAATTTGACGAAAAAGTTAGTCGTGCTGACCGGAGCCGTCAAAAGTTCAAGAACCCGGTTAAACAGAGATTTAAGGCTGATTTTAGTGGCTTCAATCGTGGTATCAAAGGCGTAACAAGGCAGATTGACACGTTCAAGGAGCACACCCACCGCATTCGGGATGTTATGGCCGGAACCTTCGCTGGCACGCTAATTACTAATGGACTTACCGCGATTGTTAACGGGTTAAAAGCGGCCACCCAAGCTGGTATGGCTTACAACAAAGAGCAAGATACCATGCGCACCGTGTGGACAGCGTTAACGACCGAAGCACCACGTGACGGTAAGGAGCTGGTCAACTACATTAACAGCCTGTCGCAACACTCTATTTATGCGGCAGATACCATTGACCGAATGGCACAATCGTTTTACCACGTTCATTCTAACGTTAAAGAAACCAAGGACTGGACTAACGCATTCGTTGCCCTAGGTTCTACTTTGCACATGAGTAACGACGCACTGGCCGAATCAGGTGAGCAATTCGCCAAAATTGTCGCTGGTGGCAAGGCTTCCGCCGAAGATATGGCCGTAATGATTAATCGGTTCCCGATGTTTGGGGAAGCTTTGCAAAAAGCAACCGGTAAATCAATGAAGCAACTCTATGCAATGAGTGCGGCGGGGAAAATGACGGCCACACAATTCACCGATGCACTAGACTATCTAGGTAAGAAGTACAAAGGCGGGACTGCCGAAGCGATGACCTCGTTTCAAGGCATGACCATGTACATGCAATCCAGATGGCAAGTTTTAACTGGTAAAATCATGAACTCGTCCTTCAAACTCACCAAGAGTGCGGCGAAGGATCTACGTGATCTTATGTCTGACGACATGATGGAAAAGTACGCCAAATTGGTGTCCGGGGCAATTAGCAAGGTTACCGAAGGCGTTGCCATCATGGTGCACTACATTGATAAGAACAAGTCCAGCATCGTTGACATCTTCGGTTCGATTGGAGAGATTGTTGGATTAGTCGGCAAAGGTGCTTGGGATGAGATTACTGGGATGTTTAAGATGATTCCAGGCGTCAAGTCAGATGGCATTAAAGGTGTTGCCGAAGGGCTAAAAGAAATTTCTAAACATAAAGATGCTGTGGAGAACGTTGGTAAGGTGTTAGTAACGTACTTTATGGCCAAAAAGATGGTTAGCGCGGCACACACGATTTGGGACATCTACAAAGGCTTAAAGAGTATTGCTAGCATACCATTTAAGGCGATTAAAGGTGTTTTTTCATTATTAAAACCCAAAAATATTAAATTAGGCGTTAAATGGGTCGGACAGAAGACACTAGATATAGCTAAGGGAGCGGTTGCTAAATTTGGAAAAATGAAGGCAAAAGCTATAGCTGCTGTAAAGTGGACAGGAAGAACGATCATTAAATTAGCCAGAACCGCTGTCCAAGGATTTAGCAAATTAAAAAGTTACGCTATTATGTCGGCTAAATGGACAGGTAAGACAGTTGTTAAACTAGCTCAAGCGAGCGTTCGTGGCTTTGGCAAATTAAAGAGTTCTGCCATTATAGCAGCCAAATGGACAGGAAGAACTGTTGTTAAACTGGCCAGAGCATCTATTACCGGCATAGGTAATCTTAAAAGTTATGCAATCTTAGGAGCTAAATGGGTAGGCGGTAAGGCTGTTAGTTTAGCAGTTAGAGGATTTACTTTAGTGCGTAATATAACTATGACTACACTAATTCCTGCCATGAGTTCTTTATGGGCATCTATCATGTCAATTAATGCCGCCATTTTGGCTAGTCCTATTACTTGGATTATTGCTGGGATTACAGCTTTAGGCGTGGCAGTCTATGAAACGTACAAGCATTTTAAGCCATTTAGGGATGTAGTAAATGGCATTGGTAGAACCTTCGTTAAAGTTTTTAAAGGTATTGGCTCATTTGTTGGCAACATCCTTGACGGTATTTGGAAGAAAGTTACAGGCGTCTTCAACAAAATCGGCGGTTGGATTTCCGATCACAATCCATTCAAAGGAGTTAGCAAATGGATTGGTGGCATTACAGGTGGCGGTAATAAAAAAGCTAAAAAGCCTAAGAAGACCACTAAAATTGCGCATGTTTCGAAGAAGGACATTGCAAATCTAAAAGCAGCAATTCCAGTTATGAAACAATACAAAACGGCTCTCAAAGGACTCAAAGAGGCTTTGAAAAAGAACGATCCTACCAAACTCTTAAAGGCAATGAATAAGCGACTTAAAAGTAGCATCGGTAATTGGGGTAAGTTGGCCAAACCGATTAAGCAGATTGGTTCAGCTTTCAAGGCCTTAAACAGTTTTTCAAAATCCATGAAGTCGGATCCATTTAATAAGCTCAATCATGATTTACCTAAATTAGATAAGACATTGCGTAACAGCAAAATTGGTTCTAACTTGAAGAAACTCAAAAAACGACTTACTGATAACGACCCAACCAAGGTTATTAATAAAATTAGTAGAGCTATAAGTAAGAATAACAGCAAATGGTCTAAATTCGGGAAGTCGAGTAAGAAAGTCTCTGATTCAGTAGTTGCTTTAATTAAGGCGATGAAGAGCATTGACAAATCGAACTCGTTTAAAAAGTTAAAAGACCAGCTTTCTAAGCTTAATAAAACATTAGATAAGAGCAAAATTACTGACAATCTTAAGAAACTCAAAAATGGGTTAAAGAATAATAATCCTACAAGCAACTTGAAGAAGGTTACTAAAGGATTAAAAGATAACAATCCAACTAAGATCCTTAAATTGATGAATAAGGCTTTCAAATCTGCTACTAAAGATTGGAAGTCATTTGCCAAGACGGTTAAGACATTAGACAAGTCTTTAACTGGCTTATACAAGGAATTTACAAAGTTTGGTAAAGATAAATCTATTAGTAAATTGACCATGGGGATCAGATCGCTTGATAAAGTTATAAGTAAAAATAAGATTGGAAAATCTTTGAAGAGTTTGAAACAGGATTTGAAAAAATACAATCCAGTCAGTGAGCTAAAGAAGATTAGCAATCAAATTAGCAAAGACGCTAAAGATTGGAGCAAGCTGGCTAAGCCGATCTCAACGCTAGCTAAGTCCTTTAAGATGCTTTCTAAATCGATGAAGTCGATTGAAAAAGACAAAGGCTTGAGCAAGCTTAACAAGGATTTAGACAAGCTTGAAAAGACTGCTAAGAGAACCAAATTTGGCACAGAAATTAAAAAACAAATTGACGTGGCAAATAAGGCGGTTGGCAACACTGGCTTCATTAAAGTGTTCCATAACATGACTAATTCAATCGTCCACGACCTCAATCGCTTTAAGTCCAATTTTAAGCGTGATTGGGAACGGCTCTGGAAGGATGCTGCTAGCGACGAAAAGAAGGAAGTCAACAAGATTGAGAGTGACTTATCCTCGTCAACCAACAAGATGCTTAAAACTGAAAATAGTTTTAGCAACTCTTTTGAAAAGACCTGGAAGTCACTCGGTAACACGTTGCGTTCCAGTTGGAAGTCAGTCTGGAAGGACATTGCCGACCTGTCCAATTCAGGGATGCACAAAACAGCTGGTTACATTAACAGCGGCATCCAAGGCATTGACTATGTCCTTGGTAAGTTTGGCGGATCCCCCAAGACCATTTCACCGATTAAGTTCGCTAGTGGTACCGGGCTTGTGGAAAATGGCCGTTTAACTCGTGGCACATTAGCCATGCTAAACGACGGCAATGACAGTCCAGAAACTAACAATGTAGAACGCGTGGTTAAAGCTGACGGTAGCTCTTACGAACCAGCCGGCAACAACGTGCTTCAATATTTAGAACCAGGCGACGCTGTTTTAAATGCGACTGAAAATAAGATGTTTAAGATGTCAGGACTAACGCACTTTGCGGATGGGACTGGCATTTTTAGTTCATCTTTATTTAAAGGCGTTAACGGTGGTTATCAACAATTAATCGAATTGGCTGAACGGCTAAGCTCAAACGTTAATAAGTCGTTTGCAGCGCTATTCAGCAAAAAGCCAAAAATCAAGGGTGATGTGCCTAAGGCGTTCGAAACAGTGTTTAAAAAACAAGCGGATAAGCAAGGTCAGAAATGGTGGGCGACCGTTTGGGACGTTATCAACGAAGCCATTGGCGGTGCTAGTGGTGATGCAACCGGATTGCTAAAGGCCGTTGAAAAATATGGTACTGGTAAGCCGTACGTCTGGGGCGCTACTGGCCCGGATAGTTTCGACTGTTCTGGATTAGTAATGTACGCCCTCAAAAAAGCGTTTGGAATTTCGTATCCGCATTTTTCTGGTGATCAAATTGCCCGAACACAACACATTAGCAAGGATCAGCTTCGCCCTGGTGACCTGATTGGTAATGATGAACACATTGGTGTCTACGCTGGTAACGGTAAGTATTGGTCGGCCATGAGCCCAAGTTCACACCCGAACATTGGGATGAGTCCAGTGTCGACGTTCCCTGGAACGCCAATCTATGGCCGTGTCCGTGGTTTAAAATCGGAGGACGACAAAAAGAAGAAGGATACTAAGGCAGATAAAGGCTTGATTGGCTTTGTCAAAAAAGAGCTGGGCCCAGGTGTCTTTTCATTCATCAAGAAACACCTTGCACCATTAGTTACAGATTCAGACGGCGTTGGTACGGCTAGTGGTGGTAAGGTCTCCGGTGATCTAATCCGTGAAGCTGCGAAAATTGCTGGTGTTTCGATTACTAGTGGCGATATTAAGCATATTGAAAATGTTATCCAACATGAATCTGGGGGAAACCCAACTATTGTCAATCACACTGATAGGAATGCTAAATTAGGGCACCCATCTAAAGGAATTCTCCAATTTATCGATTCCACATTCCGCCACTATGCTATGCCTGGACACAAGAACATCTTGTCCGCCCTCGACCAATTGGTAGCCATGTTTAACGACACGACCTGGCGTTCTGATTTGACGCTTGGTGGTTGGGGCCCAACTGGTGCGGTTCGGCATGCTAATGGTGGCTGGGGCCAATGGGGTAAGCTCAACATCTTCAACGAAGTGCCAGGTGAACCCGAAGTGGCCATTAATCCAAACCGTGCCACAGCGGATGACCTTATTATGGAAACCATTGCGGAACGCTTGAAGAAAGCTCCGAATGGTAAGCTGGCCCACGCACTTAACGCAATTAGCCACGTGCCAGAACAGGCGCACCAATTCGCTGGTAAAGCAATCGCCAATGTTAACAATCCTACTAACACCGGGGCTAGCGTGGCAACGGCTGGCGAAGGTGGCAACATCAACACCACCGTTTACCTTGATAGCAAGACGATTGCTGATGTTACTTATCCAATAAATCAAGCACGCCAAGCTAAGCAAATAACGATTGAAACGAAGAAGAGAGGTGGATTCCACTAATATGACTGAAAGTATTTTAATCCAGCACATGGACGGGACAATGTACAATCTGGATGACCTGGACATTCGGGTGATTAACTTTGACCCGCCCAGTCCGGCATATCAACACACGTTCACCCAGATTCACCAAACGAAAGCAACCCAGACCGCCTCCCAAATTCAGCAGACGACGATTCCACTAGTGGTACAGGTTAGAGCGCACGACGTTTACGATTATGAACTAATGCGGGAACGAGTGCTGCGTGTGTTCCCCGGTTACGAATCGTTCTACGTGATTAACATGCGAATCCCGATGATTCGTTGGAAAGTTAGCGTAGATGGATTCAGCTATCCACGGCTGAATAACTTCTGGTTCACGCAACCAATCACGATTAATCTAATGTCGGAGGATGGGTTCGCCGAATCTGTTTCAATGACCAGTGAAGACAACTTCACGAAGTTTGATAATAAGTGGGGCTTAGGTATGAACCTGCCGAAAGATGTAGATTACTCATATAAGTTCACAACGAACAAATTTGACGTCTACAATCTTGGTAATATTCCACTTAAGGCAGAGGAGCGGCCGGTGTTGTACGAATTTCAAGGGACGGTGGCCAACGGGCTAACGATTACCAATAACACGACTGGACAGACTTTTAAATTTAACAGGGGGCTGAAAAAGAGTGATAAATTACAGATTTACGGGATGAAACCCGTTTTAAATAACCAATTAGCATTTCAGAATTGTAACCATGCTTATTTAGATTTAAAGGTCGGAAAAAATTCATTTGCTATTTCAGGTGCTACTGATTTTACGTTTTCAGTGGATACTCGATTTTATTACTAAAGGAGGGGTGGCATGTTAATTGTTACGGATATAGCGGGCAATCAAGCGCCACTACTGGTTAGCGACGTGCACGTGACTAAGCAACTTAATCAAGTGGAGCAACTAGACTTCACCACGGCCAACATTCCAGGCAATGAGCAGGCCTATGAAATGGTGCAAGCACGTTCGTTGTTTACCATTCCGGAAACTGGGCAGGTTTATCGAATTACCCAGGAGGACGGCCAAAGTCTTAACGATTACTACCAGAAATCGGTGACGGCGTTGCAGGTCATCCAGGACTTGGACGAGCATCTAGTCAAAACCACTATTAAAGGTAATCAAAGCCTAGACGCCGTGATGAAGTTTATCACGGCCGGTACGAAGTTCACCTACACAATCCATGATCAGGTGCCTAATCATAATTTTACTGACGAGATTGGGCGAAGCAGGGCGCTAGATTTATTTAACGAATCGGTCATTTCGGCATTCGGCGTTGAGTACACGGCGACTGGCTATCATATTGACCTGTATAAATCGATTGGCAAAAAGAACGCGTTTGTGTTTATTGACAATAACGACATCTATTCGTTGGCCAACTCCGCCGATTACACGCCTATCAGAACGCATGTTTATGGTGAGGGGCCGACAGACGATAACGACAAGCCAAAGTTTACGGCAGATTACACTAGCCCTAAATCGAGTGTCTATGGCGTTATCGATGCGGACATCTATAACGACGATACTGCTAAGGATAAGAACGACCTCATCAACAAAATGAAGGCCACCCTAGTTGATAGTCCCAGCATTCAGTACACCGCCTATCTCAATCGATTCGCCGCGGACAATAACATTGCCGACAAGCTGAATGATTTAGCGCTTGGTAATTATGGGTTTGTGCGGAGTAGGCAGGGGCTCGACGAAGAGCTGCGAATTATCCAGATTGATTTATATCCGCAAGAAAAATCGAAGGAGAGCACAGTTACATTTGGCAATTTCTTGCTAAATCCTGCGCAATTGATTGCAGATTTGAACTCCAACAAAGCCCAGGCAGCGAAAGAGATTAGCGGATTGCAACGTGGCCAGAGCAACGTTAAAGAACAGCTGGCCAAAGGGATTACTACAATATTGGACGGTGAGATTGATGACTGAACGGAGATATCTAGCGCAAGAAGGGACAAAGTTCTATCCAGTTACCCATAAGGATGCAGTTGTTGGATTAGATGTAGCCAACGCTAATGAGGATGGACTGATGTCGAAAGCTGACAAAACCAAGCTAGACAAATTACAGGTAGAGCCGATTGAGGGGCTTAAATTCAAGTCCCCTAATGGCTCTATTTTTGTACTAACGGTTACTGATGATGGCAAGCCAACATTTATGAAAGAAGGTGGTTAGGGTTGACGGATAAGCTTAAAAAGATTGACCTGGTCACTGATGACTTACATTTAGGTGACCGCGATGAAAGAGTGGACTTGATCGGTAATTTTAAAACTACCGAAGAAGCAGTCAACGCCATTATTGAGTGGCTAGATTCTGACGACACCAGTGATTTTGTTAGCAAAGAAGACCTGGAAAGTACGCTTAAAGAATTGCGTGACATGATTAAAGAAAATAACAAAGATTTGAAAGAGCGAATCAATCACATCCTGTTGGGGACCGATGTGGAATCCATCGAGATTGTAGTAACTCAAATATTAAAACAGCGGGGAGTGATTGATTAATGGAAGTTATGACATTTAACATCGACAAGGATCGGCGAAATCTTGTTGACGATAAGCAGAATTTTAGCATTGATTTCCACGATTCAAAGTATAACTGGCTACAGGCACGTCAATACGAAGAAAGTATGCGACAAGTGGAAGTTCACGTAGTGCACGGAAATGGTTCACCGGTTGATTTGACCGGGATGAATCCAGTTTTTGAAGGGTGGTTGCCAGAAGGACTTTACCGGATTATTGATGCTAAGCATTCGGTAATGATTGATGCTCAAAATGGTATTTTTAGATTTGACTTCCCAGCACCAGCGTTTCAGGTTGCTGGTTCATATAAGCAAGCGTTCTTCCGCTTAATGAAGGACGGGAAGAGTGTAACAACTTTGGAATTCAGTTTGGATGTTATGGCCGATAAGGTTATTTCTGGCCTTGTGCCATCCAACTATATTACGCCGTTTGAAGATGAATATGATAAATTAATTGCCATTGTTGAGAAAGCTGATAGTAAATTTACCGAACAGCTAATTAAGTGGAAGGACGAATTCAATAAAACTATCGGTGATTTAAATGGTGATTATTTAAGCATTAAATCATTAGCAGATGCATTAGATGCCCGTCTAAAAACTCTCGAGGACAAGATTAAAGCTGATGGGTTGCTTACGCAGGCTGATTTTGATGCTCAGATTAAAATTGTTAATCAAAACATTAAAGATGCTTTAGACAAACTTCAGGGGAATATTATCGTTGGTGACAATATTACTATCGGTAAACGGGTTAATAAAAGTAATCAATCAGCGATTGAAAATCTGCGGTCGTTGATTAATCCTAGTCTGTTCAATTTTGTATTCTTCACCGATTGCCATTACGACCAGTGGAACGCCCCGAACCGCACTGGGCTTGACCGTCTAAACAATGCACTATTGATGGACGGTTCAGTCGATGCAATTATTGCTGGCGGCGATAATGTTGATGGCGGTTCAGCATTGTATGATATCGTGTTAAGCCAACATAAGGAATTTATCAACGATATGCTTTTTTATCATAATGGTTCATCGGATAAATTTATTTTGAAAGGCAATCATGATGACGCAAGTGGGCGCCCGGTTAACTATCTCCGCACTGGTGATACTCAATTCGCCGGTACCACGCCAATCCCAGCTGCGGACTTAAAGCGAATGTATAATAATTCGGCGCTACTTAATGGAGAAATACGGGACGGGAATAGTAACTATTTTTATAAAGATTATCCCGAAAAGAAAGTGCGGTTAATTGGGCTTGATTCCAATGATACGCCTGAAGTACTCAAATCAGACGGCACATTGAAGTATCTTGGATTAATCTACATGGGATATCAAGAGAAACAAATCAATTGGTTAGCTAATGTTGCTTTACAAAATGTGCCAGAAGATTACACAACTGTAATTGTAGGACACATTCATGCGGATGCGATGAAAGATAGCGTGGACGAAAATAACATCTTCGGAGATCACTATTACAATGTGGACTTAGTTAATCAGGTAATCAACGACTTCATGCGTGGCACATCCAGCATGGTGACAAGTAACACGAAGAATTGGGAAGTTTCTGTTAAATCTGACTTCACAAGCCAGGGTAAGCGAATTATGGCGGGTTACATTCACGGACATCAGCATCAAGATAATTACACTAGTGACCTTGGATTTAACAACATTGGGATCACATGTTCCGTTGGAAGCGACGCCAGCAATCCCAGTGACGATGGTTGGGTCGTAGTAAGTGTGGATCCGGCAAATCAAACAATCCAATTAAATAACTTTGGACATGCTACCAGTCGAAGTTTCAAATTCATTAACGGATAATAGGAGGGATAATTTTGGCAAATGAATCAATTAATAATCCAGCGCACGATATAGTTAATAGTTTAACTCCCTATGTTAATAGGGACCAGGCAATTACCGAGATGGGGATGATGGAGGCCATCCAAAAGCTAGCTGCGGTTGTCGATGCGCACATTGGTAGTGGGGTTAATGCTCATACTCCAGTTAGTCGTTATCAGGCAGGCTTTATGACCCGTGACTTGTGGCTAAAATTTTATGAGATTGCGGGAAAGCGAACTTACAATGGTGGCGGTCAAGACATTATGGCGTTAGAGCCAGGAAAATATTACGGTCTTAAATATAAAAATGGTCCTTTAGCAGCCGATGATGATGCGCTTGTGACGGTTGATGTTAACGAAATTGAAGGTATTGGGAAACAGATTATCGTTATTAAATCATATACTGGGCAGGTCTACCTATATACGCAACACACTAATGGAGCTGGGACTAATTACAATGCACCGAGCGTTTGGACAGCAATTCCTAGGTTAGCAACTCTGTGGGAGGGTAGTATGACTACTGTAGGTACTAATTTCACCTTAGCTGACAAGATTGAAAAATACACACGATTGATATTTACAATAAACTCTAATAACGGGGCATTTTATGATGTAACAACGCCGGCGGTGGGGAACACTTTTAAAATTAACGCCATTCAACATCAAAATACGCACTTGGGTATGAATAATTTTGAAGTAACGCTTACTATTAGTGGTGACTCTGGCAGCATTACTAAAAATGTATCCGACGCTTATAACGAAGGCACGGCTGGACCGGTTGCGGCTTCGAACCTAGCATCAATTCGCAAAATTGTGGGGGTGGTCCAATAATGCTTAGTTTAAAAGTCGATCAAAATATTATTGTTGATTATGCCATTGGTAGTGGACTAGTTGGTGACAACGTTATTCAGTATGATGGAAAAATACCAGATGATTTCTACGAAAATTATAAGCCGTCTTTTTATTTGCTAGAAAATAATGAGATTGTTGAAAATCCTAATTACGTGGCACCTAATCCACCAGAGATTGAGCCAAATAATCTTGAAAAACAAGTAGCAACGCTTGGTTATCAGCAGATGGCAGATATTCAAACAATTAATGCACTACAACAACAAAACGCAAAAATGGCGTACCAGATTATGACAGGAGGTAAGTAATAATGAAATTTCCAGATTATGATGCAATTAAATATTGGTACAATACTACACCTAAATTATGGACGATTGATATGGTGGCTGAAGCGGTTAAATGTGGCAACATTACCGCTGAGCAGTACAAAGATATTACCGGAGAAGATTACGTAACGCCTACACCATAGGCGTTTTTATTTTGGAAAAATTAAGGAGAAAGAAGGTGTAAAATTGCACACACTGTTGGGGTTGTCTTGGGGGGAATGGGCATCGATCGTAACTATCATTCTTTTTATGGCAGGCATGGTTAGCCTACTTTTTAAGTATATCGTTTTTGGTCCATTTCAGGACGACATAAAAGATTTAAATAAAAATTTTAAAACACTTAATGACAATCTACGAGAAATAAGGATTAGTGTTGCGGAATTAGATAAGCGAGTAGACGAGCACGATCGGCGGTTAGACCGCCACCACGAAAGGATTAAGGACTTACAAAACAAAGTATGGGGAGGAAATTAATAATGGAAAAAGCGAAAAACATCAATTGGCATGACGGTAAATTGTGGGCAGGATTGATTAGTTTACTAATCGTTTTAGTTCAACAATTAATGGTAGCATTTGGCTACAATTATCCAGTCGACTGGCAAAGCATTGTAGGGATTATTAACACCGTACTAACTCTACTAGGAATGCTGGGAGTAATTAGTGATGTCACGGCTGTTAATACTGAAGGGGGTAAGGCTAACAATGAAGCTAAAAAATAAATTAATTGCTGGATTGGTCGCTGGAGCAGCGGCCTTTTTTGTTGGACTGAATCAACAGGTGAGCGCGGCGACGATTAACAATGACTACGCTCTTAGTGCAAGCGAAGGTTCACCGCTACGTACCAACAATAACGTAATTATTGCGCATGCTACAGCAGTATATGCTCCTGCTAGAAATGTAGCTACTTATGAGAAACGTGAGTGGTATAACGCTGGTGCCTACGTTCAGTACATCGTTGGTGATGGGGGTAAGATTTATCGTGTTGGCGCCGAAGGTTATCAAGCATGGGGTGCTGGCTCATGGGCTAATGCTAATGCACCAGTTCAGATTGAACTTGCACAAACGTATGACAATGCAGAATTCCATAAAGACTATGTAGCCTACGTCAACTTGTTACATTCAAGCGCAATTAAATATGGAATTCCAACCGATGTTGATAGTTCAGCATGGCGAGGTGTTAAGTCCCATCTTTGGATTACTAATCATGTTTGGGGTGACCACACCGACCCTTACGGCTATCTAGCAACTCATGGCATTACTAAGGCTCAATTTGCCCATGACGTACAATATGGTTTCAGTTCGTCGGGTAATGATGTAAACCATACGCCTAAGCCGACACCTAAACCAGTAAAACCTGCTAATAAGAAGCAAGTAGATGTAACCTACGCAATGCATCAACGTAATGGTCACTGGTTGTCGCCAGTTAAGAACGCTGGTTCTGGTGTCAACGGATTTGCAGGTATGCCATACAGTGCGCACGATTTGCTTTACGTTAAAGTTAACCGTGGCTCAATTAAGTACCGGGTTCACACAATCGAAGATGGCTGGTTGCCTTGGATCCATAAAGCTAACAAGAACGACACAGTTAACGGTGTAGCTGGTATTAAGGGACACACAATCGACGGCGTCCAGATGTACTACACAACGCCGGAGGGCGAGACTTATCAACAAGCATACTACCGCTCACAATCAACACAGCGAGCTGGCTATCTCGGTGCCTGTGCCGACAATGGTTCTGTGGCTGGGTTTGATTCATGGGCCGGAATGTACGGCGAACCACTAGACCGGTTGCAGATTAGTATTAACGACCATAGTAATTTTTAAGCTTATTAAAATTAGGAAGTAATTATTTAGCCTCTGTCTTCGGACGGAGGCTTTTTTATTTTGACAAACGCAAACGTAAGTTCGTATAATTAGCAGGAGGTGTTTATACTATGAATAAAGATGTGAAAATTATCTTGGAAAGAATCCAGGAGCATTTTAAGCGTGTTCCAAACACGATTTACAAAATCAATGTGGTTGATGACAGATTCGACAAGTGCTACAACTTTTTTATTTACATAGAAAAAAGGGGAAAACGGCCACACTCCATCCCATTACGAACAATTAAAAATTACGACATAGACTATTTGAAGGAAGTCATTAGTGGGATTAAAGAACATTACCAATTAACTTTTACATATACAGGCTTTACGGAATAATTTTAAAAAATCGGTTGAGTAAATAAAATTTGAAACTAGGATAGGACAGTACTAGAATAGGATGGTACTAAATTATGTTAAGAAATATTGTTTTGCATTATAAAACAGTATGTTAGAATAAGGGTGTACAAAAAAGAGAGAGTTGGCCTGCTTGCCGGCACTCTCTCTAGATTGTGGTATCCATTATTAAAACAGGTTAATAATGAGGAACCAAATTGCGGAGGAAATAATCCCCTTAATAATTGGGACTACCCAACCACGCAAAAAGTTTTCGATATGTTTTGCCATAGAGGTAACGACCTCCTTTCAGACGACCATTCCATGGGGTTGTGGTTACGTGTCGTCCACTAATTAGTATAGCGTATTTTGTTTAATTTACAAAGCTTGCATAAAACTAGATTGTGTAGTATGGTTCTAATAGATATGTTTTTAGAGGGTAACGACCTCTATGAGTCAAATAGGGGTATTTGACTCGACAAGTTCCTTTATTTACCTCCTTTTCCTTGTCTGGAAAAGGGATACATATTTTTATGCCACTATTTTAATTAATAGTGGTTTTTATTTTACGATCATTACAGCTATTTAGTGTCTATATTAATGGAAAAAGTGTTGAAGTTATAATCAATATGGTACAAAAGTGGGTACCATTTTTAAGAAACTTGTAATGAAGGCTTTTTTTAGGCGATGCAACTATTGAATGGGAATGACCTGGTTGAACAGAAAATCCCTATAAATCAACGTTTTTCGACTTGAAAAATGCTTGATTTTCATTAAAACTAACATATTTCCCTACCAAAACCCTGCCAAAATTGGTGGGAATGTGTGCGGGGTTACCTTCATAAAAAGCTTTGACAATTAATTTGTCAAAGCTTTTTTAGTGCGCTAAATTTCTGTTTTGTGCTTGTGAGCATATTTACTGAAGTGTTTCATTTGCTTTTTCAATAAGAGAGATAAATTGTAGAATGCTTTCAGTTTGTTCATCAGTTAAGCCACCCATCTTAAAGGTTAAATCATCAGAAATACCTAAAAGATAATCGGCAGATGTATCTAAAATGTTACATATTTTTACAAGTGTCTCTAGTGATGGGTATGACAATCCTTGTTCGTACGCTGAAACGGTACCCTTACTAACGTCTAATCTATTTGCTAAATCCAGTTGGGTGAAATGTTTTAACTTTCTGGCAGATTTTAAACGAGTGTTAAAAGAAGTAATATTCATATGTTTTTGCCCTCCGTTCAGGTTAGCAAAATCATATACAAGTATTGCATGTATAAAATATGGGTAATATTGATATAAAAATTCTTTTTTGATATGATAGGGGGTATTAAGTACTGGCTATTTTAATATCAACGTTTAATGCTCCAGCTATGTTGGTTTAGTTGGTTAATTTATATGTTTTTTAACCAGTGCTTGACGGTAAAAGTTTGAAATACATAAACACAATATTCTATTTTGGAGGAATAATATGTCGAATAAATCAAATCTTACAGTGCTCTCTACTACGCTTGCTGCTACTGGTGCCGTTGTGGTTGGTGCAGGTACGACCGCCCATGCTGATACGGTTAAAGCTCCTGCTCCCGAACAAGTGCAAACGGTTAAGGCCCAAAACCAAAAACTAGATGATGACATCAACCAAGCGCAAAGCGACGTTGATAACGCGCAAAAGAATGCGGACCAAACTCAAAACGCGGCTAACAATGCTAAGCAAACTGCTGATGATTCCCAAAATAAGGCTGATGCAGCTGCTGATCATGCTAACCAAGCGCAAGACGATTTAAATGACGCTGAGTCTAACGAGCAAGCCGCTCAAGATAAAGCTGACCATGCTACGGATGATGCCATTAACCAAGCCCAAAATGATGTTAATGACCAAAAGAAGCAAAATGACCAAGCTAACCAAGACGTGGAAGACGCCCAAAATAACGTTAACCATGCCCAAGACAACGTTAATAATGCAAAGTCAAATGTCAACCAAGCCCAAAATGATGCTAACCAGGCGGATGACGCGGTATCTAAAGCTCAAGATAATGTAAACGATGCCCAAGCTGACCTTGATAAAGGCAACCATGCTCAAGCAGACTTAGACCAAGCCCAAGACGACTTAAACCACGCTCAAGATAACGCTTCTAAAGCTCAAGCTGGTGCTAATCAAGCTGACCAAGCCCAAAATGATGCAGCTCAAAAAGCTAATGATGCTAAGCAACATGCTGACGATGCTGCTAAGGCCCAAAACGATGCCCAACACAAAGCAGATGCTGCTAACAAAGCCCAAGATGATGCGCAAAAGGCGTTAGATGATGCGAAAAGTCATCAAGGTAATGGACAACTTATTAAATTGGGAAATGAGTATGTTAATGCTTTGAAAGATTATAACGAACATCAAGGCTATAACAAAGATAGTAGTGATCCGATTGTACAACGCTTAATTAAAGCTTCTATAGCACTGAATGAGCATAATAAATTCCAATCGAACGCTGCTGATAAGACAATTAAAATTAATGGTCGACAGGACCTAACTCCTGAATTGTTAAGTCAGCTATCTCTTTATGCGGCTCGTTTAATTGATGCTATGCGTGATGAATTTGGGTCAAACCATGTAACCGTTACTAATGGTGGCATTAAATTTGCTAGTGATATTGCTAGAGAGTATGAAGATGATAACTGGGATATGTCAGTAGGGGGCCATGATGTGCCTGCTATTAATCGTGCTGCCGCTGATAATGGATTGGCTGATGAAGCTAAGCTCAACATGTATGAAGATATGGCGAGTGCATACGGTAGCTATAATCTCGGAGATTGGAATTTGACCCTTGATGATTTCAAAGAAATGATTTTTAATTCATTAATGACCTTCATGGCTAATTGTGACGAATGGGACCACGCTAATAGCATTTTAGGTTATTTAAGTGAAGATTCTGACCAATATTTTGGTGTTTCTATTGATGATATAGTTCTCGAAAATTCACAAGGCGTTCCAGGTAAAACGCGTGATTTTCATTCACATTTTGTATTTGTTGACCCGACAATGATTCGTGATACTTCCAAGTTCGACACCACCCCAATCAAGTCTAACGTTCCTTCTCAATCAACGATTGACCAATTGGAAAACGACTTGAAGACTAAGCAAGCTGATGCAAATACGGCCAACCAAGCTTTGGCTACGGCTAAGGCCAACAACGCGAAAGCTCAAGCTGCACTAAACGCCGCTAATGCTGCTTTAAATGCGGCTAAAGCAAACCAAGCTAAAGCCCATGCTAACTTAACTCAAGCGCAAGCTGCGGTTAAAGATGCGAAAGCCGCAGTCGTTGCTGCCCAACATGCGCTTGACGAAGCAAATGCTAACCATGCCGCTAAGCAAAAAGCATTGGATGATGCCAAAGCTAAATTAGCGAATGCCAAAGCCAACCAAGCTCAAAAGCATGCGATTTTAAATGACGCAAACGCCAAACTCGCAAAGGCTAATAATGCGTTAGCTGATGCCCAAGCTAAATTAGCAGCTGCCCAAGCAGTTCTGGCAGCTGGTAAACAAGCTTTAGCGGATAAAGAAGCTAAGTTAAATGATTTGAAGAACGCTGATAAAGCCCTTGCCGATGCCAAAGCTGCGGTTGAAGCTGCTCAAAAGGCTTATGACGATGCTAAGACAGCGGCTAACCAGGCTCAAGCTCAAGCTGATGCTGACGAAGCAACTTATGAACGTCTTCAAGCAATTGCTGATAAAGCAGCGAAAGCTTTGGCGGATGCGAAAGCTCGTTTGGCTCAATTAGAACATCAACGCGACATCAACGATGCAATTGACGATGTTGATAACGGTTCAAAAGATAATCATGATGTAAACACTAACCACAATGGTTCAAATACATCAAATGGAATAAATTCATCAGACACAAGCAACACATGGGATGATCCTACTGTATTAAACAACAGTGCAATGTCTAATGACTCATCTAAAATCGTTACACCAGCAATGGTTGCAGCCCGTGCAATGTCGAATCGTTCACGTTCTCAAGTGGTTAAAGCTTCAATATTACCTCAAACTGGTGAAACTAATAATAACGAAGGCTCGATGATTGGACTAGCTTTACTTTCATTATTAGGTATGTTTGGGCTGGCAAAAAATAGACGGCGTCGGATGCACTAATAAATAGTAGATTAGTTTGAGAGGATTCATTAACATGAATAAAAAAATTTTACTTCCAGTTATGATTTGTTCCATGGTTTTGTTGGGTGCTTGTGGTAAGCAAACTTCAAAAGGTAATGAAACGCAATCTACACAATCATCGGTTGCTAAATCTACATCGAAAAGCAGTCAGAGTACGATAAAAACACATGAAAATAAAGCTGCTATGAATTTCGAAGAAATAAAGTCAGGAAATTATAGTAGCTTAACGGGTGAGTGGAATTTAGTTAAAGCTATTGCCAAAAATGAAGATGTGACAAACAGTACTCAAGTTAACTTAAAGGTATCAAAAACTAATTTGACTGATGGTCAAATTACAATGGATTCGGCAGGTATTAAAGATAGTAATGGTAACCATGATTTGATTTTTCAAGAGAAACAAGGGACCTTAGTTGCTAGTCTTACTGATGAAGATGATGCTGCAATTAATTATTTGGTCACATTCTATCCAAAAGGTGTATCGAGTGAATACGGCGATGGAAATAAAAATTTAATTGTAATCTGGACAAGTAATAATAGCTATACTGAAGTCTTTGAACAAAATAGTTCTAACAGTGAACAAGGGAAGAAATCAAGTTTCATGCCTAAAGAAAAAACAAAAAGCAGTAGTTTATGGAACGCTAGCAAGGACGAAAAATTATCGTCATTTATTGATAAATGGTCGGTAACTATGGATCAAGATTACGATAAATATGATGGGGTAAATGATATAGAAACCTCGACGGGAACCACCTATCCACGCGATTTATCTAACGTAACGGTTAACGGACAGAACAGTTCAATTGGTTGGAGTAAAGATGGAAAAGGTGATTATGAATATAATGTAGTAGCGATTTACAATCATGATGGAGACGTGCCACCACTACCAAACCATATTACTTATTTCTTTGCTTATCATAATGGCGAGCCGGTAGTACTGGTTGACCAAAGTCGAGATGGTACGCCAGATCTTACTGAGACACAAAATGCTCAATTAAATGCCGGTTTTAACCGGATCGCTGAAAATTAAATTATATGGGAGTAGATTATGGATTCAAAGTTAAAAAATTGGGTAGAATCAAAGAATCTGTCAAAAAAGCAGATTATTGAGATTTTAGTAGGAATCATTTTAGTGATTGGGATAATTTTTGCCCTAATGCCTAAGGGATTAAATGGAACTTATGAATTAAGTAAAAATTACGTGGTTGGTAAGGATACGGATACAATTGTTTTTAGTGGAAAGAACTATAAAGAAACCATAACTACAATTGATACGGGTTTATTTGGGGGCTCAGGATCAAAAGAAGTAAAAAGATATTCTGGAACTTATAAAGTTACTGATAAAGAAGTGACTTTTTCGGGTGACTTCCCACATTCAGCAACGGCAAAATTATCCAAAGATAAAAGAGTGTTGACCCTCCAAGATGGGGACCAATATGTAAAAAAGGATTAAATTAAAGAGGTATAAATCCCAAATAAAATGCACGCCGAAAATGTTGTCTCGGCGTGCATTTTTGTTTCTTAAAAAAGATAGAATCAGTGAATTGAACGGTTATTAATAAACTCTCTTATGTAATTTAGACTTACTCTCCAACAGATTTTTAGCCATAATTTTTCTAGAAAGTTACGCAACCATTATTGTGGATTTAACATTTAGTCCAGTTTAACTATTATCCAAAGATTCCAATTTTAAGATTATAATTTTACTAAGTTGAGTATCTTTTGATATTTTAGTTTGTGTTTTATCTTATCCAAATAGAACATAGCGATGCCCATGAGGTAGCACTTATTTTAAAGGGATGCAGAACTCGCATACGTGTGACGATATTTTTGAAGAAGAATAGCGTTCAATTATTGGTTTACTATCGTCTACAGGTAAATTATTGGTTAAACTTGAAATGTTTTTCCAAAAATTTAATACGCCAGCTTTTGTATGTGCAACTTCAAATATAGAGTAGAGTCCATCAGAAATTTTGCGACTAGGCAATCCGAAATTTTTTGTTCTATCAGTTATAATGATTCCTACATCATACCTTTGCTTCCCTATAGGTGTTGTCATAGGATTATCTAATGCTATCCCAAGTATTGTCATATCTTTTATGAATAAGTGCTTTTCTTTTAAGTACGCCTTGAAGTTTTCCATTAATTGTTTATTTTCAGGACCATATTTACCGACCCTACGCATGTAGGCTATTTTAATATCTTTAAATTCTTCAATAATAGGCATAGTAAGCCTCCTAAATTAAGTAGTGTCAAGCTTGATATGGCAATCATAAGTACAATTAAAAAGATTTTCAAGGATTTTTTTACGTGAAATTACTTGCTATTATGGTAATAAGGATTGTATTTTTACTTCCGGCACTAATTAAAGATATGTAAATGTAAACAACAAACTTTAGGCGAATAGAATCTCACTGTTAGAGACGCTATACAATATGTGCGATGCGGCTATTAAAAATATTGTTGGTCGAATGGTACTATCTAGTAAAGTATAACTTTACCAGAGTAATATTTAAGTAAATTTGGATGTGTTTATGATTAGTTTATCAAAGGAGGTATCATGGCAATTAATAAGAAGTTTTATGAATATGATATGCGGGATGATTTTTCTATACCAGTTTATGTGGGATATGATTTAATTAAATGTGGAAAAATTGAAGGGGTTAACCCGCAAAGGCGAGTTGCAGGACAACTTATCCGGAAAAGTGGACAAACATACTTAGAGTTGGCTGATTTTCCTAGAAAAAAAGGATACGAATCGTCTGAAACTGGCATAGTATATGATGAAGAAGATAAAATTGCTAATCATAATGATGGCGGTACTTGGTATGCTTGCACATGGGATGGAACGTTGCAATTTATTATTCGTAAATATTTTAGAGTAAAATATACTGAGCATTTCGCTACAAATCATTTTACCAATAGTACTTCAAGATGGCTAGTTACTGACTATTCTATTACGAGTCAATTGATGCTCCCGATAAAAGTATCATCGATGGAGCTTTCGCTAGATTATGTATATGCGTGGTTTAATATTTTTCATCCAGAACAAGACCGGACAAAAAATAAACCACTAATTTTTAAGAACCTAACTTTTGAAAATCAGAATTTTATGCTCGTTGTTGTTGCTAACCGAAAAGAGAAACATGAACTTCATGAATTTCAGAAAACGGCATATATGAGTATAAAAGTTATATTTAAGAATGAACAGACGCGAGATTTTACCTATCAGTTAGCCGTAACAATTAGAAACTTTTTCCAAATATTGACGGGTAAAAGTATAGGTATTAGTCGCATTATCTTAAATTCCAATATACAGCAAGATCCCAATAAACAAGGAATGTTATTAAAAGATGAACGCGAGAATTGGTTTCTTGACCAATCATTCCTACCAGATAAAGTGAATGAAAAAAATTTAACTTTTGACGTTCCTTATCGTGATATATCAGCAAACTTTGAATACATACTTAAACAATACTTAATTGATGCAAAATTACAACAATTTATTTCTAATTTTCTCATCATTGATCAATTTCGCATACCAGTAAATACCCAAATAGTTACACTTATATCAGCAGTTGAATCGTATTATAACGAAGCAAAGTATAGTAATGGTAAACCAATACAAAGTGCTATTAACAAATTACAACGCTTGGGAGAATTAATTGAAGATCCCAACGATTTTCTTAAAAAGAATAGCATTCATGGCCGTGCAACAGATATAAGTTCTTTATTCCAAGAAATGATTGACGCTAGAGATTATATTGTGCATGGGGTTAAAATTAAAAAGTACACATCAGAAGCTGATTTATTTCCGGATCTCATTATTTTTAAAAAACTAATTCAAACCGCAATTATTAGGATTGTATTAATACAAATTGAATCTAACAATGAATAATTATTTTTTAAATTATGGGTTAGAAAGAAAATAACCAATAACGCCTTAAAATAACTTATTTAACTTGAAGATAAGTGCTAAATTTAAATGTTGTAATGTAGCTAATATGTCTTTCTCCATTTTTATAGTTAATATTAATATATAAGCAAAATGCACATCGAAAGTTTTTTTTCTCGATGTGCATTATATATATGTGTAAGAAGACTTATTCTTTAAGAACTTAGCAAACTAATATTATTGGACGATAATAGTTCCTAAAATTAAAGAGAGTTTATTCGATTTTTAAAAAGTATGACTAAAAACTAAAAGGAATGGGACTTTACTTTAGGCCTCTCTATTTTGCTTGAACCCACCATTCACTGATCTCTCCAGATGAATCTTTTTCTGGAAAAGCAACATGACCATTAATTTTAGTTTTAGCACTTAAATCGACGTAGTCATCATCTTCCGATTCTGAACCAGTTTCTTCTTCAGCATCAAAATGAATATACATTTTGTGATCTTTAATTTTCCAGTCTCCACTAGCTAAGAAGCCACTAGTAGTTCCATCGTCATGAAAACGTACGTAGCCTTCACTATCATTTTTAGCGTCATCATAACTTTCAGGTTTTTCACTTTCAGTTACAACATAATAAGAATGCCCATTAAAGTCCCGAGCAGGATTATTCAATGTTTTAAATGCAAAAAATACACATAGTACTATAGCAATCACTCCAACAAGCTTGATAGTCTTGCCATTTTTTCCGTTCAAAGTTTCTTTAAGCTTATCCATTGATCATTTCTCCGTTCCTTTTATGTATTTTTACGTGGGATATCTTAAGTTGAGATGTGCAGGATTACCAACCCGCAGGTACGTTATAGCTGCCGTCTCCGTCAGTATAAGAAGCAAAAGTACCATCCGATTTTAATCCAATGTTTTTTCCATCGGCATTGTCCAAAGACCAATATGTATTATTACCTTCAACGTTTTTTACATGGACGGTCCAGCCTTGATCACCTTGTTTTTTGGTTGCGTAAGCAATTGCTTCGGCGTCGGTAGTCAGATGAACCTTGCCGTGGGTACTGTCAAAACTTTGGGGATTTTTTTGACCTTGGTGAATTTTAACGATGATGTCATCGACCTGCTTAACCTGTGCGGGTGTAGAGTAGTAACGTTGTTCTAATTCAGCTAAACTAATGGTTTTAAATGGGGGATAGTGTTTATTAGCTTTGCGAGAATATTTTACGTTGTTGCCTTCAATTTGATATGAAACAATGCAAACGGGCCCACCGTTTCCAACAAAGTTTCCGCCATCATTTTGCCAAATTCCAAAATTGATTTCTTGCATGATATCATCATCGGGGTAACACATTTGGAAAAGCATTACCGCAACTTTCTCTTTATCCCGAGTTTTGACGGCAATGTTCTGGGTAGAATGCTTTCGTGTCTTTTCAGTAGTTGTGGAACTACTTGACTGCGATTGTTTAGCGACTTTGTTAGTTTTACTAGTTACTGAAGATGATTGCGTTGTTTTAGCTTGGCTACCGCAGGATCCCAACATTAATGGAATGGTAAGTAATGCGACTAAGGTGTAACTTTTCTTCATTTAAACTCCTCCAAAAGGTAAATAGTTAATACGAGTGGATTCTAAAATATGTAGCAATGAATGTTTTTCAAAAATCAGCTCCTTTCAAAATGATAGCCATCAACTTTATAATGTTAGTATATCAAATGATATATGCATATAAAAATAGTTGAATAAAAATGATTTAACAATAAACCGAAACCATTTTTTGAAACGGCTTAATATCGTGTTCTTTGAATATCATTTTGCCTAAAATTTCTGTTGGTACGCAAAAATAACCTTTAATATATTTTTTAAAAAAGTGTAATTATATAGTTGATTAAGACACGAGGCAATTAAAAATGAACTAATATGATATCGTCAGTATTGATTAACTAACTTTTTATGATTACTACGATGAAAATAAGTTACCAAAGTGTAGTTGCTTGAATGCTTACAAAAAGTTAGCTATCATACAGGTATAGATTAAGGCCAATTAATAGGAGGAACGGAGAATGGCAAAGATATTTATTGCGGGCGGCTCTGGACGGGTTGCTACCGCCTTAATTAAGAATTTAGTTGCGGATGGTAACGAAGTGGTTGCTGGAGCGCGGCATCCTGAAAACGTTGTTGAGATGGATCACGTGAACGCGGTAAAGCTTGATTTGCATGACGGGGTAGACGCGATCGCCGACTTAATGAAGGGGAGCGACGCCGTTTACTTTACTGCTGGTTCGCGAGGCGCCGACTTGTTGCAAACTGATGCGATGGGCGCGGTTAAAACTATGCAAGCGGCCGAAAAATTAGGCATTAAGCGTTACGTCATGCTGAGTTCGCTATACACATTGGAATCGGAACGTAAGTGGCACGAAGGCGGTTTGGCAGACCTCTTGGACTACACAACTGCTAAGTTCTTTGCGGACAACTACCTCGTTCGTGACACCGATTTGGATTACACCATTGTTCAGCCAACTAGTTTGACTGAAGAAGCGGGAACCGGCCAAATTTACATCGGAAAAGAGCTCCCACAAAAGACTAACCCAATTCCAGACGTGGCAAGGGTTCTAGCAGACGTTTTGAAACAGCCGAATACTGTTAAAAAAGTATTTATGATGAGCAGCGGTAATCAAGCAATCGACCAAGCGTTGGCTAACGTGTAAATTTTAACCAACTAGAATGTCCCCCAGTACGCCAAGAATTCATTAACATGATTCTTGGCGTTTTATATTTTATGAGTAAAATATTTTGTTTGTGAAAACGAACTGGATTTTTCATTACGGATTTGACATTTTCCTGAATTATTTTCATTATGGTAGAAGCACGTTTGATGAAAATAAGAGAGGAAGAAAAATATGGAAGCACAAAATACGCGGCACACCAACCCGATGATTGTGGTGGCGGTAGTGGCGTTGATGTCCTTTATGGGAATTTTGACGGAAACCTCAATGAACGTAACTTTCCCAGCTTTAATGAAGGAGTTTCACGTCCCCCTCAACACGGTTCAGTGGGTGACCGCCGGATACTTATTGATGGCTGCCTTAGTAATGTTAACGTCGGCTTACATGAAACGTCGGTTTACCAACCGGCAGTTGTTTACCGCCGCGGCAATCTTATTTAGCAGCGGTGACTTGATTTGTGGACTAGCGACTAACTTTTGGGTTTTGTTAGCCGGTCGGTTAATTCAGGCAGGATGTGTGGGACTATGCACGCCCCTGATGGTCAACATCATTCTAGACGTAGTGCCCCAGCATAAATTGGGGACTTACATTGGAATGGCAAACTTGATTATTTTGATTGCACCGGCACTCGGGCCCACGTTTGGCGGGGCGGTAGTTGCTTTTAATAGTTGGCGAATGATTTTTTGGTCAACTTTACCCGTTGCGTTAGTGCTGATGTTGCTTGGCATGAAAGTCATCAAGCAGTACGCGCCTACTGACCAGCACTACGCATTTGACTGGACCCGGTTTCTTTTGTTGGGGATGGCGTTAGTTAGTTTAATTGTTGGATTGAACGCCCTCGGAGAAATGCAATTGGGTACTTTTGTAGGGTTGCTGATCGTCAGCATTGGCTTAACTATACTATTTGTTAAACGCTCGCACACTGCAACGAAAGCTTTATTTTCACTACAAGTTTTTAAGCAACCAGCCTTTTTATACAGTTTTCTACCATATATAATGCTGCAATTTGCAAACGTAGGGATTAACTTCCTGTTACCTAATTACGTGCAGGATGTTTTTCAAGCGACTTCGCTAGTTGGTGGGCTAATCTTACTGCCGGGAAGTTTGTTTAACGGATTTGGACAACCATTGTACGGCTGGCTGTTGGATCGGTTTGGTGGAAAAGTGCCCTTGTATACCGGAGATATTTTGTTTACGTTGGCGTTGGTTGGCTTAATGTGCTGGGGACCCCAATTAGGAGTGGTTGGAATCACGATTGCTTACTTAATTTTCGCGATTGGCCGCTCGATGGCGTTTGGAAATTCGGTCGCGTACGGGCTAAAACATATTGACAAAGAATTTCAAAACGATGCTAACGCGTTGTATAATACGGGACAACAGGTTACCGGAGCAATCGGAACGACTGTCTTAGCGCTATTGATGGGATCGGTTAAACGCCCAGGCTACACCCACGCGCAAAACGTAAGTGCGGGGAGTCAGTTAGCATTTATTTTGCTAGTAATTTTCGGTTGCGTAATCTTTGTGTTTTTCCACCATTTGGTTAATTTAAAGAATTTGCCAGAAGATAAGGGCGTTGATTTATAAGCGCTGGGCAAAATAGGAGGAGCAGCATGGCGAATATTGAACGATTTTACACTAAATTTCACCCAACTAATTACCAAATTAAATTAGCAATTAGTCGGGAAACAAAGGAAATTAAGGGAACGACCACTATTACCGGGGAGGCGTTAAGTTCCCAAATTGACATCCATCAAAAGGATCTACAAATCGAAGAACTACGGGTAGATGGTACGGCAGGCGATTTTACCATTGATCAAGCCGCGGAAGCAATTCACGTTAAATTACCGCACACAGGAACGGTAACTTTGGAAATCAAATACACCACCAAGTTAACCGACACGATGATGGGGATTTATCCGTCATATTACGAAGTGAATGGGGAAACCAAGCAGTTAGTGGGCACCCAGTTTGAGACCACCTTTGCGCGGCAAGCCTTTCCGTGCGTGGACGAGCCGGAAGCCAAGGCCACCTTTGATTTAGCCATTAAGTTCGACGAACATCCTGGCGAAGTGGTATTGAGCAACATGCCAGAAACTAAGGTCGAGGATGGCTATCATTATTTTGAACGTACGGTAAAAATGTCTACGTACTTAATCGCGTTTGCCTTTGGTGATTTGCAAAGTAAGCAAACTAAAACTAAGAGCGGCGTCCAAGTGGGCGTTTTCGCCACCAAGGCTCATCAGCCGCAAGAGTTAGATTTTGCTTTGGATATTGCCAAACGAGCGATTGAATTTTACGAAGACTTCTACCAAACTCCGTATCCATTACCGCATTCATGGCAACTAGCCTTGCCAGACTTTTCAGCCGGAGCAATGGAAAACTGGGGCTTGGTAACTTACCGGGAAGCTTACCTTTTGCTCGATCCAAAGAACACCACTCTACGTACTAAACAGGTGGTGGCTACGGTAATTGCTCACGAATTAGCGCACCAGTGGTTTGGTGACTTAGTAACCATGCAATGGTGGGACGACCTTTGGTTAAACGAAAGTTTTGCCAACATGATGGAATACGTGGCCGTTGACGCTTTGGAACCCGATTGGCAAATTTGGGAATTGTTCCAAAATTCTGAAGCAGGCGCAGCTTTACAACGGGATGCTACGGACGGAGTGCAATCCGTGCACGTCCAAGTTAACGATCCAGCCGAAATTGACGCCCTCTTTGACGGAGCCATCGTTTATGCAAAGGGAGCCCGGATGCTGGTAATGGTCCGCGCTTTGATTGGCGACGACGCTCTCCGTCAAGGCTTGCAAAAATACTTTGCAAGCCACCAGTACGGAAATGCTACCGGAAATGATTTGTGGCAAGCCCTCGGGGAAGCTGCGAACATGCCAATTGGTGACATCATGCATACGTGGCTAGATCAACCGGGATACCCAGTGGTGACCGCCCAAGTTGAAAATGGTGACCTGGTACTTGAACAACAACAATTCTTCATTGGTGAAGGGCAAGATCAACAACGCCAATGGCAGATTCCGTTGAACGGAAGCTACGCAGAGGTTCCGGACTTACTACAGACGAAAACCTTGAATTTAGGAAATTACCAAGACTTACGGGATCGAAACCAACAACCGTTCCGTTTGAACGTGGGCAACAGTTCGCATTTCATCGTGCGCTACGACCAACGGTTATTAGATGATATTTTAGCTGATTGGGAGCAACTGACCGCGATCGACCAGCTTCAACTGTTGCAAGACCTGCGTTTGTTGGCGGAAGGCAAGCAAATTTCCTACGCGGAGATTGTGCCCTTATTACCACGATTTGCGAAAACCGATTCTGCGCTCGTAACGGAGATGTTATACCGGGTGGCAAATGATTTAAAGAAGTTCGTTGCTCCGCAAAGCTCAGCAGAAAAGCAACTTAAGAAGTTCTTTGGTGAATTAAGTCAAGCACCGGCCCAACGGTTAGGCTGGCAAGCGGCGGCTAGTGAAACTAACGACGACCAGTTGATGCGTCCGATGGTATTGAAGGCGGCTTTGTACGCTGAAAATCCAGCAGTTACCGCACAAGCCCATCAGCTATTTGAAGAAAACGAAGCACAGCTGCCAAAACTACCGGCCGCAATTCGTTCCTTAGTAATTCGGAATGAAGTCGAACATTTCGGTAGCCCTGAGCTTTTTGCCCGGTTGCTTAAAGAATATCAACGGACAAGCGATGCGAGCTACAAGAGTGACCTTTGCCAGGCGCTTACGGCCACACCATCCTTACCATTGATTCAACAACTAGTTCAACAGTTTGAAAATGCGCAAGTAATTAAGCCGCAAGACTTGCGAGCGTGGTTCCGTGGCGTATTGGCTAACCCTCAAGGGCAAGGCCCGGCATGGAACTGGATTCGTGACGAATGGCAATGGCTAGAAGACACGGTGGGCGGTGACATGGAATTTGCCACCTACATTACGGTGATTGCGGGGATTTTCCAAACCCCGACGCGCCTAGCCGAATTCAAAGCATTCTTTGAACCAAAACTAGCAACTCCAGGATTAACTCGGGAAATTACGATGGATATTAAGGTAATTGAAACCCGGGTCGCACTAATTGAAACGGAAAGGGATGCTGTACAAGCTGCGGTAGCCCAAGCAATTAAGTAACGTGATAAATAAAGCGAGAGACTGCGAAAAAACGGAAAGCTCCTTTTGGCGGGTTGATTCTACTAGGGTCGACACACCAAAAGCTAGTTTGTCCCGCTTAACCTAAAAGCGACCATTATTATGCCAAATTTAGACATAATAATGGTCGCTTTTAGGTTAGTGCTTGCAAACTCCCCAACTTTTGGCCAATGCGCTCGTTTTTAATTTGCCTAAAGTGCGGTGTTAGTTATTTGTTAACGATTTGGTGGTTGGAAAGGTCCCCGTCCGCGCTTTGCACGTCACCATTTGCGTAAACGTAGTAAGAACCGTGTTTAGGGGAGGTAATGTGGAAATAAATTGGTGAAGACTTGCCAATGGAACTAAAGGCCACTTTCCAATTTTGATTACCATATTTTTCAGTTAGAAGGGCAACTGCTGCTTGTTCGTTTTGAATTTTCTCGTCAGCAAGGGGCCGGTTGCCATTCTTCTTTTCTGCCTTCGTTAAGTCGCTGCGGGACATTTGATTATCTGCAGAACTACTTGAGTCGGTAGCCGAACTTGTTGAAGAAGAAGCGGAATTAGAATTAGAGCTAGAGTTAGAGTTAGTCGAGTCTTTTGAAGAGTTTGCGCTAGCTGATGAGCTAGTTGCTTTATCAGCTGAACTTGATTTAGCGTCCTTGCTAGCAGACGACTTACTTGATGACTTGGCCACCTTTTCGGTCTTGCTAGAATTAGAAGATGTATCAGAGTTAGAAGTAGAATGGTTGCCACAACTTGCCAAGGTTAATGGTAAGACTGCTAAGATAGCGATTGACGCAATTTTTTTCATGGTAAAATCCTCCCCCGGATTGATGAATTTAGTGCTAATAATTTAGTTAATTTTAGCATACTCAAGCAAAACTGCAAGGTACGCAAAAGTTTAATTTAATAACGTTGAAACCGCTTAAAATGCGTTGAGTAATCGAGGGAAAAACGATATAGTGAGATTAATAACGTTGAGGAGGAATTTTACATGGGTGACAGAAAGTATAACCTTGGTCTCGATATCGGGACGTCATCAATTGGCTTTGCGGCAGTTGACGAAAATAACCAACCCATTCGAGTTAAAGGAAAGACGGCAATTGGGGTACGCCTCTTTGAAGAGGGCAAAACGGCGGCGGATCGGCGTGGTTTTCGGACTACGCGGCGGAGGTTATCCCGGCGCCGGTGGCGGATCAATTTATTAAATGAAATTTTTGATGCGCACCTTGCCGAGGTGGACCCCACCTTTTTGGCCCGGTTAAAAGAATCGAACCGGTCAAATTTGGATCCAAAGAAGTCTTTTCAAGGCTCACTTTTATTCCCAGAACGGAAAGATTATCAATTCTATGAGGAATATCCCACGATTTACCATTTGCGAAAAGCATTGATGGAAGAAGATCGGAAGTTTGATATTCGGGAAATTTATTTAGCGGTCCATCACATTATTAAATACCGTGGAAACTTCTTAAACGGAACGCCGATGCGGTCGTTTAAAGTAGAAAACATCGAACTGGATACTTTGTTTGACCAGTTAAACCAACTTTACGCGGAAATTGTTCCTGATAATGAGCTGGCCTTTGATTTAGCACAAGTGGTGGATGTTAAGGATGTTCTTAGCAGCACAACCATCTATAAAATGGATAAGAAAAAGCAACTAGTGAAGATGATGCTGCTTCCCGCAAGCAACAAGGCGTTACAGAGCGAAAACAAGAAGATCGTTACGCAGTTTGTTAACGCGATTTTGAACTATAAGTTCAAGCTTGACGTGCTCCTCCAAGTTGAAACGGACGCGGACTGGTCCTTGAAGTTAAACGACGAGGGGGCGGATGATAAATTAGAAGAATTCACGGGTGATTTAGATGAAAATCGTTTGGAAATTATTGATCTTTTGCAAAGACTACATAACTGGTTTTCACTAAATGAAATTACGAAGGATGGTAATTCGTTGTCTGCGGCGATGGTTGAAAAATATGAAAACCACCATCACCATTTAGAATTATTGAAAAAGGTGATTGAGAATCATCCGGATGCTAAGAAAGCAAAAGCACTGAAGGAAACGTACACGGCCTACGTCGGTAAAACGGACGATAAGACCCAGAACCAAGATGATTTCTATAAGGCTGTGGAAAAGAACTTAGATGATTCGCCGGATGCAAAAGAAATTAAACGTTTAATTCAGCTAGACCAGTTCATGCCTAAGCAACGGACTGGGCAAAATGGGGCAATCCCTCATCAACTGCATCAACAGGAGCTCGACCAAATTATTGAAAAGCAATCTAAATACTATCCATTTTTGGCGGAGCCGAATCCAAACGTTAAGCGCCGTAAAGATGCTCCTTACAAACTAGACGAATTGATTGCCTTTAAGATCCCGTATTACGTGGGCCCGTTGGTAACGCCGGAAGAACAAGCACAAAATAAAGAAAACGTGTTTGCGTGGATGAAACGGAAGGCTGCCGGTCCAATTACACCATGGAATTTTGATGAAAAAGTTGACCGGATGGAATCCGCAAACCGATTTATTCGGCGGATGACTACCAAAGATACGTATCTTTTTGGCGAAGATGTTTTACCTGCGGAAAGCATGATTTATCAAAAATTTGTGGTGCTTAATGAACTGAACAATTTGAAAATTAATGGGCGGCATTTGTCACTTAAGGATAAGCAAGACGTTTATAATGACTTGTTTAAGCAACAAAAAACGGTTTCCATTAAAGCGCTCCAAAATTACTACGTTACCAAGAAGAAAGCTGCAACCGCGCCTACCGTGGGCGGATTAGCCGATCCAAAGAAATTTTTATCAAGTCTATCAACTTATATTGATTTCAAAAATATGTTTGGGGAGCGGGTAAATGATCCGCAATTCCAAGAGGATTTAGAACAAATCGTGGAATGGTCGACAATTTTTGAAGATCGGGGAATCTTCAAGGCAAAATTACAAGCCCTGGGTTGGCTATCTGAAAAGCAGATTCAACAAATGGTGGCTAAACGTTACAAAGGATGGGGCCGGCTTTCCAAGAAGCTCTTAACTGGGCTAAAGAACGCGGAAGGATACTCAATTTTAGACGAAATGTGGCGTTCGACCGAAAACTTCATGCAAATTCAAACTCGCCCAGAATTTGCGGCACTGATTCAACAGGCCAACGAAAAGCAATTTGAGGGCAACGACCCGGATAATGTTTGGGAGAATATTGAAAGTATTTTGGGGGATGCGTACACTTCACCACAAAATAAGAAGGCAATCCGTCAAGTGGTGAAGGTTGTCCAAGATATTGAAAAAGCAGTGGGTAACCCACCTGAAAAAATTGCGATTGAGTTTACCCGTGAAGCCGCGGCGAACCCTCAACGGACGCAAAGCCGTTTGCGTACCTTGGAAAAACTTTATGAGAGCGCCGAAGAAGTTGTAGACGCGGGGTTAACTGCCGAACTGGCTGAATTTAAGGAAAATAAGCACGTTTTATCGGATAAGTACTACCTGTACTTTACCCAATTAGGCCGGGATGTTTATACTGGCGACACTATTAGTCTAGACAAGTTGAACGATTACGACGTTGATCACATTTTGCCACAATCCTTTATTAAGGATGATAGTTTGGACAACCGGGTATTGACGATTCGGGCGGTTAACAACGGAAAAAGTGATAACGTACCAGCTAAAATGTTTGGCAAAAAAATGGGCTCATTTTGGCGGTACTTGCTGGATAACGGAATGATTTCCAAACGAAAATATAATAACTTAATTACCGATCCGGATAATATTAGTAAATACGCCCAAAAGGGATTTATTAACCGGCAACTCGTGGAGACCAGTCAAGTCATCAAACTGACGGCTAACATTTTAAACGGGATTTACGATAAGGACACCGAAATTATCGAAGTTCCAGCGAAAATGAATTCTCAAATGCGGAAAATGTTTGATTTGGTTAAAGTGCGGGAAGTTAACGACTACCACCATACCTTTGACGCTTATTTAACCATCTTTATTGGAAACTATTTGTATAAATGTTATCCAAAATTACAGCCATACTTTGTTTATGATAATTTTAAAAAGTTTGGTAACAAGGAAGACATAGGACATAAACGTTTTAACTTTTTAGGAAAAATTGAGCGAGAAAAGAAAGTGGTTGCTCCCGAAACTGGTGAAATCTTGTGGTCAAACGTGGCGCCGAATGAGACCATCAAACAGATTAAGAAGGTTTACAACTATAAATTTATGCTTGTTTCTCGGGAAACCACCACTCGAAGAGCAGAATTATTTAACCAAACTGTTTACCCAAAGAATTATCGTGGAAAACTAATTCCGATTAAAGAAGACCGGCCTACGGATTTATATGGTGGTTATAGTGGAAATACGGACGCCTATCTTGCAATCGTTGCCTTAGAAGATAAAAAGAAGGGCAAATATTTCAAGGTGGTCGGAATTCCAACTCGGGCGGCTGCCAAATTAGAGAAGTTAAAGCAACAAGATTCACAGCAGTATTTACAGGCGCTTCATGAAGTTATCGCGCCACAATTTACAAAGAGCACTAAAAAGGGAATCAAGAAAACAGAATTCGAGATTGTTCTAGATAAAGTGCACTACCGGCAATTAGTTCAAGATGGCCCCGTTAAAATGATGCTGGGCAGTTCGACGTACAAATATAATGCTAAGCAACTAGTTTTGTCAGAAAAAGCTCTACAAGTAATTGCGGATGACCGAAAATTTGATGAAACGCAAAAGGACAGTAATTTAATCGCGGTATACGATGAAATCTTATCAATTGTTAACCAATCTTTTGATTTATACGATATTAACGGTTTCCGGGAGAAATTAAATGATAATCGGAATCAATTTATTGATTTGCCAGCCGAAACTAAGTATGAGGGACGAAAAGTAGTTGCCCACGGTAAGCGTGAAATGATTTTAGAGATTTTGAAGGGATTACATGCTAATGCATCCTTTGGAAATTTGAAACCAATTGGATTTGCGACACCATTTGGCCAGATGCAATCCAAAAATGGTATTGAATTATCAGAAAATGCGTTCTTAATCCACCAATCGCCATCAGGATTATTCGAACATAAAATTAAATTAAGCGATCTTTAATGAGAGCATCAAAAAAGAGGAGCCGTCCCATTAAGGGTCGGTTCCTCTTTCATTATGTAATGCCCAGATAGCTGGGACAAATGGATAAACTCCGCACAAAGTGCATTGTTTGATTTCAAATCAGGATGTTAAATCAATAAGGTTAAAAGTTGGGAGCTACCCAACACCATTAATATAAACCAGTACACTGGTAAAATCAAGGAGGTTTTAAAAATATGGGATGGAGATCAGTAATCATCACCCAGCACGCTAAATTATCGTATTCGGCACATGCGATGATTGTGCAGACCAATGACGGAATTAATCAAATTCCGGTTGATGACATTAGTTTGTTGCTAATTTCGACGACGCAAGCGGTAATTACGACGGCGTTAATTAGTGAGCTATCAAAGAAAAACGTCAAAATTGTATTTACCGATGAAGCGCGTGAACCGATTAGCGAAATTTACGGCTATTATCCCGCTAACCGGACCGCCCAGCTGCTGCGAGAGCAAGTTAATTGGGACTTACAGTTACAACAAATATTGTGGACGAAATTAGTGGCTAATAAAATCATCAATCAAATTAACGTTTTGAATTTACTAGATCATTCGACTGATGAACTTGTATTGGAATTGGAAAAATTGGAATTGAATGATTTAACCAATCGGGAAGCGGTGGTATCGCACAAATATTTTCCGTTATTGTTTGAAAGCGGTTTTACAAGGAGAGATGGTTCGGTAATTAACGCGGCGTTGAACTATGGTTACTCAATTTTGTTGTCGGCCGTAAACCAAGAAATCGTGGCGAATGGCTACGTTACATATTTAGGGATTCATCATGATAGCGAGGAAAACCAGTTTAACTTGGCTTCAGACTTGATGGAACCCTTTCGGCCGGTTGTGGATTGCTGGGTGGCAAATCAAAAATTTAATCAACTTACGCCTGACATTAAGTACGGGCTGGTGGAACTCTTGAGTTTGGAACTTAAGTATAACGGCAAGAAGACGATTTTACGTAACGCGATTACCGATCACGTACGGAATTGTTTGAAGTATTTAGCGGGGAAAGCTAATAGTTTTACGATTGAAATGGAGTTAAGCGATGAGGTACCGAATAATGCGATTAATGATAATGTTTGATTTACCAGTTGAGACGGCGGTACAAAGAAAACAATACCGACAATTTAGAAAAGCGCTAATTAACGAAGGCTTTTTGATGATTCAATATTCTGTTTATGTTCGCGTATGCGTGAATAAAAAATCGGCGACGTTTATGGAAAACCGCATCAAAACTTATTTACCCGAAAATGGCACAATTCAGGCCCTTACGTTAACTGAGAAGCAGTATAACGACATGCATTTTTTGGTTGGTGAACGGGTAAAAGACGTGCGCAATACCTCTGATCGGACGGTGATCCTATGAAACTAACGTATCGAACTCATGAACCGGTGGAAATTAAACCTCACGCAATTACGGTTTTGGGAACCAATAATTCTACGGTTTATACCGATTTAGTAAATGGTATGCAGGAACGTAACGAATTGATTTTAGCTTTTGATGAAAACTACAAAGAACTTGAAATTAGTAAAGTTTTCGATTGGATTGGTGACGTAGGAACCCAAGATTTAGTTATTCAAAAATATTTAACTAAGATTGAACGGGTTTTTGCCGAAGGATTGGTGGATGAGCAACGTAACCAAATTCACGATCAGGTTAACCAGCTATTTAATACGGTTGCTGAACAATTATTTATGCTAGATTTACCGATTAGCGTCAATTATGATTTTGATTTGAAAAAGTTATTGAAGTATTGTGGAGTGCACTTTGATCTGCTAAGCGTGGGTAACCCGTATGGTATAATTGAAGCGATTTTGAAGATTCACGAGGAGTGCGCGATTAATTCGTGTGTCGTGTTAACTAATGTTGCACATTATTTGACAGCGACCCAAATTGAAGAACTTACCCAGCTAGTAAGTCAAACGAATCAAGCACTCTTACTAATTGAATTCACAGAAATAGGCAATCAGGAGGCCTATGGAAATAGCGAATTCTACTACATTGACAACGACTTTGTTGATTGGCATCAATAATTGATGAAATTTTAGTTAGAAAATAACTGTTTCAGAAGGATGTTAAATCAATAAGGTTAAGATCTAATTTAATACTCATTATTTGCCCTCCTTCGTTTCAGAAGGATGTTAAATCAATAAGGTTAAGATCCTGTGCAGCGCCAAAATACGCATTTAGGTGTTTCAGAAGGATGTTAAATCAATAAGGTTAAGATCACGGTATTGTCAACATATAACATTGCTAATGTTTCAGAAGGATGTTAAATCAATAAGGTTAAGATCTTGCTTGTCACCATGCTAGATGTTCCGTGCGTTTCAGAAGGATGTTAAATCAATAAGGTTAAGATCAACAACGTTAGGGGATTAGTTATGAGAGATGTTTCAGAAGGATGTTAAATCAATAAGGTTAAGATCCTCTATCAGCTCCACAACGTAGCAAACTGTGTTTCAGAAGGATGTTAAATCAATAAGGTTAAGATCATGACGCGCAAATAGTTAGCACTAAAACTAGTTTCAGAAGGATGTTAAATCAATAAGGTTAAGATCAAAATGGCAAAAACGAGAACATCGATGGCGGTTTCAGAAGGATGTTAAATCAATAAGGTTAAGATCGCTTGGTTCCTGCAGACTACATTACCCCTTGTTTCAGAAGGATGTTAAATCAATAAGGTTAAGATCAAGCAACGGCGCGGGTGTCTGTTTCCGGAGGTTTCAGAAGGATGTTAAATCAATAAGGTTAAGATCCATTCAGCACATGTATATCGCCAACCACTAGTTTCAGAAGGATGTTAAATCAATAAGGTTAAGATCTCAGATTTCCAAACTATATAAATGCTAGTGGTTTCAGAAGGATGTTAAATCAATAAGGTTAAGATCTTTGGTGGCAATTGGAAGGCCGCCTTGTTAGTTTCAGAAGGATGTTAAATCAATAAGGTTAAGATCGGTCTATTTGACTCAATGGCTAAACAAGAGGTTTCAGAAGGATGTTAAATCAATAAGGTTAAGATCTTGTTAAATCCCATACTGCCAATATGGAAAGTTTCAGAAGGATGTTAAATCAATAAGGTTAAGATCGCCCGGCTTGCATACTGTTTTCGGCGTTAGGTTTCAGAAGGATGTTAAATCAATAAGGTTAAGATCTTGCTGCTGCTCTACTTGGTGTTTTGTACAGTTTCAGAAGGATGTTAAATCAATAAGGTTAAGATCTAAATGTTATGCCACACACTGAGAACGTGAGTTTCAGAAGGATGTTAAATCAATAAGGTTAAGATCTATCACGGCCTAAGATGTTGCGGTCAGGCAGTTTCAGAAGGATGTTAAATCAATAAGGTTAAGATCGGCATTAAAAAATATATCGGCGACATTCCTGTTTCAGAAGGATGTTAAATCAATAAGGTTAAGATCTTACAAATTATCTGAACTATGACACCGATGGTTTCAGAAGGATGTTAAATCAATAAGGTTAAGATCACGGTTCAAACGACGACATTATTGGCGCCGGTTTCAGAAGGATGTTAAATCAATAAGGTTAAGATCCATTGCCATAAAAACACAATTCCTCTAATTAGTTTCAGCAGGGGGGATAAAGTTGAATGGAAGACATAAAAAAGACAAACAAGAGTGAGTGGTTAAAATGATATTACTAGCGATAATACAAACCGTAATAAGCATTCTAGATTGGCTCGGATTCAAATTTAAAAATAGGACTGAGGGGCTTAGCTCCTTTTTCTTGTACTCGTTTTATCATGGAGGAATAAAAAATGAAAAGAGAAAAAGCGGTTAACATAGTTATATTGCTGTAAATTTCAATTGTGTTCTCTATTTAAGTAGGTGTGTATCGTGAGTTTATTAAAGGAGTACCTAGATTCTAACAACATAACGGGTTATAGGATTGCTAAAGATAATAATATTACTCAGTCAACAATGACAAGGGTAATCAATAGGGACTTGGATAATTTATCATTTAAGTATCTTAAAGCAATAGCTATTTCCTTGGAAAAAGATATAGGGACAGTTGCAAAAGAATTAAATAGCTTGCAAAATAAAACCGTTCGAAATTATGAAGTGCAACAAAAAAGTTAGACAAAGTATATTTTAATTTTATACAATGGCCTACTCCAGAAATTCGACGGGAGTTAAGCCATTTTTGCTTATAGAAATTTTTTAATTATTGTACTAGGTGTTATATTCGGTAACGATTCGCTTTGAATCGTCTAAATTATCAATAGTTGTACGGTATAAGCATTCTTTTTGCATAAGATTTAAGAAGCTTTTTATTGGAGCATTATCATGACAATTGCCCTTATGGGACATACTTGGTGTTACTCCAAGGTTTTTTATTGCATTTTGGTGAAGCAAATGTTGATATTGTTAACCTTGATCGGGATGTGAGATGGGTTTTGAATTAATTGGCAATTTGACAGCTAAATCATCAGTGGTAAATGCCAACTGGTTTAAACGGGCATGTTCACTAATAACTGTTGTTATCAGTAAATGACTGGTCTCATCCATAACAACTGATATATATCCTTCACTATGATTTGCCAGTTTAGCTTGTGTAATATCTGCATATAAGATGGTAACAGGTGCTGTGGCAGTAAATTATACATAAATTGGAGAAACTTGATTAATGGAGAGACAAGCAACTTGATTTTGAGAAAGTCGTGGAAGAATTAATGAAGAAAAAAGAGTGGAAAAAATAAAACAACCAAAAATTAAGATTCAAATTGAAACGAATGCTTCTAAAATTAATAAAGAGGTTAGAAATTGGTAACCTAATTAGGCCGATTAAAGGTTTCAGAGGATGTTAAATCAATAAGGTTGGCAATGAAAAAAAGGGAGTTTAATAATTAATGCTCATAGAGTTTAAATTTGGTATAATGCGAAATGGAATTTGAGAATGATTTGGTATTGGCGATTTACTCACAATAAAAATAAGTTGCTTTTATTGTTTCAGAAGGATGTTAAATCAATAAGGTTAAGCGTAGAGCTAAAAATCTTAGCTCAACAAAAAACGAAAACTCCTATAAGTTAATGATTACTTTAACTTATAGGAGCTTTTTGTAGTTAGAGAAGGATGTTAAATAATTGAATAATGCGTCTTTATTGCGAGAGACAATAAACATTATTTAAAATTGAATACGAGAGTAACGTTAATTTTTGAACAGCTCTCAAAAAAGAAGAGTAGAAAGATAAGTTTGTTTGTAAAATTAAAGTTAAGCTTTTTTCTCATAATTTATGACTTCCTTTGTATTTGTTTTATAAATTTATAATAAAAGCAAAATTTTTATTATATCAAAATAATCAACAATTTTCGGAATGATTATACCCCATAAACTTAGAAATCACAATAAAATAAGTACAGCGACCTTATATTTTATCCAGTAGAACACATTAAATAACTGATATAAAGAAAAAACTACAGACAACAAAAAACAGCCCAACCGAATCCCAATCCAGTCAGACCGTCTTAAATTACCTACATCACCAGCGGCAATACCACCAGGCCGTTCATCAAAATGTGCGCAATCATTGAAGTTTGGATGCGCCCCGTTTTATGGTACAGCCAGCAAAATAGCAGCCCAATTGCGGCGTATAAAAAGATGTGGCTGTCGTTATGCATAAAGGCGAACGCTAAGCTGGAAATGATCGCCATGATCGTCAAGCCTAAGTTCGAGCGCATCCCGAACAGCGTGCTTAAATTGCCAAACAAAACTTTTCGAAAAACTAATTCTTCCATAATGGGCGCCCCAACGGTGATTGCCAACACAAAAAACGGGTTGATTTTCGCTAGGGTAACTAACGTAGCCGTGTTCGCGGAAGCAGGGTTTTGCCCCAGAATAAAAGTGACGTAGCTAACCACAAACTGGAGCACGATTACTAACGCAGTTCCAATAATCCCCCACGCAATTGCTCGGAAGAAGGGGATTCGCCGAGTTTCAATTTGATTGATTTCACTATTTTTCAGGTTAATAACCACCAGCAGAGCAGCTCCGACTAAGTAATCGATAGTTTCCACCCAGATAAATGATGCACCCAACCGAACGAAAAGGTTGATAACGCTCGGTAGCAAGAAAATTGCTAAATAAGTGATTAAAGTTAATAAAGAACTTTTACTAATTTTCATCATGACACTCCTTTATTTCCTGTAAGTATAGCATATTTGAACGGTTGTTATATTTGATTGGTTAATATTGGTCAAAAACACTTGCATTCTATTAAAAACATGATATAGTTATCAGTGTAGTTAGCACTTAGGTATAACGAGTGCTAAATAAATCATGCATTTAATTATCAGAAATTTGGAGGGATTCACGTGTTAAAACCTTTAGGAGATCGCGTTATTTTAGAAGCTAAAGACGAAGAAGAACAAACTGTCGGAGGCATCGTTCTGGCAAGTAATGCTAAAGAAAAGTCCCAAACCGGTAAAGTTGTCGCTGTAGGTAACGGTCGCGTTTTAGATGACGGAAAGACGTTACCAATGAACGTTAAAGTAGGCGACACAGTAGTTTACGATAAATATGCAGGAACAGAAGTAACATACGAAGATCAAAAATATTTAGTTGTCCATGAAAAGGACTTAGTTGCAGTCGTTGAATAATTAATTTAAAGGAGTGTTGATCATGGCTAAAGAAATTAAGTTTTCAGAAGATGCACGCACAAAGATGCTAAAAGGGGTCGACAAATTAGCAGATACCGTTAAGTCGACTATTGGACCAAAGGGACGTAACGTTGTTTTGGAACAATCATACGGTTCACCAACAATCACTAACGATGGTGTAACAATCGCTAAGTCAATTGAATTAGAAGACCACTTTGAAAACATGGGTGCTAAGTTAGTATCCGAAGTTGCTTCTAAGACAAACGACATTGCTGGTGACGGTACTACAACTGCGACAGTACTCACCCAAGCAATTGTTAACGAAGGTATGAAGAACGTTACTGCTGGTGCTAACCCAGTTGGTATTCGTCGTGGTATTGAAAAGGCTACTGAAAAAGCAGTTGCCGCATTGCACAACATGTCACACGAAGTAAAGACAAAGGATGACATCGCACAAATCGCTTCAATTTCTTCTGCTAACCCAGAAGTTGGTAAGTTGATTGCGGACGCAATGGAAAAAGTTGGTAACGACGGAGTTATCACTATTGAAGAATCTCGTGGAGTTGACACAACCCTCGACGTTGTTGAAGGTATGCAATTCGATCGTGGTTACATGTCACAATACATGGTTACTGACAACGACAAGATGGAAGCTAACCTTGACAACCCATACATCTTAATTACTGACAAGAAGATTGCTAACATCCAAGACATCTTGCCATTACTTCAATCAGTGGTTGAACAAAGCCGTTCACTTTTGATCATTGCTGATGACATCACGGGTGAAGCATTGCCAACCTTGGTATTGAACAAGATGCGTGGTACTTTCAACGTGGTTGCTGTTAAGGCACCTGGCTTTGGTGACCGTCGTAAGGAACAACTTGAAGATATTGCCATCTTAACTGGTGGTACAGTTATCACTGACGATCTTGGCTTGAACTTGAAGGACGTTACAATCGAACAATTAGGTCAAGCAAACAAGGTTACGGTTACTAAGGACGACACAACCATCGTTGAAGGTTCTGGTAGCCAAGAACAAATCGCTGAACGGGTTGCAATGATCAAGCAACAAATCAGTGAAACAACTTCTGACTTTGACAAGGAAAAACTTCAAGAACGTCTTGCTAAGTTAGCTGGTGGGGTTGCAGTTATCCGGGTTGGTGCTGCTACTGAAACCGAATTGAAGGAAAAGAAGTACCGTATCGAAGATGCTTTGAACGCTACTCGTGCTGCTGTTGAAGAAGGATTCGTTCCTGGTGGTGGTACAGCACTTGTTAACGTGATTGCTTCCTTGGAAGACCTTGACGCAGAAGGCGACGAATTAACAGGTATCAACATCGTTCGTCGTGCTCTTGAAGAACCAGTTCGCCAAATTGCTGAAAACGCTGGTGAAGAAGGTTCTGTCATCGTTACAAAACTTAAGACACAAAAAGATGGTGTTGGTTACAACGCTGCAACTGACGAATGGGTTGATATGATTGAAGCTGGTATCGTTGACCCAACTAAGGTTACTCGTTCAGCACTTCAAAACGCTGCTAGTGTATCCGCATTGTTATTAACAACGGAAGCGGTAGTTGCTGACTTACCAGAAGAAAAGCCGGCAGCTCCAGCAGCTCCAAACCCAGGTATGGGCGGAATGATGTAAACAAACTTTCGTGACTGATGGAGATGCTTACCGAAAATGGTAAACCATCCCCGCAATTAATCACTGAAGGCAACTGAATAATCCAGGAAAAGACGCGCATTGCGCGTCTTTTTTTGTGTCCAAATGCCGGGGCAAAGGGTTATCGCAAAATCTCTTTAAAAGTTAATCAGGAATTTTGTTTTATTTGCCTAAATTCTGTTATTATCAGTATATGAGTGAGAATCCAAAAATATGCTAGCTAATTTACTGGTTTTGGAGTAGAATTTCACTTGCATATTTTTAAAAACGGAGAGTAAAAAATGTTTTCGTATTTGAAACGTATTTTAATTGGTAAACCACTGAAGACGTTAGACGAAAGTGGCCAAGCGTTAACGAAATTTAAGGCGCTCGCTCTGCTATCTTCAGATGCTTTATCATCTATCGCATATGGTACCGAAGAAATTCTTTCGGTTTTAATTGTTTTATCAGCTGCGGCAACTTGGTATTCAATCCCGATCGCAGCAATCGTGTTAGTGCTATTATTTGCAATTACGGTGTCATATCGTCAGATTATTAAGGCGTATCCTTCGGGAGGCGGTGCTTACGTAGTTGCTAGCAAGAACTGGGGGACTTCGGCCGGGCTAGTCGCCGGGGGGTCGCTGTTAGTTGATTACATGCTGACGGTGGCCGTAAGTGTGACTTCCGGAACCGAAGCGATTACCTCGGCGATTCCGGCGTTACAGAAGTATCACGTGGCCATCGCGGTGCTGATTGTGCTCGGAATTATGGCCCTGAACTTGCGAGGTTTGCGGGAATCGGCAAGTTTCCTTACCATCCCGGTTTACCTGTTCGTAGTGGTAATCTCGATAATGATTATTGTAGGGTTATATAACATCGTTACCGGACAAGTTACTTATCATGCGGCGGCAGCAATTGGCTCGACCGTGCCGGGAATGACCTTCGTGCTCTTCATGCGGGCGTTATCTTCTGGATCTTCTTCCCTAACTGGGGTAGAAGCGATTAGCAACGCGGTGCCTAATTTCAAGAAACCGCGGCGGAAAAATGCGGCAGCTACTTTGGCAATCATGTCGTTGATTTTGGCTTCGTTCTTCGCGGGAATCACGTTCTTAGCTTACTACAGCGGAATTACGCCGATGAGTTCGCAGACCGTGCTTTCCCAAATCGGGGTTACGGTCTTCGGCCACGGGATTTTCTACTATATCCTACAATTGTCAACCGCGTTGATTTTGGCGGTAGCCGCAAACACCGGGTTCTCGGCCTTTCCAATGTTGGCCTACAACTTGGCCAAGGATAAGTTCATGCCCCATGCTTACATGGATCGGGGCGACCGACTCGGCTACTCTAACGGAATTATTTCGTTAGCCGCGGGCGCAATCGTGCTGATTTTGATTTTCGGTGGACAAACCGGTCTCTTAATCCCGCTTTATGCTATTGGGGTTTTCGTACCGTTCACGTTGTCACAATCCGGAATGATCGTGCATTGGAAACGAGAAGGCGGCGCTCATTGGTGGATAAATGCTTCTGCTAACTTACTAGGAGCGTTACTATCGGCAGTCTTAGTAGTCTGCTTGCTATTCCTACACTTTAGCAACGTTTGGCCATACTTTGTGGTTATGCCACTGTTATTGCGGATGTTCTACAAGATTCGTAAGCACTATGACGAAGTCGCTGACCAACTGCGGGTTGTGGAAAAGGGCAAGGTTAACTTGCACGACTATGACGGTTCAACTGTAATTGTGTTGGTTAGCAACGTTACCCAAGTAACTTCTGGTGCGATTAACTACGCTCGGTCAATCGGGGACTACGTAATCGCCATGCACGTTTCGTTTGATGCTAACCCAGAAAAAGAGCATAAGACGGCGATGGAATTTAAAGCGGAATATCCGGACGTACGGTTTATTGACATTCACTCGTCATACCGTTCGATTACCAATCCGACGCTTCGGTTCTGTGACGTAATTGCTAAACGGGCGGCAGAACGGAATTACACTACGACGGTATTGGTTCCGCAATTCGTTCCCCGCAAACCATGGCAAAACATTTTGCATAACCAAACTGGTTTACGATTACGGGCGGCATTAAATTCACGCGAAAACATTATTGTTTCCACGTATAATTATCATTTGAAATAAAAGTAAACGGGTTAAGGAAGTGAGCTTCCTTAACCCGTTTTTTGTGCAAAGACTCCGGGAAAAGCTTCGTTGAAGTGAATAGATGTTATTTTTCTATAGAAACGTTGTCGTTTTAAAATGAAAATTATCGTTAAATTATATGAGTTTTCGATGAAGTTACTGTATAAGGCATGCAAATTTCGGTATAATGAGCTTATTATGAACATAAAAGAGGACAAATTATGCGATTTGAAATAGTTGTCAGTTTATTTGCAACCATGATCATTTCGGCGATTTTAACACCATTTGTCCGAAGAATTGCTTTTAAAATTGGAGCGGTTGATAAGCCGAACGCTCGGCGGGTTAATAAGGTGCCGATGCCGACGATGGGCGGGTTAGCAATCTTCTTGGCATTTAATTTCTCACTTTTTTTCTTATTAAGAAATCAAATTCCTAACCCGCAATTTTACGGAATCTTCTTCGGCGAATGTATAATTATGTTAACCGGAATTATTGATGATATTTTTGAATTAAAACCTTCGCAGAAAATGATTGGAATCTTACTTGCGGCTTTAGCGGTGTATTGGTTTGCGGAAGTGCAAATGACGACCTTAACCTTACCATTTATCGGGATTGTCCATTTAGGATGGTTGTCGCTTCCAATTACCTTGCTATGGATTGCCGCGATTACTAACGCGATTAACCTATTGGACGGTCTAGACGGGTTGGCTACCGGGGTCACCATCATTGCGCTATTTACGACCGGGTTTACCGGATTGTTCTTTTTACCATCCACTAATATTTACATTGTAATTATGATTTTTACGTTAGTGGCTGCAGAAGTGGGCTTTTTGCCATATAATTTCTTCCCGGCCCGCATTTATTTGGGAGATACCGGGGCGTTATTTATTGGATTTATGATTGCGGTCTTTTCGCTTTCAGGATTGAAAAACGCCACCTTCATTTCCGTCTTGATCCCGGTAATGATTTTAGGAGTGCCGTTAACCGACACAATTTACGCCATTTTGAGACGACTGCTAAATAAACAATCAATTGCGCACGCCGATAAACGCCATTTGCACCACCGTTTAATGCAAATGGGATTGACGCATCGACAAACCGTGTTGGTAATTTATGGTATTTCAATGATTTTTTCCTTTATCGCGTTGCTCTACCCGCTTTCTACATTGTGGGGCTCGGTATTGTTGACGATCGGAATTTTAGTGGGAATTGAGTTGTTTGTGGAAGCAATCGGGCTAGTAGGGGAAAATCGGACCCCGATGCTAAGCTGGATTAAACGATTAGTTCGGACCACTACTTCTAAAACTGCTAGCAATGAATTTAAAGAAGAAGATACTTTAAAAGATCGGGTGCGTTCGCGTAGTGAACGGCACCAACAAAAAAAGCATCACGACTGATGTAGTAATCCCTAAAAGTTAGATCTTGGAGATACTATGTAAGGCGCGATGCTTTTTTGTTAAATAATTACTGAGGTTGGTACGGGACTCGAACGCGTTGTTGTCCGCCGTCTTTGAAGCTAACGTTGCCACTAAAAAGTCCGGTTAGTTCTGCCTTTAAATCGGCCACTTGGTCTTGGTCAACGGCGACGGTGGTGATTACCTGGGTGGTATACTCGTGATTCACCTGAGTAATTTGATGTTGTTCGAGGTAGTAGGTTAACTGATCGTTATTTTGGTAATCAATGGTGATTGATAGCAATTCTTGGTCTACCGATTCCATTAGGGCAGCAGATTGCACGGCAAGGGAAGTACTCGATCCGTAAGCCCGGATCAACCCGCCGGCGCCTAATTTGATGCCGCCGAAGTACCGGGTGACCACTACTAAAACGTTCGTGAGATTTTCGCGTTTTAAAACTTCAAGGATGGGCGCGCCCGCCGTGCCAGAAGGTTCGCCATCGTCCGAAGCGCGTTGAATATCTTGGTGGTCACCAAGCACGTAAGCAAAACAATTATGGGTAGCTTTAGCTTCGATTTCACGGATATTTTGCAGTTTAGTTTGGGCTTCTTCTTCGGTTTGTACCGGAATAATCCGGCTAATGAAACGGGATTTCTTAATGTCTTGTTCAGTGGTAACCGGTTCTTTGACGGATAAAATTAATTTCAAGAAAAGGTCTCCTTTTTAAGTATCTTATAGTATGGAAGCAAAGGTTAAAGAAAAATATTACGGCCGGCTAGTACCGGTTAATCAGGCGGAAGCTACTGATCCAACGGTTAATTATTTTCCAGCCGTTATCGTAAAAAAACGGCGGATCCAATGTCAGCGCTGCGGAGCGACTACCAAATTAAAGGAGGGCAGCTTACCCAACCAGCAGTATTATTGTCGAAGCTGTATAAATCTCGGTCGAATGTCCACATTGGTTAAGTTAGGAAACTTGCCTGAACCGAATCACTTTCCTGTGGGCCGTTCATATTTAAAATGGCAAGGGCAACTAACCCCGGACCAACAGCGTTGCGCCAACGAAATTATTTCGTCAATTAAACAGCAAACGGACCGGCTATTGTGGGCCGTTACGGGGGCGGGAAAAACCGAAATGCTTTTTCCGGGAATTAACTTTGCGTTAAAAAAGGCGCTCCGGGTTGCAATTGCCTCCCCACGAATCGATGTAGTTTTAGAACTGCACCCCCGGATTCAAGCGGCGTTTCCGGAAATTGCGATCGCATTATTACACGGGCGCACTTCCACTCCCTATACGTATACACAGTTAGTTTTATGCACTACGCACCAGCTACTTCGATTTTACCACGCCTTTGACGTTTTAATCATTGACGAAGTGGATTCGTTTCCCTTTGCAATGAATTCGGCATTACACTACGCGGCGCACCAAGCGCGTAAGGAGTGCGGCACGACCATTTACTTGACGGCCACGCCAGACGGTCAATTGTTAAAGGAGAGTCGGGCGCACCGGCTGCCTACTAGCTATTTAACCCGCCGATTTCACGGGCACCCGCTACCAGAAATTAAAATGGTCAGTGGGTGCAATTGGCAAAAATTAATTCACCGCCAGCGGCTTCCGGAACGACTACGCCAATTTCTAATGGCTCAAGTAAAGGCCCAGCGGCAGTTTTTAGTCTTTGTTCCGCGAATTGATCAGTTGTCTTCGGTTTTGCAGGCCATTCAAAAACAATTTCCGGAGCTTGGCTTAGCAACGGTGTACGCGGAAGACCCGGACCGGATTGAGAAGGTTTCAGCAATGCGGGAAGGTCAGCTTACCGGTTTAATTACGACCACCATTCTGGAACGCGGGGTTACCTTTCCGGGAATTGACGTAGCAGTTTTAGGTGCGGATGATGAAATCTTTTCCATGGCTGCCCTCGTACAAATTGCTGGAAGGGTCGGGCGCAGTCCTAAACGACCAACCGGAACCGTTTTATTTATTGGCCAAATGTTAACTCGCCGGATTAAAAGGGCCCAACGCCAGATTAAATTTATGAACCAGCAGGCCTTTAAGCAATGAACCGCTGTTTATTATGCAATCGAATGCTGAATAGACGAGTTGACCTATCCTTTATCCTTAGCTTTCAGTGGGCACAACCGCAGCTGCTTTGTCACCATTGTCGAAACCAGCTAGTTAATTTGCAGGAGCGTAAAGTTTGTGTAAGCTGCGGACGACTAGCTAACCAGTTACAATGCCCAGACTGCCAAAAATGGAATGACCAATTTAACAATCAAGCACTTTTCCAATACAACGCGTTCATGAAGGAATTTTTTCAGCGCTATAAATTTCAAGGAGACTACTGGTTGCGTAAAGCTTTTTGCAACGATTTTATCAATTTTATTCAAAGTTTAGTTAAAGAAGATGAACATTTAGTACCAATTCCGGTCGATCAAGGTACAATAAAGGTACGAGGATTTAATCAGGTGGCGGGGTTAATAGAAGGTTTGGAATTTGAGCCCATTTTAATTAGCCAACGCTCTAAACAAGCTCGCCATCAGTTTCAACGCAGCCGTCGGGAACGGCTGCGACGTGAAAATCCTTTCCGGGTTGTTGAACCTAATAAAGTCGCCGGAGCAAAATGGGTAATTATTGATGATATTTACACCACTGGGGTAACCGTTCGCCAAGCCGGACGGGAGCTTAGCAAGCATGGTGCGCGTCAAGTTCGTTCAATTACGCTTTGCCGATAGTTTTTGAGTGTATTAATTGTTTATTATAGCGTTTTCATTTATAATATAAGTGTACAGAAATACATGAAGTAAAACTTATATTTCTGCACGTGGACGCACTTTGTTCACAGTTGAAAGGAGAGAGTCTTATGCTTGATTTTAATGTACGTGGTGAAAATATTGAAGTAACAGAATCAATTCGAGATTACGTTGAAAAAAGAATTGGTAAAATCGAAAAGTACTTTGATCAAGGTGCTAACCCAAAGGCACACGTAAATTTGAAGGTATACCAAGATCGGACAGCTAAAGTAGAAGTTACCATACCATTACCATACTTGGTATTACGAGCAGAAGAGACATCGCCTGATTTGTACGCAAGCGTGGATTTAGTAACGGACAAATTAGAACGACAAATTCGTAAATACAAAACTAAAATTAATCGTAAATCACGGGAAACGGGTTATAAGGGAGTTGAAATCCCACAAGAAGACGCCCGTGAAGACGAAGAAGAAGCCAGTGAATTTGATATTGTGCGGACTAAGCAAGTATCCTTGAAGCCGATGGGAGCTGAAGAAGCAATCTTGCAGATGGACATGTTAGGCCATAACTTCTTTATTTACGAAGACGCTGATACGGGATCGGTTGATATTGTTTATCGGCGTCACGACGGTCGCTATGGTTTAATTGAATCCGCTAACGAATAATTGTAAATGTAAAAAATAAGGATTGCTTAATAAACCACACAAGGTTTGTTAAGCTTTTTTTGATGAACTTTGATAATATAGAAAAAAATGATAAACTTAGACAAGTTTATCGTGGACACGATTTAGAAGAGTACGGAAGGAATTATACATGGCAAACATTTTAAAAAAATGGGTTGAAAGTGATGCCCGTGAAATTAAACGGCTAGGAAAAAAAGCCGACAAAATTGATGCCCTTAAGGATGAGATGGCACAATTAAGTGACGAAGAATTAAAGGCAAAAACGCCAGAATTTAAGGAACGTTTAAAGAATGGGGAAACCCTCGATGATATTTTAATTGAAGCCTTCGCGGTTGCCCGGGAAGGTGCTAAGCGCGTGTTAGGACTATTCCCTTTTCGGGTGCAATTAATTGGTGGAATGGTTCTTCATGGCGGAAATATTGCCGAAATGAAGACTGGTGAAGGAAAGACTTTGACCGCTACGCTACCAGTGTACCTTAACGCCCTAGGCGGCGAAGGGGTTCACGTAGTTACCGTTAACGAATACTTAGCGGAACGGGACTCTACTGAAATGGGTGAGTTATACAAGTGGCTTGGTTTGACGGTTGGGGTTAACACGGCAGAAATGTCGCCTGACGAAAAACGGGAAGCCTACAATTGTGACATTACCTACTCCACCAATAGTGAAATCGGGTTCGATTATTTGCGGGATAACATGGTTGTGTACAAGGAAGATATGGTACAACGACCATTGAACTTCGCGTTAATTGATGAGGTCGACTCGGTATTAATTGATGAAGCCCGGACTCCGTTGATTATTTCTGGACAAACTGAACCCTCGGTTACCTTATACCAACGTGCGGACCGCTTTGTGAAGACCCTTACCGATGGCGATTACACGATTGATTGGGAATCTAAGTCAATTTCGTTGACTGAAAACGGAATTCGGCGTGGTGAAAAGTATTTCAACACGGATAATTTATACGATGTAGAAAACAGTGCCTTGAATCACCATATTGACCAAGCACTCCGGGCCAACTACATCATGACTAAGGATAAGGACTACGTAGTTTCTGATGATGGTGAAGTACTAATTGTTGATTCGTTTACCGGACGGGTCATGGAAGGCCGGCGTTTTTCTGACGGCCTTCACCAAGCAATTGAAGCTAAGGAACACGTTGAAATTCAAGATGGTTCCAAGACCATGGCTAACATTACCTACCAAAACTTGTTCCGGATGTATAAGAAATTATCCGGGATGACCGGGACGGCGCAAACGGAAGCGGAAGAATTCCGCGAAATTTATAACATGGAAGTGGTTAGTGTACCAACTAACCGGCCAGTAGTCCGGGACGACCGCCCTGATTTACTATACCCAACTTTGGAAAGTAAGTTTAAAGCGGTAGTTAAGGAAATTAAAAAGTTGCATACTAAGGGGCAACCGGTGCTGGTTGGTACCGTGGCGGTTGAAACTTCTGAGTACCTATCCCGGTTATTAGACCGTGAACGGATTCCGCACGTAGTTTTGAACGCGAAAAACCACGCTCGCGAAGCTGAAATTGTTGCTAACGCGGGCCAAAAGGGTGCCGTAACCATCGCGACTAACATGGCTGGACGGGGAACCGATATTAAATTGGGACCTGGCGTAGTCGAACTAGGCGGGTTAGCCGTAATCGGTACCGAACGTCACGAATCTCGGCGGATTGATAACCAGTTGCGGGGACGCTCTGGACGGCAAGGTGACGTCGGGATGTCGCAATTCTACCTTTCACTAGAAGACGACTTGATGATTCGCTTTGGTTCCGAACGAATTAAGGACTTGCTTTCCCGGATGAAGGTTGCGGATGAAGACGCGGTAATCCAAAGCCGTTTGATTAGCCGCCAAGTGGAATCTGCCCAAAAACGGGTTGAAGGTAACAACTACGACGCGCGGAAGAACGTCTTACAATACGATGACGTAATGCGGGCGCAACGGGAAGTTATCTACGCGGAACGGCAACAAGTAATTATGGAAGAACACAGTCTAAAAGATGTGCTAATGCCGATGGTTTACCGGACGATTGACCGGGTGGTAGACGCGCATACAGCCAAGACGAAGAAGAGTTACGATCTAGATACGATTGTGGAATTTGCCCGAACCACCTTGGTAAACGAAAATGATATTAACATTGAGGACTTAGAAGGCAAGTCGGCTAACGAAATCAAGGATTACTTGAAGCAGCTAGCAGACCAAATGTACAAGCAAAAGGAAGATGCGTTGTACGCGCCTGAACAAATTCTCGAATTTGAAAAAGTAGTTATCTTACGAGTGGTTGACCAACACTGGACCGACCACATTGACGCGATGGATCAATTACGTCAATCAGTTGGACTACGGGGTTATGGTCAATTAAACCCACTAGTTGAATACCAACAAGAAGGCTACCGGATGTTCAACGAAATGGTTACGGACATTGAGTACGAAACTACCCGACTCTTCATGAAGTCGGAAATTCGACAAAACCTTGAACGTTAGTAGCTTTATAATATAAACTGGGGAGGCGGCAAAGCTGACCCAGTTTTTTTAGTTAAAAGAAAAAAGGAGTAGATGAAATGGAGCTAACGGACGCAAAACATCAAATTGAAGATATGCAAAAAGAGGTCGCTGACTTCGGGAGGTCTCTTTGACTTAGATGCGTTGAATGAAAGCATCAGTGTTAACGAGGCTAAGATGGCGGAACCTGATTTCTGGAATGATCAGGAAAAAGCCCAAAAAATAATTAACGAAACTAACGTATTAAAAGCTAAATATGACAATTTTAAAAATTTAACTGACCATGTGGAAAACTTAGAGGTCACCCTAGAACTCTTAGAAATGGAAGCAGACCCCGACGTGCAGGCGGAGTTTGAAGACGAACTTTCCCAAACGGCCAAACTGCTGCGTGACTACCGGTTAGGACTGTTGCTGAACGGCAAGTACGATGCCAATAACGCCATTTTGGAAATTCACCCGGGGGCTGGCGGAACCGAATCCCAAGACTGGGGCTCGATGTTATTGCGGATGTATACCCGCTGGGCAGAGCAGCACCAATTCAAAGTCCAAATTGAAGATTACCAAGCCGGCGAAGTTGCCGGAATTAGTAGTGTTACAATACGGGTGATGGGCCATAACGCCTACGGCTACCTACGTTCGGAAAAAGGGGTTCACCGCCTCGTGCGGTTATCGCCTTTCGATTCAGCCGGCCGGCGGCACACCTCGTTTGCTTCGGTAGACGTAATGCCAGAATTAGACGACTCGGTAGAAGTTAACATTAACCCAGACGATTTGCGGGTGGACGTTTACCGCTCTAGCGGGGCCGGCGGGCAGCATATTAACAAAACTTCCTCGGCCGTTCGGATTACCCATTTGCCAACCGGAATCGTGGTTGCTAGCCAAGCAGAACGGTCCCAATTGCAAAACCGGGTTACCGCGATGAATATGTTAAAGGCTAAGTTGTTCGAGTTAGAAGAGCAGAAAAAGGCTGAAGAAAAGGCTAAGTTAGAGGGAACCCAGCTAGAAATCGGCTGGGGATCCCAAATTCGCTCTTACGTTTTTCATCCGTATTCAATGGTCAAGGATCACCGGACTAATCTAGAAACTGCGAATGTGCAAGGTGTGATGGATGGCGATCTAGATGACTTTATTAACGCTTATTTACAATGGAAGTTGCAGAAACGTAATCCTAAATAGGAGATTTTTTCATGGCAATGACAATTTTAGTGGTCGATGATGAACCGGCAATCGTTACACTCTTAACGTACAATTTAAAACAAGCTAATTACCAAGTGATTAGCGTAGACAACGGGGTGGACGCCGTTAAAGAAGTGCAACGCGGGAGAGTCGATTTTGTGATTATGGACTTGATGCTGCCCCAGCTTGACGGGGTGGAAGCTACGAAACAAATCCGTAAGTTCAACGAGCAAATTCCGATTATTATGTTGACGGCTAAATCTAGCGAAGTGGATAAGATTTTAGGACTAGAATTAGGGGCGGACGATTACTTAACCAAACCGTTTAGCCCACAAGAATTAATTTCACGGATTAAGGCCATTTTGCGGCGGACTAACCGAGTGGTCGACTTAAAGAAGATTGTCCCTGAATTACCTGTTACGGGGGTTGCGATTGACTTTAAGCGGCTAACGGTACAAAAAAATGGGCAACCGGTGGCTTTAACACCAAATGAATTTCGGCTGCTAAAGTTTTTGTTTCAAAATAGTAACCAAGTTTTATCACGGGATCAAATCCTCGAACAGGTTTGGGGATACGAGTATGGCGGGCAGACGCGCATTGTGGATATGCACATCAGCCATTTACGCGACAAGCTGGAAGACGATCCAAAACATCCACGGTTGATTAAAACTATTAGGGGGTTCGGTTATGAGTTCTTCACAAAAGAAGGGCATTAGAAAAACCATCCAGTTTGGGCTAGCAAGTTTGATTGGGAACGCGTTTATGGCCTTTCTGGTTTATAAATTAATTGTTAAGGAAAACCCGCGGGTCACCCGGGTCGACATGACCTTAATGATTGCGGTAATTTTATTGATTACCGTGATTGAAGTGATTGTTTTTTGGAGTAACCAAAAGAACATCATTGAGCGGCAACACCAGTTCCGAATTAACCTGGAAGAGACCATTAAAGGGAATAAGGTTCCTAAAATTTACCTGGATCCAGACGACCCCTTTTATAAATTATCTAAGGCCGTTAATGAAATTAGTAAACACGAGCGTCACCAAATTCACGAGTTGACCAACCAACAAAATGAATTAAAAGCGATTATGGATAACTTACCGGTGGGAGTATTAGTAATTAATCGACACCGGGAGTTACAGGTGGCGAATACTTACGCCATTAACCGGTTAGGAATCACGGCGCTCGATATTCCGCACCCTTACACGTTAGACGTGCGAAATCAGGAGCTCAGGAACTTAGTTGACCAAGTTTTCCAAAGTCGCCAAAGTGTCACTAAAACACTCGAACTGGAAGACGGCGGGCAATCTCATATTTTTGAAACCAACGTAGTTTACAGTCCCAAAGTGCACCACAAGTTTGAAATTATCGTGTTGCTTTACGACGTAACTGAAAGCGTACGGTCGAAACGAATTGAACAGGATTTTGTTAACAACGCCTCTCATGAGTTGCGGACCCCAATCACTTCAATTGCTGGATTTGCGGAAACGTTGTTGGAGGGCGCCAAAGACGATCCCGAAACGCTGGATAACTTTTTAAATATTATTAAGTCGGAAAGTGATAAATTAGTGCGCCTGGCGGACGATATTTTGACCATGTCCCAGGTCAAAAATGAACCAAAGAATTGGAAGAAAGTTAACTTGTACGCTTACGTGGAACAGCAATTTCACATGTTACAAAACAATTTACAAGAAATGCAGTTGACGGTGGAAAATAAAATTCCGGAAACGACCATGGAAACTGTGGTAGAAAACGACCTTTTCCAAATCACTAAGAATTTGATTACTAACGCGATTAGTTACAATCGCCATGGTGGAAAGATTAAGGTCGAATACGCTTCGCATCACGATAGTTGGGAATTGTCAGTTAGTGATACTGGAATCGGAATTCCGTTAGATCAGTCTGAACGAGTTTTCGAGCGCTTTTACCGGGTTAACAATGCGGTGAAGGGCGGGACCGGCCTGGGGTTAGCCATTGTTAAGGAAGCCGTCGTGGATATGGGCGGTAGCGTCCGGATTGAATCGGACGATGACGATAGTGGAACCACCGTCGTAGTTCGGTTTAAGCGCCGGGTTTAAAATAATAATTCACACAATTAAGGTGTCGGAAAATTCCGACGCCTTTTTTTGTTGACTTTGACGATGCAAAAGTAAGTTTTTACTCATGGGGATGTGGATAACTTAGCTAATCTTGGCGTTAGTTTCGACATCTTTACATAATCTTTACATTACCCATATGGAACCTTTACCTAGCTTTCATAAGCTAAGTATGTAAGTAAGGAACAGGAAAAACGGGAGGTTCGCTAATGAATAAATGGCTTAAGTTGCTGCTTAGTTGCGGATTAATTTTGGGAATTGGGTTACTTGCGGGTTGCCAGAATAAAGACGCCACCCAAAAAGTAACCATTGTCGGTTCGACCGCATTGCAACCCTTGGTAGAAAAAGCGGCGGCAGATTATCAGGTAAATCACCCGCAAGCACAGATTACTGTGCAGGGAGGCGGGTCGGGTACCGGACTTGGTCAAGTTCAACAAGGAGCGGTACAAATCGGAAACTCTGATGTATATGCTGGGCAACAAGATGGAATTCGAGCTAGCCAATTAAAGGATCATCAAGTGGCGGTAGTCGGCATTGCACCAGTAATCAATAAAGACGTGGGGATTAAGAATTTGTCCATGACCGAGCTGCAAAAAATTTTCACGGGAAAGATCACCAATTGGAAACAGGTGGGCGGCCCAGATGAAAAAATTGTGATAATCAATCGGGCCCAAGGCAGCGGAATCCGGAAAACGTTTGAACAGACGGTTTTACCGCATGGTGGGGCGGTAAATGCTCAGGAACAGGATGCTAACGGAACGGTGCAAAAGGTAGTACAGGCAACTCCCGGAGCAATCAGTTATCTATCCTTTTCATACTTCAATAAGCAGTTACAGCCAATCGCAATCGACGGAGTACAACCCACCGCGGAAAACGTGCAAACTAACCGGTGGAAAATTTGGTCGTACGAGCACATGTACACCCAGCTGAAAACTAACTCAGCAACCCGCGACTTCCTTAAGTACATGACGTCCCAGACGGTACAAAAAAATTTAGTGAGTGATTTAGGATACATTTCCATTCATGATATGCAAGTGAAACGGACCATGAACGGAAAAGTGATTCCAATCAGGGGGGAGCAAAATGATTGATGAAATTCAAAAGGAATTAACCCAAAAGTCACCAGCCGCGCGGCAAGATCAATTGGGCAAATTAATCGCCCGGATTTGTGTGGGAGTAATTATGCTAGTGGTTCTAGCAATCTTATTCATGATCACTTCCAAAGGCTTAGCAACTTTTTCAGAAAACAAAATCAGTGTAGGCGATTTTTTCACCAAAACAATCTGGAATCCGACCGCTAAACCGACCCCGTTAGTGGGCGCATTACCGATGATTGTCGGTTCTTTTGCAGTAACCCTGGGCTCGGCACTTTTGGCAGCGCCTTTGGCAATGGCAACGGCCATCTTCATGGTGGAAATTGCAAACAAACGGCGTCGGGGACTTCTTCAAGCGGTGATTGAGTTACTAGTGGGAATTCCATCGGTAGTTTACGGGTTCGTCGGCTTAACGGTGGTGGTCCCCGCCCTTCGTGGTATTTTTGGCGGAACCGGTTTTGGAATTTTAGCCGGCGCCCTGGTGTTATTGGTAATGATTTTGCCAACCGTAACCGCAATGTACGTGGATAGTTTACAAGCAGTTCCCCGTCACTATCGGGAAGCTTCCTTAGCGTTAGGGGCAACCCGTTGGCAGACAATTTCTAAAGTAGTGGTGCGTGCTTCCTTACCCGGGTTGTTAACGGCGATTATTTTTGGGATGGCCCGTGCCTTTGGCGAAGCACTCGCGGTACAAATGGTAATCGGAAACGCAGCGGTTTTGCCAAAAGACGTTTTGACTCCGGCGGCTACGTTGACCAGTGTTTTAACGACCGGAATTGGGAATACGGTGTTGGATACTTTACCAAACAACGCCCTGTGGTCCTTAGCTCTGGTGCTGCTGATAATGTCACTATTTTTCAACCTATTAATTCGGATGATTGGCAAAAAGGGGGCGTTTAAATGAAGGCGAAACGAATTGACCGGATTGCAACCGGGGTGATTTACGCAATGGTGGGATTGGTCGTTTTGATCCTAATTGGGTTGTTAGGTTTTATCTTAGCGACCGGATTACCACACGTGTCGTGGCGATTTCTGACATCTTCGGCGGCCGCCTTTAGTGCAGGGGGCGGCATTGGGGATCAATTGTTTAACTCGTTTTATTTATTGGTGCTAACCCTGATACTATCCTTACCGATTGCGTTAGGAGCAGCAATTTATTTAAACGAGTATGCGCCCCAAAATAAAATTACTGAAATTATGCGAATCATGATTGAAGTGTTGAGTTCGTTGCCTTCGGTAGTGGTCGGGTTGTTTGGCTTCTTACTTTTCGTGGTGCAGTTTCAACTAGGATTTTCCATTCTTTCAGGTGCAATTGCCCTAACGCTGTTCAATTTACCACTGTTAACCCGCAGCATTGAAAACGCTCTGGCAGGGGTGCCTAATTTACAACGAGAAGCAGGATTAGCGTTAGGGATTTCCCGGTGGCACACGATTACCAAGGTGATTCTGCCAGCTGCCTTACCCGGGATTTTAACCGGAGTAATTCTGAGTGCGGGACGGGTATTCGGGGAAGCCGCTGCACTGATTTTTACCGCGGGACAAAGCGCACCAAGTTTAAATTACGCCGATTGGAACCCGCTTAGCAGCACTAGTCCACTGAATATTTTTCGACCGGCAGAAACCCTTGCCGTCCACATTTGGAAGATTAACACGGAGGGAATCATGCCCGATGCTAGCCAGGTATCTGCAGGGGCTTCCGCAGTTTTGATTATTGTAATTTTAATATTTAATTTCAGCGCTCGGCGCTTAGGTAACTGGGTATACCGGCGAATTACCGCGAGCCGATAGGGGGATGGATGCAATGCAAACCAACGTTAATGAAAGTTCAATCTTAAGGTTTCCAACTAACCGTGAAATTGCACTGGAAACTCACGATTTACAGGTATTCTATGGGGAAAAGCAAGCCCTTTTTGATGCTTCGCTACAGTTTCCCCGGTATTCAATTACTGCGTTAATTGGTGCCTCGGGATCGGGGAAATCGACCTACTTACGCAGCTTGAACCGGATGAACGATGGCATCGCGCGAGTGACCGGTAGCATTACGTACCGGGGGTTAGATATTAATACGAATAACGTTGATATTTACCAAATGCGGCGCCGGATCGGGATGGTTTTTCAACGCCCCAACCCGTTTGCTAAGTCAATCGAACGTAACATCACCTTTCCATTACGCGAGCATGGGGTAAAGGATTCCGCGCAACTAGCCGAAGTGACCGAGACGAGTTTGCGACAAGCTGCCCTGTGGGATGAAGTGCATGACCGCCTAAATGCGAGTGCCTTAGCACTTTCGGGCGGACAGCAACAGCGCTTGTGCATTGCCCGGGCGTTGGCGATGAATCCCGACATTCTACTGTTAGATGAGCCGGCCAGTGCGTTGGATCCGGTGTCGACTGCTAAGATTGAAACCACGCTGCGGGAATTAAAAAAACGGTATACGATCATTATCGTTACGCATAGTATGGAGCAGGCGTCACGATTAAGCGATTATACGGCGTTCATGCATTTAGGGAAGATTGTAGAATTTGATACAACCAAGAATATTTTTACCAATCCCCGTGAAAAATTGACGGAAGACTATATTTCAGGAAACTTTGGTTAAAGGAGAAGGGTAATGAGTAATAACGTGGTAACTGCAGAAGACGTGCGCTTATCTTATGGGGAAACGGAGGCTTTACACGGGATTAACCTTAACTTGCCACAAAACCAAATTACGGCTTTGATTGGACCTTCGGGTAGTGGTAAATCAACCTTTTTGCGTTGTTTGAACCGGATGAACGATTTAATTCCGGAAGTGCGGGTGACCGGAACGATTCGGGTTGCGGGGCAGGACATTTACGATGCTCAAACTGACGAAGCGGATTTAAGACGGCGGGTCGGCATGGTTTTCCAACAACCCAACCCCTTTCCGTTTTCGGTTTATGACAACGTCACCTACGGACTCCGCCTTGCGGGAATCACCGACCCCCAAGTCTTAGCAGAACGGGTGGAAACGAGTCTGAAACAGGCCGCGGTTTGGCAAGAAACTAAAGATCATTTAAAAAGCAACGCCCTTTCTTTTTCGGGCGGGCAGCAACAGCGGATCTGCATTGCCCGGGTGTTAGCGGTTCAACCGGAAATTATTCTTTTAGATGAACCAACTAGTGCGCTAGACCCGATCTCGGCGGGGAAGGTGGAAGAAAGTTTGGTGGCTTTGAAAGAGAATTACACATTAGCGGTAGTGACTCACAATATGCAACAGGCCTCTCGAATTTCGGATCAGACGGCGTTCTTTTTAAATGGTCAGTTAATAGAAGCGGGGCCAACTGCTAAACTATTTTTAAATCCGGATCAGACGGCAACGAGTGATTACTTGAATGGTAAATTTGGTTAAGGGGGAATTGGTATGCAAGGAATTTTTAAAGAAGAGCTTAAACGGCTATTAGAACGGTTCACGGAAATGGGACTGGACGTGGGGGAACAAATTTATCAGGCAACCAAATCTTTTATTGACCACGATCGTGAGCTAGCTCAGTCCGTGATCGAACATGATGAAAAGGTCAACGTTGCCGAAGTGCGGTTAGAAGATCAGGCAATTAATTTGATGGCGCTGCAACAACCAGTGGCTAATGATTTTCGACAGGTGATCGTAGTTTTAAAGGCGAGTTCGGAACTGGAACGGATCGGTGACCACGCGGTGGGGATTGCCAAGGAAACGATTCGAATTAAGGGGCACCAGCGGGATGCGATAATTGAAGCAGAAATTGCTGAAATGACTCATTTGATTCGGGGAATGCTCGACGCAACGATTGACGCTTACGTCAAGGATGACGGCCGGCTTGCAAAAGAAATTATCGATGCCAACCACCAAATCGAAACCAGTTTTAAAAAAATTCGACAAAGCATTGCCAGTAAAATGAAAAACGATGCCAAAGTGGTTACTGGAGGAACTGGATATTTAATGGTTGCTAGCTATTTGGAACGGATTGGCGACCACGTAATTAACGTGGTGGAGTGGATCATGTACAACCAGACTGGAAAGATTACGGAGTTATCCGGAGACAACTAAAAATAAACGGGGGGAATTTTGCGCTAGGAATTTCCACCCGTTTATTTTTATTATGGAAAATAGCGCAAGGTGTGCTGTCTTTTAGGGGATTAATTTAAAATTTTGGTAATACCCGTACTTTTTATGGGGATAAAGTTTGCTAATCGAAAGTGAAAAGCTGTAAAATTACAGATAATTAAAAAGCTTAGAGGTGAAATGTTTGAAATCAGGTTTCAAATCAAAGTTTACAAAGTCTAACGACCGTTTTGTTGCTGGAGTATGCGGTGGCATTGCAGAACATTTTGGCTGGGATAAGTCCCTTACCCGAATCATTGCGTTAGTACTAATTTTACTATCACACGGGTTGTTGTTGATTCCATATTTTATTTTAGCTTGGTACATGCCAAGTCAAAATACGGGATTCTTTCAGCAATTTGCCAACTGGACTGGTTTTTCGGGAAAAGCTCCCGGACAAAAGCAATCACGGCAAAGAAAAGAAATTAAGGACGCCGAAGTACACGACGTCGATGAATAAAAGATTAGGAGAATGCAAATGCGCTTTTGGCAACGAGTATTAGTGAATGGAATTTTATTTGTCGCTTTAACGGGATTTTTCCAAAATAGCGGAAATTTCTACGTTTCTAACATTTGGATTGCGTTAGCGGCGAGCCTCGTCTTGGCGATTTTAAATGCTAGCGTGCGACCAGTTTTACAAATTATTTCGCTACCAATCACGTTATTGACCTTAGGATTTTTCAGCATCGTGATTAACGCGTTAATGCTGACGTTCACGTCGGCGCTGGTTGGTCCCGCTAACTTCTATTTTTCGTCATTCGGGATGACGATGTTGATCTCGGTGATTTTGTCGATTTGTAACATGATTATTTCGAATCATTTTTCCAATCGTTATTAAAGGAGGCCCATCGTAATGGCCGATAGTGTTTCAATTACAGAATTAGTTAAAAAAATTAGGCTCGACGTATTTTATGGGGAAGACCTGTTAGATAAAAAGCAGGTTACGGTTAGTGACATTTCCCGGCCGGGATTAGAATTAACCAATTACTTTAAATTTTACCCCCGCGAGCGAATTCAGTTGTTTGGTCAAACCGAAATTTCGTACGCAAAGGATAGCATGACGAGCGCGGATCGTACGGTCGTCTACAGCCAAATGGCAGATAAGCAAACGCCCGCCTTCGTAATTTCACGGGGACTTCCGGTGCCTAAGGAGTTAATTAAGGCGGCAAAGGATAACGGAGTGCCGATTTTAACGTCGACCCTCCCGACTTCCCGGTTGTTAAGTAACATGACTAACTACCTAGAAGACCGTTTAGCTGAACGGGATTCGGTTCACGGTGAACTTGTGGAAATTTACGGACTAGGGGTGCTGATCACCGGTGATTCCGGAATCGGGAAGAGTGAAACTGCTCTAGACCTTATTAAACGCGGGCACCGGCTGATTGCAGATGACCGAGTCGATATTTACCAACAAGATGAACAGACCTTAATTGGGGAAGCTCCCCAAATTCTCCGGCATTTGTTAGAGATCCGGGGAGTCGGAATTATCGACGTGATGAATTTATTCGGGGCTAGTTCGGTTAAGAACAGTACCGATATTAACCTAATCGTCCACTTACAAAATTGGGATAAGGAAACCCATTTTGATCGGCTCGGTAATGGTGAACAAACCCGGCATTTCTTTGATTTAGACATCCCCAAAATTACAATTCCGGTTCGTGTTGGACGGAACCTCGGGGACATCATCGAAGCCGCCGCAATGAACTTTAGGGCTAAAAATATGGGTTACGACGCTACGAAGGTTTTCGACCAAAACCTTAACGCGTTGATTAAAGATAACTCACAAGCATAGGAAGTGGATTTAGTGAATTTAAGTGTCGGAGCTTTAAATCCGATTGCATTTTCGTGGGGGAGCCTCCAGGTGCACTGGTACGGAATTATCATTGCCTCTGCCGTGGTCCTGGCAACCATTCTAGCGGTTCGGGAAGCGCGACGCCGGCGCGTGGATCCCGATCGCATCTATGATTTGATTTTATGGTCGCTGCCGGTGGCCATTATTAGTGCTCGCGCCTACTACGTGATTTTTGAATGGGGTTACTACCAAAACCACCTTTCCGAAATCATTCGGGTTTGGGACGGTGGAATTGCGATATACGGTGCGTTGATTGGTGCAGGAATCGTGGTTTACCTATTTTGTCGATACTACTGGATTCCGGTTTGGTTGATGTTGGATATCATTGCTCCGGTGCTGATCATGGCTCAAGGAATTGGCCGGTGGGGTAACTTTATGAATCAGGAAGCCTTTGGGCGGGTAACTAGCTTAGCTTTTCTGCAAAGTTTACACCTGCCGCATTTTATTATTCAGCAGATGTGGATCAACGGTGCGTTTCGCCAACCAACCTTCCTGTATGAATCCGTATGGGACATTTTAGGCTTTATTGTGTTAATGAGTTTACGTCACGTACCGAAACTTTTTAAACAAGGTGAAATCTTTTTGAGCTACGTGATTTGGTATTCTTTCGGCCGGTTCTTCGTGGAAGGAATGCGAACGGATAGCCTTATGTTATTGGGGATTCGGGTCTCCCAATGGTTGTCGGTAGTGTTATTTATGGGCGCGATTGGCCTGTTGATTTGGCGCCGGACACGGGTCCAAAATCCGGTTCCCGACTACCTGGATGGAAACCAGTTCGCACCAAAAGACCTTGAGTAAAGTACCTTTATATATGATAATGAGAGGGTACATATTTTTAAATAATTATATTTTATAGATTGTAAGGGGATTAATAATGGCAAAAAAAGTTGCAGTGTTAGGAGCCGGTTCATGGGGCAGTATTTTAGCAAACATGTTGGTTCAAAATGGCAATGATGTAGTTGCTTGGACAAACATGGAGGCGCAAGCTCAAGAGCTTAACGACCAACACACTAACGAGCATTACGTGCCAGGTTTCAAATATGATGAACGTTTAGTAGCAACGACGGATCTAGAATTTGCGTTGAAAGACGTTGACGCGGTGTTATTCGTTGTTCCTACTAAGGTAATGCGCTTAGTTGCTCAACAAATGGTTGCCGTTTTAGAAAAAACAAAGCAACAACCAGTGATTATTCATGCAAGTAAGGGACTTGAGTTAGGAACGCACAAACGTCTTTCTGAAGTATTGGAAGAAGAAATTCCAAGCCAGTACCGGAAGGCAATCGTGGTCTTGTCTGGCCCAAGTCATGCTGAAGAAGTTGCTAAACAAGACTTGACGTTGGTAACGGCGGCAAGCACGGATTTAGCAAGTGCTGAAATGGTCCAAAAATTATTTATGAACCACTATTTCCGCGTTTACACCAATGACGACATCATCGGCGTAGAGATGGGAGCGGCGTTGAAGAACGTCATTGCGATTGGCGCCGGTGCTTTACACGGCCTGGGATACGGGGACGATGCTAAAGCAGCCCTCATTACCCGGGGATTAGCTGAAATATCTCGTTTAGGAGTTGCCTTTGGCGCCAAACCACTGACCTTTATTGGTTTATCCGGGGTTGGTGATTTAATTGTTACGGCTACTAGTGTTCATTCTCGAAACTGGCGGGCTGGTAACGAACTTGGCCAAGGGATGCAGCTGCAAGAAGTTATCGATACGATGGGGATGGTCATCGAAGGGATTCCTTCTACCAAGGCAGCTTACGAATTAGCCCAACAAAAACATATTGAGATGCCAATTACTGAAGCCATCTACGATGTGTTGTATAATGATAAAGGTGTTAAAGAAGTCATTGATGACCTTATGCACCGGGATGGAAAATCAGAATTAGAGTAAATATTTGGAGGTTTGAGTTTTTATGACAAAAGTACGTAAAGCAATCATACCAGCAGCGGGATTAGGAACCCGATTCTTACCAGTAACTAAGGCTTCGCCTAAGGAAATGTTACCAATCGTGGACAAGCCTACGATTCAATACATCGTCGAAGAAGCACGGAAGTCTGGAATCGAAGATATTTTGATCATTACCGGAAAAGGTAAGCGGGCAATTGAAGACCATTTTGACGCGGTTCCTGAATTGGAAGCTAACTTAAAGGCAAAGGGCAAGAAGCAAATGTTGAAGATGGTTGAAGAAACCACCGGTCTGAACATGTACTTCAAGCGACAAAGTCATCCCCGTGGTTTAGGGGACGCGGTTTTAACTGCGAAGACATTCGTTGGTAACGAACCATTTGTCGTTATGTTAGGTGACGATTTGATGGAAGACAAGGTTCCCCTAACTAAGCAACTGGTTGATTCGTTCGAAGATACTGGTGCTTCTACATTAGCTGTTTTACCGGTTCCTCACGAAGAAGTTTCGAAGTACGGGGTTATTGATCCATCTGAAGAAGTGGAAAAAGGCTTGTACAACGTTTCTAAGTTTGTGGAAAAACCCGCAGTTGATGAAGCACCAAGTAACTTAGCGATCATTGGTCGTTACGTACTTACTCCAGAAATCTTTAACATTCTCGAAAACCAAAAACCTGGTGAAGGTAACGAAATCCAATTAACCGACGCAATCGATACGTTAAACAAGAAGCAACGGGTGTTTGCGAAAGTATTTAACGGTGACCGTTACGACGTGGGTAACAAATTTGGTTTCTTAAAGACCAACATTGAATATGGTTTGAAGCATCCAGAAACGAAGGATGAACTTAAGGCCTACATCAAGGAATTGGCTAAAACGCTCAAATAAAAATTAACGATAGCTATTTAAGGGAGACTCGGACTTTTGGTCCCGGGCTCCCTTATTTATTTTCTAAGTTACTTGGTAACTTGCTAAGTATTAAAAATGCAATTTTTAAATTAGTGATTATAATACAGAATCATGGACAGTTATTAAAAGTAAGTGTATAGTGGATTCATTATCAGATATGGAGGATTATTATGGCAAAGCAATATGATGTGATAGTAATCGGTGCGGGACCGGCTGGAATGACTGCGGCTTTGTATGCATCGCGTGCTAATTTGTCGGTGCTGATGCTTGATCGCGGAATTTATGGCGGTCAGATGAATAATACGGCAGCCATCGAAAATTATCCGGGATTTAAGTCCATCCTGGGACCAGATTTAGCAAAAGAAATGTATGAAAGCTCCACTCAGTTTGGCGCAGAGTACGCTTACGGAAGCGTCGAATCAATTCGTGACGATGGAGCCACTAAGTTAGTGAAGACCGATATGGGTGAAGAATTTATCGGCAAGGCCATCATCATTGGGACCGGCTCAGAATACAAGAAGCTGGGCGTGCCTGGTGAAGAAGACTTTAGTGGCCGGGGAGTTTCCTACTGTGCGGTATGTGATGGTGCTTTCTTTAAGGGAATGCACTTAATCGTGGTCGGCGGTGGTGACTCAGCGATTGAAGAAGGTATTTACCTGACTCAATTGGCATCGAAAGTTACTGTTATTCACCGGCGGGACCAACTTCGGGCACAAAAAATCAGCCAAGACCGGGCGTTTGCTAACCCCAAGATGGAATTTATTTGGAACAGCAACGTAACCGAGATTGTGGGCGATGATAAAGTTACCGGCGTAAAGGTTAAAAATAACCAAACTGGCGAAGATTCTTTTATTGAAGCTGCGGGAGTATTTATCTACGTTGGGGTAAAGCCAATGACCGCTCCGTTTAAGGACTTGGGCATTTTAGATGAAAACGGCTGGATTCCAACCGACAACCTAATGCACACCAAGGTTCCGGGAATTTTTGCAGTCGGTGACGTACGGAAGAAAAACCTTCGCCAGGTTGCTACGGCAGTTGGAGAAGGCGGCACGGCGGGACAACAAGCTTACGAGTACATTCAATCGTTATCCTAAAAGTGTGAAGTCATTAACCATTTAAGAAAATTATGAAGCCTCCAGAAGCCAGGGAAGACCTTGGTTTCTGGAGGCTTTTTTGGTGAACTGGAGTGGTTTAATAATTAAAAACTTTTTTATGGATTAGCTGTACTTTATAATTATAGGTAATGGCAGAGTGTGATTTTTGGGTAAAACGCTTTCTGAGTGACTAATCGTATTGTATAATAAAAATTAAGTTACTCACACCGAGGAGGAATTTTTTAATGAACTGGGAAGATTCAGTTAAAGAATGGCAAGATTTTGCCGATTTAGATTTTAACTTAAAACAAGAATTAAAAGAATTAGCAAAGGATCCACAAGCGCTAAAAGAAGCTTTTTATGCACCGATGGAATTTGGAACTGCAGGAATGCGGGGAGTAATGGGTCCGGGAATCAACCGGATGAACATTTACACGGTTCGTCAGGCAACGGAAGGTTTAGCTAACTTCATGGACACACTAACTCCCGAAGACAAGCAACGGGGAGTAGCAATTAGTTTTGACTCCCGTTACCATTCGCAAGAATTTGCTTTAGAAGCTGCGGGTGTTTTAGGCAACCACAACATTCCAACGTTCGTGTTTGATAGTATGCGGCCTACTCCCGAACTTTCTTTTACGGTTCGTGAACTCGATACCTACGCTGGTATTATGATTACGGCTAGCCACAACCCTAAACAATATAACGGGTATAAAATTTACGGTCCGGATGGCGGACAAATGCCACCAATGGAATCGGACCGGATTACTGAATACATTCGGAAGGTCACCGATATTTTTGACGTAAAAGCTTTGACGCAAGGCCAACTCCGTGAAAAGGGCTTAATGACCTTAATCGGCGAAGACATTGACCAGAAATATCTTGCACAAGTAAAGACGGTTTCCATCAACCACGACCTTATTAAAAAATATGGCGCAGATATGAAGTTGATCTATTCGCCACTTCACGGAACTGGAAAGGTAGTCGGCGGCCGTGCCCTTGAAAATGCCGGTTTCAAAGATTACACGATGGTACCAAAGCAAGCCATTGCGGATCCTGAGTTTGGCACAACACCATTCCCCAATCCGGAATTTGCCCAAACTTTTGATTTGGCGATTGAGTTAGGTAAAAAGCAGCAAGCAGACCTCTTGATCGCGACGGATCCTGACGCGGATCGGCTAGGTGCGGCCGTTCGTTTACCAAATGGCGATTACAAGCTATTGACCGGAAACCAAATTGCGGCGGTAATGTTAGAATACATTTTAACCGCCCACGATGAAGCTGGAGACTTACCAAAGAACGCTGCAGCCGTAAAATCAATCGTTTCTAGTGAATTAGCAACCCGGATTGCGGAAGCTCATGGTGTAGAAATGATTGACGTTTTGACCGGATTTAAGTACATTGCCGATCAAATCAAACATTATGAAGAAACCAACGAACACACCTTTATGTTTGGCTTTGAAGAAAGTTACGGCTACCTTGTTCGGCCATTTGTTCGGGATAAGGATGCCATTCAAGGGATTGTACTATTGGCGGAAATTGCCGCTTATTACCGGAGTAAGGGTCAAACCCTTTATGATGGGGTGCAAAACCTCTTCACAACGTATGGCTACCATGAAGAAAAAACCATTTCAAAAGATTTCCCTGGTGTGGATGGTAAAGCGAAGATGGCAGCAATCATGGAAAAGGTTCGTGAAGAACGCCCAGACCATTTTGACGACGTTGCGGTGGTTGAAACCCAAGACTTCTTAAGTCAAACTAAGTACGCAGATAATGGCGAAACTTCGCCAATCGAATTGCCAAAGGCGGACGTTTTGAAGTTTAAGTTGGCAGATGGCTCATGGATTGCGATCCGCCCATCCGGAACGGAACCAAAGATTAAGTTCTATATCGGAGCGGTAGGCGAAAGTGAAGAAGTAACCTTGAAGAAGATCGAAAACTATGAAAAGGCAACTGATGGGTTGATAAACTAGAGTGCGCAGGGACCCGGGTAGATTTTGAGGATTAACTGAATATCGGGACTAATCGCGGTTTGAGCGATTGGTCCCGATATTTGGTTAACCGGAGAAAACTGGGTACCGGAGCACGTTTCGGCTATATAACAGTGAAGCGCAAGTTTAACTAGATGTTAGGTTTGATCGCGGTTTGAGCGATCGAACCTAAAATTTGGTTAACCGGAGAAAGCTGGGTACCGGAGCACGTTTAAACTTATCCATCAATTTAATAATAATAAGCAAAGATTCGGCTAACGGCCGGATCTTTTTTAGTTTCCAGCTGTTTTAAAAGGGGTGCTAAGCCAAGTTTGTTCCTCGGCGGAAAACTTTCACATTCCAGTTTATTTGTGATAGTATGTTAACAATTTAAATTTATTTAGGGGGAATTTTTTATGGGGATGCATCAATTTTTTAAAAGTTTAAGCAATTTAGAAACGATCTATCGGGCACCGGGCTTTTTTAAGTACCAAAAGCACTCGGTCGCGGAACATTCCTTCAAAGTGGCGGAAATTGCTCAATTTTTAGGCGACGTGGAAGAACATGCGGGAAACCAAATTAATTGGCGTTTACTTTATGAAAAATCCCTTAATCACGACTATAACGAACGCTTTATCGGCGACATCAAGACGCCGGTTAAGTATGCCACGGCCGACTTGCGGAAGATGCTGGCGAATGTAGAAGATTCAATGAAGGATAACTTCATTAAAAATGAAATTCCTGCTGAATTCCAAGCTGCTTACGAACGGCGTTTGTCAGAGGGCAAGGATGACACGATCGAAGGCCAAATTTTAGCGGTGGCGGATAAGATTGACTTGCTTTACGAATCGTTTGGTGAAATCCAAAAGGGAAATCCGGAAGACGTTTATACCGACATTTATAAGGAAAGCTTAACCACGATTGTTAAATATAAGGACATGCCGAGTGTGCAATACTTCCTCGAAAAAGTTTTACCCGAATTGTTAAATGAAGAGTTTACGGACCAACTAAAATTAGAAAAAATTAGTCGCACAATTATTCAATAGCAAAAAAATAGCGAAAGTATGTTCGGTGTGATAGAATAGTGGCAGTAACTCAAACGTTAATAATCAAATGGCTGAGAGCCAGAACCTAACGGGGTTCATCTCAGTTTTTTTGTGTGAATGGGGGAAAAATAATGATTGAACGCGAGGAAAATCGGCAGTTCGAACTAGTTTCTAAGTACCAGCCTACCGGAGACCAACCGACGGCGATTAAACAACTAGTTGATGGGATCCAGAAGGGTGAAAAAGAACAGATTCTTTTGGGTGCGACCGGAACTGGAAAGACTTTTACCATTTCAAACGTAATTCAGCAGGTCAACAAGCCGACGCTGATTTTATCACATAACAAGACGCTCGCTGGACAATTGTATGGTGAATTCAAACAATTTTTCCCAAATAACGCAGTTGAGTATTTTGTTAGTTATTACGACTATTACCAACCCGAAGCATACGTGCCTTCTAGTGACACTTATATTGAAAAAGATTCGTCCATTAACGACGAAATCGATGAGCTGCGGCATTCGGCGACGAGCTCGCTATTGGAACGGAACGACGTGATTGTGGTGGCCTCAGTTTCGAGTATCTTTGGTTTAGGGGACCCGCGCGAATATCGCGACCAAGCCTTATCACTACGCGTGGGGCAAGAGATTGACCGTAATCAATTACTCCGAGAATTAGTCGACATTCAATATGAAAGAAATGACATTGATTTTCAACGGGGGCGTTTCCGAGTGCACGGCGACGTGGTGGAAATCTTCCCGGCCGCTAACGAAGCCCACTCGATCCGGGTGGAATTCTTTGGCGATGAGATTGACCGGATGCGTGAGATGGACGCTTTAACTGGAGAAATTATTGGTGACCGCGATCACATCACCATTTTCCCGGCAACCCACTTTATGACTAACGAAGACCGGATGGAACACGCTATCGAAGGAATTGAAGCGGAATTAAAGGACCGGCTTGCAGAGTTAGAAGGCCAGGGTAAGTTATTGGAAGCCCAACGACTGAAGCAACGGACCACTTACGATATCGAAATGTTGCGAGAAATGGGTTATACCAACGGAATTGAAAACTATTCCCGGCACATGGACGGGCGCAAACCCGGCGAACCGCCGTACACGCTGCTGGACTTCTTTCCAGACGATTTCCTACTGGTAGTTGACGAATCCCACGTTACCATGCCGCAAGTTCGCGGGATGTATAACGGGGACCGGGCCCGGAAGCAACAATTAATTGACTACGGGTTCCGGTTACCAAGTGCATTAGATAACCGGCCGTTGAAGCTTGAGGAGTTTGAAAAACACGTTCATCAAGTGGTTTACATGTCCGCAACTCCCGGGGACTACGAGACTGCTAGGACGGACCACGTGGTACAACAAATCATTCGGCCAACGGGATTATTGGATCCGACTATTGAAGTGCGGCCAATTATGGGCCAAATGGATGATTTGCTTGGCGAAATTAACCAACGGGTAGAAAAAGACGAACGGGTCTTTGTAACTACCTTGACGAAGAAGATGGCCGAAGACTTAACCGATTATCTAAAAGATATGGGGATTAAAGTGGCCTACCTGCATAGTGACGTAAAGACGCTGGAGCGAACTCGCATTATTCGTGATTTACGACTGGGCAAGTACGACGTCTTGGTCGGAATTAACCTGCTTAGGGAAGGAATTGACGTTCCGGAAGTTTCGCTGGTGGCAATTTTAGATGCCGATAAGGAAGGCTTCTTACGTAACACCCGTTCCATGATTCAGGTGGCTGGACGGGCGGCGCGTAACGAACACGGACACGTAATTATGTATGCCGACCACGTTACCCAATCCATGAAGGAAACCATCGACGAAACCGCGCGGCGACGCTCGATTCAGGAAGCATACAATAAGGAACACGGGATTACCCCGCACACGATTAAGAAAGATATCCGTTCGCTAATCTCAGCTACCACGGAGACGGAAGACGCTGGTGAAAAGGACGACTTTTTGGATGTGGACTTCGCGGATATGGATCGTAAAGACCAAAAAGAAATGATTGAAAGTCTGGAAGACCAAATGCGCGCGGCAGCTAAAGAACTTGATTTCGAAAGGGCTGCTAATCTGCGTGATACGGTATTGGAATTAAAAGCCCAGATTGATTAGGAGGAATTCCGTTTGGTAAATGATAAGATTATCATTCACGGTGCGCGAGCACATAACTTAAAAAATATTGACGTTACCATTCCAAAAAATAAATTAGTGGTGGTAACTGGTTTATCTGGTTCAGGGAAAAGTTCGCTTGCTTTCGATACGCTATACGCGGAGGGGCAACGTCGTTACGTGGAAAGTTTATCGGCATACGCTCGGCAATTTTTAGGCCAGATGGACAAACCCGACGTAGATTCGATTGACGGGTTGAGCCCAGCAATTTCAATTGACCAAAAAACTACTTCGAAGAACCCCCGGTCCACGGTGGGAACCGTTACGGAAATTAACGATTACCTGCGCTTACTCTGGGCGCGGGTGGGAACTCCCGTCTGTCCAAACGATGGAACGATCATTACTAGCCAAACGGTTGAACAAATGGTGGATCGGGTTATGGAACTTCCCGAACGAACTAAAGTACAAATTATCTCCCCAATCGTGCGCGCTAAAAAAGGGCAACATAAAAAGGTGTTTGCCAGCATTAAGCGGGAAGGTTTTGTGCGGGTTCGGGTTGATGGTGAAACCATGGATGTTGAAGAAGTTCCGGAATTAGAAAAGAGCAAGGCCCATTCCATCGACGTTGTCATTGACCGCATTGTGGTTAAGGAGGGGATTCATTCCCGACTCTTTGACTCATTTGAAGCGGCTTTACGATTAAGTAAAGGATACGCGACCGCCGATGTGATTGGCGGAGACCCCATTCTATTTTCAGAACACTATGCTTGCCCAATTTGTGGATTTACGGTGGGAGAGTTGGAACCCCGGTTGTTTTCATTTAACGCTCCGTTTGGTGCCTGCCCAGATTGTGACGGGCTCGGGGTTAAACTGGAAGTTGATATGGACTTAGTAGTTCCTGATCAGGATAAAACGTTGCGGGAAGGGGCGTTGGCTCCTTGGAATCCAATTAGCTCCCAGTATTATCCAAAATTACTGGAACAGGCGGCGGAAAGTTTTGGCATCGATATGGACACGCCGTTCAAGGACCTACCGAAGGATGCACGGCAACTAATTTTATACGGATCCAAGGGAAAGCAATTCCATTTTCATTACGAAAATGACTTTGGAGGAGTGCGGGATGTCGATACCGAATTTGAAGGGGTCATTAATAATGTCAACCGCCGTTATCAAGAAACTAACAGTGACTTCACGCGTGACCAAATGCGGTTATACATGCGGGAGTTAACTTGTCAAACTTGTCACGGTTATCGCCTTAATCGGAAGGCGCGGGCGGTTAAGATTGCTGGTCAACACATTGGTGAGGTTTCTGAATTACCGATCGATCGTTGTACGGCCTTTTTTGAAAAACTTAATTTTTCGGAACAAGACACCGTCATTGCAACGCCAATTTTGAAGGAAATCCGGGACCGGTTGAACTTCTTACGGAACGTGGGGTTGGAATACCTGACCTTAAGTCGGTCGGCACGGACCCTCTCCGGAGGCGAAGCGCAACGGATTCGGTTAGCTACCCAAATTGGTTCGAACTTATCTGGAGTACTATATATCCTGGATGAACCTTCGATTGGGTTGCATCAACGGGATAACGATCGCTTGATTAGTTCCTTGAAAAAGATGCGTGATCTCGGCAACACCTTGATTGTCGTAGAACATGACGAGGATACCATGCGGGCAGCAGACTATTTGATTGATATTGGTCCAGGCGCAGGAGAAAATGGTGGCGAAGTAATGGCCGCGGGGACTCCCAAACAGGTTGAACGCAGTCGTAAATCGCTTACCGGACAATATTTAGCTGGTAAGAAGTCGATTCCGGTTCCTACTGAACGGCGGGATGGCAACGGCTTGGCAATTCAACTAAAGGGCGTTCAAGAAAACAACTTGAAAAACATTGACGTGAAGTTCCCATTAGGAAAGTTTATTGCCGTTACCGGGGTTTCGGGATCTGGCAAGTCTACCCTGGTAAACATGGTGTTGAAACGAGTTTTGGCACAAAAGCTTAACCGGAATTCGGAAAAGCCTGGTAAGTATAAGTCGGTTAGCGGAATCAAGAACATTGAAAAGGTTATTAACATTGACCAAACCCCAATTGGACGAACCCCCCGGAGTAATCCGGCAACTTACACGAGCGTGTTTGATGATATTCGCGGACTGTTTGCGCAAACTAACGAAGCTAAGCTACGTGGATACACAAAGGGCCGCTTTAGCTTTAACGTAAAGGGCGGTCGTTGTGAAGCATGTAAGGGTGACGGAATTCTGAAGATTGAAATGAACTTCCTACCGGACGTTTACGTTCCTTGTGAAGTGTGTCATGGCACCCGGTACAATTCTGAAACTTTAGAAGTTAAGTATAAGGGGAAGAACATCGCGGAAGTTTTGGATATGACCGTTGAAGAAGCTGCTAAGTTCTTTGCGCCAATTCCTAAAATTGCCCGCAAGCTTCAAACCATCATTGACGTTGGGTTAGGATACGTGCATTTAGGGCAATCCGCAACTACCCTATCCGGAGGCGAAGCGCAACGGATGAAGTTAGCTGCTGAATTGCATAAAAAAGCTAACGGAAAAAACTTTTATATTTTAGACGAACCAACTACCGGGTTGCATACTAATGACATTAAGCGGTTGTTAGATGTTTTACAACGCCTAGTGGATAATGGCAACACTGTTTTGGTAATTGAACATAATTTAGACGTTATTAAAACAGCAGATCACCTAATTGATTTAGGACCAGAAGGCGGCGACGGTGGCGGACAAATCGTGGCTACCGGAACCCCCGAAGAAATTGCGGAAGTGGCCGAAAGCTATACGGGTCAATATTTGAAACCTGTTTTAGAACGAGATCGCAAGCTACAGAAAAAGTAATTTTATCAAATCTTAAGCGGAAATTAGACCATTAGATTGGTTAGATTTCCGCTTTTTTAGTAGTACCGCGGGGATTTTTGGCGATGACTTTTGGTGGTCGCCAAGTTTTCGTGGTATCATTTAAAAAATGACACACCCGGATGTGTTATACTGGAGAAGTTGTTACCTTGGAATGGGGGAATCATTATGAACGAATCATTGAAATTGGTAGTGGTAACGGGAATGAGCGGTGCCGGAAAAACCGTCGCAATGCAAAGTTTCGAAGACATGGGCTTCTTTTGCGTTGATAACATGCCGTTAGCACTGTTACCAAAATTTTGGGAATTAATTAAAGAAAATGGCAACATTACCAAAGTTGCCTTAGCAGTTGATTTACGTTCGGATGCATTTTACGAACAAGTCGTCACGATGCTGACTGATACCCAAGCACTTTCGGGAATTAATCGTGACATCTTGTTCCTGGATGCAACTAATGAGGAATTAATTGCGCGTTACAAGGAAACTCGACGGGCACATCCGCTAGCGATGGACGGTCGGGTAGCGGACGGAATTCGCAAAGAACGCGAACTGCTTGCCCCAATCAAGTCGGAAGCCCAGCTGGTGATTGACACTAGCAATTTAACGCCTCGCGAATTAAGAAGTAAAATTTTTAACCAATTTTCAACCAACAAAACGGTTCCTAAATTCCATATTGAAGTAGTTTCGTTTGGCTACAAATACGGGTTACCGATTGACGCAGACATCACTATGGACGTGCGTTTTTTGCCTAACCCATACTACGTGCCGGAACTAAAAAATCAGGTAGGAACCGATCAACCGGTGTACGATTACGTAATGAACCAGCCGGCTACGGAAAAATTTTACCAAGCTTATTTAAAGCTGTTGATGGATATTATGCCGGGGTACCAACAAGAGGGAAAGTCGAATTTGACGATCGCGATTGGCTGTACCGGTGGGCAACACCGTTCAGTAGCGATTGCGGAGCGGTTAGGAAATGATTTAGCTAAGCACTACGTTACTCACATTTCTCACCGAGATGTAAATAAGCGAAAGGAAACGGTAAATCGCTCATGAGTAAAATCAAGGGACCTAAAATTGTGGTAATCGGGGGCGGGACTGGCCTTCCAGTTATCTTAAACGAGCTACACAAACGCAATGCAGACGTGACCGCCATCGTTACGGTGGCAGATGACGGAGGTTCTTCGGGAATCATTCGAGACTACGTTAACGTGGTTCCACCGGGGGATATTCGGAACGTCATGGTGGCTTTGTCGGACATGCCGCCCGAACTCAAGGACATTTTCCAATACCGCTTTAAAAGTGAAGATAACTTTCTTGCCGGACATGCGATTGGTAATTTAATTATCGCCGCGCTTTCTGAAATGCGGGGCGGAATTGACCCTGCAATCCGAGAATTATCGCAAATGCTTCAAATTGAAGGACATATTTATCCGGCAAGTGCTGAACCGCTAGTGTTGCACGCTAAGTTTACGGATGGCACGAGCTTAGCAGGTGAATCGGAAATTACCGCGGCCCACAAAGATGTTAAACAGGTGTGGGTCGAAAACAATCCCTGGAGTGAGCATAAAAAGCCGCGGGCCGTTCCAGAAGCCCTAGAAGCTATTGAAGCAGCTGACGAAATTATTCTAGGACCGGGAAGTTTATTCACTAGCATTTTGCCCAACCTAATGATTGAAGACATTCGTAAGGCCGTTTTAGCGACCCAAGCGGAAATTGTTTACATTTGCAACATTATGACTCAAAAAGGCGAAACAATCGGCTTTACCGATGCCGACCACGTGCACGTTTTAAACCAACATCTAGGTCGGAACTTTGTGGATACTGTGCTGGTTAATACCGAAAAAGTTCCTGAATCGTACATGGATTTTAACCGTTATGACGAAGTTTCCAAACAAGTAATTCATAATTTTAAAGGACTCCGCGAGCAAGGGGTACGAGTAATTTCGGACAACTTTTTGAAACTGCGTGACGGCGGTGCTTTCCATGATGGTGAAAAAGTGGTCGATGAGCTAATGCACATCTGTAGCAACCCAATTAAGAAACAAGCATAGGAGGTGTGGTCGTGTCTTATGCCAGTGAAGTAAAAAAAGAGCTGACTAGCTTGGAAGTCCACGAACATAACGCAAAGGCCGAATTGATGGCGTTGATCCGGATGAACGGTTCAATTGGAATTAATAATCGGCAGTTAGTGTTAAATACTCAGACGGAAAATCCGGCGATTGCACGGCGAATTTACTCGCTACTAAAAAACTTCTACCACTTAGAAGCAGAGTTAAGTGTGCGTCGTAAGATGAAGCTGAAGAAAAACAACCTTTACATTGTGCGTTTGCGGACGGGCGCTCAGCAACTACTTAACGATTTATCAATTTTAAAGGATGATTTTCAAATTAACGAAACCGTTCCGGAGGGGCTCCTATCAACTGAATCGGAGCTACGCTCGTATTTAAGGGGGGCCTTCTTAGCGGGAGGTTCAGTTAATAATCCCGAAACTAGTCGCTATCATTTGGAAATCTATTCGCTTTACGAAGCCCATAATCAAATGATTGCGGATTGGATCAATCAGTACCACCTCAACGCCCGGACAACGGAGCGCCGAAGCGGCTATATTGTTTACCTGAAGGAAGCCGAACACATCGCAGATTTTCTTCAACTAATTGGTGCAACCAATTCAATGTTAAAATTCGAAGATGTTCGAATTATGCGGGATATGCGTAATTCGGTTAATCGGTTGGTAAATTGCGAAAATGCTAATATGAATAAAGTTGCCAACGCTTCGATGAAGCAGATTAATAACATCCAGTACATTGATGAAGTGGTGGGACTCGACGAGTTGCCGCCTAAGCTGCGCGACATCGCGAAGACACGGTTAGCACACCGGGAAGTTAGTTTGAAAGAGCTTGGCGAACTAGTGCCGGGTGGGCCAATTTCTAAATCGGGGGTTAACCACCGGTTAAGAAAGATTAATCAGTATGCAGAGAAGTTGCGCGCTTAAAGGTTTTTACGATAAAAAATATTTCTTAAAAACTTTTGCATTAGTTAATATAAGAGCAATGAATATAAATTTATCTAAAATACGCGGGGATGCACAGGAATGCTGTTAACTTCGCGTATTTTTATTTTGCAAGTAAAATGTGCCAAAAGCGCTACACTACGGACTTTGTAACTATAATGTAAAACGTTTTAATAAACAGATGTGCTATCCTTAAGGGGATATATAAATCAACGCCGAAAAGGTTTGGATATAGGAGAGTAGTTAATATATGGAAATCAAAAAGCATTACAAAATGTTTAAGTCAGGGAAGAAGTGGGTATTCGCAAGTATCGCTACAGCTAGTTTGGGTTTGGTAGCACTCAATACTAATGCTGAAAAAGCACATGCGGATAGCGATGCGCAAGCTAACACTAATTCTGCAAGTCAACTTGATCAACAGACCAAGACGGCTCCGGTTAACGAAAAGCAAGTTACGTTAGCTAAGCCAGCGACTGTCAAAGCTAGTTCAGCTGCCGTTACAGCACAATCTGCAGCCCCAGCTTCTAGTGCTGCTCAATCTGTAGCTAAGGTTAACGCGGATAGTACTGCAAAGGCTGACCAACATTCTGCTGCAGCAAAAGTTGGAACCAAAGCAACTACTTCTTCAGCAGTAAAACCAGCTAAGGAAGCCGCTTCAGCTAATGCAGTTAAAGCAGCCCCAGCTTCTAGTGCAGCTAAAAAGGCAAGTACTAGTGTAGCTAGTTCTGCAGCTCCAAGCTCGGCAGCAAGCAAGACGGTTACTTCAGCAGCCGTTAAGGATAGCGCAGCTAAGGAAGCCGTATCTTCAGCAGCTAATGTGAAATCAAGTTCAGCCGCAGCTAAAACTTCGGTTAATTCAAGTGCGGTTTCTGAAGCTGCCCAAAAAGACGCTAAAGTGGAAAAAACTGCAGAAAAGAAGACCGATAACTCATCGAAGGACTACACGATTGATAATACATATCGGTTAGCTGATAACGAAGGTAGCGATCAAAAGACTAACAATAAAATTATCGTTGCCCATGCCGTTGGACAATACTCATCTGCTCGCGACGTTGCTATCTACGAAAAGCGGGAATGGGATAGTAGTGAAACCTACGTTCAATACATCGTTGGAGATGGCGGACGGGTATACGCCGTTGGAGAAGAAGGGTACGTTGCTTGGGGTGCTGGTAAATGGGCTAACGAAAATGCTCCCGTTCAAGTTGAATTAGCACAAACTTACTCGGATAGCCAATTCAAGAAGGACTACCAAACTTACGTTAACTTACTCCGTGATTCCGCAAAGAAGTGGAATATTCCAACAACTTTGGATAGTGATGAATACACTGGAATCAAGTCACATGTTTGGGTTACCGAACATGTTTGGGGAAATCACGTTGACCCATACGGTTACTTAGGTACTCATGGAATTACCAAGGAACAGTTTGCGCATGATTTGGCATATGGTTTCGATAATGATGCTGCTAACGACAACCAAAACAATAATCAAAATGATAATCAAAACAACCAAAATAATAACCACCAAAATGACTCTTCAAATAACCATGGCAACCAAAATAACCAAAGCTACCATGTAGGCGACAAGGTTACCATCAAGAACAGTGCTTCTCACTGGGCAACTGGTCAATCCATTTACAATGGGGTTAAGGGTCATACTTACAAGATTATCCAAACTAATGGTCACAAGTTGTTGTTAGATCAAGTAATCAGCTGGATTAACGACGGTGATGTTTACAAGGCGGGTTCTAATTCCGGTTCGTCAAACAATCATAATAATAATCACACTACTAACAATGCGGACATTAAGGTTGGTACCGTGGTTACCATTAACAACAATGCTAGCCACTGGGCAACTGGTCAAAGCATCTACAGTGGTGTAAAGGGCAAGAGCTACAAGGTTATCCAAACTAACGGAAATCGTCTTTTATTGGATAAGGTAATTAGCTGGATTAACAAGGGCGACGTTCACGTTCCTGGTTCGAACTCGAATAACAATAACTCTGGCAACCAGAACCATAATAATGGCAATAACCACAATAATAACGGTAATACAGAATCAATCCACGTTGGCTCAAAAGTTACCATCAATAATAATGCTAAGCGTTGGGCAACTGGTCAAAATATTTATAGCGGTGTAAAGGGTAAGACTTACACGGTTATTCAAATGAACGGTAGCCGGCTATTGTTGGATAAGGTAATCAGCTGGATCAACAAGGGCGATGTTCACCTTCCTGGTTCAAACGGTTCGCAAAATAACAATAACAACAATAATAACCACGCTAATAATAACGATGGTACGATCCGGGTTGGTACAAACGTAACCATCAAGCCGTCTGCTAAACGTTGGGCAACCGGCCAAAACATCTACTACGGTGTAAAGGGTAAGACTTACAAAGTTATCCAAATGAACGGTAACCGCCTCTTGTTAGATAAGGTTATTAGTTGGATTAATAAGGGTGACGTATACGTTCCAGGTTCATCCAATAATAACAATAGCAACAGCAATAATAACCACAACAACAACGGTAGCAATTACCACTTCACCAACCAAAACTGGACGGCTGCTCAAACTAACTTTGTTAACAGCATTGCAGCAGACGTAATGAACGTTTGCCAAAACAATCATTTATACGCTTCCGTTGCAATGGCACAAGCCGTTGTAGAAAGTGCTTATGGTGCTTCAACTTTGGCTCAAGAAGCACACAACCTCTTTGGAATTAAGGCAGACAGCACATGGCATGGTGCAACCTATACCAAGAATACTCAAGAAGTTATTAACGGTCGGGTAGTAACTATTTCAGCTGCGTTCAGAAAATACGATTCATTCAAGGATTCGATTGCGGACTACGCTAAGAAATTAGAATCACGTCCACAATACGCAAATGCATTTTCTAACCATGCGCACAACTACGTTGAATCAGTTAAAGCAATCAAAGCTGGCGGTTACGCAACGGCACCTACTTACGTAAGCAGCATTGTTAATTGCATTAATAACTATGGATTCTACAAATTAGATGGCTTGAACTCAGCAATTTCGTTGTAATTTCTGTAGATAAAATTTAATATAGGTGTATAAGCAGAAGAGGCTGGAACGTAATGTTACAGTCTCTTCTTTAATAAGTGAGTGATGGGGGATGAGCAAAAGTGAAGTATAAAGAATATCAATTTGTTCAGCTATGGGATGGCCGGATGGGTACAATTATTAAGACGCTGTCCAGTGGCGGCTATTTAATTGAAGATAATTTCTGGGGTTGGCTAGAAATGAAGAGCAAGGAAGATCCCGAACATTACATTTTCCCAAATGCCGATGTAGAACGGCGCTTCTCTGCTTTGGAAGAAGAAATTGAAGGGGAAGCCCGAATGGCCGAAGAATGGTATGAATTTCGGTACAAAGTGATGGTTAGCGGTTTAGGAAATTAAACTATAGATAAAAAAGAGCTTGGAAATCAAAAACGATTTCCAAGCTCTTTTGCTTTGCAAGTATCAGTAAGATTGCTTACTTAAGGCTTGCGTTCTTTTCCATGATACCGTCGATCAAACCATAATCAACTGCGTCTTGCGCAGAGAGGTAGTTATCCCGTTCCGTATCAAGATTGATTTTTTCTAGCGGTTGACCAGAATTTTCTGCCAAAATTTTGTTTAACTCTTTCCGAGTCTTCAAAATTTGTTCAGCAGCAATTTCAATTTCGGTTTGTTGACCTTGAGCACCACCAGAAGGTTGATGAATCATAACTTCTGAATGAGGCAATGCAAAACGTTTGCCCTTTGTACCAGAAGAAGCTAAAACACTGGCCATCGAAGCAGCCATTCCCATTACGATGGTTTGTACGTCAGCTTTAATGAAGTTCATCGTGTCGTAGATTGCCAATCCAGCAGTAACTACGCCTCCTGGAGAGTTGATGTAAAGGTAAATGTCTTTTTCAGAGTCTTGTGCATCAAGGAATAGTAATTGAGAAATGATTGAGTTAGCCAAATCATCGTCAATTGGACCTGATAACATAATAATCCGATCTTTTAATAGTCGTGAGTAAATATCATAAGCACGTTCGCCACGTGATGATTGTTCAATAACGGTTGGAACCAAGTTCATAACTTAGTAGCCTCCTTTTCGGATAAAGATTTAGTATTAATTACTAACCATGGCTTTAGTTTATCTCATTGGTCAAAAAAGGTCAAATGTTTTTGCTCATTCATTAAAATTAATGCTTCAAAAGCACGATCTAGCTCCGATAGGGAAGGAAGGATGGGGAAGAAATGAAAATACTTGTTAAAACCTGTGCTGGAACACTAAATACGGGTTTATCATGGATAAAGCGCTATTACTAGTATATAATCGACGTTAAAGAAGGGCTTATCAAAATGGTAAGTTGTTTATAAAAAAATATCTGTCATCAGCAATTATTAAATTACTAATAACAGATATCAGGAACTGATGATGACGATTACTCGCCATCTCAGTACTTTTACGTTTCAGAATATAAAAAAATGCGCCATCGGGGAGTCGAACCCCGATCTTGAGAACCGGAATCTCACGTGCTATCCATTACACTAACGGCGCTTAACAAAATAAATTTTACATTATGTTGGCAAAAAAAACAAGCTAAAAATAATAGAATTATGGAGAAAAATTTTATGGTAATGAAGCAAGGATTTACGCAAAACCAAACGCAACAGCAGAAGCAAGTGCAACGTTTGGCAATGACGCAAACACTACAGCAGTCAATTCAAATGCTGCAATACAATGCTGAAGAGTTGCAAAATTTCTTGAAACAAAAGGAAATGGACAACCCTTTAATTACCGTTGAAGTAGCTGAAGAACGGCCTTTAAGCAAGGTGTCGAAAAATTCCGACACGCATGAGACCTTTATGAATCAAATTGCTAGCGATACGGAACAATCATTATTTGATTATTTATTGGATCAAGTTCATCTAACCATGCGGGATACGCCACTAAGGAAGTTGGTTCTTTTCCTATTGGATTACGTTGACCAGAATGGTTATTTACGGATCACGAAAGACGAAATTAAACAAAAAACGCAGGCTGATGACATTGCCATCATGGATGCAATCACGCTTTTGCAGCAATTGGATCCGCCCGGGGTCGGTGCCCGAACTCTGCAAGAATCATTAATGCTCCAAACTGAAAATGACGAGGGTTCGCCTGAGATCGCTTATATGGTCTTAGAAGAGTCGTTTGACGACTTAGTTGACCGTAATTGGGAAAAGATTGCTCAGCGGTACGACATTACATTGGCTGAGGTTCAAGAAGTTTTCGACTACGTGCGCATTTTAACCCCGAATCCAGGAGCGGGCTTTGGTAAGCAAGATCGCGGATACATTACGCCAGATTTAATTTTTAAGTTGGAAAATGGCGAACCCCGACTAATTCAATCGAAAGCTTCACGACCACGGGTTAGTTTTTCACAGGAATACTTTGAACAATTACGTAAAAAGGCTGACGATGAAGTAAGCAGCTACGTAAATGAGAAAAAACGCGAATACGATTGGATTGCCAAAAGCTTGACGCAACGCCAAGATACCATTTTAAGGGTGGGCAAGATAATTTTTGAGCGGCAACAAGACTTTTTCCTTCAGAAGAGTAAAGAATTAAGTCCGTTGATGCTACGAGACGTGGCCAATAAATTACATTTACACGAATCGACGGTTTCTCGTGCGGTTAATGGCAAGTATATTGCAACGCCCTTTGGAACCTTCGAATTACGTTCTTTCTTCAGCAATGCGGTTAACCAGACTAGTGACGTCTCCGCCGATGCGGCCAAGTTAAAGATTAAGGCGATTATCGATCAAGAAGATAAGGAAAAGCCCATTTCAGACGCTAAAATTGAAAAGCAATTAAAGGCGCAGGGGGTCACGATCTCCCGCAGAACGGTCGCTAAGTATCGGGAAGCGTTGGGAATCCCGTCGTCATCAAAACGAAAACGCTATCTGGAAAAATAAGCTTAAAATTAAATAGAATATTTAAGCAGGCAAATTTGCAAAATAATGGGGAGCTTGTTATAATTTGATTTGTAAGTGAGGTATGCAACAAGAAGTAGTTCTTATGGTTGTGTGCCATTTATTTTTAAGTTGTTGGGTCGTTTTATGACACAGCTGGACAAATAAGGTCCCATATAGGAGATAACATGGATGATAATGAAATGGATTTATTAGAGTCTGTTGTCCCGGGTTTAATCAGCGAGTTTCTACAAAGATTTGATATTTTAAAATCAATCGACTTGTTGGCTCCAGTTGGTAGACGAGTTTTATCCGAACACCTACATCTAAGCGAGCGGGTTTTACGGTCCCAGACGGACGTGTTAAAGTCTCAAGGGTTGCTAAAGACTTCGCCAGCGGGGATGTCGTTATCGGATGAAGGTCGTCGGGTTATGAACGGATTGGAACCGGTGGCTAATAGATTCTTGGGCTTAACTAGCCAAGAAAAGCAATTAGCGGAACGGTTAAATATCGAACGGTGCTTCATTGTTCGCGGTGATCAAGCGGAGAGCCCGGTCGTTTCCAAGCAACTAGGAATTGTCTTAAATGACGCACTTGCAAAATTATTGCCGGAGGGTAATAATACTATAGTGGTGATGGGCGGATCGACGATGGCGTCGGTAGCGACGAGGCTTAAACCAGAGCTCTCACAGCACCGCCAGTTGATTTTTGTTCCTGGAAGGGGCGGCATTGGCGAATCAGTTTCTAAGCAAGCTAATTCAGTTGCCGCTACGATGGCCAAGCAGACCGCAGGGGAAGCTAAGTCATTATATATTCCGGAGCAACTCAGCGAAAGCACATATCACCCGCTACTAAATGAACCAACGGTGAGACCGGTGTTGGACCTAATCGTGCATGCCGGGGTTGCCATCCACGGGATTGGCCGAGCAGATGCGATGGCTCAAAGACGAGGAGTTAACTCCGAAATCAAGAGTTATTTGCGGAAGGCGCGGGCCGTGGGAGAAGCGTTCGGCTCTTTCTATAATAAGGAAGGTCGGATCTTATATCAGGTTCATCGCATTGGACTCCAATTACAGGGTGTCCAGCATTTCAATCATGTATTTGCCGTGGCCGGTGGTCATGACAAGGCTCAAGCGATTGAGTCGTACATGAAAATTGCACCGCATCAGACAATTTTAATTACTGATGAAGGTGCCGCAAACGTGATTTTAAAAAAGTGAGGCCAATTGTGACTGAACTTTTTAAAATAAATTATTTTTTTAGATTCCTAAAGGAGGAAATCTTAGTATGACTGTAAAGATTGGTATTAATGGTTTTGGACGTATCGGTCGTTTGGCATTCCGTCGTATCCACGAATTGGGTGCAAAGTCAAATGATATCGAAGTAGTTGCTATCAACGATTTGACAAGTCCTGCATTATTAGCACACTTGCTCAAATATGATTCAACACATGGTACTTTCCCTGGCGAAGTTAGCGCAACAGATGACGCTATCGTTGTTGATGGTAAGAAGTACCACGTTTACGCAGAACCTCAAGCTCAAAACATTCCTTGGGTTAAGGAAGACGGCGTAGACTTCGTACTTGAATGTACAGGTTTCTACACATCAAAAGAAAAGTCACAAGCTCACTTAGACGCTGGTGCAAAACGTGTATTGATCTCAGCTCCTGCTGGTTCAGACCTTAAGACAGTTGTTTACAACGTAAACGATGATGTTTTAACTGCTGACGACCGCATCGTTTCAGCTGGTTCATGTACAACAAACTGCTTGGCACCAATGGCATACTTCTTGAACAAAGAATTTGGTGTTGAAGTTGGTACAATGACAACTATCCATGCTTACACAAGTACACAAATGATCCTTGACGGCCCTGTTCGTGGTGGAAACTTCCGTGCTGCACGTACTGCTGCTGCTAACACAATTCCTCACTCAACTGGTGCTGCTAAGGCTATCGGCCTTGTTATCCCAGAATTGAACGGTAAATTACAAGGACATGCACAACGTGTTCCTGTTGTTGACGGTTCATTAACAGAACTTGTTTCAATTCTTGACAAGGATGTTACAGCTGAAGAAGTTAATGCTGCAATCAAGAAGCATACAGAAGGCAACGAATCATTTGGTTGGAACGAAGACGAAATTGTATCAAGCGACATCATTGGTACAACTTACGGTTCAATCTTCGACCCAACACAAACAGAAGTTACAAAGGCTGGCGACAAGCAATTAGTTAAGACTGTTGCTTGGTACGACAACGAATACGGCTTCACTTGCCAAATGGTACGTACTTTATTGAAATTTGCTACTCTTTAAGATTAAATTCTTAAATATTTGTAGATTTCAAACCGTCTAATCGGTCTTGGAGACGGAGGGAGGTCACTTCCTCCGTCTCTTTTTTTAAGAAAAAATAATTTATTGCTCACTTAAAAGGAGGAATTATCTTGGCTAAATTAACAGTTTCAGATTTAGATGTTAAAGGCAAGAAAGTTTTGATGCGCGTTGACTTCAACGTGCCAGTTAAAAATGGTGTGATCGGTGACGATAACCGTATCGTAGCCGCACTACCAACCATCAAATACATCATTGAAAATGGTGGAAAGGCAATCCTCTTCTCTCACTTAGGTCGGATCAAGAAGGAAGAAGACAAGAAAGAATTGACTCTTCGTCCAGTTGCTCAACGTCTTTCAGACTTGCTTGGCAAGCCAGTTACTTTTGTTCCCGTAACTCGCGGTGCACAATTAGAAGACGCAGTTAACGGCTTGAACGACGGCGACGTATTGTTATTCGAAAACACTCGTTTCGAAGACCTTGACGGCAAGAAGGAAAGTGGCAACGATCCTGAATTAGGTAAGTACTGGGCATCACTTGGCGACATGTTCGTTAACGATGCATTTGGTACAGCACACCGTTCACACGCATCAAACGTTGGAGTTGCTACAGCAATGAAGGCAGAAGGCAAGAAAGTTGCTGCTGGTTTCTTAATGGAAAAGGAAATCAAGTTCTTAGGTGAAGCTGTTGACGATCCTAAGCACCCATTCGTTGCGATCTTAGGCGGTGCTAAGGTTTCTGACAAGATTGGTGTTATCGACCACTTACTTGACAAAGCTGACAAAGTTATCATCGGCGGTGGTATGACATACACATTCTACGCTGCAAAAGGCATGAGCATTGGTAACTCCCTTGTTGAAGCTGACAAGATTGACGTTGCTAAAGAAATCCTTGCTAAGGGTGGCGACAAGATCGTTCTTCCTGTAGACAGTGTTGTTGCTGAAAAATTTGACAACGATGTTCCTCACAAAGTTGTTGAAGGTGACATTCCTGACGGTTACATGGCCCTTGATATTGGACCTAAGTCAGTTGCTGAATTCAAGGACGTTCTTAAAGACGCTAAGACCGTTGTATGGAACGGACCAATGGGTGTATTCGAAATGAGCAACTACGCTAAGGGTACTCTTGAAGTTGGTAAGTTCTTAGGAACTCTATCAGACGCAACAACCATCGTTGGTGGTGGTGACTCAACTGCCGCTGTTAAGCAATTAGGCGTTGGCGACCAATTGACACACATCTCAACTGGTGGTGGCGCATCACTTGAATACCTTGAAGGTAAAGAACTTCCAGGTATCGCTGCAATTTCTAACAAATAATTAACTTGAATGGGGTCGGGAATCCATGGAGATTGCTAATCCCGTTCGGTTACATATTTTGTGATTAAGAAAGGATGTTTTATTTTGCGTACTCCAATTATTGCTGGAAACTGGAAAATGAATAAGAACCCCCAAGAAACACAAGAATTCTTGGAAGGTATCAAGGGCAAATTACCAGATGCTTCAGTTGTAGAATCAGTAATCGCTGCTCCTGCAATTGATTTAAACACTTTAGTACAATTCTCTAAAGATGAACAACTAAAGACTGCTGCTGAAAACTGCTACTTCGAAGATGAAGGTGCTTTTACTGGTGAAACTAGTCCAAAAGCATTGTCTGAAATGGGCGTTAACTACGTAGTTATCGGTCACTCAGAACGTCGTCAATACTTCAAAGAAACTGACGAAGACATCAACAAGAAGGCTAAGGCAATCTTCAAGAACAACATGAAGCCAATCATCTGCTGTGGTGAAACGCTTGAACAACGCGAAGCTGGCGAAACTAACGAATGGGTTGCTGGCCAAGTTACTAACGCTCTTAAAGACTTGTCTGCTGAACAAGTTGCTAATACCGTAATTGCTTACGAACCAATCTGGGCAATCGGTACTGGTAAGACTGCTTCAAGTGACCAAGCACAAGAAGTTTGCCACGTAATCCGTGAAACGGTTGCTAAGTTATACGACCAAACCGTTGCTGACAAAGTTCGTATCCAATATGGTGGTAGTGTTAAGCCTGCAAACATCGCTGAATTGATGAGCAAAGAAGACATCGATGGTGGCCTTGTTGGTGGTGCTTCACTCGATCCAGAATCATTCCTACAATTAGTTAACTACCAGGGTTAATTTAATTCTAGAAATATAATATAATGGTAACTGCATAAGCAGATTATAAAATGTGAGGAGATATTAAAATGTCACTTATTACTGATATTTATGCACGCGAAGTCTTAGACTCACGTGGTAACCCAACTGTTGAAGTTGAAGTTTACACAGAAGACGGCGGCTTTGGTCGCGGAATCGTTCCTTCAGGTGCTTCAACTGGTGAACACGAAGCTGTTGAACTTCGTGACGGCGACAAGAACCGTTACGAAGGCAAGGGTGTTGAAAAGGCTGTTGCTAACGTTAACGGCCCAATTGCTAAGGAAATTGTTGGTTTTGAAGTAACTGACCAAATCGCAATTGACAAGGCAATGATCAAGTTAGACGGTACTCCTAACAAAGGTAAGTTAGGTGCTAACGCTATCTTAGGTGTTTCTTTAGCGGTTGCTCGTGCTGCTGCTGATGAACTCCAAATTCCACTTTACAACTACATTGGCGGATCAAACGCACACGTTCTTCCTACACCAATGATGAACGTTATCAACGGTGGTGCTCACTCAGATAACAAAGTGGACTTCCAAGAATTCATGATTATGCCTGTTGGTGCTCCTTCTGTTAAGGAAGCTATCCGGATGGGTTCAGAAACATTCCACGCATTGAAGAGTCTTTTAGCTGCTGACGGCAAAGCTACTTCAGTTGGTGACGAAGGTGGTTTCGCTCCTGACTTTGCTAACAACGAAGAACCTCTTCAATACTTGATCAAAGCGATCGAAAAAGCTGGCTACAAGCCAGGTAAAGACGTAGCAATCGCTGTTGACGTTGCTGCTTCAGAACTTTGGAACGACGATGACAAGAAGTACAAGCTTCGCTGGTCAACTGGTGAAGAATTCACTACTGAAGAATTCGTTAAGTACCTTGAAGGCTTAGTAAACAAATACCCAATCATTTCAATCGAAGACCCAATTGACGAAAACAACTGGGAAGACTGGGCAAGCATCACAAAAGAACTTGGCAAGAAAGTTCAACTTGTTGGTGACGACTTCTTCGTTACAAACACTGAATACCTTGCAAAAGGTATCAAGATGGGTGCTGCTAACTCAATCCTTATCAAGGTTAACCAAATCGGTACGCTTACAGAAACAATGGAAGCTATCGAAATGGCTAAGGAAGCTGGTTACACAGCTATCGTATCTCACCGTTCAGGTGAAACAGAAGATACAACAATCGCTGACTTGGTTGTTGCTACAAACGCTGGTCAAATTAAGACTGGTTCAATGAGTCGTACAGACCGCATTGCTAAGTACAACCAATTAATGCGGATCGAAGACCAACTCGAAGGTGTTGCAGAATACAAGGGTATCCACTCATTCTACAACCTTAGTGCACAAGCACGCGAAGATATTACAAACAAGTAATTCATTTCGAGTGATCTAAAAGAAGGATGGACATTTTGTCCATCCTTTTTTTATTGCGTTTTTAAGCGTAGCGACTGTCTGCAGAAAGGATTCATCGTTTAGGTATAGATCTAAGGCACGGAATATTTTACTCAAATTAATTTGGACAATAATTAAAGTTAAAAAAATCTGTTGTCGGTAAATTATAAATAAAATACCAATAACAGATTTTGAAAATTATGTTTATAGTTTTAAACTGGCTTGTTTCATTGCAACACGCTCACTAATTTTTAAGAATGGCAGATATATGAGAACTCCTAATACCAAGGTGAGTCCTTGAATAATTGGAGCTCGCCAATCCCCTCCAGTAGCTAAGTAAGCATTTAGTAAAGGCGGGGTAGTCCAAGGAACCATAACGACTACACGATTCATCCAACCAATTGCTGTAAAGAAGTATGCAATACTTATACCTAAACTTGGTAGTAATACAAATGGAATTACTAATGCAATGTTGAATACGATGGGATAACCAAAGATAACAGGCTCATTAATATTAAAAATGCTAGGGATAAACGCCATTTTTGTAATATCTCGGCTAGATTTCAATTTCGAAAAAAGTAACGTTGCAATTAAAAGGCATATTGTACTTCCTGTACCACCGAGCATGCCGAATGTATCTCTAAAAACATTATTAATAATATAAGGAATATGGTCGCCTGCTGCATAAGCAGTCATGTTTTTATTCATATTAATTAGCAAAACAGGGTCTAATAGAGTACCATTAATTACTGCTTGGTGAATACCAAAAGTAAATAATAAATTTCCTGTTCCATATATTAAAAGTAGCCCAGGTAAACTTGTATTTACACGACGTAATGGTTCTTGAATAACGTTAGTAATTAAAGTGATCAAGTCTGTGTGAAAAATGACTGCAAGAATTGTAGATATAATAGCAAATAAACTCATTGTAATTAAAGCTGGAATCATTGTATTAAACGAACCTGCTACAGCGGAAGGAACAGAATCACTTAGGTGAATTTGTATTTTCTTGATTTTTGATAAACGAATAAATAATTCAGTTGCTAGTAATCCGATAATAATACCTGAGAACATTCCAGTTGTACCAATATTCTGAAATGATAATGCCCCAGTTATATGAACTGCTTGATTATTATTTATATCTGTGGTTGAAATGTTAATGGGCATCATGATAATTAAAGTAGCTAAAGCCATAATCGCGGCTGTTATTTTATTAGGATAGTTTTTATTTTGCGCTAGACAGTATCCAATTGTGGGAGCAATTAAGACTCCAGCTATATTTAAAGTTCCATTTGTTATGTAAGTACCAAAAAATTGGAATTTAGTAAGAGTATTTCCAGACACTATCCAAGGAAAGATAACATTATTTACTAGTACACCAATACCAGCAAGTATAAATAAAGGCATGATGATAGCAAAAGCATCTCGAAGAGAACGCAAATGAATTTGATTTCCGACTTTGAAAGCTATATTGGTAAATTGTTCTATAAACTTCTTTTGGCTCTTTGTTTTATCCATGAAAAATCCTCCTAATTATTGTGATCTAAGTTCTCACCATTACTTTTAATAACCTTTTTTAGCCAATAGAAACTAGCCTTAGGTATTCTTCTTAAATCTTTTAAATCATGATTTTCACGATTTACATACACTACACCATATCTTTTTCGCATATCACCTTTAGAACTTGGAATGTCAATTAATCCCCATCCTAAATAACCCATAATGTCAGCACCATCTATTGTTACAGCTTCGTATAAAGCTTTTAAATGTTCTTTATGATATTTAATTCGGTAGTTGTCATTTATGATTTCGTTATCTTTATTGATATGCTCGTTAACTCCGATTCCATTTTCAATTGGGAAAATGGGTAAATTTGTTTCATTTGATAATTTTGTTAATACATTTCTAAATCCGAGAGGATCAATTTGCCAACCCCATGCAGTAGTTTGCAAATATTTATTAGGTACGCTGGCTTCACGCATATAAAAGTTAGGTGGGGTACTATCGTTTATTAAAGTATGATCTAACGTCACTGTGTAATAATAACTAAATGATATGAAATCATTCCGGTGGCTAGCTATAATGTCTAGGTCTCCATCTTGAATTGTCGACATAAGATTGTTGTTCGCTAAATAACACATAACTTCTTTGGAGTATTTACCACGAGTAAATGCATCAATGAAATGCTGATTAATAAATTCTGAAGCTTTACGCGTAATGAAAATATCTTCAGGATTATTAGTAGCTGGATAAAATTCTTGATAAGCAAGCATTCCACCTATTTGATCGTTAGGAAATTTTTCGTGAATGTAGTTAGCAATTTGTGCGTGAGCAACCATTGTATTATTAGCAATTGTGTATAACTCTTTTAAGCCTCTTTTTCCACTAATGTAACCACTATTATCATATCCTGCTTCAAACAGGTATCCGTTTTGCTCATTAAAACTAATCCAATACTTAACATATTTTCCGTATCGATCAATAACTGCTTTAGAAAATCTAATAAAAGCATTCGTTACATAACGACTAACAAAGCCGTTGTATTTTTGTGCCAAATTTAATGGCATATCGAAATGATACAAGCAAATCATTGGAGTAATGTTCGACTTTAATAAGTAATTGATCAAATTGTCGTAATATTTAAAGCCTTGTAAATTAATATGCCCGTCTCCATCAGGAAATATACGAGTCCAAGATATTTGGAACCTATAGCAATTCATTCCCAATTCTTTCATTAAGTCAATATCTTCTTTATAGCGATGATACTCATCAATGCCATCTTTCCAATCTGAAGTATTCTCAGTTGCAGTTTTTGCATCATACACGGACATACCTTTCCCATCTAAGTTCCAAGCACCTTCACTTTGCATGCTAGATACTGAGTTACCCCATAGAAAATTTGTTCTTAATCCCAAATTTGTCACACTCCCATCTATTTCGTCTGTAATGATAGCGCTTTATTTAAGATATGTAAAGTCATTTATGTTTAAATGAACTTACAATGATAATTATCATGTATATGCTATAATTCAAATAGTAAATGGTAGGTGATTAAAAATGGCAAAGTACAAAGATATTGCTAAAGTTATACGTGAACGAATTTTAAATGGTACTTACCCTACTGGGGAATCACTTCCCGAGCAAGTTAAATTATCTAAAGAATTCAAAACGTCTAGGATGACAATTCAAAAAGCTCTTGATTTGTTAGGATACGAAGGGCTAATTTATAGTAAGCAAGGAAAAGGGACTTTTGTAAAATCAAATGCTGATTCATTATCGAAATTAGATACAAGTATTAATCAATACGTTGGTACAACTGAGTTATTTAAAAATAAAGCAAGTGTAAGTAGCAAAATTATAAAGAATGAGCTTCGGTTACCATCTAGTAAAGAGCAAGATAAATTACAATTGGATAGAACTGACGCAGTATATGACGTTATACGTGTGCGATATTTAGATGAGGCGCCATATTGTATTGAGCACTCGATTATGCCTACCAAAATTTTAGGTAATCTAACGGATGGAGTATTAAAGAAGTCAATTTATTATTATTTGGAACAACAATTAAATTTAAAAATTGGTGCAGCTTATCGGAAAATTAGTGCGGATAAACCGAATAAAATGGACCAAGAATATTTGAAATGTGATTTGACAGAACCTGTTTTACAAGTGAAACAAACAGTTTTTTTACAAAATGGAAAGCCTTTCGAATATTCTACGACTCGACATCGTTTCGACATGGGAAGTATTACAACAATAAATATGGGAAATACTAGATAAGTTGACTAAATGTCATTAAAGTAAATAAGAATAAGTTTTTATGGATGGGTGAGTGAATGCCAAGTAATAACGGTCTAACGAGACGTGAAAAACAAATTTTGGAATGGATTCGGCAAGATCCTTTAATTAGTCAAAATGAAATTGCCGAGCTAGCTGGAATATCCCGTTCTGGAGCAGCTGCGCATATTTTTAATTTGATTAAAAAAGGATATTTAAAGGGGAAGGGGTATATTTTAGCGCCTCAGCAGTATGTTGTTGTTATTGGAGGAATGAACATTGACACGTATGGTATTGCTAAACAACAATTTGAAGTTAAAACTTCTAACCCAGGCCATGTAATACATGCTATGGGTGGGTTAGGACGTAATATTGCAGTAAATCTTACTAAATTAGGAATTACTAATTACTTCATTACAGTGTATGGAGACGATTTCTGGGGAAATGAATTTAAGGCGGATGCAGCAAATCACGAGATGGATATTACTTATGCAAAGCAATTTTCTAATACTGCGACATCTAATTATATATATTTAAATCAACCAAACGGTGAGAGATTTATAGGGTTAGATGATATGGAAATTAATAAACATATTACCCCCGAATTCTTAAAGGAACGTACAGAAGTAATAATGGCAGCAAAATATTTAATCATTGATACAAATTTGCCCGAAGAATCAATTGTTTGGTTAACAGATCATTTTAGAGGACCTATATTGGCAAAGGCAGTTTCATTAGCTAAAACTGAAAGACTAAAGAGGGTGCTTTCTAAAATAGATACTCTAGTAATCAATGGAATTGAAATGCCAATTTTAACAGGAATTGAACCGATAAATCAAAAGACAGCTACAAAAGCCGTGCAGTATTTGATAAAAAAGGGAGTAAAAAATGTATTTACTTACGTAGATAATGTAGGGACATTATATGCTAACAAAGTACAGGGAAAATTTATTGATACCCAAAATATGGTGTCTGTTAATACTAATGGTGATGAAGCTGCGGCTGCAGCAGCGATAGTGTATGCTAGAATAAACGGTAATAGTTTTAGTGAAACGGGACAAATTGCTACAGCTGCAACGTTTATTACTGCTAAAAGTGAAGAAGCAGTAAGTGAAGATATGAGTGCTGATGTATTGTTAAAAGTTGCTAAACGATTAGAGTCATAAAAGAAAAAAGTAAAACTTCTAAAAATTGAGTTTTGAATTATAACTCAATTTTTAGGATTTTTTTTGTGCAGACTATTGACAACGCTTTCAAAAGTGTTTTAATTTAATATAAACAAAGGTTTATTCAATTAAACAATTGTTTATAGATAGGGGGATTAATATGCCAAAAGGTGATAACGTACCATTAGATTACGTAGTGGTTATTGGTGGTATGAATATGGATATATTTGGGATGCCTGAGCAAAAAGTTATTCATCGCGATTCTAATCCTGGAAAGGTAGGTATGACAGTAGGAGGGGTAGGGCAAAACATTGCACAAAATTTAGCACATTTAGGTGTGCCTACGTATTTAATTACTTCGTACAGTGATGATTACAGTGGGAGTCTTCTTGAGTTGGCCTGTAAAAAGAACGACATCCATCTTGATTACGCTGCTAAAGTATGTGGAGAAAGATCCTCAACATATATGTATATCACTGATGAAATCGGTGACATGTTAGTTGGTGTAAACGATATGAAGATATGTGAGCATATATCACCTTCTTTTTTGGAAAAACGACTAGATTTTATTAATCAAGCTCGTCTTTGTGTGGTAGACGCTAACTTATCTAAAACAACAATTGATTGGATAGGTAAAAATGTCAGCGTGCCAATATTTGGAGACACGGTCTCAGTTGCTAAAGCGTCGCACTTTGAGAATATTTTGAATAAGGTAACCATGTTAAAGCCTAATGCTTTAGAAGCTAGTTTACTAACAGGGATCAAAGTTAACGATAGATATAGTGCTGAAAAGGCAGCAAAAATTTTGATTTCTTACGGAGTTAAAAATGTATTCATATCTTTGGGTGCTGATGGAATTTTGTGCGCCAATAAAGAAAAAGCATTAATAATTCACCCATACGAAACAGATATTATTAACGCAAATGGAGCAGGCGATTGTGGAATGGCAGCAATTGCATGGAGTTATTTTGATAACCCTCAACGCAATTTGGGAGAAGTTGGACGAATTTCTCAAGCTGCTTCTTCTATTGCTTTAGAAAGTCCTAAGTCAGTACCAGATATAACTGTTAAGAAAATTATTTCTAAACTAACAAGTATGACAGTAGTTTTAAATTAGTTTGTGGAGGGACAATAATGATTAAACAAATTTATTCTTTAATTCAATATGATGAAGCAGTAGAAACTATGAAAGCAGGAGCAGACAATATTGGATTAGTACCAATGCAAAATGGTGGCGTACCTGCTCATAGAGTTCCAATTAAGAGAGTGCATAAAATTTTTAGTGAAGCAAAACGTAGGGGGGTCACTTCTGTTGCAATTATGTTAACTAATGATCCTGAAGAGATGCTTGAAATTGCAGAAGAAATCCAGCCTGATATTTTACATATTGCTGGTGATGGATATGCTGCCACTCGGGAATTTGTTGAGAGACTAAAAGAAGTAGCACCAAGTACTAAATTAATGCAAGCTGTTCTAGTAGATAATGAATCAGCTATTGACCGTGCTAAAAGCTTTTCTTCCTATGTCGACTATATTTTATTGGACTCTGGGTTGGCACCTGATACAGGAATTGGAGCGAGCGGGCAAACTCACGATTGGAATATCGACGCTCAAATTGTAAAAGAAGTAAACGTACCAGTAATAGAAGCTGGCGGGTTAGGTCCAGATAACGTTGCTGAAGCAATTGAAAAAATTAAGCCATATGGGGTTGATTCTCTTACTAAGACAAGCATTAAATATGAAAACGGTAATATGGAAAAGGACATTGATAAAGTTCGCGAATTTTGTGAAGAAGCGGATAAAGCTGCAGCAAAGTTGGGGCTTTGAATGGGCAAAAAATTTTCCAAGTTTCGTTACTAAGTTAAGTATTAAAAAAGTTTTATTAGCTATATTTGGAGTTCTTTTGGTCTGTATAGGAGTGGCATTTAATAATAATACTAGTTTAGGAAACGATCCAGTCGGAATTGTATACGATGGTATACGCGTAATGTTTAATATGAAACCAATACATCTAGGTTATGTCTCTAACTTTATTAATATAGTATTGATAATAATTTTACTAGCATTAGGTCGACGTTACGTAAACATAGGTACCGCCCTTTATTTATTACCATACGGATTCTTTATTACAATAGGGTCACGCTTATATCCAATGATTTTTTCTGGAAAAGATATTTTGACGAGATTGATGGGTGGGACTACGGGAATAGCGCTCTACTATGTAGGGATTAGCCTATTTGTTGCCACTGAAATTGGAGTAGATCCCTTTAATGGTATTATGCTAACTATTCGCGATAAAACGGAGTGGAGTATTCGTAAAAGCAAAATTATTTTTGATATATGTTTAACATCATTAGGTATTTTATTAGGTGGGAAATTTGGGCTAATTACTCTTGTTGCCGCTACTAGTACTGGCCCAGTTATACAGTCTTTAGGTGGATGGTTCAAAAAATATTTAAAAATCGAAAAGGAGTAATGATTTGGTAAATTATAAGTTACTACAGCAAGTAAAAGTTGTTAATACAGATAACTTAGCCACTACATTAGTAGACATTTTACATCATGAAGGTTATCAACATCCTTTGATAGTTATGGACAGCTTTTTAGCTGAGTTTGATGTGATTAAAAAAGTACAAAAGAAGTTCACTAAAAAAGGTATCGAATTTAATGTTTTTGATCAAATAGTACCTGATCCAGCGACAGAAGTTGTTGATGAAGGAGTAAAAACATTTGAAAATTCCAAGGCTGATAGCATTATTGCTATTGGTGGAGGAAGTTCAATCGATGTAGCAAGAGGAATAAATATTGTACGAATTAATGGCGGCAATATTATGGACTACGCAAAAGAAAAAAGGAATATTAAAAGATCTCTAGGACTTATTGCGGTGCCCACTACCTCTGGTACAGGCAGTGAAATGTCCAATGCTTTAGTTTTAACAGATAAAAAGACAAAGCAAAAAATGGCTATTTTGTCTGACAATGCGGTCAGTGAATACGCTGTATTAAATCCAGATTTATTATTAACGTTACCGCCTAAAATGACTATTGCGACAGGACTAGATGCATTTTCACATGCTGCCGAAGGATATTTATCAAGATTATCTACTCCTATGACAGATGCTATCTGTGAGAAAGTTATGTTTTTAATCTATAACTATCTACCTGTAGCAGTGAGAAATGGAAAGGATCGTGAAGCGCGTGAAAAAGTCATGGTAGCTGCAAGTTTGGCTGGTTGGATGTTGAATAATGCTGGGACTAATATTGGACATTCTACTGCTCACATTTTGGGTTCTAAATATCACATTGTTCATGGAGAGGCGGTTGCTTATGCATTGCCGGGGGTGTTGAAACTAGTTGGACAAAGTATGCCAAAAAAGGTTCGCGAAATTGGTAAGATTTTGGGGGCAACCTTTACTGAAGAGCCTAGCCCAGAAAACACTACCAATATTGCAATTAAGGCTTACAAAGATTTCCGAGATGATATTTTGGGATTACATCCATTTAGTGATTATGGATTAACTACCAAGGAAATTAAAAGTAATATTGAAGAAATTTTAAATGAACGTTTTGCAATAAATACACCAGTGGATTTAACTTATAAAAACGTAAGCGATTTCTTAGACGAGTACGGCAGATAACATAATAATGAGGTGAATATTATGAACTTTCTCTTTTTATTTACTGGTTTAGCATCTGTTTTTGCAATTGGTTGGCTTATTAGTGGAGATCGCAAAAATATTAGATTCAAATCGATGGGGCGCCTATTTTTACTGCAAATAATTATCTCCTTTGTTTGTTTACATACCTCAGGTGGAATTAATGCATTAAAGGGAATTTCTTCTTTTTTTAATTGGTTGATGAATCAAGCTTCTGGAGGAGTTGATTTTGTTTTTGGTGGGTTAATGATTAAACCAGGCGGCTCAGTTTTCTTCTTAACAGTGTTAATGCCAATCGTTTTTATTTCTGCTTTAGTTGGAATTTTAAATTATATAAAAGTATTACCATTTATCATTAAGTGGACTGGACGTGGTTTAAATAAAATTTCAGATATGGGTGAATTGGAAAGCTATTTTGCAATTTCAACAGCCATTTTAGGTCAACCAGAAGTTTTTTTAACTATTAAAGATCAAATACCTAAATTAAATGAACGTCGCTTATATACGATATGTGCTTCAGCGATGAGTGCTGTATCAGCTGCAATGCTAGCTTCATATATGAAAATGGTTCCTGGAAAGTTTGTAGTAGTAGCTGTTTTCTTAAATATATTGTCTGCCTTAATCATTTCTTGTATCGTTAATCCATACGTACCGGAAGCTAACGATGAGCTAGTAGAAATTCATAAAAGTAAACAAGAACCTTTTTTCCAAGTTTTAGGAAATTATATTATTGATGGATTTCACCTAGCTATTACAGTTGGAGCAATGTTAATTGGATTTGTAGCATTAGTTACTTTTTTGAATAATTCCTTTATGTATCTTATCCATATAAGTTTTACGGACATAATCGGGTATGTCTTTGCGCCAATTGCTTTTGTGATGGGAGTACCATCACATGATGTTTTAAAAGCGGGGAGTTTGATGGCAACCAAATTAATTACTAATGAATTTGTAGCTATGGGTTCCTTACACAGTATGGCAGGGGAATTGAGTACTAAGGCAAATGCAATAATCTCAGCCTATTTGGTTTCGTTTGCTAACTTTGGAACTATTGGAATTATTACAGGTTCCATTAAGTCTATTAGTGCAGAGCAAGGCGGTTATGTTGCTAAATTCTCTATGAAACTCCTTGTAGGAGCTACATTGGCGTCTATTTTAACAGGTACTATTGTAGGTTTGTATTTCTAAGAAGGATATAAATTTATGAAGACTTCGAAAATTAGCTTAGTATTTTTAGCAGTATTAATTGTTATTTTATTTAGTGTTGATAATGCATTTCCATTTATTACACAAGGATTTAAATTTGGCGCAGGCTCATTCGAACGCTCTGTTTGTTACGTTTTATTTTTATATGTTTGGGGATTATTTACATTATTTAAACATAGACGATTTGCTGCTACCTTTTTAAGATTCATCAATGTTGTTTATATGATTGGCTTTATAAGTAATGTAATAACAATAACCTCGAAGAGATGGGGAACAGTCGAACTATTTTTCACTGTGATTTCTATTGTCGGGATAGCTACTATTTATTTGTTTAACAAGCATGTAGGTGAATATTAACTGAGAATTACTAGGAGGATTTTATATGACCAAAATTATTTTAGATTGCGATCCAGGACATGATGATGCATTAGCAATGATGTTAGCAATTGCATCGTCCAATATTGATCTAACCGCAGTAACAACTTCAGCTGGAAATCAAACCCCAGAAAAAACTTTAAATAACGCTTTGAGGTTATTAACTTTAATGGGACAAGAAAACATCCCGGTGGCAGGTGGAAACCATGTTCCACTTGTTAAAACGCTTGAAACAGCCGGAAATGTTCATGGAAAGTCGGGTTTAGATGGTGCTACGCTACCAGAACCAGTAATTACTCCAAGTTCATTAACAGCTATTGAACTGATGGCAAAAACAATTGAAAATTCAGAAGAACCAATAACTTTAGTAGTGACTGGACCAATGACCAATGCAGCATTATTTTTACGTGTTTATCCAGAATTATTCCATAAACTTGATAAAGTAATATATATGGGTGGTGCAATGGGATTAGGAAATTGGACTCCCTCAGTAGAATTTAATATATTTGTGGATCCTGAAGCGGCAAAAATTGTGATGAATGCTGGAGTCCCTTTAGTAATGGCACCTCTTAATGTAACGCATAAAGCTCAGATTTTAAAAAGCGAAATTGAAGAAATAAATAAAATCGATAATGAGGTTGCACATGCTTTTCATGGATTGTTGAATTTTTTTGAAAAGTATCATGAAACCCCAAAATGGGGATTTAAAGGAGCTCCATTACACGATCCGTGTACAATTGCGTGGTTAATCAATCCGCAAATGTTCAAAAGTAAGTTAATGAATGTTGATGTAGAACTGCAAGGAAAATTAACTACTGGAGAAACGGTATGTGACTATTATGAGTTAACTAACAAACCTAAAAATACAGAAGTATTACTTGATATTGATCGAAAGAAGTTTATCCAATTGATTATGAACTCTTTGAAAACATTTTCTGAGTAACACGTAAACTGGGATAAGTTAAAATTTTAAAGTAGCCTTTAATGCCAGATTAATCTAGCATTGAAAGCTACTTTGTTTTTTAATGTCCTAATATTAGAATTGAATAATAGCTACAGAAGCAACATAATGTAAATAGTTTTTTGTTTAAATTGGAATTCACCCGTAAGTATGTTAAATTAATACTAGAACTTATTTAGAATACAAAGGAGGTCATCTTGTGTACTCACTTCTGATGACAATTCTATTGATTCTGTCAGTGGTCATAATCATTGCGGTTATGATGCAACCGGCAAAGACTGATAATGCGATGTCTTCATTGACAGGTGGGGCTGGTGACCTATTCTCAAAGCAAAAGTCACGTGGATTTGAAGCGTTCATGCAAAGAGTAACGGCAGTCTTGCTTTTCTTGTTTTTTGCTATCACCATTGCAATGGTTTACGTATCGGCCCATTAAAAGCGATCGTATCTAACAAAAAAATTGCATTTAGCGAAGTCCTAAGGCATTTTTGGGACGGATTAGGAATGGCTAAAGACAAAATCGAGCATGGTTTTGTCTTTAGCTTTTTTATTTAATACTATGAATTTATAGAGGTAAGTAATGGAATCAAGTAAACTTCAAGCTTCAATTATTAATTATTTGGAGCGACGGCCTACACAAAAATTCACCGCGGAAGAATTGTTTAAGGGTCTTAGTTTAGAAAAGGCGTCCGTATTCAACGAATTGGTCAAAGAATTAACTTCGTTGGAACGGTCCCACAAAGTAGAAATCACGGCGGATGACAAGTTTAAAATTGCCCGCCCCCAAAACCAATTGCTCGTTCACGGAACCTTTCGAGCAAATGACCGCGGCTTTGGTTTTGTAGCGGTAGAAGACGATGAAATTCCTGATATTTATATCAGTGAAGAACACACCGCCTACGCACTTAATTTGGACGAAGTCGATGTAAAAATCGTGCGTCCGTCTAAAAAAGGTGACGACCGGGGTCCGGAAGGAATTGTTAAGAAGATTACCAAACGGCATCTCACCCAAGCAGTGGGAGTGTTTGAATTTGCTCCAGACCCTGCTCATAACGTGCTCGGGCACATTAATTTAAAAGATAAAAAGATGTCTAACTACGAGTTTGACGTGCTAGAAGGCGGTATTCACCCCGAAGACGGAGCGGTGATTACTGCTCAGGTTACCCAATATCCAAAACCCAACGCCCCTAAGTTAATTGCAGGGGTTGCGGAAAAGACGATTGGGTACCGCGACGATCCGGGAGTAGATATTCTGGAAATTGTTTACCAACATGAGTTACCAACTGAATTTCCGGATGACGTTAAAGAAGAAATTGCTCAAATTCCCGACCACGTTACTGAAGCCGAAAAACAAGGTCGCGTGGACTTAACTAACGAAGTAGTGGTTACCATTGACGGCGACGATTCAAAAGACTTTGACGATGCGGTTGGCTTACAAAAGTTAGACAACGGTAACTATCGCTTGCTAGTTAACATCGCGGACGTTTCCCACTACGTTAAGGAAGGCTCCCCACTTGATAAGGAAGCATATCGGCGCAGTACCAGTGTTTATTTAACGGACCGGGTAATTCCAATGTTACCGCGGAAGCTTTCTAACGGGATTTGTTCCTTAAACCCTAACGTAGAACGGCTAGCGATGACTTGTGAAATGGAAATCAGTCCGGATGGCGAAGTGTTAAGCCATAAAATCTACCCAAGTGTCATTGAGTCTAACGCCCGGATGACTTATAACGACGTTAACAAAATCTTGGAAGCACGCGATAAGAAAACCATCGAGCGTTACCAAGATTTAGTGCCAATGTTTGAAATGATGGGCAAGTTGCACAAGCTGCTTTTGAAGCGGCGTAAACAACGTGGAGCCATTGAATTTGACGACAACGAAGCACAAATCATTGTCGACGAAAATGGGCACCCAATTGATATTAAGGTGCGGGAACGCGGAACCTCAGAACGGATGATTGAATCCTTCATGTTGGCGGCTAATGAAACGGTGGCAGAGCATTACTACGACGCCCACGTACCGTTCCTATACCGGGTTCATGAAACCCCAGATAGCGAACGGATGTTAACCTTCTTCGAATTCTTATCAACCTTTGGCCACGTGGTTAAGGGAAGCACTAAGGATCTTAAACCAAAGATGTTGCAAAGCGTCCTCAAGAAAGTTGCGGGAACTCGCGAAGAAGCCATGATTTCGGTTATGTTACTGCGGAGCATGCGCCAAGCGAAGTACGATGCTAGGTCATTAGGTCACTTTGGGTTAGCAGCTAAGTACTATACCCACTTTACTTCGCCAATTCGGCGGTATCCCGACTTGTTTGTTCACCGGCTGATTCGCCATTATGCGGAAGATGGTACTGGAAAAGACGCTCAAGAAAAGTACGCGGACATTATTCCGGAAATTGCGGAACATACTTCCCAACTTGAACGACGCGCAATCGATACGGAACGCGATGTTGACAGTATGAAGAAGGCTGAATACATGGGCGACCACATTGGTGAACAATTTAACGCCATGGTTAGTTCCGTAATGAAGTTCGGACTTTTTGTTGAATTGGAAAACACCATTGAAGGCTTAATCCATATTAGTACCATGAAGGACGATTACTACGAATACGTGGAAAATCAAATGGCGCTAGTGGGCCGTAACACCCACCGGACCTTCCAAATTGGCTTACCAGTTGCGGTGAAGTTAATGCGGGTGGAAAAGGACCAGGCTGAAGTGGACTTTGAGTTGTTGCATCCGGAAAAGACGCCAACTAGCGAAATTAAGTTGCCACCTCGGCAATCCTTCAACCGTAATAAGGGTGGTCAACGGAATGGTAACCGAAATCGCCGGCAAAACGGGCAACGTTCGAATAATTCCAACAACAAACCATTCTACAAAGATAAAAACGTCAAACGCTTTTCTAAGAATACTTCTCACAAAAAATAAAGAGGAGGGTTTCGTATGGCTAAAAAACCACAGGTAAAGGATCAAGCTTTAGCCCAAAATAAAAAGGCTCGCCATGATTATTCCATTTTAAGCACGATGGAAGCGGGAATTGCGTTAACCGGTACGGAAATCAAATCAGTTCGGGAACGCCGGATCACCCTCAGAGACGGGTTTGTGCAAATTCGCCATGGTGAAGCAATTTTGATGAACGTGCAAATTAGTGAATACTTGCAAGGTAATCAGTTTAATCACGATCCGTTGCGAAATCGGAAGCTCTTGTTGCACAAAAAAGAAATTCAAAAGTTACAAGAAGCTAGCCAAAATAAAGGAATCACGATTGTGCCTTTAAAAGTTTACCTTAAGCACGGCTTTGCGAAGGTGCTGATCGGGGTTGCTAAAGGAAAGCACGAATACGATAAACGAGAAACTTTGAAGAAACGTGACCAACAACGGGAAATTGAACGCGCGTTGAAGAACCGTTAAACGGGCGGCGTTTATTGATAAGTGAATAATAAAAAATAGCTGTGGATAACTCCCTCCATCGAGGGGGATAATCCATAGCTATTTTTTGTTTCGGATGCTTTAATGAGAATTCGAGAAGGTTAAACTTCTTTTTTCAAGTGTTGGTAGTGGTGACTAGAAACAATTTGCCGGTGGTCGAGTTGGAAACCAATTCGCCGGTAAAGGCGTTCTGCGTCAGGATTCAAATCATCAACCAATAGCCCAACCATTTTTAAGTCACGAGCTTTTGCGTATTCGGGAAGGGCATTAAGCAACTTAGTACCGATTCCGTGATTTTGGAAATCAGGGTTAACTACTAGCGAATCGAGGTACCACTCGTCATCGTCAGCTTCAGCTTCTTCGTAAATGGGCTGAGGAGCGAGGGCAACTTGGTCAAAATGATTTTGAAATTCATCCTTTAACTTCTCTTCGTTAGCGCCTGGATAGCCAAAGGCGACTCCCGCAACTTGGTTATCCATCTTAGCAACAACCACGTCGGCGGCCTCTTGGTATAGGGGACTTTGGAAAGTTGCTACGAATAGTTTAGTAACTTCTTGAGGATCGTTTTTCAAATAAAAAGGCAGCTCCATTTCATCGAGAATGATTTTGAGTAGTTCAACAACTTGGGGCATGTCTTCAGTAGTGGCCTTAGTGATTTGCATTAGAATTCTCCTTCGAAAAATTATTATAGCCAGCCGTGTCTGACTCAATCTTCCAAGTTCGAACTAGTTTAGGCTCCCGAAGTGGGGGGCGCTTTTGAATCCAGCGGTCGAGAATCGCCGCTAAGCAAATAAACAGTGGCGTATTGGATTCTACGAAAACGTTCAATTCAATATACGCACTGCCGTTGATTTGAACGCGGTTAACTTCAAGAATTTTAGTTAAGCCATGAAAAACCTTAAAGTGGCAGGTAACGGTATCTCCAATAATAATCCAGCGAAGGTTGTGAACGTACAAGAGCCCGCGAATGAAGCCTACGGGAGTCGTCACTGTTCCAACTTCGTGGTTATTTAAGAACAATTTAAACTTGGGTAATAGTCCTACCGCGATTTGCTTAAGCTCAGCTCGGAGCTGGCCTTGCATATCGTAAACAGAAAGGGCATCACGTTTGATGCCCCATTTGCCAACTAGAAGGTATTTGGAATTATGGTTTTCATCGCTAACCGTGGTAGCACCTTTATTTTCTAGTCCTTGACTTTTTAGATAGAATCTCTGCATCGGCTTAGCCTCTTTTTAATTATTGTTGATTTTCGGCAAGCTGTTCCAGGATGGCTTTTCCAACCCCATCCTCGTTGTTAGTTACGGTGAGGTGGTTTGCCAGGCGCTTGATCTCGGGAATTGCATTGCCCATGGCATAGCTAACGCCCGCGACGCGCAACATGGAAGCGTCGTTTAAGTTATCACCAATCGTCATCACTTGGGACATCGGAATCCCAAGTTGGTCCGCAAAATTCTGTACGGCAAGTCCCTTTTGCGCACGGGGACTGTTGATTTCAATGTTATTTTCAAACGATGATGAAATTGCTACGTCAACCTGTTGTTGAATAGCTTCCCGGACGGGTTTTAATCCCTTTTGGCCGTTTTGACCAAACGCAACCAGCTTCAAAATTTGAATTTTTGGATCGTCAAGTAGCACTTGGTAATTATCTACGTACCGGATGTTCATTAATTCTACCCGGGCAGAAGACATGGCCACTGCTAGTTTGAATGGCGTATCTGGGTTAACGGTCTCTAAAAGGTGAGAGACCGTTTCAATCCGCCGGGTCCGACTGTTGGAAACCACGCCTTGGTTGGTGGTGATTTCGTAGTAAAGTCCGCGTTTCTCGAGTTGGTGCATGATTAACTGCGCGTTAGGCTTAGTAATCGGCACTTCATCAAGAATTTTGCCTTCGGTGTCAAAAATTGCGGCACCGTTGAGGGTGATGAGTGGTACGGAAAGCCCGTAAGTCTCTAAAAGGGGTTTCGCTTCACGATATTCGCGACCCGTTGCCACGACGAAATGAACTCCGGCGTCCTGCGCTTTTTTAATCGCCGCAGCATTACCTGGTGAAATTTGCATTTCTTCGTTAAGTAACGTTCCGTCCATATCTGAAGCAATCACTGAAATCATGTTATGCACATCCAATCCATATATTTATCCTAATTTTAACATGAACCCCGCCATTTTTTTCAGAAATCAGTTAGAATGGAAGTAACAAATTGTTCGAGGAAGATTGAGGTATGAAAACAATTATTCATAACGATTGGCAGAAGGTTTTAGAAAGTGAATTTGAAAAGGATTATTACGCAAATCTCCACCAATTTTTAAAGCAGGAGTACGCAACCCAAAATATCCATCCCGATATGTATCACATTTTCCAAGCGTTCGAATGGACGCCGTTTTCGGAGGTTAAAGTGGTTATCTTAGGGCAGGATCCGTATCATGGTCCTCACCAAGCGCACGGACTAAGTTTTTCGGTGCGCCCGGGAGTGCCGGTGCCCCCGTCTTTACAAAATATCTACAAGGAATTGCAGGATGATTTAGGAGTCAAACCGGTGCAACACGGATACCTGAAGAAATGGGCGGACCAAGGAGTACTGTTGCTTAACTCCGTATTAACGGTGCGCAACGGTCAGGCCTTTTCACATCAAGGTCACGGCTGGGAACGACTAACCGACACGGCAATTAAACGGTTGTCGGAACGTGAAAAGCCGGTGATCTTTATTTTGTGGGGGCGGGCCGCGCGTGACAAGATTAAGTTAATTGACCAGTCCAGAAACATTATTATTCAATCTGCGCATCCCAGTCCGTTATCGGCATACCGGGGCTTTTTTGGCTCCAAGCCGTTTTCCAAAACTAACGCAGCTTTGGAAGCAATGGGGGAAAAGCCGATTGATTGGCAACTACCAGAACACGTAGAAGAGGAAAAATAAATGCAAACTTATCAATTACGAAACGAAGAAATGACCATTGAATTTGGCAAAATGATTGGTAAACTTCTGCATCCTAACGATGTGGTTGTGTTAGACGGAGATCTCGGGGCGGGGAAGACCACCTTAACGAAGGGCATTGCCCAAGCTTTAGGGATTAAACGCTACGTAAAAAGCCCCACCTACACAATCATCCACGAGTACCATGACGGGCGGATGCCGCTTTATCACATTGACGCGTACCGGTTGGAAGATGGGAATGCCGACGACATTGGTTTAGAAGAATATTTTGAAAGTGATGGGGTTACCGTTATTGAGTGGGCTCAGTTTATTAAGGAATACCTGCCCGAAGAATACTTGAAGATTGGGTTGGACCGGAACCACGATAACACCCAGCGGTTTCTAACTATCGAACCCAACGGCGAACGGTACCAGCAATTTGAAAAGTTCCTTGAGGATCAAATCAATGGCCAATAGGGAAGATGAAGTTTACCTAACGGAGGGAACTCCCGAGGACGCCCAAGCGATCGTGAGGCTAATTGACCAATTAGAAACGGAGACGGATTCAATTGAGTTTGACCCAACCATCCATCAGCTGGAGCTCAAGCTGATTCAACAAAATTTAGCGTTAATTCAGCAAAGTCCGACTAACTTTTTATTGTTGGCAAAGTTGGGGGATGCTCCAATCGGCTTGCTAACGATTGTGGAAACGGACGCTAAAAAGGGACAGGCAGAGTTGGGAGTCGGCGTGCTTGAAAAGTATTGGCACAACGGGATTGGAACCCTATTAGTCGATGAAGCATTATATTGGGCTAAAAATTACAGCTCCTTATCGACCATTTGGCTAGATGTCCTGACGGATAACGAGCCGGCTATCCACCTATACGAAAAGATGGGCTTTACAACTAAAAAAGCCCCGATCAAGGATGATCAGGGCCGGAGTTTAAAACGAATGGCACGTAAGCTTAGCTAACTTTACGAATAAAGCTACTGATGGCGTCCGCACCGAATTGTTTCTTCTCATATAACAAGATGTCCGCACACGCCAAACTATCGTCTAAGGCGTTGTGGTGGTGCTCTAATTCAATCCCCAAATTATCACAGAGCGTGTTGAGCTTGTGGTTAGGATAATTAGGGAAAAAGCTGCGGGAAGTCCGCAAAGTATCCAAAGTTTGGTAAGGCAACCGGTTAAGTTCGTAACGCTCCAGCGTCTTCTTTAAAACGCTATTGTCGAAGTTGGCGTTGTGGGCCACGACAAGTTGGTCGGGAGTAAAGAACGGCTGTAAAATCGGCCATAGCTCCGGAAAGGTGGGTGCGTCCTGAACGTCGGCTTCGTGGATTCCGTGTACTTGAACGTTTCGCCAATGAAATTTGGTTTCCGGGTTAATTAAAGAGTACAGTTCGTCGGTGATTTGATCATTTTGAACCACCGTAAGCGCGATTGAACAAGCGCTTGCCCGCGCGGGCGCGGCAGTTTCAAAATCAATGGCAACAAAGTTCAAAAATATCACTGTCCTTATATTATTTTAAGTCAAGTTTAACTAATAAAGATTAGTGCGTAAAGGAGTTTTTCCAATGATTAAAGTTGGGGTAATTGGATTGGGGAACATCGCTCAAAAGGCTTATTTGCCGGTAGATAGTCAGTTGCAAGATCGCTTCGAGTGGTACTTGGTCAGCCGGCAAGCTGAAAAATTGCAGCATTTGCAAAAAAAGTACGGTTTTCAACACGGGACGACCCGGATGGATGATTTGTTTGAGGAAAACGTTCAGGCGGTGTTCATTCATACCGCTACCTCCACCCATTACGCGATTATCAAAAAGTTTTTGCAACACGGGGTTCACGTTTATGTGGATAAACCCATTTCAGAAAACTTGGCGGAGGTGAAAGAACTTTACCAAATTGCTGCTGAGCAGCACGTGTTATTAACCTGTGGATTTAATCGGCGGTTTGCGCCACTGCACCAAGCGTTCGGGCAATTGGGAACCCCGCATTTAGTTCGGGCAACTAAGACCCGGGTGATGGAAAATCAAAGTCCCCAGTTTGCCGTTTATGACCTAATGATTCACGTAATTGATTTGGTCCAGTTTTTAATGGGATCATCAAAAGTGGAATACGTGGATGGCCGCCTACGAGAACAGGATGGTCAGTTGGTCTGGGCGGAGGTCGAACTAACCAACGGGGATGCTTCTGGCGTGGCCCAAATTGATTTGCGCGCTGGTGCGAATACTGAAGTAGCAGAGGTGGTTAGCGATCACGGCGTTGCCCGAGTGGAAAATTTACAAACGCTAACCCATGATCACGACGGGCAACGGACGGTCCAAAGTACGCCAGACTGGCAAAAAATGCTGGTAACCCGGGGATTTGCGCCGTTAATTGAAGCTTTTTTGCGGGCGGTGGAAAATGACGGTCCCAACCCGGTAGCTCCGGCTTCGGTGATTAAGTCCCATACGCTATGTGACCGTTTAATCCAGAGTATGAAAGTGATAAAATAAGCGAAGAGATTTTCGATGAATCGTGAGGATTCACAATGTAAACGAGGTAAGAGGGGAAAGTATGATGGATCAATCAATAACCGCGGCATTTCCAGAAATTAAGGTCTACAAAGATGAACCGTTGTCAAAATACACCAATACACAAACGGGCGGACCAGCGGATTTGCTAGTATTTCCCAAGTCGGTGACTGAAACTAAGCAGTTGATGATTTGGGCTAAGGAAACCGCTACGCCCCTAACGGTGATTGGAAATGCAAGTAATTTGATTGTGCGTGACGGAGGAATTCGCGGACTAGTTTTAATCTTAACCAAGATGGACAATATCCAAGTTAACGGCAATACCGTGATTGCGGAAGCGGGGGCAGCTTTAATTCAAGCCACCGAAGTCGCTTACCAATCGGGATTGACCGGTTTTGAGTTCGCTGCTGGAATTCCGGGTTCAGTAGGTGGTGCGATTTTCATGAATGCCGGAGCTTATGGCGGTGAAATCAGTGAAATTGTGGAAAGTGCCGAAGTGTTAACGCCAGATGGCCAAATTAAACGGCTGAATAATCACGAATTGGATTTTGGTTACCGACACAGCAGCGTGCAGGATTATCACGATGTGGTAATTTCAGCATCATTTAAGTTGCGTCCCGGCGATCAAACTAAGATTCGGGCGCAGATGGATGAGCTGAATCGGCTCCGTGCTTCCAAGCAGCCGTTGGAATATCCATCGTGCGGAAGTGTGTTTAAACGCCCCACCGGTTACTTTACCGGAAAGTTAATTCATGAAGCTGGTTTGCAAGGCTTCACGATTGGCGGCGCCCAAGTTTCTAAAAAGCACGCCGGATTTATCATTAACATCGGGAATGCTACGGCAACTGACTACTTAGACGTGATTCACCACGTACAAGCCACGGTATTTAAACAGTTTGGGGTTAAGTTGGAAACTGAAGTCCGGATCATTGGTGAAGAAAAATAAATTGAATATTTAAACGAAGTGACCTCCGATTTGACAAGCGGGTGAAGTGCAGTTATGCATACTTGAAGCGTAAATGTGCGATAAATTAACCCCCTGCAACAAATAGGAGGTCACTTTATATTCTCTCTGGTATAATTATCCCTGAATATGAATTTGGAGGGACAGGTATGAACATAAATTGGTCCCAGTTGTTAACTTGGAGCGACGTCATCAATATTATTGATGTACTCGTGGTTTGGTTTGTAATTTATGAATTGATTATGCTGCTGCGGGGAACCAAAGCGGTACAGTTATTTCGTGGGATTATCGTCATTATTATAATTATGGCGGGAAGCTGGTATATCGGATTAAGCACGGTTTACTGGATTATGAATCAGGTCATCAATTGGGGAGTAATTGCGATGGTGATCATCTTTCAGCCGGAAATTCGCCGGGGACTGGAACACTTAGGTCGCGGGTCGATTTTTGCAAAGAACCATTCGCAAAAAGAAGCGGAAGAAAAAATGATTCAGGCGTTGGATAAGGCGATTCAGTACATGGCTAAACGTCGAATTGGAGCGTTGATTTCAATTCAGATGGAAACCGGGCTTGATGACTATATTGAAACCGGAATTCCTCTGGATGCCGACGTTTCGGGAGAGCTGTTAATCAACATTTTTATCCCGAACACCCCGTTACATGATGGTGCGGTGATTATTAAAAACGGTAAGATTGCCGTGGCAGCTGCTTATTTGCCTTTGTCACAGAGCAACTTAATCCCTAAGGAACTTGGAACTCGTCATCGTGCGGCAGTCGGAATGAGTGAAGTTACCGATGCATTAACCATCGTAGTCTCAGAAGAAACTGGAGAAGTTTCTATTATGAAGGACGGCGAACTATTGCGGGATATGTCGCAAGAATCCTATTTACGGTATTTCCGGACTCAATTAATTACCAGTGATGAAGGGCCAACCCCGTTCTTCACTTCGGTTACGGAAAATATTTCGGCCTTCTTTAAGGGAAAAAGGGGGCGGCACTAGATGAAGAAATTTTTTACCAAAAATTTTAGCTATCGGTTGATTGCGTTAGTCTTAGCCCTTTTGCTTTTTGCGTACGTAAAGACCGATCACCTTACTTCAACGCGGGTTTCGGGGACCGACGCAAATCAGAATAAAACCGCGTTGATGTCCACCAAGACGGCTACAATTACGATGCCGGTGGATTTAGATGTGGATTCAAGTAAGTACGTAGTTAGTGGATACCAAGAACGCGTTAAAATTACGTTGACCGGCTCCAGCGCAATGATTACTACTTTAACCAACACCCGTAATTTTAAGGTGTACCTTGCATTGCAGGATTATGCACCGGGTAAGCATACGGTTAAGTATCAAGTGGAAGGACTCGGTAAGGATATTCGTTACCGAATCCAACCAGAAAAATCCAAAATAACAATTGCCCACCGGAAGACGAAGAAATTTGAAATTCGCTACCGTTACGATACTAACATGGTTAAGAAAGGCTATACGATGGGGAACGTAAAGACCTCGGTAACGACGGTTCAAGCAACGGGCTCCGCATCAGAAATTGACCGGATTAGCCAAGTGGTTGCCGACGTTAACGTCCCTAGTGACACTACAGAGGATGTTTCTGCGCGTTCTGTGTTGCAAGCTTTGGACTCAAACGGTAACATTGTAAATGTAGTCTTGACTCCGCAATCGGTAAATGTCACTATTCCAGTTTCCAAGGTGAAAACAGAAAAAGCTAAGGAATCTAGTGAGGCAAGCAGTCAAGCTACGTCCTCTTCTAGAAGTTCGGAAAAATCAGCAAGTAGCGCATCCTCATCGAGTAGTGAAGAAAGTTCTTCGAGTTCAGCAAGTAGTGACGAGAGTTCGTCCGTGGATGATACTAGCAGTGACGGGAATCCGCAGCTCCAACAGTGATTCATAAGTGAAAACTAGCTTGGGAGCGGTGCTAATTAAATTGCTGATTTTGTGATTTAGATAATGAGTTAAAAGAGATTGACGGCGGACTACAGGTCTTGTCGCAAAGAAGGAGATTTTCAATAATGAAATTGAAGTATTTTGGTACAGATGGAGTTCGTGGAATTGCAAACGAAACGTTGACACCAGAACTAGCTTTCCAATTAGGGCGAACTGGCGGATACGTATTAACTAAGCATGCCAAGGATGCTGATCAGCGTCCCCGGGTGCTGGTTTCACGAGATACTCGAGTTTCTGGCCAGTTGTTAAAACACGCCTTGATTTCGGGTCTTTTGTCAGTAGGAATCGAAGTAATGGATATGGGAATCGTTACAACGCCCGGGGTTGCTTACTTAGTTCGTAAGCAAGAAGCTGACGCGGGAGTGATGATTACCGCTTCGCACAATCCAGTAGAGGATAATGGGATTAAGTTCTTCGGTTCGGACGGTTACAAGCTATCTGACGAATTGGAAGCTGAAATCGAAGTTCTCTTAGATGCTGAAAAAGATAACCTTCCCCGGCCATCGGCTAAGGGACTTGGTTCCGTAACGGATTACCCTGAAGGTGGGTTAAACTACACGGCATTCTTGGAACAAACGATTCCGGACGACCTAGAAGGGTTACATATCGCGGTTGACGCTGCTAACGGTGCTACTAGCGGCTACGTTTCCCAAATCTTTGCTGACTTAAATACTGAATTTGAAACGATGGCAACCAATCCCGATGGGTTAAACATCAATGCGGGAGTCGGCTCGACTCATCCAGAAGCTCTAGCAAAATTCGTGGTTGAAAAGGGCGCGGATATGGGAGTTGCCTTTGATGGGGACGGCGACCGTTGCATCGCAGTGGACGAAAAGGGAAATATCGTCGACGGTGATAAGATCATGTACATCTGCGGGAAGTTTCTAAGTGAACGGGGTCGCCTTAAGGAAGACACCGTGGTAACGACCGTAATGAGTAACCTCGGAATGTACAAAGCGTTAGAAAAACACGGTATGCATTCGGTTAAAACCCAAGTTGGTGACCGTTACGTGGTGGAAGAAATGTTGAAGGATGGTTATAACCTTGGTGGGGAACAATCCGGCCACATTATTTTCTTAGACCACAACACTACTGGGGATGGCATGCTTACGGCTATCCAGTTAATGTACGTGGTTAAGCAAACTGGTAAAAAACTTTCCGAATTAGCTGCCGAGGTAACTACGTATCCTCAAAAGTTAGTTAACGTACGGGTTCAAGACAAGAAATTAGCGCTTGAAAACCAAGCCATCAAGGACATTATCAAAAAGGTTGAAGACGAAATGGCTGGCGAAGGCCGGGTATTAGTTCGTCCTTCCGGAACTGAAGACTTACTTCGGGTGATGGCGGAAGCTCCTACTGAAGAAGCGGTTAACCAATACGTTGACCGGATTGTTGCGGTAGTTAAGAGTGAAGTTGGCGTTGATTAACGGCTGTAATTAAATAATAAAAAAACGAAACGGGCGGAGAAATTCTCTAGCCCGTTTTTGATTGTCTAATAAAATGAGTTTGGGGTAAAAAATTTAAGGGGGTCTAATCCCTTGTGCTATACCTATTCCCACATTTGATATATACCAATTACGAAAAATAATGTTTGACAATCGCCTTAAGCGGTAATATATTAAGAATCGTTAATTATACCAATTATATAAAAACAAATAGATGAATTTAGGAGAACAGGGATTATGTGTGGAATTGTTGGAGTAACAGGTAGAGCAGATACGACGAAACTTTTAGTGAATGGTTTGAAAAAATTGGAGTACCGGGGATATGATTCTGCGGGAATTTACGTAAATAATGGTCAAGACAAGGATTACCTAGTTAAAGCGCAAGGAAAGATTCAAAACTTAGAAGCTCAACTTTCTGATGACGTGAACGGCAGTGCCGGAATTGGGCACACGCGCTGGGCAACTCACGGAATTCCGAGCGTGGCTAACGCGCACCCGCATTTTTCAGCAGACAACCGGTTTTACCTCGTGCACAACGGAGTTATCCAAAACTTCAAGGAGTTAAAACAAACTTATTTAGCAGACGTGCCTTTCCAAAGCGATACTGATACTGAAGTAGTGGTTCAATTAGTTGACCACTTCGCTAAAGAAGGTTTATCGACCATGGACGCTTTCAAGAAAACTTTGAGCTTGTTGAAGGATTCTTCGTACGCGTTTGTTTTAATGGACCGGGAAATGCCGGACACCCTCTTTGTAGCTAAGAACAAGAGCCCGTTATTAATTGGGGTAGGCGACGACTTTAACGTAGTTTGCAGCGATGCTTTAGCAATGATCAACGTGACGAAACGGTTTGTGGAGTTGCACGATGGCGACGTGGTTAAAATCACCCCTGATAAAGTGGAGCTATTTGATGCAGATGGCCAAGCAATTCAGCGGGAACCTTTTGAAGTTGACATTGACCAGTCCGATGCTGATAAGGGAACTTACCCATACTACATGTTAAAAGAAATTGACGAGCAACCAGCCGTAATCCGGCGCATCGAAGAAAAATACCTTGATTCAAAGGGTGCAGTTCGTTTCGATAAAGCAATGTTAGATAAATTAAACCAAGCCGGTAAAATTTACATTGTGGGTGCGGGAACCAGTTATCATGCTGGTTTAGTGGGCAAGAAGTTATTGGAACGCTTTGCCAAGGTGCCAACGGAAGTAGTGCTAGCATCCGAATTTGCCTACGACGATCCAATTATTGAAAAAGATGCCTTCTTCATCTTCCTTAGTCAAAGTGGTGAAACTGCTGATAGTCGGCAAGTTTTAGTCCGGGTAAATGATGAATGGCAAAAGCCAAGCCTCACGATTACTAACGTGGCTAACTCAACGTTGGCGCGCGAAGCAGAATTCTCGGCAACCTTAGAAGCGGGTCCGGAAATTGCGGTAGCGTCGACCAAGGCCTACACCGCGCAAATTGCCGTAGAAGCACTTCTAGCGGTAGCAATGGGGCGGATGAAGCAAATCAATGCGGCAACTGATTTTGACATTGCAGGACAATTAAGCATGGTGGCAAACGCAATTCAAACGGTGGTGGATGAAAAGGCAGCTATCGAACAATTGGCCAAAGACACCCTTTTAAAGGCGCGTAACACCTTTTACATTGGCCGGGGGTTAGATTATGCAGTAGCCCTAGAAGCTTCCCTTAAGCTTAAGGAAATCTCTTATATTCAAGCAGAAGGTTTTGCAGCCGGCGAATTGAAGCACGGCACGATTGCCTTAATTGAAGAAGGGACTCCGGTTATCGGGATCATTACCCAAGGTAAAACTGCCGATCACACCCGGAGCAATTTAGAAGAAGTGATCTCACGCGGAGCACAGGTGATTACCTTCGCTAGCCAAAGCCTCGCCAAGAATACGGATGACGTAATTCTTCCTGACGTTGATGAAATGTTGATGCCGTTGGTTAGCGTCATTGCTGCTCAATTATTGGCTTACTACGCTTGCTTGCAACGGGGTTACAACGTTGACCAACCGCGTAATTTAGCTAAGAGTGTCACGGTAGAATAGGAGGAAGAGCAGTGCAAAGTCGCCTAAATTTTAATTTGAATATTTTTGAAATTTAGGTTGACATTATTATGTGTAAGCGCTAACATATGGTTGTAAGGTAGTGGCGCATCTCCTACCTGCACAATCAATTCTCTTTCTCTCTTATGCTGGATCCGACTCGTACAAGTCCGGATCCTTTTTTGGTGCCATAATAATTCTAGACAGGAGTCGGTAACGCGCTTTATACTAGATAAGTGGAGGCGAGAGAATGAAGAGCAATGAGACATTCACCTTGATTCAAGAGATTACCCGTTTGGATGGTACTAAATACATTGAAATTGGTAATATGATGATGAATGGTCGCGCTGAGCTAGCGGCCGAGCGTGGTTATATTAAATCAGTGCGGATTATGCAGCTGAACATATCGCATTCGCAACATGTAATTAATTATGAAAAATACATCGGGGAACGCTACGAAATGCCCGACGAAAACATGACTTCGTGGGAAGAATGGCAAAAAGATGACCGGATTATGAAGGACTTCAACGCGATTTTACACGAAAATCATATCAGTGCTAATAAAGAATAATTACTTGGCTTTTAAGGCCTGTTTTTGCATTATACAATTCAAGTAATTCAAATGCTTTTCTGGAATTTTTTAATTCTGGGAAAGCATTTTTTGGTTTTCGCAGTTTTTTTGTACCAGAAAAAATAATTTTTATTTGCAAGTGTAAACGCTCGCAAAAATTCGCTTTTCGTGTTAATCTATTCTTGAATTTAAATATAAGAATAATCAGGTTTGTTTCCACAAGGGGGAATCGATGATGAGAAAAGCGTTTATGATTGGTACAGGAGTTGCAAATTTAGCTGCCGGCGTATATTTGATTCGTGATGGTGGTTGGAGCGGTAATCAAATTACCATGTTCGGACTCGATAAACATGGAGCTAATGATGGAGCTGCAGTTGCGGATTACGAGACGGAATACGGCAACCAACGGCTATCTAACGATCGGGGCTTTTTAGCCAAGGGCGGTCGGATGCTTAACGAAGAGACCTACGAAAACTTGTGGGACGTTTTGCGGAGCGTGCCGTCTTTGGATCACCCAGGGCAATCGGTTACGGATGACATTTTAAACTTTGACCATGCTCATCCAACCCATGACGTGGCCCGGCTAATGGATAAGCGTAACGGGATCCGGAATAATGGCGGTGCGGACGACTATTCGCATATGCAATTTAATAACCAAGACCGGAAACTGTTAACCAAATTAATGATGATGCCTGAAAGCCAAGAAGCAAAGCTTAACGACGTCAGCATTGCAGAATGGTTTAAGGATAGTCCGCACATTTTCACCACTAACTTCTGGTATATGTGGGAAACTACCTTTGCGTTTAAGAAGGAAAGTTCCGCAATGGAATTGCGGCGTTACATGAACCGGATGATTCTGGAATTTAGTCGGATTAACACCCTTGAAGGGGTTACCAGAACGCCGTATAACCAATACGAAAGTATCATTCTACCGATGCGTAAGTACTTGAGCGACCACGGGGTTGCCTTTATCAACAACCGTAAGATTACCGCCTTCCAATTCAAGGACACTCCGTTGCGCGATGATATCATCGTTACTGGCTTAGAGTACGAAGACGTAGGGGAAAATAAGCAAACCGGCACAATCCCGGTTGACGAAAATGACCTCGTTTTCGATATCAACGGCGCGATTACCGATAGTTCATCGATTGGTGATTTCAACACCCCAATTAAGGAAAATATGGAATACGCTCCTAGCGCAGCATTATGGAAACAAGCCACCGAACATTTCTATAATCTAGGAAATCCGGACAAGTTCTTTAACGACCGTGCCCAAAGTGAATGGATGAGCTTTACGGTAACCACGAAGAACCACTATTTGGTAAACCAAATTAGCCGAATTACCCAACAAGAACCGGGGAATGCTTTAAATACTTGGGTAGACAGTAATAATTTGTTATCTATCGTGGTTCATCATCAACCACATTTCCACGCCCAAAAGGAAAACGAAACGGTCTTCTGGGGCTACTTCATGTTCCCACGTAAAAATGGGGATTATGTGGACAAACCGGTAATTGAAATGACCGGAAAAGAAATGCTGCAAGAATTACTAGGTCATTTGGCAGAAGTTGATCAAGCAACGGATAGCATTGTTTACCATGAAGAGGAAATCATGGATAGCATCGTTAACGTAATTCCGGTTTACATGCCGTACGCTAGTGCACTGTTCAATACGCGAGCTGTCGGAGACCGTCCCGAAGTAGTGCCAAAGCACTCGAAAAACTTGGCGTTTGTCAGCCAATTTGCAGAAATGCCATTTGACATGGTCTTTACCGAACAATACTCGTTCCGGGCGGCACAACGGGCAGTCTACCATTTCTTAGGAATTCCTGAAGAAAAAATGACCCCAGTGCACCACTACGAGAAGAATCCAAAGGTGCTTTTGAAGGCAACCCGGACCATGTTCCGTTAAAATTATCTATTTAATAATACTAAAAGTTGATTTGAGTGTTTGATTTTAATGAAGCGTCAACGAAATCAGCTGCTCCGCTTAACAAAAAATCGATCGTTATGCCAATTTAGGCAACGATCGATTTTTTATTAATGCTTGTAAACTACCCGACTTTTGTCCTGCTCTTAGCATTTTGGGTTAGGACTTAGTAAAGTTTTCAAGTCCGTCACGCGTACTTTTACTACTTACGAGTGATTTTGGGAAGGACGTAGTTTTGGTAGTAATCTTGGTAGGTTTGTTTGGAAATTTGGCCCCATTGTTCTTGGCTAAATTCCTTAATTTTTTCGGTACTAAAGTTAGCCTCTTTAATTGCGCTGATTGAGAAGACTTGGGTTTGGTCGCCAACGCTTAGCCGAATTTTCTTCAACGAACGGGGAAGTGTGTCGCCCTGGATTTTCTTCAGAATATGGACCATATTGGGTGCGTAAAGCTGGGTGAAATCAAACAAGTTTAACTTAGGGACCCGAATGATAATCTGGGAGTCCGTAAAGTTAACTTGAAAAGGCAGGCGACCGTTAAAACTATCCGCAATTTGATTTTCAATCAAGGTGGCTTCATTGGAGGCGTTTTCCTCGCCATAGGAATCAGTATTTGAATGAATATCTAATTGTTGATTGGTAAAATTAGGGTAAGTTTGAAAGCCCAGAATTGCCAAAACAACTACGGTTAAGTTAGATTTAGAAAAGATTCTGGGACGTTTGAATTTCTTTGCTTTAGCCATGTCTTATATCCGTTCATAATAAACCCGTTAAACGTAATTACGTTTAATAATTTCAACAACATCAACAATTATAGTAAATTTAAAGTATTTACACAAACGTTTGTTTGCTAAATGTTAAAGAATCCGTTACGATAGATGAAAAATTATTTAAGGGGTATCGGGATGTTAAAATACGCGATTTTTGATTTAGACGATACTTTACTGGACTTTAAGAAGGGTGAACGTATCAAAGCTACCGAAGTCTTACGTAAGTATGGCGTGCAAGATTTGACGACTGGATTGGCAACCTACACAAAAATTAACCAGCAGGTCTGGGAAGCAATCGAGCAAGGTGCACCTCGGGATCAAGTGTTGAAAACCCGGTTTTCGAAAACCTTTGCGGCACTCGGAGTGGATGGCGATGGGGTCGCTGCTGAACGGGAATACCGCCAGCGATTGGCAACTAGCTACTACCAATTTGAAGGCGCGCAAGCATTATTGCGGGATTTGAAATCGGCAGGAATTCGGTTGATGGTGGGAACTAATGGGGTTAAGAAGACTCAGTTGAGTCGGCTCGCTGGTTCCAAGTTAGACCAATACTTTATCGACTGCTTTATTTCAGAAGACGTTGGTTATGCTAAACCTGATGAACGCTTCTTTGCGCCAATTAAGCATAAATATGCGGATATGAGTTTCCAGAATACCGCAATGGTGGGCGACCGGTTGCAATCCGACATTTTAGGGGCCAATCAAGCTGGGCTCAAAAGCATTTGGTATAACCCCCAACAAATCGCGGTAGATGCGCCAATCAAGCCAACCGCGGTAGCACATTCTTATGACCAGTTGCGGGAATTAATGTTGTAAGACTCGCTTGAAACAACAAATAAAAAGAGATAACTTACGAAATTAAGGGTCCAGCAAAATGGAACTTGAAGAATCAAAAATTTGAATTTTTTTCAGTACTAAATAGTTTAAAAATACTAAAAATAGGGGACTTTCAGTAATTAGCTGAGGGTCCCTATTTTATTTTTGAAAGATGTCATGCATACCTTAAAGAAACCCTTGAGGGTGAGCTAGCTAAATTTTTAGGAAATCCACTGTTGACTTTTATGTCGATAACGTCATATAATTGCTTTTGTCGATAACGACATAACATTCAAAAGCAGGTGAAGTAATAATGGAAAAACAATTTAAAACTTTAGAAGACTTTTTAGGAACGCACTTTATTTACACATACGATAATGGTTGGGAATATGAATGGTACGCTAAAAATGACCATACGGTAGATTATCGAATTCATGGGGGAATGGTTGCCGGTCGTTGGGTTAAGGACCAAGAAGCCGACATCGTAATGTTGACGGAAGGTGTTTACAAGATTACTTGGACGGAACCAACTGGAACGGACGTGGCGTTAGACTTCATGCCAAACGAAGGTAAGTTACACGGAACCATTTTCTTCCCTAAGTGGGTTGAAGAACATCCTGAAATCACGGTTACTTTCCAAAATGAACACATTGATTTAATGGAAGAATCTCGTGAAAAATATGAAACTTATCCTAAACTAGTTGTTCCAGAATTTGCTAAAATTAGTTACATGGGTGATGCTGGACAAAATAACGAAGATGTTATTTCTGAAGAACCATACGATGGCATTACCAGCGACATTCGCAACGGAAAGTATTTTGATGAAAACTACAAGCGAATTAACAAGTAATTAATTTTTGGAGGAGTTCGCATGCCACGACCACGAGTTTTACCGTACATTGTTTTAGGATTGTTAAATAAGAATGGGGTTATGTCTGGAAAAGATATGATTGCGGAATTTAAGAACGAAATTAGCGAGTTCTGGACGGTTTCACACAGCCAATTGTATCCTGAATTACAACGAATGACGGACGAAGGCCAAATTGAAGTGGTTGACGATGAACAAAATCGGAAAGTCATTAACTACGCAATAACTCCGAAGGGTCAAACGGATTTGCGGGAATGGCTCACTACCCCGATTACGGCCAAAAATGATGAACTGACGTCACTTAAAATGTACTTTATCGCTGACCGACATGATCCCCTTTTACAGCAAATTCTAAAACAGGCGGCGGATCTTCACGAACAAAAAGTGGCCCACTTAAAGCAACGGCAAAAATTACTGTTTGAAGAACCATCCGCGATTGAGGAAAATTACGGACATTACTTAATTTTGTCCCGGGCGGTTGAAAGGGAAGCATCTCATTTAGCCTGGCTAAAAAAGCACATCGAATAATCCGAAAAAAAGGTTTACAAGTAGGTGGACGTGGGAAAATTCGGGTGGCTTGCGAGCACTAACCCAAAATCGGTAGTTGTGCCTAAATTGGGCGTAACTACCGATTTTGGGTCCTTAAAAAAGTCGTCACCAAAACAGCACTGAGAAGTTTGCGAACTCTCAGTGCTGTTATTTTAATACCTATTTTAATTAACCTTTACCGCCTTGGAAGGATGGATAAAGTGTCATCCCGCCATCAACGAAGAGGGTAATTCCGGTGACGTAACTTGATTCAGCAGAAGCTAACCATGCCGCCGCGGCCGCGACCTCTTCAGGATCCCCAATTCGTTGCATAGGAATCATGCTAGTGGTGGTTTTTAACTGTTCAGGATCCGCAAATTTTTTAGCGTTGATTGGCGTATTGATCGCGCCTGGGCCAATTGCGTTTACCCGGATGTGCCGGTCGGCGTATTCCATCGCAATCGTTTCGTTGAACAGCTTTACGCCGCCTTTGCTAGCAGCGTAGTGTGCAAAAGTTGGCCACGGAATTTTCTCATGAACGGAAGACATGTTGATAATGTTTCCGGGTTTATCATGCGAAAGAAAATAATTAATGGCCGCTTTTGAACCTAAAAACACGCCGTTTAGGTTGACGTCGAGCACTCGTTTCCAGCTTTCAAACGATAATTCTGCAGTTGGTTGTTGATTTTCCATCCCCGCGTTGTTGACCCAAACGTCTAGGTCGCCAAATTGATCGACGGCCATGTCGACTAGACGCTTAACGCCTTCTTCGGTTGATACGTCAGCTTGCACGACCACGCCTTCACCGCCGGCTGCGTTAATTTGATCCCGTACGGCGTTGGCGCCATCTTTATCAGAGTTGTAATTAATAACGACGTGCATACCTTCTTGCCCAAAGCGTTCGGCAATCGCGCTGCCGATTCCTTTTGAGCCGCCAGTGATTACGGCAACTTTTCCATTTAAATCTTTATATAACATAGTTACTATCCCCCCAGAACATAACTGTAAAATAAATTCTTGATGTTCGTAACGTATGATAACATCAGAAATCACAGTAAGGGAACTGAAACGATTTGGCGTTGCTTACCTTATGCGTAGCTTAATATTTTGGGGGATTGTCGCGATACACAAAGACAAAATAACCCTATAAAAGCAAACTGGATTTTATAGGGTCGACGAGTTTTAAAAAAGGTGGAGTGATTGGATTAAAGGCAATAAAATTAACAAAATAATGATGATAATCATGCTTAATCCAAAGAAATTATTCGGGTTAAAGGTCACCCCAAAGCCAAATACTTTGGGGATTAAAAGTGGCGAATGCCAATCGAGGTGGAGATTTCGGTCATTTTTAAGCCAGGTTACGTAAACGGTCGCCAGGATGAGACAGATCACCAAAAGCAATACGAAACTAACCATAATATAATACTCCGTTTCGGGAAAATATTTGAGCATAGAATAGCACACTAAAGGCGTGAAAACAACGAAATCCCAATTTACAAAAATAATTTTCTATGCTAATCTTGAAGCTAGCTAATTGAATATAATCAAAAACCGTAAGAAGAACAAGTATTTTAAGCCCGTAACTTAAAGCGAATTGAGGATGGTGGAAGCTCAAGAAGTTATTCTTTTAAGAAAAACATCTTCTTTGTTTCTAGGCTGAACGATTAAGCGTCCAGTAAGTCTAGACGTGACCGATACGTTATCGTTTGGAAAGCATACTTTAGATGTGCTTTTAGAGATGTTTATTTTTAAACGAATTTTGGGTGGTACCGCGAAGTCTTTCGTCCCTGTTACGGGATGGAAGACTTTTTTATTGGCGGACTTTTTACGAAGATAATAATGGAGGGATTTTTAATGGAAAATACGTTGGTTAAATCACTTTATGCGCAAGCAACGCATGATGAAGATGTATCAGTAGAAGTAACGGGTTGGCTAAAGACGCTCCGTTCTTCCAAGAAAATTAGCTTTTTGGAAATTAACGACGGTTCCTGCATTAAAAATGTGCAGGTAATCATGGAAAATGGGTTGGAAAACTACGAAGAAATTAAGAAAGCTCCCATTTACACTACCTTAAAAGTAGTCGGAACGGTAGTGGACACTCCGAAAGCTAAGCAACCGTTTGAAATTCACGCAACTGAAATTGAAGTTTTAGGTAACTCAGACAGTGACTACCCACTTCAAAAGAAACACCACACACCAGAATTCTTACGTGAACAAGCACATTTGCGTCCGCGGACCAATACTTTCTACGCAGTTTTCCGAATTCGTTCGTTGGCAGCCTTTGCCATCCACGAATTCCTCCAAAAGAATAACTTTGTCTACGTTAACACTCCGTTGATTACTTCTAGTGATACGGAAGGTGCCGGTGAAATGTTTAAGGTGACTACTTTAGACCTTAACAACGTTCCAAAGAACGAAGAAGGCAAGGTTGATTCTACTAAGGACTTCTTTAAGCAACCAACTAACTTAACGGTTAGTGGTCAATTGAACGCGGAAGCATTTGCGTTGGCTTTCCGGGATGTTTATACTTTTGGTCCGGCTTTCCGCGCGGAAGATTCACACACTACGCGGCATGCCGCTGAATTCTGGATGGTTGAACCAGAAATGGCGTTTGCTAACTTGCAAGACGTGATTAACGTTTCCGAAGACATGTTGAAGTACGTGATCAACTACCTCTTGGAAAATGCTTCTGATGAAATCGACTTCTTGAACCAAAACGTGGACCAAGAATTACGGGCTCGTTTGGAAGCAACTCGCGACGCCGATTTTGCCCAAATTACTTATACGGAAGCAATCGACAAGTTGTTAGCTGCTGACCAAGAATTCGAAAACAAAGTTGAATGGGGAATTGATCTCCAAACTGAACACGAAAGATACTTGAGCGAAAAAGTTTACCAAAAACCAGTGTTCATCACGGATTACCCTCGGGACATCAAAGCCTTCTACATGCGGGAAAACGAAGACCACAAGACGGTTGCCGCAGTGGACTTATTAGTACCTGGCATTGGCGAATTGATTGGTGGTAGCCAACGTGAAGAACGACTAGCTAAGTTGAACGAAAAGATTAAGGAATTTAACTTGGATCCTGAAGAATACAAGTGGTACCTTGAATTAAGAAAATATGGGGAAACGGAACACTCCGGATTTGGAATTGGTTTCGAAAGATTATTGATGTACGTTACTGGTGTGGAAAACATCCGCGACGTCATCCCATTCCCACGGACCCCGGGTAACGCCAGCTTCTAATTTGAAACGTTAATAGTAAGCAAAAAGCCTTGAATTTAGTCAGACGATGACGGATTCAAGGCTTTTTTTATGAATAAAAAATATTTCTAATTTCCAATACAAGTGGAAATTGATTGTGATTACAAAGACTAAAGCATCACTTACAATGAAAATGTAATCGGTTACAACATAAGGGATGCAGTAGGAGGATAACTCGATGGTAATACCGTCAACAAATATTTTCTTAGATAAAAACTTTTCAAAAAAAGATGATGTGATTCATTATATTGCAAATAAAGCAGATAAATTGGAATATACTCAGTCATCAAAAGATTTATTTAATGTGTTTAAAGAACGAGAAAAAGATTATTCTACCGGTTTACAAGAAGGTTTTGCGATTCCTCACGCTAAATCACGAATAGTAAAGAAACCTGGAATAATATATGTTCGATCAAATACCGGGATTGAATGGGAGACATACGACAATCAAGCTGTTACAGACGTATTTGCTTTAATGGTACCGGATAAAGATGTGGGGACCATTCATTTACAAATGTTATCAAATCTTGCGACTGCTTTACTTGACGATGATTTTAAACTAAAGCTTCGTAATTTGGATGACAAAGGTCAAATTTCAGAATTTATTACTAAACAGATTGGAGAGACAATATCATGAAAATTGTAGGAATTTCAGCTTGTCCAGCAGGATTAGCACACACACCAATGGCAGCAAAAGCACTTGAGAAAGCAGGTAAAGAACTGGGGTACGATGTCAAAATCGAGGAACAAGGCTCTATGGGACCAGTAAACGTCATCACTCAAGAAGAAGCTGACGCAGCCGATTTTGTATTGATTGCTTCTGACCAAAAAATTACTGGAATGGATAGATTCGAAGGGAAAAAGGTATTACGTGTAGATATTAACGTATGTATAAAGGCCCCTAAAGCAGTCTTGAAAAAATGCGTAGCTTCAGTATAGGAGGAATCATAAAATGAAAAGCGCTAAAACTTTATTAGCCGAATGGAAGGGCTATTTAATGAGCGGAATTTCGTACATGATTCCTACAGTAATTGGTGGTGCAATGATTGTAGGGATACCTCAGCTTATTGGGATGGCTATGGGGGTTAACGATCTTTCCAAGTACAAAAACGCAAGCAATATTTTCCATATTTTATACGAAATTAATTCTGTAGGATGGATTGGAATCGGTTTAGTTAACTTAGTAATTGCTGGATATGTTGCATACGCAATTGGAGATAAGCCGGCGTTAGGAGCTGGTTTCATTGGTGGTCAGTTGGCATCAACAATTAACGCAGGATTCTTAGGAGCCTTAATTGCCGGATTTGTTGCTGGATATGTGGCAAGATGGTGTCGAAAAATTCAAGTTAGTGATGCTTGGAAATCAGCAATTCCTTTATTAGTAGTGCCGTTGCTTACTACTGGAGCAGTTGCGTTAGTGGAAGGCGTCATATTATCTGGGCCGCTAACTTGGATTAATGTTAGTTTAGTCGCTTGGGTAAAAGGGATGATTAGCAACCATACTAACGGAGCAATTGTCGCAATTGTATTGGGTGCCATGATTGGAACTGATTTAGGCGGACCAATTAATAAAGCTGCTTGGATGGTAGGAAATATCTTATTTATTGAAGGAATTTATGGTCCAGCTTTGATTACTAATATTGCAATTTGCTGTATTCCACTCGGATATGCTTTGGCTACCTTTATTTATCCAAGACGTAAATTTTCAGACGAAATGTTTATGGCTGGAAGAAACAACCTTATTATGGGAACCTTTGGGATTACGGAAGGTGCGATTCCATTCTTTCTAACAAGTCCTTTGAAACTTTTACCAGTCAACATGATTGGTGGTGCGCTAGGATCCGTTACGGGTGTTCTACTAGGAATGCACTCCCACATCCCACCTCTAGGAGGACTGCCTGGAATAATTACAGCAGATAATAAGTTTGCCTACATTGCTGGAATTTTTGTTGGAGCTTTATTTATTGGACTAGTTGCACCATTAGTGGCTAACTTCAACATTTCTAGCGAAAATGAAGGCGAAGATATTGGTGAAGATGATATTAAGATTGAGATTGGTTGATTGCGAGGTAGTTAAGTAGATATGGTTAAGACAGTACATGTGATTCCGCATACTCATTGGGATCGAGAATGGTATTTTACAACGTCACGTTCAAAAGTATATTTATTAAAGGATCTATCAGAAGTTATAGATAATTTAGAAAATAACAAGGGATATGATCGATTTATTTTAGATGGGCAAGCTTCACTAATTGAAGATTATTTAAAATGGCGACCAGATGATTTTAACCGAGTTAAACAGTTAGTTCAGGATAAAAAGTTGATTATCGGCCCCTGGTATACTCAAACGGATCAATTTGTAATTTCAGGTGAAAGCATTGTTAGAAATTTACAACAAGGTATGGATATTTGTAATCAATTTGGTGACTATATGAACGTAGGCTATGTACCCGACTCATTTGGCCAAGAATCCAGTATGCCACAAATTTACAAAGGATTTGGTATTCAAGATACCATGTTTTGGAGAGGTGTATCGGATGAAGAAGTAGAGCATACGGAATACCAATGGACAGGGGAAGACGGCAGTAAAATTAACGTTTACCAAATCCCATCTGGTTATTATATTGGCGGTATTATTGATGAATCACAATTGGATCAGGTTATGAGAACGGAGCCTTTTAAGTCAATTGTAAAACGGGCGACAACTAAAAATATTGCTTTTCCTAATGGGTTTGATCAAGCACCAGCAAGAAAAGATCTACCAAAAGTAATTCAAAAATTAAACCAAAATAACCCAGATTTTAAATTTAAATTGAGCTCGATTGAAGAATATATAGAAGCAGTAAAAAAAGAGCATCCTGAATTAGAAGAGCTTTCAGGAGAATTAACAAACGGAAAAAATATGCGGATACACAAGTCAATATATTCTTCTCGTTCTGATTTGAAGAAAATGAATACTGAAATCCAATATTATTTAGTGAACGTTTTAGAACCAATTTTAACGATGGCTGAAAATTGGGGGATTAGTTATCCTAAAGAAGCCGTAAAAGATATTTGGAAGTTAATGTTTGAAAATGCAGCTCATGATTCGATTGGAGCATGTGTCTCAGATACGACTAATGAAGATATATATATGCGTTATAAACAAGCAAGGGATATTAGTATTAATTTAGTTGAAGTTACTTTACGACAAATTACTGTACGAATTAAAAATAATACAAAATACCCAATTACGTTAACTGTATTTAACCCTCTTACCGTTAAACAGCAACAGTTGGTAAAAACAGTAGTATATTCGCCAACTAAGGATTTTTCACTAAGAGATAGTGAAGGTAAAGAAATTGGTTATACTATCGTCCAATGCGAAGACCAAACGGAATATATCATTAATCAAACTATCCAGCTTGATCCGTCACGAAAAATTTTTAAGCCATCTAAAGTTTACAAGGCTGTAATATACCTTCAAACGGAATCAATTCCAGCTACTGGATATCAACAGTTATATTTGGACTATGCAACTAAAGATAATAAACCGTTAAATGATAGTACTGATAACTCACTGGAAAATAACTTCTTTAAAATAACAATTAATGAAGATGGTACTCTAGATATTTTAGATAAAAAGGCTAAAAAGGAATACTTAAAGCAAGCAATTTTAGAAGAAAATGGTGATGGCGGGGACTCATTTAATTACTCGCCTGCCAAAAATGATATGGTGATTTACTCTTATAACCAAGAGCATACAGTCAACGTTAAACATTCTGATTTATTATCAATTGCTAAAATTAGCTACAATTTTAAAGTACCTAAGAACCTAGAAAGTCGCGCTAAAAAAATCTGCGACACGTTTATGCCAATTACGTTGAGTATATTATTAGAGAAGAATTCAAGAGTAATAAAATTTAAAGTGAAGGTGGATAATTCTCTTCCAAAGGACCATCGACTATGTGTGAACTTTGATACCGGTATCCAGTCTAAAGTTTCAATAGCTGACCAACAATTTGGAACGATTGCACGTCCAGTTTATCGGCATAAAGAAATGGAACTTTGGAAAAAGGCAAAAGACCAGTGGAATGAAAAACCTATTACGATTGAAACTTGCCAATCATTCGTAGCGTTATCTAACACGACTAGTACCGTGGCAGTAATGCCTAAGGGTGTACGTGAATATGAAATTACTGGGGAAAACTATTCTAATATCCGATTAACCATCTTCCGGACGTATGGTTGGATGGGAAAAGAGGATTTATTATACCGTCCAGGTAGAGCTTCTGGAGAGAAAGTAATTGCAACCCCCAACGCCGAACTTAATAAGCAAATGGAATTTGAATTTGCTTTAAACATTGAAAATGACACCTTTGACAATGTCAACGTCGGAATGACAGCTAAAAAATATGATACAGGGTTACAAATATATGAATACGCTGATTTCTTGAATGGTCGTTTAATTTTTAATATGGATGAAGTAACACCTTTCTTGGACAGCGAAAATGGATTGATTCAAACTAAGGGTAACCTAGTATTAAGCAGCTTAAAAAAAGCTAATCACCGAAACGGCTACATTATAAGACTGTATAATGCAAAAAAAACAGAATCAGTGGATGATGTAATCAGTTTTGAGATGAAACCTAATCGAGTCGAATTAGTAGATTTGAAAGAAGATACTATTGAACCTTTATATTTGGAAGAAAATAAGTGCGATTTAAAGGACGTTAAACATGCTAAATTTGTAACCGTTTATTTTGAATACTAGGAAACTTAGTAGCCTATTCTATATTAATGTATGAATAGGTTACTTTTATAATTTGTAAAATTATGCACTAGATAAATTTGATGTAGGAGTTTTAAAAAGATGCTAGAGCTTTCTTATGCGCGTTTGAAAAAAATTTTGATGATCTTAGTTGTTGCACAAAAGGAAATTAGTTCTAGTTACTTATCTTTAAAGCTTAAAGTAAGTGAAAGAACAATTAGAACAGATATAAACCGACTTAATGAAGATATTACCAAATACAACGTTTTAATTAAGCATCATCGTTCAAAAGGTTATTTTTTAAAAGAAGAACAAACTGGAAGTCTTGCTAAATTAAAAGCAGATCTGGAAAAACTTGATAAGAAAGTGATGTTTGATTCGGTTAATATACGTTTAAAAAAGTTAATGTGTTTATTGTTGCTGACCAATGTTCCAATAAGCATTTATAAAATCTTGGAAGACATGTATATCAGTAGCGGTACCCTTGCCAATTATATAGAAGAGATTAAAAGTGCCATTAAAGGGAATCATTTAGAAATCGTACGTGTTAATAATGCTTTTTCAATCGTTGGGGATGAGGTTGAAAAGCGACAATGTTTCATCGATCAAGTTGAAGATAAAAATTATAAAACTTATATTTTAGGTTTCACAGATTTAGAGAAGAGTATTTTCAAGGAAATTAATTTAGATGAACTAAAGAGTGTCTTAGATGAATTTATGGATAAATTAGTTTTTGATATTGCAGATTTTAACCGAAAAAACATCATTATGCATATAGCTATTACCATTCTAAGGATAAAAAATGGCAATGAGATAACCACCTTCTCTGATAATTCAATAATTAAGGGAAGGATTGAAAAAGAGTTTACCCAATTATTTGTTGGAATTGAGCAGCGGTTTAATGTCCAAATCTCTAGTGCTGAGCGAAACTATATTAAATATCACTTTGCTCTAAATAATCCACAAATTATTCGAGATACAGAAGACAATAGTGAAGTAGAGATTAATAAAGCAATAATGCTTTTTTTAGACAGGATACGGAATAATTATGGATTTGATTTATCTGATGCCACAGAATTAATTAATAATTTAAGAACACATATTACCTCGCTTATAAAAATTAATCATTTTGATAGTACTCGGAAGAATCCACTACTAGATGTGATTATTTCCACCTTTCCCTTAGCGTACGAAATGACAAAAACCTCAATTGATGTTTTAGAAAAACGATTGAACTTAACCTTTAATGATGACGAAGTATCCTTTATAACGTTGCATATTGGTGCTGCTATGGAAAATAGATATAATCAGAAATTGAGCGCTAAAAAAGTAGCTATCGTATGTGGGTCAGGAACAGCTACGGCAAATTTATTAAAGGTGAAATTAGAAGCCAAGTTCAGTCAATATATAGAAATTGTAGGGCTATACTCGTTCGAAGAGTACCGCAAAGGCAAAATGGAACCGGTTGATTTTATTATATCTACGGTACCTATTTTTGATAGTAAAATACCGGTAGTTCAGGTTGATTTAGCTAATTTTGCTCATGATAGTAAAGAGCTATCAAATTTTATTACAACTGCTGAAAATCAACCTCTGTCTAAATTGTTTGATCAAGATTTGATTTTTATTCATCAAGATTTAAAAAGTAAAGATGCGGTTTTAAGGAAGATGCTTAGTGCTTTAGAAAAAGAAAATGTAACTAAGCCAGAGTACAAACATTTTTTAATGAAGCGGGAAAAAATGTATTCAACAGCAATTGGCGGAGGTATAGCTATCCCACATCCAATAAAATTTTCAGCGTACAAGTCAAGAGTGGCTTTTTTACAAACTGAAAGGGAAATTAATTGGGGAAACGAGCATAATGTGGATTTGATTTTTATGTTGGCAATTAATGAAGATGATTATCCCAAAATACAACCACTGTTTAGCTTTTTGGTAGATTTGCAGGAAAACAGTAAGTTTTTAAAATTAATCAAGAAGACTAATTCAGCACAAGAAGCATTGCAAATTATTAATTCGTTTGTAAAAGAAAGCCTAGATTAGGAATGGTAGAACATTGAATTATGCCAACATAAAAAGCACTCCTAAGTTGGAGTGCTTTTTTGAATAGAAGGTTAATATTTAACGGGAATAGCTGCACACGGGTGGCGTCCTAATCCCCCAACGAAAACCGCAGCTTCATATTGCGGGAACCGAGGTTGATTGCATCGTTAAGCAGTTTAGTAGCCTGGGCTAAGATGAAATCGGCCATTGCCTGGTTAGCGGACGTTAAAGTTTTTTCCGTGGGGGTCGCTTGGCGATCCGTTTCTTTTTGCATCCTTAGCACGTTTTGAAGTACCGTTTGGGCAAAGTTGTCCTGTAAATCTTGGTAGAGGGCAAAATTTCCGTCCCCAATTAAGGCAAGCACCCGGCTAATCCAGTACATGTAGTTGGTATTCACTACCGTGGGGGTATCGCGATAGCAAGCCGGAGTATCCGTGACGTTACTATAAAATGGCACCATGGCGTTAAACGTGTTGGGACCAAAGGCCAGCCAATGAATTCCCGCGATTTCATCGGGAACTTGGTTGCGTAACTCTAGAATGTGAGTTTCTAGATTGCGATTGATGCCGATTGGCCGAAAATGTTTCTCGAGCACAGTTTCGCCATAAGGGTCGTAGGGTGTTTCTTGATAGTGTGAGCTCAAAAGGAACTTCAAATCTTCCACAGAAATTTTCTTGGTTGCGTGATTAATGAAAGGTAAATCCTGGTCGGTAGGCTCCCCAACAAAATTATCATCCAAAAATTGGTGGACGTACCAAGCCCGGGGGTTATTGTAGTACCGGTCTTTAATCGTGGCACTACCAAAAATGTGTCGTAAATTAAGGCCTTCGTGATCCGGATTAAGTTGATTTTTGGCAATGAATTCCGGGAGATCCGCAGAGGCTAGGCAATCAGCTGAATTAAAGTCGAAATCGGTGATGTTCCAGCGGTTCGGCGCAATTGCATAGGCATCGTCGGGAATTCGAATTGCAGCCCAGTGATGGCCTCCGATGGTTTCCATATACCAAATTTCTTCGCGATCGGCGAAGGCAATTCCGTTGGATTCGTAAGTACCGTATTCTTCTAAAAGTTTACCTAAGCGCAAGACGCCCGCCTTGGCGGACTTGATGTACGGTAAAACCAGCGTAAGAAAATCCTCTTCGCCAAGTCCCTTTTCAACTAACGGGTCCACGCTAAGTACCCGGGCGTTAGTAGTAATGGTTTCAGTAGCGGTCATCGCCGTGTTTTTACTGTTGATGCCGCCAGCACCCCAAATGCCATACGTGGGATCGGCATCGGGCGTGGCGGTGTAGCGGAGCGGATTGTCGGGAAGGGGAATCGTTAAATCACTATGGACAGAATGATAGGGTTGAGGCTGATCTTCGGGGTTAACGACCACGAACCGTTGGGCATTAGAATCATCGGCACCGTCTTCGTTACGGGCAATGAGGGTGGAACCCGTCAGGCTAGCGTTTTTACCGACTAAAATAGTAGTGCAAGTTTTCAACATGTGCTTGTCCTCCAATTGATTTTTACTGTAATGGTAGCACGATTAGCTAAATAGGCAATCACTATTCAGTTAGAAAAGGGAATGCTATCATGGTCAATATACAATTTAAACTAACATGAGGAGCGTTAAGCAATGGTTAAAACAATTGCAATGGAAGATTTTTACCAAAAGTATCCGCTAACTACCGCCGTTTTATTGGACGTGCGGGAGCCAGACGAATTTGCGGCTGGGCACGTGGCGGGGGCGCGTAATTTTCCCTTAAGCCAACTGTCCACCCGGTTAGCCGAATTAGACCCAGCGACCCCATACTACGTGATTTGCCGTTCGGGAAGACGTTCAGCAAACGCGTGCGGGGTACTCGAAGTCCAGGGCTTTGATGCAACCAACGTGGCCGGCGGAATGTTAGCTTGGCCAGGTAAAGTAGAAAAAGACTAGATAAAAATAAGCGCGGGAAACAAAAGTCGAGGAATTATGAGCGTTAACTAAAAAATTGACCATTATGCTTGTAATGGTCAATTTTTGGTTAAGCGGAACAAACTAATTTTTGGTGCACGTTGGGCTTTACTAAAGGCCCAACACCCGATTTACTATCTAAAATACCAAACCAGTACTTGTAAAGCTAAAAAAGTTCCCACGGCAACGCCCCAGTTCCATCGGGGAATGGCGTAAGTTTGGTAGTGGGTGCGCGTCTGATTTTCGCTAAAGCCGTGAGAATGCATGGCAATTGCCAAGTTATCCGACCAGCGCAGCGATAGTAAAATCGCTTTAAAAAAGATTGTGGGGGACCAGACGTGTAAAACTTCACCACGCATCATGGCTGCGGTTTTAATTTGTTGAACGGCCGTCTTTACTCGGGGGATGAAGTAAAAGGCGCCTAACGATCCGTAAACGAATTTGGTAGGCAAATGCCAATTTTGTTCCAGGGAACCTAGCAGACTTTCGACGGTCGCGGTAAAAGAAAATGCCCCACCCAAAACAATGTAGGCGTAAACCCGGGTAGCCATTATCCAAGCGGTCCGCACCGCGTTGCCAGTCCCGTTTAAATAAAACGAAATCCAAGTTGCTACGGCAGGAAGCAGCGGGATTACCAAAAGCAGTCCCAGTTTGCGCACCGCAATTCGTTTCCAAAGCAGGTAGGCTAACCCGCCGATGATGATCACTAGGTTAATAGGAACACTTTTAACAAAGGCAATTTCAAAACTAATTGCCAGAATTAAAATGAATTTAACTGATGAATCCATTTAGTTCCTCCTGATAAATAAGCTGATGATCGGTCAGTGCCAAATGATAGTCAAAAAATTCTGGTAGGCCCGTCAATTGGTGACTGATCATCACGATGGTTTGTTTTTGTACTTGGGCAGCTTTTTGAATTAATTGCATAACCACCCTTACGGAAGCTAAGTCCAAGCCGGCCAAGGGTTCATCAAGTAAAACGAGCGGGTTGCCTAAAATTAACATGGTTAAGATTTGGAGCTTTTTCTTTTGCCCGCCCGAAAGTTGATAAACAATCTGTTCTTGTAACTCCGCTAAATTAAGACGTTCCAGCCAGTCTTGAATACGGTCGGCAGTCCAATATTGGGGTTCGCGGGTGTGCTGTAAGCTTAGGTCGATTTCTTCTGTAACGGTCATTTTAAGAAATTGCATTTCAGAATCTTGAAAGACCACCGTAGCAGTTTTGGCCCAAGTTCGCGCGTTGAACTGGGAAAGCGGCCGATTTTCATAAAAAAGCTTGCCTTGATAGGGATGAAGCCGGGCAATTGCTTCGAATAACGTCGACTTTCCCGAGCCGTTTTCACCAGTAAGCAAAATTAAGTGTTGCTTGGGAAAGGACGTTTGGACGGCCTGAAGTAGATACCGGCCCCCGTTTTCAATCCCAAAATCTTGTAACTTTAGGATTGCAGCGGCGTTTGCGTTAGGAATCGGGAACGCCGTGCGGGTGGTTACCTGGTAACGCGCAAAAATCGGTTGTGGATCGGTAATTAAGCTAACTTGTTGGTGATCAAGCTGGTATAAGTGATCGCAAATTTTCGCATAGTCGTTGAGATCGTGGTCGGCAATTAAAATCGTCTTGCCTTCTTGTGCCTGCAGTTTTTTTAAAAGCTTGATGAGGGCTTTGCGAGATTTTAGGTCAACGTTGGCAAATGGCTCATCAAGTAAAATTAAGTCACTGCCGGTTGCCAGAGTAATCGCGAGGGCGACTTTTTGCAGTTCTCCGCCAGAAAGGGTGGCGAGTTGCCGGTGACGCAAGTGAGCAATCCCCACTTGACTAAGCGCTTGGGTAATTAAATCGTCAATTTCATCAGCGGGAATAGCCAGGTTTTCCAAGGTGAAGATGAATTCCTTTTCGACTTGGTCCATGGCAAATTGTTCTCGTGGATTTTGAAAGAGCAACGCCAATTTTTGGGTTAGCTCCGCGGGCTGCCAAGCGTTAACGTCCTTTTCTTCCAGTTTGACGGTTCCTTGGATAATTGTCCCCGCAAAGTGAGGGTACAGTCCTGCGATAATCCGTAGCAGGGTAGATTTTCCACCGCCGGACGGACCGTACAAAACGTTGAAACTACCAGCCGTTAGGTGAAAGTTAAGTTGTTTGAGAATCGGCTGAGTTGCCTGCCGATATTTGAAAGTTAAATTGTTAATTGTGACTTTTTCCATAATTGGATGCCTACTTCCGCCGCATAATGCCCGAACGCTCTACCAGCCGGTTGATCCAGGCAACTAAAACGCCACAGAAGAAACCAATTGAAATAAACCGAGCGATAAACAAAACGATTAGAAAACTTGGACGGTAAGCGGCATAGCCTTCTTGGGCAAGGCTCCAGCCGAAGGTAATGATGGTGCTAGTGACGGTCGACAAAAATAAGGCCAGTTTGTCGTAATGGCGGTAGCCAGTGAAGGTGAAACCAAGCTCGCTCCCAATTCCTTGAATGAGCCCGGAAAGAATTGCACCAGCGCCAAATTGACCGCCTAGGAGCATTTCAACCAGACCTCCCAGAGTTTCCGCGATGATACTGGATCCAATTTTGCGGGTGAGCATGATGCCTAAAGGTCCGGCAATCATCCATAGGCCAAGTAACAGGTCGTTAGCTAGCGGACCGAGACCGACTGCGGCCAACCCCGCCGTTAGAAAACTATACGATAAATTAGTGGCGAAAAAAATCACCCCACAAAAAATCGCGATTAGCACAATAAAGACTACGTCTCGTAACGAGTAATTCCAGTTTGCTTTTTTAGTATTCATAACTAAAAAACCTCCTCAGTAAATTAATAAATTTACTTAGAAACAAGAAGCCAGAAAAATAGCCAGCTTTTCGGCAACGAAAAACTGGCTGTTATTATCCAATATCTCCCTACGCTAATACTAATTAGACCAGGTTCAATGGGTATTATCTCAGCCAAAACGGCACCCCAGCATTGTTGTTTTTAAGTTTTTACTATGAAGCAATCGTAGCATTTTGTAATCGGCTTGTAAAGCGGTTACTTGGCTGCAAATGGTCTACCTAAAAATTATGAGAACAGATTGGTAAAGTCACGTTATTCTTAACGTTAGATATGACAGGGGACCCAACCGAAAAAACAATAGGGGTAATAGGACGGTTTGTGAAAACGGTTGCAAATTGGTACTGGTAGGTTTATGCTTAAATTGATAGGGAATACGCCGAATAAAATAGGTTTAGGAGGCCAATGAAATGAGTAGACTAGACGGAAAAGTTGCGATTATTACTGGTGGAGTAAAAGGTTTTGGATTAGCCTGTGCCAAACTTTTTGTTCGGGAAGGTGCAAAAGTGGTGATCACGGACGTTGATGTTGCTGGCGCAAGTGAAGCCTTGCAGGAAATTGGCGAAGATAAGGCCGTTTTCGTCAAACAAGACGTTGCGGTGGAAGATAATTGGGAACCCGTTTTTAGGACGGCAATTGATAAATTCGAAAAAGTGGATATTTTGGTTAATAATGCGGGAATTTTAGCCTTTGACAATGCTGAAAATATTGAACTTGACGAATGGCACAAGATTTTGTCGGTCAACCTGGACGGCATCATGTTAGGAGTGAAGTATGGCATTCGACACATGAAGGAAAAGGGTGGTTCGATTATCAACATGGCTTCGATTGCGGGCCTAATTGGGATTTCTAACCTATACGCGTATAACGCCTCAAAAGGTGGAGTGCGTTTACTTACTAAGTCAGCAGCCTTGTACTGTGCGGAGAAACATTACCCGATCCGGATTAATTCGGTACATCCGGGATACGCCCACACCCCAATGGTGGATGCGTATCCTGAAATGCGAGCGGACTTGGAGAAACTACATCCAGTTGGCCGCCTAGGCACCGCGGAAGAAATTGCCAACATGGTGTTGTACCTAGCTTCCGATGAATCCTCCTTCTCGACTGGCTCCGAATTTGTGGTGGACGGCGGATACACGGCACAATAGGTTTAACGCGCTACTCAATTTAATAATGGATTAATAAAACTGGTTCAAATAGGTAAATAAGCCTATTTGGGCCAGTTTTTTAGTGGTAGTGATATTGGTAATGAGTAGAAAAATATATGGGGTTCAGATAGTTAACTTAAAAAAATAAATTTATAATGTGCTTCTCAGTCATAACTATGGACGTGAAGCCAAATTATTTTCCATGCTTTTGTGATGAAAAACAGTTTAAATCTAAAAAACTGGTCCCCAACTAAACTGCGGTGACCAGGTTTTTAATTGCCATTTTAAATTACGTTACATACACCATATATAGTGGTTAATCGTTCGTTAAGCACATATATCTTGTGTTTTCAACCTTTATCTTTTTGCGAAATCGGAGTAATCTATGATGTGAAGAGAAACCAATCAAGCCAGTTTCGAATATCAAACAGCTTTAAATAAACAGAAAATAATAACGTTGTTTATTATAGCGAGAATTGAACGAGATTGGAATAAAAAATTAGAAAAGGACGGGTGGTTAAAATGATCAATTCGCAAGCAATCGCAACCGACGCTTGGACTGAATTACGTCAAAAACAAGTAGTTAAAGCAGATGGGGAAAGGATGCAATTTTACCCCTATAAAATCGCGCTAGTGGTTGATCAATTAACCACGGACGAGGTTGAACGGCAAAAAATTACGCAAGCAATTTTAGAACAGTTAACGCAAATGGCGTCGCCGCTAACGGTAGAACAAATTCGGGCAGTCTTCAAAGTGATCCTTCATGATTATCAACGGGACGACTTGTGGGAAAAATATGCTGAATATCGGCAAGCCGATGAAGCCAAGTGGCAGGCCGCGATTGACCCGCAAAATAAATTAAGCCAGTTATTTGATGGACGGGATACGGTAGTTCACGAAAATGCTAATAAGGACAGTAATATTTTCAGCACCCGCCGGGACTTAACGGCCGGAATGGTCGGCAAATCATTTGGGTTAACGATGATGCCGCAGACCGTAGCAAAGGCCCACTTGCGCGGCGACATTCATTTTCATGACTTGGACTATTCACCGCTAACTTCAATGACCAACTGCTGTTTGATTGACTTCAAGAGTATGCTAGCGAATGGTTTTAAGATTGGAAATGCGGAAGTGGAGTCACCTAAGTCAATTCAAACGGCAACCGCCCAAATGTCACAGATTATTGCGAATGTGGCATCGAGCCAATACGGAGGTTGTTCGTCAGACCGGACGGATGAAATGTTGGCGCCTTACGCAAAATTAAATTACGAAAAGCACTTGAAGGAAGCCGAAAAATGGGTGCTCCCCGAACAACGGGAGACCTTTGCTAAGGAAAAAACCAAGAAAGATATTTACGACGCAATGCAAGCGTTAGAGTACGAAGTTAACACGCTGTTTTCATCCAACGGACAAACGCCGTTTACCACGGTGGGATTTGGCCTGGGAACTTCGTGGATCGAACGGGAAATTCAAAAGGCAATCTTAAAAGTCCGCATTAAGGGGCTCGGCAAGCAGCACCGGACCGCAATTTTCCCAAAGTTGGTCTTTTCAATTAAGCGCGGAATAAATTTAAATCCGGAGGATCCCAACTACGATATCAAACAGTTGGCCGTAGAGTGTGCAACTAAACGGATGTACCCCGACGTCTTAATGTACGACAAAATTGTGGAATTAACTGGAAACTTTAAGGCGCCCATGGGTTGTCGGAGCTTCTTACAAGCTTGGAAGAACGCTGATGGCGAAGAAGTTAATAGTGGCCGAATGAATTTAGGGGTCGTTACCGTTAACTTGCCACGGATTGCGATTGAAGCCCAGGGTGACCGAGAAGTCTTCTGGGAGATTATGGAAGACCGGGTGGCGTTGGCGAAAAAAGCCTTACTCTTCCGAATTAAACGTTGCCGGGATACCCAACCGCAAAACGCGCCGATTTTGTATAAGCACGGTGCCTTTGGAGTCCGCCTCAAGGATGGTGACGACGTGGACCAACTGTTTAATCACCGACGGGCGACCATATCGTTAGGTTACATTGGTTTGTACGAAGTGGGAACCGCCTTTTTCGGTCCCGATTGGGAAGATAATCAGGAAGCCCACGATTTCACGGTTTCAATCGTGAAGTACCTGTACGAAAAGTGCCTAGCTTGGGAAAAAGAGTACGGCTACCATTTCAGCGTTTACTCCACGCCAGCCGAATCCCTGACGGATACCTTCTGTGAGGATGATATTGAAAAATTCGGCAAGATCAAGGACATTACCGACAAGGAATACTACACTAACAGTTTCCATTACGACGTCCGGAAAAATCCGACTCCGTTTGAAAAACTTACTTTTGAAGAAGAGTACCCGAAGTACGCGGCCGGCGGCTTTATTCACTACTGTGAGTACCCAAATTTAAAACAAAATCCGGCTGCTTTAGAAGCGGTTTGGACCTGGGCTTATGACCACGTGGGTTATTTAGGAACGAACGCTTCGATCGACCACTGTTATAAATGTGGATTCGATGGCGACTTTAAACCCACGGCCCGCGGTTTTGAATGCCCACAATGTGGGAACCGCGACCCCAAAACTTGTGACGTGGTTAAACGGACTTGTGGTTACTTAGGAAACCCAATGATCCGGCCAATGGTTCATGGACGGCATAAAGAAATTTCATCACGGGTTAAAAATATGGAATAGGGGTGAAAACGTGGTTAGACAACGACGAGTACGGTCACCGAGAAATCCCCAGCCGCAAGAATGGCTGGCGAAGGACCGCAGTTTAGAATACATTGCCGACTATAAGCCGTTCAACATGGTTGATGGGGAAGGCATTCGCTGCAGTTTGTACGTTTCGGGTTGTTTATTCAACTGTCCGGGGTGCTACAACAAGGCGGCGCAAAATTTCCATTACGGACGCCCCTATTCGCAGGAATTAGAAGACCAAATTATCGAAGACATGGGGCAAAGTTACGTACAGGGGCTGACCTTGTTAGGCGGAGAACCCTTCTTAAACACGCAGGTTTGCTTGCGGCTAGTCCGGCGGGTGCGCCAAGAATTTGGGCACGACAAGGACATCTGGTCGTGGACCGGTTACACCTGGGACGAACTGATGCAGGAATCTTACGATAAATTGGAATTGTTAAGCGAGCTAGATATCTTGGTGGACGGCCGTTTTTTAGAAGCTAAAAAAGATTTGACGCTTCAATTTCGGGGAAGTTCCAATCAACGAATTATCGACGTGCCTAAATCGTTAGCCGCAAACCAAGTCGTCATTTGGGATAAATTGCTTCGTTAAGGTAGGAGAATTTGATGAGTAAGTTAGAAATTAAAAATTTAAAGGTCAATGCGGGTGATGAGCGCATTTTAAACGGGGTTAATTTACAAATTAATCCGGGAGAAATTCACGCGTTGATGGGACCTAACGGGACTGGGAAGTCAACGCTTTCGGAAACGATTATGGGAAATCCGCTCTACGAGATTGTAGATGGCCAAATTTGGTTAGACGGGCAAGATATCACGGAAATGAGCGTTGACGAACGGGCCCGGGCGGGAGTCTTTTTAGCGATGCAGTATCCGATGGAGGTCGCGGGAATTTCCAACGCCGACTTCATTCACGCAGCGTTAAACGCACGTAACCAAGGCCAACCAGTTGCCGTGCTGCCCTTTTTAAAACAGCTTAGAGCGAACATGGAATTTTTAGAAATTAATCCGGAATATGCGGACCGGGGGCTTAACGCCGATTTTTCCGGTGGTGAAAAAAAGCGTAACGAAATCCTGCAAATGATGATGTTACGACCCGAGATGGCTATTTTAGATGAAATTGATTCCGGATTAGATATTGACGCCCTCAAAATTGTGGCGAAGGGGATCAACGCAATGCGCAGTACCACCTTTAGCTGCTTGATGGTCACACACTATCAGCGCCTGTTGAACTACGTGGTGCCTGACGTGGTGCACATCATGATGGACGGCCGGATTGTTAAAAGCGGCGGCCCCGAACTAGCTACGGATCTGGAAAAGACTGGCTACGCTGAATTAGAGGAAACGTTAGGAAGTGAAACCAGCCATGGCGATTCCCTTGAATAAAACGGCGACCGCTAGCTATCCCCGTATTTTAGGAATTCGGTATGACCCCGCAGCTTTTACCTTGCCGGATTCTACCAGGGCCGCTTGGGACTGGGAGGCCAACGCGGAAGCTTTGCAAGCCATTAATGCAGCGGGAGGTACGGTCCGGCGCATTAATGGTGCGACAGCGGAACTATCCGGTCTGCCCCAATTACTAGCTTCCACGGACAACCAATTTGTGCAACAGCACTTGCAAAACCAACTCCAGGGTGTGGTAATCAGTTTGCCGGATCACGCGGAAATTTCGCCAGCGCTAAACTTAACCCTGCGAACGGAGTCAGCTTTTCCCGTGGAATGGACAGTTTGGTTTGATTTAGGGGTCCATAGTCGGTTGACCACGAAGCTAACGCTAGATTTAGCGGGAGAGGTGCAGCAATCTAACTGTTTGATAGGAGGGGCTTTAGCGGACGAAAGCAATTTGACACTCATCACCGACACGCAAAGCCACAAGGCTACCCGAAGTTTATTGCTAGGTGATTTTGTGAGTGCTCGGGATGCTAACCTCGATTGGTCCTTGTGGCCACAAACGAAGGGGCAGCTACTAGGTGATTTAAACGTAACGCTTGCTGGAACCGGCAGTCGGGCAACCCTTAACTTGGCGCGTTACGGCTACCAAGATGACTGGGTGGGCATCCGTGGACAAATTAAGCATTTGGGCCAACATACTTTTAGCCGAATCAACATGCGGGGAGTTTTGTACGAAAATTCCCGGGTCAACTTTACGAGCATTGGCCAAATTGATCATGGGGCCAGTGATGCGGACGCGGACCAGGAAAGTCGGTTAATGACCGTAGAACCGCACGCTAAGGGCAGCGTTAACCCGGTCTTAGTGATTGACGAAAACGATGTCCGGGCCGGCCACGCCGCTAGTGTCGGCCAGTATGACGAAGATGCACTTTACTACTTACAAAGTCGGGGACTGCCGATGGAGACGGCAAAGCAAATTTTAATTGATAACTTTATGGAACCGATTTGGCGTTTGCGCAACGGGGAGGTTGGCTAAGATGACGGATTACCAAAGTTTAACTTATTTGGATAACGCGGCGACCACCCCCATGCCAGAGGAAGTTTTAGCGGTAATTGACGACTATTACCGGTTTAACAAGGTCAACGTCCATCGGGGGATTTATCAGCTTGCGGGCCGGGTCACCAGCGCTTATGAAGCGGTTCGCGAACAAATCGCCCAGTGGCTGCATGCTCCCCAACCAGAGCCGGTCGTTTTTACCAGCGGGACTACCGACGCGTTAAACCAGGTTGCCTTCGGCTATGCACAGCCGCGGTTGCAGCCGGGTGACGAAATTATCGTCAGTGTACTCGAACACCATTCTAATTTAGTGCCTTGGCAACGGGTGGCTGCCCAAACTGGAGCGCACTTGCGAATGGTGGGAATGGATTCGCAAGGTAACCTGGATTATGCTCAATTAGCAGAGCTTATCAATACGCATACCAAGGTAGTTGCGCTCACGATGGTTTCCAACGTGCTGGGGACGGTGGTTGACGTGGCAAAGGTTGCTCAACTAGTCCATCAGTATGACGGAGTCTTAGTGGTGGACGCTGCCCAAGCGGTCGCCCATTTGCCAATTGACGTTACCGCCATGGATGCCGATTTTCTCGCGTTTTCCGGACATAAAATGTTTGGCCCCACAGGGATTGGGGTGCTTTATGGCAAGCTAGCTCGGTTAGAGGAGATGGAACCGGTCCGTTTTGGTGGCGAAATGGTCGACTTGGTTACGCCAACTTCGGCAACTTTTCAGCCGTTACCAATCCGTTTAGAAGCAGGGACCCCCAACGTTGCTGGCGTATTAGGGCTAGGAGCGGCCGTGAAGTATCTAGAAAAACAGGACTTTGCCGCTATTCAAAAACATGAAGCACACCTAATGCAGTTTTTACTTACCGAACTCCAGGAAGTGCCGGAGGTTAAAATTTACGGTTCGTTAGATTATCAACGACGGGTGGGAGCGGTTAGCTTTAACGTCGGTAAACACCACGCCCATGACGTGGCCACCATTTTAGATGCTTCGGGAGTGGCCGTGCGCGCTGGACACCTGTGTGCGGAACCATTAATGCAAGCTTTAAACGTTAGCAGCGTTGTGCGGACGAGCTTTACCTTCGAAAATCAGGTTGCCGATCTGCAACGCTTAGTGGACGCGGTAGAACAAGTGGGGCGGATTTTATCATGAACAATTTACAAGAGTTATACCAAAAAATTATTTTAAATCACGCTAAGAACCCGGTGGGCTACGGAACAGTCCCCCACGCAAATTGTGTCGGGGCGTTGCGCAATCCCGAATGTGGCGACGAGATTACGGTTTATGCCGAAGTTGACGCGCAACGGATCCAGCAACTGGGTTTCACGGGGACGGGCTGTGTGATCAGCATGGCATCGGCAAGTATGATGGTTGCGCAATTAAATGGTCGCACGCTAGCGGATGCCCGCCAACTCTGGGAAAATTTCCAAAATTTAGTGGTACAAAAGGATTGTGATTCCGATCAGCTGGGGGATTTAGCGGCCTTCGCTAGTTTGCACCAGTTTCCGACGCGGGTGCGGTGCGGTACCTTAGCGTGGCACGCGCTTGCAGAAGGTTTAAAGGAGAAGGGGGAAGTTTTTGATGGATGAAGTCAGTCCAACGCAACCAGGAAATTTTAAGGACGAATGGGGACCGATGGATGACGTCCAGCCAGTCTTTTCAACCGGGGTCGGAATTAACGAGGAAACCATCCAAGCCATTTCGCGGGCGAAGCACGAACCCCAATGGATGCTAGACTTGCGGTTACAGGCCTACCAAATTTACCAATCCATGCCCATGCCGAGCTTTGGACCAGACCTTAGTGAGATTGATCTGAACGAAATTAAATATTTCCAGCGAGCAACGGATCACATTGCTCGCAACTGGGAGGACGTGCCCGACGAAATCAAGACTACCTTTGAACGAATCGGGGTTCCAGAAGCTGAACGAAAGTACTTAGCCGGTTCGGCGGCACAGTATGAATCCGAAGCGGTTTACCACAACCTCAAACAGGATTTAGAAAGTCAGGGAATCATTTTTATGGATACTGATTCAGCTTTGAAACAGCATCCAGAACTAGTCCGACAGTACTTTGGTAAATTAATTGCCGCAAGCGATAATAAGTTTGCCGCCTTGAATACCGCCGTTTGGTCGGGTGGAACCTTTCTATATGTGCCGAAAAATGTGCATGCCGACGTGCCGATCCAAAGCTACTTCCGGATTAACGCGGGCCGGACGGGCCAGTTTGAGCGAACCCTGATTATCGTCGATGAAGGCGGCAGCGTTAACTACGTCGAGGGATGCACTGCGCCAAATTATGCGGAGGACAGTCTGCACGCCGCAGTTGTAGAAGTGTTCGTTAAAAAGGACGCCTATTGTCGCTACACAACGATTCAAAATTGGTCGACGAACGTGTACAGCTTAGAAACCAAGCGGGCCCAGGCCGAAGCAAATAGCACCATGGAATGGGTCGACGGTAATTTAGGTTCAAAGGTCACCATGAAATACCCCAGCATTTATCTAACGGGCGCGGGCGCCACCGGTTCGATGCTGTCGATTGCAGCGGCGGGTGCCAACATGCACCAGGATACCGGCGCCAAAATGATCCATTTAGCGCCGAACACCCATAGTACGATTGTTTCAAAAGCAATCTGCCATAACGGCGGTCGGGCGGACTACCGAGGATTGATTAAGTACACAAAGGCGGCCAAACGGGCTAAGTCCCACGTCGAGTGCGATACGATTTTGATGGATCAAGACAGTGCCAGCGATACTTTCCCAGTTAACGACATTGAAACGAGCGACGGCACGATTGAACACGAGGCCCACGTTTCGAAAATCTCTGAAGCCCAATTGTACTACTTAAAAAGTCGGGGATTAGACGAAGCGACCGCCTCTCAATTAATCATTATGGGATTTTTGGAGCCCTTCACCAAGCAATTACCAATGGAATACGCCGTAGAGTTAGACCGGTTGATTAAGTTTCAGATGGAGGGCAGTATTGGCTAAAGCTGTGAAATTTGCGAACGCTATGCAAAATTTTGCCCAATAAAAAGAACGGCGAATTAACGCCGTTCTTTATTGATTGATAATAAAATTAAAGTGAAAAACATTTTTAAATAATAGAGCCAAAACGTGCTCCCAAAGTCAGTTTGCGCTGCTTAATAGGTAATTGGTAACCATGTCCATGCATAACCACCGATTCCTTGTTAATGCTCACGAACTAGCCGACTTTGGGGGTGCGTTTTTATTTTAAAGATGGAAGGCGGCTTGCACACCCACGATCAGCATTTTGACGCCGATGGTTGCTAAAATCAGCCCCATTAACTTGGTGATTACGTTCATGATGTTGTTGCCCAGCTTGTCCATGATTTGTTCACCGTAGATAAAAATGAAGTAAGCAATGACTGCTAAAACAACAAACGCGGCCACGACGATGAAGGGGTTGGTCCCACTAGCCAAGTTCATGGTGGTAGCAATGGTTCCGGGGCCGGCCAAAATCGGCATGGCTAGCGGGGAAATCGCGACGTTGGTGTTACTACTGTTGACGGAATCCTTAACGGATTTTTCGGGATCGTGCTGGATCGGCGAAACGTTACCTTGAATCATGTGATAACCAATCAATCCCAAAATGATCCCGCCCATGATGCGGAGTGCAGCAAGGTTGATACCAAAAATGGTGAAGATGTAATTTCCGAGAAAGGCAAACAAAACCACGATGACGGTTGCCACGATAAAAGCCAGCCGGGCAATCGCGTTGATTTCCTTGCGGCTGTTATCAGCAGTCAAACTGACGAACATTGGCAAGTTAGCAAAGGGGTTCATAATTGCAAAAAATGCGGTAAATGAAAGTAAAAATGCTTGAACTAAATGCATGGTCGTCCTCCTTGTTAAACGTTTTCAATGCAATGATTGTTTTTTAATTATATGGGTTAGGTTGGGAAATGCCAAGTTTGGTGATTTATGGATAAAAAGTACGATTTTGTTAATTTAATAGAAATAGTATAATAAAAACGGGGGTGAGATAATGTTCAGGTCATCAAGAAAAGATTTCAGATTTAGCTATTATATCTCTTCATTAATGATTTCGTATGGTCTTCTAATTATTTATATGCTATTAAGTAAACTGGAAGATGTCGAGTATGATTTTTCTGATCTAATAGTTAACTGGTGGTCCCCTAATAAAATAGTTTTCGGTATTTTATTAATTTTGTTTCTTTTTAGTTTGTTTTCTTTAAAGAAAATTCAAACGCAAATTGCAATAGTAAGTTAGCCAGTGCCGATAAAGCACACAGACGAAAGGGCTCATGGGAGTTCCAGGTGGATCAGGATTAGGCGGCGCGGCCTTTGCGCGCACGTGCTAATTCCTTTCGAAATACTTCAGCTGGTGTACAGAACTTAAGTAAGCGGCGCGGGAGATGGTTGAGCCGAGATTCAGCTTGACGGGCCAGACTGGGTGTAGCTAGATCGAGTGATTGCCCCTTAGGAAAGTAACGTCTGAGTATACGATTGTGGACCTCATTAGTGGCGCGTTCGGCCGAGCTATAAGGGTGGGCATAATAAGTCTCGGCAACACCCTCAAGCGCAGCCGTTAGCGTGGTGAACTCTGTTCCGTTATCCGCCGTGACTGTCCGCATAACGTCACCGAATTCAGCCGTAATATTTTGCATGGCATAAGCCACAGATTCAGCGTCTTTACCCTCGATCAAGCGGACAATCTCATAGCGCGTTTTACGTTCGGTAAACGTTAATAGGACACTCTCGCTACCAGCACGTTTGCCAATGACAGTATCGATCTCAAAATGACCAAACTCGTGGCGCGTTTCTACTCGCTTTGGCCGTTCTTCAATACTACGACCGAGTAGGCGCTGATGTTGGTGCGAGTGGTGCTGGGTCGTCCGGCGTTTTGTTTTTTCCAGCAGATCAAGGTTACGGATCTCCAATAGTTGCGCATCGATATAGTTGTACAAAGTCTTCGTACAGACCATTTTGGCCGGCTTAAATAACCGGTGCTTACGGGCATAACCAACAGCAGCGTCCGGAGACCAGCCCTCATGGCAGAACTTATCATCAAAGTAGGCTAAGAAGGCCGTCACTTGGCTAAATTTTAATGGACGTCCACAGTTTTGCCGCTTTATTTCATAGCGATTCTGAGCGGCTTCAGGGCTGTAAATTTCAAAGTAGTGTTTCTGATTATTAACGCGTTTAACTTGCGTGACTCGACCACGCTTGAGCTCATTATTGACGGTCTGGTGGCAGACGCCTAATCGAATCGCTATTTGCCGTGCTGAGCATCCTTCAATGTGCCAAGCGGCGATTTGACCGCGTTCGATTTCCGATAAATGGTGACCTTTTGGGCGTGGTGTGATAGACTGTTCTTGCATCAAGACGAAAACTTCTTTCATTGTTTGTTGTAGGAACTTCAATGATACCTGAATTTTTCGTCTTGGTGTTTTTTTTTTTTACCATTTTGGCTGCGTGGCTAACTTAATTATAAAACGCGCGAAGAAAATTCAAACAATAATCCTGGATAATAAAAACGCTGCACACACACTAGGAATCTATAAAATTAAAGTGAATGAAAAATATAACCAAGGCTTTAGAGATTTTATAATGAGTGTGTTGGTACCGATCATTTCTTCTTTTTCAATAACTGATCATGCCGTGTCAACATTGGTTATTTTATTACTGGTACAGTATGTGACATATAAGTTTTATGTTAATTCATCAGATATTTTTCCAAACGTCTCTCTTGCTATTTGGGGTTATTCGATTTTTATTGGCATTGAACAGAAAGATGAGTTTGGAAGGGGAAATTATGGAAAAACTTGGTATGTATTGGGAAAGACTAATGAAATTGAAAATATTATTTTAAGTGACCAAAAGATGACCCCTTTCGGCGATCCATCTTATATTAACAATAACATTGGTGTTATTTTGGAGGATACAGACAATGAAAATTAAGTCCGCATATGTTTTAAATTATGAGTCGAACGGAAAAATTAACACGCTTAAATTACCTTTTGAAGAGGAACAACTTGATAACTTATCGAATTTTGTAAAAAATCCGAGTGACAATAGAATTCCTGATATTACCGATACAAATAACGAAAATTTTAATTCACCAAAGCGTTACTCTGTGCATTTTAATTGGAAATATGTGGATGATCAAAATAGTACTTTTAACGAAGAGAACAAGGATCCGCAAATAGTAATCTTAGAAAATCTTTTCTCTAAGTTTAATGAGAATAATAATCTTCTTCAGAAGTCTGAAGATATTTTTGGGAAAAATAAGGAATTTTTATATTCCACCGTTGTTTATGAAACGGAAGAATTGAGTGATAAGGCAAATACACAACATCTGTATTTATATTTATTGAAAAAATCATTGGCTGTTAGCAATCGTGTTGGATTATTTTCTTTGCCCAAAAGAATAGGGTCTACAAAGGCACATGCTTTAGAGGCTCAAGAAGTTACTGATGGATTTTATTTACCACAGAAGGACTGTGTATGTAGTTTTCACAAAAAAATTGTAGAAGGTAATAAGAAGGCAGAAAATGTGGTTGAGACTGTCAAAGTGTACGATGGACTTACATTTAGCGAGTTGTTTTGCTTAGAAGAAATGAGGAAACAGTACGCAGAAAATACAATAGATAGGTTTAATGATACTGATAATCCTTTAACTTTGACTAGAGATAAAGTTAAAGTTAAATTTAAATTTATGACTGATACTAACGAATTGGACATTGAAAAAGTGAAAAATAGGATTTGCAATGATGATAAATTAGTTACAACTTTTGCAAGGTTTAAAGGGACTAAAAGCAGCACAATTCAAAAAATAGGAATTGATAAATTAGAACAAGCATTAGATAGGCTAAAAGCATACGTAGAGTCTGATGCAACTGCCAAATTTAGTATTATTAACATTCCTAGTATTGATAAAGAAAAACTAGAAATCTTTGTAACGGAAGATCAAGTACCTATTTTAGCTGCTTTATTGGAAAATAAAGTAATCGAACGTATTTTGGACAAAAGCATAAGGGTGCCATACTTTGAATAAGATTAAGAGAAAATTATTCTCAGGTTTCTAATTTAGTGTTGATGGATTAAATATTGGAAGTTTTAATCACTTTGCAATTATAATTTTTGTAGAAATATAGAAATTATAAAGTACTTAATTTTAAATTTAAAGAAGTCATGGGAGGAGGACTAGTTTTTTAATAGTATTCAATATCAACAAAGAAATTTTCAATATTATTTTAATGAAAGCTTTATAAAACTTGTCGTGATGTGTTAAGCAATGTTAAGTGAATTAAACACTTTTCCAAAAGAACTTGCCGACGTTTTGGACCAACTATTAATTATTAGTAGTAAATTTGATATCGCCCCAGAAACGTTGCTTAAATATAGTGAGGATAAATTGCAGGCGCGGTTTAAGGATGCGCTGGATGAAGAATAGGATGATAATAAAAAGTTCTAACCGCTTGACGATTAGAACTTTTTTATTTGGAAACTAAACGGAGCTCCAACTTCAAATAATATTATTTTTCAAGAAATTTCATAAACAATTTTTGATAGATTTCAATGAAATCAAGGTACATCTTTTTAGGTAAACTTTCATTTACTTGATGTTGTGATCCGTCGCCAGGGCCATATACCGCAAAAGGAAAATCGTTTGGTTTATCCTTTGCTAAGTTAGAAGCATCGGTAATCCCCGGGCTAGCAGCTACGACAATCTCACGTCCAGCGTATTCCTTACCGATTGATTGAATAGTTTTAACTAATTGGTTTGAAGGACTTGTTGCGATCGGGAACACATTCATAATTATTTCCGTACTAATTTGTGCGCCGGCGTCATTATAAGTTCTAACCAATGTTTCAATCTTCTTAGCTACTTGGTCATTATCATATTCTGGAATGGTCCGAACATTGATTAAGGCCGTAGCTGAATCAGGGATGGAATTAATCTGATTTCCACCATTTAAAACATCAATGTTGAATCTTACCGGCCCCATTTCCCCAGCAGGGATTGTTTCAAAGTATTCGTTAGCTTCATTTAGTAGTTGCATCAAAGGAACTAGGGCGTTATAGCCCTTTTCGGGTGTCGAACTATGCACAGAAGTACCCTTAGAAGTAAATTTAATATCAAAAGAACCCTTTTGTTCGGAAGTAGTGCCGTAAGTTGAGGAAGGTTCGGCGATTAGTAAACCGTCTGCGTCTTCCATATAGTGGTCACGGTAAAAGGCTGCGGAACCTTCTTCACCAACTTCTTCTCCGGCAGTTGCAAGCAAGCGGATGGTACCTTTTTTAGGTAGGCCTTGCTTTTTCAATTCAATCATGGCAATTACTAAAGCTGCTAAACCAGCCTTCATATCCGTAATTCCTCTACCAAAAAGCTTGCCATCTTTTTCAGTCATGGTAAATGGATCGCTATCCCAAGCTGCTAAATTTCCGGGATCGACAACGTCCATGTGCCCCGAAACGGCGAGGATGGGAGCACCACTACCGATTTCAGCAACTAAATTAGCACGTTGACCTTTAATCGGGAGAATTTCTGAGTGAATATCATTTTTTTGGAATAAATCTTTTAGATATTCTGCGACCTCTAATTCGTGGTCATTAACGGACTTGATTTTAATTAAATCAGCTAAAATTTTTAAATATTCTTGATTTTCTGAAAGCATATTATTAATCACACCTTTCCCTTTATTATTGGAAAAGATTACTACTTTCTAATGGAAAAATCTACTTTTAAAAATACGACAAATATGTCCAAAAATCATTTGTGCGGGCTGGAGGATCAGCGCTAAATGATATTTTCTAAAATAGAAGGCCTAACCGCCATGGGATGTCGATTGCATCCTTTGGAAGATTGTTTAGCGGGGAATATAATGTATTTGAAGGCCAAACTTGAAGAATTTATAGAAGGCAAAACTAACTCTTTAAAAGATTTGACCTTTCTGCAGGCTGAACAGCGAGGGCTTTATGAATTGGGAATGAGGAAAATGAGCATTTTCTATACAACTTACTTTTTACAAGAGGTACAATGTAAAACATACCTAAAAAAATAAGTTACACTCGCTGAGGAGGAATGACGATGAAAGCAATCACGATTAGAGAATATGGGGACGTTAACCAACTTCACGAAGAGGAATTAGCGATTCCGCAAATTGCGGACGACGAAGTTTTAGTTAAGATTAAGAATACAAGCATTAACCCAATTGACTGGAAAGCACGTATGGGGCTTTTGAAGCAAATGTACGATTGGCAATTTCCAGTGGTTTTGGGATGGGACCTTTCGGGCGTGATTACCAAAGTTGGTAAGGATGTTAAGGATTTTAAAGTTGGCGACGAAGTATTCGCCCGTCCTGACATTTATGAAAACGGAACGAAGGGAACCTACGCCGAATACGCGGCGGTTAAGGAAGATAAACTAGCGTTGAAGCCAGCCAACGTTTCGTTTGAAGAAGCAGCTGCAATTCCGTTGGCGGGGCTAACCGCATGGCAGGTAATCGTAGACCGTTTAAAGGTGCAAAAGGGCGACAAAGTTTTAATTCAAGCCGGAGCCGGCGGCGTGGGTATTTTTGCGATCCAAATTGCCAAACATTTAGGTGCTTACGTGGCCACTACTGCCAGTGCTAAAAATGCAGAATTTTTGAAGGACTTAGGGGCTGATGAAGTGATCGATTACCATGAGCACAAGATCGAAGACGTCCTTCAAGATTACGACGCCGTTTTTGACACAATCGATGCTTTGAATGAGGGCTTAGCAACCTTGAAACCAACTGGTAAGTTAGTGACGATTGCAGGACATCCAACCCAACAGCAACAAGAAGCGCAACCTTCAGCAACGGCCTGGTGGCTCCAACCTAATGGCAAACAGTTAGCTGAATTAGGTGATTTAGTGGCAAAGGGTGAAGTTAAGGTGATCATTGATAGCACGTTCCCGCTTACGGAAGATGGCCTCCGAGCCGCACATGAACGTAGCCAAACGAACCATGCGCGGGGGAAGATTGTTATTAACGTGGGATAATAAGTGGAAAGTTCATAAGTTCCACGTAACCAAAAATTGCCCATCATGCCCAATTCAGGCATCATGGGCAATTTTCAGTTAATGCTCGCAAACTACCCGACTTTTGTCCACTCTCTTTTTTACGCTCATTTGCGTTATAATACAGGAAAATAGTTAACAACAAAGGAGAACCGTCATGAAAGCAACCGTATTTATGGAACCAGGCAAAGTGGAAGTCCAAGAAATTGAAAAGCCAACTTTGAAGAAACCAACTGACGCCGTAATCAAAGTGCTTAGAGCATGTGTGTGTGGCTCGGATCTATGGTTTTTTAGAGGAATTTCGGAACACGACCATGGTTCAGCAGTGGGCCATGAAGCAATTGGAATTGTGGAAGAAGTGGGTAGCGACGTACATAACGTTTCGGTGGGGGACTTTGTTATCGTCCCGTTTACGCACGGATGTGGGCGCTGTCCCGCATGTTTAGCTGGTTTTGATGGTGATTGTTATAATCGCGAACCAGGTAATAATGCCTACCAGTCTGAATACGTTCGTTATGCCAACGCTAACTGGGGTCTGGTGAAGATTCCGGGGCAACCAGCCGATTATTCTGACGAAATGCTGAATAATTTCTTAACCCTATCTGATGTTATGGCCACGGGCTACCATGCGGCCTTCACCGCCGAAGTGAAACCTGGAGATACGGTGGTGGTCATGGGTGACGGCGCCGTTGGATTGTGCGGGGTGATTTCGGCAAAGTTGCGCGGAGCAAAACGCATCATCGCAATGAGCCGGCATGCCGATCGACAAAGGTTAGCCCTTGAGTTTGGCGCGACTGATATTGTTGAAGAACGGGGCGACGAAGCTGTAGCTAAAGTAATGGAAATCACTGACAACCACGGAGCGGATGCCGTTTTAGAATGTGTGGGTACTGAACAGTCGGTAGATACCGCCACTAAAGTTGGCCGTCCTGGTGCAATTGTGGGACGAGTTGGGATTCCGCAAAATCCTGAAATGGATACCAACGCTTTGTTTAGACGTAATATTGGCTTGCGAGGCGGAATTGCGGCAGTTACTACGCACGATCGTAACGGACTACTACAAGCGGTTTTGGACGGTAAAATCAATCCTGGCAAGGTATTTACCCAACGCTTCAAGCTAGACGACGTCCAAGCTGCCTATGAAGCTATGGACCAACGCAAAGCGATTAAATCATTGTTGATTGTAAGTGAATAAAGCGCAACCGAACGCGTTAATATGAGTATTAACTAGAAATCGGCAGTTATCTCCTGAACAGGGATAACTGCCGATTTATTTGATTGAGAGCGATTAACTGCCTTTGTGGCGTATCAGTAATTTTTGTAGGGGTACTTGTGGTGCTTGCAAAACATGATTGGACAGATTCGGTATTCATGTATTTATTCACTAAATAGTACGATTGCTTAGCCGGCAGCAAATTAATTGCAAATGTGTTTAGTAATTCAAACGTAACCATAAAATTATCGTCTTTCTCTTAAAAAAAATGTATCAAATCACTGAGTTCTTGTTGGCGCCGATTTTGTGGGTTACGGTGCAGCTTTAACTAAGCATATTATTTCTAGGAGGTGTTTCTCCGGCTGTTCAAGATAAATTATTCGATATATCTAACTAATTTATTGAGATGATCAAAGTAGAGTGGCGAATTTTCCCGCATCCATTTTTGGATGGTAAGATTTTTTGGAGACCATCCTGCTGCTGCAAATGGAACATTGCACTTGTTAGCCATTTCTAATCCTAAACGAGAATCATCCAAGATTAGAGCCTCTTTAGGTTGTAATCTAAAATGGTTTAGGATTTGTAAAACTGGATAAGGATTAGGCTTAATTTTGTCTTTTCCTAATTCCCAGCCATAAACAGCATCTGGTTCAAAACCGCATGCTCTCATATAATCACTTTTTACCATTGCAGACTCAGAATGCGATACCACGGTTATTATCCCGCCCTGTTCTTTAAATTGTTTAATTAGTTCAGGGAAACCAGGGAAAAATTTTGCAATCCTTTCCCTATTGTACTGTCGCCAAATTTCTTGTTGACGCGATTGTTCTTCAGGTGTGAATTTAATAATATCAGTACATAATTTATTAAAGCCAGGGTTAAAGCAGTAATTGACAAATTCATTAAGGGTAAGAACCGGAGCTTCTGGACGTAGTTCTTTAAGCGCAGCGACAAACGATGGGTAGTGGATGTATCTGGTACTATCCACCGCGGTATCGTCATGATCTAAAATCAGACATTTGTATTTCATTATTGAGGACCTCGCAATTAATTAAATTTAATAATATAGAACATCAAAAGGACAGGTATTTGTGAACAGAATAATCCCAAAAGCTAAATTATAAAATCTGGATTTAGTTTAAATTAGATAAACACGTAATTCTTTTGTCCATATTACAATGTAAAAACATTTTTTTAAAGACTGTGAGATTAAAAACGCGCGAAATGAAGCTGACTTTTGGGGGACCAAACCTTAATAGATGTGCGAGAAAAAAGGTTATTGACTTACGTATTAAGGATTAAAGAAGCGCAAACACATTAATAAAATTATTTTATGAAAGAACTTAAGAGGAAATCTCTCTCAAAAAAGTATAAAGCGCATATGAAAATCCCGGCATTATTATGGAAAAATATTATTGGAATCCCTTAATCGGATATAAGGATTGATTAAATATTTATTTAAAAATGGAAAAATAATTGAGATAACTATTGAGTTGATTTGGGATTTTTTCAGGCTGCTATGTACACTTGTTTATTGGAGAACCATATCTAAGAGCATTAAAAAATCCCGTCATATCAACGTTTTGACGCTGTATATAACGGGATTAAGTTTTAACTATGGAGTCGGCGGGTTTTGTACCCGACTGCTCACAAACGTTGATATACCAATGTTTTACATAGCTAATTCAAAAATTGGCTAAGCTTTTGGCTATGTTTTATAAAAAAATATGCTTGCAAGGCTTAAATTTCAAAACTTACGAATCTGGCTGCTGCACCATATCCAAATATTTGGAGCAACATTTTGTCGGGATTGATATTAATGAAATATCCAGCTAATTCGGAAATCTCATTATATCGGCGATCCCATTTTTTATTATAATCAGTCGTTAGGCCGTGTTTTTTACCCATTAAAGCCGAACAATTTAATATTATATGATTAACCCCATTAACTTTGTAGCGCTTTTCATAATGCATGTGTCCACAAATATAATTCGATATGGTCGAAATACCGGTATCAGTAAAGTTATAGCGAACATTAACTCCAAAATCACCGGATAATTCATTTTTAAGTTGTCCAGAATCCTTATTATTAAAGCTAGTAAAAATCTTCTGAACTAAGTCACCGTTGAAGTTCAAAGCTGAACGACCACTTTGACTGATCAAATTAGCATGACCAAAAACTACGACATGCTTATCAATTGTCTTTTCTAAAATAGATATTAAATCTTCGATCTGTTGCTCGCGGATACCACGGACTTTTTTGAAGTTGTACTTCTTGGTCCCGCCATTTAGGATATAGGGAATATCGCTCGTATTCAAGAAAATTACTCGAATATCCCCTTTATCGATCCAAGCAACTTTGGAACCAAGACTCAAGCGTTTGATCTCAGGTTGTTCGAAATCATGTTTCGTTACCAAATTATAGTAGTCGTCACGTCTAAATGAGGCTGAAGTAATAAATTTGTGTTCATCATACTTATCATTTTCATCGTGATTACCTTCCAGCACATAAAAAGGACGCTGGCTATTTTGGTAATTTTCCATCGTGAATTGTAACAATCCTCGACTGATCTCTGGCTTATCACTACCGTCGATCAAATCGCCTAAATGAATATTGTAATCCACTGGCAATGAATCGCAAGCCTTATTGGCTTCAATAATATGCCTTACACCGTTGAGACCATAGTACGATGAACTGGCAACAGCTTTTTCATGAGTGTCCGTTAAAACCGATAAAGTCAAGCAATTTTGGCTAACGTTAGGTTCAACGTTCTTTCTGAAAACTTGCTCGATATATTCTGTAAAAGACGGTCTCGGCTTTAATTTCCTCAAAAAGTTATCAGTTTGAACAGAGATAAATTCAGATAGTCTCGCTCTAAAAAATTTTTTAGTAAGAAATTTGATTTTCACGATTTTTATTCTCCTAATTGACTAAATCTTATCATGTTTTAGACTCCGACAAACAAAAAAACCATCATAAAAGGGCTCTTTGTCAACGGGTGTTGATGGAGGATTTATGTGGAACTTCGTTCACTTGCGAACGGGGCTCCTTTTCTTTACTCTGATTTTAAATTCAATTTGAATACGAAAAACAAAGTTTTTCCAGTTCCGGTATCCGTATGCTGTCCGTTTAATCTGTTTAATCTTTCGATTGACGCCTTCAATGGACCGTTGGGAAGTGTACTACTGGTCATATTTTGGATGAGCTTTTTATTTTTAATAAACGTTTTGATGGTCGTAAAGAGTTGAGGACTAACGTTCTCAACCTCATCAAGCGTCGCAGTAAAAGCTGCATAGTCTCGGTTACGAAAAGCTTCGACGAGTTTATGAGTGGTGAAGTAAGTATTTTCAAACTCATGACTGAGATTTAAACCAGACCAGATAAGTTGTTCTTAAGTCAGTCTGTTTCGTAAATGTGAAAACCATTGTGGTTGACTTTTCTCAAGAGCTTCATAGTTCATAAGATACAGGCACCAATACGGTTTTAACACTCGGTATTCGGGGGTATCTGGGTGATACTTTTTCATTAACTGGGCACGAGTTTGGTTCAAGGCTCGTAAGGTCATTTGAACCAAGTGAAAGTTGTCGACGATTAATTTGGCGTTAGGAAACAGATAACGAATAACAGTTTGGTATTGTGCGTTGAGATCCATTACAACTTGAGTAACCTGTTCACGATTTTTTAGCGAATAATGGTTTAGAAAAAATTGTTTAATTTCATTAGTCTGTCGACCAGGTAAAATGGTGATAATATCATGCTTTTGTCCATCAATTGTAATGAAGCTCATTTGGTTAGAAGTTGAACGAAATTCATCAATGCATAAGGTTTTTGGAAGACCGTCATACGCTGGCATGGTCTGCTTACCGAGCGCTCATAACTGCCGTTGCGGTTATTACCAGTGTTAATCCCAGCGTATGAGTAGCGTTCGTAACCCAAAAACTCTGCCAATTCGGTTTGAAGCAGCTGGTTAATCGCAATTTAGAGGTGGTGACGAAAAACTTCGTCCAAATCTTGCTTTTGGGCTAGTGCAGCGATAATTTCTGTGGTAAGTTCATTCATGGGGAATGCCTCCTGTGATGTTTTCTGTGGTTACTAAATATCATAAGGGAAGGCATTCCCTATTTCTATACAATTCAGAAATCTTTTATGCATTTACATAAGATATTTTACGCTCTCATTTAATTGTTCCTATATACCACTTAATCTTTTTGTTAAGTGGTGTTTTATGATAATAAATTGTTTTCCTATCGAGTCAATTTTAAAACCACCATACTATCTTGTAGCTTGCTATTTTACAAGCATAAAAATTTGGGCTGATGGTTTATTAAAATTCTATCTATCCTCACATGAAGAAGCTAACATAAATATTAAGACTTATTCTCTGGTATGCTGAACCTGAATAATAATTGCCAAAATCAGTACAGGCATTAAAAGATCTTATTAATTATAGTTATACTTAATTAATATTGTTAGAACACCTATTGTGAAAACACTAAAGACACTACCTGCAATGCCCAAACCGCTTAAGCCTACAGTGGCCACGACATATCCTCCAATTGCAGATCCGGTAGCAACTCCAACATTTGAAAAAATTGAATTAAAAGAAGAAGCTAAAACCAATGATTGGGGATAATTTTGTTTGGCAATATCCATGTAATACAATTGCATGGGTGAGTTAGAAATAGACATTGTTAAAGCCATTATGAGAATGGCACTGATTTTTAGCCATGTTAAATTTCCACTTACGAATATAAGAAAGATACTAATAGCTTGAAGAATAAAAAATTTTTTTAAATTGCGTTTCCATTTCATGTTTGCTATACGCCCACTCACTTGGTTGCTTACCAATCCACATAGTCCGTACAAAAATAGAACAATTATGACATTATTGTGGGAGAAACTTAACTCTTTAATTAATATTGGCTTCAAATAGGTATAAATGATATAAATGGCACTAAAATTAAAGACCGGGACCAGAATACCCCAGATGATTTTTTTGTCTTTTAAGATAGCTAACTGTTTGAATATGTTATGTGTTCCATTTTGTGTTAAATTATGGGGTAGCAAATAGAAAACTACGATAGTAATAAAGACTGAGGCAAAAAAATTGTCCAAAAAGTTAATCGCCAGTTAAGGTTATCACTTATCCAAGTACCTAAAGGTACGCCAAAAACTGAAGCAATACTGAAGCCTGAGAACACCCAAGATATTAGCCAAGCTCTTTTTCTCTGAGGAGCAATTGCAGCTGCAAAGGTAACAGCAGTCGACATCAGAGGCCCAGACGATAGGGCTGTTATAATTCTACTCATAAGTAGTACATTAAAATTACTAGCTATAGCTGTCAATAAGTTTCCAAATGAAAAAATCAGCATAAAAAAGAGCATAACTTTATGCAAAGCGATACTACCAATAGATAAGTTAATTATTGGTGTTGCAACTGCATAAACGATTGCAAATATGGTTACGAGTGCCCCAATGTCTGCGATAGAAACTCTAAAATCTGTCGATAAATTATTTATAATTCCTATTATAATAAATTGACTCAAACCCATTGTGAACGTTAGAAATGTTAATAATATGCATTGAAGGTTGATTTTCTTTTTCATATGACCACCTTATTAAGAGATACACTAAAAAAGTTATATAAAAAGCCAATTTTTTGATTAACATCAAATGAAAAATGTTATCAAAAAGTTGGCTTTTCCCTACCGATTATGTGCAATTAAATCATGTAACTGTTTAAAATCAGGAATAAGATCATAAGCGTGAGTTTTGGCTTCCATGAGCGCGTTTATTTGTTGTTTAATCCTTTCGGTATCTTCCTCATCGGTATAACTAACCCAGTTGATATGCTCTAGCCAATCAAAGTAAGCGTGTTTACCTTTCCCATAACTGTTTCCCATTAGTAAACAAGGTGTTCCAGTTAAAACTGAGAATACCATTGCATGCCATCGATCAGTAATAATTAATTTTTGACCTGAAAATAGGCTTAATTCATTTCTGAATAATTTTTCACGGGTATCAGGTGTAATAGTTTTAACCGTATCTAAAACAGTATCCGTAAATTCAATAGGTTGGTAGGCTCTAAGCAAAGCCTTCATATTTTGGATAACCTTATCTTTGACAACTTTTTCACTGTCCCGTCTGAGAACAAATAATGACCCTTGACGCTTCGATTTTGGGGCTTTCTTAGATTGCATATATAAAACCATATCAGGTGTAAAAATGACTTTATTATTGAAGGTAGTCTGCATTCTATGGTAGCTCTGTGCATCTCGGGCTACTAAAACTAAATTGGGGTTTTTTTGGTAAGCCTCTTGACTTAACTTTCGTTCATAAAGCCCAGCTTCATTGTCCTCAAAATGAATAGACTGTGGGAATGAGATAGTTAGGTTATCAGTAAAAGTTGAAAATACTTTTCTACGTGCTTTTTCATGGTCTAAATAGAGATTTCCCATATTGCCACCACCCGTAAAGGCAATAATATCTGCACTACTTAGATTTTTCTTTACAACAGGAATAGCCTCATCATCATCTTCCTCCACTATTTCAATATATTGGTATTCTGGAAATTCAGCTTCGACATATTTTCGTTCGGCTAATGAGATTGCCTGGTCACCAAGATTGGTGTAGCTAGGAACACCAAACATAAAAAATTTGGGCTGATTGTTTTTAGGCAATTCGTGTACAACGTTATTAGGATTGATATAAAAGTTGGCCATATTATTTTCCTCATTTTAATTTTATTTGCTGGAACTTTCCTGATAGGATTTTTCCATTTTCTCTTGATTAATAACAGTCAAGGAAAGAAATAAACTGCACCCATTTGTTATGGCAAATACAAAAAAGACAGTGGCTGTTCCTAAAGCATTAATTAGCAATGGGTAAACTAAGCTAATTGAAAAATTAGTGATCCATGTGGTTGCTGTAGCAATTGACATAAATCTAGCTTTGACACTATTAGGGAACATTTCTGCCATAATCAACCAAGTAACAGGGCTAACAATACCTTGATGGTTCGCTAGAAATAGAACAAGCATTGCTAGAACCAAAGTATTTGTAACTACCTGTGGCAGCATGTTTGCGTGCATAATAGCCCCTAACAACGCTAAGAAGATAATATTACCCATTAACCCAATTTTTAACATTTTCAGATGGTTGTGATTGGCAATTATTCTGGTTCCAAAGATACTAGCGATGACAGATGCTAAGCCGATTAGTATATTCGCATACAAAGAACCACGTTCTCCCATACCAACCTTTTCTAACAAGATAGTGCCATAATACATAACTGTATTAATACCCGATACTTGTTGAATCAAGGCAATAACGATTCCAATCAAGAGTAAGTAGACTAATCGTTTATTCGAAAAGATTTGGTTCCAAGTGAGCTTTGTCTCTGTTTTGATATTCTTTTTACGCCCATCAATGATCCTGTTAGCAGTTTGTTTTTTGAATCCTAGTCGACGAGCTAAATTACGTGCTCTTTTTAAATGCCCTCTTTGTACTAACCAGTTAGGACTCCCAGCAATATTGAATGAATTAATCCATAAGATAATAGAGGGGACACATGCCATTAAAATCATAACGCGCCAAATTGGATTCCAGTTACCCCATAGACTGCCTAAAAGGGCATTCATAATAAACGCTACTAGTTGTCCTAAAACGATAAAAATTGCATTCTTATTGACGTTGCTAGCACGAACTTCCCTTGGGGATATTTCTGCAAGATACATTGGAGAAAGACTTGAGGCAGCACCAACAGCTAGTCCCAGGATAAACCTAAATGTGGTCATAAAGATATAATTGAGTGATAATGCGCAACATACAGTTGCCAGTGTAAAGATAACTGCACCCCAACGAAGTGTACCCTTTCTGCCATATTTATCAGCACATTTTCCACATAGGAATGCACCAAGGCAAGCCCCTAAGACTAAAGAGCTTGACACGATTCCCTGACGGGAAGGAGTTAGATTTAATTGGCTAGTCTTGCTCATAAAAGCCAAAGCTCCATTGATAACACCAGTATCATACCCAAATAGGAATCCTCCCAAAGATATGACGTAAACACTGTAGTTTAATAATCCATATTTTCTGCCGCTTCTATTTTGCATGGCCAATTTGTCCACTTCTTTCAGCTTGTTAATAATTAGAGTGGCTTTACATGAAATTAAAGTAAAACATTTATAAAAAAGCCAATTACTACAGTAATTGACCAGCTAATAACAACCATGGATTCATTTAAAAGATTGTTAAAAAGTTTAACATATAGGGGAAAATTATCTTGTGCTACGACTTAAAAAGAAAGAAACTACTGCTACAACAACTATTGTGCCTATAATTGACGGAATAATGGCCATACCAGCTATATTTGGCCCCCAACTGCCTAAAATAGCTTCACCAATGGATGAGCCAACTAAGCCAGCGATAATATTGCTAATCCAGCCCATAGCTACGCCTCGATTAGTGATGGCACCAGCGATTGCGCCAATAACAGCACCAACAATTAAAACCCATAACCAATGCATAAAATTCACTTCCCCTTTTTTGAACAAACGTTCTATAATGATTACAAGCATAACTATACCCTTATCAAGGGTGTGATGCAAGGAAACCATACGATCAAAGCTGTTGAACAAATTCACAATATTTCCTGTGCATGCTATTTATTTCATAAATGTTTCAACAATAAAATAGGTATGTAAAACAATTATTTGTGTTTCATATCTCCGATCAAGTGGAGTGTCCATTAACCAATTTTTGAGATTGCTAGTGTTGGGTTAACTGGGTGTCAACTTATATTATTAGCTACACCAATATGTAATTTCGGATAGATCAGTTAACTTAGCATTAATCATTTTTTTCTTAAATAAAATAAAAAAGTGGGTAAATGAAAAATGATCATGATGTATACACAGTCAGGGTGTCATTCTTGTATGACATCTCGTCGATGGTTTAATAAACACGGAATCAGATTCCAAGAAAAAAACTTTAGTAAACGGTAGATTGTAAAATTAATCCGAACGCTGTTCGGACAAAAAGGATCAGCTTCCTTTAAAATGGTGTTTACCACAAACCCATCTTTTAGGAGCTGATCTTTTGTCTAGTATAACCTATTCCAAACGAATTAAAATCGAAACCTTTTGTGAACTAGGGCTGTCCAATATCCAAATGGGCGTTCGGCTGAACCGATCACCGTCAACAATTTTTTATGAATTATCTCGATGTCAACCTTATCAGGGTGAATTAGCATAAACAGATGCCGAATACAAGCGATCACGATGTGGTCGGAAAACTAAGCTGAGCGATGAGTTAAAGCAAAAAATTCTCAACCATTTACGTCTAAGCTGGTCACCAGGAATGATTGCTCACGAATTTAAACTAGCTACTAAATCTATTTATAATTGGCTAAATCAGGGGAGAATTGGTTTCTCCTTGAATGATCTACCTGAACATGGCGTACGCCAACGGCGTAACGTTGACCAACGATCCAAATATAATCAATCTTTGGGGCGATCAATTGAACAGCGTCCCATGATGATTAATCAACGTAATCGCATCGGCGATTTTGAACTAGATACAGTCGTTGGTCCTCGTGGGCATAGTAAGGCAGTTTTATTAACTTTAATCGATCGCAAATCACGGTTCTTTTGGGCATACCGGTTAAAAGATCGGACGACAGCGACTGTTAATGAAGCACTAACTAAGTTCCTAACCACTTTTAATGGTCCGGTGCACAGCTTTACTGTGGACCGTGGCACTGAGTTTAGTGGGCTAGTATCACTTAAATCACAATATGGTATTAAGACCTATTACTGCCATGCTTATACTCCAGCTGAACGTGGTAGTAATGAACGCTTTAATCGGAATTTACGTTATTTTTATCTTAAAGGGACTCGTTTTGAGCACATTAGTGCTCAAGATTTAACGACGACGTTACTCCAAATTAACCAGCGACCGCTTAAAATACTCGACTGGCAAACACTGTATCAGGTTATGCTGAAAAATTTGTCCAAAAATTCGGATTAAATTTGCAATCTACCGTTTAACTTCTGAACAAGTTGTTTCCGGGGGTATTAGTACTAATTCAGATTTTTCTGAAGTCTACTTTGCTGTTCAATCCATCGCTGATGCCATTCGGCATCAAAATAAAGAAAAATTGTTACAACTGCTTAGAACCAAGACCACTACTCCATATCTTCGTACACTACTTAATACTTTTAAAACACGCGTTAAATCAATCGTATATGCTCTATATTCACCATTATTAAATGGTCGTATTGAAGGCACTATTCGTAAAATTAAACAAATTCAACGCACGGCTTATGGATATAGAAATTGGCAGCACTTGAGAGATCGTATATATATTGAATTTATATTTAAAACTAAAAAAGAAAACCAATTCGTAAATGAATTGATTTTCTTCAATTGCCTTCAGCAACACTTGTTGACTTAGAGCCCTTAAAATTCAACATTAACGCACCAAATAGGGACCAGAGATTTTTAATCTCTAGCCCCTATTTTTTAGTGGATAATCGGATTAGGAGGATTACCACTTTTAAGGTACTTTAAATGGTTAGCAATAAAATAAGTTTTGAAAAAGCTAGTGGTTAAGTTGGTAACCAACCTGACTGAGCTTATCCGCGAACCTTCACACCTTGGTTGCTAACCATTTCGTGATACTTCAGGTACACCTCGGCGTAAGGATTTTCACAATCCTCGTGCCAAGGCTTTACGTGTCCGCAGAAATGAATTAACTTAGGATCTTCACGTGTTTCTGCGTAAGGTTCCAACAATTCGGTCCGCGGTGGAAAAATGGTTTCCATTACAATGTTGGACTGGGCGTTCCATTGGGGATGCAAGTGTAGCCAATCGTTGTAAAGGATGGCGTTCAACGCGTCCTGATCGTGGAAACGTAATTTTTCGGGGTTTTGGTTGATGTAATCTAACACTTTTTGGGTGATTGACTTCGCCCGCCAACGGACAAGGTCAATTAACATCATTCCCGAATTAAAGTACTTTTCATTTTCCTTAGTGATTCCCATTTTTTCCAACCGGTCGTGGAATCCAGCATCCTCTACGGCAGCAATTACGTTGCCCTCTAAGTTGGTTTGCCATAATTCATGCAAACTTGTGTTGGCAATGATGTCGCAGTCGAGGTAGATTGCCCGGTTGATGGATGGCAACAATGCGGGAGCTAGGATGCGGTAGTAGGCCGTTTTGACGATTCGGTCGCTTTCTACCGCGTTAGCTAGTAATTCTTCGTTAACTTCTACAATTTTAATCGTCGCGTTGTCATACCGGGCAATGATGCTTCCCAATAACATCATGTCGCGATCAGTCAGGTGATCGGGTAACAAGAAGAAATTGTATTGGTGTTCTGGATCATTTTCTAAAATCGAAATATAAGATGTGGCAAGCGGTTGAATAAAGGCCGAGTTTGCCGCTGAGATAACGTTAATCACTCCACGATGCATTTCCAATTCACCAAGTTCTTCGTGATACTCATCTAAATAAGGATGGACAGTGAGGTCCTTCCACGGTTTTTCATGAGTAGTGAAATGAACAATGCTAGGTTCCTTAATGGCTTCGTCGATTAGTTCAGCGTACCCCTGGTTGATTGGCCGATGTTTTCTGAAAATAATCGAGTTTTGTAAATTCCATTTTGGATGAAGAAATTGAACTTCCCCAGCTAACACGGCGTTAAGCGCGTCTTGGTCGTGGAAAATAATTCGGTCGGCATGATTTCTAATAAATGCCAAAGTTTTTTCTGTGATTCGATGGGCGTTCCACCGGGCAACATCGATCACCATGATTCCGGAATTGAAATATAGATTACTTGCGGCAACCACGGGATCGACACCTAGGCGATGCAATGCAAAAGCCTGTCCCGTATCAATAACCGCACCCACGGTATTACCATTTAAATTACTTTCGGCAAGTTCGGTTAGGTCCTTTCGAATCAAAACGTCAACGTCTAAGTAAATTAGTCGATCAATCTGCCGTGAAGCTAGTAGCTTAGGGGCGATGATTCGAAAATATGCGGTTTTATTGATGTGTTGGTTCGTTGGGCAAAAATCAAAACGTTCGTCGTCAAGATTTAAATACTCAATGGTATGAAAATTATGCATCAATTTGTCTAACAGTGCCCGGGTTTGGTCACCAAGGTTGTTGGTTAAAACAATGAAATGGGCCCGGGTTGCTGAATTTAAGGTTTCTAAAGCAGTTTTAATGGTAATGCATAGTGGGTCAGCATAATTACGGTCCGCTGCCAATAAGATATTAATTTTTTTCAAATTCATCCACCCCTTTTTTGATTTATATGCCCATTATATAAATTTATTCAAAATTAAGTAAAGTAATATGCAATAGTTTTGATAAGGAAATCAAAATATTTGCAAACGCTATTCTCCGTCTGTATAATAGTAGATTGTAAAATTAATCCGAACGCTGTTCGGACAAAAAAGATCAGCTTCCTTTAAAATGGTGTTTGCCACAAACCCATCTTTTAGGAGCTGATCTTTTGTCTAGTATAACCTATTCCGAACGAATTAAAATCGAAACCCTTTGTGAACTAAGCCTGTCCAATATCCAAATGAGCGATCGCCTAAAACGATCACCTGCCACAATTTCTTATGAATTAGCTCGATGTGAACCTTACCAGGCCGAAGTGGCCCAAACAGATGCCGAATACAAGCGGTCACGATGTGGCCGAAAGACTAAATTGAATGACAAATTAAGGCAAATAATTTTAAACCATTTACGGCTAAGTTGGTCACCAGAAATGATAGCTCACGAATTTAAACTAGCGACTAAATCAATTTATAATTGGTTAAATCAAGGGAAAATTGAGTTTTCTTTAAATGATTTGCCTGAACATGGCGTGCGCCAACGGCGTAACGTTGACCAACGATCCAAATATAATCAATCTTTGGGGCGATCAATTGAACAGCGCCATGATGATTAATCAACGTAAGCGCATCGGCGATTTTGAACTAGATACAGTCGTTGGTCCTCGTGGGCATAGTAAGGCAGTTTTATTAACTTTAATCGATCGAAAATCACGGTTCCTTTGGGCATACCGGTTAAAAGATCGGACGACAGCGACTGTTAATGAAGCACTAACTAAGTTCCTAACCACTTTTAATGGTCCGGTGCACAGCTTTACTGTGGACCGTGGCACTGAGTTTAGTGGGCTAGTATCACTTGAATCACAATACGGTATTAAGACCTATTACTGCCATGCTTATACTCCAGCTGAACGTGGTAGTAATGAACGCTTTAATCGGAATTTACGTTATTTTTATCCTAAAGGGACTCGTTTTGAGCACATTAGTGCTCAAGATTTAACGATGACGTTACTCCAAATTAACCAGCGACCGCTTAAAATACTCGACTGGCAAACACTGTATCAGGTTATGCTGACAAATTTGTCCAAAAATTCGAATTAAATTTGCAATCTACCGAAATACAAAATCGGGAGGTGAAACGACCGGACGATATCAAGCGATTCAGGAAATGATAGCCGAAGGCTACTCAGTTAGTGAATTAACCAAAGCAGCTGGAATAACAAGGCAGGCTTACTATAAATGGCTCAAACATAAGCCAAGTAAGCGCGAAATCGAAGAGTCAGAGATTTTTCAATTAATTAAGCAGTTAGAGAATGAGCATAAGCAAAGTGTTGGCTATGACAAGATGACTAGGTTAATCAATTTGAGCCAACAAATTTCTTACAATGTGAATAAGAAACGTATCATTCGAATAATGAAGGAACATGGAATCAAGGCTGACTATCGTCAGCCGACTCGCAAGCGTATCCAGACTCAGCAAGCTTATGAAGCTGAAAACATCCTCAAGCGACAATTCAATCAGACTGCAGCTAATCAAGTTTGGGTTACGGATACCACAGAAATAACATATGGAGTACGGCTTAATAAGGTTCGACTGCATGTGGTATTAGATCTATATGGCCAGTATCCAGTAAGTTGGTTAATTACACCTACTGAAACCGCGGAAGGGGCTATTAAAGCATTTGAAAGGGCACGAGTAAATGAAGGAGCATTAGCTCCGCTTATCCATACTGACCGTGGAGCAGCATATACCTCAAAAGCATTCAACCAGTATTTAGTGATTAACAATGCACAGCATAGCTACTCAGCTCCGGGAACACCGGCAGATAATGCGGTAATCGAGCACTGGTGGGCTGATTTCAAAGCAATTTGGATAGCTCATCTTCCTAAAGCTCAAACGTTGGTAGAACTAAAACAACAAGTCAAAGAAGGCATTACATATTTTACCGAGAAATTTATCTCAGCGAAAAGAAATGACCTTACCGCAGCAGAATATCGCTTTGGCAAGGCCAACTAATTTTTATTATTTAAAGTGCAAACTTGACAGGGTACAGTACCTGAAAATAATAAAGTGTTTTTTACATTTACCAATTTAGAACTAAAAGAATTACTTAATTGTTCAGAACACAAAGTAATTTCTATTAAAAAGCAATTAGAAGAATTTGGATTGTTACGACAAGAAAGTGTGGGGTTTGATCCAAAGCAAAAAAAGAATTTGCCTAATCGGCTTTATTTAGGACAACTCCATCTTACAGCAACCGATGTTTATAAAATGCCTGATTTTTCTAATAAAACGGCTGAAACCCTTGATATGAGCGGAACTGCAAATTCTGCAGTCCGACAAGAAAACGCTGAAACCCTTGGTACAAGCGGAACTGAAAATTCTGCAGTTAATCAAGAAGAATATAATAACTTAGATACTAATAGATACTATAAAGAGACTGCACAGCTAGATTTTTCCACTGCTAATTTTTCAAATGCTCAAATTGAAAAACAAAATCAAGACCTAGTACAACATGCAAAAGAATTTTTGACAGAAGAAGATAATAACCCTATTCCATTTGAACCAGAAACAATACGACTAATTAGTCTATGGGCAAATAATAATCCTAAAATCATTAAAAAAACTATTGGGATTATTCTAAATGCTAGACGAGATGTCCAAGATTTACACAAAGATCATCATCTATTTTTTATCTTAGATCATGAACCAGAATTACAAACCAAGATCACACAAACCTTGCGTCGGTATTTTAATGCTTTGCGAAGCGACGATAAACAGACTAAAAATTACGAGAACTATTTATATATCACTATGAAAAATATGTTTGAAAATTACGGTAGTTCTAAACTACAACGTGAATACAAGTTTGAACACTCAACAAACCAGATAGCGAAGAATAATTTATCAATGGACTTAGGGACGGAGTATCTGAATTAATTAGAAATGCAAAAAATGTAAATAGTCGTTAAAAGCTATAAAATGCCATATAAGCAATTTTATAGTTAAAACGACTAATTATCCGTTTAATCTATAAAAATGGCTGAAACACAAAAATAAACGCCTTAATTGGCTTTTTAATAGCACCAATATAAAATATAGAAAGGGATAAGAACGTAAAACATGAAATGAGATTCAAAGCGAGTTAGCAAAGCATGCTGAAAGTATTGGAGTGGATGCCCTTGCTGCAATCCCACCAATTTACTTTGGATTACCTGAACACGCAATTGAAGCATATTGGACAAGCATGATGGAAGTAACTAATTTAGATTTCATTATATATAATATTCCGCAAACAACCGGTTATGCACTATCAGAAAACTTATTTAAACGTATGATGGCAAAAGAACAAGTTATTGGGGTTAAGAATTCATCCATGCCAGTAATGGATATCAATATGTGGAAATTACGTGCTGGTAAAGATAATATTGTTTTCAATGGGCCAGATGAACAATTTGTAGGTGGACGCGTAATGGGGGCCGATGCAGGTATAGGTGGAACTTATGGTGTTTATCCAGAATTGTTAATGGAAGCGGATCGGTGCGTTCGTGAGGATGACCTTGAAAAAGCTCTTCAAATTCAACTTAAAATTAATGATTTAATTTCAGAATTGACATCATTTAAAGGTAATTTATATGATGTGATGAAGTTAATCTTAGCTAAACGTGGGGTAAGTGTAGGACGAGCACGTAATCCTTTACCACATGTAGAAGATGATGAAATGGATCATGTTGAGGTAGTACGGCAACATATTGATGATGCAATTGCTGAATTTACTAAATAATAAAAAAACGCCGAGTCTCCTTAAAAGAGGCTCAGCGTTTTTTTAAATCTGTGACCAGACGTCCGCTCCCAAAGTAGGGAAGAGAGGTACGATGCGGCCTAGTTGTTCAGCTGTATATTGAAACTCAATTGCTGGTAATAAAACGTTAATTGCATCGGCAGCATGTTCACTAACTTCAGCTGCTCCTACAAGATGATGGTCTTGATCGTAAATCAAGGTGTTATCACCAATTGTTTCCTTATCAACTTGGCGGAACCATCCGTCAGGAAGATGATTAGTTTTAATGGTGTAATCAGGATTTTGCTGAGCTTCTTCGACGCTCATACCAACCTGTGCGATTTGTGGTGAGGTAAAGACAGTGGTTGGGATGGGCGGATAGTTGATTGCGTCAGTAGTCTTTCCTGTGAAAAGTTGGGTTAAATAACTAGATTCAAAGATCGCAGTCGGGGTGAGCTTAGGCTGTTCTTTATCAAGCACATCACCAGAAGCATAGATGTTATCAATGTTAGTTTGAAGATGATCGTTAACTTCGATCCCGTTAGCATTGTAACTAACGCCTACTTCGTCTAATCCGATGTTTTCGATGTTAGGAATTCGTCCGGTAGCATCCAAAATCCAGTCGGTGGTGAGGGTTTCGTGATCGTTATAAGACACGGTAAAATGAGAACCGTCTTCCTCAAAACGATCCACCTGAGCGTTGTAAATGAACTTCACCCCTCGTTTTTCGAGGTCGGCAATGACTTGTTTTACGTAATCTTGATTAAATTTGCGCAACGCCCGATTATGGCGTAAAAGTACAGTGACGTTCGCGCCGGCAGCATTGGCAATCGTGGCAAATTCCATGCCGATATAGCCCGCGCCAATAATTACGATATTTTCAGGAAGCTGTTTGAGGTTCATAAAATCGGTACTGTCATGCGTAAGTTCTGAGCCCATAACATCTAGATGGTGGGGACGTAGCCCCGTTGCAATCACGATTTTGTCAGCGGTGTAGCGCTGTTGATCCACTTCGATGGTGTGAGCATCAACAAATTTTCCACGACCGTGAATAATTTCGATGTCAACAGAGTCGAGTAAACCAGTAATCATGTCCGGCAAGCCGTCGATGACTTCGTGTTCATGTTCTACATTGGCAGTCCAATCCAGCTTTAAGTCACCATTTACAATGCCATCAAGGCGTTCTTGGTGGCGTAAAAGTTGAACCGGGTTGTCCAGCGTAATTTTCGCGTTGCATCCACGGTTTGGACAAGTTCCCCCGATTTTGTCCGCTTCGATAATGGCGACTTTTTTACCACTATTAGCTAGTGGAACCGCCCCGTCGAAGGCACCATGCCCCGCGCCTAAGTACAAAACATCAAATTGATAACTTTCAGTCATTTAATTACCTCCATCCTAAATTTAGGTGAATAAACAATTACCATTGTTGGCACGAGCATAGCAGAGGATAGGTGCGAGTTGCAAGCGATTGCAACTGAAGAGAACAAAAAGCAATCCTTAACTTTAAATAAGGATTGCTAAAAAATATCTTACTAACGTTTTAATGATTTAATCGATAGCATTGAAATACCACCAATCAAGGAAAAAATAAATGAAACAATAAAAATTCCAGAATAACCAAAAAGACTTATGACGGCAGCGGCTAAAACGGGTGCGATAGCTTGTGTAATTGTATTACCTAAGTTGTAAACACCTAAGAAAAATGCAACACGATTTTGATCGGGGATAACTTTTAAGTTTAATAAATTATCAAGTGCGTTCCATAAGCCCATTCCTAAACCGGCAGCTAAGGCGTAAAGAATAATACCAGTATTATTTCTTAAGAAGAACAGGGAGAGACCTGCAATTGCTAATAAGATAGTTGAGAGACCTACTGATAATTTCAGTATTTTAAATTTATTAGATAGTGGCCCAGTGACTAATCCCATCAAAATGCCAAAAATAAGCATAATCATGTTAACAAGTTGGATAGAAGATTGAGTTTGATTACCACGATGAAGAAAGTCGGTCATTATATATAAAATGTATCCTGTAATTGCAAAGTTTCCAACTCCCTGAAACATTTTTCCTATAAGAGCTAGGTAGTAGTCGCGCCAATTTGCCAAGAAGGAAAAATTAACTTTACATTTTTTAAAGAAAACTTTTCTTTCTTTTTAGTTGAGGTTTCATCTAAATTAGAAGGCTCATGGACAATCAAAGTTGCAATTAATACGCCAGCAAATGTGAATATACCAAAGACTATAAATCCTAGTCGAACCTGGCTAAGGAACAAAGCACCGATAACGTTAAATCCGTTATTACCTAAAGCCATGCCTAGACCACCATAAGCAGAAGAAGCAGTCCCCTTTCCATCTTCAGGTGCAAAGGATAATCCAGATTTGAAAAAGCCAAGAGCTAAAAAAGCTCAACAAACTTTACAACAATAATCGTAAAAAGCGCCTAGAAATAGGCGTTTTTTCATGTTTTGACGTTTGAGAAACGCATTCTAAGTCCAGTTTTTATTAATAAATGGGTTAATGTCCGCTAAATGAATATATAAACTGCGTCATAACTTAACAATTGTGTCGCTTTTTTTGTGCCTTATAATTAAAGGTGTTAAAATACGTCATAACTTACCACCATAAAGCAGTCCAATTAATTTATTGACTTCTAAGTAAAATACCAGGAGTTTTGCTATGAGTTAACTATGATCCTAGGTGGTTACCAAAACATTCCTTAAATTAGGGTCTATAATTATAAATTAGATAATACATTAGAAGTTGGAGACAAGATTGTCTAGATAATGTGTGAGATAAAATTTTTGGCAGGTTATCATACATAAGACAAAATGTTTTTAAAACTGATAACGTATTTATTTCACAACAATTACGCATTTATTTTTGAGAAAAATATAAAGCAGGAGGATTACAATGCTGAAAAATTATTCTTTAACAAAAGATACATTATTAGTTTCGTCAGAATCAAATATCAAAAATTCTTCCGTTGTTTATGTTTATGGTGACGAACGAGAATATATCGAATCTTTTGAACATAAATATGACCTTAAAATAGGCAATATACTAACGTTTGATGATCAAGTTGCATATGACACGATGATAGATCGGAACGATGAAAAAAGTTTGCTCGTAAGTTTTTTGTTTCCCGAGGTACATGAAGGTGGGCATCTACATAATCTGATGACATCTATTGTTTTCTTGGTATTTAAAAATAAGTTGATAATTTTTACAAAACAAAAATTAAAATTCATTCCCGAACTCTTATCCAATATGGTTTTACGTGATGTCAATAATTTCATGGAGGAAGTACTTTTAAAGATCATGCAAAAAGATTTCCATGTGATGCTTAACGACCTTCGTGGAGTCAAGGGAAAAATTGATGATTTAGAATCAGAAATATCAACGTCCGGTCCACTCAGACCAACGTTTGGTGATTTATTGACTCTTCAAAAACACATGATAGCTTTGTCAACAACCTATGGCGCTAATCACAAAGCGCTGGGTTTCATTAACAAAAATTTCACAACTATTAATGATATTGATTTTACCACCAAAAAAATAATTGATGAGATATACGATACAAGCGACACAATGGATAGAATTATTTTAGGTTACAGCCAATATTTGGATGATTTGGAAGATATGATAACCAATATGATTTCGTATCAGCTTAACATGATTATGAAAACTCTAACAGAGATATCAATCGTTTTGACTATTCCAGCGATTATTTTTGGCTTTTGGGGAATCAATGTCCATGTCCCGTTTGAAAAATCTTCTTATGGTGTTTTTGCTGTGCTGATTATCTCTGTTATACTAAGCCTAATTTGCTGGCTTTGGTTGCGACGCAAAAAATATTTGTAAAGTATTTGTGATACCCTAATATGATTTAAAGCAGAATTGCTTTGTTGACTTTTTAAAAGGCTGATTCCTTTCAATAATTTAATAGCTTCAGCGGCTTCCTTCACAGTATGAGAGTTAGAATATTCAAAGATAGCCATATTCCGGCTATCTTCTTTTCTTTTGGGTATACCCTCCTTATAGTTGGGATTGTGTTGCCTTGCAAATATTTTACCGGCTTGCATACGCTCGATAATCATATCACGCTCCATCTCCGCGACCGATAGCAAGGTTCTGACAATCATACGCTCAATTGGGGTGTTATCTATCGTTCCTAAATTTAAAACCTTAATCATTATTTTTTCTTTCAATAAGTCATCAATTAAGTTCAATGCTTCTCTAGTATTACGAGCAAAACGATCTAACTTTATGACGATCAATGTGTCATTGGGTTCAATCAGATGGACCAGTCTTTCAAATTGCGGTTGCCTGGTATTACATTTCAGAGGAGAAGTATAGTTTGCGAGAGTCAATGAACCTTACGCTGGATTCAGAAGGATTACCTGTGGCACAAGCAGGAGGACAAAAGAAGAAGCAAGATGAAAATTCTGGTGACATTACCATAGAATACAAGGATCGTACTTTATTTCTTGAAGTAACACTGATGGATAAGAATGCCATTAAACGTGGGGAGTGGGAACCAGTACTTAGGCATACCGTCAATCTTTCTGCTAGTCGCACTGTTCCGGTTCAAACATATTTCATCACTGACGCTGTTGATAAGAACACCGAAAATATTTGGCGTTCTGTGGCTGCAACCGATTTAGAGGAAAACGCTGTCCAACATCGCTCTGTTCGTGCAACCATATATCCTCTGACAATTGATACGTTGATTAAATGGTTACATGATAAAGGTGTAAACGAAAAGGTTATTTGGGATGCCGTAGATACTTCATATAAACCAATAATCGAAACTGATTTCGACGCTGATTGGAAGGCTGACATATTAGCCTCGATATCATCGAATAACTAAATACAGAAAAATACAACAAATATTATCAGACTAGGGACTATACTGGTAGCGTCAAGAATCTTGTGTAAATGAAATGCCTTCGTACATGTAATATGTATCTAACTTAAATAAATGATGCTTCCAAGGGGTCCTGGAGTCCTTTGAACCCTCGGTGGATCCGCTTCAGAGACTTCTCGTTATAAACATTAAACTGAGAAACCAGGAAGCGATCCAGTGAATCTTCCGTTGGAAATTGTTCTTTGTGGTGGGTGGTGCGCTTGAGATGCTTATTAAAGTTCTCAATCAGGTTAGCGGAGTATAGTGATTGCCGGATAGCTGGTGGAAAGTCCATGAAAGTAAGTAAATTCGGCATTTTAAGCAGATCTTTGATTAATTTGGGATAGGTCTGATGCCAGTTGTTGGCGAACTCATTCAGTTTCAGTTCGGCTGCTTCACGGTTGGCGGCCCGATGAACTTGTTTAAGGTCACTGATCACGGCCTTGCGGTCTTTTACGCGAACTTTGTTCATCAGATTCCGCCCAACATGAACCAGGCAACGTTGTCGTTTGGCTTTAGGGAAATGCCGATTCAAGCCTTCATCCAAACCAACTAACCCATCGGCCACAAACAACAGCACATCTTTAACGCCCTGCTTGATCAAGGTTCCCAGCAGTTCAGTCCAGATTCCAGTCGATTCCGTTGGCGCCACTTGGTAGTTCAGCACTTCTTTCGTACCATCTGGACGAATGCCAATCGCAATATGAACGGCTTCTTTTTGAACGGTATCCCGCTTTAACGGCAAGTAAGTGGCATCTAAGAAGATGGCCGCATATTCTGAAGCCAGTCGACGTTGCTGGAAAGCTTGAACCTGTTCATTGACGGCTTTAGTCATGTTGGAAACCGTGGCTTTGGAGTAGTGAGCACCGTACATTTTCTCAATGAGTTCGGCAATTTCAGCAGTGGTAATTCCCTTGGTATACAACTGAATGACCGTTGTTTCTAAATTATCACTGTGCCGACCGTAGGCTGGCAAGGTATGATTTTCAAACCGGCCATTGCGATCTCGAGGAATGGTTAAGTTAAGTTGGCCGTACTTCGTATCAAACGAGCGCTCATAACTGCCGTTGCGGTTATTACCAGTGTTAATCCCAGCGTATGAGTAGCGTTCGTAACCCAAAAACTCTGCCAATTCGGTTTGAAGCAGCTGGTTAATCGCAATTTCGAGGTGGTGACGAAAAACTTCGTCCAAATCTTGCTTTTGGGCTAGTGCAGCGATAATTTCTGTGGTAAGTTCATTCATGGGGAATGCCTCCTGTGATGTTTTCTGTGGTTACTAAATATCATAAAGGAAGGCATTCCCTATTTCTATGCAATTCAGAAATCTTTTATGCATTTACACAAGATATTTTACGCTCTCCTATGTGTCTTATATGGCTACTGTATGAGTGGTTACTATATATGTGTCTATGCTTGTGTGTGGTGTCGTACGTGTGTATCTTGTGTCATGTACTTGTGGTCTATAGTCTTAGTGTTCTTGAGTGGCTCGGCTGTCTGTCCTATGCTGTCGCTGGTGGCTCCGTCATTGCTTGTGGTTTGCCTTGGTGTCTATACCTAGTTACTTATGTGCTCACCTTATAGTTGGTATGTTGTGTTGCTGATATACATGATATGTATATAGATGATGCGTTTATGCTTGTGCCTAGTTGCTCGCTTGTGGTGGAAGGTCAAGACTTTTGCAATCTCAAAATTAAAATAAAAAACGAAATAAAAAATATATGTGGCTCTAGCTGATCGCTAGGACTTTTTATGCATATATTGAATGTTTATACACAATAATGAATATTTATATAGTTGGATAGGTGTAGGAAGATTGAGGCAAACTAAAACATAGAAATATGATTTTTTAAAAATTAATATCGATGGAAATGCCTATTTAATAGGGCGGGGGGTGATTTAGAAAAAAAGATGAAAATTCTGTTAATGCCTCGCCACCTCAAATATATACACAAGGTACCACATCGACTTTTCTTGTTAAAAATATTTTCCACGGTTAAATATATTATTCTGCCAAAAGTGGCAAAAACCTGACTCGGCAATTTACCGAATTAGGCTGTATGTATGGTGGTTAAAAATCTGCCACCATTAGCAATTAATTATTTAATTTTCTGGATTGCTCTTTTGTCATTCCATACTTTTTTGAAAAATCCTTGCTTGTAATAGTTCTATCGCTTCTATCTTTCGGTAATTGTTGCTTTAATTCATTTGATAAATTATTGTATATACTTTGGTTCTTACCTTTACCAGTCTTATTTTTACCGCCTAAAGAGTTACCAACTTGTTTAGATTTATTAGTAATATTCGTAGCCCAATCCAAATACAGTGGAATATCTAATTTATCTTTTTTAATTTTCTTCTTCAATTCAATTGCAAAAGTTGATTCACTCCAAACACCTTTTTTAATATTCCACTTATTCATAATTTCCTTATAGTCACTATATGGATTAATGTTAGGGTCTCCAAAATATTCTTTTGTTGCATTCTTCACAACTTCTTCCAGTGCTCTATTATTATTATCTAATTCTAATTGTTCCCATGCATCTCTACGAGGCGTACTTAATAATTGGTCAAAACAACTTAATTTTCCTATATACATCCAATCTTTCTTGCCTCTGGTTAATCCAGTATGAAGGTTATTAATTGTATAAAAATCATGACTTTGAGGGGGAATTGGTCGGTTTCCCATATAGAAGCATACTTTATCAAATTCCATACCTTGTATGTTATCTGTTACACTTCCACACATGAAATTCCAATAGTCAGGATCAACTGATTCTTTATCAATAGTTGGAATATCTGGGATAGTATTTTTCAATCTTTCTAAATATTTATTAAAGGGATTGAGATAGATTTCAGAATCTTTCTTTTTTGGTGAGACAAAGGGAAAGTCTTCAATTGGAATTATATTTCCATCTTCTAACTTATCGTTGGCTTCTCTGATTCTGTTGTAATCAGGGCTTATTATCATCCACCCATCATTAAAACATTGCTTTAGGTGCATTTGATAATTATGGTTAAATGAATGTTCACTTCTTAATTCCTGATAAAATTCTTCATTAAAATCTTTAGCATTCCAACTAGTAACGGCATCCATTCTATAGTTTTTTCTCAATACTCTAACCTGAATGCTATCAATATAAATTTTCCAGTCATCAACTACATCAAGAAATGTACCGTCTTTTATATTCTTATATAGTTGTTTCATTAGACCATTAAAATTCTTGTCATCATTATCATCAAATATTTGTTTATTATATTCATTTTGCATCCAAAGTGCATCTAAAGCACCTGATTTTTTAATGGCTGGTTGCTGGTGGCTATCTCCATAGCAATAAATATTTACATCTTGTCCTGATTCTTTTTGGTTATTAACATGCATTAGTAAGGATTCAAAGGTAATGCTCGCCATCTTCCCAAATTCATCAATAATTATATTACTTGCTTTATTAGTGCTATAACTACCAAAGTTAACCCTTACCTTTAATAACTTATTTACACGTTTAATACTACCTTGCAATCTGCTACTGGCTGTTTTGTTAGGTGTAGTCAGAAATACATCATTATCATCAATATTTCTTAGTACATCATTTATTGCCGTTGTTTTTCCAGTTCCTGCGTTGCCTACGCATAAGAACATCTTCACGGTTCCATTGCTCATACACACACCTCTATTTTGTTTTTTTCGTTAAAATTTGCTAGATACCTTATATAAGACCTGTACCATTTTTTAATTAATTTAAGTCAATTTATCTATACTAAATATATATAATTGCTTCACGGTAATTTAGTCGTTTCTTATATATAAAGTGATTGACTATTTTACCGTCAAGGATTTATAGTCATTGGGCACAATTCCAGAATGGAATTTGAACAATCTTTTCATTTTGTGGGTTTCAAAATGAAAAGTCCAAGACAACTAGTAGCTAACTTAATAATTACTAGAATAATTAACATGTAATCCTAATTTGGAACTACATCATTATCATTAATTAATACTGTAGTGATTCACGACTCTAATATATAACTACTATTAGTTATGTTATCCACATGCAAAGCCCGCATATGAATAACTCCTGAAGCTATCTAATTATTATGTCTATGCCGTACGATATTTTAAATAGTTATTAATCATGTTAAATGTTTTGCCTTCTGAGATAGGTTTACAACTACGTGAAGGTCTCAAAAGTCCTGCCTTAGTCGGGTTTAACAACTCTGGCTTTAGGGGGATGGTGTGATTAACTTGCTTAATACGGGCATCAAACTCTATCCAATCATATTTTTTTAACATTCCGATGTTATCCCGCATATCCTTAGTGTAAGTTAGATGTGCAAAATCAAAATGATGTTTAGAACCACTTACATTTCTGATATAGATTACAGGTCTTTGCTTAGTGTCGTTATCATTTGTGTATATATTAAAACCTATGACTGTCCCCGTGAAGTGTTCTCGTTCGTTATTCATAGTAATTCCTCCAATTACTTAGCATTTTGATAGCTTTAAAATCCAAAAATGCCGTCATATCAACGTTTGTAGGGTGTTTATTTGGTATAAAATATTCATTTTATTGGCTATTTTTAGCCCTTTTAAGATAGAAGTCTTTATTTTCCTCTAATATATATTGGAGGAATTCCCAATTGGTTTCTGGTACTGATTGAGGCTTTCTTTTGGTTAGTAATCTAACTTTAGAAGGATATTCTAATTTATAGTCATATTGAATAGGATGTTTTTTTCTTATGGTGGAGTCATTCCCTTGATAACCCTTGAGATAACTAGACACCCTAGCATTGAATTGAACTTCATCACCTGTAGCCAAAATACCCAAACTTTGAAATTGTTTAGTGTAATTAATCCACAGATGATCAGCTACTAGATTTCCATTAATATCCGTTAAATTTATTATCAAAAAGGTAGGCTTGCCATGCCCGTTGTATCCAGTCTTATAACCCAGTCTGCTAACAACTCCCACATATGTTCCGCGTTCTTTATTTCCTATTTGCTTAAGTGCGTCTCTCATAATATTTACTCCTTAAATTTTTTATACTTAGTTAAATAATTTTTATTCTTAAATAAGCCTCGCAAGCGTATTTTTTATTAATTAAATGATTTTATTCTTCAGGTATTCATCGATGGCTAAACGGTCAAAGCGTAGAACACCTCCAATCTGCACGGCGGGCAATCCTTCGGCAATAGCCTTCTGGAAAGTTCTGTAGCATATTCCCATATATTTGCACGCCTCTTTCTTGTTCATGTAGCGAGGAGCTGGGTTAAACATAATTGATAGTTGTTCCATTAATTCCTTATTTTCAGTTACTTGGGTTAATTCCATATTGATATCCTCCAATTAATTTTTAAGCCACTATTACGTGACTATGTATGATGTGCCTTATATAGGGTGTGAAAAGAGTTTCAAGTAAAAAATATTAAAAAATACCTTTACACTACTAATATGTATAAAAAAACGAGAAAATGCCAAGAAAATACAAAAAAGATCAATCAGATACATTTCTATGCCTCTGCAGATAATATGTATAAAAAAAAGAAATCTCACAAACAAATTGTGAAATCTCTTAAATTTATTTTTTGAGTTGCCTAAACAAAGATTTAAATGTAACATGTAGCTGTTGCAGGTCTGACTCTGCAACACGGGAGGTCATCCCAATATTTTCAAAAAATGTGAGCCTCGCAAGCAACACAGGAGCGAAAATAAAAATGGCAAAAATTAAAAAATATACAACAAAAACAGGAAAAATTAGATATGAATTTCAGGTGTACGCGGGAGTTGACTCTCTAACCGGGCGCCAAAAGACCACTAGGAGACGTGGCTTTAAGACGAGGAAAGAAGCCTCCATCGTATTGAGTAGATTAGAATTGGAAATCGAAAAAAGAGGACTACAGGAGGATGAGAGACGCTTTTTCAGGGATGTTTGCGCGGAGTGGATGGAACAGTACCGTTTGACCGTACGTGAGTCAACGCTAGAGAAGACTCAACGTATTATTCGCGTCCATGTTCTACCAGCTTTTGGGGATATGCTTATTGATCAAGTCACACCCAACGTGTGCCAGAGGGTTGTTAATAAGTGGTTTCTGGAAGCAAAATCCTATAAGAAATGGCTGAATTACGCTTCGATGATTTTTGATTACGCGCTTAGGGCTGAGTACGTGGGGCGGAATCCTTGCACGCTAGTAACAATGCCACGAGTACAGGAACAGGCAGGCGAAAAGTTAGAAAACTTCTGGACCAGAGACGAACTGAATACCTTTTTCGATTACGTGACTCCCGAAAGAGACGTAGAACAATTCACGATGTTCAGGGTGTTGGCTTATTCTGGTATCAGAAAAGGGGAATTACTAGCGCTAACGTGGAAGGATATCAACTTTGAGGACAATACGTTGCGGGTCAATAAGACCCTAACGCAGGGATTAGGTGGGAAGCTAATCGTACAACCTCCGAAGAGTAGGGCTGGACGCCGTACAATCGACTTGGATGACAGTACCATGCGATACCTCAGGCAATGGAAGGGTGTTCAACGCGAGACTTTTCTGGGGATGGGCTTCAATACTAACAATGTTGATCAGTTAGTATTTGCTAGCAATAGAAATCATTTTCGCTCCATGAATACCCCCACCAAATGGCTTAATAAAGCTATTAAAGCCACGGGACTCAAACACATCTCAATTCACGGGTTTAGGCACACACACGCCTCACTACTGTATCAGTCTGGAGTAGGTCTTAAGGAGACTCAACAGAGATTGGGACACTCAAGAGCAGACAGTAGCGTTACGCTCGACGTGTACACTCATACGACAGAACAACAGAATGTAGCAGCTTTGCAGAGGTTTGAAAATTACGTTGAGGCCAAATAACTAAAATTGGCTAAGCTTTATAGAATTTTTTGTAAAAAATAAGTGCTTTAAACCTTGCCATAATAGGAATAAGTACCAAAAAAATTGGCTAAGCTTTTGGCTAAGTTTTAGGTCAATTCTGTGCAATTTTAAGCAAAACATGAATATTTAGAAGTACAAAAAAATCCCGTCATATCAACGTTTTAACGCTGTATACAACGGGAAGGAATAGCAAAAATGGAGTCGGCGGGAGTCGAACCCGCGTCCAAGCATGTCGCCACTGTAACCTCTACATTCATATCCATACTATTTAAATTCACGAATTAAGCTGCCGTATGTCAGGGCCTCATTAAAACGCTAGTCTGTAAATCCTCTTCTTAAGCATCCAGGCCAATCCTTAAGCGCAAGTCCACTCTTTTTGAGACCCGTTACTAGCCCGTGGACGAGACTAGGCGGATCACGCTAAGCTACTGTTTAGGCAGCTAAAGCGTAAGAATTGTTATTATTTTTTGCAGTTATAATTAAACTGAACGTTTTTACGTAGACGTAACCTACGAAATGCAGTTACAGTTCGACCCATACCTGTCGAATCCATAACGACCCCGAAATCATGTTACATAAATATTATAACATACGTTCTATTTTACCGACGTTTCTTGTCATTTTCAATCGGAATGGGGCGGTAAGCCAATTGTTGGCCCTGCAAGTTGCGTAAAAGGCGTTCAACTAATTCTGAATTCTGTAAATTCTTCAATAGATAACCTAAAAGATTGTTTTGTGTTGGTTTCATAAAAACTCCCTCCCATCTGCCATTATCATATTACATTCCCCAAAAAAATCAAACTTCTTTGCCTATTGCTTAACCAATCCTTAAATGTAACAATTATTCTAGAAGATGAAAGGAAGGGACGCCATGAGCCAAATTGAAGAACTGCATCGGGTGCAGTTGCAGATGTTACAAGTGGTTACGAACATTTGCGATAAATATGATATTAAATATATGCTAATTGGCGGCACGTTATTGGGTGCAATTCGACACGATGGATTTATTCCGTGGGACGACGATGTCGACTTGGGAATGACCCGGGAAAATTATGATAAATTTGCAACCGTGGCGCCGATTGAGTTCCAACATAACCATTACTTTATGCAAACTGCGGATACGGATCCTAATTTTGCGTTTAGTTATATGAAAATTTTAGATACCAATACTTATATTGAAGAAAAAAACAACGTCAACGACGCGCGGAAGGGAATCTTTATCGACATTTTCCCGTTTGATAAGGTTCCTCGTCAACCCGAAATTCGCCAAGCGGTTTATAACCGGTTCAAAATTGCGGATACGGCAATCTTACTGCGGCTTGGGTACAACGTCATTAAGACGCCGTTTCGTAAGGATCCTAAGGACAAAAGCTTGGACCTCTTCATGAGTGTCGCAAAGCTAAAGGAACGGCGGGAAAACATCATGCGGTTGTATAATCACGAGCCGTTTCACCATTATAAGAATTATGCTTCCCAATATGCCTACGATAAAGAGGTTCTGAGCCAGCGGGAGCTCACCGAGTTAACCAAGCATAAGTTTGAAAATCTTGAGGTTGCCATTCCCAAGCATTACGATAAAATTTTAACTCGCATGTACGGAGACTACATGGAGCTGCCTCCAGAAAAAAATCGCGTGGCAAAGCACATCGACGTTGTGATCATCGATGGCAAGCATGTGGAATAGGGATGAAAAGAGCAATTGAAAAAAATGAAGGAACGAATGGATGCGTTTAGTGATGCGGTAATCGCCATTATCATTACTATCATGGTGTTGGAGCTGCCGTTACCGCAACACGATGCGTTAAGTGAATATTTACAATTCGGGAAAAGCATTGGCATTTTCTTTATTAGTTTTTGTTTCGTAGCCAACATTTGGTACCAACACGCCATGTTGTTCAAGGACAGTGACACCATGAACGATCGCGTTTTCGTTAAGGAGTTTACCTTTTTGGCGTTCTTAAGCTTGACGCCAATTTTTACCAAAGTCATTATTTATGACACTAATCGGACTACCGTAATGGCGTACGGGGTGTTGACCATGATCGTCAGCATCCTGTTTATGTGGCTCAGTTATGAAGTTATCAAACAAAAGTACACTAGCCACCACGAAATGAGACAAATTTTCCATAAGATTTATGATAACCACAACAACTTTCTTGGCTTCGCGAGCGTGCTAATTTTAGTGTTAGCCTATTTCTATCCGAAGTGGGCCGTAGTTATCTACTTGGCAATTCCGGTCTTTTCGTTTGTGGTCACCCGGCATGATTACACGGACTTCCAAGACGTTACGGAACTTCCGGAAGCCGAACAGGATCAGTTCTTGAGTGCGAATAACGTTGATTTGCATGATTTAAGGAAGAAACAACGCGAAATCATGAAGAAATATCGGGGACACGGTCGCAAACGCAACGATCCCGAACTTCAAGCCGAGTTACGCAAGCTGTTTCAAAGCTATCCTGACTTAGCCAAACGAAATCGCCATCAGCGCGAGTAATATGGAAATAACTAAAAGTCTGTTAAATTTTAATTTTCACTGGGTAACCAAAACAAGGACGTTTACCAAGTTTTGGTTACCCATTTTTTGTGCCTTGATTTATGAGCTGTCGATCGTGGAGATTGCATAAGAGCTGTCCAACTAGGATGGTGAACTTAGCTTTATAAAAGTGTATCGGATGTGAAATGTGAGGGATTTAAAGCTTTCTTTATCCTGGAAAGATTTTTAAAGGACATTATTATGTAGGGGAACGAGTCTGATCGGCATCAACTACGAAGGCCGTTAACGAATACCGGCATTCTATTTGTGTAAGCGTTTTTGTAGAACAGATTTTTTTATCATGTTATCTTATAGACATAAGGAGGGATGTATTATGGTAAAGTCAAGTAACCGATTTATTCGTTACGTTTTAGTTGTTGCTAGTATTGTAGTTGTTGTGTTAGGATTAGGCGCAATCAAGGCTTCTGCCCACGGATTTGTTACTAATCCTGGTGGTCGAGCCTATTTAGGAAGCAGCCAGTTTCCTGGTAAACCATTGAACGAAAATATTGGTCCGGTAATGTACGAACCGCAAAGCATCGAAGCACCGAAAAATACCTTTATCGATGGTAAAATTGCGAGTGCGGGGATTTCCAAGTTTTCTCAATTAGACGAGCAAACTGCCGATCGTTGGTACAAGACCCCAATTAAGAGTGGGCCACTTGATGTTACCTGGCATCTAACCGCTCCTCACAGTACAAGTACGTGGGATTACTACATTACCAAACCAGGCTGGGACCCGAACAAACCGTTAAAATTCAGTGATTTCAAGAAAATTGCTAGTTTTGATGATCACGGGGCAACCCCAGGAACCGAAGTAACGCACAAGGTCAACATTCCGGACCAAAAAGGATACCACGTGATCCTAAGCGTATGGAATATTGCTAATACAGCAAATGCCTTTTATCAAGTTTCAGACGTTAATATTCAATAATTCATGGAAGATGTTACAAACAGTGGGACCAAAGTCGGATAGTTTGTGAGCATTAATAAAACCCCATTAATCATGGTTTAGGTGATTGATGGGGATTTTGTTATGTTGGAGTAAACCAATTCCTTAGTGCGGTTGATTCTATCATTCTAAATATTTTAACCTTTTTTATTCGAGGGATTGAGTACAACTAGAAAAAACGCTTCATTGATGTATGTAGAAAATTGAATTGGGAGAAGGGACTCTAGAATAATGGGCTGGTAGGAGTTAGTTTCCAGCTATGTGATTAGGCCAAACAAAAAACCGCAAGCGCGGTTTTTTAATTATTCGTGATCTTTATCGTCTTTCTTGTCTAACTTTTCCTTTAATTCTTCCATTGCGCCGGCAGCGGAATCCTTTACGTCAGCAAGTTTGTCTTTAACTTTGCCCGCCATGTTTTGCGCTTTGCCTTTGCTTTCTTCCTTCTTGTCGCCAGTTAACTTACCAGCACCTTCGTGTACTTTACCTGCAACTTTGTCCTTAGTGTTTTCCATTCTGTCTTTATCCATAAATATTATCCCCCTTTGAATATTTTTGGTACATCTTTATTTTAGCAGGGGGCGCCCTTAAAAGTGAATTTATATGCTCACGGACTTGTGCAAGGGAGTTAAAAGGCGTATTATGAAACCGAATTCATATTCAAATAAAATAATATCTACACTAGGGGTGTTCGTAGAAGAACTGAGATGCGCTTGTGCAGCGTGATCCCTTTGAACCTGTAAGTTGATACTTGCGAAGGAAAGTGTTTATTGGGCGAAAACCATCCTTCTCAAGGGTGGTTTTTTTGTTGGTTGCCGATGGAGGATGTTAGGAAATGCGGTCGTCAATCTACAGCGATGGTTCGCTGGTAGCGACCGCCTTCGGTACACCGCTTGGTGGAGATATGAATGAGGAGCTGATCAAATGGATTTACAAGGAATTAAGCGAATTCGGGAGGTTAACCCGGTGGTGGTGAACTATGCTAATTTCGTGACCCCGTTTTTAGTAGCGAACGGGTTAAACGCGGTGGGGGCTTCCCCAATTATGAGCGAAGAGGAAAGCGAAGCCGAAGAACTGGTCCGCTTGGCGTCCGCGGTGACCATTAACCTTGGAGCAGTGCGTCGAGAAGGCTGGGCAGACATCGAAACGTTGTGCCAAGCGGCTAACGACCAACAAAAACCGCTCGTTTTGGATCCGGTAGCGGTCGGGGCAACTCAGTACCGGCAGCAATTAAACTTCCGGTTGTTGAAAAAGTATCAGTTCGACGTAATTCGTGGTAATTTAGGCGAAATTGCGGTATTAGCGGGAATTGATTGGCAAACCCGCGGAATTGACGCGGGAAATGGCGAAGGGGACGCACATCAAGTGGTGAAAGCTTGCGCACAAAAGTACCATAACGTGGTGATCGCGAGTGGGGCAACCGACTACATTAGTGATGGAACCCGGGTGGTCGAGATTCACAACCAAACCCGACTTTTGCCGGCGGTGGTGGGTTCGGGAGATTTGCTTTCGAGTTTAGCAGCCGCGTTTTGTGCAGTCGGACCGAACCCGTTGCAGGCGGCGATTAACGCAAGCTTGACCTTGTCGTGCGCCGGTGAACGGATTACCGAAAAATTGCACGACCAGTATTTGCCAGGAAGTTTTTTGAGCGGACTGATGGATGAATTAGCAAACATCACGGTTGCCCAAGTTGAAGAAAGAATGAAAGTTGAGGAATGATTAGCATGGATACAAAAAAGCCAGCGCAAGTTTTAACGATTGCCGGAACGGATAGCGGCGGAGGAGCTGGAATTCAAGCGGATTTGAAAACGATGCAGGAACGCCAGGTTTTTGGAACCTGCGTAGTGGTCGCGGTGACCGCTCAAAATACGCTTGGAGTGACCGACGTGGCGGTGATGCCGCGCCACATTATCGACCACCAGTTTGCGGCGCTGGCCGAAGATTTAGATATTAAGGCTGCGAAAACGGGGATGCTGGCTAATTCGGCAGTTGTTGACGCGGTTGTGGAAAACTATCAAAAGTATGATTTTGGACCTTTAGTGGTGGATCCGGTGATGATTGCAAAGGGCGGCGCGAAACTACTGAGCGACGAAGCCATCGAAGCGGTGCGGACCCGGTTGTTGCCGTTGGCTTATCTAATTACCCCGAACCTCCCCGAAGCTGAAAAATTAGCGGGAATGCCGATTAAAAATAATGCAGATGCTAAAGCGGCTGCTGCCCGTTTGCAGGAACTGGGCGCGCAAAACGTTTTGATTAAGGGCGGCCATTTTAGTGAACCAACGGAAAGTCGCGATTACGTTCTGTTCGCGGACGGTAGCGAGTTAGAGTTAGCTAGTCCTCGTTATGAAACCAGCAACACCCACGGCACTGGCGACACGATTTCATCAGTGATCGTGTCGGAAATTGCGAAGGGCAAATCTTTAAAACAAGCCCTACAAATTGGCAAAGCCTTTATTAACGCCGCGATTAGTGACGGAATTCAGGTGGGACACGGGCACGGCCCGTTGAACCACTGGGCATATCGGGAGGTTGAAAATGAAATTTAATCCAACCATGCTACAAGCCTACTTTATTGCCGGCACCCAGGACGTAGCTAGCAAGGCGGACTTCTTACCGACGGTGGAACGAATTGTGCAAGCCGGCGCCACCGCTTTTCAATTTCGTAACAAAGGGGCGGTGAAAACCGCTAGTCGTGACGAAGTGGTCGAACTAGCTCGAGCTTGTCACCAAATTACCCAGAAATATCAGATACCGTTGTTTATTGATGACGACGTAGATTTAGCGTTGGCCGTGGGGGCGGAGGGGATTCACGTCGGACAAAAAGACGAACGGATTACCTCAGTCTTAGAACGAGTCGGCGACCGAATGATCGTGGGGCTTTCGTGCAATACCGCGGCGCAAATCACCGCTGCCAACCAGTTGAACGGCGTAGACTACTTGGGAACCGGAACCGTCTACGAAACTAACTCCAAAGCCGATGCTGGGAATGCCCTAGGAGTGGATAAATTACGTGAATTAGTCCAGATGAGTAAATTTCCGGTAGTTGCGATCGGTGGTATTACACTGAAACGGGTTGCTGAAACGGTGGCAACTGGCGCGGCCGGAATTGCGGCCATCAGCATGTTTATTCAAATGACCGATCCTGCTCAGCAAATTGCTGGAATTAAAGCCACGGTCGCCCAAGCAGGAGGTGCAGCATGTTCTCCGAAGAAATAAAGCAAGCTGCCCAACCAATTTTACACGACATTCAACAGCATCCGTTTGTGCAGGGGATTCAGGCGGGCAAAGTTCCAAGTGCAGCCTTAGCGGTTTACGTGGAGCAGGATACCTGTTTTTTGAACACCTTTGCGAAGGTTTTTGCCGGTGCGTTGGTGAAAAGTCAAACCAAGGAACGGATGCGTTTTTTCAGCGAACAAATTCAATATTCACTTGCGGATGAGTCGGCGGCCCACCAGATTTTATGCGACATCGCCGGCATTGAATTAGCCGAGCACCAGCACGCTGAACCCCGGCCATTAACTGCGTTGTACACGGAGCATTTATTCACGGCGGTTCGCGAAGGAGATTTGTTAGACATTGCAGCGGTCGTGTTGCCGTGCCCGTGGACGTACAATGAAATCAGCCAAGCGATTGTGGAAAACGCCGCACCTGACACCCCCTTCTTGCCGTGGATTGAATTCTACCAAGGTGACGAAGAAGGTGCTGGCGACGATTCGGTTACCCAGTTATTTGCGATGCTGGACGAGGCCGCGTCTAAATTAAGTGCCCAGCGCAAAGAAGAAATTACCCACCGCTTTTTGCGTAGTTGTGAATTAGAGTATGATTTTTGGGAACAGGCGTATTCACAAAAGGATTGGAAGTATCGGTGGAAATAAAAAGACTTTAAAACTAGCATACTTCAAGATGAAGGCGGAAATCATGCGTTGCGGATTTCCGCCTTTTTTGGTGGGGGGCGTTCTCTGTGGCATAGCCAAAATGAACTCCAGCCACCAATCTTCTCCGGTTAGTCTAATTTTGGAATTAACCGCCCAACCCGCGATTAATTCCAAAATTAAACTAATCCTCAAAGATTACCCAGTGACTTCCGTTCTCTCAATCGAAAACGAGTTTCAGCCCTCAAGGCTCTGCGGTTAACCCAAACCAGCCATCAATCGTCAAACCCACGATTAATGGCTGGTTTACGTTAATCCTCGATCCTTACCCGAGGGCTTTCACTCTCTCATCATTCATACTATACTTAACTACTATCAACAAAAAGAAAGAGGCATTCGATGGATCCACAAACCGTTTTAAAATCTAACTTTGGCTACGACACCTTTCGACCGGGGCAAGCGCGCGTCATTGACGCCGTGCTTCACCGGCAAAACGTCTTGGCAATCATGCCCACCGGGGGCGGTAAGTCGCTTTGCTACCAAATTCCGGCCCTCATGCAATCGGGATTGACCCTCGTGGTTTCACCGCTCATTTCGCTAATGAAGGATCAGGTCGATACCTTGGTGGACAACGGCATTCCCGCAACCTTCATTAATAGTACGTTAGATTACATGGAAATTAACGAACGCTTTGCGGCCGCACGTAATCGGCAGGTGAAATTGTTGTACATTTCGCCAGAACGGTTAGATTCCGACTACTTTGACCAGCTGGCTTCCTTACCGATCGATCTATTGGCAATTGACGAGGCCCACTGTATTTCACAATGGGGCCATGATTTTCGGCCCAGTTACCTAAACCTAACCGACCTAGTGCAACATTTGCCAACTCGACCGACGATTATTGCACTGACGGCAACGGCGACTCCGCGGGTGGCCACGGACATCAAGGAACGTTTAGGAATTACCGAACAGGTTCAAACTGGCTTTGCGCGTGAAAACTTGGCGTTTAAAGTGGTTAAGAACCAGGATAGCAACCGTTTCTTAATGGACTACCTCAAGTTAAACCAGGACCAGTCCGGAATCATCTACGCCAGCACGGTTAAGGAAGTGGAGCGTCTACATCGAATTTTAACTAAGAAAAAGTTCAACGTGACGATGTATCACGGACAACTTAGTAAGGCGGAGCGACGCCAGAACCAAGAGGACTTTCTTTTCGACCGGGTGCCGGTGATGATTGCCACTAACGCGTTTGGGATGGGAATTGACAAGAGTAACGTCCGTTTTGTTATCCATGACCAGATTCCTGGCAGCATTGAAGCGTATTACCAAGAAGCGGGACGCGCCGGTCGGGATGGACTGCCTAGTGAAGCAATCCTGCTATATAAGTTGCGGGACGTGCAAATTCAACATTATTACATTGAAAGTTCGGAACGGGATGAGGAAAGTAAGGAAGTCGAATACCAGAAGCTCCAGGCAATGAGTCAGTATGGCAACACTCAGATGTGTTTGCAACGCTACATTTTAAATTATTTCCACGAAGATGATCCGGATTGTGGATACTGCGGGAACTGTTTAGACACTCGCGAAGCACAAGACATCACCATTGAAACTCAACAAGTTTTGTCGTGCATGCACCGGATGGGCGAGCGGTTTGGAAAAGAAATGGTGGCACTCGTATTGACCGGTTCGCAAAACCAGCGCGTCAAGCAGTTTCATTTTGAAAAGTTATCGACGTACGGTCTAATGAAGCAAAAGACCAAAAAGCAAGTTACCGAGTTGATCGATTACCTAGTTGCTTCGGGAATAATCGCGATGGAAGGTGGCCAGTATCCCGTCTTGAAAAATACTGCGGCTGGGCTAGATATTTTGCGTGGTAAGCAGCGGGTAACCCGCAAAGTGGCGGTCAGAGCCGAAAAATCATTGCCAACTAACGACGCCTTGTTTGAAGAGTTGCGTCAGTTGCGGCGTGATTTAGCCGAAGAACAACACGTTCCGCCATTTGTAATCTTTTCTGATAAAACCCTCCGCGACATGTGCGCGGTGCTACCGGAAACGTTGGATGAAATGTTAGACGTTAAGGGAATTGGGGAAAATAAATTAGCCAAGTATGGCGAACAGTTCCTCAAAGTATTGCAAAATTACCAAGAAGCTTAGTTTTTTATAAAGGTGAGGCAATTTTTGGTTAGTTAGGACCTAAATCGTTTTAAAATACAAGAAGGTAAAAATCTTCAATCGGATTGGAAAGCGATGCGTTATTTAACTTAAACTAATCGCGCTAGGAGGATGCTTTTTGCGTTTTAGAACATTTTGGGGATGGCTTTTGATTTTCGGGATTGCGGCGTGGTTGATTAAAAGCGACGTGGTGACGATTCCTGCCGGCGTTCAGCAAACCTTCCGTACGGGAATTAATAAAGTGGCGACCAGCTTAGATTCGGTGATTGATTCCAACTGGAACTTTAACCAGAATAAAGCGACTAAGGCGGATCAGGCGAGCGGGAAAGCAACCCCGGTTGAGTCGGTAGTGAAGGGAAAGAATTTGTCGAAGACCTATTACTACAGTTTCGCGCCGAATACGCCAGAAAACGTTCAGAAGGTCTTTCAACAAGCAATCAAGCAGTACAACCAGACGGGAATCGTGGATCTGGAACCCGGACCGATGCACAATTGGCTTAACCACGTGACGCTCGGCGTTTACCAAAAGGCCATGCCAGAAAACCAAGACCGAACTATTGAACTAGGGGTGGGCGGCCCCGACGTGATTGAACAACAGGGGGTCGTTAGCCGGATTGCTAACCACGCCTCGGCAAAACTAAACATTTATTATAACCGCTCGATTTCTCAATCGGTCGCGCTTCACGAACTGGGGCATGCGTTAGGGTTAGACCACAGCCAAAGTTTGACCTCAATCATGTATCCGATTGACCGGGGACAGCAAGGCTTAAGTGAAGAGGACTTGAACGGCTTGCGCTCGATTTATGGGAAGCAAACGGATGAAAACGAGTAGTTAGCAAGAAAATTCTAAGAGACTTAACCCTTGATTTAAAGGGGTTTTTGCGCAATCGATAAACGACTGGATATGTTCTTCCAGTCGTTTTTTGTGTATAATGGCTATCGTTGTCTAAACTAGCTCAGGGAGTAGGTTGCGAGGTGCCAAGTGAACTAGTTTAAGACGACAACTGCGCACTTTATTTTTGTTACAAAAGATTACAACGGAGTTACAAAACCAAGTAAATTAAGTGACGTTGTACCCGACTGGGTGCGATTCAGTTGAAACTTACCCTGTTAAATGATAGATTAAATTGTGACTTATTGAAAATGGAGAGATACTGTATGAAAAAAACGCTAACGTGGTTAGGGGTTACAGTAGGGTCTTTAGTCGTCTTCGCGGGCGCCGGCTTTGGGTTGACCTTAGTCAATAAGGATTCTCTAGCTACGCACTTTATCGAAAAGTACACGGGGTCAAAATCCGACTCCGCAAGTAGTTCAGGTACCACATCATCTTCGTCCGATTTGCTTAAAGTATCGAAGAGCGCTAACCTCGATTCGATTTTAAACAACGGCGAGTATAATGGTTCAGCAGCATTAAATACAGGTAAGAAAATTCTCGTTAGTTCGCGTGGCTACGGCAACCACGCAAATAAAATTACGATGACACGAGATAGTCGTTTTGTGATGGGGAAAATACAAGACGTGGTCAATAACGCGGTCATCATGCACTTGATTGACACTGGCAAGGTGAAGTTAAACGACAAGCTGTCGAAATACGATAAGGACGTTGCCGGTGCGGACTTAATCACCGTTAAGGAAGTCATGAATCAGACTTCGGGGCTGTCAGCCGCTGACTTTTCGGCGACCGGCTCGGCAAAGGATTTGATTAAGAAGGTCAACGCGGACGCTGCGTACGATTCAGCAAGTGAAGGTACATATTCGGATTCAAGAGTTAACACTATTTTACAAGCAGCAATTATTCAAAAGGTGACCGGCCAAAGTTACCGGTCGGTCATTCAAGACTTGCTGGATCAGCTCGAACTTGATCAGACCACGTTTGGTTTGAAGAATAAGACGGTTGACTACTACGAGAGTGGCGATTCGCTCAACGGCACGAAGGTTTCGGTGGACGACTTGGACACTAAAGCAATCAACCGCCTTGGTAAAGATCAGCTAGTTAGTTCGCCTAGCGACATGGCGCAGCTCTTCAATTATCTCTTCAATAGTGATTACGTTGCTCCGGCAACCTTGGACAAAGTTTTCAAGGATGCTAAGGACGACCACGCAGCGGGCTTTTCAGTTGATGGAAACTCACTGAGCCTTGCCCAATCAATTGCGGGCGGGCGTAACCGTGTGGAATGGAACTTGAAGGACCAAACGGGAACCTTCCTATTTAGTAATTACGTTAATGGGGAAGATAATCTCGCATCAATTTCAACAAATATGTTTGACTACTTAAGATAACTTTCGGAGGATTTCATGGAAACTGCAGAAACACAACAGATTAGTATTGGCCAAATCTTAGCCATACTTCGAAAACATATTGGATTAATTTTTGCTAGCACGTTTATTATTACTTTATTGGCTGCGCTAATGACGTTCTTTGTGATGACGCCTAAGTACAGCGCAACTACTCAAATCTTGGTTAATCGAAAGCTGTCGGATGACATGGCGGGCGCACAATTACAACAAACCCAAGCCGATGTGCAAATGATTAATACATATAAAGATATTATTACTAGTCCAACGGTTCTACGTGAGGCGGACGAAAAATTAACCGGTCTTCCGGGTTACAAGAGCGGCGTTGATAACCTAAAGAGCTCCATTTCAATCAGTAGTCAACAAAACTCCCAAGTTTTCTCGATTAATGCCAAAAGCACTAACCCGAATACGGCAGCTAAGATGGCAAACGAAACTGCTAAGGTCTTCAAGCGTAAAGTTGTAAAGATCATGAGCATCAACAACGTTTCGATTGTTTCTAAAGCCGCGCCAGACGATGATCCGGTTAGTCCACGGACAAAACTTAATATCGCGGCTGGAATCGTAATTGGTTTCTTGCTCGGGGTTGGATTGGCGTTCTTACGTGAATTTAGCGACCGGACGGTTACTTCAGAAGAATTCCTTACTGAGGAACTCGGTTTGAAGGGGCTTGGAATCATTAGCGAAATTGACGATGACGAAATTCGACGAAAAATTGCACCTAAGATTGGTGGCAATAACCGTGAAGATGGCGAAACTAGAATGCGTAGAAGGGTCTAGGTGATAAGCATGTTTTTTAAGAAGAAACCAAAGTTAGATAATGAAAGTCTAAAAAATGGGGTCGGATTGATTACCTATAATGATCCTACTTCCACAATTGCGGAACAATTCCGGACGGTGCGGACGAACATCCAATTCTCGTCAGTGGATAAGCAATTAAAATCGATTGTCTTTACCTCTTCGGCACCGTCTGAAGGCAAATCGACCGTTAGCAACAACGTGGCGGTAACTTGGGCTGACCAAGGCAAAAGTGTTCTAATCGTCGACGCGGATATGCGCCGACCCACCGTGCACCGGACTTTCCGGACCAGCAACGCGATCGGTTTAAGTAACCTATTGGCTGGCACTGGTAGCTTGTATGACGCAATTCACAGTACGGTAGTAGAAAATCTTTCCGTAATGCCCAGTGGTCCAATTCCACCTAACCCATCTGAACTTTTAGGTTCACCTAAGATGGTTAACCTTTTAGGGGTGCTCACCACTAAGTTTGACTTGGTTATTATCGATGCACCGCCCGTCAATACGGTTACCGACGCACAAGTTTTGGCTGCACGTGCGGATGGGACAGTTTTAGTAGTGCCTCAAGGAATCGCGGATAAAGCGGGCGTTCGGCATGCTAAACAAATGCTCGAAACGGTTCAGGCAAACATTTTGGGTGCCATTTTGAACCGTGCATCTGCTGAAAAATCAACGGGTTACTATGGTGGCTATTACGGTGGTTATTATGGAACGGATGATAAGTAATCATGGGGTTAATTGATTTACATTGTCACATTCTGCCAGGGGTTGACGACGGTGCGAAAGACCTACCGATGGCGCTCGACATGGCGCGCGAAGCGGTTAATCAAGGAATTTCACACGTTTTATTAACGCCGCATCACATGGACGGAATGTACACCAATCATAAAAAAGACGTTATTGCAAAAACAAATGCTTTTCAAGCTGAATTAGACAAAGCGGGTATTCCGTTGACGGTTTTTCCCGGGCAAGAAGTGCATTTGACTGGTGAATTGTTAGACGCAATTGACCAAGACGATATCTTATTTATGGATGAAGCGGGTAAGTATCTGTTGCTCGAATTTCCGCACAGCGGAATTCCAGAGTACGCAGAAGACATGGTCTTTGAGCTAATTGCCCGGGGGATCACTCCGGTGCTGGCCCATCCTGAACGAAATCACGGATTTCAAAAGAATCCGGATCGGTTATACGATTTCATCGAAATGGGTTGCTTATCGCAACTAACCAGTAGCAGCTACCTAGGCGTATTTGGCAATCGCGTCGAAGAGCTGACGCAACGCTTCATTGACGCCAACTTAGGTTTTATCTTTGCGTCCGACGCCCATAATTTTAAGGGGCGTCGGTTCTTAATGCGGGACGCATTTAATAAGTTAACGAAGAAAACTACTGAAAGAAAGGCAACAAGTTTTAACTACAACGCAAAGGCAATCGTAAATGGGGACTCGATTGCTACGGACGATATCCTGCACGTATCGGAAGTTAAAAAAAGAAAGAAAAAGAGGTTCTGGTTGTTCTAAAATGGAGATTAAAATGACAGAAAATAAAAAAATTGTGATTGATGAGCAATATCAAAATCGACGTTTTATTTATCATTTTTTTAAGCGAGCAATAGACATCATTGCAAGTGGTGCAGGTTTAATTTTGTTATCCCCATTATTTTTAATAATTAGCCTAGCAATTAAGGCCGAAGATCGGGGACCAATTTTTTATTCACAAATAAGGTTGGGAAAAGGTCAGCGGCCTTTTAAAATGTATAAATTTAGATCAATGATCGTCGATGCTGATAAAAAGCTTGAAGATTTACTCGAAAAAAATGAGGTCGATGGGGCCATGTTCAAAATGAAACACGATCCCCGAATTACTAGGGTGGGGAGGTTCACGCGCAAACATAGTTTGGATGAACTCCCACAATTATGGAACGTTTTGGTTGGTGACATGACCTTAGTTGGCCCGCGTCCACCGCTGGAACGGGAAGTTGCGGAATATTCAGAGTATGATCGTCAACGACTAGCCGTAAAACCTGGTTGCACAGGATTATGGCAAGTTAGCGGTCGAAATGATGTGGATTTTGATGGGATGGTGGAACTGGATCTGAATTATATTGAAAATAGTGGGATTCTATTTGATATTAGCATTTTATTCAGAACAGTTGCGATAATTTTCAAGCCAAATGGAGCATATTAAATTATAAGGATGGATGTTTGTGAATATAAAAATACTGGTTGCAGCTCATAAAAAGTTTCCAATGCCTAAAGATAGAGAACTATATCTGCCTATCCTAGTGGGAGCAACTAAAAATTATACTGTAGGGATAGATTACCAAAGAGATGATGTGGGGAAAAACATTTCTATAAAAAATCCTAATTATAATGAATTAACCGCAATCTATTGGGCATGGAAAAATTTAGATGCAGATGCTATTGGACTTGTACATTATCGACGCTTATTTAGTAGAAACAAAAAGCGTAATCTTGAAAATGTACTTAGCAAGGATGATGTGGAGAAGCTATTAGAAGGTTCAGAAGTTATATTACCCAAAAAACGTAGGTATTACATTGAAACTATCTATTCACACTATATACATTCTCATCATAAAGAACCACTTGATGAGACAAGAAAAATTATTCAACAATACTATCCTAAATATTTAAAGTCCTTTGATAAGCTTATGAGCCAGAGATCTGCTCATATGTTTAATATGTTTATTATGAAAAAGAACATTTTTGATGAATACTCAAACTGGCTATTTGATATTTTATTTAAACTCGAAGGAAGAATAGATATAAGTGGTTTTTCAGTTCAAGAAGCTAGAGTCTTTGGCTACATTTCCGAGCTTTTACTAGATGTATGGGTGAAAACGAATAATATAAAATATATAGAAAATAATTGGATACAAATTGGGAATAGAAGGCTGGCTGCTAAGGTCTTCAATTTTCTAAAGAGGAAATTCATAGTGAATGCGAATGATAAAAGAACACATTTTTGATGGATATAATTGATTATAGGGAGAGATAAACTAAGTTGAATAAAGGGCTCATATCTGTTATTGTTCCAGTTTATAATGTGGAAGATTTAATTGTTACGTGTTTAGATGCTATCCAAGAACAAACTTACAAAAATTTTGAAATTATTATTATAAACGATGGATCAACCGATAATACAGTGAACGAAATAAATGAGATGGATATTAGTTGTAAGTATAGACTGATAAATACGGAAAATAAGGGAATATCAGCAGCAAGAAACAGAGGAGTAGATGAAAGTGTAGGAGAATATATTACTTTTATTGACTCAGACGATGTAGTAGATCCTGATTACTTGGAATATTTGTTAAGTTTATCTAGAAAGTTTAATGCAGATATAGCTTCATGCCAACATATAGTTGAATTTAAAAATAAAAAAAGTATCAATAAGAGCTTTAAAAATCCGAGTCATTTTATGAGTGCTCATGATTGGATTCAAGATGTTTTAGTAATGCATAAAGTTGATTTATCTCCATGGGGAAAACTTTATAAATCAAGTTTGTTTGATAAGCATATATTCCCAGAAGGGTTGTTATTTGAAGATACCTACGCTATTCCTGTGCTTGTGAGTGAAACTAAGGGCGTAGCTGTTGGTAATGAAGTTAAATATCATTACAAAATAAGAGAAAAGTCAATAACGCGCTCTAAATTTAAAAGTTCTTATTTAGACTTAATAACAAGTACTGAAGTTATGACAGAAAAAATATTAAAAGAATTTCCCGATCTAAAGAGAGAAGCAAGAGTTAGAAAAGCATGGGCAAGTGTGAGTGTAATGAGTAAAATACTTAAATCAGACAATTCAAGGGATTACAAAGAATTAGTAAACAAAATACGCAGTGATTTACTGGGGTACTCTTCTTCGATTATTTTTTATAAAAAAAGTAATTGGGAATTAAAGATAGCTTTGATTTTGATATTTATAAATATAAATTTGTATAATTTTTTCTTAAGTTTAAGAGAAAGATGATTTTCAGTGGAGGAGTTATGGAAGAAAAAATTGATTTTGTTATAACTTGGGTTGATGGTAGTGACGATAAATGGATTTCAAAAAAAAATAGTTATCAAAAGAATGATGAAAACAAATTAATTAATACGGAAAGCAGATATAGAGATTATGACACTTTAAAATTTTGGTTTAGATCAGTAGAAAAATATGCTCCGTGGGTTAATAAAATATTTTTAATAACAGATAATCAAGTACCTGACTGGATTGATCCAAATAATCAGAAACTTAAACTAATAAATCATGACGACTATATAAATAAGGAATATTTGCCAACATTTAACTCAAACGTAATTGAACTAAGTGTTGGTAACATTGAGGAATTAAGCGAAAATTTTGTTTTGTTTAATGATGATACTTTTTTAAATGATTTTGTGGAACCAAGTTATTTTTTTAAAAATAATAAACCCCGAGATCTTTATGCGGAAAGTCCAATTATTTCCACAAAGGGTAGTGTGGCACATGCTATGGTTAATGATATGGAAATAATAAATGAAAACTTTAACAAATTTAAGTTCTACAAAAAAAATTGGAGTAAGGTATTCAATTTTAAAAATAGGGCGAAATTGTTAAGAACTATAGCACTGCTACCTAATAGAAATTTTAGTGGGATGTGGAATAGTCATCTGCCAGTTTCTTATAATAAAAAAACCTTTAAGGATGTATGGAAGAAATATGGTAATGAATTGGAGAGAACTTTAAAAAACAGATTTCGAACACCATATGATTATAATCAATGGTTAATGAGATATTGGCAACTAGCTTCTGGCAACTATGATGTACGTGAGGCAACCAGCGGAATTGTTTTTGATCTTGGTGATACTAATACTAGGGTAATCGAAAATGAAGTTAAAAATCATAAGCATAAGATGATTTGTTTAAATGACACTGATAATGTAACTAATGCAGACAACATAAAAACAATGTTATTTAGCGTATTTAATCAGAAATTTCCTGAAAAAAGTTCATATGAAATTTAATTTTTAGAGATAGTGAGAAATATTTATGATATATGTGTATATGATGATTTTAGCTACTTTATTAACAGGTGCAAGTGAATATGTTCAGTTAGTAAAAGTAAAAAGTGATGATACTTATTTAGATACTGTGGGGCAGTCTGTATATAAAAAAATAGTATCCAATTTTTTATATATGCTATCTTTTTTAGTAATATTTATACCAGGAGCGATTAGATACTATGTTGGAATTGACTATACTACATATAGTTTATATCAAATTCCAGCTGTTTTAAGTAATCGGCCAAATGTTAAAGTAGAGAGTCTTTACCGCCTAGTGATAAAATTTGGGTATTGGTTGGGTGGTCAAAACAGTTATCAGATGATTTTTTTTCTAACTAATTTATTAATAGTGTCCTTCCTTTTTTTATATATTGCTAATGTATCTTCCTACAGATGGTTAAGCATTATAATATTTATGTCATTTGGTTTTTTCTTTTTCTCCTTGAGCGGCATGCGTCAATCTATAGGCGTTATTATTGCCTTATGGGGTTTGAAATTTATCAAGACAAGAAAATTAAGCTTATATTTAATAACTATTCTGGTAGCATCTCTTTTTCATTCTTCGGTTATTATATTTATTGTTTTTTATTTCACTGATAAAATTAAAATTAATCCATTTTTTATAGCGTCAATGATGGCCGTATTGAATGTAAGTGCTGCTTATATAAGAAATTTTATTGTTTATTTGTCTACGAGATTAGATTTATATTCTAGCTATTTTGGAGGCCAATTTGACAATGGAGAATATAGTTCAACCTGGGTTTATCTAGTACTTTTAATTATGCTATTTTTGTGTTTCAGTAGAATTTTATTGGGAAAAGAAAGATATTATAAAAATAATGCTGAATTAAATATGCATTACTGTGCTTGCATTATTATTTCAATAATAGGATACTTGCCCACTCCGGGGAGACTCTTGTTTCTTTTTACTCCAGTATATATAACTTTAATACCTAACACTATTGCATTGTATAAAAATAACCTCACAAAAATGATTTTTTTTGGAGCAACAGTTATGGTTGCTATTGTTTTCATGTATTGGTTCCTTTTTGTCCAAAACTTATACGCAGTATTGCCATATAGATACACACTGGGAAATTTATTAAGTTAATCTAATTAGTTTTGGAAAACCATGGTAGGGAGTGGTAATAATTTTATTTAGTGTGATTATTCCAACGTTTAATTCTAGAAATACTATCCTAAAAACTATAGAGTCGGTTTTAATAAATAAAGAGGATGAGCTCGAAATTTTAATTGTTGATGATGGGTCAAGTGATGGTACAGTCGAGTTAATTAAAAAAAAGAACTTTCCTTATATAAAAATTTTTAATTGCACACATATGGGGCCAGCAAACATTAAGAATTTTGCTATAAAGCATGCTAAGGGAAACTTTATATGTTTTCTAGATTCTGATGATTTACTAGCTCCAAATTATTTTGAAATTTTACGAAATAATTTAACCCCTAAAATAGATTTGTTGATTTTCAATTATAAGACATTCAGAAGTAGCGCTGAGGATAAAGAAGAAATTAGAAAAATAAGCCCAACAATTTCTGGTATGGATACGATGGTTTGGAATAAAGTGTATTCAAAAAGTATAATAAAAAAACTGAATTTCCCCGAAAATACGACATACGAAGATGTAGGATTTAGTGTTCAGGCGTTTTTAATATCAAGAGAGTTTACGTATATAGATAAAACTCTATATTATTACCGACAAAGAGAGGGGTCTGTGACTAAAGACCCAAATAAACCGGTAAAAATACATCTTGATATTATAAAGGGCTTTAAAGAAATGTTTGCTTTCATTAAGAAGTATGAGGTGGACCTAACTGAGAATGATAAAAGGGAAGTTTCAATTTTAGTCAATAAAAATATATTAATGCACATTAGAAAAATAATACAACTTTATAATATTCAAAATAAAGAAAGTAAGACCACGATAGTAAAACTTCTTAATTTCAAAAGAGATGTCAATACTTTGCTAGGCTCTCGGTATAGCTTGTTATTTTCTAAAACATTTAAAACTAATTTTAAATTTTGTGTAATGTATTTTCTAATAAAAATTAGACGATGGGGGATCATAAAATCAATTGTTATTAGGAAAAATCATAAGTAGAAATATTCTTGGTTATCTTGAGGCTAGGGTAATAAATAAGGCAATTGCTATAAAATGAATGGAAGTAGAGAATGAGTAAATGAATAAAAAAGAAGATAGTAAAGTAGATGTAGTTGTTGTTACTTTCAATAGGTTGAAATTGCTAAAGGAATGCATAAATGCATTGCTAGCACAAGGAGATAGTTTGTCACATATATTTGTGATTGATAATAAAAGTACTGATGGAACAGGGGAATTTTTGACAAATATACGTAATGAAAAAATTATAACTGAAACCTTAAGTGAAAATATTGGTGGAGCTGCTGGTTTTGAGTATGGTGTCGGAAAAGCAATGAGCGAGGGAAGCGGAGACTACATATGGATTATGGATGACGACACAATTCCTCAAATTGATGCTTTAAATTCTCTTGTGCACTCTGCTGAAATATTAAAGGGAGAATTTGGATTTTTGTGTTCTAATGTTAGATGGACCGATGGCTCGCCATCTAATATTGCAACGCCAGCAAAAGATTGGCCAGATAAAATTAATGAGAATTTAGTAAAGGTTGAGGCTGCAACATTTGTATCGATATTGGTACCTAGAAAAGTCATCTTATCTGTAGGCCTTCCAATAGGCAGTATGAAAATCTGGGGAGATGATACAGAATATACAAGAAGACTTTCTACATATATGCCTAGTTATTTTGATATAAAAAGTGATGTTATACACAAAAGCTCTTATGGAGCTACGACTGAAAGCTTGAAAAATACAACTCCAGATAGGTTGTGGAGATATAAAAATAGCTTTAGAAACGGTATCTATATTAGTAGAAAATATGATTCAAATAAAAAAGTCGTTAAGAACGTGATCATTAATATAGTGATAGGTATAAAAGCACTAGGAGCAACAGATAATAGGTTTAAGCGATTTAGTACTGCTATTAAAGGTACAATGGCAGGGTTTAGATTTAACCCAGAAATTAAAATTAAGAACAAATAACAATTTATTTTTATAAAAATATTAGGAGATGTATGTTTGTGAACTATCTAGTAGTAGGCTCCGGCCTCTTCGGCTCAGTTTTTGCCCACGAAGCGGCAAAACGAGGACATAAAGTTAAAGTGATCGAAAAGCGCGATCATGTTGCGGGAAATATTTACACTAAGGAAATTGAAGGAATTCAGGTTCATCAATATGGTGCGCATATTTTCCATACTAGTATGAAGAAAATTTGGGATTACGTAAATCAATTTGCTGATTTCAACAATTACATTAATACGGTGATTGCTAATTATAATGGTGAAATCTACAGTATGCCGTTCAACATGTATACATTTAACAAACTTTGGGGTGTTATCACTCCTGACGAAGCTAAGGCAAAGATTGAAGAACAAAAAAAGCGCGTTAAACTTGATGGAAAGCCTAAAAATTTAGAAGAACAGGCGATTTCGTTGGTTGGCCCCGATGTTTATCAAAAGTTAGTTAAGGGTTACACCGAAAAGCAATGGGGACAATCGGCAACCGATTTGCCTTCTTTTATTATTCGTCGTTTACCAGTTCGATTTACATACGACAACAACTACTTTAACGATCCATATCAAGGTATTCCGATTGGTGGGTATACCCAAATTATCGAAAAGATGTTGGATCATGAGTTGATTGAGGTAGAAACTGGTGTAGACTTCTTTGATCACAAGGAAGAATACTTAAATTCTGGAGCAAAAATTATTTTTACTGGAATGATTGATCAATTCTTTGATTACGAATTAGGCGAACTAGAATATCGGAGTTTACATTTTGAAACTGAAGTAATGGATGTTGATGACTATCAAGGTAACGCAGTGGTTAACTATACTGATGCTGAAACTCCATATACTCGAGTTATTGAACACAAACATTTTGAATTTGGTAAGGGGAATAAAGGTAAAACAGTGGTTACTCACGAGTATCCAAAGACTTGGAATCGTGGGGATGAACCCTATTATCCAGTTAACAATAAGCGTAACAAAGAGCTTTATACTAAGTATGTTGAGTTAGCCAAGGAAAAAGCACCGAGTGTATTGTTTGGTGGTCGTTTAGGTCAATATCGTTATTACAACATGGACCAAACGATTATGGCTGCTCTACAGACGGTTGAACATGAATTTGGAGAAAAATAAATATGCAAGTCGTTAAGAATTATCTTTATAATGCTGCTTATCAAGTATTTATTCTGCTAGTTCCTTTAATTACTACTCCGTATTTAGCCAGGGTTTTAGGACCGACTGGAGTAGGGATTAATGCGTACACAAATTCAATTATTCAATATTTTATTTTGTTCGGAAGTATTGGAGTAAATTTGTATGGAAATCGACAGATTGCGTATGTGCGTGATGATAAAAATAAATTAACGAAAACATTCTACGAAATATTTTTAATGCGGGTAATGACAATTATATTGGCTTATGCCGCATTTTTAGTATTTCTAATGTTTACAGGTAGCTATCATACGTATTATTTTGCGCAGTCAGTTTCAATTATCGCTGCTGCCTTTGATATCTCATGGTTTTTCATGGGAATGGAAAATTTTGGTGTGACAGTATTAAGGAACTTCATCGTTAAGATTTTGACGCTGGTTAGCATTTTCACTTTCGTTAAATCATATAGCGATTTGTATATTTATATCCTGATTTTATCACTATCGTTACTTATTGGTAACTTAACCTTATTCCCTAATTTGGGACGTTACATTGGAAAAATTGATTTTAAACACCTTAGAATTTGGCGGCACTTAAAGCCTTCGTTGGTATTATTTGTACCACAAATTGCTACTCAAATTTACTTGGTAGTTAACAAGACCATGTTGGGTTCGATGACTTCCGTCCAATCAGCAGGTTATTTTGATCAATCAGATAAAATGATTAAGATGGTTCTCGCAGTGGTAACGGCTACTGGAACGGTGATGCTTCCTCACGTTGCCAATGCTTTTATGAAGGGCGAGGTGGAGAAAACTAAGGAGTTTTTGTATAATAGCTTTTCTTTTGTAACAGCAATGTCAGTGCCAATGATGTTTGGAGTAGCTGCAGTTGCTCCAAAGTTTGTTCCATTATTCTTCACAGACAAGTTTATGGCAGTAATCCCATTGATGATGCTTGAATCGGTAGTTATTTTGTTAATTGCATGGAGCAATGCATTGGGAACGCAATATTTACTGCCAACAAATCAAAATGGTGCATACACTAAGTCAGTAATTATAGGAGCGGTTGTCAATATAGTTATTAACATCCCATTTATTTTGGCTTGGGGCGCTTTAGGGGCAACTCTTTCAACCGTACTATCAGAATTGGCGGTTACTGCATATCAGTTGTTTGTTGTTAGAGAGCAAATCAAGTATCGCAGTTTATTTGCTGATACTTTTAAGTATTTATTTGCTGGTTTAATTATGTTTATTGTTGTGCTTTTCTTAGATAAGAACTTAGAAAATAATTGGACAATGCTAATTATTGAAGTATTAGTTGGCATAGTCACTTATTTTGCGTTGCTGGTTGTATTACGAACGAAAGTTATCAAAGACGCAAAGGGCATGATTAAACGGTAAATTAAGATTAGATAGGATGAAAATAGTGAGTAACTCGAGGAAAAGAATTATAGGTGTTGATTTAGTTAAGGTGTTTGCATGTTTCAGTGTTATTTTGTTACATACATCAATGCCGTTTTTTTACAGTAATCAGACTTTTAAGATTGGTAATCTTAGCATTATTTCAGAAATTTTGTACTATGCAGGAACAGCAGCAGTGCCATTGTTTTTTATGGCAAATGGTTTTTTTCTAATTAACCGATCTAAGATGTCTTACAGATATATATATACCAAGATTGGTTTAATATTAGTGCCTGTTTTTAGCTGGAATGCAATTTTATATTTGACCAAATTTTTACTAGGGAAGAATCAAGAAAACTACTTAATCATAGTAGGCAAGTCCTTTTTGCAAAGGGGATTCTTTTTCCAATTCTGGTTTTTAGGTGCGTTAATTATTATGCTTCTGTTTGTCCCGGTCTTTAATTCAATAATAAAAAGGTCTATAAAGCTGTTTAGTGTTATTATGCTGTTATGTTTGTTGATTTCATGGGGATTTGATTTATATAACCATTTTTCAGGTCAGATGCCTATTCAAAAAAGTGTAATCCAAACATTTAGATTATGGACGTGGAGTAGTTACTACATGGCTGGTGGACTTATTGGCTTTTATTACAGGCGAGATGGCTTTTCAAAATTAAAAAAGTGGATAGGATACGTACTAGGAATAACTAGTGTCCTAATGTTAATTTACTCTATTTTGAACGTTAGATTAGTAAACACTCCATTTGCCGAATATAATTATGATAATATCTTGATTTTTCTTTGGATCAATTTCATGTTTTTGTGTTGTTTATTCATTCCCAGATTTTCAACGGCGCAAACAAAAATTATTGAATCAATTTCAAAATATAGTTTCGGTATTTATATAGTGCACGTTATTGTTCTAAAAATATTTGAGAAACTTTTAGGCACTAGCGGTATATTTATTAATTTAGTGACTATAATTGGAGTCTTTATTGGTTCGTGGATTATTACGTACGTAATGGCAAAAATACCGTATTTAAATAAATTAGTTGTTTTTTAGAAATATTAGCTTTATTGATACGTAATCAAAAGGTTTAGTTACTATATTAAGAATATTCTATAAATAACTTCTAACATTTAGTTGTATAGTATGTCCTATTAATAACCCTTGTTAACTTAACTAATAAATGGTAACATGTCTATTGATCTATGAAATATATTTATCTAACAAGAAAAAGTCGTCAATCACCCCGATTGACGGCTTTTTTTGTTGTAGTGGATATATTTAACAAATCACGTATTTATTTTCATGAAATTTCACTAAAAGTAATTAACCTGATTAACAAAAAATTATTCAAATGTATGCGTTTTAATGATACTGTTATAGCTGACAAACAGTGTGTTTTAAAACATAAAAAATTAAAGTTAATGTGGTAATGTATCGCCATTCTAATTGCAAGTGGAGATAAATATGCTGTTATTAAAAAAGTTTATGTTTCCAATTTTTTTGAGGGATATTGATGTTTTTACGGGGAGGGGTAACATATGATCAATTCTAGTCTTATAAAAAAATGCCTTTTAGGCGTAGTGTGTGGGCTAAGTGTCGGAATTTTACTAAATGAAAACAGATATTCTGTTAAAGCTGATACGGTAGAAGATTACAAAAATGTCTTAGATATAAGCGGCAATCCGACTGCAAATTTCTATTCAAAGAATAAAAAAGTATCTACCAATAAGTATTCATCTTTTTCAGATCAAGGTGCTTGGCATGCTTATTATTTGCCAAAAGAAGGGGTATCTTCGACGTATGGTGGTTTCCCGGGGCCCATGATTATAGCTGAAGAATATCCAGTCAATTTGTCGCACCAAATTTCTAAGCTACATATTATCAACGCAAAAACGAATAAAGAATTTAACTTTGCGGACGCTAAGAGAAGTTTTAACTATTATCCAGGCCGTTTGAACCAGGTTTATAAGTTTAAAAATTTGACGATCGCTTTGGATCTAATCTTTACTGATAGCCGCACGGCAATGGTTAGAACAAACATTCAAAATACTGGCAAGACTAATCTAAGTTTAAAAGCGTACTGGACGGGAGACATTATCAATAAGTTAAAGACCCGGGAAAAGAAAGCGGTTAATCTTAAACAGCAGTTAGTGAAAGGTACTAACGGGGTAAAGGTCAAATTTTCGAAGGTTAGAAACGATAACTATTATATGACCACTGCTGGTAATCAGTTTAACGTGGTTTACAGTGCGCCAGTTAAAACTAGTATCAAGGGTGACAAACACAAGAGTAGTTTAAATAAAACTCTTACCGTTAAACCAGGCGAAAGTCAAACCTTAGAATCTACCCAATCTTATACCTTTACAAAAAAAGAGGCGGATGCTGAAGTAGCAAAGGCCAGTAATGATTTTGCAAATGTAGATACCCTTTTCCAACAAAATGAAAATCGTTGGAATAACTATATCACTAAGGCAACGGAGAATGATAAAAGTAAGAAGGAAGTTGCTAACAAAGCCAAGTATGATCGGGCAGCAGTTAAAGGAATGGAAACTTTAGTAACCAATTGGATAAGCCCAGCTGGAGAACTAAAACATGATGGAATCGTTCCTTCAATGTCTGACCAGTGGTTCGAAGGCTTATGGGCATGGGATTCCTGGAAACATGCCGCTGCCGTGGCAGAATTTGACCCAGAGTTAGCGGAAAGTTCAATTAAGGCATTGTTCGATTACCAAATTACCAAAAAAGATAAAGTGCGTCCGCAAGATGCCGGGATGATCCCTGATGCCATCTTCTACAACAAGAATAAGGAACGCGGTGGGGATGGAATCAACTGGAATGAACGTAATTCTAAGCCACCATTAGCTTCATGGGCAGTTTGGCAAGTTTATAAATCAAACCATGATAAAGCTTTTTTGAAGGAAATGTATCCTAAGTTGGTTGCCTACCATGATTGGTGGTACTCCAATAGGGATTATAATAAGGACGGTTTAGCTGAATATGGCGCAACGGTCGATCCATTGCATTACAAGAAGAACAAACACAATCAGAAAGTTGTTAATAAAGAAGAAGTAATTCTTGCTTCCGCATGGAAATCTGGAATGGACAATGCGGTAAGGTTTGATGCTACCGGAGTGGGCAAGGCCGATAAAGGTGTTAAAGTTTATCCAGATAAGGACAGCAAGGGTAAAGTTGTCGGATATTCAGTTAACCAAGAGTCCGTTGACTTGAATTCTTACTTGTACGCTGGCAAAGGATTTTTAGCGGCGATTGCCAACGAACTAGGATATACCGCCGATGCTGAAAAATATACCGCTGAAGCCTCACAATTACAAAATAAGATTCAATCTAAAATGTTTGATAAGAAAACCGGGTTCTTCTACGACTTACAAAGTAACAAGGATGGATCGACTCTGTTGCTTTCAAATCGAGGGAAGGGTCCTGAAGGGTTGATTCCGCTTTGGGCAAGGGTTGCAACGAGTGCTCAGGCTGATCAAGTAAAACAAGTTCTAATGAATAAAAAGATGTTTAACACGTACATGCCTTTCCCAACTACTTCGCGGGATAACAAAAAATTCACGGCAACCCAATATTGGAGAGGACCAGTTTGGCTGGATCAAGCGATGTTTGGAATCGAAGGGTTACAGAATTATAACTACAATTCTGAGGCACTTAAGCAAACCGAAAAGCTATTCGACCACGCCGAAGGATTAACGGGAAGCGGACCAATTCGTGAAAACTATAACCCATTAAATGGAGACGGTTTGAATTCGTCAAACTTCTCCTGGTCTTCAGGGGTATTTTACATGTTGCACCACAATGTTTTAGGTGATGACCAAACGTCGTCGCAGCAGTATTTTAAGTAGGACAGGTTAAAGAATAAGTAGACAAACAAAAATCCAGATGACTTAGGATGGCGAAGCCTGAGAATCTGGATTTTTTGTTTTCATAAAAATAGATTTTATTTTTTTCTCCCACAGTATGGATATGATTAAGGTCCCGTTATATTTAAAATTTGTTTTTGAAAAATTTGATAAAGAGGTGAGTGAATATTTGACATCTCTTTAAAAAGAAAATCCCATAATTTAAACGGACATAAAACTTCCCCTCACGGTGAAAAAGCTAAATTTAAATAATAATGAAAAGGCTTTATTCTAAGGTTGTAAAAAGAAATCATTCATGGAGGTATTTATTATGAGTTTAAACGTCTTACTAGTTTGTGGATCGGGAGCTTCATCGGGTTTTATGGCGGCAAATATGCGGAAAGCTGCCAAAAAAGCAGGATTAGATTATAAAATTCAAGCCCGTAGCGAAGCAGAACTTAATGACTACGCCAATGATATTGATATTTTAATGGTGGGTCCGCATTTGAAATCAGAATTCGAAGCACTTCAAAAAAGTGTACCTGACAAGGTCGTTACGATTTTGATGAAGCCAGATTACTATTCAATTTTAGATGGGGCAGCGGCCGTTGAGCATATCAAATCAGAAGTTTAATTAAATGGAGAGGAGGCATTCCGATGAATAAGTTCATGGATGCTTTAAATAAAGGTTTTGCTCCACGAGCACAGAAAATTGCAAATAACCAATGGATATTGACTATCAAGAATTCTATTCTACAGGTTTTACCATTTATTTTTGTTGGATCACTAATTACATTACTTGATATTCCGGCTAATTTTTTTAAATGGTGGCCAGATTTGTCGCCGATTAGTAGCTTTACTTTTGGACTTACATCAATTTTTGTTGCTTTTCTTTTCCCGTTTAATGTGATGGAGCAAAAGAAATTAAATAAACAAAAGATTATTGCTGGGTTATCATCAGTTGCGCTATTCCTGATGTTTGCTAATCCAACTTGGGATAAAACAGGTTCAATTATTTCATATCAATTCTCTAAACTAGGAGCTGGGGGAATGTTTGTAGCTCTGGTTGTAGGCGGCTTTGTTGCAATTATTATGGGGTTCTTTGGTAAATTTAGCTTTTTTAATGAAGATACTGCATTGCCAGATTTTGTGATTGCTTGGTTTGATTCCATGTTATCTATCATCCTGGTAGTTGGAACTGGATGGATTTTAACTTATTTAGTTCACTTTGATCTTTACCAGCTGGTAGTAGCAGTATTTTCACCGTTAGCTAATTCATTAGATACTTGGTGGGGATTCACTTTATTCCTATTTTTTGACTGTTTTATTTATTCAATGGGGATTTCTGGTTGGGTTTTAGCAGCGATTGATCAGCCAATCATGTTTGCTGGCATTGCTAATAACGCACAACAATTTGCACACGGACAAGCGATTACGCACATTTTTACTAGTGAACTGATTTATAGTTTCCCTTGGATTGGTGGGGTAGGTTGCACCATGCCATTAGTGCTAATGATGCTCTTCTGGAGTAAATCTAAGAGATTAAAAGTTTTAGGAAAGGCATGCGTTGTTCCTTCAATATTTAATATTAATGAGCCACTAGTTTTTGGGACAATTGTTTGGAATCCATATTTGATGCTGCCGTTATGGATTAACGGGATTGTATTGCCATTAATTACTGTATTTTGGTTTAAATTTGGTTTATCACCAATACCGCATTCATTGATGCAAATGTGGTATATCCCGTTCCCATTTGTTACATGGATAGTAAGTCCAGCGATTAGTGCTTTAATTCTTCTTGCAATTCTATTCTGTGTAGGAGGATTGATTTATTACCCATTTTTCAAAATTTACGACAGTAATCTTATTAAAGAAGAAAACTAAAAATTAATAATTTGAGAAAGGTTAATTGATTAATATGGCTGATAAAGAAAGTTCAAATGAATCTGTAAAAGAAACGATGGAAATTATTATTAATGCGGGAGACGCACGGGATTTTATTTCAAAAGCGCTTGATAAAGTAGCAGAGAGTGATTATAGCGCTGCTAAAGAACTTATGGAAAAAGCCAATCAAAAATTGGTAGCTGCTCACCGTATTCAAACTAAGAAACTACAAAAAGAAGCGGAAGGCGATGCCGTAGAGTATTCAGTGCTGTTTACCCATGCTCAAGACACGGTAATGACCATTATGAGTGAATACAATCTATCTAAGAAGTTAATTGGCATATTTGAACGCAAAGAAGGAAAAAGATAAGAAAGGAATTTTATTATGAAAAATCAGTATTCGTATTTTCCAAAGAATTTTTTGTGGGGAGGAGCTCAAGCAGCTAGTCAAGCAGATGGTGCTTATCGTGAAGATGGTAAAGGACTAAACTCCTCAGATGTCCAACCTTTTTTAAAGGGACTTTCTAATGAAGAAATTCAAAAAATAGAAGTACAAGGAATGACTTTAGCACAAGCCAAAGCAGGAGTGACCGACCAGGAACACTATTATCCTAAGCGCTACGGTATCGATTTTTACCATACGTACGAGAGTGATATTGATTTACTGAGTGAAATGGGTTTTAAAACCTTTCGAACTTCCCTAGATTGGTCACGAATTTTTCCTAACGGGGATGACGAAGAACCCAACGTTGCGGCATTAGAGCATTATTCAAAGATGATTGATTATCTTTTAAGTAAAAATATTGAGCCAATCATCACGATGAACCATTACGAAACTCCGCTTAACATTACTTTTAAATATGGCGGTTGGCCAAATAAAGATGTGATTCCGATGTTTGAGAAATTCGGAAAGACTTTACTAGATTGGTTTGGCGACCGGGTTAAGTACTGGATTGTAGTTAACCAAATTAATATGGTACAAACCGAACCATGGTTATCCGTGGGGGTGGCAGCGGACCAGTATGATAATTTGGCAGAAGCGTTATACCAGTCAACCCATAACCAGATGGTGGCGGCGGCTTGGATTAAGAACTATGCCAAAACTCTTAATCATCCTAATTTAAATATTGGAACCATGGTTGCTGACGGTACCGTCTTTCCTGCGACGGCGAAACCGGATGACGTTGTATTAGCATTACAGCATAATCGAATGCAATACATGTTTACCGATGTGCAGTTTAGGGGAGCTTACCCTAAATTTGCCCAAAATTATTTTGCGGATCACGACATCAAGTTGGCGATTACTGATGCAGAAATGAAGTTGATCAAAGAGAACCCAATGGATTTCTTAGGGATTTCATACTATTACTCTCAAATGGTTGATTCCACTAAGAACAAGTATGAAGTTAACGATAATACACCTAATCCATATTTGAAGGCTTCCCCATGGGGTTGGGCAATTGATCCTCAAGGATTTTACAACACGCTTTCGCAGTATGCGGATCGGTACGGTAAGCCAATTATCATTGCGGAAAATGGAATTGGAATGTATGACGAGTTAACTGAAGACAAAAAAGTACATGATGATTACCGGGTGGATTATTTAAGACAACATATTGAACAAGTTGGTCGTGCAATTCATGACGGAGCTAACGTAATTGCGTATTGTGCATGGGGACCTATTGACATCGTTTCTTGTTCTTCTCAACAAATGTCTAAGCGTTATGGCTTCATTTACGTAGACTTAGATGATGAAGGGAACGGAACTGGCGCACGGTTCAAAAAAGATAGTTTTACTTGGTACAAGAAAGTTATCGCTACGAATGGTGAAGAACTTTAGGTAAAAAATTATAATTTCGCGATTAAGCTATATTGAATGCTTTTCGCGAAATTTTGCGTAGAAAGCCATGTTTTAATTGGCAAGTTTTCAAATTAAGCATAGTTAATGCTCATGATTAGGGGATATAATGATGTCCACAAAAAGAGAAGAGAAAATGCTCCGGTACCTCATGACCAAACCGGGGTGGCATAGTGTTCAAGAACTATCGATTTTTTTGGATGTGTCAGATAGAAGCGTTAAAAAGTACTATAAAAATTTATCGGCAGATCACCCAGTGGTTTCTTCAAAGTTGGGCTATAAATATGAGGGCACTAGAGAAATTAAAGAAAAACAACCGGAATTAAAAGGGTCCAAAATCCCAACTACTAAGCGGGAACGGATTTTTTACGTACTCAATAGATTGTTAAGCAACGATGCGCCGGTAAATGTGTACGATCTAGCTGAAGAAATTTTTGCTAGTGAATCTAATTTAAAACTTGATTTTAAAGCGGCCGTAAAATACGCGAAAAATTTTGACTTAACTTTGAAACAGCGAGGGGGATTATTTCTCTATCTCTGGTAGCGAAGAAGATAAGCGACACATGCTTTCAGACATGCTATATAAAGAAAGCGACGGAAATTTTATTAGTAAATCAATCATTCGAAGCAACTTCCCTACAATTGATTTAGATGGGCTGTACACGATTACGCAAACATGCGCAAAGGATCATCATATTTATTTGAATACTTTTGATTTGAATAACATTGTTTTACACGTGGTAATTGCCATCCAACGGATTAGAGATGGATATCAAACGCAACCACAGTTAGATGATTTTTACTGGAAAAGTAGTCGCTTTGCCAAAGATTTACTAAAGGAAGTTGAAAACAGTCAGACAAACGTTCGTTTTTCTAAAGATGACTTAGAAAGTCTGGGGCTGGTCATTGATGGTTCGGTTTCCCGATGGACGATTGATATGAAAGACAGTATTTCAGAAAGTTCATTACGCTTAATTCGCGTCATTCTTGCTTACGTGAAGAGCATTTATAAAATTGATTTGACGGGACCTGATTTTATAAATCAATTTGCGATTCACGTTAGCCGGTTAATTCAACGGTTGCGAGACGGGAAAAGCATTCAAAATCCGATGGCTAATCAAATGAAGGCTCAAAGCCCTACTGTCTACGAATGTGCGGTGCTAATATCTCATAAGATTGCAAACTATGTAGGAGTGCCGGTTCCTGATAACGAGATTGCCTATATTGCTATGCATATTGGAAATGCCATTGCAAAACAGATTGAAGATAAAGAACGGCTAAGGACAACAATTTTAATTCCAGATTATTAGGGAAAATTTCTATCAATTGTCGATCAAATTGAGAAGAATTTTGGTAGTGAACTAGTAATTACAAAGGTCGTCACCACAGAGTCTACAGTAGAAAATGATCTTGATTTATTAATTGCCTTTACAGATAGAAGCTCAACTAGAGTACCCAGTGTACAAATCTCGCCATTCTTTACGAAAAATGATAATCGCATGTTGAAAAATAAGATCGATGAAATTGGTAATGAAAAGCGGCGGAGGGCATTTGATAGCCAAATTGGAACATTTTTCGACCAACGTTTCTTCACGATTAGTCGACAATTAAAAACGAAGGAAGCCGTTATTGAGCATATTGCCAATGCCTTTTACCAAGCTAAGGTAACTGACCAAGATTACCAAAAAGATTTGTTGGATAGGGAACAAATGTCGTCCACGGCGTTTGGTAAAATAGCAATTCCCCATTCGTTAACCATGAAAGCGCATAGTACCAAGGGGTTCATTTATATCAATCCTAACGGGCTAACTTGGGGAACAAGTCGCGTTTATCTAGTATTCGCTTTAGCTGTGCGAAAAGAAGATTCTAAGTTGTTTAGAAATATTTTTGACAGGTTATCGGACGTGATGACGGAAGAAAAGAATATTGCTGAATTGGTTGGAAGCACGAGTTACGAGGACTTTTTGGGGAGGATTAAGGGGATGTTATAAGAATTGACCATAAAGATAGGATTTATAATGGAAGTAAGAAATATTTTAATATAGAGTAAGTTACATACGTACAAAAATAAAAAGCTAGTGATAAACATTGCTGTTTATTACTAGCTTTTTGCTATATATAATTTGTTAACAAGTAAAGTAGGACACTTATATTTGTTAACCAGTAAATTAGATGGATTATTAAATTTTTAAAACTGAAAATCTTATACATAGTACCAGCAAAAGTAATCCGGGCATACATAGATGTACCCATAACATTTATCAATATAAGGATAAGCAAATTAAGAGGCCTCTGAAAAACGTAATATAAATCTTGTACTGGAAATGCAATAAAAATTTGAGCCAGGATAGCTATAATCCAAATTATTCGAGACACTCGATGTCCAAAACTACTTATTGATGATTCAGATAGAGTTTTATTCTTCCATGTTTTTAATTTAAGAGAAGAAATAAGAACGCCTATGTTCAGAATAGCGATGAGCTTGAAGCTTATTCGGAGTGAATCAATCATCTTGACGGAATTGAAATCGCCAACAGCATACAAATATAACATAACCATAGGAGCGAATAGTTCGAAAACCATAAATGCTATGGAGATGAATTTGTACTCTTTATCTCTTTCTCTCCAAGTTTTATCATCTTGGGAATTGATACTATTACTTTGATGTATATTTACCGTGCTACCATTTAAATTATTTCCACTAAAAAAATTTTGGTTGTTTTGTAGAATCTTATTTTGACTTTCAGATTCTTGTTGTTTGATCGAAAAAAAAGAACCAAGAAAAGTTACTATTGCAGTAACAAGTTCTAAGATAGCCGTTAACAATGATAGAGACATATAAATTTATCAACCCCTTTATGGCATTTAACGTTTATATTAACTCTATTTCATATCCGTCTGCGTTTTACCACTTACCGCATCATTTTGGAAAGTAATGATAAAGTTAGCCCCAGTATCGCCCTTAATATCCGAAGTGTAACTCCAATCCTCAGAAGTTATTCCAGAAATTGAAGTGATACTGTATCCATTAGGTTCCCCAAATTTGTTTTTAATGTCGTCTTTTGACATTCCATTTGAAATAGAATTGAAATCAGATAAAGTGATTTTATTGGCGCGTTTAACTTTTAGACCGTCAATAGATTTACTAATTGCGTGGTTATTTGAGAAACCAATCGTTACTGCAGAACCCAAGTCACTATTAGCAACTTTATCCCACGTATTCATATCCGATTTAATACCATCAATAGTATCAGTAGAAGTGGAACTAGGTTTCTTACCAAATTGCTTTTCTGTATTTTTAAGACTAGTCCCATCATTTTCACTCAATTTAATTGCATTAAATTGTGATTTAGTAATTCCATCTACTTTCTTTGTAGATGAAGTAGAGCCATTGTTGGAATTGTCCGAATTTCCCCCTAGTGCAGTACCAAGTATAAAAATTACAATAATTGCCAAAATCCAAAACCAAAAACGTTTGTAGAACGGTTTTTTCTGCACATATGTGTTTCCGTCCTTGTCTGTAATTTTCTTACTCATAAAAATTCCTCCATAAATGTAAACGTACAGCTTTTATTGACAATCAGATTGTTGGTCATTTAAAAGTATCTTATCTTAACAAGACAGTTACCTATTTCTCCACCGAACTAGTCCCGTCCGCGTAATTCAACTTCACACCGTCTTGGACGTTGAAGATGAAGACGTTGAAATGGATGTCGTTGTCACCGATGGACTGGGCTTCCATTTGGACGCCGCGGGCTAATAAGTCGTCGCCGTTGAAAATGGGGGTGACGCGGTAACGAACGTAGTGTTTAGAGTCCTGTTTTAGGTAGTAGGCGATGTCCATTTCATGGGCGAGCATTTCTGGCGAATTCAATGAACGGGTTCCAGTCATTAGGTTTTTTAAGTTATTGTTTTGGCCGGTTAATTGGTAGCCAATTAAGTGACTGCGGTTATATAACCATCCCGAAGCAATCCGCTTATTGTGCCAACCGGTGGGGTTTACGGTTAGCGGTTCGCGTTTGGCGGTGGGCATTAAGGATTGGTTTAGCATGGCGTTGGCAGCCGTCACCCGGTTGAGGTGGTCAAGGTTGCCATAACGTTGCCAAGCCCCTTTGTCGATAGATAGATCAGCCTTGGAAAACTTCGGCTGATTGTGGTTAACGACGACTTCCTGTTGCCCAGCATAATTTAGCTTGGCTAGGTTAGCAGTATCGGTTTGTTTGGTAGCCGCCGATTGATGAAGTTGTTTCTTCTTGTGGTTTAGTTGTTTGGTGAGCCGGTCATTTTTAGCCTGTGCTTTTGCAATCTTTTGCTTCAGCTCCCGGTTTTCCTTCTGAAGTTTACGGGTGGCTTTGCGGTGCGGATGGGTGTACATCACCACGGTCTTTGCTTGAACCGTTGGAGTAGAGTGGTAAACCACGCTACCCATCAAAAATGGCACGACTACTAATAGTAATTTTGCTTTTAATTTCATTATCTCAACGCCTTTCGATAACCTGCAGCTTGCGCTTCCGCTTCGGAATGGAAGTGAACCGCGTTAGCTGAATTCATGTGGTAACCGGCTTGTCCAGGGACGTGGTAAATATGGGAATTAACGTTACCAATAATATCCTGGGCGGTTCCGGTGTATGTATCGCCTTCGTCATCACTTGCTTGCGCTGCGGATTGTTGCCGGGCCTGGCGACTTTGTTGGGCAGCGGCCCGACTTTGTGCTGCGGCCGCCTTTTGTTGTGCTTGGGCAGCCTTTTTAGATGAAGCTGCGGCAGCTTTACTTTCACTCTCGGCGCGGGATGCGGCTGCTTCGCTTGCCGCGGCCGAGCGTGAGGAAGCTTCTTCGCGTTTGGCTTTGGAAGTGGCGATTGCGGTGGTTGCCTCCGCTTTCTCACTAGCTAAGGTTGCGTTCTCATGCTTAACCTTTTTTAGTTGGGCAACGAGCGCGGCGTGCTTTGCCTTAGCAGCTTGGTAATCTTTTTGGTCACTGCGCGCCACCTTGTGGACCACGTGGGTGCTTTCTACTTGAGCAGCGGATGAACTAGACTCCGTGTCCGGGGTAAACTGCACTGCCCCCACAAATAAGATGGCACTCAAAATTATGGGAACAATTGCGGGCCGGGCCGATTTCTTATGAAATAAATCAATAATTAAGGCAATTACAAACGAAATTAAACCAGCAAATCCTAGTAATGATACGGCATTGGCAAAGGATGTACTTTGGGCGATCACTAAAAGCATCAGCCAAATTGCCCAGACGGTTAGTCCCGAAAAGACTCGTGGATAATTACTTTTTGCCCAAAGGTGGTCTTTACTCCACCGGTAGGCATAATAACTCAATGAAATTGGAAAAAAGAGGATGATTAATCCCCATTTTAGGTACTTTGGCATAAAAGCTCCTCCAGTTGTTAAATTTTCTCCTTTAATAGAATACTATAGCGGGTCATGAGAAGAAAGGAGCTTTTACGTTGACAAATGTAAACCTGCCTTTTATACTAATCATGAAGGTTACAAATGTAAACGTAAAAGGGAGGAATGCCACGATGGAAAATACCGCAACGGAACTTAGCGGCGCCGAATGGGAAATTATGCGGATTGTTTGGACGCTCGGTGAGGCAAAAAGCACGGAAATTGTCCACTTGATGCAGCAATCAAAAAAGTGGACGGCTTCCACCATCAAAACGCTATTACGCCGGTTAGTGGCCAAGGGCGCGTTGCGTACCGAACGGCTGGGTCGGAAGTTTATTTACCATCCCACCATTGCTGAAAAACAGGCGATGGAGGCGACGACCACCGAGCTGTTTGCCCACATGTGTAACATGAAGAAGGGGCAGGTAATTACCAATTTAGTTGCCCAGACTACCTTAAGTAAGCAGGATATTAGCAATTTACAGGAGTTATTGCAACAAAAATCAACCACCGCGCCAGAAAAGGTGGAATGCAATTGCCTTCCGGAAACGGATTGTGACGAAACTTGCACCATGAAAGAGGGGGATTAGATGATGACGAGATTGATTGTTTTAATAGTAGGATTAGCGTTAATTGGTTTTATCGTTTGGTGGTTCTTCGGTAAACACGAAGCCCAATCGGAAGTGGCGGAAGTTACTGGCGATACCCAGACGGTCGACGTGGAGGTTAACGGAGGCTACTCTCCCGAAAAGATTGTCCTGAAAAAGGGCGTTCCGGCAGTTTTAAACTTTACCCGGAAGGATCCGTCAAGCTGTTTGGACCGGGTGGTTTTCGCGGACTTTGGGATTAACCAAGCCTTACCACAAAACCAAACCGTGCCAATCAAAATCGATACCAGCAAGGCTGGCGAATATCCGTGGGCATGCGGAATGGATATGTTCCATGGCAAAGTCGAAGTTAAATAGCTAAGGGAGGTCATTTAAATGAAAGAGCAAACGCAAGTCGTTAACGTTACGGTCGCCGGTGGTTATCAACCGGCCGAAGTGCATTTTCAAAAGGGGATTCCCGCACAAATTAACTTTCGGCGGACCAGCCCCCAAGGTTGTTTGGACGTGGTGCATTCTTCGCAACTAGGATTTGAAGAACAGTTACCGCTTGACGAAACCAAGTCGGTTACCGTCAATACGGACCACGCGGGGGAATTCCCGTTTAGCTGTGGCATGGACATGTTTAGCGGAAAAGTGGTGATTGAGTAATGAAAATTACAACTCGTTTTTGGATTTCGTTAATTTTTTCGTTACCAATGTTGGTCGAAATGATCTTGAAACCGTGGGGATTCATGCTTCCCGGCGGCCACTGGACGATGTTAGCCTTAACCACCGTGGTAATGGCGTTGTCCGCGCGCCCATTTGCGCAAAGTGCGTGGGCTTCGTTTAAAAAACACCATTCCAACATGGATACGCTGGTGGCAATCGGAACCGCGACGGCTTATTTCTACAGCATTTACGCGATGATTACCGGCCAAGCGGTCTTCTTTGAAAGTGCAGCATTCGTCACCACCTTCGTCTTATTGGGCCAAGTTTTTGAAGAAAAAATGCGGAACAATGCTTCGGAAGCGGTCGAAAAGCTGGTTAATTTGCAAGCTAAGGAAGCCGAAGTACTCCGTGACGGAAAGTACGTCAAGGTGCCGCTCAGCGAAGTGGCCGTGGGCGACCAGATTCGGGTTCGGCCGGGCGAAAAGATTGCCGTTGACGGAGTGATCGAATCGGGTTCCTCGACGATTGACGAATCAATGGTGACGGGGGAAAGCATGCCGGTAACTAAAAAGGTTGGTGACCACGTGATTGGTTCGACAATTAATAACACCGGGACCTTCGTCTTTAAGGCTAGCAAAGTTGGCAATGACACCATGTTGGCGCAAATTGTTGAATTGGTGAAGAAGGCTCAAAATAGCCATGCTCCAATCCAGAATTTGACCGACCGGGTTTCCGATATTTTCGTACCGGTGGTCTTGATCTTAGCAATCGCGACCTTTTTGGTATGGTACGTCTTCCTCGGGGCTACGCTAGCACACGCGTTGATCTTCGCGGTTTCGGTCGTGGTGATTGCGTGCCCATGTGCCCTTGGTCTGGCAACCCCCACGGCGTTAATGGTCGGTACTGGCCGGGGGGCTAAGATGGGAATTTTGATCAAAAACGGTGAAGTTTTGGAAAAGGTCAACGAAGTTAAAACCATTATCTTTGATAAGACCGGCACGGTTACTAACGGAACTCCAGAAGTAACCGACGTGGTTGGCGACCGTGACCAGGTTTTACGGGTGGCAGCTAGCCTCGAACAATCTTCCGAACATCCCTTAGCGACCGCAATCACTAAGGCCGCGCAAAAAGCGGACATCGCTCTGGCGACGGTTACTAACTTTACGGCCGTGGAAGGCAAGGGGGTAAAAGCGCAGTTAAACGGCAAAACTGCCCTAGTAGGGAACGAAAAGTTATTGGACGACCTTGCCATCGATAAGCAGTGGCAAGATGCGATGATGGATTTACAAAAAGCAGCGAAAACGGTGGTCGTGGTGGCGCTAGATAACCGGGTGATCGGCTTAATCGCCATTCAAGACGCACCCAAGCCCACCTCTAAGGCAGCCATTGCGGAATTAAAGGCCCAAGGGTTACAACCGGTCATGCTAACCGGGGATAACCACGTGGTCGCCAAGGCGATTGCGCGACAGGTCGGAATTGATACGGTAATTGCCGAAGTCCTTCCGCGGGATAAGGCGGAACGGGTAAAGAATTTCCAAAAGGCCGGTAAGGTTGCCTTCGTTGGGGATGGTATCAATGACGCTCCCGCATTGAGCACCGCAGATGTAGGAATCGCAATGGGTTCTGGAACCGACATTGCGATCGAATCCGGTGGCATTGTGCTAGTGAAAAACGATTTGCGCGACGTTGCAAAAGCGTTGGAATTGAGTCGCAAGACCTTTAACCGGATTAAGTTAAACCTCTTTTGGGCGTTCATTTACAATGTTCTGGGCATTCCGGTGGCGGCCGGCGTTTTCTACCTTGCCGGAATCATCCTCAGTCCTGAATTAGCAGGCTTAGCAATGGCGTTTAGTTCATTATCCGTAGTCACGAGTTCGGTACTCTTGAATCGGGCGAAGATTGCGCCGAAGTCAGCGACGGCATAATAAAAGAAGCTGAGAAAAAACTAAATATTATTTTGGCGTTTTGACTTTAATAAAGTCGAAACGTGCGCCAAAAGTTATTTTATTTCGCTTAACCAAAAAACGAGCGTTATGCCAAATTTAGGCATAACGCTCGTTTTTTAATTCTTGCAAACTACCAACCTTTTGTTCCACGCTCTTTTTGGTATCGAGCAATTAAGCAAAGCTAGTATTCTTCAACCACGGACGAACCAAGCAGTAAAAGGCAAGGTAGCCGATTACCACTCCAGCCGCGTTAGTGAGAACGTCGGTAATGTCCACGGTCCGTTGGATGTTAATGATCATGTCCAAAATTAGTTGGTTACCTTCGTTGAAAATTCCGACTAGGCCTGCGCAAAGAATGACAGTAAGCCAGTTTAGATGCCGGTGGAATAAAATTCCGAGATATACTCCGGCTGGAATCGTCATTACGATGTTCATGTACGAACCCATCGAGCGCAATGCCGAAGGGTAGTAGATAATTTTAGCGTGGTGCCAATAGAAATAACGGGCGTAATAAGCGTACGGGTCAAAGAAGTATTGTCCCGGGGTAAATAAGAGCCACGCTACGCAAACTAGGTACACGGCTAAACTACCGAAAACTACGGCCCGGTCTAACGAAGGGCGTCGCTCGTAAGCAATCAAACAGCCGATCAAAATGATTAACGCGAGGCCAAGAAAGGGGATGTACTTAATAATAAACATTAGTTAGCCTCCTAATTTAGTTATGCATTTATCTTAACGATTAGCGCGATTGGTCGCAAGAAATACGGGGATTCCTAACAAAGTTATAATAATTCCTGTAATTGCTAGAACCGGTTGGTTGATGATGGTCATGACCAATACGAAAGTCCCGCCGAGGATCGCCACAATTGGCAATAACGGATAAAGCGGCACCCGGTATGGCCGTTCTAATTCAGGTTGGGTGCGGCGCAATTTAATCACCGCGTAAAAGATTAAAACGTTAAAAATCCACATTACGAAAATTAACATGTCGGTTAATAAGTCAAAAGAACCAACGCTAATCATCAAAAGGGCGATTACTAATTGTAGTAATCCGGCTACGTACGGCACGCTGGTGCGGGAAAGCCGTTTTAAAGCCCGACTGAATGGCAACGAATTTTCTAAAGCCATTGCGTAAGGCACCCGAATTCCAGTCATTGTGTATCCATTTAGTGCGCCGTATACGGAAATCAAAATTCCAATGGTAACTAGTTTACCGCCCAAGTTACCTAGCAGGTGGGTGGCTGCCACGGAGGCGGCGTTAAGGTTGCCAGCAAGTTCGTGGATTGGCAGGGTCCGCAAGAAGATGAAATTAATCACTAAGTAGACCACCATAATTCCGGTGAGCCCCAAGCCAATTGCTAAAGGTAAGTCACGTTTGGGATTTTTCATTTCGCCGGCAATTGCACCAATTCCTAACCAACCATCGTAAGCAAATAGGGTAGCTAGCAAGCCGCCGCTAAATCCGGTTAAGGTTTGGGAAAAGTGACTGTTTGCCGGTAGCAGGCTGAGGTGCACCGGACTACTGGAACCCAATCCCCAAATTACGATTACGATCAGCGGGATTAACTTAGCAATGAGGGCGACCGACTGTAATCGCGCCCCGTACTTAGCGCCCAGCAGGTTGACTCCGGTGACCGACGCGCCACAAAGCATGGCGATGGGCACCAAAAGCCCATTGGATAAGTGCAATAAATTGATTAATTGGGTACTAAAGATGATTGAAAGGGCGGCGATGTTAGCCGGAAAATAAATCAAGGTTTGTGCCCAGCCCATTAAAAAGCCGGTCAGTTTGCCGTAACTGGCTTCAAGATACTTAATCGCGCCTCCGGTCACCGGGATGGCTGCGGCAAGTTCGGCACTGGTTAACCCGCCACAAATGGTCAAGATTCCTCCCGCAAGCCAAGCTAGTAAACAAAGCCCCGCGGATTGGGTACTGGCGGTGACGCTGGCTACTTTAAAGAAGACCCCCGCGCCGATTACCGTGCCCATTACGGTTGAAAAAGCTGCAAATAAACCGATGTTTTTTTGCAGCTGCTTTGGTTTTGAATTATTCATAAAAACCCCCTGAACGAACGTTGCCAGAAACGTTCGTGTTTTCTGAAAATATTTTTAATGATAATTCGAATATTATAGGGGATAAGTGTACAATATTCAACAATGAGGAGGCGGCACGATGAAACAAAATCTGCGCGCGGCTCAGCGTCCCCGGTTTGCTAAGGCAGCCATTAAACGTCAACGCCGATTGATTCTTTCCATCGTAGTCGCGTTGGCGTTACTAATTGCGGGAGGCTGGGGAATCTTTTGGCACGTCCAACGGCAAGAACAGCAGACCCTTTCACCATATTCAATCCGCGGATGCGTGATTGATCAAGCAGATGGGATCGTCAATTTTCAAGATTTGGCTAAGCAAAAAGTAAAGTTTGTCTATTTAAATGCGACGACGGGCGCCACGTACTTTGATGATTCGTTTAACACGAACTACGACCGGTTACGTGCAACTAACCTTAAGGTCGGGGTGGTGCATAACTTTAGTTTTGAAAGAAGTGCGGTAAAGCAGCTTCAATATATTAGTCGCAAAGTGAAAAGTAATACCGGGCAGCTCCCGGTGGTAATCCGGGTGAGCTACTACGGGGAAGATACGGCGGAGAAGGTGGATTGGAAGAAGCAGGGCCCCATCTTAGCCGATTTGGTCCGGCGGTTAGCTAATTATTATGGACAACCGGTCGTTATTAAGACTACTCCGGAAATTCGGCAACGACTGTATCCAAAATACGTTAAACAAAGCCAGTTTTGGTTGGAAGCCGAGAAAGTTCAAAAGGCCGACCGGCACGTAGAATTTGTGGAATACGATGATCAGCGGACGCTGAAGACCGACCGTCGGGAAATTGAATTGCCAGTTTCATACTTTAACGGCGGACGTCAGGAATGGCAAAAGTACTAAAATATGATGGGCAGTTTTCAGTAAATGAAAAAGAGCCTGAAAATCAATCCTCTTTTTCGGGACGATTTTCAGGCTCTTTTTCTGCATCAACGATTGCGTAAGTTTCGTTGTTAGCTTCATCGTAAACGCTGATTGGGCGGTATTCGTTGGCCTTAACCACGAGGTGGTAGCCAAAACGGTCAATGAAGGTGATTCGGTAACTATCCAAATCTTCGACCACCGTTTTCAATAATTTTCCATCCAGGTAAACGTCGTAGTTAGGTAAAATTTTTAATTCGTGTTCTCGATTAGTATTGGGCTCGTGATATAACCAGGTCCCGGCAAAGAAAAACGGACTGACGGTTTCTTCAGTTTTATCGGTTTTTTTAGAATCGAAACGAATTAATGAAAAAAGGTCACCAAGTGCTGTTTTTTGCCAGTTCATACGCCCATACTCCTTCTCTTTATTGTCCACTTAAATATAACATTATTTGGGTAGGCGAAGTAGTAAAACGGCTTAGTTTTTAGCACTTGTTAAAAAATTGAAGTAATCGAAATCGTTTTGTAATATTGCACCCCGCAACGATTGATGAAAGCGCTTATCAAGGGTGGTGATTTTTCCGTGGTTAAATATCTGCGGCAACCAAAAATTCTTTACGAATTTACCAGTCGAGGGAACATTTTTGCAATTCTACGCTGAATAACTTACCTTAATTAAGGTAGAATAGAGTTAGAAATTTAAAGGAGGAAAACAGCATGATTAAATTTGGAATTATTGGAACTAATTGGATTACCCAGCAGTATGTGGATGCTGCCCATGCTAGCAAAGAATGGAAATTGACAGCGGTTTATTCACGGACTCTCGAAAAGGCACACGAGTTTGGGGATAAGAACGGGGCAACTAAGTTCTACGACCAAATTGCCGATATGGTTAACGATGACGAAATTGATGCTGTTTACATTGCCTCACCTAACAGCTTGCACTTCGCTCAAGCTAAACAAGTTTTGGAAGCCGATAAGGTAGCGGTAGTGGAAAAGCCCATCGTTGCCAATCCTACCGAATGGATGGCATTAGACAAAATTTTAAAGGCGCACCCGCAAGCTAAACTATTCGAAGCAGCTCGGCATATTCACGAACCTAATTTCAAAGCAATCACCCAAAAGATTGCCGAAATGGACGAAATCCAGGGCGCAACGCTAACTTACGCGAAGTATTCTAGTCGGTTTGATAGTTATCTATCCGGCAACGAACCAAACATCTTTTCGTTGAAATTTGCCGGAGGCGCGCTGCAAGACCTCGGAGTTTACCTTGCATACGACGCGATGGTTTGGTTTGGAATGCCAGACGAAGTGGCTTACTTCAATCAAAAATTGCGCACTGGTGCCGATGGTAAGGGCGTCGCAATTTTACGTTACCCAGAATATGACGTGGTTCTAAACATTGGAAAGAACGTCAATTCAGAAATTGGTTCAGAAATTTACGGTTTGAAAGATACCATTATTATGGACAACGCGGCTGAATTAAACCGGGTTGAATATTTGAATGCGTCCGGAGACAAGGAATTGATCAGCACCACTCCAGACGAAAATCCGATGATTGCTGAAGCAACTGACTTTGCGCGGGTAATTAACGATCCGGATGATCCGCAGAATCAAAGGGATTACCAAGAATGGCTAACTTTGAGTCGAAACGTCAATAAATTGCTCTATAACCTCCGGCAAAATGGTAAGATATACTTTACCAATGAAAAAGAAGAGGATTAAACTTTCATGAACGATTTATTTCAACAACATTTTCAAGAAAAGGGCTTTAAGCAACCAACCTTGATTCAAGAACGGGTTGCCGAACCGCTCCGGGCGGGGGAAAACGTCTTAGGACTTTCCCCAACTGGTTCCGGAAAAACCTTAGCATTTGCTTTACCATTACTGGAAAAAGTGATTCCAGGCAACGGTCCGCAATTGCTAGTATTGGCGCCTTCCCAAGAGTTGGCGATCCAAACCACGGACGTTTTTCGCGAATGGGCAAGTTTAATTAACTTGAAGACTACCTCAATCACCGGCGGAGCGAACGTGCAACGTCAGATTGAACGGTTAAAAAAGAAGAAGCCCGAGATTATCGTAGGAACCCCTGGGCGAGTACTTACCTTAATTAATGAGCGACGCCTCAAGGTGAAGGAAATTCAGAGTTTAGTAATTGATGAAGCTGACGAAATTTTGACGGGGGAAGCCCTCGAAGACGTGCGTCAGATTGAAGACCAATTACCGAGTGACGTTCAATTGAGCTTCTTTTCAGCCACTAACGACCTTGCAATAGATGATTTGCAAACCTGGTTTGGCGTAACGCCGCAAGTAATTGACGTCCGGGCTGAAGACCAGACCCGGGGGGCGGTGCAACATGGTTGGCTAACTGCTTCACCGAAGAACAAACCACAAATTTTACGCCAATTAAGTCGGGTAAAGAAGTTCCAAGGGTTGGTATTCTTTAACCACGTAGCGACGATGGAAAAAATTACCGCCCTTTTGAAGCACGAAGGCGTTAAGGTCAGCAAAATTGCGGGACACCAGGTACAAATTGACCGGGCTGCAGCAATGCGCCGGTTTAAGAAGAAGGAACTTTCCTTATTAATGGTTACCGACGTTGCGGCTCGGGGATTGGACATTGAAAACCTCCCGGCCGTAATTAACTACGACATTCCGCGGGACGCCACTACCTACACTCATCGGGTTGGACGGACCGGACGCATGGGCCAGGCGGGCTTTGTGATTAGCCTGGGAGATGACCACGACATCCGAAACTTAAAGAAGATCTTGCGGGAGCTGGACCAACCGGCAGAAAAATTGGCAATTGCTAACCGCCAGATAATGACCGCTACTAAAGCTCGGCAAGTTGCCGAACAAGTGGCGGACGAAAAACAAACGTCTGCGCCAGTTGCCGAAGAAGCGCCACAAAAAGCTCCTTTACGGGATGTTAAAACTCGTAAAGCAGCAACGAAGGTGAGCCCCGTTGCTTCCTCAAAGCCTAAGAAAAAAGGGAAGAAGAAGCATTTGAAACGGAAGGGGAAGCCCCGCGCAAAGAAATCAAATTAAATATTATTTAGTTTTGCTTAATTATCAATTTTTTAGTTAAAAAGGGCCTGAAATAGTGTAATATAGTCACTGTTGAAAGGTGGGTATAATTTTATGCGTAGAGAACGTAGAAGAGCGTCGCACACGATGCGCAATACTATTTTAATTGTTATAGCAGTTATTTTGCTTGGTGGAATATTCTATGGGGTGCGCAAGTACCAGAACGTCAAAAATGCGGTTGATAGTACCTACAGTAGTGCAGGTATTAAAAAACAACGGAATACCGCCGATTTAGTTGCTAATAAAAAGCCAATTTCGATCCTATTAATGGGAACGGATACCGGAGCACTCGGTCGTTCGTATAAGGGACGGACCGATAGTATGATGGTGGTTACGATTAATCCAAAGACAAATAAAACGACGATTACTAGTATCCCGCGGGATTTAGGGGTTACCATTCCAGGATACGAAGAAAAGTCGCCGTCTAAAATTAACGCTGCTTACGCGTTTGGTAAGGCAGGAACTGCGATTCGCGCGGTACAATCGGTTTTCAACATTCCGATTGATTACTACGTCTTAGTTAACATGGGCGGCATGCAAAAGGTCGTTGACGAAGTAGGTGGAGTTGATATTACTCCAACGCTCAGCTTTACGTATGATGGTTATACCTTTAAAAAGGGTGTTAAGACTCACATGGACGGGAAGAAGGCGCTGGCTTACTCCCGGATGCGTTATGACGATCCGCAAAACGATTACGGGCGTCAGACTAGACAAAGGGCAGTGTTAACTGCTATCCTTGGCAAGAGCAGTTCGGTTTCAGCATTGCTTAATAAAGACTTTATCGATTCAATTGCTAACGAAACCCAAACCGACTTTGCGTTTGGTAACCTCGTGGACTTGGCAAAGAATTACCGGGCCGCATCGAAGAACATTGAAGAAACCCATGCTCAAGGCAGTGGTCAAATGGTCAATGGACAATCGATGGAAATTGTTTCCCACACCGAGCTACAACGGGTGACTGATTTCATAAGAAAAGGCCTCGGCTTGAAGCACGCCGAAACCGGGACTGCGGCGTTATCAGCTAATGGAGCTGCTAACGTAAGTAATAGTCAGGTAGAGAATGACAACATTAATGCAGGGAATTAAAGGAGATAACAATGGCGGATAAGGAAAAAGTTGACGAAAAGAAACCATTTGATGTAGGCGACGAAGTTACGGTGAAGAAAACTGATCTTCTACCAACTGGTTTTGCAGGAACCGTTGGAAAAGTCTATGAAAACTCGATTTTAATCGAAATTGACCCAGCCAGCGTTGCTAATTCACGTTCAGAGGAATTGCACGATTTACATGGTCGGGTTGTAGTACGGATGAGTGAAGCAACTAAAAAAGCTTAAGCCCCCTCTAAGAACTCCAAATTGGTTAAAAGAGCCGGTTTGGGGTTTTTTATTACATTTATTGTTCTTGATCTTTTTCTTTGTGGTAAAATACAGTATGCCCGTTTTTGTTTATTATCTTGTGATACATAGGGGGGAGTAGCTAGTATTTTAAGAAAGATTAAGTTTGAGCCTATTACAAGCCATATAACAGTTTTTTTGCTAATATAAGGATAAATAGATTTACCCTTTAGATAACAAGACACGCTGAGAGTTTGAATGTAGAGAAAAGAGGAATAAGTATGTCGAAAAATTTAAAAATTGACCTTAACACAGATGAATTAATCGGAAGTCGTGAAGCAAGCCTAATGTGGGGCAAGCAAAAGGATTACGTGCGAACAATCTATAACAAGTATCCAGAACGCTTCCCAACAGGCACAATCCGAAAATTTGGTAAACAATTAATCGTTACCCGTGAAGGCATGGAAAGTGTAACGGGGATTAAGTACGAAGACTTGGATAAGAAAAACATTGAAAAGGCAAAGCTTCCTAGATAATTTTTTGAAATACTAGGTTACACCGGCTTGAAAAATTTTCAAATTCGAGCATTATTCTGAACAAGGTTTCAGAAATTATGAACCGTCCATATTTGTTAGACAAAATCTAATAATTACTGGGACGGTTTTTTTAGTTGTTTAGGGGTAGAATGAAGAGATGCCTTTTAGGAGAGGCGCTACTAATCTGGCAGGACAACTTTACAGAATTTAAAATTCATGTAATACTAAATTATTAGGTCTCCGTGGCTCAACTGGATAGAGCAATCGCCTCCTAAGCGATAGGTTGCGAGTTCGATTCTCGCCGGGGACATTGTTATATGGCTTGAAGCATTGCGGACAAAAGGATTTCGAAAGAAAGTGCCAACCAAATGCCTTTCAAGAAGCATCCAACGATTTAAAAGTTGGGTGCTTTTTTTGTTTGCGGATCAATTGTACTAGAATCGCGGGAGAAATGGTGAATAATTCGCATAATGACATTATCATTAGATGATAAGAAATATATTAACGATTTATTAGGTGAGAAAGCGAACTTTTTAAACTTGTTTTGTTGATAAAGTTAGTGTATATTATTGCTTGGTGGCGATTGGCCATTAATTTAATCAATTCGAGGGGACCAGAATGAAAGTATTTGATTATGAAGACATTCAACTAATTCCAGCTAAGTGTGTTGTTCGCAGCCGTAGTGAATGTGATCCAACAGTTGAATTGGGAAAACATACGTTTAAGCTACCGGTAGTGCCGGCTAATATGCAGACCATTATCAACGAAGAAATTGCGGAAAAGTTAGCGGCAGATGGCTATTTTTACATCATGCACCGTTTTGAACCAGAAACTCGGTTAGCTTTTGTCAAAAAAATGAAGGCTAAAGGATTGATTTCTTCTATTAGTGTGGGTGTTAAAGACGGCGAATACGACTTTATTGACGAATTAGCTGCTAAGAATTTAGTCCCTGACTACATTACGATTGACGTGGCCCACGGGCATGCGCAAACCGTAATTGACATGATTCATTACATTAAAGAAAAATTACCAGAAAGTTTTGTAATTGCTGGAAACGTCGGGACTCCTGAAGGGGTTCGTGAACTAGAAAGTGCCGGCGCGGACGCAACTAAAATTGGAATTGGACCAGGAAAGGTCTGCATTACTAAGTTGAAGACTGGTTTTGGAACCGGCGGCTGGCAACTATCAGCTTTACGTTGGTGTGCCAAAGTTGCTCGTAAGCCACTGATTGCCGATGGCGGAATCCGGAACCACGGGGACATTGCAAAATCAATTCGCTTTGGGGCAACCATGGTGATGATTGGTTCGTTATTTGCAGGACATATCGAATCACCAGGGGAAACCAAGGTGGAAGATGGTGTCACCTATAAGGAATACTTCGGTAGTGCTTCTCAATACCAAAAGGGAGAGGCGAAAAACGTCGAAGGGAAGAAGATTTGGATTCATCAACGCGGACATTTAGCGGATACGTTGAAGGCAATGCAAGAAGATTTGCAGTCGGCGATTTCATATGCGGGAGGACGCGATTTGGAATCGATTAGAAAGGTCGACTACGTAATTGTGAAGAATTCGATTTTTAATGGGGATATATTATAAGAGTGCTTCCTGCCCCGGGTAGCTTCTGAGGATTAAAAAAATAGGGCATTAATCGCGTTTTTGGCGATTGATGCCCTATTTTAGTTAACCGGAAGAAGTTGGGGCAGGAAGCACGTTTCGGCTATGCAGCAGAGAAGTACGAAGTTAAGGCGTTGATTGCGGTTTAGGCAATCGGCGCCTTAATTTGGTTAACCGGAAAAAGCTAGGTTCCAGAGCACGTTTCGGCTATGCAGCGACTCAAAAGCCCACCAAACAGAACAAAAAAAGGGGCCAGAATTTCAGCAATGAAATCCTGGTCCCATTTTTAAAAGAAACTAATCAGAAATTATTTTTTGTCGTCAGGGGCAACTTCAATCTTGTCGTCCTTGATGCGAGCAATTAATTGTTTTTCACTTGGGTGATCGAGGTAGAAGTCCGCGATCCGATCTTCAATTTGCTCTTGGATGACCCGCCGCAATGGCCGAGCCCCCATCTTAGGATCGTATCCAAGTTCGACAAGGCGTTCTTCCACTGGTTTGGTAACGTTCACGTGCAAGCCTTGGGTTGCTAGCATCTTGTTAACGTCGGCAATCATCAAGTCCACGATTTGCATTAGGTTATCCTTAGTCAACGCGTGGAATTCAACGATGTCGTCAAACCGGTTAAGGAATTCAGGCTTGAAGTAGTTGCCAAGTTTGTCGAGTACGGAATGGGTCTTACCTTGCATTGCCGCACCGAAACCAACGTCGGCTTCAACGTCGCCTGATCCAGCATTAGAAGTCATGATGATGATGGTATCCTTGAAGCTGACCGTCCGACCTTGTGAATCAGTCAAACGACCGTCGTCAAGAATTTGTAAGAACATGTGCATCACGTCTGGATGAGCTTTTTCTACTTCATCAAGCAAAATCAAGCTGTAAGGATGCCGCCGAACTTGTTCGGTTAATTGGCCAGCTTCTTCGTAGCCCACGTACCCTGGAGGCGAACCGATCAATTTAGATATTGAATGTGGCTCCATATATTCACTCATGTCAAAACGAATCATGGCATCTTTGGAACCAAAGAGTTGATCAGCTAATTGTTTAGCCAATTCAGTCTTACCAACCCCGGTAGGACCAACGAAGAGGAACGAACCGATTGGCCGTCCAGTTCCGTTAAGTCCGATCCGGTTTCGCCGAATTGCTCGGGAAATCTTAACAACTGCTTCGTCTTGACCAATAACGTGCGCTTTTAAGTTGCTAGCAAGGTTTTGCAACTGTTCTTGCTCTTGCTTTTGCAAGTCGCCGACCGGAATGTCCGTCTTTGATTCGATGATTTTTTCCATATCCTCTGCGGTAATGGTTGGTTCATCTTCCTTATTAGTTGCGCCATCCTTGTTCTTTTCTAACTTAGAAACTTGGTCACGGTAGTAGGCTGCTTTTTCGTAGTCTTCCGATTCCAGAGCCTTCTTCTTTTCAGCTTCGGCTTCGTCAATCTTCTTTTGAATGGTTTCCGGATCCGCTACGTTGATGGTTAAGTTCTTCTTTGAACCGGCTTCATCAAGAAGGTCGATTGCCTTATCTGGCAAGTACCGGTCTTGAATATACCGCTTGGACAACTTAACTGCCGCCACGATCGCGTCGTCAGTGTAGTGAACGTGGTGGTAATCTTCGTACTTCTTTTGGATACCTTTCAAAATCTTGATTGCTTCTTCTTCACTAGGTTCGTCGACTTGAACGGGTTGCAACCGGCGAGCAAGCGCCGCATCCTTTTCAATGTCCCGGAACTCTTTCAAAGTGGTGGCCCCGACTAGTTGGAAGTCACCCCGTGCAAGGGCAGGCTTTAAAACGTTTCCGGCGTCCATGCCGCCTTCCGCATTTCCGGCACCCACAATTTCGTGAATTTCGTCAATGAAGACGATTAAGTCCGGATTATTTTGAACTTCCTTCATTAATTCCTGCATCCGTTGTTCGAATTGACCACGAATTCCGGTACCTTGAACTAATGAAACGACGTCCAAACGAATAATTTGTTTATTCAATAATTTTTGTGGTACTGAGCCTTCCACAATCCGTTGTGCCAGACCTTCAACTACCGCAGTTTTACCAACTCCAGCTTCACCGATTAAAACCGGGTTGTTTTTGGTCCGTCGATTCAAAATTTCAATAACGCGTTCAATTTCTTTATCACGACCGATCACGGGGTCGATCTTTCCTTGTTTTGCTAAATCTGTTAAGTTTAAACCGTATTGGCCTAGAAGAGAGCTTCCGTTACCGCCGTTGGGGTTATTTCCACCGCCGCGGCCTGCTTGAGTAGGGGGAACTTGTTGTCCGTACATATCTTCCGGACGACTTACGTTGCCACCTTGCATTGCACGGAAAATGTCGTCTAAGTTACCAAATCCAAATGGATCTTGTGCCATACGCGCACCTCCATTTCCATTATTGTTATTAAGTTGTTGGTTCTTCAAAAGTTGATAGCAATTTTGACAAAGGTTAACCTCTGTCCTTCGACCATTCACGTTAGTATATAAATGAATGGTTGCTTCGTTCTTATGACAATTTTGACAAAGCATGTGCTGTCTCCCTTCTATAATGAAGTTATGAAAGAAACTAATCAGCCATTACGTCAAAAAATGTTTGACCAATATTGACCATAACTAAATTATACACGCTCTTTTAAATTGTGCAAGGAGTTTGATTCAAAATCGGAAAAAGGTATTGTGGAGGCGCCAGTATTGTAAAAATTAGTATAAAGGTATAGAATAAATAAGCTAAATGAGGTGTTAAAATGCGTGATTATTTGAAGCTTTTAAATGATTTAAAAGATGGGGTACTCGATGAGCTAACGATCACAGCCGAAGAGTTCCAAGAATTCCAACCGGTTTTTATGGATTTTCCGGAACGCAAGCAGTTAATCGGTGAAGCCCAACGTGGCGGAACAATTACTTACCGTTACGAGAATAACAAAAAACAATAAGGCAGTTGATTTTTGTTTTATGTAAGGGCTTGCTTTAAGGCTCGTAAATTGATATTATCTTGTCAAAGGCTTGTAAATGGATGACGCGACAAGCAACTTCATTTATAGCAAAATTTAGTGTTACTAAGGAGAGAAATATATTATGGAAAAACGCGACTTTCATGTAATTGCAGAAACAGGTATTCATGCTCGTCCAGCAACATTGTTGGTACAAGCAGCAAGCAAGTTCAACTCAGACATTCAATTAACATACAAGGACAAGTCTGTTAACTTGAAGTCAATCATGGGTGTAATGTCACTTGGTGTTGGCCAAGGCGCAGACGTTACAATCTCTGCTGACGGTGACGACGAAGCTGACGCAATCGCTGCACTTGAAGACACAATGAAGAAAGAAGGACTTTCCGAATAATGACTGGGACATTAAAGGGTATAGCAGCTAGTGATGGAATTGCCATCGCTAAAGCTTACTTAATGGTGGATCCCGATCTTTCTTTCGAAAAGAAGACTATTACGGATGTCGATGCTGAAATTAATCGTCTCCATGATGCTTTAGAACAGTCTAAAAAGGAACTAACCCTTATTAAAGCTAAAGCTGCTGAAAATCTTGGAGCTGAAGAAGCAGAAGTTTTTGAAGCTCATCTAACGATTCTTTCAGATCCAGAGTTGATTGGTAACATTGAAGATAAGATCAAAAATGATACCATCAACGCTGAAGAAGCTACAAAAGAAGTGACTGACAACTTCATCGCGATGTTTGAAGCAATGACCGACAATGCTTACATGCAAGAACGGGCTGCAGATATTCGTGACGTTACTAAACGGTTGATGAGTCACTTACTTGGTGTTGAATTGCCAAATCCAGCTTTGATCGACTCCGAAGTCATCATTGTTGCTCATGATTTAACACCTAGTGACACGGCCCAATTGGATCGTCGTTACGTTAAAGGTTTCATCACTGATATTGGTGGACGGACTTCACATTCGGCCATTATGTCGCGGACCTTGGAAATTCCTGCGGTAGTGGGTTCTGAAAAGGCTACTACTAGCGTTAAGCAAGGCGATATGATGATTGTCGATGGTTTAACTGGGGATGCGCTAATCAATCCTTCTGATGATGAAATCAAAGAATATGAACAAAAGAGTGCAGATTTCAAAGCTCAAAAAGCTGAATGGGAAAAGTTAAAGAATGAACGGACCGTTTCTAAAGACGGTGTACACTTTGACTTAGCTGCTAACATTGGTACTCCAGATGACTTACAAGGTGTTCTGGATAACGGCGGTGAAGCAGTTGGTTTATTCCGTTCTGAATTCTTGTACATGAATGCTTCTGAATTACCTTCTGAAGATCAACAATTTGAAGCTTACAAAAAAGTTGTTGAAGGAATGAACGGTAAGCAAGTTGTAGTTCGGACTATGGATATTGGTGGAGATAAGGACCTTCCTTACTTACCATTACCTGAAGAAATGAATCCGTTCTTAGGCTACCGGGCAATCCGGATTAGTTTAGACCGCACGGATTTGTTCCGGACCCAATTACGGGCGCTTCTTCGTGCTTCAGCATACGGTAAGCTAGCAATTATGTTCCCAATGATTGCTACGGTAGCTGAATTCAAGAAGGCTCGGGCAATTTACGACGACGAGCGTAAAAAGATGATCGATGCAGGTACTAAGGTTGGTGAAATCCAAGTCGGTATGATGATGGAAATCCCAGCAGCTGCAATGATCGCTGATAAGCTCGCTAAGTATGTTGATTTCTTCAGTATCGGTACAAATGATTTGATTCAATACTCATTTGCTGCAGACCGTGGTAACGAAAAGGTTTCATATCTTTATCAACCATACAACCCATCACTGCTTCGTTTGATTAAGCAAACGATCGATGCTTCCCATGCGGAAGGCAAGTGGACCGGGATGTGTGGTGAAATGGCTGGCGATCAAATCGCTGTACCAATTCTAATGGGTCTTGGTTTGGATGAATTCTCAATGAGTGCTACTTCAATTTTGAAGACTCGCTCATTGATGAAGAAGCTAAACACGGACGATATGAAGAAGTTAGCTGAAAAGGCTATCACAGAAGCGGAAACTAACGAAGATGTAATTAAGTTAGTTGAAGAAACTGTTAATAACAAGTAAGCTGAATAAGTTAACTGGGAACCGTTGACCATTGGGTCGCGGTTCCTTTTTGTTTTATATAAGGAGCGACGTATGGAATTTATACTAAAAACTGGAGAAACCATCTATTACGAAGACCAGGGAGAAGGAATCCCCATCCTGTTTTTAACGGGCTTTGGTGGGAATACGGAAATTTGGTCGGGCCAAGTTAACTTCTTCTTGCAACATGGTTACCGGGTGATCCGGTTGGACTACCTTAACCATGGCCGTTCGGACCGGGTTGACTATGATTTAAAGATTGATGATTTGGCGGACGAAGTACTTCAATTAGTGGATGCCTTAGAGATTAAAGAACCGATTGGAATTGGCAATTCAATGGGGGCCGCTGTTTTATGGAATATTTTATCGATTCGGGGCTGGGATTTTGTTAGCAAGGCTATTTTCGTTGATCAACCGCCTAAAATGATAAACGATGATCAATGGCATTACGGCTTTAAAAATTTAAACGAAGCTAACTTTGAACAACTGATGAGTGAACCTATTTTACGGCCAGCTTACCGTCGAATTGAGGGGTACGTTTACAAGAATTCTAAGGCCATTGATTCTAAATATCCTTTTTCACAGCCTAAAAACCGTTCTTTAGTGAAGGGACACGCGAGAAAGGATTGGCGTCCGGTTTTGCGAGCAGCCACAAAACCAGTATTGTTTATCTTAGGGGAAAAGAGTCCGTTCTTTAATCCCCAGATGGGGGATGCACTTAAACAGCTCAATCCCCGCATTCAAGTGGAGGTAATGCCAAACGTTGGTCACATTCCGATGGCAGAAGAGCCCGCCCAATTCAACCAACTAGTTTTACGTTTTTTATAAGGTAGAGGCAGCTGTTTGCATATCGCATTTTAAACCAATATAATTAGAGAAAGTAGTTTAATTAGGACAAAGAGGGAGATTCGCTGTGAATATTGGACTGTTTACTGACACCTATTTTCCACAAGTTAGTGGGGTAGCAACGTCAATTAAAACGCTGCGTGATCAGTTAGAAAAACAGGGACATCAAGTTTATATTTTCACGACGACGGATCCGAAAGTTGATACAAACGTCTACGAACGGAACGTATTTCGTTTTACTAGCATTCCGTTTGTGTCATTTACCGACCGTCGAATTGCAATCAGTGGGTTTATTCGTGCTACTCAGATTGCTAAGGAACTTAACCTTGATATTGTCCACACCCAGACGGAGTTTTCCTTAGGTTGGATGGGAAAGTTTGTTGCTAAAGCTTTAAAAATTCCGGTAATCCATACGTACCACACGATGTATGAGGATTATTTACACTATGTAGCCAACGGGAAATTACTCAAGCCGTACCACGTTAAGCAGATGACGCGGGCGTTTTGTTATCACATTGACGGGATTGTTGCTCCAAGTGAACGGGTGCAGCGAACAATTCAACGTTACGGGATTCAAGTTCCCACGCGCATCATTCCAACGGGGGTTAACTTGGAACAGTACCAAAAAGATAGCAATCCCCAACAATGCCGTGAAGCATTAGGATATGATGCAAAGACACCAGTTTTGCTATCCTTAAGTCGCTTGGCGTACGAAAAGAATATCCAAGAAGTGATTGATTGCTTCCCCGCAATCTTAAAGGAAGTTCCGGATGCCCAGTTATTGATAGTGGGGGATGGTCCTGCGCGGACTAGCCTGGAAAACCAGGTTCATGATTTGGGTTTGGAAAAGCACGTTAAATTTACGGGCGAAATTAATAATGATCAAGTTTACCGTTATTATCAAGCGGCCGACCTATTTGTTTCGGCTTCTGATTCGGAATCGCAGGGATTAACGTATATTGAAGCGATGGCTTCGCATTTAAAAGTGGTGGCCAAATCAGGGCCGTATACGGACGAGTTGCTAGATGATCCTTCGTTAGGGAAGGTTTTTGATACCGAAGCGCAGCTCGTGCAAGCAATTAAGCGGTATATTGAACATCCGGATGAATTTAATGATCCACGTCCTCGGGAAAAGAAGCTCTATGAAATTTCCGCGGATTATTTTGGAAAGCGGATTGTAGATTACTATAATAGTGCAATCAGCGCTCATGCCGATTTGGAACATGGCTCAAAGAAAGAGTCTGAACTGGAATAATTTTGTTTAACGTTAGGGGTTAGTTAGGTTATGCCAATTAAGGTGAACATGTTTTCGTCCGCCAGTAAGGTTAAGGGACAAGGAGTTGGTAGTGCGTATGAAGAATTGATTCGTTTGCTGAAGACGCATTTTCCTAAAGAAATTGATTTAACAATTAATCGTTATACGCAAGCGGATATCAGTCATTATCATACAATTGATCCCCAATTTTTTGTGTCCACTTTTACTAAAAAGCGGGGCGTAAAGGTGGGGTACGTTCATTTTCTCCCAGAAACTATCGAGGGGAGTCTTAAGATTCCACAACCCTTTCGTTGGTTATTCTATAAGTACATTATCGCGTTCTATAAACGAATGGATCAGATTGTAGTAGTGAACCCAACTTTTATTGATCAATTAGTTAAGTACGGAATTAAACGGGAAATTATTACTTACATACCTAATTTTGTTCGGAAGGACGAGTTTTACCAGTATGATGCCGAACAACGCCGCCAAGTTAGGGAACAACTGGGTGTGCAAGACCGGTTTACCATTTTAGGAATTGGTCAGGTGCAAGAGCGAAAAGGCGTAAAGGATTTTATCAAGCTTGCTCAACAACACCCAGAGATGTACTTTATCTGGGCAGGCGGATTTTCGTTTGGTAGGTTAACGGATGGGTATGCTGATTTAAAAAAGGTGGTTGATAATCCTCCAGCAAACTTAAAATTTACTGGAATTGTGGACCGGAATAAGTTAGTGGAATACTATAATGCCGCAGACTTATTTTTATTGCCTTCTTATAATGAACTGTTTCCGATGTCGGTTCTCGAGGCCTTCAGTTGCGGAACCCCGGTGATGTTACGTGATTTAGACTTGTACCATTCAATTATTAAGGGCTATTACATTGCGGCGGACAATTACGCTGAAATGGATCAAAAATTGAGTGCGTTAGTCAAGAATCCGGCACAACTGAGGGATTATCAGCAACGTGCAGACCAAGCTTCGGCAGAATATTCAGAAGATCATTTAGCAGAGATTTGGCTAAATTATTATTCATCTTTACTTAAATAGGGGGGAATCATTATTACAAGGAAAAACAAGATTGTCCTTGTCGTGATGATTTTGGCCGGATTGGTAATTTTTGGCTATTCGTTGCGTGGGGTTAATTTGCACCAAGTCTCGCATGATATTTTGAATCTAAACGTGGGCTGGCTTTTAGTGGCCCTATTATGTATTATCTTGTATCTAGGCTTCGAAGCCGTTGCAACTAAAGTATTGGTGGAAAGTAACGGCGATCGACTGTCTTGGAAAGATGCAATTCGAATTCCATTGATTGAGCAGCTCTTTAATGGACTGACTCCTTTTTCTTCCGGGGGACAGCCAGCTCAGTTAGTGGCTTTAATGCAGAGTGGTATTGAAGGCGGCCGAGCTAGTTCAGTACTATTAATGAAGTTCGTGGTTTTTCAGTCAATGGTTGTATTGAACTTTATTTTTAGTCTGTTGATTGGCTTCCAGTATTTGGAAGATAAGATTAAATTTCTTTCTTGGTTTGTGCTATTTGGTTTTTTGATTCACTTAGCAGTAATTATCGGGTTATTGATGATTATGTACTGGCATAACTTTACCAAGAAAATGTTTGACCTTATCTTTATTCCGATTAAACGATTCACTAAACCAGAGCGTTATTTAAGGTGGAAGACGTCGATTGATGCAAAGGTGGACACTTTCTACTTAGAAAGCGTACGGATGAAGTCGCAGTGGCGGTTATTAGCCAAGGTAGCGTTATTAACCTTTTTACAACTACTGTTTTATTATCTAATTCCATATTTCATCCTATTAGCATTAGGAAAGACTCACGTGCATCTAATTATGGTGACGTGCTTGCATGTACTGATCTTCATGGTGATTTCGCTATTCCCCATTCCTGGAGGCGCAGGAGGGGCGGAGTATGGCTTTAGTGTTATCTTTGCCCAGTTCGTAGGTAATAGTAGTAAGTTGGTTTTAGCCATGATAATTTGGCGTTTGCTCACTTACTATTTTGGAATGTTTGCGGGAATGTTTGCAATGGTAATAAAACCAAACCGGATTAATCGGATAGTACCTAAAAAAACGAGCGAATAAGCTCGTTTTTTTATTTTTTTTAAAAAAAGCCTTGACCTGATTTAGTAATCTTGATACTATATTTAAGTGCTCTTCGATAAGGGCGCATCAAGGCGTTGAGCGATTTAAAAAATCTCAACTCAAAAAAAGTTGTTGACAGATTTTGATGCTTAATGTTAAGATATATGAGCTGGTGTTTTTCGCCAGTTAGTGAGATTTCAAATAAAACAATTTAAAAAAAGTTGTTGACAATTGATTCTCATGATGATATATTTAAATAGTTGTCAAAAACGTTATAAACGTTGATACGACAACGCTGGTAGACCTTTGAAAACTGAACAAAATTTTGACAAACGATCGTGTGAGGACTCGCAAATCAAATTGATTTAGTGAGAACAAACATGCGAAGTCAATTCGCAAAAACAAACAATTAATGAGCTTGAAAAAGACTCATCATTTTAATATGAGAGTTTGATCTTGGCTCAGGATGAACGCTGGCGGCGTGCCTAATACATGCAAGTCGAACGAACTTCCGTTAATTGATCAGGACGTGCTTGCACTGAATGAGATTTTAACACGAAGTGAGTGGCGGACGGGTGAGTAACACGTGGGTAACCTGCCCAGAAGCAGGGGATAACACCTGGAAACAGATGCTAATACCGTATAACAGAGAAAACCGCCTGGTTTTCTTTTAAAAGATGGCTCTGCTATCACTTCTGGATGGACCCGCGGCGCATTAGCTAGTTGGTGAGGTAACGGCTCACCAAGGCGATGATGCGTAGCCGACCTGAGAGGGTAATCGGCCACATTGGGACTGAGACACGGCCCAGACTCCTACGGGAGGCAGCAGTAGGGAATCTTCCACAATGGACGCAAGTCTGATGGAGCAACGCCGCGTGAGTGAAGAAGGGTTTCGGCTCGTAAAGCTCTGTTGTTAAAGAAGAACGTGGGTGAGAGTAACTGTTCACCCAGTGACGGTATTTAACCAGAAAGCCACGGCTAACTACGTGCCAGCAGCCGCGGTAATACGTAGGTGGCAAGCGTTATCCGGATTTATTGGGCGTAAAGCGAGCGCAGGCGGTCTTTTAAGTCTAATGTGAAAGCCTTCGGCTCAACCGAAGAAGTGCATTGGAAACTGGGAGACTTGAGTGCAGAAGAGGACAGTGGAACTCCATGTGTAGCGGTGAAATGCGTAGATATATGGAAGAACACCAGTGGCGAAGGCGGCTGTCTGGTCTGTAACTGACGCTGAGGCTCGAAAGCATGGGTAGCGAACAGGATTAGATACCCTGGTAGTCCATGCCGTAAACGATGATTACTAAGTGTTGGAGGGTTTCCGCCCTTCAGTGCTGCAGCTAACGCATTAAGTAATCCGCCTGGGGAGTACGACCGCAAGGTTGAAACTCAAAAGAATTGACGGGGGCCCGCACAAGCGGTGGAGCATGTGGTTTAATTCGAAGCTACGCGAAGAACCTTACCAGGTCTTGACATCTTCTGCCAACCTAAGAGATTAGGCGTTCCCTTCGGGGACAGAATGACAGGTGGTGCATGGTTGTCGTCAGCTCGTGTCGTGAGATGTTGGGTTAAGTCCCGCAACGAGCGCAACCCTTATTACTAGTTGCCAGCATTCAGTTGGGCACTCTAGTGAGACTGCCGGTGACAAACCGGAGGAAGGTGGGGACGACGTCAAATCATCATGCCCCTTATGACCTGGGCTACACACGTGCTACAATGGATGGTACAACGAGTCGCGAAACCGCGAGGTTTAGCTAATCTCTTAAAACCATTCTCAGTTCGGACTGTAGGCTGCAACTCGCCTACACGAAGTCGGAATCGCTAGTAATCGCGGATCAGCATGCCGCGGTGAATACGTTCCCGGGCCTTGTACACACCGCCCGTCACACCATGAGAGTTTGTAACACCCAAAGCCGGTGGGGTAACCTTTTAGGAGCTAGCCGTCTAAGGTGGGACAGATGATTAGGGTGAAGTCGTAACAAGGTAGCCGTAGGAGAACCTGCGGCTGGATCACCTCCTTTCTAAGGAATAATACGGAACCGCACACGAGTCAAAGTTTTGTTTAGTTTTGAGAGGTCTACTCTCAAAACACATGCGTATCGGGCCTATAGCTCAGCTGGTTAGAGCGCACGCCTGATAAGCGTGAGGTCGATGGTTCGAGTCCATTTAGGCCCATACATGGGGAATTAGCTCAGCTGGGAGAGCGCCTGCCTTGCACGCAGGAGGTCAGCGGTTCGATCCCGCTATTCTCCATTGAACAACGTTAGTTGTTCTGCTTTTGTTCTTTGAAAACTGAATAATATCTATAATTTTCTAATTTTAATTAATTATAATTAAACCGAGAGAAAACCGCGTAATTTTAAAGAGTTAAACAAGATTAGTTCAAAATAATCGCAATACTCAATTAATCGCTTTACCGTAGGTAAAGTTAGGTTAAGTTAGGAAGGGCGCATGGTGGATGCCTTGGTACTAGGAGCCGATGAAGGACGGGACTAACACCGATATGCCTCGGGGAGCTGTAAGTAAGCTTTGATCCGGGGATTTCCGAATGGGGCAACCCAATAGTTTTAATCGACTATTATCCGCATCTGAATTCATAGGATGTGTGAAGGTAAACGTGGGGAACTGAAACATCTCAGTACCCACAGGAACAGAAAGAAAATTCGATTCCCTGAGTAGCGGCGAGCGAAACGGGAACAGCCCAAACCAAGAAGCTTGCTTCTTGGGGTTGTAGGACTGAACATTTGAGTTACCAAAGAGCTTGATAGCTGAAGGGCCTGGGAAGGCCAGCCAGAGAGGGTGACAGCCCCGTAAGTTAAATCAAACTCCCTCAGTTCAGGATCCTGAGTACGGCGGAGCACGTGAAATTCCGTCGGAATCCGGGAGGACCATCTCCCAAGGCTAAATACTACCTAGTGACCGATAGTGAACCAGTACCGTGAGGGAAAGGTGAAAAGCACCCCGGAAGGGGAGTGAAATAGTTCTTGAAACCATGTGCCTACAAGAAGTCAGAGCCCGTTAATGGGTGATGGCGTGCCTTTTGTAGAATGAACCGGCGAGTTACGTTCGTATGCCAGGTTAAGTTGAAGAGACGGAGCCGAAGCGAAAGCGAGTCTGAAGAGGGCGAATTAGTATGCGGATGTAGACCCGAAACCAAGTGACCTACCCATGTCCAGGTTGAAGGTGCGGTAAAACGCACTGGAGGACCGAACTCGTGTACGTTGAAAAGTGCTGAGATGAGGTGTGGGTAGCGGTGAAATTCCAAACGAACTTGGAGATAGCTGGTTCTCTCCGAAATAGCTTTAGGGCTAGCCTCGGAATTAGGATCGTGGAGGTAGAGCCACTGTTTGGACTAGGGGCCCGTCATGGGTTACCGAATTCAGATAAACTCCGAATGCCATCGATTTATGTCCGGGAGTCAGACGGTGAGTGATAAGATCCATCGTCGAAAGGGGAACAGCCCAGACCACCAGTTAAGGTCCCTAAATATATGTTAAGTGGAAAAGGATGTGGAGTTGCATAGACAACTAGGATGTTGGCTCAGAAGCAGCCACCATTTAAAGAGTGCGTAATAGCTCACTAGTCGAGTGATCCTGCGCCGAAAATGTACCGGGGCTTAAACATATTACCGAGACTGTGGATGCCACCATTAGGTGGCGTGATAGGAGAGCGTTCTAAGGGCGACGAAGGCAGACCGTGAGGACTGTTGGAGCGCTTAGAAGTGAGAATGCCGGTATGAGTAGCGAAAGATAGGTGAGAATCCTATCCACCGTATGACTAAGGTTTCCTGGGGAAGGCTCGTCCTCCCAGGGTTAGTCGGGACCTAAGCCGAGGCCGAGAGGCGTAGGCGATGGATAACAGGTTGAGATTCCTGTACTAGTTAAACTTGTTTGAACAATGGAGGGACGCAGGAGGCTAAGGAATGCACCCGATTGGAAGTGGGTGTCCAAGCCGTAAGTCTGAAGTCGAGTCAAATGCTTGATTTCTTAAGGACAAGCGGTGATGGGGAGTGAAATTTAAGTAACGAAGTTCCTGACGTCACGCTGCCGAGAAAAGCTTCTAGTTAGAGTTTAACTACCCGTACCGCAAACCGACACAGGTAGTCGAGGAGAGTATCCTAAGGTGAGCGAGAGAACTCTCGTTAAGGAACTCGGCAAAATGACCCCGTAACTTCGGGAGAAGGGGTGCTGATCGCAAGATCAGCCGCAGTGAAAAGGCCCAGGCGACTGTTTATCAAAAACACAGGTTTCTGCAAAATCGTAAGATGACGTATAGGGGCTGACGCCTGCCCGGTGCTGGAAGGTTAAGGGGATGAGTTAGCGTAAGCGAAGCTTTGAACTGAAGCCCCAGTAAACGGCGGCCGTAACTATAACGGTCCTAAGGTAGCGAAATTCCTTGTCGGGTAAGTTCCGACCCGCACGAAAGGCGTAACGATCTGGGCACTGTCTCAACGAGAGACTCGGTGAAATTATAATACCCGTGAAGATGCGGGTTACCCGCGACAGGACGGAAAGACCCCATGGAGCTTTACTGTAACTTGATATTGAGTGTTTGTACAGCTTGTACAGGATAGGTAGGAGCCGTAGAATCCGGAACGCTAGTTTCGGAGGAGGCGCAAGTGGGATACTACCCTCGTTGTATGAACCCTCTAACCCGCGCCACTAATCGTGGCGGGAGACAGTGTCTGGTGGGCAGTTTGACTGGGGCGGTCGCCTCCTAAAAGGTAACGGAGGCGCCCAAAGGTTCCCTCAGAATGGTTGGAAATCATTCGCAGAGTGTAAAGGCAGAAGGGAGCTTGACTGCGAGACAGACAGGTCGAGCAGGGACGAAAGTCGGGCTTAGTGATCCGGTGGTTCCGTATGGAGGGGCCATCGCTCAACGGATAAAAGCTACCCTGGGGATAACAGGCTTATCTCCCCCAAGAGTTCACATCGACGGGGAGGTTTGGCACCTCGATGTCGGCTCATCGCATCCTGGGGCTGTAGTCGGTCCCAAGGGTTGGGCTGTTCGCCCATTAAAGCGGTACGCGAGCTGGGTTCAGAACGTCGTGAGACAGTTCGGTCCCTATCCGTCGCGGGCGTAGGAAATTTGAGAGGAGCTGTCCTTAGTACGAGAGGACCGGGATGGACACACCGCTGGTGTACCAGTTGTTCCGCCAGGAGCATCGCTGGGTAGCTATGTGTGGATGAGATAAACGCTGAAAGCATCTAAGTGTGAAACTCGCCTCAAGATGAGATTTCCCATTGCCTTCGGGCAAGTAAGACCCCTGAGAGATGATCAGGTAGATAGGCTAGAAGTGGAAGTGTAGCGATACATGGAGCGGACTAGTACTAATCGGTCGAGGACTTAACCAAGTAAAACGTGGCAAGTAACTCGAAAGAAATGTAGATATTATTCAGTTTTGAGAGGACAAAAGTTTTCTCAAGTGATAACGTAAGTTAGCACAGAGTGTGGTGACGATAGTGAGAAGGATATACCTGTTCCCATGTCGAACACAGAAGTCAAGCTTCTTAACGCCAAGAGTAGTTGGGGGATCGCCCCCTGCGAGGGTAGGACGTTGCCGTGCTAATTATGGAGGATTAGCTCAGTTGGGAGAGCATCTGCCTTACAAGCAGGAGGTCACAGGTTCGAGCCCTGTATCCTCCATTATCTTGAGCCGTTAGCTCAGTTGGTAGAGCATCTGACTTTTAATCAGAGGGTCGACAGTTCGAGCCTGTCACGGCTCATAGCACTAAAAGTGCTGTGACATATAATTGAATATATGGCATTATATAAAGGTAATGCCGACTTAGCTCAGTTGGCAGAGCATCTGTCTTGTAAACAGAGGGTCGGAGGTTCGAATCCTCTAGTCGGCATATCGATCATGCGGAAGTAGTTCAGTGGTAGAACATCACCTTGCCATGGTGGGGGTCGCGGGTTCGAATCCCGTCTTCCGCTTCGTAGTAAGTATTTACTACTTTTATAAAATGCCGGGGTGGCGGAATTGGCAGACGCACAGGACTTAAAATCCTGCGGTCAGTGATGACCGTACCGGTTCGATCCCGGTCCTCGGCATTTGTATTGCACCCATAGCGCAACTGGATAGAGTGTCTGACTACGAATCAGAAGGTTGTAGGTTCGACTCCTACTGGGTGCATTGTTTTAAACGGGAAGTAGCTCAGCTTGGTAGAGCACCTGGTTTGGGACCAGGGGGTCGCAGGTTCGAATCCTGTCTTCCCGATTAAATGTTGATAAACATTTATTAATTAAATAGATCGCGGTGTAGCTCAGCTGGCTAGAGCGTCCGGTTCATACCCGGGAGGTCGGGGGTTCGATCCCCTCCGCCGCGATAGGGTTAATATACGAACTTGGACCTTTAGCTCAGTTGGTTAGAGCAAACGGCTCATAACCGTTCGGTCGTAGGTTCGAGTCCTACAAGGTCCATCTAGCATTTTTGTTAGTAAGGGCAGTGAAACGTATATTTGTATTATGGAGGATTACCCAAGTCTGGCTGAAGGGAACGGTCTTGAAAACCGTCAGGTGGGTCAAACCACGCGAGAGTTCGAATCTCTCATCCTCCTTTTTAATTATCGCGGGATGGAGCAGTCTGGTAGCTCGTCGGGCTCATAACCCGAAGGTCGTAGGTTCAAATCCTGCTCCCGCAATTATGGTCCTATGGTCTAGTTGGTTAGGACGCCTGCCTGTCACGCAGGAGATCACGAGTTCGAGTCTCGTTAGGACCGTAATGGCTCGGTAGCTCAGTCGGTAGAGCAATGGATTGAAGCTCCATGTGTCGGCAGTTCGATTCTGTCCCGCGCCATTGAAAATTTGATAATTATTTTGCGGGTGTAGTTTAGTGGTAAAACCACAGCCTTCCAAGCTGTTGTCGCGAGTTCGATTCTCGTCACCCGCTTTAAGTATGGGCCTATAGCTCAGCTGGTTAGAGCGCACGCCTGATAAGCGTGAGGTCGATGGTTCGAGTCCATTTAGGCCCATTTGGAGAAGTACTCAAGTGGCTGAAGAGGCGCCCCTGCTAAGGGTGTAGGTCGCGCAAGCGGCGCGAGGGTTCGAATCCCTCCTTCTCCGTTAGTTCTTATTATAAGTATGACCCGTTGGTCAAGTGGTTAAGACACTGCCCTTTCACGGCAGTAACATGGGTTCGAATCCCGTACGGGTCATTTTTTGTCATATTTATATTAATATTATCGCGGGATGGAGCAGTCTGGTAGCTCGTCGGGCTCATAACCCGAAGGTCGTAGGTTCAAATCCTGCTCCCGCAATTAATTGGTCCTATGGTCTAGTTGGTTAGGACGCCTGCCTGTCACGCAGGAGATCACGAGTTCGAGTCTCGTTAGGACCGTCTTTGAAAGAGACTTAAGCAAATGCCATTCGTTTATTAAACGGATGGTTTTTTTGTGTTGTAGAAAAGTTCGGCTCTTCGTCAACTGTTGTTGGTAAACTAAATTTTGAAAGTTCTAATCACTTGGTGATTAGGGCTTTTTTAGTATGTATGCGGAAAACGTAAAGTACTCTAATCCTAAACTTAAAAAAACTTCGGTAGCCAAAGCCAGCTCTTTTAATAGCTTTGATTTTATTATTTAATCCTTCTAAAGGTCCATTTGAGTGTTGTGTAATGAAGGTATTATGGATTTCATCATGATGAGTTTGAAGCATTTTAAGCGTACTAAGCATTTCTTCAGAACAACCTTCGGTGTTCCAAAAGGCGGCATTGTAATTGTTCCAATCTTTGTGTTTAAGTGCAGCTTGAAGTTTATTTAAGACGTTGTAAGTTTGATTGAGAGCGGGATCAAGATTTAACAGCCGATCTACAATATCTTTGGCGGTGACCCAGTAAGGGAAATAAGTCCATTTATGAAATTGTTCAAAATCTAACTGTTCATGAGGCACTAGCAATAATTTCCAATAGCGTTTAAGTGCTTTAAATTCACGGGAAGATGGGGCAAATTTTTTCATTATGCGAACTCTAGTCTTATTAAACGCCCGATTAAGGGCGTTGACGATATGGAACTTATCTACGACGACAATCGCATTTGGAAAGATAGTTCTAGTCAACTTTGGGTATGTATAGTTCATATCTGTGACAATGATTCTGACATTTTCCCTGGCCGCTAGATCATAACGTTTAAAGTGTTTTTCTAGTCGTTGGATAGTCCGAAAAGGAAGAATATCAATTAATTTATGAGTTTTGGCGTCCATGAATTCAAAGCTCATGGCATCAGTAGCGGTTTTAGTACTTTTGATTTCATCCATCAAGATTACTTCTGGAAGCCAGTGAAAATTTGGCTTAAAATCGCGTTCAGCTCGTAATAGTTGACGTCCAACAAAGGAGTCGGATGTCGAAAGTTCATTAGCAATATGTTTTAAAGACACTGGTTCAGCAAGTTTTTCTAGGCAAGCTTTACGGGTTGGATTAGAAATTGTGCAGTGCTTGGGAACTAGACTGGTTTGTGCTAGAAAATTAGTTTGGCATTCTTTACAGCGAAAGTATCTGCGCTTTAACTTCAAGACGGTATCATTTCCAAGAGCTTTAGCAAAGCGAACGGTGGTCAACCGCCACCCATACCTAATAATCTGTCCATTATTCATAATGCCACATTTGGGACAAGCCATCGGCTTGTAATCTAAAGTGCCTTCCAAGCGAATAACTCCATCACATTTTCGAGCACCATTTTTAATTTTTATATGATTATCATCTATACCTAACAAAAGCTTAGTAGTATCATTACACATAAGGACATTCACTTCTTTCTGAAAATCTTCGTCGTGGTTGATTTTTTCTGAACGGACAGTGAGTGTCCGTTTTTTTATATACCTAAGCATACAAAAAATCTGTCATCAGCAATAGATAATTCTATTACCAACAACAGATATTGTAGAACCAAAAGTTCCAAGTGAGATATGGAAGAACCAGGTAAGCTGTCTAAATTGGCAAAACTAGGATTAATAATCGAAAACACGGCGATTAATCCCAGTTGCTTTACTATATCTATCGATTGCACGTTGCAATACTTTATATAGGTGCACGTTGCAATACTTTATATAGGAAGGTGAGCCTTTCACATAAGCAAGATATTTTAAACAATAAAAAACCATTAGCAACCAGAATACTGATTACTAATGGCTAATTAATTAATGACCGGCTGTAAATAAAAAGGTGACACAGATTAAAATGATTAAAACTAGCAAAATAAAATTGCGGGGAAGCTTAACTCGGGGAAGATACCAACCCAATATTCCAATCATTGGGTAAAGTACCGCGCTCCATTGTTTAAATAGTACCAAGCTGAAAATGGCGATGACCACCAGAAGTCCAATTTCTAGATAGATAAACTGCTCGGGATGCGCCACGAAAACGGAGAATAGAATCATCAAAAAAACTAAGCACAATAATAAGCAAGTCTTCAAAAACATGCTGCTAACAAATGCGTTACGAATATAGAAAAAGGCAATCGGACTTAAAACGCTAATGCTAAACGCAAAACTAATTAGTCCTACGCCGTTTTTGCCTTGAAAAGGTAAAAAAACGGAGATAAACGGCACCAAAGTTAGCAATCCTAGAAGAGAAACGTAACGTTCCTTACTGACTAACAAAATGATAAAGAACACAACTGGAATTACGGCCAGTGGAGCAATTAGTCGCAAATTGGTTTTATTCGTTAATTGGTCAAAAGTAATGAAATTAGCCATAAAGCTTGCTAAGAAAAAGATGATTTGGACCGTTAAATTATGTTTGAAAGGCTCCGAACTAAAGTGACCGCTAAAATACCAAATGGTGCTGGTTAGGATAACCGCCAAAATCGCTGGTAAATAGCTTTTCCGGTCAACGTGATAATTAATTTTAGGTATTTTTATCTTATTCATGAAAAACTCCTTATCTTCTCTGTGTTCAATCGTATCCAAAACTAGATGAAGCGTCAACCTAACTTTAAAAGAAAGAACGATTATGCTAAACTTAATAAGTTACTAGTGTTCCCGATAGGATTCGATATCCAAAAGATCCTTGTAACCGAAATTAATTTAGGGGGAATTAACATGTCAGAAAGACATTTATTTACTTCAGAATCCGTTTCTGAAGGACATCCAGATAAAATTGCGGATCAAATTAGTGATGCAATTTTAGACGAACTATTGAAAAATGATCCAGATGCTCGGGTTGCTTGTGAAACGACCGTAACCACGGGTTTGGTAGTGGTGGTTGGTGAAATCTCCACGACTGCTTACATTGATATCCAAAAGGTCGTTCGGAAAACGATTAAGGACATTGGCTACGTTGGTGGCGAATATGGCTTTGACGGCGAAAACTGTGCGGTAATCGTTGCCATTGATGAACAATCGCCAGATATTGCCCAAGGGGTGGACGATTCGCTTGAAACACGCGAAGGACACGAAGACCGGCTTAACCGGATTGGTGCTGGTGACCAAGGACTCATGTTTGGTTACGCTACTGACGAAACTAAGGAATTAATGCCGTTGCCAATCATGCTTAGCCATCATTTGATGCAACGGATTGCTAAGTTACGTAAAGAACAGGTCATTAGTTATCTTCGTCCCGATGCCAAGGCCGAAGTTACCGTTGAATACGACGACAATGATCAACCAGTGCGGGTTGACACGGTTGTGTTAAGTACCCAACACGATCCTGACGTAACTTTAGAGCAAATTCGCAAAGACGTTATCGAAAAAGTTATTAAGGAAGTTATTCCAGCTGAACTGCTCGATGAAAAGACTAACTTCTACATTAACCCTACCGGTCGCTTCGTAATTGGTGGTCCCCAAGGAGACGCAGGATTAACCGGTCGTAAAATCATCGTTGATACCTATGGTGGGGCAGCTCACCATGGCGGGGGCGCTTTCTCTGGAAAGGACGCAACCAAGGTAGACCGTTCTGCAAGTTACGCTGCTCGTTACATTGCTAAAAATATTGTGGCAGCTGGCTTAGCTAAGAAGGCGGAAGTTCAAATTGCTTACGCTATCGGGGTTGCTGAACCTGTTTCAGTAATGGTGGACACGTTTGGAACTGGTAAAGTTTCTGAAGAAGCCCTTACTAAGGCAGTACGGCAAATCTTCGACCTTCGTCCAGCCGGCATTATTGAAATGCTTGACTTAAAACGGCCAATTTACAAACAAACGGCTGCTTACGGTCATTTTGGGCGGACCGATGTGGATCTTCCATGGGAAAAGACTGATAAGGTTGCTGAGTTAAAAGCATTTTTCCAAAAATAAATCAATAATTTAAACGGGAAAAAACCCGGTGCATCACGGACTTTAAAATGGCGTTTCTTTAAAGTAATCGTTTAAAAGGATGCACAAAAATTTGTGGAGAGGCTGGGAATTTTTCCCAGCCTTGTTTTATATTATTACTATAAATAAAAATGAACATTTTAAACGTGAGGTTATGATGAAGAAAAAGCAAACAAATGTTGCGTTGGTCACGGTTGCGATTTTTGTTGCCACCTTTATGTCGGCAATTGAAGGAACGATCGTTTCAACCGCGATGCCAACCATTGTGGGGGACTTGCACGGAGTTAATTTGATGAATTGGGTAATTTCAATCTTCTTATTGACGAACGCAATTTTTACCCCCATCTACGGGAAATTATCTGATATTTTTGGACGCAAACGCGTTTTTATAATTGGGATTATCATTTTTTTAATCGGTTCAATGTTAAGTGGGTTAGCTCACTCGATGACTACGTTAATTATTTGGCGTGCTTTACAGGGAATTGGAGCTGGTTCAATCATGCCAGTTTCCAACACGATTATCGCGGATATTTATTCTTTGGAAAAGCGCGCGAAGGTAATGGGACTTAACGGTTCTGCTTGGGGAATTGCCTCAATCATTGCTCCGCTATTAGGGGGCTTTATCGTTGATAACCTTAGTTGGCACTGGATTTTCTTTATTAACGTGCCAATTGGGATTATTACAATTATCCTAATCCAGCTTTACCTGAAAGAAGAAGTTAGCGTTCACCGCAAAAAGATCGACTATTGGGGCAGCGTATGGCTAATGTTGTCACTATTGGGCTTAATGTACGGCTTCCAGTTGTTAGGAGAAAGCACCGCTTCTAAATTAATTTTGGGATTGTCATTTATCATCTTCGTGGTGGCCGGCGCGCTCTTTATTCGGCAGGAACGACGTGCGGAAGATCCGATTATTTTCCTCGACTTGTTCAACGACCGGACGTTTGTTATTCAAAACGTTGCGACCATGCTAGTATCGGGATTGTTGATCGGATTTGAAGTCTATTTACCAACTTGGACGCAGGGAATTTTGGGATTACCCGCTTCGTTAGCTGGATTTGCGGTAACGCCTAGCTCCGTGTTATGGATCTTTGGTTCCTTTTTAGCTGGCAAGATGCTAGTTAAACTAAAGGCTAACCAAATTTTGCGAATCAGCTTAACTATCTTAGCAATCGGAAGCTTCTTATTAGCAGTAATCCCTGCTTCGACACCGTTCGTTGCCTTCTTCTTTATCGCAGCCATTTTAGGAGTAGGGTTTGGGATTACGATTACATCGACTTTGGTAATCTCCCAGCAACTAGTTTCGAAGGATCGAATCGGGGTGGCGACCTCGTTTAATACCTTGGCAAAAACGTTGGGTCAGACCATCATGATGTCCGTATTTGGCATCATTATGAACGGCACGATCAACATGGGCATTGCCCACCATCCTCGGATTAACATGACGATGATGAATCAGGTAATTAATCCACAAACTGCTAAACAGCTACCGGCTGATTTATTACCGACGTTGCGCGACATTTTATACAGCGCGTTACACAATATCTACATTTGCGGTTTCATTTTGATTATTGTTGCAATCGTAATTAATGCGTTTAGTCGGCCGCGTACGCAAAAAAATAAATAACAAAAATGGGAAAGTACTCCACTTCTAGCAACGATATTAAGTTGCAGAAGGGATACTTTCCCATTTTTATATAAAGAATTATTTTCGACGTTCAATTGCCAATAGGATTGGCGGTTGATGGACTTGATTAATGAATTCGTAGCGTAAACAGGTAAATTGGTGTTGATCTAAATTTGCAGTAAACTCAAGCAATTTAGCTAATTCAGCGGCACCTCCGGGATGGCCGTAATAACAAACTAGAACGACCCGACCGCCAACCTTTAATAGTCGCAGGCATTGTTGTACTGCCGCAATGGTAGACGCCGAATGGGTGATGATTTGCTTGTCACCACCAGGCAGGTAGCCGAGGTTAAAAACGGCACCGGAAATCGGAGTATCCACGTATTGTGCCAATTGGTCGTGACTGTCCTGGATTAGTTGCACGTGTTGGTGATCAGGCAACTGCTTTTCTATCCGTGCTTCCGTCGCGGATAGGGCCGCTGCTTGGATGTCAAAACTGAACACTCGTCCTTGTGATTGTACTAAATTGGCCAAGAAAAGGGTGTCGTGACCGTTGCCCATGGTTGCGTCAACAACGTGGTCACCAGGTTGTACTACCTCTGCCAACAACCGGTGGCTGTACTGCATTGCGTTATCAAGCATGTTGGGATTCCTTCTTTCGATAAAATATCCAGTGGGTGGTTTGCAAGATTACCAAACCCAGTAGTAGTCCAGCCGTAACGTCGCTGGGATAATGGACGTTTAGGTAGACGCGTGATAATCCCAGAAGGAGCATCAGAATTATGCAAGTTAAGATCCAGCTAATCCGCCATTTAGGGGAGCGGACCGTTTGGGTAGTGAGGAAAATTAAACTGCCAAATAGCAGCATTGCCGCCACTGAATGCCCGCTGGGAAAACTGTACCCCCCAATCGTGATTAAACGAAAATGTGGGCGGGGACGCTGAATCCAAAGTTTAATCAGGTGGTTGATCGCGTTGCCGAGCACCACGTTTGCAAGGAAGAAGGCGGCTAAGCGGTCGAATCCCCGCCACAGCAGCATTCCTAAGATCACGATGCTGATAAAAATGAAGGGTTTTGCGTTCCCCAATTGGGTATAAACTTTGACCAGCGGGGTTAGCCCCGGACTTTGCCAGCCGTGAATGATTTTTTGTAGATAACGGTCGTATGTATGTACCCAATTCCAACGGTTGCTGACCGAGATAACTAAGGTCAGCAGGCCTAGCAGGGGTAACCAGTTTAAAATTAACCAACCAAACTTTTTAAATCGCATTTCATTCTCCTTTAACAATTAAGATTAATTTTACCATATCTAGTTGTAATCGTTGGTGGTTACTGGTATGATAATGCTATCTAAATATTACTGGTTAAAGAAGTAGTAACTAAAAGATTACTGTCAGAGAACGGATGGTTGGTGTGAATCCGGAGTACCTTTTAGTGAACTCGTCTTTGTAAATCTGTCCTTGAATTTTAAGTAGGGGATGGCGTGTTCCGCGTTATGGATTTGAGTGTGCGTTAGCAAAACTAGGTGGTACCGCGGAAATTTTCGTCCTAAAGATTCTTTTTGAGAGTCTTTAGGCTTTTTTATTTTAAAAAATTCGCCAATTCATCTAGCAATGGCTACCAAGCACGGTTAAATTAATCCGGAAGCAACCAGTAAATAATTAATGGAGGAAAATATGGCTTACAATCATAAAGAAATTGAACCTAAGTGGCAACGCTATTGGCAAAAACACGAGACTTTTAAAACGGTTGAAAGTGAACAAAAGCCGAAGTACTATGCTTTAGATATGTTCCCATACCCATCTGGGCAAGGACTGCACGTGGGCCATCCTGAAGGCTATACTGCTACAGATATTATGTCCCGGATGAAGCGGATGCAAGGATACAAGGTATTACATCCAATGGGGTGGGATGCCTTTGGATTACCTGCCGAACAATACGCAATGAAGACGGGGAACAACCCGAAGGACTTTACTGCGCACAATATTAAGAACTTTAAACGTCAAATCCAGTCCCTAGGTTTTTCATACGATTGGTCACGGGAAGTTAACACGACCGATCCCGAATATTACAAGTGGACCCAATGGATTTTTGAACAACTCTACAAAAAAGGGTTGGCTTACGAAAAAGAAACGTTGGTTAACTGGGCGCCCGACTTAATGGGTGGTACGGTTGTGGCTAACGAAGAAGTGGTGAACGGAAAGACTGAACGCGGTGGGTTCCCAGTTTACCGGAAGCCAATGAAACAATGGATCTTAAAAATCACTGCTTACGCAGACCGGTTGATCGATGACTTAGATTTAGTAGATTGGCCTGACAGCATTAAGGAAATGCAAAAGAATTGGATTGGTCGTTCGATTGGGGCCAGCGTCTTCTTTGATGTGGAAGACAGTGACCAAAAGATCGAAATCTTTACCACCCGTGCTGACACTTTGTATGGGGCAACGTACTTAGTTATTTCGCCAGAACACCCGCTAGTTGACCAATTGACCACCCTTGAAAGCAAGGCAGCGGTTGAAGAATACAAGCAAGCGGTCGCGACTAAGTCAGACTTGGAACGGACCGATTTGAATAAGGACAAGACCGGAGTCTTCACTGGTAGTTACGCAGTTAACCCCGTTAACGGCAAGAAAATTCCAATTTGGATTGCGGATTACGTATTGGCTTCATACGGTACCGGAGCGGTGATGGCGGTTCCAGCTCATGATCCTCGTGATTACGAATTCGCTAGAAAGTTCAAGATTGACATTGTGCCAGTTATCGGCGGCGGTAACCTTGATGAAGAAGCTTATACCGGCGATGGCCCACACATTAATTCTGGTTTCTTAGATGGTTTAAACAAGCAAGAAGCTATTGATAAAATGTTGGATTGGTTAGAAGAACACGGAGCTGGTCATAAAAAGGTTAACTACCGGTTGCGCGACTGGGTCTTCTCTCGCCAACGCTACTGGGGCGAACCAATTCCGGTAATTCATTGGGAAGACGGCGAAACTACGCTGGTTCCTGAAGATGAACTTCCGTTACGGTTACCTGCTACGGACAATATCAAACCTTCTGGTACGGGTGAAAGTCCACTCGCTAACTTAGAGGATTGGTTGAACGTGGTTGACGAAAATGGACGGAAAGGCCGGCGGGAAACCAACACCATGCCACAATGGGCAGGCAGTTCCTGGTACTTCTTACGCTACGTGGATCCTAAGAACCAAAACAAGATTGCCGACGAAGATTTACTCAAGGAATGGTTACCGGTAGACTTGTACGTTGGTGGTGCAGAACACGCGGTGCTTCACTTGCTATACGCTCGGTTCTGGCATAAGGTTCTTTATGATCTTGGAGTAGTGCCAACTAAGGAACCGTTCCAAAAGCTAGTCAACCAAGGGATGATCTTGGGAAGTAACCATGAAAAAATGTCTAAGTCCAAAGGTAACGTGGTTAACCCGGATGACATCGTAGAACGGTTTGGCGCAGATACTCTCCGGCTCTACGAAATGTTCATGGGTCCGTTGACCGAATCCGTGGCTTGGAGTGAAGAAGGCCTGAATGGTAGTCGGAAGTGGATCGAGCGGGTTTGGCGGCTAATGATTGACGACAATAATCATTTGCGAGACCGGATCACGATGATTAACGACCACAAGTTAGACTTGATTTACAACCAAACGGTTAAGAAGGTTACGGAAGACTACGAAAACATGCGCTTTAACACTGCCATTTCGCAAATGATGGTCTTTGTTAACGAAGCGTACAAGGCGGACGCATTACCAATGGTATACATGGAAGGCCTTGTGAAGTTACTCTCGCCAATCGTTCCACACGTTGCCGAAGAAATTTGGCAAATCATGGGTCATGAAGAAACCATCACTTACGAAGCATGGCCAACTTATGATGAAAGTAAGTTAGTGCAGGACACCGTGCAAGTGATTCTACAAGTTAACGGAAAAGTACGGAGTAAGGTAGAGGTTGAAAAGGACCTTGACCAAGCTGAATTAGAAAAAATTGCTTTAGCGGATGAACGCATCCAACAATGGACTGCGGAAAAAGACATCAAAAAGGTGATCGTCATCCCGAATAAGATCGTTAACATCGTTGTAAAATAAAGTTTAGTGTGAAACGAAGCTATATTCGCGACGTAGTTAAAAACTAAATTAGGGGTTAGAATTCAGGGTGGATTCTAACCCCTTTTTAGTTGAAAAGTCTTTTTAAAAAGTCTGACGGTTAAAGAAAAAATAATTTTCAATTCTATGATCAATTTGGATTCCTATTCAAAAGGTAATTGTCTTTGAAATTTAATTGTCGGGGGTCGCTAAGTGTATTAAAATAATGTAGATTGACTAGTGAAAGTAGGTTTTAAAATGGATAAACCATCTGAATTTGATACCGCGGAATCACAATATTTAGGCTCGCAACCGTTAAGGGAGAATAGTGGTAATTCTTCTTCCAAAGCTAAGATGCTGGAAGGGTCGGCTTGGATGACAGCGGGCAGTATTTTTTCGCGAATTTTAGGTGCGATTTATATTATCCCGTGGGTAATTTGGTTTGGAGTTTATAGTGATCAAGCAAACGCCCTGTATACCAAGGGCTATAATATCTATAGCTTCTTTTTGATCGCGGCAATTGCCGGAATCCCATCCGCAATTTCCAAACAGGTCGCCCACTATAACGCCATTAACGAGTTTGCGTTAGGTCAGCGTTTGTATAAGCGGGGGTTACTACTATCGGTAGGAACGGGGGTTGTTTGTGCGGCAATTTTGTTCTTTGGAGCACCCTTTTTAAACGACGGGGATCCAAACGTAACTACCGTGCTCCACGCCTTAGCTTGGGCCGTTTTGGTAATTCCCACGATGAGTTTAACCCGGGGATTTTTCCAGGGATACCAAGAAATGGGGCCGTCGGCAGTTTCTCAATTTATTGAGCAACTAGCGCGGGTGGCCTATATGTTGGTAACTGCGTACTTAATTATGTACAAAAACCATGGTGACTGGGTTTATGGAGTGGCCCAATCCACGTTTGCCGCCTTTATTGGTGCCTTAGGCGGTTTGCTGGTGTTGATTGGGTACTTTGTTAAGTATCGCAGGCGGCTAAGGTATTTATCCCAACATAGTGTGAACGGCCTGGCGATATCGACAACTAGTTTATACAAAGAAATTATCGCGCAAGCAGTTCCGTTTATTATTATTGGTTCAGCAATCACAATTTTTCAGTTGATTGACCAATACACTTTCTTTCGGATTATGCGGTCGGTCAGTGATTATTCGGCCACCGTTTTAAATAACATGTTTGCGATTTTCGCCTTTAACGCTAACAAATTAGTAATGATTGTAATTTCGTTGGCATCTGCACTAGCGGTTACGTCAGTGCCGATTTTATCGGAAGCCAAGACCCGGGGGGACCGGGCGGAAATTAGCCGACAAGTGGCGGACTCAATTTTACTATTTGCCTTTTTGATGATTCCGTCCGCCTTAGGGATGGCAGCAGTTGCCCAACCGGCCTACACTTTGTTTTACCATCTCAGCGACGTGGGTACCGCAATTTTGCAGTTCAACTCCTACGTGGCAATCGTCTTGGGCTTGTTTACGGTAATTTCTGCCGTGATGCAAGGGATTGGCGAAAACGTCCTAGCTGTGAAGTATTTTGTGGTGGGGATGATCGTTAAATTTATTTTCCAATTTCCGATGGTAGCCATTTTCTCGGCAGTGGGTTCGCTAATTTCGACCGCAATTGGATTTGCCGTAGTTAACTGGTTAATCTTACGCCATATTAACCGTGAATACGGGTTAGATTATGATAAGATCAATGGCTTTATCGGGAAAATTATTACTTATTCTTTTGGAACCTTTTTCATTGCGTTTGTAGTGACCAACGGGTTGTATCTAGTGATGAATCCGGCTAATAAGGTTCAAGCACTGATCGTGATTTTAGTGGCTGCTACGTTAGGCGGGCTCTTTTACGTAGTCTGTGTCCTTAAAAGTCGCTTAGCTGATGAAATTATCGGCGGACGTGCTGCGGGCTTACGAAGAATGCTTAAAATTAAGTAGGGGGGATCCTGTGCGAGTTGATAAGTTTTTGCACGATATGAATGTAGGTACTCGAAGTCAGATTCGGAAATTAATTAAGGAAAAGACCGTTTTTGTTAATGACGTGGTGGCCAAATCTGGGCGGGTGAAGGTTGACCCCGCGGTTGACCAAGTTCGTTTGGGAGAACAGGTGATTACTTATCAGCAGTACTTCTACTTTATGATGAATAAACCCCTTGGCGTGGTAACCGCTACGGAAGACCGCAAGCAAAAGACGGTGATGGATTTATTTAATAAAGTTGATTTTCGGAAGGATCTCTTCCCAGTAGGCCGCCTTGATAAGGATACCGAAGGGTTATTATTGATTACCAACAACGGCCCCTTAGCCCACCAACTGTTAGCGCCCGAACGGCACGTTCAAAAGACGTACGAAGCCGTGGTGACCGGCCAAATTACCGATCCGGCAGTTAAGCAGTTTGCCGACGGAATTGTTTTGAAAGACGGTACCCAATTAAAGCCGGCCGACTTGACCATCCTGAATTATTCCGCGCTGGATGAACAAACCCTCGTTCACGTGACCTTGAAGGAAGGTAAGTATCATCAGGTGCGGCGGATGTTTGGCAGTCTTGGCGAACGGGTTGTCAGCCTAAAACGAATTAGTTTTGGACCGCTACAGTTAGAAGAAGGCTTGCTACCGGGAACCTATCGGGAACTAAGCGATGAAGAAATTGAAAAATTAAAAACAGAATAATAAAATACCAGTGGTTAGGTACGAAACGCAAAACCAACTAATTGAGAAAATTGTTGGAAAGTGCGCTTAGAGATTCCTGACCACTGGTATTTTTATTTAGCAAAACTTATGGTTGGCTTAGCTGTTTTAAAACGGCAGGTAGCCGGCGAATTAACCGATGGGGTAGCACGACTGCTTCATGTTCGTAAATGAGGTCCGCCGTATAACTATGCAAGAAAGTTCCCAAGCGAACCCCTTCATTTACCGAGTTAGCTTGAGCAATTAAGGCAAGTAAAATACCGGTTAAGGAATCGCCCGAGCCCCCAGTTGCCATCCCGGGGTTACCAGCCATTATTTGGGCAACCGGCGCGGCGGGTGCGTAAATTTCGGTATGGTAATGCTTTAAAACGACGGTGGCGTTTAATTGATCTACCACGGCTTGATTTCGCTCCACCGACTGGTCCGCGATTTTAATTCCCGATAGGCGTTGCCATTCCATTTGGTGAGGCGTGTAAATTGTCGGGTGGTGGGAAACTCGCAAATCGTGTTGGGCTACTAAATCGATTGCTGATCCGTCAATTATTAACGGTACTCCTTCGGCAATATGGGCCATGGTAAAATTAAGGACGGCCAGACTAGTAGAATCAGTGCCCAAACCAGGACCAATCACGACACCAGTTGCGTTTGCTAAGGATTGGCTAAGTTGATCAAAGTCGGTAAAATCGATCAACATGATTTCTGCTAAAGTTGCGCGGACCGCGGTAAAATTATTTTTAGCGGTTGCTAAGGTTACTAAACCGCCCCCAGCGTAAATGGCAGCGGAGGCGGCTAAAATTCCTGCCCCGCCGTATTGTGCGTTTCCAGCAATTAATAATAAATGACCATAAGTGCCCTTATGGCTCTGTTTTTGGCGCACAGGCCAGTGGCTTTTTAAAGTTTGTCGATTGATTTTAAGCATTTTGATCACCTCGTGGTTTTAGTATAACGCAAAGTCTTTAATAAATAATTCGGGAAAACTCAAATAAAAAACTATGCTGAAAGCGCTAAATTGGTATAATAGACTTTGAAAGGTTGGTGTGTATTATGGATTATAAGAAAATTTTATTCGGCTACGATGGCTCTCCAGAATCAATGGCTGCATTTAATCGAGCGGTGGAGATTGCTAAGTCAAACCATGCAAAACTGATTATTGCAAGTGTGATGAAAAAGCAACCTGCTAACACCGCAAGTGTTTCATTAGGCTTTGGCGTTATTGAAACAGGAATTGATTTACAAGATACGTTAGATCAATGGAAAACCACCCTCGAAAAATTAAAGCAAGATGCCCAACAACAGGGGTTGCCTGCAGAAGACATTGAAGTGGTCTTTAAACAGGGGAGTCCTAAATCAATGTTAAGTTACACGCTACCTAAAGAATATGACGTTGATTTGATTGTGTTAGGTGCTACGGGGATGGGCACGGTTGCTCAAGTAATCTTGGGTTCTACTGCTAGCTACGTAGTGGAAAATGCTGCACCAGACGTGGTCATTGTAAAAAATAATTAAGTAAATTATTAAAGCAGGGGATGGAAAAGCGATTTTCCGCCGCTGCTTTTTAGTATGTCAAAAATAAGAACCTTTTCGGTAAAATGCTAGCCTGCAGCATCTTATTAGTTAGGAAGTAGCTTTTTTACCCTGCTTGAAGTGGTTTTTTTGGTAAGAAATTAAATCTTGATTAATTGCTAAGTAGACTAAAGCAGCCAGGGAAAGTGCAATTAATTAACCAAAATCAATATGATGTTTAACTTTATTTATTTAAAACTAAATTTTATTAAACTAAATTTGAACTTTTTTAAAATAGAGATTAAAATGGTCGTGAAAGGGGGCGTGCTTTATGGAAAAATGGATTAGCAATTTAAGTGACGAAGAATTGGCTTTTATCAAAGTTTTTATTTTAAGTTCCGGTTCATTAAAGAAAATGGCGCGTTATTACGACGTTTCGTATCCAACGATTCGAACCAAAACGGATCAGTTAATAAAAAAGATAAAAAGACTTGATGATAATGAGAATAAAAAAGGCTTCAAAGAACAAATAATGAATTTAGTTATTGAAGATGAAATATCATTACAGGCTGCAGAAAAAATATTAGCGTTAAGAGAAGAGGAATTAAAAAAATGAATTCAGATTCATTAGATGTTATTATCCCGTTGCTTATAGTAGCTGCACAGTATATTTTAAGCAGAAATATTAAAAGAAAGTATTTAGGGGCTATCTTACCAATAGCTTTTGCATTATTTATGTTTTATCAATATCTAACTTCAGCTGGTACCAAAGATATTTGGGGATTTCTAATCATAATAATTGTTGGCGAAAGTCTACTGCTGGAAATATGGGACGAACAATTCAAAGAAACAAGGGCTAAGACAAAACAAGAGCTAGACAAAATCAAAGCTAAAAATAGCAAATAAAAAATCAAGCGCTATGGGCGATAGCACTTGATTCATAAGCATTAGTTTGAACATTGATTCTGCATTTAATTTTAAAAATCAACTTAACGACGGGGACGATAAATCCGGTAACCAACCATAATCCCACTCCCTAATAGAATCAGCCCCACGTAGATTGGCCAATCTACTGAGGTCTCATCGGTTTGAGGTAGCTGCTTCAGTGAGTTAGCATTGGAAGATTTAGTAGTGGTGGTTTGCTGTGATGACGCATCACTAGTTGGGTAGTTAGCGTTTAAGAATTTAAATTGATGTTCCTTTTCAAAAATCTTGCCAATTGCAAGCAACGTGGCATCACTGCCTTGGCTGCCTTGTAACTGCACACCTAATGGTAAACCGGACGGGCTCACGTAGGTTGGCAAACTGAGTGCGGGTTCCCCAGCAAGGTTAGCTAATTGAGTAAACGGCGTCTTAGTTAAGCCATGGAGCCAGGAATCGTAAATCAATTGCATTTGTTGCTGGAAAGGCAGATCCTTAATATTCATCATTTGATCAACGTACTTAGGAAGGTAAGCTGGATCGCTATTCAGTGGTGCAGTGGTGGCCGTTGTCGGAGTTAAGTAAATTGGATACTGTTTGTGGAACGCGGTCATTTGGCGATGAACGAGAGCTAATTCCTTCATGAAAGTATTGGTGGTGGACTTAGGAGCTTTCTGGCTTGCTTCGTAAAGGGCGTAAGTCATGGGACTGACGAGCTTATCCTTAACGTCTTGGCTAGTCAGTGGTCGGCCTAATTTTTCACTGGCGTTGGCTCCGTCTTCAAGTGCGCCTAAATAGTAGGTCTGCATCATTTTTACTCCGTCAACCGGACTATCTTTTTGGACGACTTTAAATCCTTGTTGCCGTAAAAAGCTGACCGATTGTTGTACCGCATTGATAGCGTCTTGACTAACCGGAGTTCCTACCGGAGATTTTAGTGAGTAGGCAATTGTTAAATCTTTCAAATTCTTAGGAACTTTTTGTAACATTTGGGCTTGTTTGGGGTTCGTGAGTCCCTTTAAAAGGGTTTGGGTATCAGTGATATCCCGAGTGTCCGCGAAGTTAACGACCGAAGGAGTGGTTGAGTCACCAACGATCAATCCTTGAGTGGGTTTCAAACCAATTACACCCGACCAGGAAGCTGGAATTCGTAGAGAGCCACCGGCATCGTTTCCAGTCGCAATCGGAACTTCGTTAGCGGCTACGCTTGCCGTTGCACCACCGGAAGAACCACCGGTATTAAATAGTAAATTCCACGGGTTGTGGGCGACCCCGTTTAAATTAGAATTGGTGATGTTAATTAAGCCCATTTCTGGATAGTTGGTTTCTCCAAGGATTACGAAACCCATTTTTTGTAATTTTTTGACGAATACTTTGGTAGTGGGATAAGTTTCCTTTTTTAAGAAAGGCAGTCCATCGGTGTTGGGGTAGCCTTGATATGCTTGTCCCAGCCCCTTGATTAAAAGCGGGACGCCGTAAAAAGGCTGTTGCCGATCAGTTTTTTGTAGGGACTGCAGTTGTTTTAGTGCGTCGGAAGGATTTTGGTAAATGACGTTGTTGAGACTGGGATTTTGCTGGTTAATTTTTTGATATGTATACTGCATTAACGCTTGCTCATCGTATTGGTGATTTTTGAGTTGTTTGGCAATGGTGGTGGCAGATTGACCGTCTAGATCGGCGGGGTTGGCTTGGGCCTTGGCCGAAGTGGCGGTGAGGGAAAACAGAAACATAACGACTATGCTAACGGTAGTGTACCAGCGGGTGCGTGGGTTAGACATGGTGATTACTCCTTTGATTTTAGTACAACTAAATTATAATCATATTTGGTAGCGTTTACAATTGAGTGAGGACAAAGATTTAAGGTATTAATTTAAAAATTAAGGCGATGTATAAAAAACTTATATTACCTAAATATTAGTAACAAATTTACTGGAGTTGGTTATCTACAAAAATCAAATAGGGCAATGCTTAATTAGAGATTAGTATTTGTTAAAGACTGCTTTGAATACAAAAAAGACTTCATGTGCAAAATTGTGTTTACACACGAAGTTTTTTTATCTTTAAACGAGAATGGCCAATGATTGATATGGCTCTAGTCGTAGACTGTTAGAAACTCTTTCGGGAGTGGAATAGTTATTTATTAAGATGTTTGCGTCTGGCGACGTAAACTTTTCAGGTATGGAAATTGTGGCCACTTTTCCGTAAAAATTATTTAATACTAACAATCTTTGGGATTGGTAAGTTCGAAGGTAAGCGAACACAGTCGGATGTGCGAGTTCAAAAGGTTGGTAATCACCTTCAGAAATTATTTTGAATTGCTTACGCAAGTTAATTAATTTTTGATAGTAGTTAAAAATTTCACCGTGTCGTAGTTCGTCATCAACGTTGATATTTTGTTGATTTGTGGGTTTTAACCATGGTTTCACTTTAGAAAATCCTGCGTATTTAGTATTATCCCAATGCATTGGAACCCGACTATTATCGCGAGCTTTAGATTTAACAATTGCAAGAGCATCCTGAGGGGAATGGCCACTTTTTAGTAATGTATGGTAGGCATTTAGTGCTTCAACATCAACATAGTCATCAATCGATTGGTAATTAGGATCGCTCATGCCAATTTCTTCACCTTGGTAGATGTAAGGGGTCCCTCGTAATAAATGGATGGTAGTTGCGAGCATTTCAGCCGACTTTTCGCGATAGTGGACGGGGTCGCCAAAACGATTGAGAGCCCAAGGTTGGTCGTGATTATTCCAGAAGAGAGCGTTCCAACCGTTGCCCTTGTTCATGCCCACTTGCCACTCGTTCAAAGTTTGCTTTAGTGCAGCAAAGTCAAAGGGAATTTTAGTCCATTTTTGTCCGTGATCATAATCTACTTTTAAATGGTGAAAAGTAAAGGCCATGGTAAGTTCGTGTTCATCTGGCCGAGTATATTTGACTCCGTTTGTAACTGAAGCAGAAGAAAACTCACCGACAGTAATTATCTCTGGATCTTGAAGGGCTGCTTGGTTCATTTCTTTAAGATAATCTTGAACAATGGGAGTGTCGGTATACATAAATTTGGATTCTACGCCGGCAGGAGCGTCCCTTAAAACGGTATCTTTACCGGTAACGTTAATTACATCAAAGCGGAATCCCTTAACGCCCTTGTCATGCCAAAAATTAATGACCTTAAAAAGCTCTTTTCGAACTTCAGGATTATGCCAATTTAAATCAGCCTGATGTTTATCATATAAATGTAGGTAATAATTGTCAGTATTACCAAATTTGGCCCAAGCCGTCCCACCAAATTTAGAAGTCCAATTGTTCGGAACGCTGCCATCAGCCTTGACTTTACGAATGTAAAAATAGTTTTGGTAACGTTGATTGCCAGCTAATGCTTTTTGAAACCATTCGTGGTCGGTCGAAACGTGATTTAAAACCATGTCGAGCATAACTTCAATGTGTTGAGCTTTTAGTTTTTGGACAAGTTCTTCAAAATCATCCATGGTTCCAAATACGGGATCAATTTGGTAGTAATTGGCGATATCGTATCCATTATCGTATTGCGGCGAAACGAAAAATGGGTTGAACCAAATCATGTCAACGTGCAGTTTGGTAAGGTAGGGGATTTTCTTGATAATTCCCCGTAAATCACCAATTCCGTCATTATTAGAATCATAAAAAGATTTAGGGTAAATCTGATAAATCACTTTATCTTTAAAGTTCATGGGTTAATGTCCTTTCATTTTTTGTCTTCTAGCAAAGTCGACAAAACTAAATTTGTCAGCTCGATGAATTGATTCGGTAAATTGAAAAAGGGTAGTATCGCTTAAATAAGTCATACTACGGATAACGACCACGTCTTTATTAGCCGGAAGTTTTAATAACTGACGCTGATGTTCGGTTGGTTTCTCAACCGTGATAGTTTTAGTTGCGTAACTGATATCAAGTCCGAGTTCATCTTCAAAATATTCATACAAAGAATTTTTTGCGGCTCTTTCAGGGATGTTTGCAACTACTGCAGATAAAATATAATCAATATCGATAATAATTGGTTCATCATTGACCGTTCGCAGTCTTTCAATGTAAGTTGCATTTAATTGGTCATCGTTGTCTAAATTAAAAGTTTTGTTAGGAACTAACCGAGGCTCCAATGTAATTAACTTAGTTCTCGAATGCATATCTTGAGATTGATTAAGCTCTTTAAAAGATTTGATGCCTGATACTGGAAAAACAAATCTAGAAACATCTAAAACGATTGAACCTTTGCCCTTGATTTTTTGAATGTAACCTAATTCAAGTAACATAGCTAGGGCTTTGCGGACAGTTTCCCGTGAAGTGCCATATAGCTCACAAAGTTCATTTTCACTAGGCAAGTAGGTGTTTACGGGATAGATTCCGTGAATAATTTTATTAGCAAGATCTTGTTCAATTAAGTCGTACTTACTTTCCATACAAGTATGCCCTCCTCCTTAGAAACGCTTACATCTTATCACAACTATTCTAGTATATACAAGCGTTTATTTTAATTAATCGCGTACTGTTCTTTGATGTGGGGAGTTATAATTTTATATTGACAACATGTATATACAAGATTATGATAAAAACACATTCAAAATCAGTAAACGGTTACATTTGAATTTATTTAAGGAGTTTATGGGAGAAAAAATATGAAAAAAGCAGAAAATAAACTTAAAATTGTCGCCCCGGTAAAGGGAAAAGTAATTCCACTTAATCAAGTTCCAGATTCTGTGTTTGCACAGAAAATGATGGGTGAAGGTTTTGGAATGGATCCCGTAGATAAGCAGATTGTCGCTCCAGTAAAAGGAACGATTACTATGGTAGCGGAAACAAAGCATGCTATTGGAATAAAAACAAAAAACGGCGTCGAGGTTTTAGTTCATTTAGGAATTGACACTGTAGAACTAAAAGGAACCCCTTATCACCTTAATGTTAGAGTCGGCGATGAAGTCGAAGCTGGCAGTGAAATGGGGACTTGGGAACTAAATGACGTTCGTAATGAAGGTAAACAAACGACCGTGATTGTGGTGATTACGAATAGTAATGAAGTGTTAGAAAAAATTGAAATCGTTAACAAGACGATTGACGCGGGGGCGGTAGTGGCAACCGCTTTGTTGAAAGCAACTGGAGGCGAGCAAAGGGACTCTAAAACTAAGAACGATCGTTTTGCTAAAACTGCTGAAACGGTGATTGCGGCAGTGGGAGGACCTGATAACATAAAAAGCGTAATTCATTGTATCTCCCGGGTTCGTTTTTATTTAAAAGATATCAATCAACCAGATGATGACCAAATTCGCAGGGACGAAAACGTAATTGATATCATGCGTGCTCAAGGCCAGTATCAAGTAGTGATTGGTCCTGACGTCGTAGAAGTTTATGACGCGGTAATTGATCAATTAGGTGAGGAATATGGCGGGGAAGATAGACCCGATACTACTGCCAATAAACCGGTTGGCCCGGATAACCGCAATTTATTAGAAAAATTAAAAGATGGATTTGACGAGCTTATTGGAGTCATTACCGGTTCAATGAGTCCCATTATTTGGTCGTTGGCGGCAGCAGGGATTCTCAAGGGGTTGTTATCAGTTTTAACGATGCCTCAATTAGGTGAAATTTTAACTCCCAAGAGCACTGCTTACATTATTCTAAATTCAATTGGAGATTCGGTATTTTTCTTCCTACCAATTATGGTCGGTTTTGCGGCGGCTAAACGAATTGGGGGAGATCCAATTATTGCTGCTGTGATTGGCGGAGTTTTGGTTCATCCTACTTTGACGCCCCTAGCAGGCAAGTCGTTAGGTATGCTGGGTAGTTTCAATTTTCAAATGGTGCAGTATTCGTACTCAATTTTTCCAATGATTTTAGCAACGTGGTTAGCTTTTAAGATAGAAAATTGGCTGAAAAAACATCTGCCAAATTACCTTACCATGATTTTTGTGCCCTTTATTACTATTCTGGTAGTAAGTGCAATTACCATTTACATTACGGGACCAGTAATTATTGGAATGTCGGATGGACTTGCGAAGTTAGTTTCTTGGGCGCTCGTACGTAGTGGATGGGTATCTGGAATTTTAATTGGATCGTTCCACCAAGTATTAGTAATCTTCGGTTTACATTGGGGAATTCAGCCATTAGTAATTAATGACATTGCAACGGCTGGTCATAGTTATCTTAATGCTATTATTTGCCAGACAATGATTTCACAAGGGGCGGCTACCCTTGCAGTTGCCATTAAAAGTAAAAAGGCTAATTTAAAAAGTTTATCATTTGCAGCGGCAATTTCAGCCTTCTGTGGAGTTACCGAGCCTGCAATTTACGGAGTTAACTTGCGCTACCGTCGGGTCTTTATCTCCGGTTTAATTGGTTCAGCTTTTGGAGGATTTATAACCGGATTGTTACATGGAAACATGTTTGGCTTTGCGGGTTCTTGGATAGGATTTGCTTCTTTCTTCAATCCAACTAACCCTGGAGACTTAAGTAGTTTTTACATCTTCCTAATCTCTTCGGTAGTATCAACCGTCGTTGGTTTTGTACTTACTTATGTTTGGGGATACAGCGATAAGATGGAAATTGGTCAGAAAGTGGATAAGCCAGTTAACCCAGGCAAAAACTAAAGCATGATGGTTTTGTGTAAAAAGGTTTGGCAGCTGTCAAAAATTTTAGTGATTAATACAAAAAAAGAGTTCTCATTTCTGAGAACTCTTTTTGATTTTCATAACCGAATCCAAAACTAAAGGTTAAATTGCCTTATGAACAGGTTCCTCAACCCGGATTTCTTTTAGCTTACGGTCGATTTGACTGAGAATAATTTTGGTGTTGTCTTCGTTTGATAAATCATATTTTTGTAAATCAATCTTCATCTTAGGACTTACATCGTATTCTTCATACCATTCTTTATAAGCTGACCACATTTTGTAGTAGTAAGACTCTAATTCCGGATTATTGTCGAATTGTTCGTAGTCACGACCACGCTTACGAATCCGGTAGAGGATGGTGTCAAAGTCGGTTTCTGCGTAGACCATTAAATCGGGTGCCTTTTTAGGGAGCTCTTGCAACTCGTTCATCATGTTATCAAGAAGGTTCATGTAGACTTCGAATTCAGTGTCGGTAATGTTACCTTCCTTGTTATTTTCGCGAGTAAACAAGGCGTCTTCGTAAATTGAGCGATCCAAGACGTTATTGTCATCAGCTAACGCCTTCTTAATCATTTGAAAACGTTTGTTCAAAAAGTAAATTTGGAGTAGAAATCCGTAACTTTTTGGATCTGAATAATAGAGCGGTAAAACTGGATTATCGCCAACCGGTTCATAAAAAGCCTGTGTCCCGTAATATTCAGCAATTTTTCCCGTCAAAGTAGTCTTACCAACGCCGATCATTCCTGCTGTAATTATCACCATAAAATGCCCCTCTTTTTGTTTTTTGCCGTCGAAATCTAGTACTAAATATTCCTAAATTTCCAAATAGCCACAACATATTGTATAAAGAATTTCGGGGCAAAACAACCTTGAATTTTGATAAAAAAACTGCTTGCTGGTTTTGATCCGGGTAAAAAATAAACCCCGTCGACCATTAAAGAAAGGTTTGAAAAGCGTTACCAAGGTGGGATATGATGGAGAGGGCGAGTGAACCCGGGTAATCTTTGAGGACTAACAGAATTGCGTGATTAATCGCGCTCTTGGCGATTGATTACGCAATTCTGTTAGCCGGAAGAGATTGAGTTCAGGAGCCCGTTTAGGCTAAGCATTCAAGAGCCAAACTCAAACAACTCAGCTAACTTAGAACTGCCGACTAAAATTAGCTGACAAGGCGGCACTACAAAACCAAAAATAATATTATTTAGATGCCTATGTGTCTAAAGTAAACGAATGGATTGAAGGATAAACTATGATAAAATTAGTCGTTAGTGATTTAGACGAAACGTTAGTGGGCCCCACTGGCGTTTCAGAGGTTAATATTCAAGCAATCAAAAAAGCTACTGCATTAGGAGTAAAATTTGTGCCTAACACGGGACGTGGATTTCAATCAGTTCAGCCATTACTAGAGCAATTGGGATTGCGCAATCAACCGGACGAATACGTAATTTCTTATAATGGCGGAGCGATTGTGGAAAATAAAGATTGCCGAGTACTCCAAGTTAACGCATTGTCGGCAACTCAGGCGACCCAAATTTTTGACGTGGTCAAACAACGGTTAGACTACGCTACCCACATTTACACTTTGAACCACGTTTACGTATACAATCCCGATCCTGAAGATACTGCGTACATGACCGGACGAGGCGTTAAGGTTGAGGATTACCCATACAAAACGTTAGAACCGTTGGCGGGCCAACCCGTCGTTAAAATTATTACGATGAACCACGATCCAAAAAAGCGGGAAGCAATCCGTAAGGAAGTGTTAGGCCAGGTAGGCTTTGATTTGAACGCTACCTTTTCTTCAAATCGATATACAGAATTTAACCTTGGGGGCGTAGACAAGGGAAAGGCTACCTTAGCATTAGCCAAACGGTTAGGAATTCAAAAAGATGAAATCATGGCTTTAGGGGATAATAACAACGACATCGCCATGCTAAGTCAGGTAGGGTTGCCGGTTGTGGTGGCGAATGCTACTGCGGATGCTCGCCGGGTGGCTAAGCACGTTACCCAAGGTGATTTCACTAGTGGAGTTGCGGAAGCCATTCATCAATTTATTTTGGGGGATTAAAATGCCGAAAAAAACGTATTATCGAACTTCTTTGATTTTGTTGATTCTGTCAACGATAATCATGGTCTTAACTTGGTTATCTGATTTGAGCCAAACGAACAAATTAATTATCATTGTGATTGTCGGGATAATTTTATCCTGGTATGTACAATACTTTTCCAAACATCTAACCGATGGTAAACAACGCAAGGAGAGAAAAAAATGAAGTCATTAAGAATTACGTTGCCGTTAGCGGTGGCGGTAATTTTAGTTGTTGCAACCGAGTTTTTTCATTTAAGTGGCGCACCACTGGTTATTAGTTGGGTAGTTGGATTCTTATTTTCAATGATTACTACCACCGTAATCGAAGTTAGATTACGAATGAAAAAATTTGTGGAAGAGCAAAAAAAGGAAGCTGCGAAAAAGCGGGAGGAACAATAATGTTTATTACCACAACAGGTATCAATGCTGGTTACACAATTAAAGACGTGGTTGAAGCAACGGCTAGTTTGATGCTGTCTTCAGAAGATATTGATAAGTACAACATGTTTGATCAATTGTTTGACGAATCCAAGGAGAAAATTAAGAAAAAAGCGGAGTTGAGTGGTGGCGATGGCATCATTGGCTTAAAGTATAACAGTGAAGTGGTGGAACTAAACGGTGCACCTAAATTTTTGGTGGTACATGCTTACGGGACGGTAGTAGTAATTGATAAGTAACAGTTAATTGATTGGTGACTACTCGTAAAAGTAATAAACCCGATAAAATGTTAAAAAGTGAGGTGATTTCGTAAAGAACGAAATGGGCCTCACTTTTTAATTTTGCAAGAGTCAAATTTAGTTTGACTTCGAGCGGTGTACTTTAATGGACACGGGGCGTAAATCACACGGCTTTACCCGAGTAGTGTAGTTGATTTCGTACGCCACATAGCGTTCGCAAGGATCATATTCAAGGATCGTTACAACGGCCTCATCGTCATCCATTTTGATAACTTTCCCCACAAAAGGCTGCTTTAAGTCCGTGGAACACCGGCAACGGACAATGCAGTTAAGATGGATTTCCCCCATAAGCAATTACCTACCTTATTTTTTTGCTTATTTGTATTATACACGAAAAGTGATTGGAACTGTTAATGATATACACGTTGAAAATAATTTAAAACTTATTAAATGATAATCCCTCATTGATTTAAATCAGTTATTCACTTTTATAGTTGTTTAGTGTAAAATTAATTTGTTAAGCCCGGATGGCGGAATTGGCAGACGCGCAGCGTTCAGGTCGCTGTATAGGCAACTATGTGCAAGTTCGAATCTTGTTCCGGGCATAGATAAGCCTGATTGGTAGGTGTTAAAGTGACGGATGTACAAAATTTGTGCAAAATAATTTAAATTAAAGTGTTTTGGTCGATGTAGAAGCTGACTAAAGCACTTTATTTTTTTTGACTGAAAATTCAAGCGACAAAGAAAATGGCTGGAGAAAGCCGGGCAGTCGGTTAAGAAAAGTTAACGATAGTAGTATTGGTATGCAATTTTTGCTAAAATGTTATATATTACTGGAATATGATGAAAACATGATATTTCGCCCAGATACGGGCATTTTTAAATTAAGTGTATGTAAAAACAGGGAAATAAGTACATAGACAGATTGAAGAATAAAAGGGGATTGCAAAATGTGCGGATTTGTTGGGTACGTTAACCAAACTAATGTCAATAAAGACACAATTAAATCAATGGCGGACCGGATCAAACACCGTGGTCCGGATGATGAAGCTTATTTTCAAGATGAACACGTTTCGATGGGTTTTCGGCGGTTATCAATTATCGACCTCGCCCACGGACGTCAACCAATGCAAAATAACACTAAAACTAAAGTATTGACCTTTAACGGTGAAATTTATAACTACAAGACGGTTCGACAAGAACTAAAGGACTTGGGTTATGAGTTCAAAACCGACGTAGACTCCGAAGTATTGATCCATGGTTACGATGCTTGGGGCCCCGAACTTTTACAAAAGCTCCGCGGGATGTTTGCTTTTGTAATTTATGATGCTGAAAAGCAAGAAGTTTTTGGTGCGCGCGATCATTTTGGGATCAAACCCCTTTACTACTATGATGACGGGGATGCTTTCCTATGGGCTTCTGAAATCAAGGCCTTTTTGGATCACCCAAACTTTAAAAAGGAATTCAACGAAGAATTATTGCCAATTCACTTAAGTTTTGAATTCATTCCGTCAAAAGAAACCATGTTCCGCAACGTTTATAAGTTGCTACCAGGAACTTACTTCTTACACAAGAATGGTAAGACGGAAACGCACACTTATTTCAAATTCAATTACGATCACATTGACGAAAACCAAACGGTGGAAGACGATGCGAAGAAGATTCGGCAAATTGTTAAGGATTCGGTAGATGCCCACATGATTGCCGATGTAGAAGTGGGAAGCTTCCTTTCCAGCGGAATTGATTCAAGTTACGTTTTAGCGGAAGCCGCTAAATTGAAACCAATTCAATCGTTCTCGCTAGGGTTTAAAGATTCCAAATACAGTGAATTGAGTTACTCTACCGAATTTGCGAAGGAAATTCACCAAAAGAATACGCCGTTGTACATGGATGGCGACGATTACTTCGATATCTTACCAACCATCATGTACTACATGGATGAACCACTATCTAACCCATCGGCAATGCAACTGTTCTACCTTTCCAAGGGAACCCGGGAAAACGTTAAGGTTGCCTTATCTGGGGAAGGTGCTGATGAATTCTTTGGTGGTTACAACACTTACCTAGAAGCTTTCACCTTCGAACGCTATCAAAAACTAGTTCCGCAATTTATTCGGACGGGCTTGGCTAAGATGGTTTCAGGATTACCGCGTTTCCACGGTCGGCGCTTCTTAATGCGGGGTGCACAACCATTAAGTGAACGCTACTACCGGGTTAACTACGTCTTTAACCAACAAGAACGTAGTGAAATCTTAGCTAAACCTGAACTCAACGTTGATTCAGGTGCCTACACCCAACACATCTTTGATGAGGTGCGCGGTAAGGACGAAATGACCCAAATGCAATACTTCGATATCAATACTTGGTTACCATTTGATATCTTGCATAAGGCTGACCGGATGAGCATGGCGAACTCGCTCGAAGTTCGGACTCCGCTAGTTGACCGGGAAGTGGCTAAGTTTGCCGCAACCATGCCAATTAAGACTCGGATTCACAAGGATGAAACCAAGGTTTCTCTTCGTCGAGCAGCGGAAGCTGAACTACCAGAACGGGTTGCAAAGAAGGAAAAACTTGGCTTCCCATCCCCAATTGCCAACTGGATTAAGGAAGATAAGTACCGTAAGCGGATCGAAGAAGCCTTTAATTCAGACGTTGCGAAGAAGTTCTTCAAACCAGAAGCATTAATGCACATCTTAGAAGAACACGTTAACGGTAAATCCAGCATGCAAAAGATCTTCACGATTTATACGTTCATCCTCTGGTATGAAGTTTACTTCCCAGAAGATACCACTGCGAAGACCGTGGAATTAGTACACAAAACGCAAGAATAGTTAGTTGGGGATGAGCAGATGAAGTTAGAATTAGGTACCGTAAGAACTGTACTTGCGGAACATCACCTATTGAAAAAAATTGAATCATCAACGACGACTGTCAATTCAGGAATTACCTATGATTCACGAAAAGTAAGACCTGGAGATATGTTCTTTTGTAAGGGAAACTTTGAACCAGCATATTTGAAAGCCGCTCGAGAAGCTGGGGCCACCACGTACGTAGCGGAACGCGAATATCCTGAAGGAACCGGCATGACTGCAATCATTGTAACCAACGTTACGAGAGCCATGGCGGTTCTTTCGGCTACTTACTACGAATTTCCGCAAAATGACTTGTTTATCATTGGGATTACCGGAACGAAGGGGAAGACTAGTTCAGCGTACTTTGCCCACGCAATTTTGAACCAGCAGTATCCGCAACAAGTGGCGCTGTTTTCAACCATTGACCGAATTGTAGGTCCCCGACCGGAGGATCAGTTCAAGTCGGACTTAACGACGCCAGAATCGATGGATTTATTCCACGATATGCGTCAGGCCGTGGATAATGGGATGAAGTACCTTGTCATGGAAGTATCGTCACAAGCGTACTTACGTGACCGGGTTTATGGTTTGAAATACGATTGTGGAATTTTTCTCAACATTACGCCGGATCACATTGGGCGCAATGAGCATAAGGATTTTGAAGATTACCTTCACTGTAAATTACAGTTGATGGTGAACTCCAAAAGGTGCATTATTGATGCGGATACTAATCGCTTTGAGGACGTATATGGAGCTGCAAAGGCTACTACGGATCCGAAGCAGATTTACTTATTTAGTGCAGATCCTGCCAATGGTGGGGTGGATTATACCATCAAAAATGCGGAAGATGATTTAATTAATAATCGGTTTACGATTGCGGCTACCAGTTCCACCAAGCCGGCTTTAGCAATTACGGGAGAATACGACTTAAATGTAGCTGGGGATTATAACCAAAGTAATGCGACGGCCGCCATTATTGCGGCTGCACTTGCGGGTGCGGGCCGCGACGCGGCGTTAAAACCGTTAAGTGAAATTGTAATTCCAGGACGGATGGAATATTTGGCAATTCCAGGACACGGCGTCGTTTTCGTTGATTATGCGCACAACTACGCGAGCTTGCGGGCGTTACTCAAATTTGTTAAACACCAGTATCACGACGGAAAGGCCATCGTGGTGGTTGGAAGTCCCGGTGATAAGGGAATTTCACGCCGGGCTGGCTTTGGAAAAGCCCTTAGTGAACAAGCTGACGTAGCTTATTTAACGACGGATGATCCGGGATTTGAAGATCCCCAAGACATCATTGCCCAAATTATGGCCCATATTGAACCTGGAACGGTCGAAGTTCACCAAGTGCTGGATCGGCGCGAAGCAATCCGCCAAGCAATTGTAGAAAGCGGCCCTCATGACATCGTCGTGCTAGCTGGGAAGGGTGAAGATCCGTACCAAAAAGTACGGGGAGTTGACACGCCTTGGCCAACGGATATGGGCGTTGCACAAGAAGTAAAAAGGGGAATCAGTTAATGGAAAGACCAGTAAACAACTTTACACCAATTCTTTTAGGGAGTGACTTTAACGCCTACGGAATGGCCCGTGCTTTTTATGAAATCACGGGGAGACGGGTACAGGCCTACGCTAGTGCTACGCTAGCACCGACCCGGTTTACTAACATTGTGAACGTTGAAATTATTCCTGGTTTTTCTGAAGATCCGGTATTTATCGAATCAATGCGGAAAATTGCTAAAAAGTACCAAGATTCGGATGAAAAAGTAATCTTATTAGGAATGGGCGACGGTTACGCGGAACTAATTTCTAAGCATAAAGAAGAACTTTCGCAGACCTTTGTTTGCCCATACATTGATTACGACCTATTGAAACAGTTGAACAATAAGGAACGTTTTTATTCAATTTGTGATCAATATAATCTGCCTTACCCGGCAACCAAGTTCATCACGAAAGCCCAATACGAAAGTGGTGAAACGTTCACTTCACCATTTGGTTTCCCAGTGGCTTTGAAACCGGCCGATAGTGTTGAATGGTTGGATATTCATTTTGAAGGGCGGAAGAAAGCCTTCCGGATTCAGTCCCAAGCCGAGTTAGACGACGTGATTGCTAAAATTTACGACAATGGCTACACTTCCGATTTGATTTTGCAAGATTTCATTCCGGGGGACGATAGTAACATGCGAGTGCTCAACGCCTACGTTGACCAAAAGCACCAGGTAAAGATGATGTGTTTAGGTCATCCGTTGCTAGAAGACCCGGCACCATCCGCAATTGGTAATTACGTGGCCATTTTGCCCGAATTTAACCAAGAAATTTACGACACCGTTAAAAAATTCTTGGAAAGCATTGACTACGTTGGGTACGCAAACTTTGATATGAAGTATGACCACCGTGATGGCAAGTTCAAGCTATTTGAAATTAACATTCGCCAAGGGCGGAGTAGCTTCTTTGTTACCTTAAATGGATATAATTTGGCCCGTTGGGTGGTTGACGATTACGTTAACAACACTTTGGCGGACATGGAGCCGGTTTATGCTAACGACGTCATTGAAAACCGGAAACTTTGGCTAGGTGTGCCAGTTAAGGTCTTCAAGAAATATGCCAAGGATAATGAGGAAAAAAAGGCGGCACTTGATTTGATTAACCGCGACCAATATGGATTTACCGCCGTTTATGACGAAGACATGAATTTCAAACGCAGTCTTCTGATTTGGTGGATGAACCATAACTACGTCAAGAATTTCCGAAAGTATTTTAAAGAAAACAAGGGGTAAGTGGAATGAAGGACTTTTTCACAATTATTGGGGGAATGGGCACGCCCGCAACCGAAAGCTACATCCGGTTGTTGAACGCCCGCACGCCGGCGCACCGGGACCAAGATTACTTAAACTACATTTTAGTTAATCATGCTACGGTTCCGGATCGCTCCACTTATTTAATGGACCATTCGCAGCCCAACCCGTATCCCGACTTGTTGGAAGATATTCAACAACAGAGCCGGTTAAATCCAGCCTTTTTCGTGATTGCTTGCAACACGGCTCATTATTTTTATGATGATTTGCAAAAGGCGACTGAAATTCCAATCGTGCACATGCCGCGTGAAACGGTTAAGCAAATTAAAAAAGAGTTTCCAACTGCTAAACGGATTGGCATTATTGGCACTCCGGGAACCACGACGGATGGAATTTACGATCGGGAATTAATTGCGGAAGGCTACGAAGTTGTTAAGCCAACTCCTGAAATTCAAGACTTAACAAGCAAGTTAATTTTTGAAGATATTAAGGCCCAAAATAAAGTGGATGCCCAATTGTTCTACCAGATTTTACGGCTAATGACGGAAGAACGGGGCGCCCAAGTAGTTATCTTAGGTTGCACGGAACTTTCTTACGCTCAAGAAATGGCGCACGACCATTCTTATCCAGTAGTTGATTCCCAATCAGTACTGGTGGATCGTTCGATTGAGCTGGCCTTGAAGCTCAGAAAGTAATCCAAAAAGTAATTTAATAAAATAAGTTGAGGCTGGAAGATTAAGGTGTCCAACCCCAACTTTTTTTGTTTTTAAAATTAGTGGGGGAATTATGAGTAAACGAAAGAAAAGAAGAAGTTCTAATAACTGGTGGCTAATTTTAATTGTGGCCATTTTGGGGATGTTTTTAAAGGGCAATGATGTTCATCAAGTAACGAACAATTTGCTAAACCAAGTGATGCCCCAAAATACCCAGACCACGAAAAGCGTGACTGACAGCCAGTTGTCGCAATTAACGTTTAAATCAGGGGACCCGGCTTACATATATGTCAATCATAACCGGAGTACGTTAAACCCGAAAGATTGGAAGACCAACCGGATTGATTATGGTAATTTGGACCGTTTGAACCGGACGACTCAGGCAACCGGATACCTAAGCCGGGCTAATTTAGTAAAATCAAGCACCCGGACTAGCCAAACTTGGAATCCTACCGGTTGGCATCAAAAACGGGTTCGGATTAACGGACGTAGCGTTGAAATTCAAAACCGGGGCCACTTATTAGCTTATTCGGTAACTGGCAAGTTTGACCAAAATGGTAACTTCAACCCCCGGAAATTAGGCTCCTTGGACAACCCCAAGAACTTAGCTACGCAGACCGCCTTCAGTAATCAACAAACTATGCAGATTTTTGAAGAACGGGTACGCGATGCTTTGGCGAAAAACAAACGGGTGATTTACCGGGTTTCTACGGTATTTAAAGGCAACGATTTGATGCCAATCGGCTACCATTCGGAAGCAATTTCGACGGACGGTAGCCTTAACTTCAACGTTTTCATTTGGAACGTTCAACCGGGAGTGCGGTTTGATTACACGACCGGTCGTTCCCGCGTAGACCGAAGTATGACGGTTAGCCAAAATTAAAATTAGCTGAAATTTAAAAAGGTAAGGAACTAGAATTCATTTACGAATTCAATTCCTTACCTTTTTTTGTGGTATGAATTAATTAACGCAATTTGCGACTTAAAATTGCTTCTACAGTTTGTTGGTAATGTTGCTTGTAGTCTGGGTTGTGTAGCAGCATGGTCGACAAGACGTCAATTACGTAGACAATCCCTAATTGGGAGTTAATAAAGCGGGTGTTATCCACAAAATCGCTGTATTGAACAAATAATTTACAATCGCTCATCGTAGCTAGAGGACTGTCATCAAAAGCAGTAATCGCAATAACTTTGAGCTGGTGTTCTTTAGCTAGCTTAGTAGCCTCGTTGACTTCCGCTGAGTTCCCGGAAACTGAAAGCACGATTACTAAATCGTCACTTTGCATAATACTGCTGGTGATGTACATCGTATGACTATCGGCTGGGGCAAAGGCGTTGATCCCCATGCGCAGGAGCCGCTGGGATAGTTCTTGGGCGTTGTAACCCGAGCTACCTAGGCCGAACACAAAAATTCGGGGGGCGTTTTTGATTAATTGCACGGCTTCGTCTAAAGCAGTTTGGTTAATTTTTTTCCAGGTTCCGGTGATCATTTGGTTATAAAAATTAGTTACCTGATCAGGTAGCGGGGCATTGCCGACGTCCTCAGTAATTGTAGATGTTGCTTCTGCCAAGCCTAATTTAAATTCACTAAAATCTTGGTAACCCATTTTTTTAACGAACCGGGTCACCGTTGCGGTACTAACTTCAGCTTTTTTGGCGAGGATGCCGATGCTCATTTTTTTTACCTGGGAAGGGTGCTGGATTACTTTTAACGCAATTTTACGCTCTTGCCGGGATAACGAAGGATATTTTTGTTCTACCGCCTCAAGAATATTCATTGAGAACCTCCTCATTGGTCTATGCTAATAGCCTTAATTATACGCTTTTATCCGGGGATGACGAAAGTAGTCGGAAAACTAAAAAAGACTTCCTAAGAATTGTGGGTTCTCGGGAAGCCTTTTAGCTTTTGGTACATATTTTGCCGCTATTGAAGTCAAAAAACCTAAACAATTTTTTCATCCTTGAAAAGCATTTCTTTAGTTTTTTCCCAGCCATTTAAAAATAACCGGGACGTTTAGTTAAGGGTCGCTTTCGCCTAAATTTTAGCCACGTTTCAAGTTTTGGTAATTATTTGATTGCGTCGATAAACCGACTTGCAATTTCGAGCGGTCGCGTAATTGCGCCACCAACCACTACTGAATGACAACCTAATTCAATGCACCGTTTCAGTTTTGCTGGAGTATCAATTTTTCCTTCAGCAACCACCGGATGGTGAGCTTTTTGCAAGAGTTCTTTGAGATAAGCAAAGTCATCGTCGGCAATGTTCAATCCCTTTGAAGCGGGGGTGTAACCGCGCATCGTGGTACCAATAATGTCAAAACCTAATTCATCTGCCATGAGAGCATTTTCCATAATGTCAGTATCGGCCATCAAAAGTGTGTTGGGAAATTCAGCTCGAAATTGCTTGACGATGTCAGCAATCTTTTCGTCGTGCGGACGAGGTTGTCCCGTAACTTGACAAGCCACTACTTCAACGCCGGTAGCTGCAACTGCCCGCATTTCTTTCATGGTGGGGGTGATGAATACTGGAGAATCCGGGTAGTCGGTTTTAGCGATTCCGATCATTGGTAAACCAGTTTCGTCTTGGATTGCTTGAATATCAACTACTGAATTTGCTCTAATACCAGCTGCGCCGGCCATTTTAGCTGCCCGTGCCATCCGAGCCATGATAAAGGAACTGTGGAGCGGTTCATCTGGTAAAGCTTGACAAGAAACGATTAACTGTCCTTTGACAGCGTCTAAAAATCTATTTTTCATATACTGACACTTCACTTTTATCAAATTTGATTTCTTAAAAACAACACTAATTATCTAGGGTCTGAAATAAAAATTAATTTGTAATAGTTAATTGCTAATTCAACCACCGCAGTAAATATAACTCGAGTTAAAAAATATTGCAATAACTAAATCCGGTAATTATTTTCGTTTTGATAAAAAAACGTTGTTGCGTCGGTAACTAAAAATATTTTCACTTTTTTAGATTGTGAAAATAATAAACGGATGGTAATATGAAATCGTTATCATGAATGCTGGTTAAATTGGAGGAACCCAAGATGAGTAAAAAGTTTTTGGCGTTTGATGTCGGTGGCACCACCATCAAATACGCGGTAATTGATGAACAATTAAATTTTACGGATACAGGGAAGGTTAATACAGAACAAAATCGAAACGGACATATTTTAAAAACCTTGCTGCAGACAAGTCAAACTATTCAAGAAAAGATCGAACTTGCTGGAATTGGGGTCAGTACGGCGGGAATTGTGGGCCGGGACGGCAGTATTCAATACGCAGGACCAACCATTCCGAATTATATTGGTACGCCCATTAAAACTAGTTTGGCTGCGCAGGCTAACTTATCGGTCAGCGTAGTTAATGATGTCGACGCGGCTTTACTAGGTGAGGTTTTTACGGGACAATTAGTGAATCAAGATGTGTACTGCATGGCGTTAGGTACCGGAATCGGTGGAGCGCATTATCGTAATGGAAAAATTATCAGTGGAGCACATGGACAGGGTAATTCAGTTGGGTATACGTTATTTGATCCGCAGACGAATACCAATTATGAACAACGGGCTTCAACGTTAGTTTTGGAACGCCAACTAGCCGATAAAGGTGTAACGGTAATTGATGCCTTTGAAAAAGCTAAACAAGGCCAAGCAACTTACGAAGCAATTATTGAACGATGGGCTAACGAAGTGGCTAGGGGTATTGCTGAAGTGGTTGTTTTATTTGATCCGGACTACATTGTAATTGGCGGGGCGGTTTCTGCACAGGGACAATATTTGATTGATCTGTTTAACAAACAATTACCCGTATTACTACCCCCAGATTTTAACCGAACCACGCTAAAAATTGCGCAACAAGGTAACCAAGCGCAATTAATTGGTGCAATTGTGCCATTCTTGAAGAAAAATAAGGAGAAGGTAAATGAAAAAAGTATCGATTAATACCGCAGTATTTTTAAATCAGCTTGAAAATGGGCGTAGTCAAAGCGAATGCCTAAAGCAGTTAATCGGAAAGCCAATTGCTGCAATTGAAGCCCGGGGTGAATTTTTTCAAGAAGATCGCCGTGATCTAGAGTTAGCTACAATTCAGCGATTGTGTAAGGAAAACGATTGGCAATTTTACTATTCGATTCCCGAAGTCTTGTTCACAGAAGGACAATTAAACGAAAATATTTTTGACTATTTAACCATGGCAAAGGAGTTTCAAATTCAAGGATTAAAAATTAGTTTAGGCGATTGCCAAAATACACCCGCTTCAAGACTAGCGAAACTACAAAAAGCACTCCGCGCGTATTCTGGAGTGGTAACGGTGGAAAATCAACCAAACCAGGATGGACAATTAGAATTTTTTAAAGATAACTTGATTAAATTGTTAGCGTTGGTTCCTGAGTTAGGTTATACGTTTGACTCGGGAAACTGGTACTGGATAAAAGAAGATCCGCAACGTGCTTTTGATTCTTTAAAGAAGTGGATTACCGTGTTTCATTTGAAAGATATTGCCGATTTAACCACGGTTCGTCTGGGTGAGGGAGCAACTAATTGGCAATCCATGGTGCAAGCTTTAAATTCTGAAGTGCCGGTATTTTTGGAATACGGAGTTGCTACTGATGAAGAATTAGACGAAGAAATTCAAAAAGTAAATTTAATTCTTTGAAAGGGTTTACAATTAACGAGGAACAGTTTATAATTTCTATCTGTAATAGTTATTAATGCGAATTCAACTGCCGCAAAGGTTTCACACTACCACATCATGTAGTGCGAGTTTTTGTGGCATTTTTTATTGCAATTTTTGAAAAGATTGGTCGTTAATTCTGAAGGAATCAGGCTTACTGGCTGATAAATGCCGCTACTTAAACTACGTGAAAATCATTTAATTTGGAATTCGTAGAAAGTAGGTACTGCGTAATATGGTTAAACAAGGATTCGGTGTTTTAAATTGGCTGGTTTTAATTGCTTATTTAATCATTATGTTAGTAATTGGTTTAAGTTTCAGTAAGAAGAGTTCAAAAAATTCGGAAGAGTTCTTTAAGGCTAGTACTAGTAACGTACCGGCATGGGCGGTCGGATTTAGTATTTTCGCGACAACTTTAAGTGCGATCACCTACATGTCAACTCCAGAAAAATCGTTTTTGACCAACTGGGCTTATGCCTTTGGAAATTTAGCCATTTTTTTGATTACTCCGGTATTAATTAAGTACTACATTCCATTCTTTTCAAAGCTGCGGGTGACCACGGCTTACGAATATTTGGAGTTTCGGTTTAACCCGTTTTTGCGGGTGTTTAGCAGCATTTTGTTTGTGTTATTCCACATTGGGCGGATTGCAATTGTAATTTATTTACCGACCGTGGCACTGCAATCTATTATTAACATTAACCCGTACCTAATCGCCTCTTTAATCACCATCCTGTGTATCATTTATACATACCATGGCGGAATGGAAGGGGTAATCTGGAGCGACGTAATCCAAGGGATTCTCCTATTAGTAGGCGCGGTTTTAATTATTTTCTTTGCGGTTCACGGAACCCACGGCGGATTGCAAACCGTTGCGCAAGATGCCGTCAATAAAGGGAAAATTCTAACTAAGGCTGATTTTGTATGGAGCGTTACTAAGTCAACGGTGCCAATCATCCTATTAGGACAGATTTTCAACACTTTGTACCAATACACGGCCAGTCAAGACGTGGTTCAACGGTACACCACTTCGACTGACAATAAGCACATTGCTAAGTCGATTTGGACCAACGCGTTGTTGTCATTAATTACCATTCCGCTATTTTACGGGATGGGAACCGTAATTTACAGTTTTTACCAACACGGTGGTAGTTTACCATCCGGATTTAACACTTCCGCATTAGTACCATATTTTGTATTAACTGAAATTCCAGCGGGGGTTGCCGGGTTGATTATTGCGGCCATTTTTGCGGCTTCGCAAGCTACGATTGCTTCGAGCTTAAATAGTACCGCGGCTTGTTTGGTAACTGATATTCAAAAGCGATTCATGAAGGACAAGAGCGACCGGATGAGTATGCGCATAACTCGGCTAAGTATCTTGATTTGCGGAATTTTTGGCTTGCTAGTGACGCTAGTGTTGATTAAGTTACACAGTTCGGACATGATCGATACGTACCTTTCATTGTTTGGACTCTTTGGGGTGCCGATTGCCGGAATCTTTGCTCTAGGGATCGTCAGTCAACGGGCAAACGGCTTTGGAGCAACCCTCGGCATGATCGTCACTACGGCAATCTGTTACTTTATTCAAACTCATGGAATCAACGCCCTTTTCGTTAGTGTAGTAGGTTTTCTAGGGGCGATGATTTTAGGATATATTTTTAGTTTCCTCAAACCGGGTCATCAACATGACATTGCCGGGTTGACGTTTAAAACGATTGATCAAAAAGTTAATCTCAAAAATTAAAAGGAGTAATTAAAATGACAAAAAATCTTGATAAATATAAAGGAATTATCCCTGCATTTTACGCATGTTACGATGACGAAGGCAATGTTAGTCCGGAACGGGTGCAAAAGCTTGCCAAGTATTATTTAGGCAAGGGAGTGAAGGGACTCTACGTCGGCGGATCTTCGGGAGAATGTATTTACCAAACGGTGGAAGAACGGAAGCTAGTTTTGGAAAACGTAATGAAAGCAGTCGGCGGACAAATGACAATTATTGCCCACGTTGCGGCACCATCAACTCGGGATAGCATTGAATTAGCTAAACACGCGGAAAAATTGGGCGTGGATGCGTTGGCAGCTATCCCACCAATCTATTTTGTACTGCCAGAGCCCGCAATCGAAGCTTACTGGACAAGCATTATGGAGGCAACCAACCTTGATTTCATCATTTATAACATTCCCCAAACAACCGGATACGCACTGTCTGAAAACCTATTTAAGAAGATGATGGCTAAGGAACAAGTGATCGGGGTCAAGAATTCATCTATGCCGGTAATGGATATTAACATGTGGAAATTACGTGCTCCAAAAGAAAATATCATTTTTAACGGCCCTGATGAACAATTCGTTGGCGGTCGGGTAATGGGCGCAGATGCTGGAATTGGCGGAACGTATGGCGTTTATCCAGAATTGCTTTTAGAAGCCGACCGCTGTGTACGGGAAGGTGAATTAGATAAGGCGTTGGAAATTCAGTTATGCGTCAATGATTTAATTTCACAATTAACTTCATTTAAGGGAAATCTTTACGATGTAATGAAGTTAATTCTGGCGCAAAGAGGGGTTGCCGTGGGCCGCGCTCGTTATCCATTACCACACGTCGAAGAAAGCGAAATGGATCGAGTTACCAAAGTACGGGAAAATATTGATAAGGCAATTGAGAAATACGTTGGCTAGGGGACTGACCAAGGTGAAATAGTGAATAAACGGCGATAACTAGTTAGTGGAAATATAAGTAAACGGAAAAGTGACTTTTTTGGATTTAACATTTTTAAAAACTTTTTTACTTGAATAAAAGTCAAAACACGTAATACAAGCTAGTCCGCAGGCACATAAAAGCAAGGGGCTGTGACAAAAGTCTTTAAACAAAAAACGGTTCATGTGAGGTGAAACTTCCTCATCATGAATCGTTTTTATTTTGGCATTTTGCCTTCAATAGAGCCAAAACGTGTGCCAAAAGTCAGTTTGCTCCGCTTAACCAAAAATTGATCATGCCAAAATCAGGCATCATGGTCAATTTTCAGTTAATGCTCGCAAACTACCCAACTTTTGTCACACTCTCTTGTTTATGTACACGACTAATGGGCTATGATTGCCTCATATGTATTGGAAGAAGTTGGTTTAATTACCTAAAGACAGTTTCCAGAGCTAAAAAGGGGGGGAACTCAATGGAATTCCTTTGAGTTTTAAAGCGATTAATTATCCAACTCATCTGCTAATGGTTATTGCATTTAACGGTTAAATAGTTATCCGCTAATTTTGGGATTTAATGGCGTAATGATTAGGCGGTTATAAATCCTTTATTTATGGAAAAAGAAAACCAAAATGACTTTTTAGGGTAAACCCTAAAAAGTCATTTTTATTATTTAATAGCAAAATAATTTTACAGTATGTTAAATGTATACAATAAAATAAAGCTAAGCTAGGACACCACCATTAGAAGCCCATTTTGTTAATATTTTGGCAAAAAAGAAATGCTTTTGCTAAATAGTCAATTTCTAGGTAATTAAACCACTTTCATTATATCGGTTATTTACTGCCTCCACAAGGGGTATGTTTTTAGGGTTTACCCTAAAAAGTCATACGTTCAACGGAGGAACAGTGTACTAGTTATGATTGATATGAGGGGAAAAACTTTTGGTAGGTTAACCGTATTAGCGATGACGGAGCATCGAAACGCCAACCGAAATATTCTTTGGCTTTGTCGGTGTACCTGTGGACGAATTGTGGAAGAAGATGGCTATAATTTACGTCATGGGGTTGTTAAAAGTTGCGGATGTTTGCGTAAAGAAAGCTCAGCGACAAGAATTCGCCAAATCAAGGCAACTAAAACCAACATCGGTAATCGCGAGGCATTTAAAGATGAATATGGTAATCCAATCCAAGCAATAAAAATTGGTAAAAGAAATACGAGTGGGGTTATTGGGGTTTCGTATGACAAAAAGAATCAAAAATGGGTTGCACGGCTGATGATTAAAGGGACACTTGTGCTGAATAATTCGTTTGCTGACTTTGAAAGTGCTATCGCAGCGCGAAAAACGGCCGAGAGTAAATATTTAAAAAAACTAATTTAAAGAGTTGAAGAAAAATTTTTTGAGAAACTAGTTCAATTATGAACTAGTTTCTTTTTAGTTTTAAAGTGAGTTCATATATTTGCTAAATAATTCTCCTATGGATTTTTAGCTGAAGAAAAGTCCTTTACAGAAGTTGCAACATTAATCATGCAATAGAAAACGTTTTCCGCGAGACGGTAAGCACGTATAGTACATATTGAAAGGAGGTGAACCGAAATAATGCATGATCGTGAAGCGGAAATTGTCGAATTTTTAATTCATCACGGAGTGGTCCATTACGAACAAATCGCTAAAGCGACCAAGTTGTCGAAAAGAAGTATTGCAAATTACCTAGATATTATTGAAAATGACGCTCAGCCCTTTAACTTGAAGTTAACAAGAAAGCCAAACGTGGGAATTTATTTAAACGGACAGTTACGCAATAAACAAGATTTCTTAGCGGCGTTAAAGTTACATAGCGGTTTTACTTCGAAGGAAGCGCGGATTCGCTATCTATTAACCAAATTGCTGGATGCGGACCGAAGCTATACGCTAAACGAGCTGGCCGATGACCTATACGTTAGCCGAAGCACTTTGGAAAGTGATTTCAAGCAGATCCGGGAATTCTTTAATGAACATCACGTCAAGATCAAACGGGGGGCGAATGGAATTGCCATTCGGGCTTCTGGCGAACAACGCGAGCGGTTAATGGCAAAAATTTTGAAAACGTATTGGGGCCAAAATATTTCCGTGATCCAGGACGGTAATGGACAAATTGCTTCCACCCTTAAATTGCCGGATTATTTACTAAATTTTTTTCCTGCCGACCTTGTCCAGGCAGTTTTGGCCGGAATTACGGATTTTATGGTGACCAGTCGCTTAGAATTAACCGACTACGATCTTCAGTCTTTAGCGATTCATTTAATCATTAATACGGATGACAAAGTAACCAACGACGTAGAAAGTTTGGGCCCGGATCTCCTCCCTGAAACTAGCCAATTGCTAAACGCCATTAAAAAACAGCGGACTATTAATTTTTCTGCTACAGGACTTCAAAGGGTGAATCGGTACCTTGAAGTAATTGTTGCCCGTCAAAAAAATAGTTACCAAGCTTCTGACGTAGCCCAAACCGAAAAACAGTATTATCAGTTTTTACTGGATAAATTAGCTGAATTAGAGCCTGATGAAGTACTGCTACGGGATTTAGCGATTCACTTGGCGACCGCGGTCGACCGTTTAAAGAAGGGTATTGTGATTGATAACCCGTATACGGATGAAATCAAAATGAACTTACCGATTGCTTTTGATGTGGCAATCCAGTTAGGGGAGGCAATCGAAACCCAGTACCCGGTTCAACTTCACGACGCAGAATTAGGGTATTTAGCCCTCCATTTTGAAGCCTTTTTTGAACGTTGCCATCTGCATGCTCCAATTGAAACGGTGGTGGTCAGTTCTGCGGGGGTCGGAGCATCGCAACTGCTGGCTCAACGATTGGAGGAACGTTTCAATAACAGTTTGAAAGTTACCCGGATTTTAGACTTAGCAACGGTGATGAAGACTAATTTAGCAGAAAAAATGGTGGTTAGTACGATTCCCATTTATGGACTGAAACAACCGGTAATCTTAGTTAGCCCGCTTCTGCCCCCCGAGGATATCCAACAAATCAATTATGCAATTATTAGCCTAACTAAAAACAATCATTCAAATTCATTTTTCAATTTGTTGGATCTGCAGCTAATTCAAATCGATTCAGTGAAAAAGAGTTACGTAACGGTACTCGAAGAAATTGTGGGATCACTCACTAAACAAAACATCTTGGTAAATAATCCTAAAATTTTGGAAATGCTGGTGGAACGCGAAAAGATGGCGTCAACCGCGCTTAATGCAGTTGCAATTCCCCACATTGCGCCTAATTACGTGCAAAAATCAGCCATCGCGCTATGGTTAGTGCCGCAAGGAGTGCAGTGGTTGGGGAACACGGTGTACGTGGTTATCTTTTTGGCCCTCACGCGTGAACAGGTTGCCGCAAGTCGGGAAGTTTATCAGATTTTAAATCGGATGGTCGAAAACACAGCTTTTTGTCAGCAATTGGCTCAAGTAGCGACGGCCTCCGAAGCGATGGAACATATTCAAAAATTTATACAGAAAGAGGGAGATTGAGTAATGGATTCAGATGTAAAATGCGCAGCTTTTATTGACGTAAAGGTAGCGCCGCAAAAAGAGGCAGCGTTAGCGACTACGGCCGAATTATTAGCAAACCAGTGGTCGATTGATGGTAAAGAATTGTATGCCAGCTTTGTTAACCGGGAGGCGGAAAGTTCGACAGGATTCGGGGATGGAATTGCGATTCCCCATGCAAAGGTTTCTGGGTTAGAAGCTCCGGTAGTGGGAATTTTAACGTACGCTGACCCAGTTGAGTGGGCGGCGATTGATGAACAACCGGTTTCGCTTGCGATTGCGTTAATCGTACCCACTAATGCAGATCAAGTTCATTTGCGGTTGCTTTCCAAGTTGGCTCGTAAATTAGTCGATCATGATTATGCAGAAAGGCTTCGTTGGTCCGCGCACGATGCTGCACAACTTACCAAACAGGTTCAACAAGCTTTAGCAGAATAAACGTTTATGGAAAGAAGGTAGTAAAATGAAAAAAATTGTTGGCGTAACCAAGTGTCCGGTGGGAATTGCCCATACGTACATGGCGGCCGAAAAGTTAAAGGCAGCGGCCGAAGCAGCTGGATACGAGGCTAAGGTCGAAACGCAGGGCGCTTCGGGAACCGAAAATCCGTTAACCCAGGCCGAAATTGACGCTGCCGATTACGTAATTTTAGCGGTTGACGTAGCAATTGACGGGATGGAACGATTTAACGGGAAAAAGGTTTTATTCAGCAAAACTTCGGCGGCCATTAAGGATTCGGCAGCGCTAGTTGAGAAAGTTACCGATGCTCCGGTATACTACGCCGGAAAAACCTCGGCAGCCTCAACGCAAACTACGGACAATGCCAAAGGGCAAAATCCAGCAATCAAACAGTTGTTAAACGGGGTTTCGCACATGATTCCGTTCGTAGTTGTCGGCGGATTGTTCATCGCCCTTTCAATTGCTTTAGGTGGACACCCAACTGCCAATGCCGGAATGGTGGTTACTCCCGGAACCATTTGGAGTTCAATGAATCAAATCGGAACCTTAGGCTTTACCTTAATGATTCCAATTCTTGCAGGATTTACAGCTCACGCGATTGCGGGGCGAGCTGCATTAGCCCCCGCCATGATTGGTGCCATGGTTGCCAATTCGCCAGATATTTTGGGAACCAAGGCGGGAACCGGATTCTTAGGAGCCATTCTAGTTGGTTTTGCAGCGGGATACTTAGTTAAATGGATGAACTCTTGGCCAATCCCGAAAAACTTGCGGTCCGTCATGCCAATTTTTGTGATTCCGCTTTTAGGTACCGCGATAATTTCGGCAGCGTTTATTTACCTACTGGGTGGTCCAATTTCTGCGTTGATGACGTTACTGCAAAACATGCTTGATACGCTATCGGCGAGCCCGTCAACTTCGGTATTACTTGGATTGATTTTGGGCGCGATGGTAGCGATTGACATGGGTGGTCCAATTAACAAGGTAGCCTTCCTGTTTGGGGTGGCTTCAATTACCGCAGGAAATCCCATGATTATGGGTGCCGTGGCTTGTTCAGTTTCGGTTCCACCACTTTCTTCGGGGCTTGCAACCCTAATTCGCCCAGATCTAAACGTCAATGAAGAAGAACGGTCGGCGGGAATCTCCGCCATGTTAATGGCGTTGATTGGTATTACGGAAGGAGCCATCCCACTGGCAACGACCCGGCCAGGACAAGTATTTCCGGGAATCATCATCGGTTCAGCAGTTGCCGGCGCCACCGGGATGATTTTTAAGATTACGGACGCGGTTCCCCATGGCGGCCCGATTGTCGGTGTGCTTGGGGCGACTAATAATTTAGGATTGTTTATTATCGCGATCTTAACAGGTACCGCGGTTTCCGTTTTGGTTATTGCGATTTTAAAAATCAGAGCGGGCAAAAAGGCGGCTAAGCAACTTTCTTAAAAATTAATTAAGAAAGAGTGTGCCAAAAGATAGTTTGCGAGCATTAACTGAAAATTGACCATTATGCCAAATTCAGGCACAATGGTCAATTTTTGATTAAGCGGAACAAACTGACTTGTGGCTCACGTTTTGGCTCTATTGAAATCAAAACACCAAAACAACTTTTTAAAGACCTTTTCATCCTTGAAAAGGATTTTTTAGTTTTTTTCAAACCTCTTTTTGGATTGGAATAGGGTGTAATTCAAAGGGGACACGCGTAATTGCGAGCTTCAGCCATAATGCGTTCTTGATCGAGGGTGAGTACTTGCCGATTTCGCATCAAGAACTGTCCGTCAACCATCGTATCCGTGACATCGTTAGCGTTGACACACTCTAACAGGGTGTTTTGCCAGTTGTCGGAAGGGTAAAGGTGGGGCTGATCAAGGTCAATTGCAATTAAGTCGGCTTTATAACCGGGTTGAATTTTACCTAACTGCCCAGCGTGGTTTAATGCGGCGGCGCCACCTTCTAAGAGCATTCGAAAAATTTGAGCAGCGGGCATGACGTTAGGTTGCCGTAATCGAAGGCCATGGGTAGCAACCATTAGGGAGCGAAAAATTTTAATCTCGTTCCAAAGGCTTAAACCACCGTGAGCGGCGCCATCGGTTCCTAACCCAACGGAAATTCGATTTTGCAGTAACTCGGGGGTGACGGGGATTCCTTTCCCAGCGTTACTAAACGGGCAGTGACAGAGTTTGACCCGGTACTTTTTAATAAGTTTTCTTTCTTGAGTAGACAAGAAGAGACTATGGGCACCTAAAAAGTGGTCATTCAGTAAATGGCGCTTGGCAAGCCATTCATAAGGACGTAAACCGGTTCGTTGAATAATGTTGAGTATTTCGGTGGGGTATTCGTTCATGTGCGCGGTTAAAAAAGTGTGGTGTGTTTGAGCAGCCTCAGCAGCAAGGTCAATTAACTCGTCGGAACAAGCGGTGAGGGCTCGTAGCGAATAGTAAACTTGTAAACGACCTTGGTGATGGAATTGCTGATATAGTTGGGTGGTTTGGGCGACGGCTTCGCGGGCGCTCATTTTAATTGACGCTGGTAGCTGGGGATCGTCCATGGTGGAGGCAGTCAACGCGCCACGCAAACCACTACGAGCGTAAACTTCTGCAGCACTTTCTATGTGGTAGCTGCCAGCTTCTACAAAACCAGTGGTTCCGCCAGTGATCATTTCTAGAGCAGCTAATTCTGCGCTTAGTTTCATCTCGGACGCGGTTAGTTGACTTTCGAAAGGTAGCATAACTCGGGTCCAAATTACTGGTTTAGCATCAAGTACGCGTCCCCGCAAAAGTTGCTGTCCAGTATGTAAGTGGCTGTCAATTAATCCCGGAAGGTAAAGGCGGTCGGCTCCGTCGACAATCTCACCCGTGAGTTTAATAGGGTAGGAAAAAGCACCCACCTGTTGAATATGACCGTCATGAATCAAAATCGATTGCTTGGTATTAATTTGTCCAGCATGTTTTAAAATGGTGGCATTTTTGATTAGAATATCAGACATCGTTAATAAGAACCTCGCTAAAGTAATTTGGTTAAGCCTAACGTGAAGGAATCCCATAAACAGGAGCCCAGAAAAGTTCCGGTCATAACTAGAACTCCAACGATAACATATTTCCAGCCCTGGCTAACAAAACGTTGCAGTTGGTCACTAATGGCGATTCCGGCAAAGGAACCCACGATGGTAAAGGGGGCCGCAAATTCAATGGCGTTTGCACTGCTAATTAGCCACGCGTGAACGGGCGAAAAGGGCGCCGCTCCCAATAGTCCTAAAATTGAACAGTAGGCAATTAGCGGAAGCTTAAGGGGGAGGTATTTTACGCAAAGCACCGCTAAAAGCGTGATCACGGTCAATGCGAAGATGCCGTTAAGGCTTTTTTGAAATGAGATACCGTAACCAACCCAATTGGCTAATCCAGTACCAATCCCACATACAATTAATAGGAAAGTCCATTCTCGATAACGCATGCTTTAACCTCGGTTCAATTTAAGATGACGTTGAGTTTGTAAACGGAAAATTTTACAAAGTAGGTCGTAATACTTTTCAGTCAGGGGGAGGGCAAGCCACATGGTGATGTAAATTCCGGTAATTCCAGCAATTGTGTTACTAGCTGAAGCCATTGTGGTAATGACTGCGGCGTGGGCAGGGAAGGCGTTGGCTAAACTAGCGCTTGCACTTGCCATGAAGATTCCGGCGCCAACTCCGGAAGCCATTCCGAGTGCTTGAGGGGTAAACCAACCGGTACTGGCAATTAAGGAAGCCATGATACCAAAGTAAATTGCTCCGATCATGCCGCCAACGATGTAAAGGGCTAAGCTGCCGTTACTTTCAGCAGATTCCGCACCGTACGCGTTATTAATCACGGCTAAGTGGTATTCACGATTTAAGGAGCTACAAGCCCCAATGGTTTCGCGGTGCAGGCCAAGTAACATCGCAATCGGAAGAGCCAAAATTGGGCCAAGGAGACTCCCAAAACCGTGTAGCAATAGGGCTGGGCCGGCATTTAAAATTAAATGAAGGTTGGCTCCTGCGGTAATACCGAGTTTAACGATAAAAGGACAGATGCCAACTAAAACAAGTTTTCCGGCAGCCGTAGTTTCGACAGGCCGGATTATTTTTAAAACCTGAGGACCGAGCATAATTCCTAAAATAATTGCGTAGAAAACGGGGAAGAAAATAATCACGCCGTTGCCAATTTTAAAGGTGACCTCGCCAATCCCATCGGCAATTAACACTAGTACCAAACTAATTAGGTAAATTTTATTTTCATTTTTAATGCGTTGCCAAAGGGATGAATAATCATTGACGGATCGTTTCATTCAAAGCACTCCTTCCTGAATCTTAACTATGCTTTGAGTTTAACACGTTATAATTAGCAATAAAAGAACTTTTAACGTTATTTTTGTTTTTATAGTTCGGGTTTATTAAAAATAAAACAAGCCGGTTTTGAGGCTAGGAAAACGCTTGCTTTTTAAGGGGGCTCCTGTATAGTGGGAAGAGACTGGTTTTTGTCAATCAAATTGTTACCCATTTTAATGAATAGAATGTAAAATCTTTATTTGGTAAATAAAAACCCGTAATTATTAGAAAAGAATCTAATAACTACGGGAATTTGTGGTTCAAAAATTAATTACCTTTTAAATAGCGATAAGTGATGGTGTAAGATTGGGGTTCGTTAGCTGATAAAGTGATATCGCCAAAACCGGGATGGTTATGGGTGTCTGGCAGAGTTTGAGCTTCCATAGCGATCCCCATTTGAGGCCGCCCCGGTCCCCTAGTAAAGCTTAAGGTATCGTCGAGAGCGTTAGCGGTGTAAACCACTAGACCATTGCGTTTAGAATAAATTTCGAGAGCATCTTTACTATCTAAGTCTTGTAGTTTCGCGATTGGAGCGGCGTTTTCGTTAATTTTAAAGATGTCATCGAGACCCTTTTCCGGGGTGCTCTGCAAGGCGGCAATGGCGTCTTGTAGCTTTACCGGTTGACGGAAATCGTAGGCAGTACTTGCGGTGGCAAGAAACTCCCCCGTGGGGATCTTTTGCTGATCAACGGCTAAATACTGTGCACTAGCAATCGTCAACTGGTGGTTCAATACATGGTCACGATTGCTTAAGTTAAAGTATGCATGACAAGTTGGGTTGAAAAGCGTTGGTTGATCAGCAGTTCCTTGATAAGTAATGATAACTTGGTCGTCGTTAGTGAGTTTAAACGTAATGGCGACAGCAATGTTTCCTGGATAGCCGTCGTCGCTTTCTTTGATTTGATAAGTAAAGGTGACGGACAAAAAGTCTTCACCCTTTTGCAGATGGTAGTCCCAGAGGTAATCAAAGAAACCGTGGGGACCGCCGTGGTGAGTATTATTATTTTCGTTTGGTGGTAAATGAACCGCTCCTTTTGCTAACGGCATGGTTCCGTCCTTAATGCGTCCCGCGGTTCGACCGATTGCCATTCCAATGTAAAAGGGGTTATCGTAATACTTTTTAGTTTGGTCAAAACTAAGTACGAGATTTTTTCGGCCATCAGCTTGGGGGACCGAAAATTCATTTAGGATGGCTCCCATGGTGAGCACCCCAACGGAAACATTGTGGTCATTAGTTAAGCGAATTTTTTCGACCTGGTGGCCGCGAAATTGATCGAACTTAAGTATATCAATGTGCATATTTATGTACCTCCATGTTTGAAACCGTTATCATTATCCTTAATCCTAAAATTTGTCCGGATAAATGTCAATGATTTTAACGACGAATGCATAGAATTAAAAAAGAATCGGTATTAGAGATTTATCATTTAAAAATAAGTGATAACATTTTACTTATCGTATAATAAATTTGCTGTAGTAGAGGAGGAGCAATCATCGAAAAGAAGTACGAACTGGTTAAACAAGATTTAAAGGAAGAAATTTTATCGGGGAGTTATTCAATTAACGATAAATTGCCAACTGAATCAGAATTAATGGAAAAATATGACGTGAGTCGTTATACAATCCGACGCGCGGTTGGCGATTTAGAAAATGATCATTACATCTACCGGGTGCAAGGCGGGGGAATGTTTGTCGACGACTGGCAAAAATACGTAAACCAAAAGGTAGAAAATAAGGTGATTGGCGTCATCACCACCCACATTGCGGAGTATATCTTTCCGTACATTATTACAGGCATTGACCGGTTGATTTCCTCACGTGGTTATTCAATCCTCATTAGCAATACGCAAAATGATCCTGCTCGAGAAAGAAAGAGCGTCCAAAAGATGATGGATAGTAATTTATCAGGTTTGATTGTCGAGCCCACCCAGAGCGCTTTAGGCAATCCTAATCGTGATTTGTACGAGAAAATTAAAGAGTCGAAGTTGCCTACCGTGTTTATTAACGCGCATTACCCTGAATTAGATTTCCCATACGCGGAAATGGCTGATACCCGGGCAGAGAAAATCATTACTAATAAATTGATTAGTATGGGACATCAAAAGATTTTAGGCGTTTTTAAGGTTGATGATCAACAGGGTGTTCACCGAATGAATGGTTTTATTAAGGCCTATAAGGAACACCAAGACTTGGTTTATCAAAGTGAAATTGTGATGTACCAAACTTCGGATAACATGCGGTCGGTATTTACGAAAATCGAACAAATTCTGAGCCGCTCGCCAAATGAACGGCCAACTGCGATTATTTGTTACCATGACCAAATTGCCATTCAGGTGATGGCACTAGCGCGGTCCTTAGGCTTACGTATGCCGGATGACATTTCCATCTTTGGCTTTGATAACTATAAGCTATCAAAGTATATGTCTCCACAGCTAAGTTCTGTAGAACACCCGAAGGAAAAATTAGGGCGGGACGCAGCCAAGATGATTTTTGACATGATTGATGGAAAGACGGATATTCAAAATAAAATTTACGAACCTGAAATTATTTACCGAGAGTCAATTAAGGAACTATCGTAACAGTCAATTGATTAGATAAATTTAGAGGTATAGTACCAATCTTTGGTATTACACCTCTTTTTTAGTGTCCATAAGATAAATTTATGCTAATAAATTTTAAAAATTCATGTTGACTTGTCCGTATAAATATTCTAAGATGAAAGCAAGTTAATGAATACGTTTTCAAAGAAATGGAAACGGTTTAAGGAGGAATAGCATGGGCAAGGAAAAGAAAATTCCAAGTGGATTTATTTACTTCTTCGGTTCATTTGGAGGAATTTTGTTTGGTTATGACATTGGGGTAATGACTGGGGCACTCCCGTTCTTACAACACGATTGGAACTTATATGGTGACGCCGGTGTAATCGGTTGGATTACTAGTGCAGTAATGTTTGGAGCTATTTTTGGAGGCGCTTTAGCTGGTAACTTATCAGATCGGCTAGGTCGGCGGAAAATGATTTTGATTTCATCATTAATTTTCGTAATTGGTTCGCTATTATCCGCATTATCGCCGCACGATGGTCAAATTTATCTGATAATTGTTCGGATCTTCTTAGGACTAGCGGTAGGGGCAGCCTCAGCGCTGGTACCAGCGTACATGTCCGAAATGGCTCCTGCTCGTTTGCGGGGTCGTCTATCCGGAATCAACCAAACCATGATTGTTTCTGGGATGCTGTTATCTTACATTGTTGATTTCTTACTTAAAGATCTGCCTGAAACAATGGCATGGCGTTTGATGCTTGGTCTGGCTGCGGTTCCCGCAATCATCCTTTACTTTGGAGTTTTACGTTTGCCAGAATCACCTCGTTTCTTAGTTAAGAGCAACGATGTTGAAGCTGCACGGCGGACGCTAACTTACATCCGTAACGAAGCGGAAGTAGAGCCTGAATTGAAAACGATTCAAGAGACTGCTGCAGAAGAAGCAAGTGCCAATGAAAAATCTTCCTTTGCACAATTGCTAAATGGTAAATATCGTTACCTAGTAATTGCCGGGGTTGGAGTGGCTGCTTTCCAACAATTCCAAGGTGCTAACGCGATTTTCTATTACATACCATTGATCGTTGAAAAAGCTACCGGAAATGCTGCTAGTTCAGCATTAATGTGGCCGATTATTCAAGGGATTATCTTGGTACTGGGCTCGTTAGTATTCTTATGGATTGCCGATAAATTTAAACGGCGGACACTTTTGACAATGGGTGGCACCATTATGGGACTATCCTTTATCCTCCCAGCAATCTTAAACATGTTTATTAAAGATATGAATCCGATGATGATCGTAGTCTTCTTATGTATTTACGTAGCGTTTTACTCCTTTACCTGGGCACCACTTACTTGGGTAATTGTGGGGGAAATCTTCCCGTTAGCCATTCGCGGTAAAGCATCTGGGGTTGCATCATCATTCAACTGGATCGGTTCATTCTTAGTTGGTTTATTATTCCCAATTATGACGGCAAACATGCCGCAAGAAGCAGTGTTTGCAATCTTCGGAATCATTTGTTTATTAGGTGTATTGTTTATCAGAACTCGGGTACCCGAAACGAAGGGTCACAGTCTAGAAGAAATTGAAGAACAGGGACTTAGAAAATAAGAATTTGGAGATTTTGAAAATGAATATTGTAGAAATATCAAACCAAATTGAACAAGGAAACGTCGCCCTTGGAATTGAGTTAGGTTCTACCCGGATTAAAACGGTTTTGATCACTAACGACTATAAGACGATTGCTTCTGGTAGTTTTGTTTGGGAAAACCAATACAAAGACAACATTTGGACGTATTCGCTTGAAGACGTTTGGAAGGGGATCCAAACCAGTTATTCAAAAATGGCGGCCGAAGTTAAAAGTAAGTATCACAAACCGTTGACCAAAATTAAGTCGATTGGAATTAGTGCAATGATGCACGGCTACTTGGCTTTTGACCAAAGCGGCGACTTATTAGTACCGTTTCGGACGTGGCGGAATAATATTACCGAAGAATCGGCAGCCAAACTAACGGAAGCCTTTAATTTCAACATCCCTCAGCGTTGGACAATTGCTCACCTTTATCAAGCTATCTTAAATGGTGAAGACCACGTTGAAAACTTGGATTTTGTTACGACCTTGGCCGGTTACGTACACTGGAAATTATCGGGTGAAAAGGTATTAGGAGTTGGGGACGCTTCTGGAGTATTTCCAATTGATGAACAAACGGGAAATTATTCAGAAAATATGTTAGCAACTTTTGCTAACTTGCCTGAAGTTAAACCATTTAACTGGGACATCAAGCGCGTCTTGCCAAGCGTTAAAAAGGCTGGCGAAAACGCGGGACAATTATCCGCGCAGGGCGCTAAGCTACTAGATATTACTGGAAATTTGCAAGCGGGTAGTTTGATGGCACCGCCAGAAGGAGATGCTGGAACCGGAATGGTCGGGACTAATAGTGTTCGCAAACGGACCGGAAATATTTCGGTTGGTACTTCGGCCTTCTCAATGGTTGTATTAGAAAAGCCATTGAAATCAGTTCACCGGGATATTGACGTAGTGATGACGCCAGACGGGGCGGCAGTAGCTATGGTTCACGTTAACAACTGTTCCTCAGATATTAACGCTTGGGCCCAAATTTTTAACGAATTTGCGACTCGACTAGGGATTAATTTGACGCCGGATAAGTTGTACGAAGCACTGTTCTTAGAGGCGGCTAAGGCGGATCACGACCTTGGCGGATTGGTCAACTACAGTTACCAGTCTGGTGAAAATATCACCAATATCAAGGCGGGCCGGCCATTGTTTGTCCGGAAGCCAGACAGCCACTTTAACTTGCCAAACTTCATGCAAACCCAACTTTATTCTGCATTTGCGCCACTAAAAATCGGCATGGATATTTTGAGCAAGGAAGAAAATATTAAAACCGACGTAATGATCGCGCAAGGCGGATTGTTCCGGACTGCCGTAATTGCACAGCAAGTTCTGTCAGACGCCCTCAACACCCCAATTACCGTGATGAGTAATGCTGGTGAAGGCGGGCCTTGGGGAATGGCAATTTTGGCGATGTACGCTGCCGATAATCAAGGACAAAGCTTAAGTGATTATTTAGACTACAACGTCTTTAATAATCCAGAGAGCATGACGCTTAGCCCTGAACCAGAGGGAGTGGCTGCTTACAATGAATTTACTAAGCACTACGAAGCTGGTTTGCCAGTTGAAGCACGCGCCGGTGAAGTAATTTAGGAAGGGGAGATTTGATGCTAGAAAAACTTAAACAAGAAGTTTACGAAGCTAATATGCAGCTGCCCAAGCTGGATTTAGTTACGTTTACCTGGGGGAACGTCTCCGGGATCGACCGCGAAAAGGGATTATTTGTTATTAAGCCTTCGGGAGTTTCGTACGAAGAAATGAAACCCGAAGATATGGTGGTAGTTAATTTAAAGGGTGAAGTTGTTGAAGGGGATATGAATCCTTCTAGCGATACACCGACCCACACCGTTTTATATAACGAATTTCCAGACATTGGAGGAATCGTGCATACCCATTCTCCATGGGCGGTATCGTTTGCAGCGGCCGAAATTGACGTGCCAGCTTTGAGTACGACCCATGCCGACACATTCTACGGTGACGTACCGGTAACTCCGGCCTTAACTAAACAAGAGATTGAAGAGGCATACGAAGAAAATACTGGCAAGGTAATCGTTCGAGAATTTAAGGAACGGAATTTGGACCACAATGCGGTTCCTGCTGTATTGGTTAGCCAACACGGACCATTTACTTGGGGCGCCACACCGGACAAAGCGGTTTACAACGCTAAAGTATTGGAAGTTGCTGCTGAAATCGACTATCACGCTTTACAAATGACTCGGCGGAATATCGAAGTTCCTCAATACTTATTAGATAAGCACTACTACCGTAAACACGGGAAGAATGCTTACTATGGGCAAAATAATGCCAAATCTAAAGAACACGCACAAAGAAAATAAAAATATTTTTAATTAGAAAAGGAGCGCTTTAACATGAAAAAAATGCAAGATTATGAATTTTGGTTTATTACAGGTAGTCAATTCCTATATGGTGAAGAAACCCTTCGTTCAGTAGAAAAGGACGCTCGCGAAATCGTTGATAAGTTAAACGAATCCAAGAACTTACCTTATCCAGTTAAATTCAAGTTGGTAGCAACTACTGCTGAAAACATCACTCAAGTAATGAAGGATGCTAACTATAACGACAAAGTTGCCGGGGTAATTACCTGGATGCATACCTTCTCACCAGCTAAAAACTGGATCCGCGGTACTAAGTTATTGCAAAAACCATTGCTTCACTTAGCAACTCAATTCTTGAACCACATTCCATATGACACCATTGATTTTGACTACATGAACTTAAATCAATCTGCTCATGGTGACCGTGAATATGCATTTATTAATGCACGCTTGCGTAAGAACAACAAGATCATCACTGGTTACTGGGGTGATGAAGACATTCAAAAACAAATCGCTAAATGGATGGACGCAGCCGTTGGCTACAATGAATCATTTGGTATCAAGGTAATAACCTTTGCTGACAAGATGCGTAACGTAGCGGTTACTGACGGTGACAAGATTGAAGCACAAATTAAATTTGGCTGGACCGTCGATTACTGGGGAGTTGCGGACTTAGTTGAAGAAGTTAACGCCGTTGCTGAAGACGACATCAACAATAAGTACGAAGAAATGAAGAAGGAATACAACTTCGTTGAAGGAGATAATTCTTCAGAAAAATTCGAACACAATACTAAGTACCAAATTCGTGAATACTTTGCATTGAAGAAATTCATGGACGATTGCGGATACACCGCCTTCACAACTAACTTTGAAGACTTAGCTGGTTTGGAACAACTTCCAGGATTGGCTGTTCAAATGTTGATGGCTGAAGGTTATGGCTTCGCTGGTGAAGGGGACTGGAAGACCGCTGCTTTGGATCGCTTAATGAAGATCATTGCGCATAACCAACACACTGCCTTCATGGAAGACTACACCCTTGACCTTCGCAAGGGTCACGAAGCAATCCTTGGCTCACACATGCTAGAAGTTGACCCAACGTTAGCTAGTGACACGCCACGGGTCGAAGTTCACCCACTTGACATTGGTGGCAAGGATGACCCTGCACGCTTTGTCTTCACTGGTATGGAAGGCGACGCGGTTGACGTTACGATGGCTGACTACGGTGATGAATTCAAGCTCATGTCTTACGATGTTCAAGGCAACAAGCCTGAAAAAGAAACGCCACATCTTCCAGTTGCTAAACAACTCTGGACTCCAAAACAAGGTTGGAAGAAGGGTGCTGAAGGCTGGCTCACACTTGGTGGTGGTCATCATACCGTACTTTCCTTCAACGTGGATGCTGAACAATTACAAGATCTCAGCAACATGTTTGGATTGACATACGTTAACATTAAATAATTATTTACTTTGGTAAATTTTTCTAAAAGAACTGATCGATTTAATTGATCAGTTCTTTTATTATGATTCGATAAAGGGTCAAAAAACAAAGAACATAAAAATTATCAGAGAAGAAGGTTAACATTACGTGATTAGTAGTTCAATTAAGGACGTAATTTTGTGAATGTGAATCCATTATTTTTATTTTTCTAATCATTTGAGTGCCGAGATTGAACAAAAATTTGAATTAGATTAGATTATCTATATCGTTAATTCAGCATTTAATAGCGATTTGTAGAATTTTTAATAATATTTACATAACCAAATCTAAATAAACTAATTGGATTTTAATTATGCAACCGCTTTACTTCTTTGAGTAAAGTGTGCAATAATATACGTGTAGTTAAATAAATCACAAGGAAGTGTCTTTATGCAAATTGCTGTTATTAAAGAACAAAAAGAAGGGGAAGGTCGTGTAGCGGCCACGCCGGAAAATGTTCAAAAGATGGTTGATGCCGGTAATGAAGTCTTAGTTGAAAAGGATGCCGGAATCGGTGCAGGCTTTTCTAACGAAGAATTTGAAAAAGCTGGTGGGAAGATTGTTTCTCATGAAGATGCATGGAAAGCAGAATTGTGCATTAAGGTTAAAGAACCTGATGCTGAAGAATACCAATACTTTGATAAAGGTAAAATCATTTGGGGATTCCAACACCTTGCATCTTCCAAACCAACTGTTGAAGCAATGATGAAGGCCGGAGTTACTGCAATCGGTGGTGAAACCATCGTTAAGGATGGTAAATTAGAGTTGTTAGCACCAATGAGCCAAATTGCGGGGCGTCGTTCAGTAATCATGGGAGCGTATTACCTTGAAGCACAACATCAAGGGGAAGGTATTTTAGTTTCTGGAATTCCAGGAGTTATCCCTGCTGGACATGTAGTGATTTTCGGTGGGGGTAACGCCGCGACAGGCGCTGCAGACACTGCTTTAGGTTTAGGATGCTCAGTAGTAATTATTGAGTTAAACGACGACCGGATTGCTCAATTGGAAGAACAATATAAGGGTAAAGACGTTCGCGTAGTTAAATCAAACGAAGAAAATCTTGCAAAAGAAATTAAAGATGCTGATATTTTTGTATCCACAATTTTAATCCCAGGCTCAAAGCCACCGAAGTTGGTTAAAGAATACATGGTAAAAAGCATGAAGAAGGGCTCTGTAATCGCTGATATTGCGATCGATCAAGGTGGAACAGTAGAAACCATTGATCACCCAACCACTATTGATGACCCAGTCTTCATTAAGGATGGTGTGATCCACTACGCTGTACCAAACCAACCTGGTGCCGTTCCACGGACTGCTACAATGGCGTTAGCAGCTGGTAACCTTGATTATATTTTGGAAATTGCCGATAAGGGAATTGAAGGAGCAATCAAGGAAGATAAAGCTTTAGCATCTGGGGTCAACCTCTACGAAGGTAAGGTAACTAACAAGGGTCTTGCAGATTCGTTAGACCTTCCGTACACTGAACTAGATGTATAAATAGGCGTTCGAACTTTTAAATTTGCGTTTAAATTATGAGGTGAAAATCATGAAAAATAACGAACCAAGAAATGAAGTAGTTGCTCAAACCTACGATTTATTAAACTTAGATCAAATTGAAGAAGCGCGTAAAGTAATTGGTAAGTACGCACGTCGGACGCCATTAGTTCAGTCAATGTTTTTAAGTAACAATGTTGCTCATGCAGATGTATATTTAAAACTTGAAAATATGCAACTTACTGGTTCATTCAAATTCAGAGGAGCTAATAATAAGATTAACCACTTGTCTGATGAAGAAAAAAAGCATGGAGTAATTACAGCTTCAGCTGGGAACCATGCGCAAGGGGTTGCTTTAACTGGTAAACTTTCTGGAATTGACACCACGGTTGTAATGCCGGACGAAGCTCCTCAAATGAAGCGTGACGCTACGCGGGGTTACGGTGCTGAAGTTGATATTCACGGAGCAACTTTCGATGATGCTCACGACTGGATGCATGAAAGAGCTGAAAAAGAAGGAAAGACGATTGTTGATCCGTTTAACGATTCCCTCGTTTGTGCTGGACAAGGAACCATCGGGCTAGAAATCCTCGAAGACTTGGTTGATGTAGAAACCATCATTGTACCAGTTGGTGGTGGGGGGTTGATTTCCGGAATTGCCACAGCAGTTAAGTCAATCAACCCTTCCATTCACGTAGTTGGGGTTCAATCCGAAAACGTTCACGGAATGAAGGCTTCAGTAGATGCTGGTAAGATTGTAAAGCATCACGATGACTTTACGCTTGCTGACGGCACTGATGTAGCTGTTCCTGGGGACATCACTTACGGAATTGTTTCTAAGTTAGTTGACGAAATTGTTCTAGTTAGTGAAGAAGAAATTTCTAAAGCAATGAAGGACTTGATGCAACGCACCAAGATTGTTGCAGAAGGTGCTGGCGCATTACCAACTGCTGCACTTGAGGCAGGCAAGATTGATAAGAAATGGATCGAAGGTAAGAAAGTCGTTGCCCTAGTATCCGGTGGTAACGTTGACCTTCAACGGGTTTCACAAATTATTGATCACTTCTTCTCCCCAGTTGATACACACAAAGTTGGGATTGGATAGAATGATTAGGCAAGCAATTGCAGATTGAAAATCTAAGGGATGCTGCATGAATTGCAGCGTCCCTTTTTTAAAATAATTAAAATTGGAACAATGAGGAGTGATTATCAATGAATGATAATAGTACATCTCTAAAAAAGACAATTGGTTTTTTCCCGGCGTTAGCAACGGTTATGGGAACGGTTATTGGTACCGGCGTATTCTTTAAGGCAGCCGCGGTAACCGAATATACTGGGACGGTCTCAATGGCCCTTTTCGCGTGGCTATTGGGTGGACTAATTAGTATTTGCGCTGGGTTGACTGGTGCTGAGCTAGCGGCGATGTTCCCTGAAACTGGGGGCCTGACACGTTATATTGAGCATACTTATGGTCACTTTTGGGGATTTTTAGCAGGGTGGGCACAAGCAATTATTTATTTCCCTGCTAATGTAGCGGCCATTGCGATTGCGTTTGGAACCCAATTCACTAACTTATTTAATCTTTCGCAAACATGGATAGTTCCTGTAGCAATCATTACTGCACTTTCATTATTGTTAGTTAACTGCATTAGCGCAAAATTTGGTGGTTGGGTAACATCGGTAGCTTTAGTGGTTAAGCTGATCCCGTTAGCCGTAATTGTTTTGTTAGGATTCTTCCACAGTAGTTCGGTTAACTTCTCACTATTCCCAGTTGTAGCTGGCCCACATCGCGGATTTTGGACAGCTTTAGGGAATGGATTATTAGCGACCATGTTTGCTTATGATGGATGGATTCACGTTGGTAACATTGCCGGTGAAATGAAAAATCCGCGTAAGGATCTACCTAAAGCGATTGCACTTGGAATCGGACTGATTATGGTAGTTTACCTGTTGGTTAATGCCGTATTTCTCTACATTGCTCCAGTTAACCACGTTGCTGGAAATTTGAACATTGCTTCTGACGTTGCAAAGGTTATTTTTGGCGGTATCGGAGGTAAATTTGTTACAATCGGTATCTTGATTTCAGTGTATGGTGGCCTCAATGGATACACCATGACAGGAATGAGAATTCCTTACGTAATGGGTAAAGAACACAAACTACCATTCGGAGATGTTTTTGCTAAATTAAATGAAGCGGGAGTGCCTTGGGCAGCTGGAGTTATCCAATACTTGATTGCTTGCTTAATGATGCTTTCTGGACAATTTGATGCAATTACCAATATGCTAATTTTCGTAATTTGGTTCTTCTACTGCATGGCTTTTGTGGCGGTATTTGTTTTGAGAAAACGGACACCAAATGCAAATCGACCGTATAAGGTCCCACTTTATCCAGTAATTCCGGCAATTGCTCTTGTAGGAGGAGTTTTCATTTTGGTTAACACGCTCTTCACACAATTTACTACGACAGCGATTGGGATTGTAGCCACCGCAGTAGGGGTTATTTTCTACTATTATTTAAAAAATAAGTATCCAGAAAATTTTAAGAGTGAAAAATAATTTTGTGTTTGAAATGGCAGAAAACTATCCCAGTCAGGGAGGCTTTCTGCCTTTTTTAGTAGACAATGGTTAGGCAGTAGCGCTACTTGATAAGAAAAGGTGGAAGCGCTATTATTAAACATATGATAATTGATTCACAAAAGTTAGGTATTAGTGATTGTTAAAGAAAGGGATTGAATTGGATGGCACAAAATGTTTCTAAGAAAGATTATGGTGGTGATGGTAGGAGCAAGTACGTTCCTTACGTTACTAAAAAGGGGCATGGTGGAAGTATTGCTATTTTGATTATGGGAATTATTTTAGCCGTAATCTTTGGAGCGTCAACAGCATACTCGGGGATGAAAGCTGGACTAACGGTAGCAGCTGGAATTCCTGGATCAATCATTGGATCGGGGTTGGTAAGTCTTTTTGCTAAGAAAAAGGGCATCCTAGGTAAAAATATTTTGCAAGGAATGTCCAGTGGTGGAGAAGCAATTGCAAGTGGGATGATTTACGTCCTTCCAGCAATTATCTTGATTGGCGGACACGTTAATTTTTTCACTGGGGTAATGGTTGGTGCTTTGGCAGTAATGTTTGCCATTGGGAGCGCATCATTAGTTCAAAATTATCTGATTGTTGAGGAACATGGGCGCCTCGCTTACCCAGAATCCATGGCGATTACCGAAGCGTTAGTCGCTTCGGAAAGCGGTGGAGATTCATTAAAATTCCTAGGGGTAGGTTTTGGAATCGGGGGCTTAATTACTTTATTTACTTCTCAAGTTTTTGGTTGGGTAAATAGCATGATCACTTTCACTGGAAACTCATTTTACCGATGGAAGATGTCGACAGAAGTTAATCCTATGCTAGCTGGAATTGGTTTCGTGGTTGGCCTAGAAGTGGCAATGACCATGTTTGCGGGGTCAATCTTATCAAATTTTGCAGTAGTGCCTTTAGTTAGTTACTTTGCACAAATGGCAGGAAGTGGTGCACACGTTTGGAATGATGCCGCGCTGAGCATCTCCCAAATGAGCGTTGACGATGTTGCAGGCTCGTATGTTAAGTATATTGGTGCAGGAATGATGCTTTGTGGTGGAATTATCGGTGCAGTTAAGTTAATCCCGGTAATTTGGACTTCGATTAAAAAAGTACTTAATGCGCGAAATAGCACTACTGAAGATAAAAATGCGTTCGGGTTAATTGCCTTGTTAGCTTCAGTAATTGCCATTTTTATCGCTGGTTTTATTATTTCAGGGTCGGTTGTCGTTGCCTTGCTTGGCGGGGTTTTAACGTTAGTTTTATCGTTGCTGTTTGTAATTGTTTCTGCTCGGCTAGCCGGGACGATTGGCTGTTCTAACGAACCAGTGTCAGGGATGACTATTGCATCGCTAGTAATCATGACTTTGGCCTTCGTATTGATGGGATGGACTACCAAAAATTACACAGAAATTTTGCTATTGTTTGGGGTATTCATTGTTACTACGGTTTCAGTCGGTGGTGGATATATGCAAACCCAAAAAGTTAACTACATGATTGGCGGCTCAAACAAGGAAATGATGAAGTACTACATGATTGCTGGCTTTGTGGGGGTGCTCACCGTAATTGGAACTACGGTACTTTTGGAACCGCAATTGCGGATTACGGGTTCTAACCCGCCATTTGGATTGCCGCAAGCTAACTTAATTGCAACTTTAACGTCTGGCATCATGTCTGGAGATTTACCATGGATTATGATCATTGTCGGGATTGTGATGGCCTTAGTTTTCTGGATGCTAGACCTACCAATTATGACGGTTGCGTTAGGTTTTTACTTACCAATTTCAACTACTTCAATTATTTTAGTAGGGGCATTATTAAAACTTTTGATCAATAAGACTACTAAAGACAAAGAGTTACGTGACAAACGGGTACAAAGCGGCGTCAGTCTTTCTTCTGGACTAATTGCCGGTGGTTCAATCATCGGCCTTGTTGGAATTATTTTCCACGTTACCGGATTGCTGGGTAATAGTGCACCAAGTGGCTTTTTAGCAAGCAACGCAATGGGATTAATACTACTAGCAGCTATGGCAGGAGCGATTATAATTCCGTTGTATATGATTAAAAAATCTGAAAACCAAGGGAAGGCTGAAGAACGTGAGTAAGTCACCTAAATTGACGGATGCTGATCTAAAAGAATTAGTTTTTAAGAAAAATCCGCGGGTTAATTATAAAGTTGAAGGCGAACAAGTGACCATTATTCGTGCTCAAAACCATTGGATTCAACAATTTTTACGAAAATTACATTTTAAAATTCCAGAGTTTACTTACCTAGATTTAGATGAATACGGCAGTTTTGTATTTCAACAAATTGATGGGCAACGCAGCGCGTATGAGATTGGTCAGAATTTAGGCGAACGCTTCGAGGAAGCTAATGACTATTTGTATAGTCGATTATTATTGTATTTGAAGCAACTAGAGGTTAACGAACAGATTATCGAACGAGTTTAAAGAAATTTAAGAGGAGGATTTATCATGACGGATAGAATTGAAATGTCAGCATGTACTTCAGTAATGGTTGGAAAGCAGGCTTCGCTTGATGGCGCAACCTATATTTCCAGAAACGAAGATCGTCTAGTGGCTATTCATCCAAAACGCTTCTTGGTTCAACCAGCCGTCTCCGGACGACAAGAAATTTATAAATCACCATATAACGGATTAACTGTACCGTTGCCTGAAAGTGGCTATCGGTATACTTCAACACCTAACGCCGATGAGAGCGAAGGGCCTAATGAAGAAGACGGTTTTAACGAAAAAAACGTTGGTGAAAGCGCTACGGAAAGTGTTTACGCTAACGAACGAGTTTTAGCTTACGATCCCTTCGTCAAAAATGGGTTAGCAGAAGATTCCATGACTACGTTAGTACTTCCGTTTATTGATTCTGCTCGAGATGGAGTTCGTTATCTAGGCGAATTGGTGAAAAAATATGGTTCAGCAGAGGGTAACGGAGTTCAATTTAATGATGCTGACGAAGTGTGGTACATGGAAATTGTTACGGGTCATCAATGGGTTGCCGTTCGGATTCCGGACGATTGCTATGCCGTGGCTGCTAACCAAATCGCGATTGAAGATATTGACTTTAATGATCCCGACAATTACATGTGGGCGCATGGCATTCAAGAATTTGTCGAAAAGCATGGTTTGAATCCTGACGAAGATCGCTGGAATTTCCGGCACATCTTTGGAACGGATACGGAAAAGGATCATCATTACAATACTCCTCGGGTTTGGTTTGCTCAACGTTACTTAAACCCGGAGATTGAACAAGATCCTGAATCACCAGATCTACCTTTTATTCGGAAAGCTAGTCGAAAGATTTCGGTTGAAGATATTCAATATATTCTGAAGTCGCACTATAACGAAACTAAGTACGACCCATTAGGAAGTGGTAGCGAACACGATCGGAAGACGTACCGGGCAATTTCCTTATCTCGAACAGCCAATTCACATATTTTGCAAATGCGGAATAGTCATGAAAATGAAGCGGCTGGAGTTCAGTGGATTGGCTTTGGCGTACCAAGTTTTTGCCCACACGTACCATTCTTTACCAACGCTAATGATACTGACGTTTCCTACCGGGAATTACCGGAAGAGGTGTCATTAGATAGTGCATACTGGTTGTATGAAACTTTAGCAATGGTAGTGGAATCTCACTACGCTGAATTTATTCAGGACGATTTGGATTACCAAAAAGAGTTGTCACAATGGGCACGGACCAAGATTGAAGAAGTTGACCAAGTGGCTAAGAAGATGTCGGGAAAAGAATTGACAAAATATCTTACTGAACAAAACCCCCTTATTGCGCAACATTATAATAAAGAAACCAAGAAACTTTTAGCTAAGTTAACCAAGCAGGGTGCGGAATTATCGAAGCTAACCTTTAAGATGGATCCAAATTTGTGATTCAAAAGATAGGCCTGGTGTTATGTAGTCGTCTAAAGTGTTAAGGGGCGGTTGAATAAAACTTTCAACTAATTTTTCTTAATAATTAAAGTGGCCGTTAGGATTTTGGGTAATCCTGACGGCCACTTTTTGTTAATCAATATAAATCATCGCGATTCTTAATCAATTCATTTTTATAGTTAATGGGGTAGTGTTTACATATTTTTTAAACAATCGGTTTAGGGAAGAAGGATTTTTATAACCAATTCGCAAGGAAATTTGGTCAAGCGATAGGTTAGTTTGAAATAAAAGTTCTTGGGCTGCATATAGACGGCGCTGTTCAATTAATTCTTTAAACGTTTGCCCAGTCGCTGCTTTGATCTTATTACTGAGATAATTCATGTTGTATCCAAAATGCTTACTTGTATATTGCAAATTAGTGGTTGAATAATGCTGTTCGATGTACTTTAAAATTGCCAATAATTCAGCATTATTGTCTGCCGCAAAATTTAGATGGTGATGGCTAACTAATGGTGGTAATTGCGTAATCAAGGTTGAAAATAGCAATTTTAGCACTTGGTTATTATTTTTATGGGCGGATTCAAAGGCTACGAACAATAAGTCCATAATCAGACTACGCGACAATGATTGTGCAGGTAAATCGAAAATCATGAAATTATGGTTGGTAGTTTTTAAGTTACAATTTTGCAGAAAGTCCGTTACAGCGTTGGATTGTCCAGAAAGTAAGTCCAATATTTTAGTGATAGTTAGAGAGTTTTTTAACAAAATGTTAATGATGACGTCATTTTCCCCAGTATAGCCAATTTTTTGAACAGTATTCTTATCCATTAAAAGTAGTTGACCTTCTGTAAACTCAAATTGCTCGTTATTTAGCGATTGAATACAACTACCTGAATACATGTAGTTAAGTTCGATGAAATCATGAGTATGCGCGGGAACGTAAGAAAAACGATTTCCTTTAACAATGGTTAAATCGCCATGTTTAAAAAAATTGTATTTTGGCATTTTAGGGATGGGGCTTTCCTTAAAATTGAGCTTCATATAATTGTAATTAGCGTGATTTTTTCGCTGAGTGTTCTCTACATAATTTAGACTACGTATTTTTTTATCCAAGGTAATAAAATCCATCATTAGCTGCTCCTTTTTAATGATCCCACCTGTAGTTTTGCAAGGATTCGGGTGAACTGGAGATATTGTAGCACTTATTTTAAGCGCTTACAATGAGGATAGTTAAGGAGGAGAGATTTATGCAAAATCAAAGTGATAATTTAGTGAAAAAATACCGTCCTCTAGCTATTGCAGCTGGAATCGGATCAATTTTAGGTTCGGGGATCATTGTTGGATTATCAGCAACAATTACGGTGTGGCAACAGGGGTTAGCATTATCTAACACCCAAGTTGGGGTGATTTCAGGAGCATTAACTTTTGCAATTGCAATGGGCTCGTTAGTTGCCGGATGGTTAACCAAAAATTGGGGATTAACCCGTTCATTTAACTGGTTAAATTTAGGCTATGCGGTAGGTGCACTAATTTGTGTGTTAGCTAACAGCTATGGCTTTTTATTAACAGGAGTGATTATTGCAGGATTAGCTTCTGGAGCTGATTTACCAGTTAGCTTAACGATTATTTCACATGATGTTCCTGATGACAAAGCAACGGCTCGGTTAGTGTCCTTTACCCAAGTTTTTTGGCAAATTGGGGTGTTTTTCTCTTATGGTTGTGCCTTTGTAGTTTCTAAAATGACTGGGGCAACTGGGGCACGAATTGTTTTTACGATTTTAGCAGTATGCGCTGCCATCACTTTTATTTGGCGCACTTTTTCTGGTCGCTTTAAAGAATTTCATCGTGAAGCCAATCAACGGATTGACCAAATGCAGTCCCCAAGAACTTCTGAATCTGGCTCGTTATTTAAAATTTTGCGCCAAAATCACCAATATGGGTTATTCTTTATTTGGATTATGATTTTTTATTGTTGCTGGAATTTGTTAGCGAATACATTTGGACAATTTCAAACTTTTACTTTGGTACAAGCACACGCGAGCCAAAGTTTTGCTACAGGAGCAGGATTAGTATTAAATGTAGTGGCTTTAATTGCATCAATTTCATTTGCCTCAGTAGCAGGTAGCCGGTACCGTAACAAATTTTTTGTGGTAGGTTCAGTTATCGAGCTACTAGCCATGCTAGGCTTAGCATTAAGCAGCCATGCATTGTGGCCAATTGTTATTGCCATTGGTTTTTATAACCTAGGTAATAACATTGCTGGCGAAGCTATGTATAAGGTTTGGACCCAAGAGTCATTCCCAATTGATAGCCGGGCTTCAGTTCAAGGATTTATTAGTGGCTTTTCCCGTTTCTTATGTGGGATTTTTGCATTCATTACCCCTACTTTAGTTTTACCAAGCCACATCCGAATGACTATGTTTGGGTTCGCTGGAATTGTTGCCGTATGTCTAATTGCGGGATTGGTAATGATTCGATTACAAAAAAAGTACCAGATTAACGTTGAGGAGTGAGTGGCGATGGCATTTACATTTCAAATTAATGATGATGTAGAATTTAATCATGACAAACAGTTACTAAAAAAAGCAGATGACAACATTCAGGAATTGGCAAAACGAGTAGTAACTCCGGTGCAGGTAGTTGAAACGGTGATCGATAAAAATTTACTAGATAATGTTGGAACAAAAAAAGTAGCTGATGCTACACAACTTAGTCAAATGAAATTTGGCCGGGATGACCGGTTGATTTTAGATTTTGGCAATCATTACGTTGAGCACTTTACAATTCGAATTAAATCAGTCGGATCACCAATGGATGCGCCCTTAACGCTTAAATTGAAATTTGCCGAGCTGCCTACTGAGTTAAACCAAGATAGTCAAGATTATCAAGGTTGGTTAAGCCGTTCATGGATGCAAGAAGAAACTGTTCATTTGGACGAATTGCCTGCCAACTTGTACTTACCAAGGCGTTACAGTTTTCGTTATGTTGAAATTAAAGTGGTGGATACTTCTCCTAAGTGGCAAGTTAGTTTCTTTGAACCAGCCTTAATTGCAGAAAGTGCGGCACAAGGAGCGCCAACCCCATTTCATACTGATGATAAACTTTTACAAAAAATTGATCAGGTGGGGCTGAAGACGCTTGCGGACTGTATGCAAGACGTTTTTGAAGACGGACCTAAACGAGATCGACGGCTTTGGATCGGGGACTTACGCTTACAAGCTTTAGCGGATTATCAAACCTATGACAACCAAACCTTAATTAAGAGATGTTTATATTTATTTGGTGCATTGGCAGCCAAAGATGGGCGAATTCCTGCCAACGTATTTGTTAAGCCAACTTATACGCCAGATGACACATTCTTGCTCGACTACAGTTTGTTTTTTGTTAGTATCTTAGATGATTATTTTCAACACACGGATGATTACACAGTACTTGAAGACTTATATCCAGTGGCGAAAAAGCAAATTGATTACGTTATGAAAAATATGGTTCAGAGTAATGGCAAAATTGTCTTTGATGAGGATTATCCAGTTTTTGTGGATTGGTCTAATGAATTTAATAAGGATACGGCTGGAGTTGCCATTATAATATACGCTTTGAAACAGTTTATCCATTTATCACGGCTTCAAAGATTGGACACGATTGATTACTACCAAAAAGAATTGGCCCAAATTACAAATTATGCCAAGCAAAACCTCTATAACGAAGAAAGAGGATTATTTATTTCTGGTCCTGATCATGAAATTAACATTGCTAGTCAAGTTTGGATGGTTTTAGCTCAAGTAATGACTCCGGAAGAAAATCACCAATTAATGAGCAACGCAGTTAAAAAACTATTCCCAATTAAAGGGATTGCAACTCCGTATATGTATCATCACGTAACCCAAGCACTTTTTGAAGCAGGATTGACGGATGCGGGAATTCAACTATTGAAAGATTACTGGGGGAAGATGATTGAATTAGGTGCCGACACGTTTTGGGAAGCATTTGATCCCAATGATCCAAGTTACTCCCCATATGGTAGTGCAATGGTTAATAGCTATTGCCATGCTTGGAGTTGTACACCAGTGTACTTAATGAGAAAGTATTTAAGTTAGATGACTAAAATGAGAATACAAAAAGCGTTTAGAACCCTTAACAATGATGTGTTGCTCCCCCAAAAAAGTTTAACTTAAAAAGGCGAAGTTTAGAATTCGAGTTGAATTCAGCTTCGTCTTTTCGTTTAATTAATATATTATTTTGCGTCATATGCAGCTTGGAATAACGCGACGATTTGTTCTTTAGTAGCTTTCCGTGGGTTGGAGAAAGCATTGCCGTCTTTCAACGCATTTTCGGCCATCAGTTCGAAATCTTTAGGATCGGCGCCAAGATCCTTGATGCTCCGCGGGATGCCTACGTCGTCGTTAAGTTGTTGCATGGCATCAATTGCTTTATCAGCAGCTTCCCGAACGGAAAGCCCGTCGATATTTTCACCCATCGCAACCGCTAAATCGGCAAACCGTTCTGGGCAAGCAATGATGTTAAAGCGTTCCACGATTGGAAGCAATACAGCACAGCAGACCCCATGAGGAGCGTCGTATTGTCCGCCGAGCTGGTGTGCCATGGCGTGCACGTAACCAAGGTCAGCGTTATTAAAAGCCATTCCACCGAGCATTTCAGCTTCAACCATCTTTGTCCGCGCTTCGAGATTTTCTCCATTAGCAACTGCTTCACGTAAACTTTCTTCAACTAAGCGAATTGCTTGGAGGCATTGACCATCCGTAATATCATTATGGTTAGTCGAAACGTAGGGTTCGATCGCCTGTACAAAGGTGTCCAACCCGGTAGCGGCGGTCAATTTTGGTGGTACGCCAAGCATTAATTTTGGATCGTTAAACGAAACTAGGGGAACGTTGCGCCAGGAAACTACGACAAATTTTAAATGGGTTTCTTCGTTGGTGATTACACAATGCCGAGTTAATTCAGAAGCCGTTCCCGCGGTAGTATTTACGGCAATTAGTGGTGGGAGCGGATTATCTAAAGTTTCGATACCCGCTAGCTTGGTGATGTCATCACCGTTCGTTAAAATTATGCCAGTTCCTTTGCCAGTATCGTGAGCAGAACCGCCACCAACGGTAATGATTCCATCACAATGGTTGTCTAAGTAAACCTGTTTAGCTTCCTTAATGTTTCTTACTTTAGGATTGGGCTCAACGCCGTCGTAAATCGCAAAATCTACTTGAGCCTCCTTAAGTGAGCTGATGGTTTGCTCTACAGGACCGTTCTCCATTTTTTCTAAGAATCGATCGGTTACTAATAAGGGCTTTTTCATATTCACCATTTTTGCACGTTCACCGATTTTATTAATTACGCCTGCGCCAAAAAAGTTTACGCTTGGCATCAAAAAATCAAAGTTTTCTTTCATTACGAGGACCTCCTCAGGTACGCTTTAGTAACTTTGTACACTTTAATGTTACCACTCTAATGAAAGCGCTTCAATCGGGAGGGGACAAAAAATTATAGGATAAACTAATTAGATCTAGTAGACAAATTTTACCGTATTTAAGTTTTGTAAGGGATTGTTGATTCGTTATTTTAAATAATTATGCTCTAGAAAGAATCGGTTAATTAATCAATTATCTTGCTAATCAAACCGCAATCGGGTAATATAAAAAGGTTTAGCACCCCAACTGGATACCAATAACAAAGTTAAGAAGGGGATTAAATCAGTACTTAAAGCGATTGTTAATGGTAACGATTTTGTTGAAGTGCTTTTTTATGGTACACCCTAAAAGGTCAAAACATAAGGAGGAAGAAAAGTGAAATACGGGTATGCAAGAGTGAGCTCAAAAGATCAAAACCTTGCGCGACAATTAGCTAGGTTAAAAGAAGTTGGGGTTAATCGAATATACAAAGAAAAGATTTCAGGAGCAATTAATGAACGCCCCGAACTTGCTAAAGTTCTTGATGTTTTAAAACCTGGCGACGAGCTATATGTATTAGAGATGGAACGGCTAGGAAGAAATAATAAGTTTTTAACTCATATTTTTATGGAAGTTTATTTACGGGAAGCTAAACTGATTATCCTTGATTTACCAACCTTTGACGACATTGATGATGAAAATATGCGAAACTTTCTACAAAACATTTTTATCGAGACCAAGAAGTTTCAAGCAGAATCAGAACGGCAACGAATTCGAATTCGTCAACGACAAGGAATTGAATTAGCAAAAAAACGCGGGGTATACAAAGGACGGCCCGTTTTATATGGCCCAGACGTTAAAAATCCTAACCGGCGTAAGATTTATTTTGATATTCGCGACGATCTAGCAGCAGGGAAAAGTATTATGGCAATTAAAAGAAAATTAGGAGTTAGTCGCACCCTAATTTATCGAATCAAATCCGAAATGTCATAAACTAATCCCCGTCTAGGATTTACTTTACGTAAGTAGTGGCATTTTGGTGTACAATAAATTGAAAAGTTGGTTACGAATTAATGATTATATACGTTAATAATTGTTGTCTTTTTTGGGTGTACCCTAAAAAGACACTTTCAAACAGAAAATAAGATACCAAAATTGGGGGAGGATTACGATGAGAATCCGTGTCGATATCACTGGAAAACGTTTTGGAAAACTTGTAGCTCAGTACCCAGTTAGATCACCTAAGAATGGTAAATTACAGTGGCATTGCCAATGTGATTGCGGTAGGGTGACTAATGTTGATTTACAACATTTGAAAACTGGTAATACCAAAAGCTGTGGGTATTGTACAAAAGTTCGCTACGATTTAACAGGAAAACGCTTTGGACGGCTAGTGGTGACGGGACGGACCAACCGTAAAAGTACTTCAGGCAATTATTATTGGGCTTGTCAATGTGATTGTGGCCGAAAAGTGGATGCAGAAAGCTATTTGCTCCGCCATGGTAAGGTTAGGAGTTGTGGTTGCTTACGAAAGGAGAAATCCGCCGAACGTTTAAAGAATAACCGAAAGATATCTGCTCAAATGGGAGCTAAGGATGCTTTTCGGGATCCGAATGGCAATCCAATTCAATCGGTAATTGCTAGTTCACGTAATCAATCAGGAGTGGTAGGGGTTTCCTTTAACTCTTCTGGGAACAAGTGGATTGCCCGCATGATGGTCAATGGTAAAATGGTTTTAAACGAGTCTTACGATGAATTCAATGATGCTGTGGCGGCACGACGAGAAGCCGAATTAAAATATTTAAAGTGAAACAAAGAATTTTTTATAGCGCAAAAAGGAGTTTTCAGCCTAAAACTGAGAACTCCTTTTCGATTGTCTTTAATTTTTTAGTAGCTTATTTTCCCGGAACGTAGTCAGGATCAATAATCAAGACTGGTTTAATAACTTCTCCGGAACGGGATGCTTCATTAGCTTCCTTGATATCTTCAAACTTAAAGAATTTCTCGGTTTTATCAAAGTCAAACATACCCGCTTTGTAAAATTCAATTAAACTAGGAATGTCAATTTGTGGGATTGAGTCCCCCATGTTGACCCCCACAATCTTCTTATCATCTACACAAAGGTCGTTCCAAGTGTCTAGGTCAATATGATTTGGCGTAACGGCAATGGTTGCGGTGGTTCCGCCTTGGGTGAGCACTTGGATAGATTGTTCCATCACTTGGGTGATTCCAGTGGTGTCGACGGCCCAGTTCACCCCGCGGCCATTCGTGAGTTTCTTAACTTCTTCAACCACGTCCACGTTACGGCTATTAATCACGTCGGTAGCGCCTAATTCTTTAGCTAATTCTAGCCGAGAATCCACAATATCAATTCCGATTACCTTAGTGCACCCAGAAATTTTACCAGCCATCATGGCAGCCAGTCCAACCGCCCCGGTACCAAAAACAGCAATCGTATCACCAGGCCTAGGTTTGAGAGTATTAAGCACGGTTCCTGAACCAGTAACGTATCCGCAACCAAGCGGGCCTAATTTACGAAGGTCGAGTTCGTCATCGACTTTAACTGCGTTCCGTTCCCGGACCACGGTGGTGGTGGTAAAGGAGCTTTGATCAAACATGTCCGCAACATGTTCACCATTTTCAGTGAAATGATCGGAGCCATCGGGACGTACACCAGAAAGATTATTGGCAGCATAATTACGGCATTGGGTAGGGATGCCTTTCAAACAGTTATCACAATTACCACAAGCGTAGAAACTTAAAACTACGTGATCGCCGGGTTTAAATTGGGTAACTTCTGGACCAACTTTTTCAACGATTCCGGCACCTTCATGGCCAAGAATAATTGGATAATCAATTACTGCGTCGCCAACTCGCAAGGCTTCGTCGGAATGACAAATCCCGCTAGCAACCATGTGCACTTGGATATCATCCGCGCCCATGGGGGCTAACTCAATATCGTCTTTGATGATAAAATCTGCGTTTTGTTTTTCAACAACTGCTGCTTTAATTTTCATATTAACAAATCTCCTTTGTGCTTTTATATTTTAACAGGTTCATTATTTCACAAAAGAAAGCGTTTGCAAAGAGAAAATTTGGTGAATTTGTTTCAGAAAAAGTTGAAAAATAATGCACTAGATGAAGAAATTTTTTCAAAAAATTTTTAAATTAACGGTCGTCTCCTGGCTTCCCGTGGTAAAATTCTTCGTATTTTTTATAAAAGAAGGTCTTATTAGTGATACCAATTTGATGCATGATTTCGGTAATGGGTAGGTTAGTTGAAGAAATTAAGTTACGTGCTTGGATCAAACGTTGCTGTGTGACTGCTTGAGTGAACGTTTTTCCAGTAACTTCTTTAAACAGGTTTCCAAGATAATTTTTACTATATTTATATTTACGTGCTAGATCATCAAGACGAATTGTTTGGTAGTTTTCGGCAATTTGTTTAAGGATTTTAGTGACCAAAATTTGTTGTTTAGTGGGATGTTGGCCGATATCGAGGGGATAGTGGCGGACGAGAAGTACAAATAAAATTTGTAGATAGGATTTAATGATTGAGTTAGAAAAATCTCGTTTTAAATAATATTCTTCGATAATTTTATCCAAAACGTTAGGAATTTCGTGGCCGGATTTATGTTTAAATAATAAAAAATTTTTCGTGCCAGTTGCATCGTCAATGGCTCGATCAATTAAAAAATCGTGCAAAATACTATTACTGCGACGAATGTCATTTAATAAATTAATGCTAATAACTTGTCGTTTAAAAAGAATATTAACCAAGATATCGTGATCACCTAGGGCAGCGATTTGGTGCTTTGCGCCAATATCTAAAAGCAATAAATCACCGGTCTGTAGTTCAATTCGCTGATCATTAACTATTTCAGTAGCATGCCCTTGAAGCATGTAATTCATTTCGAAAAAAGTATGACTGTGTGCGGGGTAGGGAGCATAACGATTGTGGCGGCTAATGTAAACATCTCGATTCTTAAATAAATTGTTATTTAGAATTTGAATTTTGTCGTCGCTTAATTCGCCAGTTTGAAGAACGTAAGATGGCATGTCTTCAACAAAAGATCGCTTAATCTTCTGTTTTTCCTCAACTATATTAGTTTGTGACAGCATGTGCAAGGCTCTAGGATTCATCTGAATACCTCCTGTAAATATGATACTTTTCATGAAGAACTAGGATATTTTATCACCCGTTGTAAACGATTACAATTCAGGATGTAAGCAAATATAAATGATTTGAGGGGGTATTGAAATGAGTGAAGAACAAGGATCGGTGAAATCGACCATTGCCGTATCAATCACGAATTTTTTAGATTCAGGCTCAATTGTCGCTGGAGCCAGTGGATTGACATTTTGGACAAAGGAACTAGGCCTTTCTAGTTTTCAAGTGGGACTTTTAGGAGCGTTAAGTGCCAACGCGTTTGGTTCAGCAATTGGAGCGTTGATAGGTGGGCATCTATCAGATAAGTTTGGTCGAAAAGTAATTTACACTTACGACATGTTAGTTTACATGCTAGGAACTGCCATTATTGCTTTTTCAATTAATTTTCCAATGCTTTTGACCGGCTTTTTAATTACGGGAATTGCTGTGGGAGCTGGGGTGCCTGCATCCTGGACTTATATTTCAGAAACATCGGGTTCAACTGATCGGGCAAAGAATATTGGGATTTCTCAATTTGCTTGGTCAATGGGACCGGCAATCATTTTTATCGCGGGGACTATTTTAGCACCCATTGGTTTGCTGGGAAATCGGCTTTTATTCGTTTTCTTAACGATTGTGGCATTTATTGCCTGGCGCTTGCAAAGCAAATTGGAAGAGTCTCAAGTTTTTGAAGAGCAAAAGCAGGCCGAAAAGGATAGTGGGATCACTTCCCATCCGTATAAAGATCTATTTTCCAACATGGTTAACATCAAATCACTGCTCTTTTTGATTGGCGTTTACATGTTCTGGAATTTAGTTGCTGGAGCAATGGGATTCTTCATGCCGTATGTTTATGAAACAGTTGGGGGATTAACCAACATGCAAGCCAACTTGTTGCAAGCGGTACTTTGGATTTTAACTGCTTTAGGTACCTATGTCGGATTTGCTAAATTTGGTGATCGAGCAAACCACCGAATTTTCTACTTTGTTGGGGCGGCAATGGCAGCAGCGTCATGGATTGTATTAACTTATGCGGGGATGAATTGGACTAGCTTATGGCTTTTCGTAATTCTTTGGGGCGTGTCTGCTGGAATCGGTGCACAAGCTTGGTATGCATTATGGGCTACTGAACTATTTCCAACTCGCTACCGGGCTGGTTCGCAAGGTGTAATGTTTTTCGTTGTGCGAGGATCCGCTGGAATATGGTCAATTATTTTTCCAACTATTTTAACTAGCATGGGCTTTAAGGCTGCCGGAACTTTCATGATTGCACTATTGATTGTTTCCTTAGTGATTGGGACGGTTTGGACACCGCATACTCGAGGAAAATCTCTAGAGCAAATTAGTAAGGAACGTTACGGTAATGACCAAGATTAGTTTGAAAAGAAGGTTGGTGGAAAAGATGAAAACATACGTTGCCGTTGACATCGGCGCATCTAGCGGACGCCTGATGCTAGCTCAACCCACCGCGGATGGGCGGCTTACTTTAGAAGAGGTCCATCGATTTACTAACGGTTTCAAACTTAAAGATGGACATGACCGTTGGGATATTGACCATTTGATTCACGAGATTCTCGTGGGGTTAACCAAGGTCAAGGCGCGGGGGATTAACGCCATTGAATTAGGCATTGACACTTGGGCAGTTGACTACGTTTTAGTAGGTTTTGACGGCCAGAAGTTAGAAGATCCAATCAGTTACCGGGATCGGCGAACTTCCCAGGCAATAACCGAACTAACTAGTGAATTGCCGAAGGAATATATTTATGAAAAAACTGGGATTCAGTTTCAAGACTTTAACACGCTGTACCAGCTTTACAAGACTGATCGAGCATTACTAGCTAAAACGGACAAAATCATGATGATTCCCGACTACATTGGCTATGTACTAACTGGGAATGCAGTTACTGAAATTACTAATGCATCCACCACGCAGATGTTAAATTTACGGGTCGGCTTGTTTGATAAAGACTTGTTGGCCAAAGTTAACGTCTCTCCAGACCAATTCCCTCGGTTAGTTGAATCAGGAACGGTTTTGGGCAACTTAGGCCATAAATGGCATCGCCAATTCGATTTGCCAGAAACTGAAGTGATCACGGTAGCGACCCACGATACGGCTTCAGCAGTAGTGGGAACTCCGGGCCAGGGTGACCGCTGGGCATTCCTAAGTTCGGGGACTTGGTCACTGCTGGGCACCGAGCTGAACGTTCCGGAAAATGGTTTGGCTGCTTTCCATGAAAACTATACAAACGAATGGGGAGCTTACGGGACTTACCGTTTCTTAAAGAACATCATGGGGTTGTGGATTGCACAATGTGTTCGTCACGAATTAGCAGATGAGGTTAGTTTTGGAGAACTTGCTAAACAAGCGGAAGCAGTCCGCCCGTTCCAACAGTTCATCGACATTAATGATCCCCGGTTTGTTAATCCGGCAAACATGACGGCTGAACTACAAAATTACTGTCGGGAAACTCAACAACCGGTTCCAGAAACGCCGGGCGAACTTTTCCAAGCAATATACAGTAATTTATCGTTATATTACGCAAATGAGCTTCAAAAATTAGATCAAATTTTAAACTACCACATCGAACGACTTAACATTGTTGGTGGGGGCAGCAACGTCGCCTTGATGAATCAACTTACCAGTACGCTAGCCAATGTGGAAGTTATTGCAGGACCTAGCGAAGCCACCGCAATTGGTAACGTCTTAGTTCAGATGATTGCAACGGACGCCGTGGAAAATATCAATGCGGGACGCCAATTAATTGGCAAGTCGTTCAAATTAAAGCATTATTATCCGGAAACTGGTAAATACGGCGACATTTTACAACGATACCAACAATTTATTGCAAGCCAAATTTAGAAAGGAGTGGCATCAATGATTCGAATTGGACAAGTGATGTATTTACACAAAGATGCATATGCCGAATATGAAAAAAGGCATGCCGAGCTCTGGCCAGAGATGAAGGCAGCCCTCAAGGAACACGGCGCCCATAATTATTCGATTTATTTAAACGAAAAAACGGGACAGACGTTTGCCTACTTAGAAGTTCCAGACGTGGCCAAGTACAACGAAATCGCTCAGACGGCAATCTGTAAGAAATGGTGGGCTTACATGAAACCATTGATGGAAACTAATCCAGATAATAGCCCAGTGACCACTGATTTAAAAGAGGTCTTTCATTTAGATTAAGTAATTTTTAGGAGGAAAATAAAATGACTAAAGCAAGTGAAGTTGAGAACGCGTACAAAGTGGCTCAAGCGCGTTACGCCGAAATTGGGGTTGATACCGAAGCCATGTTGGCTAAACTGGCGAAGATTAAATTGTCGGTGCATTGTTGGCAAGGTGATGATATTCATGGATTTGTGAATCCCGAACAAGAATTGACGGGGGGCATTGGGGTTTCTGGCGATTATCCTGGCATGGCGCGGACTCCGGATCAACTAACAGGTGATTTATCGGAGGCGTTAAGTCTAATTCCCGGAAATCATAAGGTGGCATTGCATACCTTATACGCAGTTACTAACCAGAAAAAGGACTTTGACGAAATTGGCCCAGAAGACTTCAAGTACTGGGTTGATTGGGCTAAGGAAGCGGGCGTAGGCCTAGACATGAACCCGACCTTTTTCTCACATCCAATGGTTAAACATAACTTTACCTTAGCCAGCCCCGAAAAAGATGTCCGGGACTTCTGGATTAAGGTTGGCCAACAATCCCGGGCAATTGCTAATTACTTTGGGGAAGAACTGGGTCAACAATCCGTCAACAACTTCTGGATTCCTGATGGCTTCAAGGATAATCCGATTGACAAGCTTAATCCGCGTCTCCGGCTAGTCGAATCGCTGGATAAGATTTTTGCTAAATCGTATGACGAAAAAAATACCATTGAAGCAGTCGAAGGAAAACTCTTTGGCACGGGAATTGAATCTTACACGGTCGGCTCCCACCTCTTCTACAATAACTACGCCATTAGTCGTGGTAAATTATGGACCATTGATGCGGGACACTGGCATCCAACCGAAGATGTCTCGGATAAATTCTCAGCCTTCCTGCCATTTGGGAAAGGGTTGATGCTGCACGTTTCGCGTCCGGTACGTTGGGACAGTGATCACGTGGTGATTTTTGACGATGCTTTGATCCGGATTATGCGTTCGTTGGTTCGTGATCAAGAACTAGACCGGACCAACATTGGCTTAGACTTCTTTGACGCTACCATTAACCGGGTGGCTGCTTGGGTAATTGGAGCTCGGGCAACTCAGAAGGCATTATTACAAGCGCTTTTAACCCCAATTGATGACTTGAAGGAAGCCGAATTAAATTACGACTTTACGAAACGTTTGGCAGTTACGGAAGAATTAAAATCTTATCCATTTGGGGCAGTTTGGGACGAATTTTGTTTACGCAACGACGTGCCGGTGGGCACCGATTGGCTCGCAAATATCCGGGATTATGAACAAAAAGTTCAATTCCCGCGGGATCAAAAATAAGATTGATAGAAGAGGCGGAAACGATGAAATTTATTGACTCACAATACGTGAAAGAAATGAAACAAACCACGATGAATTTATACCAACACGGTTGGGACGAACGCAACGGGGGTAACGTCAGCTTGCGACTAACGACGGAAGAAGTGCGCGCATTTAGCGACGTTACTGAAACCCTCCGGACTGTCGCCATTGATTTCGATGCAAGTGACCTGGCTGGAAAATATTATCTAGTTACCGGTACGGGACGGTACTTTAAAAATATTACCGAGTATCCTGAACGAGACATGGGCTTGATCCAAATTAATCCGGATGGCCAAAGTGTGGCGATTAAATGGGGCTTTAACGACGGTGGCCAACCAACCAGCGAATTTCCGGCCCACTTAATGAGTCACCTTGCGCGGTTAAAACAAGATCCCGAACAACGCGTAATTATGCATTGCCATCCGACTAACTTAATTGCGATGACTTTTACTTTGCCATTGTCAGAAAAATTATTGAGTCGGACTTTGTGGCAGATGCATCCCGAATCAATCGTGGTTTTCCCAGAAGGTGTTGGGGTAATTCCATATATGTGCCCAGGAACTACCGCAATTGGAGAAGCTACTGCAACAAAAATGGCGGACCACCATGTAGTAGTTTGGCCGCATCACGGAGTATTTGCGGCCGGGGACTCTTTGGATGAGACGTATGGACTAGTGGAAACGGTTGAAAAATCAGCCCTCGTATATACGGCGATTCAAGCACAAGGTGGCCAAATGTTTCAAAAGATTACCGACCAAGATTTTCGGGATTTAGCACAAAGGTTTGGATTGAGTTTGCGCGAGGAATATCTGGAAGACTAGGTTAAAAATTTTTCTAAGGAATTGAGTTAAAAGACTCAATTCCTTTTTTGCTTTTAGACAATCTTTTATGTAGTAGAAAGTTGGTGTTAGTCACTTTTTGTTGAAATTATTTTCACAAATTGCAAGAATTTCGAAATAAATACCCATATATATGAAAACAATTGCAAAAACAATGGAAGCGTTTTACAGTTGTGATGGAGGTGAAAATAATGCAAAAAAGTAGTAAGGGCCCAATGAAAATTGTGGCGGTAACGGCTTGTGCAGCTGGAATTGCGCATACATATATGGCTGCGGAATCAATTGAGAAAGCAGCTAAAGCTCGCGGAGACCAAGTTAAGGTAGAAACAGACGGGGCAATGGGGGCTGAAAACGTACTAACCGAAGCGGATATACAAGCTGCGGACTTAGTAATCGTGGCAGCCGACATTAAGATTGACCCAATTCGGTTCACCGGTAAACGATTATACGTAACCGATTCGAACGAGGCGATTGATGATGGAGCGGTTTTGATTGAAAACGCAATTGCCAAAGCAGAAGTTTTTGGGAAGAAAGGTACTAAGGTCGGTAAAATCAAAATTGGTAACGACCATAAGAAGAATGGTTTCTTTACCCACGTAATGACCGGGATCTCGTACATGATTCCGATGGTAATCTCAGCGGGATTAATTTTAACGATTGCGAACTTGTACGCATTTCAACGAGATAGTGCGGGACGGATTGTTAAATGGGGATTTGATAACCATACTCAAATGGGGTTATTGATGTCAAATTTGTTCCAGGTAGGACAAGTTGGCTTTAAATTAATGATTCCATTGTTTGCTGGTTTTGTGGCAATGTCGATTGCTGATAAGCCTGCCATGGCACCGGCAATGATTGGAGCATATATTGCAAACGACGCGGAACTGTTGCACGCAAAAGCGGGCGGTGGATTTATTGCGGCTTTATTAGTGGCATTTATTGTTGGTTACTTTGTTAAAGCACTTAAAAAAATTAAATGGCCAAAAATAATTCAACCGATTGTACCCATTATGATTATTCCGGTGATTGCGACGCTGTTTATCTCGTTAGTGGTATTTTACTTGATTGGTAGTCCGATAGCTGCGGGAATGGACGGTTTGTACTCCTGGCTAAATTGGATTAATGCGCACTCAACAAGTGCACCAATTATTTTAGGCGCAATAATTGGTGCGATGATGGGCTTCGACTTAGGTGGCCCAGTAAACAAGACGGCCTTAATTTTTGGCACGGCAGTGTTTACGGATACAATGGCTAAATACGGACCTACACATGCCAACTTTGTTCCTCAGACAGCTGCCCAAGCTGCAATTTCAGTAGCACCGCTCGGAGTTTGGCTAGCTTCCGTAATTTGGAAGAAGAAGTTTTCTAAAGACGAAAAGGCGGCTGCCGGTGCAGCTCTAGGAATGGGCTTAGTGGGAGTTACCGAAGGAGCGATTCCATTTGTAGCTGCGGATCCAATTCGAATGATTATTGCTAACGTATGTGGATCAGCCGTTGCGGGTGGGTTAGTTTCCCTAACCGGATGCAAGTTCTATGGGGGAATTGGTTCGCCACTGGGAACCTTTATTGGTTACATTGAACAACCAGTTCCGTTCATCACTTGGATTCTCTGTGTATGTGTGGGAATTGCGGTCACCGCTGTCATTATCGGATTTACGAGAAGCGATGCCGTTATTGAAGCGGCTAAAGCGGTAGAAGATTAAAAGTGAAAGGAAATTGACATTTATATGGATGCAAATGTTTTTTCTAAAGCAAATATTTTGTTTGATCATGACAGCCAAACTCAAGAAGAGGCTTTTCATGCCATTGCGGAACACGTTAATAAACTGGGATATGCAGATTCTGTAGACAGTTTTTTTACGGGATTAATGAATCGAGAAAAAGAGACTACTACGGGTTTTAAAAACGGAATTGCCATTCCTCATAGTAATGACGCAAGTGTAAAACGTCCCGGACTGTTCGTAATTAAGTTTGATCACCAAATTGAATGGAACGCACTTGATAAAAAGCCAGTTCAAGTAGCGATTGCGCTATCAATTCCTCAAGAAGGATCTAAGGAACATTTACGGCTTTTAAGTAAAATTGCTAGAAAGCTGATGGACGAAGATTTTACTAAAATAATTTTAGAAAATGATGACCCAGACATTTTAGCTCAAGCAATTAATGAAATATAGTTCCATAACCAAAAAGTGGAGGCTGGGAAACATCTTTCAGCCTCTTTTTTATTAAAAATATTAGGTTTAGGAGAAAGAGTAGTAATGAAAAAAATACACGTAATTCATCATACCCACTGGGATTTTGAATGGTACTTTACGAGAGATGAAGCATTGATTCAATTTGTTTATCACATGGACGAAGTTTTCGCAGCTTTACAAGCGCAAAAAGTCGATTACTACCTATTGGATGGGCAAATGAGTATTCTAGATGATTATTTAGATGCTTATCCAGAAAAAAGTAAGGAAATTAAAAAATGGGTTAACGCAGGTCGACTATTTATTGGGCCATGGTATACCCAAACGGATGAACTAATTATCACCGGCGAATCAATTGTTCGTAACTTAAGTTTAGGAATGAAAATGGCGCAACGGTTAGGAGGAGCGCAACCAATTGGATATTTGCCGGACTCCTTTGGGCAAGGTGCGGATATGCCTAAAATTTATAACGGAATGAACATTAAAAACGCCGTTTTTTGGCGGGGGCTGCCGAAAGAAAAGACTGCTAACCGTGAATTTATTTGGAAGTCAGAAGACGGCTCACAAGTTAGCGTTGCTAACATCAAGAACGGATACTTTGTTGGGGTCGGTTTAATTGAAGATGACGACGCCAAAAACATGATGACTACGGTAGTTCAAGGCGCTAGTGTCGACGACGTCCCATTGCCGGTGGGGGGCGATCAACGGTATGTTGATTTTAATTTAAAAGAACGAATTAGCTTCTATAATCAACAACTTGACGATGCAAAGTTAGTTGAAAGTAATTATGTTAAATATTTTCAGGATCTAAAGCAGCATCAGAATGAATTGGATCAGGTTACGGGAGAATTTATTGATCCTTCCGTGTCGAAAATTCACCGCTCAATCTATTCGTCTAGGTACGACCAAAAATATCTTAATGATAAAGTAGAAAGACGAATGATCTACCAAGTAGAACCTTTGATGGCAATGGCTGAACGTGCAGGTATCCCTTATAAAAAAGCTTTGCTAGATAAAATTTGGAAATTAATCGTGCGCAACCATGCTCACGATAGCGCTGGTGGATGTAATAGCGATAAAACAAATCGGATGATTTTGGCACGGTTGGTAGAGGCGGATCAATTATCTTATTCGGTTGTTGATTACCTTACTCGTAAAATTACTGAGTCAGACGTGAACTATGGAGAAAATACGATTACTTTCTTTAATACGTTGCCATATCCAATAACTAAACGAGTTAAGTTCCAATTATCACTAAAGAACCTTGCCTTTAAGCTAATGAAGGACGATCAAAAGATAACGGTAGACGTTGAAAAAGTCACCAAAGAATATCATGGGCAAATTAAGCGGGATACTAGTGCGTACCGAGATGATGATTTCTACTACAAAATTGACTGCAGCGCGCGAATAAATCTTCCGGCACTACAGTGGCAATCTTTTGATGTTGTCGCTAGTGAAGCCGTACCCGCATTATTAGAAAATACAACGGACAAATCGATTAGTGATAACCATTTTAAAATTGAATGGGTTGATGGAAAGCTAAACTTGACTAATTTAAATGATCAAACTTTGGTTGAAGACTTTATGTATATTGAAGACGGAGGAGACGAAGGGGATACTTATGATTACTCGCCGGCTTACAAAAACCAAGTTTATCGTTTAGATTTTAAAGACGCTGCGGTCACTACCCGTAAAGGACGGGTAACTAGCCAATTAATTTTACAAGGAACCTGGGCAGTTCCGGTTGACTTAGCAGCACGGGCAGAAAACTTGCGAAATCAACAAATCAACTACCAGTTAGAGCTCGAGTTAGACGGAAGTGGTCGGATTAATCATGAATTACAAATTCATAACGAGGCCAAGGACCATCGCATGCGAGTGATTAATCGCACTAACATTTATGCTAAGGCCTCTTACGCGGACACTGGTTTTGGCTATATTGAAAGGCCAGTAGTGGATCCCCACTTAAAGGATTGGCAAGCAATTGGCTATCACGAAGAACCTACGGCCATTTTTCCGATGATCCACTACGTTAACGTACACGATGATGAACGTAGTGTCAGCTTCTTAACAAAGGGGATCAAAGAATATCAGATTACGGGCGCTCAAAATGATCGAGTAGCTTTAACATTGTTTAGATCAGTAGGTTACTTGGGGCGTCCAGATTTGCTCCGACGTCCGGGAGTAGCGTCTGGAAATCAATTTACCTATATTCCTACACCAGATAGCCAGCTACAAAAGGAAATGCATTTTAAATGGGCAACTTACATTAGCAAACAGTTTGATCCAGCTGAGGTAAGTAAAGAGTTTATGGAGTATGCGGTGACTAATCCGAACTATCAAGCCCAAGATTTAAATCAGTTTACTAACACTTTGAAGTACTTTGTGATGCACCCGCTAAAAAATACGATTAAAGCACAACCATTTTTTGAATTGGTTGACCGGCGAATCACCTTTAGTAGCTTAACAAAAAGCATTGATGGAACAGCAGATTTAATTCGAGTAGTTAATTTAAACAAGCAAAAAGTTCAAATTGATCAACTCATTAACCTCGATAAGCAGTATTATATAAATGAAACCGATTTCTCGGGGCGGATTAGAAAAGATTTAGGCTATGCGGCAAGCATTGAAAAAATTAGCTTCCAACCGGGAGAGGTGAAGACCTTTAAAATAGCGAGATGAGTATATGAGTGAATCAATGAGTAATTTAATATTGATGATTGAATCAAAGCGGGAACAATTTACGGACGTGGATCAAATAATTGCCAACTACTTTGTCGCTCACCAAGAAGTGCGCGACATTAATGGATTAGCCAAAAGATTAGCGGTATCACCGTCTTCAATTACTAGGTTCAGCCACAAAATTGGGTTAAGTAATTACAAGGAGCTAGTGTTTTTGTATAAAGAATACCTAGGCTCGCTAAACCGTAAAGTTTCGCGAATTTCAAGTGACGTAGTGGACAGTTATCGGGCCATTGCCCAACGGACGAGCGATCGTTACGATGAACAAATCGTGCAACTTTTCTGTGAAAGAATTTTTAAAAATCGCATTATTTTCTTTTGGGGGTTAGGATTTAACTCCTTTGTCGGGCTAGATTTTGAGTTTCGGTTTGCCCGGTTTGGTAAGATAGTCCAACATTTTAGTGATCAGCAGTCGATATCCTTAAACGCAAATTTTTTAAAAAAAGGCGATACTCTGCTAATCTCTTCAATTAGCGCAAAGGACAAATCCATACTTAAGTCAATTGAAACGGCTAAAGCTCGTGGCGCACATATCTTATTGATTACTGCTAATCATGAATCGGCTTACCTACCATACTGCGATGGAGTAATGTATACTGCAAGTTTTTCTCCAGAAGAGTCGTTAGGAAATATTTCTCCGCAGGTTCCAGCGCTAATTGATCTGGATATTATTTATTCAAAGTACATTGATTTACACCAACATGATTTATCTCAGTGGGCTAAATCTGAAAATATATTGAAAAATTGGAGGAAGAGTTAATGCAATTTCCTGAAAACTTTCTTTGGGGAGCGGCGGCGTCAGCTCCGCAAACGGAAGGACACAGCCTAGAAGATGGCAAGTCGGCCACTACCTGGGACAAGTGGTTTGCAATGAATCCTGAAAAATTCAACGAAGGACAAGGACCAGAAAATACGTCAAACGTATATGAAGAGTATCCTAACGATGTTCAAATTATGGAAGATTTACATTTAAATTCGTACCGGACATCAATTGCCTGGGCCCGGTTGCTTCCTGACGGGAAAACTTTAAACGTTGCGGCGGTTAAATTCTATCGGCAGTATTTCCAAGAGTTAATTAATCACGGAGTTCACCCGATTATTAACCTTTTCCACTTTGACATGCCCTGGTGGCTAATGGAAAAAGAGGTTGGGAAACGCGGGAGGCAGTTGACGCGTTTTACTTTTATGCGAAAACAGCTTTTGAGCAATTTGGGGATTTAATTACGGATTGGGTAACGTTCAACGAGCCGATTGTGCATATCGAAATGGGTTACTTGTACGGTTTCCATTATCCGGCGGTGGTGGACTTCAAAAAAGCTATTCAGGTAGGGTATCATACGTTGATGGCTCACGTCATGGCAGTTAAGGCGTTTCGGGAAACGAACATTTCTGGTGGAAAAATTGGAATTATTTTGAACGTTACACCGGCTTACGCGCGAAGCGGTGATAAAGCAGACCAAATAGCTAAGGAAACTGCGGATTTACTATTGAGTCGCAGCTTTCTTGATCCAGCAGTCTTAGGAAAAGTTCCGTCAGAGTTAATTGACCTGGTTAAGAAACATCAAATGCTACCGGAAACTAAAGAATCAGACAGAAAACTAATTGCCGAATATACCGTTGATTTCATCGGAATTAATTATTATCAGCCGCTCCGAGTCAAAGCACCCGAGGAACCAAACTTTCCGGCTCAAAATACGGACGATTTATTTACTAATTACGAATGGCCGGAGCGCCGAATTAATCCATACCGGGGCTGGGAAATTTACCCAGAAGCATTATATGATGTGGCCATGATGATGAAAGAGCGTTACCACAACATTCCTTGGTACGTAAGCGAAAATGGTATGGGAGTTGCTGATGAGCGCCGGTATGCCGATGCAAACGGGAAAATTGATGACCAATACCGCATTGACTTTATTAAAGAACATTTAACCCAGTTACATAGAGCCATTACGGAGGGAAGTAATTGTTTTGGATACCATTTGTGGACTTTCGTAGATTGTTGGTCCTGGTTGAATGGGTACCGAAATCGTTATGGTTTAGTGAGTGTCGATTTAGATAATCATTATCAACGGACTATTAAAAAGAGTGGCTACTGGTACCGTAATTTAATTAAGCAAAATGGCTTTTCAGTGGAGGATTAATTAATGAAGAATTTAATTACAATTGATGTAGGGGGCACGTCAATTAAGTACGGATTATGGCATGAAGAAGACCAGCGCCTTAGTGATCAAGGACAAGTTGCTACCCCCGCCAAGCTTACTGATTTTTACCAAGTTTTACAAACAATTAGTGCAAAATTTACTAACGTTGCTGGCGTAGGGATGAGTATTCCAGGGGCGGTTGACCAAAATACCGGAGTGATTGGCGGGATTAGTGCCTTGCCATACATTCATAATTTTCCCATTCAAAAAGAACTCGAAGTAAAATTAGGACTACCAGTGGCGATGGAAAACGATGCTAACTGCGCTGCTTTAGCAGAAGTTGCGCTGGGTGCCGCTAAGGACATGCAAAATGTTTTATTCGTGGTAATTGGTACCGGGGTTGGTGGAGCAGTCGTAGTTGATCGCAAAATCGTGCATGGTCACCAACTTTATGGTGGTGAATTTGGAATGATGCTAGGACTAGATAACCAGCAGTTAAGCACGGTAGGCACGGCAGTTAAAGTTGCGGAACGATACAATGCACAAAAAGGCACGCAATGGACTGGACAACAGGTTTTTGAATTGGCAACTAAGGGCGATCAATTAGCCATTACGGAAGTGCAAAAGATGTATGCTAACTTAGCGCACGTTATTTATAATATCCAGTTTAGTACCGACCCCGAAGCCATAATTATTGGGGGAGGTATCTCTGCTAACCGAGAATTTATTAACGGCTTGAACCAAACGTTAAGCGATTTAGTGGGACAATTGAACGATAATTCAATTACTTCACAGGAGATTCCAATTACTCCACAAGTAATTGCCGCTCAAATGCACAATGATGCTAATTTGGTAGGGGCGGCTTACAATTTTTATCATTAAATATAGATGAATAGTCATAATAAACAGCTACTGACATACTAAGATGTTGGTGGCTGTTTTTTATTATATTAACTAAATAATGTGATTTTTCCGAAATTCACTTGGTGAGCAGTTTAAGTAGCGACTAAAAACCCGACTTAAATAGAATGAATCATTAAAACCAGTTGTATCGGCTATTTCTGTTAGCGAGAGGTCGGTAGTAATTAATAGGGATTGAACCTTTTTAAGTTTGATTTTCGTATAAAAACTAATTGGAGACTCACCAGTTACTTTTTTAAAAGTTTTAGAAAAGTAGGCAGCATTAAGTCCAACTTGGGAAGCAATTTTGCTAATGGAAAGTGTTAAATCCTGGTGCATTAGATTAATTGCAGCAGTAATTGTCTGATTGCGATGACGAATATTTTTCGGGGCTGGTTGAAAATAAGTCATAATTTTAGTGATCATAAAATCATTAACAATGTGATTACGAACTATTTGAGCACGGGGATGAAAACTAAAGTTCGTTTTCTTTAGCATGCTACAGTTTTCAGTAAAGCGGCTAGTAGAGTAGTGGTGATTTCCAATCATAGAATGGGGAATGTCAGTATCAGAAGTCAAACGGACGAAGTGAAAAGTCATGGTTAGTAGCATTTTACGCTGAAAGTTAGTATATGGCGGAACGACTAAAACATCATTTGCTTTAGCAACCCCCTCATGATTATTGAAGTGGTACCAACAAGCTCCTTTTTCAATGATGTACATGACGTATTGTGAATCTACGTCAGCACTAAGTTGAAAACGGGGCTTATTTTGCCAATATGCATATCCAGCAGTTTCAACAGACATCGGAAAAATCCTCCTTTGTATTTTGACAAAAATAATACATGTTTAACTAAAAAAAGTAAATTGTGCAAATGGTCACAACTGGGTATCTTAAGACCAAGGAGGCGAATATGATGTTAGAAGAAAATGTAACCGCTGACATAACGGTGATTGGTGGCGGATTAGCAGGTGTTTGTGCTGCAATCGCCGCAGCACGCTTGAATCATAAAGTAACGTTAGTACAAAATCGAGGAGTCTTGGGGGGGAATTCAAGCAGCGAAATTCGTGTATGGGTGGCAGGCGCAACTAAGCATGGAGTTAATCGATATGCAAGAGAGACGGGAATTATGGGGGAATTATTTGTAGAAAATCAGTACCGTAATCCAGAGGGAAACCCATACTTATGGGATGCATTATTAATGGAAAAGGTAAAAGAGGAAAGTAACATCCGCTTATTTTTGAATACCGAAATAATGACGGTGAAAATGCAAGACCATCAAAAGATCGAATCAATTTCAGGTTTTATGTCAGGTTCAGAAAGACTAATTACTTTCAAGAGCTCCCACTTTATTGATTGCAGTGGAGATGGCATCGTAGCTTTTTTAGCGGGAGCAAAATTTCGGCTTGGACGAGAAAGTCGGGTAGAATTTAACGAAAGCTTAGCACCGCTTCACGAAGATAAAACGACCCTAGGTAGCACACTATTTTTCTATACTAAGGATCTTGGTCGTCCAGTAAAGTACGTTAAACCAAGCTTTGCAAGAGACATTACTAAGACTTCAATTATTAAAAATCGAATTATTAAAAAAGAAGATAATGGTTGTGCTTATTGGTGGATTGAATGGGGCGGTGAGTTAGACGTTCTTCATGATAACGAAAAAATTAGAGACGAATTGCAAGCTATCGTATACGGAATTTGGGATTATATTAAAAATTCCGGGAACTATGATGCTGATAACTTAACTTTGGAATGGATTGGTTCAGTACCTGGGAAAAGAGAATATCGTAGGTTTGAAGGAGATTATACACTAAAGCAAACTGATATTGAAGAACAAGTGTTGTTTAAAGATCGGATTGGCTTTGGAGGATGGTCAATTGACTTACATCCAGCTTCTGGCGTTTACAACGACTCTGTTGGCGCACAACATTCCGTTCCTGATGGGATCTATCATATTCCATATCGCATACTGTATTCAAAAAATATTAACAATTTATTTTTAGCCGGAAGAGATGTTTCTACTTCTCACGTAGCTTTTGGAACGGTTCGCGTAATGGCAACCTGCGCAGTAATGGGGCAGGCAGCAGGGACTGCAGCCGCCATTGCAGTTAAACATAACGCTAATCCTCGCGATGTTTATTTGCACTATTTAAAGGAATATCAGCAAACTTTATTGAGAGAAGACGGTGCGATATTAGGGATTAAAAATCAAGATGAACACGACCTAGCCCGGCAGGCTGACATTACGTCCACTAGCACATTAACTGAAATTAACACTTACGTGGCGAATGCTGAACCATATCGATTAACTAAAGCAGCGGCTTTTACCATTCCCGTAGATCCTCAAGTTAACCAATTGGATATTTTTTTATCAACCGAAAAGGCGACTTCTTTAATAGTTAAGTGGTACAGTACCGGGAATCCACAAAATTATATTCCGGATACTTTAATTGGCAAACAAAAAATAAAAATCGATAAAGGGTTTAACGGATGGCAAGAAGTAAAAGTTAATTACAAACCTAGTCATGCACAAAACTTATTTGTGGTAATTGAAAAAAACGAAGACTGTATTTTATATCTAGGTAATCAAGAGTTTGCCGGAGTTTTGAGCTATGTAAATAATCCTATTGCCGAATTGAACCAGCCGGAGCTGCATGATTATTCTCGAAAGAGTCCACTATTGTATTGGACAAATCAATTAATTAACCGGCGGAACTTTGTTTTTCGAGTAAAACAAACTAACGCATTTCAACCAACGAAAATTATTAATGGGTATGTTCGACCTTATGGTGGACCCAATATGTGGGTTACTAATTTTAACGGTCAACCAGAAGCCATCGAACTAAGTTGGAAAGGACTCCAGAATATGAAACAGATTAACCTGACATTTAACGATGACGTTAACGAAGATATTATTAATCTACACCACCATCGTACATATTTTGATGAGGTCCCCGAACTAGTAAAGGCGTTTAACCTATACTACTGGAAAAACGGTAGTTGGAAACGGTGGTGGTCGGTAGATCAAAATCGTCAACGGCATTTGGTGAAAGAATTTGAGCAACCTATTCAGACTAATAAATTGAAATTAGAGTTACTCCAAACCAATGGTAGTCAACAGTTTTCTTTATTTGAAGTTCGAGTATATTAGGAGGTTCGTATGGCACCTTTAGAAAAGTCTAAAAGATTATCAACAAATATGCGCTACGTAATTTTAGCTTTTGTTTTTATTAATATAGTGATTAATTACATGGATCGTACAAATGTTTCGATTGCGATGCCGGAATTATCTAAAGAGATAGGACTATCAACTGTCCAGCAAGGCCTTATCTTTTCGGCATTTGGTTGGATTTATGCTGCAATGCAAATTCCAGGAGGGATTTTACTGGATAAGTTTGGTTCCCGAATAATGTATTTCATTAGTTTATTTGGTTGGTCATTGGTCACGGTATTTCAAGCATTCATTAGTGGATTTGGGCAATTAATGGGATTACGACTAGGAGTAGGATTTTTTGAAGCACCGGTAATGCCAGCTAATAACCGGGCGATTTCTTATTGGTTTCCCGAAGACGAACGGGGTACGGCAATCGGAATTTATTCGTCTGCCCAATTCTTAGGATTAGCGTTTTCAACTCCAATTTTATACGGAATTCATAATTCAATTGGTTGGCGAGGGCTATTTGTCGTAACTGGAGTAGTTGGAATCATCTGGTCAATTATTTGGTATATATTTTATTCTGACCCAGATAAAAGCCGATTTGTCGGCCAAGACGAATTAAAATATATAAAAGTTGGAGGCGCAATTACTGACGATGATTTGAAGAATGTTGATAAGCACAAAGTTAAACTTAATTCGCAAAACATCAAACAGCTATTTTCACGAAGATTGATTGGAATTTATATTGGGCAATTTGCAATTTCGGGGACGTTTTGGTTTTTCCTAACATGGTTTCCAACCTATTTAACAAAAGCAAAGCACGTTAATTTTTTGCAGTCCGGTTTTTTGTCTTCAATTCCATATTTAGCAGCTTTTTGTGGGGTAATATTGGCAGGGTTTATTTCTGATCAGTTAATTAAAAAAGGACGTTCAGCTAGTTTAGCCCGTAAAGCTCCCGTAATTACGGGACTATTGTTAACACTTTTAATTTTAGGGGCAAACTTTGTTTCTAATCCAGTTTTGATTATCTTATTTATGTCGATTGCTTTTTTTGGAAACGGCTTGGCGACCATTACTTGGGTATTCGTTACTGCGTTAGCTCCTAAACACTTAATTGGATTGGCAGGTGGAATATTTAACGGATGTGGGGCTTTATCTTCAATAGTGATCCCAATTGTAATTGGTATTCTAGTTTCTAATGGTAATTTTTCTTCAGCCTTGGTATTCATAGCAGCAATTGCTTTGCTGGGCGCGCTTTCTTACATTTTTGTCGTCGGTAAAATCGAGTTAAAAGATTAATTATTTAGCATATTAGACTTAAAAAGCAGGATCTGATGTTTATAACATTGGTCTGCTTTTTTGTTGTCTATATTGCATTATTTTATGAATATTAATTATTAAAAGCAGTAATCCAATATGTATTCAATATGCTTTTTTTGTTACTAATGAAAAATTTATATCTTTGTTACAATAATAATTTGAATATCAGTGGAAAAATAACTGTTGCACTTGTAATAATGGAGAGAATTTTATAGTATCTTTTAATTTTCAAACTACAGAATAACGGTATGATAGACTTATATACGTTTTTATTTCAAATAAAAAATATAACGCCTGTATTTACATATAACAAGACAAGGCCTTAAAAACAAAAAATAACGATATATCGGCATAAAGCACCTATGAAAGCGTTGACATAAACTCGACGACAGACTATAGTGTGGGTATGGTTGTTATATCGATATAACAAGTTGGTGAAAGATATGAGAAAACAACCATTCTGGCAATATAAACAAATTAGTGAAGAATTGATACAGCAAATTGAAAGCGGAGAATTTGCAATCAAATCTAAACTTCCGTCAGAAAAAGAACTGTGTAATCAGTATGACGTCAGCAGAATTACAGTTCGTAAAGCTTTAGCAGAGTTGGAAGAAAAGGGATATATAACAAGGCGCCAAGGCCAAGGTAGCTTTGTAAAAAAACGTGATGCGTATGCGGATTCGGAAGTAAGCTTTATTGACAATAACAGTGAGGATCTCAGAAGATTAGGGCATTCTGTTTACATCGAGTTGCACGAATTTTCTATTCTAGCAGATGGAGAAGAACCAAATATTAGAAAACTGATGAAAGCAAAGAATAGCGATTACTTATATCGTATTAATCAAGTTTATATATCTGATAGAAAACCGATTATTCAGCGGGAAACATTTATAATATTTGAAGATTTTCCTATGATTACTTCGGCAGAACTTGAAAATGCTGAAATTATTCCATTACTTACTCGTAAATTTAATTTGAATCCTAATTTATTGCACCATGAAATTGATACAGAAGTTGAAAGTATCCCTCCTAGGTTGCATGGAATACCAAGTGCAGCTCCTAGAGAATCTTATGTTAAAGCAATAACTACGTACGAGAATGAGGATAATCGCATTACTTATATGAGTACGGCCATTTCACCAGCATCATCTCATGTATTTTTTGTGCGACATAAGGAGGAACATACTATGACAGAACCACATATTTTACTTACAAGAATAGATAATCGCTTAGTACATGGACAAGTCGGAGTTACCTGGACTAAAACTTTAGGTGCTAATTTAATACTAGTTGCGAATGACGAAGTTGCAACAGACGATTTGCAACAAAAATTAATGAAGAGTACTGCGGATTCATCAGGAGCTCAAATTAGGTTTTTTAGTTTACAAAAAACTATTAACGTGATTCAAAAAGCAGCAGATCGACAAAAAATTTTTATTGTTGTAAAAACTCCAGAAGACGCATTAACGCTAATTGACGGGGGAGTGCCCATTAAAGAACTGAATGTAGGAAATATGCATTTTGCGCCTGGTAAAGAGGAGATTACTAAAAAGGTTTATGTAGATCAAAATGATAAAAATACTCTTACAGAGATAGTCCAAAAGGGCGTTAATGTATATATACAAGATGTTCCAGGGGATCATAAGACGAAAATTAATTTTTAAGATTGCTCAATTAGGAGGGCTATGCGATGTCAATTACTCTAACTCAGGGTCTTATGTTATCCATATTTGCAGTTATAGCAGGTCTTGATTCGTGGCTAGAGGTTTTATATATCTTTAGGCCAATCATAAGTTGTACAGTAGCTGGTTTTATACTTGGAGTACCAACTTTAGGAATAATAGCTGGGGGGCTTACAGAGCTTACTTTTGCGGGGTTAACTCCGGCTGGAGGGACGCAACCGCCTAATCCAGCAGTTTGTGGAATTATGACGGTAGTTATTGCATATACCGCAGAAGTTGCTCCTGCTACTGCGGTAGGGCTGTCTTTGCCTTTTGCAATGCTTATGCAATATATTTTATTAATGTGTTATTCGTTATTTTCGGTTTTTATGCCGGTAATGGATAAGGCAGCTGCGAATGCAGATACAAAAAAGTTTGGTTCTATTCCGTATCTTATTATGACAATTGTGGGAATTTTATTTTTTGTAGTAATCTTTTTGTCAGCTTATGCAGCTCAGGGCCCAATGCAAGCATTAGTGAAAGCCATGCCACTATGGTTAATCCATGGTTTTGAATTATCTGGAAGCGCTTTACCGGCTGTGGGATTTGCGATGTTGTTAAAAGTACTTTTAAGGGTGGAGTACCTACCATTCTTATTGCTAGGTTTTGTTGTAGCAAGCTTCATTAACTTTTCTAATGTTTTACCTGCTGCTGTTGTAGGAGTTATTTTTGCAATGATTGAATTCTTTAGAGACAAGAAAAATAAAAAGTTGCAACAACAAATCGATGCTATAAAAGCAGCTGATGGAGGTGAAGAAGATGGAATCTAGAGGAAATCATGGCAATATTCAAAAAGTAACCAATAAAGACATAACTAAACTTGCTATTCGCTCGTCGTTGCTTCAAGCAGCCTTTTCTTATGAACGAATGCAAGCTGGGGGATGGGCTTGGGCACAAGTACCAATATGGAAGAAAATATTTGGTAATGATAAAAAGGGCTTAGCCGATGCAATGGCCGATAACATGGAATTCATTAATACTTCACCGCCGCTAGTTTCAATTTTAATGGGACTTTTAACGAGTTTAGAAGAAAAAAGAGTTGATCGACAAACGATTCGCGGGTTAAAAAACGGATTGTTTGGACCAATGGCAGGTATAGGTGATGCAATATATTGGTTTACTTTAATGCCGATTGTTGGTGGAATAGCAGCTTCATTTGCATCCAAGGGAAATATCTTAGGACCCATTCTGTTTTTCATTGTGTATTTGGCGATATTTTTATGCCGAATTCCATTTGCGCATTTAGGATATAACCTTGGTGTTAAGGCTATTGACGTTATTCAAGATAATTCTGAAATTATCGCTCGAGTTGCGACGATTATGGGTTTAACTGTAATTGGAGCATTAATTAGCTCGTATGTTTCGCTATCACTTAGTGTAAAAATTGGAACAGTATCATTGCAAAAAGACTTTCTAGATAAAATATTTCCTAATATCTTACCTTTAGGATTTACGTTCTTTCTTTATTGGTTACTAAAAAAGAAAGTATCTCCCATCGTACTTATTGCAGTAGTATTTGTACTTTGTATTTTGTGTTCATTTTTTAATATTATGTAAGTGAGGCGGTACGAGTGATTAAAACAATTATTACTGGACACGGAAACTTTGCTACTGGTTTGAAAAGCGCTCTTGAGCTTCTTTCTGGAGAACATAAAGAAATAATGGCAATCGATTTTACAGAAACAATGAGTGAAAAAGATTTGGCTGTTGAACTAGAAAACGTATCTAAGGGAAATGTAGCAATATTGTATTTTACGGATTTTGCTGGAGGTACCCCATTTAAGGAAGCAGCGAAAATTTCGGTTCTTAACAAAAAAATTGAAGTTGTTTCGGGATGCAACCTTAACGCTTTACTAGAATCAATTTTTAAAGAATACGATAGTGTAAAAGCATACGCTCAAGATCTTGTTAAAATCACTAAGGATACGGCAAAGTTAGCAGACTTTAGTGAGCCGATTTCAACTAAAAATTTTGCGGAAGATGGTATTTAAAATAAATTAGTAAACTTAAAAAGCAGGACTCCACCTTAAACTTGGAGACCTGCTTTTTAGTATAAAAATTATTTATTTAAATGGACATCCAAAACAAACTGACTTTGATCACCAATAAATTTAGAAATTGAATATTCAAAAGCCCGGCCACGTTGGTCATAGGCGGTTTGTTTGATTACAAAAAGAGGGCTAGCAGCTTTAACGCCAAGAATACTAGCAGCTTCTTCATCAGCAGCTTCAGCATAGACAATTCTTTGAGCATCCGTTAACTGTAATTTTGCTTTGCTGCCTAAGTAGTCGTAAATGGATCCTAGAATGATTTTTTCGTCTAATGGAGCGATGCTGACTGGCATGAGGGTGTGCTCAAAGCTGTATTTTTCTCCATTAATTAATCGAAGACGCTTAATTTCATAAACAGGTTCATTACCCTTTATTTGTAAATTTTTTTGTTCCTCTTTAGATGGCAAACGGGCATCAAAATACAAAATTTTACTAGTTATTTTTTGGTCACGATGAGAATAGGTTACACCTACGGGTAAGTCAAGGGGCAACAATTCACCGGACTGATTGTTCATCCTTTGGCGGACAAAGGTGCCGGATCCTTGCTTGCTAAATACTAATCCTTCTTCCTCTAGCAAATGAATAGATTTTTTTAAGGTAATACGAGAAATGTCATATTTATTAGCTAACTCATCTTGGGTAGGCAAAGCATGCCCAGCACGATAGTGATTAGTTAAGATGTCTCGTTTAATGTCTGAGTAGACCTCACGATATCTGAACATAAAGATAAACCCCTTATTTAAGATTTGTATATACATATTAACGCTAAAAATATTATTTGTATACATTTTTGTTTAAAAATTGTATTTACAAATTTGTAAATTGACTTTAATATAATAGGTGAAATGAAAGCGCTTGATTTCGAAAAAATACAAGGAGAAAACTGTTATGAAATTCAAACTTGAGTCAATTCAAGAACCATTACTGAAAGTTTCTTCATGGGTAGAGCGGAATACCATCTTACAAGCAATTAAAAATGCGTTTGTTCGAACAATACCGTTTACCGTTGTCGGATCATTTTCAAACTTAATTAAAATGCAGATTGACGCGTTAATCAAGGCTAAGCACCTAGATAACGTTATTTTGACCAATATAAGCAATCTTTTCGGGTACCTAGGTACGGCAACCTTAGGGATTGTCGCTTTAATTGTGGTATTTTCATCGGCTTATTCCTATGCGGTGGAATTAAAACGGGATTCGCGTAATGACAACTTAAATCCAATTATTGCTACTTTACTAGCACTAGCAGCATATTTTGTTATGGTACCCAATAACGTTAATTTTTTAGATACTAAGGCAAAGGTGATCGAGGGCTTTTCAACATCATTCTTTAGTTACGAAGGGATGTTTACGGGGCTAATTGTCGGTATGATTTCGGTAGCTTTATTCGCAAAGTTTGCTCGGAGCAAGTTTACCATTAAAATGCCTGGCAACGTTCCTCAAAACGTTTTTGACTCCTTTCTTTCATTAATTCCTATTTCAGAAGTTTTATTAGTATTTGGCGCCTTACGGATTGTAATTCAGTCTTTAGGTTACGTTTCTTTAGTCCAAATGATCTCCGAAGTTTTGATTAAGCCATTATTAACCGTCGGAACCGGATTACCAGCAATTATTATCGTAATTTTATTGGAACAAATCTTATGGTTCTTAGGTTTGCATGGTTTCAATATTGTATGGGGTGTGGTTTCAGCGTTTTGGTTGCCACTTTTCTTACAAAACGTCGCTGAATTTGCTAAAACTCAAAGTTTTGCAGGCATCTCCATTGCACCAAATACAATGACTAACGTTTACGCAATGATAGGTGGATCAGGGGCGACCTTTGGTTTAATTATTGCGATGTTAATTTTCACTCGTAAAGGTGAAAAAGAACGGGAGGTTGCAAAATTAGCCTTAATTCCTGGCTGCTTTGGAATTAACGAACCGGTTATTTTTGGTTTGCCGATTGTCTTGAACCCGTTGATGTTCATTCCGTGGATTCTAGTTCCAATTATTAATGCAGTAATTGCGTACGTAGTTACGGCAATTGGCTGGGTAGTACCTTTAGTAGTGTTAAATTCAGGAAACGAACCAATTTTTATTAGTACTTGGGTCCTAGGTGCCTTTCATTTCAGTCCCGTAGTATTAACGTTTGTGCTAGTCGTTTTGGACGTGTTCTTGTACGCGCCATTTGTAATTATTAACCAACGACATGAACGTGCGGTGGCTGATCAAGAATTAGCAGTTTAAGTAGGTAAGTAGAGAAGGAGTGTTGGTTTTGAAAAAAGTTTACGCAGTTGCACATACGCATTGGGATTTTGAATGGTACTTTTCACGTCAGGAGGCTCGGGTACAATTTATCTTTCACATGGACGATGTTTTCAAGGCGTTAGCTGAAAATAAGCTGGAGTATTACATGCTAGATGGACAGATGGCCATTGTAGATGATTATTTAAAAACCTGTCCTGAAAAAAGAGCTACGCTTGAAAAGTACGTAAAAGCTGGACGATTGTTTGTGGGGCCGTGGTACACCCAAATTGATGAAATGGTAACTTCGGGTGAGTCGGCGGTTAGAAACTTACGGTTAGGCTTGAAGGCTAGTAGAAAATTAGGTAAATCTACTAAAGTAGGATACCTCCCGGATTCATTTGGTCAGAGTAAAGATATGCCGAAAATATATAATGGTTTTGGCATTAAAGATGCCGTGTTTTGGCGGGGACTTCCAGCGGACCAAAAAGTTAGATATTTTTACTGGACGAGTGAAGATGGTTCAAAAGTGCTGACGGCTAATATCAAAAATGGGTACTATGCGGGCGTAGACTTAGTTGAAAAAGATAACTTTAAGGAGTTAATGCAAAACATTTCTACAGATACCAACGTAGAAGATTTGGTCTTACCAATTGGGGGCGACCAACGAGCGGTAGATTTTAATTTGAAGAAACGCTTAAAGTTGGCCAATCGAGAATTAGCTGGAGAATATGAAATCATTGAAAGCAACTATCCGGAATACTTTAATGCCTTAGAACAAAATGAGGTGCTTCCTAAGCTTAGTGGTGAGTTTATTGATCCTTCAGTTTCAAAAATTCATCGAGGAATTTATTCCTCTCGTTATGATCTCAAACAAATCTATGATGAGCTAGAGCAATTGATGATTTACCAGGTAGAACCACTTTCAGCAATTTCCCGCCAACAGGGTATGGAAGTTAAGCAAGGATTAATTGATGAGGTTTGGCAAATAATTGCTAAAGGACAAGCGCATGATAGTTCGGGAGGAAGCAATAGTGATAAAACTAACCGAGATATTTATAATCGTGCGGTAGAAGCCCAACAACTTGCGCGTTCTTTAAAAGACTATTTGTTACGAAAATTAAGTGTTTCAGTGAAGAATGGGGACGACTTATTCTTATGGAACCCGTTGCCAATGTCAGTAGACGAAGTCCGGGAGTTAGAGGTCAGCACTACGACCCCGTCTTTTGAAATTATATCTCAAGATGGCAAAATAGGTTTTGATCTAATTGAACAAAAGCAGTGCAACGCTGCTACATTACGGCGAAATCCAGCGGAGATGGATAACGAATATTATTACGTGAGTCGAATAGCTATGAGAGTGCAGATTAAGGCTACCGACTGGACTAGTTTTAGAATTAAAGAAGGCACCGCCGGTAAGGAAATTTTAGCTGCTTCGGTTACTAATGAAATTCAAAATGAAAAATACCAGATAGAATTTGAAAATGGGCAGTTAAACATAACTGATAAACTAAATCATTGTACCTATACAAATGCATTAAGCTTTGAAGACGGCGGCGACGAAGGAGATACGTACGATTATTCGCCTGCATACAAAGATTGGATTATCAACTTAGGATTTGCGAATGCAACAATTACTACCAAAGCAGGAAAGCAAACGCAAATAATGCTTTTGGAAGGCACGTGGCACGTTCCTTATGATTTGCAAGAACGAGCCGCAAAAAAAAGTAACGGAGCTATTACTTACCGAATAAAGTTGCAGCTAGATCAAGGTGGTGATTTGATAAAGTTTAAGATGAATGTTAATAACCAAGTACTTGATCACCGACTTCGTTTGGTGATGAACACGGGGATAAAAGCCCAAAATACTTTTGCGGACACCCAATTTGGCGTTGCTCAACGTCCAGTAATTGACCCTAAAATTGATAATTGGCAAGCAATTGGATATCGGGAAGAACCTACGGCATTAAGACCGATGCTTCACTTTGCCAATGTTCATGATAGAGAAAAAAGTTTTTCGTTCATTACTGCTGGTATGCGAGAATTCCAAGCAATTGGTGACCAATTCGCTAAATTAGCAGTTACGCTTTTTCGTGGTGTAGGTTTCTTAGGCCGACCAGACTTAAAACGCCGCCCTGGAGATGCTTCTGGTTTAGTGATGAAATCAGTAGCCACCCCCGATAGCCAGTTAATGGGCGAGCAAAGTTTCCAAGGTGCAATTGTAATTACTCACGATTGGGATCCACGACAATTGCAATGTATGCATCTGCAAGTATCGCAATCTGGTTTGTATTACCAGCGCCAAGTAATTAACCGATTTACTACTCCATTGCAATACTTTGCGGTTAATGAACTTGCTAATGAGGTTAAACATCGGCCAATCGTCAAGATTAACAATTTAAAAGTTACCTTAAGCAGTTTTCAAACGTCGGTAGATCAGACAGGATATGAATTACGATTATATAATCCTACGCAACAAACCGTGGCTAACCCAGGAAATCTGCAATTTACGCAGAATGTTAACGTATCTTTAATGGACCTAAAAGGTGAGGTCCAACAAACAGTAGCAAACGCGGTGAAAAACTATTCGTTACCGAAGTTTAAACCAGGGGAAATTCGGACTATTGGACTGTTTCCTATCGGAGAAATAATTGGTGGTGATTGAGAATAATGGAAGAGCACATGTTCATTGATCAAACAAAATTAATTAAACAAGTTAGAAATTACGCTGAAAAAATTAGTTTAACCAACGCTAAAACTACGGCAATGTTTAAAAATGCGATTATTGACACAATTTCTAACACTGTCGAAGTGCAAGACGACCGCGTTTTTATTGCGACGGGTGATATTCCGGCAATGTGGTTAAGGGGTTCCACTTTTCAAGTATTACCTTATTTAAGTATTAGTGAAGACATCCCGGATTTAAAGGGCTTAATTCACGGCGTGATTAATCAACAACTAGATTATGTGAATCACAACCCTTACGCGAATGCGTTTAACAAAACCGCTTCGGGAGCACATTTTAATCCTGATTATTCTAATGTCAGAATTTCTGATTTGGTTTGGGAACGTAAATTTGAAATTGATTCCCTATGTGCGCCACTACTACTAGCAGTTCGATTATATGAAGATACGGGATATGCGCAACATTTTACAGACTATTTTTGGCAAACCGTAGATTTGATTGTCGATACCTTTATTAAAGAGCAGCACCATGAACATTCTGAGTATTTCTTTGAAAGAGACGTTGGTCCAGCCTCGGACACGTTAAGCAATGCAGGTAGAGGGACTAGAATTGGTTATACGGGGATGGTCTGGTCCGGTTTTCGACCAAGTGATGACGCATGTAAATACGGGTATTTCGTGCCAGGAAACATGATGATTGTGACGGTAATTGAACACCTGTTAAAAATCATGAAGGAGCAACGAATAGATGATGCAGCTTTATCGACTAAAATGAATCGCTTAGCTAACGAAGTTAGAAGCGGTATTGAACGTTACGGAGTTGTCGAACTATCGGACGGGGTTCGGATGTTTGCTTATGAAGTTGACGGATTGGGTAACTATAATTTAATGGATGATGCCAACGTTCCTAGTTTGCTAGCAATCCCCTTTATTGGTTATACAGATGAACGGGATGCTGTGTACGTTAATACGCGAAAGTTTATTTTATCTTCTAATAATCCCTATTATTATCAAGGGACGATTTTGTCGGGAATTGGTAGTTCGCATACACCCCAAAATTACGTATGGCCAATCGCATTAGCAATGGAGGGGTTAACGACTAGTGATTTAAACTTGATTACCGCTAAGCTGAACGTGATTAGTCAAACGGATGCGAATACCAACCAGTGCCACGAAGGAATCGACGTAAACAATCCTGATAAATACACTCGGGAATGGTTTTCATGGGCAAACATGACTTTTTGTCAGTTGGCGTTCCACTACTTGAAGGTGAAAGGAGAGCTGGTTTAGTTAGGGTGTATTAAAAATATAAATCACTAAAATAATATGTATTTTTATAAAAGCTGGAATTCATTTCCAGCTTTTTTTTGCGCAAAAAATTATTAATTAGAGTGCAAAAGTTGCAGATTAACGACTGCTAGAGCTTGCCTTGTTAGCGTTTTCATAAAAAGTAAAATGAAGTCATAGCATAAGGAAGGGAGGAAACACTAGTGTTAAATGAATTGTTGACCAAAGATACGATTCAGTACCGAGATATTGACCACCTTAATTGGCAAGAGGCGATTAAGGTTGCAGCAATGCCACTAATTAAGAACGGAAGTATTTTACCTCGGTACGTTGAATCTATGATTAAGATTTCTTTGAAAGAAGGACCGTACTTTAACATTGGACCGGAAGTCGTCTTGGCTCATGCTAGACCGACTGATGGTTCTAATGGGATTGCATTGGCACTCTTAAAAACTAAAAAGGACGTTTGTTTAATTAATGATCAACATCCTGCAAAGTTATGGTTTGTTTTAGCTGCAAATGATAACCAAAGCCATTTGATGGTAATTAAGGAGTTGATGCAGTTATTAACAGATAAAAAGCGGGTTGATTTATTACTCAACGCTGAAAATAAACAAAGTATTGAAAAAATTATTGTCGGAGGAGTAGGAAAATGAAGATTTTAGCAGTTTGTCAAAGCGGATTAGGAAGTAGCTTTATGGTGCAAATGAATATCCAACAGATATTAAGCGACGAGAAGGTAGATAAAGAAATTCAAGTTGATCATGCAGATGTGGGAAGTGTGACTGCAGACGCAGCTGATTACTTTTTTGTCGAAACTACTTTGAAAAGTGCACTAGGTAGTCTTCCAGGAGATAAGATTATTCTTTTAAATAGCCTGATTAATCAAGATGAAATTAGGGAAAAGGTTAATGAAATACTAGATAAAAATAATATCCAACATGGTTAATACAAAATAAAGAAGGTGGCATTAATGAAAGCGATTCTAAATCTATTTGTAGCGATTGCAACGCAACCAGCAATTTTAGTCGCATTAATTGCGATGACAGGACTATTGCTACAAAAGAAAAAAGCAACTGAAGTAGTTCAAGGAACTATCAAAACTTTTGCTGGGTTTTTGGTCTTAATTGGTGGTTCAGGGATCTTAAGTAATTCGTTGGCGCCGTTTGCAAGTATGTTTCAATCGGCCCTTCACGTACAAGGGGTGGTGCCAAGTAATGAAGCAGTTGTAGCGATTGCGTTAGTTAAGTATGGATCAACAACGGCGCTCATTATGTTAGTAGGAATGATTATAAATATTCTCTTAGCACGGTTCACCCGGTTTAAGTACATTTTCTTAACTGGACAAGCAATGCTTTATGTTTCTTGTTTAACTGCGGTAATTTTAATTTCAGCTAATTTAGGAAATGGTTGGCAAACGGTTATCTTAGGTGGCATTTTTGAAGGGACTTTATTAACGATTACCCCAGCACTTTGCCAACCCTTTATGAGAAAAATCACCGGTGGTGACACAGTTGCAATGGGGCACACCGGGAATATTGGATACGCAACTGCAGGATTGGTCGGAAAAATTTTTGGCAATAAAGAAAAGAGTACAGAAGACTTAAATATTCCTAAAGGACTAAGTTTTTTAAGAGATTCAACAGTTTCAATTACTTTATTGATGGGGATTGTGTACATTGCTTTAGCTATTGTAGCTGGTCCGCACTTTGTAGAAACTAAGCTAAGTGGCGGAACTAATTACATTATTTATGCATTAGTGCAAGCGGGAACTTTTGCAGCTGGATTTGTAGTGGTATTACAAGGTGTTCGGATGATTTTAGCTGAAATTGTTCCAGCCTTTCAAGGGATTGCCAAAAGCTTAGTGCCCAATTCTAAACCCGCACTAGATGTTCCAATCATTTTTCCTTACGCACCAAATGCTGTATTAATTGGCTTTTTTGTAAGCTTTATTGTAGGTACCTTAAGCATGTTTGTGATGATTGCCATGAAAACCACGGTAATTATTCCAGGAGTGGTTGGCCATTTCTTTTGTGGAGCAGCAGCAGCAATTTACGGTAATTCAGAAGGTGGACGGCGAGGTGCAATTTTAGGTGCTACTGTAAACGGTTTAATTATTAGTTGGTTACCGTTATTGATTTTACCAGTACTGGGCTCTTTAAAATTGGCGGCATCTACTTTTGCAGACACAGATTATTTAGTACCCGGAATTCTATTAGGAAAACTAGGTAGCTTAGGAACGATGGCAGTAGTTACTGGAATTATTTTATTTTTCTTAATAGTACTAGTAACCAGCGTAATTTTAAATCAGCGAGATAAGACATCAGATTACAGGAATGTTGGGGGAAGAAGAAAGTGTTTACTAAAAAAGATATTGACGCGGTTAACGCAATTCGTTTTCTAAGCGCAGACATGATTGAAAAGGCGCAAAGCGGACACCCAGGTTTGCCGATTGACGCGGCACCCATGGCTTACACATTATGGGAGAAGTTCTTACAATTTAACCCACAAGATCCGAAATGGATTAATCGAGATCGCTTTGTTCTAAGCGCGGGCCATGGATCGGCAATGCTTTATAGTTTATTACATTTGAATGGCTTTGATTTACCGCTAACTGAATTGAAAAAGTTCCGAAAGCTTGGCTCTAGAACTCCAGGACATCCAGAATATGGGATGACGGCCGGTGTAGATGCAACCACCGGCCCGTTAGGACAAGGCTTAGGGATGGCAGTTGGGATGGCAATGGCAGAACGCCACTTAGCAGCGTTGGTTAATCGCCCAGGTTACCCAGTTTTCAACCACTTCACGTACGCTTTAGTTGGTGATGGGGATCTAATGGAAGGGGTTAGTCAGGAAGCTATTAACATTGCAGGCCAAAAACAGCTCAATAAATTAATTGTTTTGTACGATTCTAATGACGTTTCGCTTGATGGACCTTTGAGTTTAAGTGCTAACGAAAACGTCGCGCAGCGTTTTAAAGCTGCTAACTGGAATTACCAAAAAGTTACCGACGGCAATGATCTGGCTGGGTTGCAACAAGCGTTACAGCAAGCCCAAACTAGCGACCGACCAACCTTGATTGAAGTTAAAACGATAATCGGATATGGTACCCCGGAAAGCGGGACGAATAAGGTACATGGAAATGCCTTAGGAAAGGCTAATTTGGCAGCGATGCGCCAATTTTATCATTGGCAAGCGGCGCCGTTTGAGATTGCCCCAGAAATTTACCAACATTATCAAGAACAGGTAGCTAAAAAGCAAACGGCCTACCAAGCCTGGCAAACGATGTTCCAAGAATATCAAACAGAGTTTCCAGAAGTTTACCGCCAATTTCAAGATGCGCGCTTAGATACGACCAAGCTTAATTTAGATGACCCGGCATGGCAGGAGCCCATGGCAACTCGAACGAGTAATTCTAAAATCATGCAACAGGTTGCCGACCAGAATGTGCAATTATGGGGCGGATCAGCAGATTTGTATTCTTCAAATAATACTCACCTTGATGATTCGAAGGCGTTTGATGCGTTACACCCTGAACAACGCAATGTTTATTTCGGGGTGCGCGAATTTGGCATGGCAACTGCGGTTAACGGGATTAACTTACATGGCAACACCCGGGCGTTTGGGAGCACGTTCTTTGTCTTTAGTGATTATCTCAAAGCGGCGATTCGCTTAGCGGCAATCCAGCAGATTCCAGCAGTATACATTTTCACGCACGACTCGATTGCGGTCGGCGAAGACGGACCAACTCATGAGCCGATTGAACAGCTAGCCGGATTACGATCCATTCCTAATGTGACGGTGATTCGCCCAGCCGATGCGCACGAAGTACTGGGCGCTTGGCAAAAGATTGGCCAAATTACTGATCAGCCAACGGTATTAGTGTTGACCCGCCAAAAAGTGCCGTTATTAGCGCAAACGCAGACTGATAAAGTGGCCTTCGGCGGCTACACACTCTCGCCAGCTGCCACTGCCAATCCGGATGGAATCTTGGTTGCAACAGGTTCGGAAGTCGCCTTAGCCCTACAGGCGCAACAAAAACTCGCCCAAGAAAAATTGAACGTGGCAGTAGTTTCCATGCCGAGCGTCGAGCTTTTCCAAGCTCAAAGTCCGGATTATCAAGCTCAAGTTCTTCCACCGAACGTGAAGGTAAAGCTAGGACTTGAAATGGGCAGTCGCAATGGTTTAGCCACAGTGGCGAGCGCGGTAATCGGAATTGATCACTTTGGGGCAAGCGGGAACGGCACGGAAGTAGTTCAACAAGCAGGCTTCACGGTAGATAACATTGTGGAACAATTTAAAGCAAAATTAGCAGAGGCGGAAATGAAATGATGGATGCAAATGATTTAACTATTAAGATTTATGAAGACGGCGCGGAAATTGAGAAAATGCGAGCTGCTAGTCAGCAGGCGTTCGTTAAGGGTTTTACTACGAACCCTTCGCTACTAAAACAAGCGGGAGTGACTGATTATTTAGCTTTTGCCCGCCAAGCAGTGGCAGAATTTCCAGAGCAGGAGTTTTCTTTCGAAGTTTTTAGTAACGAACCGCAAGAAATGTTGCGGGAAGCCCAAATCTTACATGATTTAGGTCCCCGAGTGTATGTAAAAGTACCGATTATTACTACAGCCGGAGAATCCACTGCGGACGTGATTAAAGAGCTATCGGCAGCGCATATTAACTTAAACATTACGGCAATCACCACGGTAGAACAGGTTGAAGTTGCCGAGCGTAATTTAGCACCAGGCACCCACAACTTAATTTCCATTTTTGTGGGACGGGTGGCTGACGCTGGGATTGATCCGCATCATTTGATTGAAAGCAGTGTGGAAATTACGAAGTCCCACCCAGAAGCATCCCTGTTATGGGCAAGTACGCGAGAAGTGTACAACGTCTTTGAAGCACAACAGATGGGGGTGGATATTATTACGGTACCACCGGCTTTAATTACGAAGTTAAGTAAAACGGGTAAAGCAGCTTTAGAAATTTCGGTGGATACGGTTAAAGGTTTCCAACGGGATATTGAGGAATCAGGATTGTCAATTTTATAGCCAGATTTTTTCTCAGACATTGTATTAACTATTGTCTGAGATTTTGTGTATGTTAATTAGTGAATAGCATGGGTGAATATATGTTGGAATTAAATAATTCGGAAACTAAAGTATTAGAAGCACTTTTAAAAAACAATGTCTTGTATTCAATAAAAGATTTAGCAACCGAAACTAAATTATCAAATCGAGCAATATATTACAACGTTGCTAACCTTTCAAAAAAGCTGATGGTAAATAATATTGAACCGCCGCGCAATATTCGCGGAAGGGGATATTATTTGCCTGAGGAAAGTAAGCGCCTTTTAAAAAACAATTATTACAGTGATAAATTACTAATTCTAGACGCCCATTCTCGTCGAATCTTCTTGATTTTTTTAATGTTAACTGAGTCAAGTTTCAATACATTAGCTAAGATGGCGGAGATTTTAGAAGTTTCTAGGAATACTATTGTACATGATCAAAAGATAATTACAGTTTTTTTGAAAAAGTACCATTTAACGGTGATTGGCAACCGAAAGGGTCATTTTATTTCAGGAAATGAAGTAGATATTCGGTATTTTTTACAAAACAATAGCGTAAAGATTGCAACTGTTTTAGCAGAAGTAAGTAAGCAAAAGGGCGACTTTGACGAAATTCGTTCCATAATGAACTTAAGAAGTGTCATTGAAAGTTGGCTGGAAAGTATTGAACAGCGTAGTTTTTTAAATTTTACTGACGATGGGAAAAAACATCTAGAAAATTTTTATATGCTAGTTTTAAATCGAATCTTACGAGGACACATATTACAATCAGGTGAGATGTTTACGTCTGGAATGGATTACCATCATTTACGAAAACAAAATGAATTTATGATGGCAAAAGAATTGCTAACAAAATTAGGATTGGACTTAAGAGCAAAGTATGAAGAAGAGGTCTATTTTTTAGAAAGTATGTTATTAGGGACGCCTAAAAATGAGATTGGTTTTAGTGGAGAAAGCGATGTTAAAAATACGCTAAAGAAGGTTACTAAAGAGATAGTAGATAATTTTAAGAAGCTAAGCGGAATGAATTCAAATAATGAAAGCCAATTACTAAACGATCTTTACACGCATTTGGTTTCAACTTTTTACCGTGTTAAATATAACCACCAATATCAAGATGGATTAGTTACACAGATAAAAAGTAAGTATTTTAACGTTTACACATATACCAAAATGTCTTTACAACCATTTGAAAAATTAAATGTTGGACATTTGAACGAAAATGAAATTTCGTTGATTGCAATTTATTTTGGTTCACAGATGGTTAGGCAAGCTAAGCAAGGTACGGTCCTTTTAGTTTGTTCTACGGGGTTGGGTACTTCGAGACTGCTTAAAGAAGAAATACTTGCTCATTTTCCTGATGTTAATGTCATCGGTCCGATTACTAAAAGTGAATATAACAATATCCAAACTGATGATTATCCACTCATAATTACAACTACCCCTTTAAATAGCCAGCCAAGTAATAAAGTGATTCTACTTTCTCCAATTCTAACGCAGAGAGATTTGATTTTATTGCAAAAGTTATTTGTAGAGAGAGGGATTTTGCAAACTAACTCTAAGTTTAATGAAAGCAAGTTTGCGGCACTGATGGATGTTATTAATGACACAGCAATTATTCGCGATCCAGTAAAATTAAGTGAGGGAATCAAAGAAATTTTAGCAACGGATACTGAGAAAAGACAAAAGATTATTAAAAATACTTACCCAAAACTAAGTGAACTAATTACTAAAGACACTACTAGCTTTGTTGATGGTCAGGACTTAAATTGGCAAGCTGCTATTGAGTTAGCAGCTAAACCACTAAGTAAAAATAATCAAATAAGCCATACCTATGTTGAAGCCATGATTAATAATGTTATTCAAAATGGTCCCTATATTAACATTGGCAGAATGGTGGCATTTGCACATGCTAAAACTGAAGATGGGGTAATTAGCTTAGGAATGTCTCTCTTGCATCTAAAAGAACCGATTTCGTTAGTTGACAAACAACATCCGATTAAATTGGTTTTTGTTTTAGCAGCTGTTGACCAAGAATCACATGTTAATGCAATGGCTGAATTGGCAGCACTTCTGAGGGACGAGGAGAAACTAGATCGATTGCTTGACGCTAAAAATTTTGAGAAGATTGCACAGATTATTCGTAGTGTGGAAAATTCTTAAAAGAATAGGATACGTTTAAGCTGTTTTAAATGTCCAAAGAAATCATTTCGTTTAACGACGAACTGGTTTCTTTTTGATTTCAAATAAAAATTAAATGAAGATTTACCTTCTTGAATGTCGCCAATTCCAATATTTAATGATAAAGTTTTACTTGAGTGTTACTGTGGTTATGTATTAATTAGAGTACATTAGTAAAGAAGATAATTTGTATATAGTGAAAATGAGTAACTAAGAGGGGGTAGCCCATGGCAGCAACGTTAAAGGATATTGCGGATCGAGTTGGAGTATCGTTAGCAACCGTATCACGAGTGCTAAATAAAGATACATCACTTTCAGTCGGCAATGAAACGAGACAACGAATTTTAGACGCCGCCGAGGCATTACATTATTCAAAAAACAAACGGCATACTAATTCAACCGCCAGAAAGCGCCTAGCAATTGTTCAGTGGTATTCGGAAACGGAAGAACAAGACGACTTGTATTACATGTCGATCAGAATGGGAATTGAACAACGTGGGCAGGATAACCAATTTGAAGTAACCCGGATTTTTCAAAACAATCTCCAAGAGTTGGGACCGGATTTTGATGCAGTAATTGCGGTGGGAAAATTTAGTGAGCCACAGGTTAAAGAACTTGCCGCCGTTACGGGAAACTTGGTTTTTGTAGATGATGATCAATTTGCGGCTGGTTTCGATAGCGTAATTACTGATTTTCAGTTGGCGACAGAAAGAGTGGTCGACTATTTTTGGCAACGCGGTGTCAAGGACATCGGAATTATTCATGGTGCTGAAATGACTACCGACCATCAGTTGACCGTGACCGATCGGCGAATGCTGGGATTCCAGGCCGCAATGGAGAAGCGGGGTGCTTTTGAGCCTAAATTTGTATTTGAAGGTGACTATACCAGCGATTCTGGTTTCAAAATGATGCAAAAGGCAATCGACACGCTTGGTGATCAACTTCCAACGGCTTTTTTTGTGGCTAATGATCCCATGGCGGCGGGTGCCTTGAAAGCACTTCAGGCCAATGGAATTGAAGTGCCAAAACGGGTCAAAATTTTTAGCTTTAACAATACTTCGCTGGCAACGTATGTTTATCCCGAGTTAAGTGCAGTCAATGTGGATACCGAATTAATGGGGGCCACGGCTGTGAATTTAGTGATGAGTCGCTTGACGGGGCGCACAACTACTCAACGGGTTGAACTCGATACAAAACTAGTTGAACGGGCTAGTACAAAATAACTTTTCATGGAAAATATTTGTGGAAGTCGCATCGTTATTAGATAAGCTGATCTAGTAATTGTGGGACTTTTTATTTTAACTAAAATATTTACTCAATCTATAGCACAATTTGGTATACTGAACTTGAAAGCGGTTTAATTAATTTGGAGGTGTCACAATATTGGAAACTAAAAAAGAAGTATTTGATCAATTTGAGGGTCAAGATGTAATGCGCTATACGTTAATCAACGACCAACAAACGCGAATTTCAGTTTTGAGCTATGGTGGAACGTGGCAAGAATTTGTGGTTAATGAAAATGGTGTTGAGCGCCCATTAATTTGGGGATTGGATAGCATGGCGGATTATCAACGAGTTGGTTACTGCCTTTGCCAATCAGTTGGACGAGTTGCGGGACGCATTGGTGGGGCTAAATTTAAAATTGATGGCCAAGAATATCAAGTTGATATGAATGAACAAACGCACTCGCTACATGGCGGTAATCATGGTTTTAATACGTTAAATTTTGCCGGAAAATTTAGTAAGAGTGCCGATAGTGTCAGCGTGATTTTGTCGAAGCACATTAAAGCAACTGACGATAACTATCCGGGAAACCTCGATGTAGAAATTAAGTTTACTTTAGATAACCAAAATCAAGTTACGATCGCCTTCACGGGGGATACGGACGCTGCCACCCTGTTTAATCCTACCAATCATGTTTACTGGAATACCACGGACGACCGGGAAAGCTTAGGTAAACAATGGTTACAAATTACGAGCGCAGCCCATCTTGAGTTTGACCAAGAAAAGGTGCCTACCGGTAAAAAAATTGCAGTTAAGGACACTGCTTATGACTTTAACCAACCTAAGTCGGTTGAAAATGCTTTACAACAATTAAAAAACGAAAACGACGGGATTGAATTTGATGATGCTTACGAAGTTAACCCGAGCGCGACCACTCCAATTGCAATGATTGGGGACACTGATGGTAAACGGCAAATTAAACTTTATTCCGACCGCAACGGTTTGGTTGTTTACACGGCTAACCCATTTGATCCGGATAAAGAAGCTGCTCATGAGTACAACGCCTTGGCGACTGAAGCACAAACTTTACCAGATGCAATTAACCATTCTGATTTTGGCGACGTTATTTTACGTCCAGGTCAACCAATTACTAACACGATTCGTTACCAATATGAACGTTTGGGTTAAGGCAGGGTCTAGTTGGTTACCCAGAAGTCTTAGTTACATTTAAATTTGAAATAATTATTGTTTTAGGAACGGATTATCTGGTGCATTTTTAATCCGTTAAATTTAATAGGGGGCTGTTTGAGAATGGTTAAATTCTTAAACAGCTCGCTATTTTTTTGCTAAATTTTTAGTAGTCAATCCCTAAAAAATTGTTTAAAAGCGCGAGGTAAAACTACGCAAAATATATTAAAAGTTTCGAAATTAAGACCTGAAGTGGTTGGAAAGGCTGTTTTATAAGGCTTGGTAATGGAGGGTGGAAAAATCATTTCAAGATTAATCTAATAAAATAATTAAGCAAATTTTACTAAAAATATATTGACATCTCTTCTGGAAACGATTACATTTAGTGCATAGATAATTAAAGGAGATTTGATAGAGATTATGGATGCAGAAGTTAAACAAAGTAAGGGTCGTAAGATCACTTCACGACTAGCTTACTCATTTGGTGCATTTGGTCATGATGCATTTTATGCAACACTTTCGACATATTTTATTATGTTTGTAACCTCCCATTTATTTGATAAAAGTAGTGGGGCACAAGGTACAAAGATGATCGCGTATATTACGATGATTATCGCGGTATTACGTTTCGTCGAACTGGCCATTGATCCGCTGATCGGAAATGCGATTGATAATACTAATTCACGCTGGGGACATTTTAAGCCGTGGATTGTGATCGGTGGGACAATCGGTTCGGTTGTTTTAGCGCTTTTATTTACCAGTTTAGGAGGATTGAACACTTCCAACCCAATTTTGTACTTGATCGTTTTTGCTATTTTATATATCACGATGGATATTTTTTATTCCTTCAAAGACGTTGGATTCTGGTCAATGATTCCTGCCATTTCATTTGATTCGGCAGAACGTGAAAAGACGGCAACCTATGCTCGGGTTGGTTCCAATATCGGACAAAACATCGTTGGTGTCGTCGTTATGCCAATCGTTTTAATGTTTTCAACGAAGGCTAACAGCGGCCAGGGTGATAATCGCGGCTGGATGGCCTTTGGGATTATCATCGCTGCGGTTGCCTTAATTTCAGCCTTTGCGGTAGCGATTGGAACTAAAGAAAACGATTCGGAATTACGTAAAAATACTGAAAAAACTACGTTCAAAGAAGTTTTCAAAGTGTTGGCCCGTAACGACCAGTTGATGTGGTTATCTTTAACTTACGGAATTTACACTGCCGGAATGGCAATTACCAACTCACTTGAACTTTATTACTTTACTTACATTTTAGGCGACGCTTCGAAGTTTACGTTGCTTGGTTCGTTAAATGCCATTATTGGGGTCTTCGCCGTATTGGCCTTTCCTCCATTGGCAAAGAAATTTAGCCGTCGGAAAGTTTTCTTCTTAGCAATTTCAGTTATGGTGATTGCGTTGGCAATGTTTGCCTTTGCGGGTCAATCATTACCAATGATTTTAACCGCTGCCGTGCTATTCTATATTCCACAACCACTGATTTTCTTGGTTGTTTTGATGGTACTCAGTGATTCTGTTGAATACGGACAATTGAAATTTGGTCACCGGGATGAATCGTTGACGTTATCCGTGCGGCCATTACTTGATAAATTAGGTGGAGCTATTTCAAATGGTGTCGTTGGTTTAACAGCTGTTTGGGCTGGAATGACTGCTGGCGCAACAGCTGGTGACGTTACTTCCCATGGACAAGCAATTTTTAAATTGATGATGCTAGGAGTTCCTGCAGTAATGATTTTAACCGGAGCATTCATCTTCTTTAAGAAAGTTAAGTTAGATGAAAAGATGCACGCCCAAATCGTTGATGAACTCGAAAAAACTTGGTCAAAACATTTGGAAACGGATGAAACTCCTGCAGAAATCGAAACAAACTCTGAAGTAACCATTTACCATAGTCCCGTTGCTGGGAAACTGATCAGCTTAGATGAAGTTGCAGACAAGACCTTTGCCAGCGGTAGCATGGGGAAGGGATTTGCAATTCAACCAACGGACGGTCGGGTTTTGGCGCCGTTTGATGGCGAAGTGGTTGCAACCTTCCCAACTCGGCACGCAATTGGCCTTCGCTCTGATCAAGGGATTCTAACCTTAATTCATATCGGAATTGGTACCGTTAACATGCGAGGAACTGGTTTCGTTCAGTACGTTGAAGAAGGCGATCACGTTAAACAAGGCGAAGAGTTGATTGAATTCTGGCAACCGGCAATTAAAAAAGCTGGACTTGACGATACCGTAATGGTAGTCATCACCAACAAAGAAATGCCTGAATTTGAGTATCTCAAAGACATGGGCAACCTTGTTCAAGATAATGAAAACGTTTTGAAGTTATCGAATACGGAATTACCGGATTAAATTTTAGTTATAAGAAGAACTTCTCCATTTGAGGAAGTTCTTTTTTGTATGTCCCAAAGACGCTGTAAAAAATATTTCGATATATAGATTTGGTAGGGACCAAACGTGGGACAAAAGTCAATTTGTTCCGGTTAGCTGCAAAATAGCCATTATGCCCGAAACTGGCATAATGGCTATTTTTGCTTTAACATTCGCAAACTACCGACTTTTATTTAGAAAGGATATTGAAATCGAAATCAATGTCTTGGTCAGCGGGAATGTGGTAACGTTGTTCGACATCCGCACCCCAACTGTCGATCCCACCGACACCGCGAACTGCGCCGTATATGGAGAGCACGGTGCGCCTTGGTAATGGAAGCTCTTCGATGTGCATGGCATTTTCAAGTTCTGCGGCGGTATACGGTAAACAACTGAAGGCAAATGGCTTTTTGGTTTGGCTAAAAGTCAGGCTAAACGGTTGAGAATCAGGATCTGCATTGTTTTGGGTGGCTGAGCGGGTCACGGTTAGTTGACTGGTTTGCATGTGCATCCCGCATTCTTGAGGCACCAGGTAGGGGGTGACTGGTAATCCGGCAACGTGAAAATGTCCATGCGTTGCGCCTGCTAGCCGGTCGGGATAGGTTTCTCCCGAAAGCCCCGTATAATCAAAACTAGTGGCCGTCGTGGGCATAATAAAGCGTAGACCAAACGCCGGTAGTTCAGGCAAATCTGCCCGGCCGGTGAAATGAACCGCCACGTTAATATTACCGTCACTAGTAACGGTGTAAGTGATCGTTACCGAAGTACTTGGTACGGTCGGCGTGACCAAATGGTAGGTTAAGGCAACCTCATTTGCGTACTCCCGGTTAGTGTAACGATTATTAAACGGCGCGATGGGCAAGGGTTGTAGCGCCTGGCCATCAACCACTAGTTCAATTTTTTGACAAGTGGTGAACCGGTCGGCTGCGTACCATTGAGCTGCCTTAACGTCAAAACCATTTCCACGGTCGTTATCAGTAGTTGCCCGCCAGAATAACGGAGTCGGAGTGCGATAGAGCCATTCTTTATTATCAACCACTAAAGACTCGAGGCCCCCGCGCTCGTAGCTAAAAAGATAGTGAAAATTAGGGCCGGCCACTCCTAAACTGCCGTCACCATATATTACGTGTAATTGGCTATTTGTGTAATCCATAATAGTATTTCACCTCCTGCATTGCTGGTTTGGGTGTTCGATCAGCAAACAATAATCCATCTCCCGAAAACTCATAGTCAGAATGACGTTCATCGAAGTCACCGCCGTAACGAAGGACTTCTTGATTGGTTACCGGATCGTGAACCAAGAGGGCTTGGTCAATGAAATCCCAAATAAACCCGCCTTGGTACATTGGATACTGATCAATTAAGTCGTTATATGATTGCATGCCACCCAAAGAATTACCCATATCATGCATGTATTCACAGTTTAGGAAGGGTTTATCCGGGTTATTTTCTAGGTAACGCGCAATGTTAGCTGGGGTTTCGTACATCCGACTTTCCACGTCAGAAATGCGATCCCGAAATTCGGGCGCCCGGACTACCCCTTCATAATGAACTAGACGCGAAGAATCGTGTTCTTTATAGAAAGTTTGCATGGCTGCAATGTCTTCTCCCGCAAAGGATTCGTTACCGAGGGACCAGAAAATGATTGATGGATGATTTTTAAACCATTCGTAATTAGAACGGGCACGGTCAACCACGGCTGCTAACCAGCGGGGATTATCGCCGGGAACGTTATAAGAAGGCTCCACGGCGCCCATTTTTTGCCAGGAGCCGTGGGATTCCAAATTATTTTCGGCCATCACGTAAAGCCCGGCTTCGTCGCAAAGGTGATACCAGGGAAGCTGGTCCGGGTAATGGCAGGTTCGGACAGCGTTGATGTTGTTATCCAGCATAATCTGAATATCCTTGCGCATGTCATCCAGTGAAATGACTCGACCACTGTGAGCATTCCATTCGTGACGGTTAACCCCGTTGATAATTAGACGGTGGTTGTTAACGTAAATAACCTTGTCCTCGCGCAATTCCACTTTCCGAAAGCCGAATTGATAGGGAACCACTTCTAAGAGTTGGTGCTGATCATCATAAACTTTAATCAGTAATTGATATAAAGTCGGTGAGGTTGGTGACCAGAGTTTTAAGTTGTTGAAGGCAATCTTTTTAAATGAAACTTTACCAGTTCCCGTTTGGGTTTGCGTTGCTAGAAGCTGTTGATCTTGATCAGTCACGCTTAACTCTAAAGTAGCGTTAGTGCCAGAAACAGTAGCCTTAACCGTAAGGATGCCACTCTTAAAATCGGCGTTCACCTCGGGTTTAAGATCTAAATCAACAATGTGCGCATCGGGAAGGGCAAGTAAATTAACGTCCCGGAAAATCCCGGAAAAACGGTACATGTCTTGGTCTTCGATAAAGGAAGCGGTACTCCGTTTATAAACGCGCACGGCCAGGAGATTATCACGATCCTGAACGTAAGGGGTTAGATCGAATTCAGAAGGGGTAAAACTGTCTTCAGCATACCCAATAAAATGCCCGTTTAACCAAACGTAGAGGGCTTCCTCGACCCCTTGAAATTGAATGATAACCCGATGATTTTTAAAAGAATCGTCAAGGTCGAATTTTTTCAAGTATGAGCCAACACTGTTGTCGCTCGCGTCGCTAAATAAACCAGGTTCTAGTTGATCTTGATTAAGTGTGTACGGCGGGCGCCGATATATTTTACCCTCCCAGGGATACAAAGTATTGATATATTGGATTTGACTGTATCCGGCTAACTCGATGTGTCCGGGGACTTGGATGGTATCAAAGTCGGCATCATCAAAATTAGGTGAATAGAACTGGAGCGGGCGTTCGGATGGCGTCGAAGCAAAATGGAACCGCCAAGTCCCGTTAAGGCTTTTCACAAAGCTACTGCCGCGATTAAGTTCAGCTAAATTGCGGTAGTAATGATGATCGCTGTGGGCGGGAAGTTGGTTCACCCGAAAGACCTCAGGATCATCAAGCCATTGGAGGTTTGCTTGCATAATAAAACTCCTTTCGTAATTAAAAATAAAACGCTTACAACAAAATGATAGAACATAAAGTTAAGTTTGTATACATAGTTTTAGTTAAATTTTAACTAAAAATAATAGTTTCTTGGGGCTCAAAAAATGACTTCATCGGAAAAATTGGAGTTATTGGTGTTTTTGCGTAAAAACGCTACCATTTTCGTTTATAAAGGGTTAAGCGGGTGTTGACAAGTGAACTTTAAAGCTATATATTCAAGTTAATAAAATTTTAGTAAAACACGGAGGATACATATTATGAACGCAACCGACTTAAAGAAAGAATTTTCCGAAATTTTTGACACTAAGCCTGAAAGGGTTTTCTTCTCCCCGGGACGGATTAACTTAATTGGTGAACACACTGACTACAATGGTGGTCACGTATTCCCATGCGCAATCACAATCGGAACTTATGGTGTTTACGCACCCCGGACGGATAGTACGGTCAGAATGTACTCGGCTAATATTCCGGATTCAGGAGTAGTTACGTTTGACGTGAATAACTTGGAATATGACAAAGCAGCGGGTTGGACGAATTATCCAAAAGGGATGATGAACGAATTGGTTAAAACGGGAGCTAAGTTTGACCATGGATTTGACCTTTACGTACACGGCAACATGCCAGATGGTGCAGGTTTATCTTCCTCAGCTTCCATTGAATTATTGACCGGAGCAATTTTAAACACCGCTTTTAATTTAGGCGTTAGCCAATTAGACTTAGTCAAAATTGGCCAAAAGTGTGAAAATAACTACGTAGGGGTTAACTCTGGAATTATGGACCAATTCGCAGTTGGAATGGGTAAGCAAGAACAAGCGATTTTACTGGACACTAATACCTTAGATTATTCATACGCTCCAGTTAAGTTAGGCAATCACGTAATCGTAATTATGAATACGAACAAACGCCGTGAACTTGCGGACTCTAAATACAACGAACGCCGTTCAGAATGTGAAGAAGCGTTGCGTCGTTTGCAAACTAAGCTAGACATCAACTCTTTAGGTGACTTAACAAATGATGAATTTGACGAAGCAGCTTACTTAATTAACGATGAAACTTTAATCAAACGTGCTCGTCACGCCGTTTCTGAAAATCAAAGAACCATTCGGGCAGCTAAGGCGTTGGCAGACGACGATTTGAAGACGTTTGGTGACTTAGTTACGGCTTCCCATGTTTCACTCCACTTTGATTACGAAGTAACTGGTAAGGAACTAGATACTTTGGCAGAAGCAGCCTGGAAACAACCCGGCGTACTTGGAGCTCGGATGACCGGTGCTGGTTTTGGTGGTTGCGGTATTGCAATCGTGGAAAAAGACCAAGTAGAAGCTTTTAAGGAAAACGTGGGCAAAATTTATCGCGATAAAATCGGCTACGACGCTGACTTCTATATTGCAGAAGTTGCCGATGGACCTAAAGAACTTTAATACTAAAAGAATTTTAAGTGACGATTACGCATTGAGAGATTGAGGAGGAATTAGAATGGCTGTCTTAGTTTTAGGTGGTGCTGGTTATATTGGCTCACATGCAGTTGATCAATTGATTACGAAGGGTTACGACGTGGCGGTGGTTGACAACCTTGTTACCGGACACCGCGCAGCAGTAAACGACCAGGCTCGTTTTTACGAAGGAGATATCCGAGATACTGAATTTATGGATTCAGTTTTTACTAAAGAAGATGTGGAAGGCGTGATTCACTTTGCGGCCTTTTCAGTTGTCCCGGAATCAATGAAAAATCCTTTGAAATACTTCGATAACAATACTGCTGGAATGGTGAAGCTTCTCGAAGTAATGGCTAAGCACGGGGTGAAACGGATTGTATTTTCATCTACTGCGGCAACCTATGGTGAACCTAAGCGGGTGCCGATCCAAGAATCGGATCCCCAAGTGCCTACCAATCCATATGGTGAAAGTAAGTTAGCGATGGAAAAAATTATGCATTGGTCAGACATTGCCGACGGAATTAAGTTTGTCGCGTTACGCTACTTCAACGTGGCGGGGGCTAAACCAGACGGTAGCATTGGCGAAGACCACCATCCCGAGACCCACTTAGTACCAATTATTTTACAAGTGGCAGCTGGCGAACGCGACCAGTTACAAATCTTTGGGGACGATTACCCAACTGTTGACGGAACTAACGTGCGCGATTACGTTCACGTGGTTGACTTAGCAAATGCTCACATCTTGGCATTGGAATATCTCAAACAAGGTCATGATAGCGACGTATTTAACTTAGGATCGTCAACTGGTTTTTCAAATAAGCAGATGTTGGATGCCGCTCGTGAAGTAACCGGAAAAGAAATCCCTGCAGTTATGGCACCTAGACGTGCAGGTGACCCCAGCACCTTAGTAGCCGCTAGCGAAAAGGCCCGGAAAGTGCTCGGTTGGCAACCGCAATATGATGACGTTAAGGAAATTATTAAAACCGCTTGGAATTGGAAAGTAAGTCATCCCAAGGGTTACAATGATTGAGGAGGACAAGCATCATGAATAGTTTAGAACAATTTGTCCAAGCCGTAATTGATTCACCATCGCAGTACACCAACTTGGACCATATTTATGTTTATAATCGTGTTTTAGGTTTGGTTGGCGAAGGTGAATCAGCTGAAGCCGTTGATGGACAGTTGACGAGTTTGGTAGATGCGTTAGTTAAGACGGCTATCCAAAACGGTAAAATTGAGGATACTCAATCAGATAAGAGCATTTTAGCAGACCAACTAATGGACTTGGTGACGCCGTTGCCTTCCGTTTTAAACCAGCTTTTTTGGGATAAATATCAGGTGAGTCCTAAAGCGGCTACGGATTATTTCTTTAAATTAAGTAAAGATAACGACTACATTAAAACCCGGGCAATCGCTAAAAACGTATCTTTTCCGGCTAAGACGGACTTTGGGCAACTTGAAATTACCATTAACCTCTCGAAACCGGAAAAGGATCCTAAGGCGATTGCCGCGGCCCGTAACCAACCGCAAAATGGCTACCCTTTGTGTCAACTATGCATGCAAAATGAGGGCTATTTAGGTAGATTAGGTTACCCATCCCGCAGCAATCACCGGATTATTCGGATGACGGTAGGCGGCGAAACTTGGGGCTTCCAATACTCACCGTACGCGTACTTCAACGAACATTCGATTTTCTTAGATCAAGTTCACCGACCAATGGTGATTAACCGACAAACCTTTGCCAACTTATTGGAAATCGTTAAACAGTTACCACATTATTTTGTGGGCAGTAATGCTGATTTGCCAATTGTTGGGGGATCAATGTTGTCACATGAACACTATCAAGGTGGCCGACATGTATTTCCAATGATGAAGGCGCCGGTTGCTAGAACCATTGAATTAGGGGTGAATGGCGTAGAAGCTGGAATCGTGAAGTGGCCAATGTCGACCATTCGCTTGACCAGCAAAGATCCGGTTGCGCTGACGGATGCGGCCGTTAAAATCCATAATACTTGGATGAATTATTCCGATGAAAGTGTGGATGTCAGAGCGTATACCGATGGAACGCGTCATCATACAACTACTCCGATTGCCTATAAAGATGGGGAGAACTACGTGATGGACGTGGTATTGCGGGATAATCAGACTTCGGCAGCATTTCCAGACGGCATTTTCCATCCGCACCAAGACGTACAACACATTAAAAAAGAAAATATTGGCTTGATTGAAGTAATGGGGAGGGCAATTTTACCAGCTCGGTTAAAGACGGAATTGGTAGAAGTGGAAAAGTACCTGTTAAATCAAGACAACCAAATGGCAGAAATGCATAAAACTTGGGCTGATCAATTAAAAGAAACTAAGTCGATCACGCCCGCAAACGTTACTGAAGTGGTCAATACGGCCGTTGGTAATGTTTTCGCGCGGGTTTTAGCTGATGCCGGCGTTTTCAAATGGGATGAAGCTGGTAAGGCAGCCTTTGCTCGTTTCATTTCCGCAGTTAAGCAATAGGGCCAGAATGGGGATCGCTGAACACCTTGGTTTGAACATCCCCACGAATCTTTATACGCTTAGCGCGGTAAAGTCAATAAAATAAGAGGCTGGAAAAAATAAAGCAATATTTTCAAGGATAAAAAGATTCTTAACAAGCTATTTTGGCGGCAAGTAGGGTCAAAGCATGCGCCAAAATCCAGTCTGTTCCGTTTAACCAAAAAACGACCGTTACGCCAAATTCAGGCATAATGTGATAATCCCTTTATGGTTGTCAGATGAAATAACATAATTCATCTGATAATCATGGAGGGATTTTTGAATGTCTAGATCTAAGTACACAGCATTAGAAAAATTAAATTTTATAAATGAATTTAACCAATCGAATATTAGTCAAAGAGCATTTGCTAAATATCATGGTCTTCGAAGAAGCACTTTTAAGGATTGGTTAATACGCTACGAAACCTTTGGTATTAAAGGTCTGATGGAAGTTAAAAAAAATAATAAATATTCCACTGACTTTAAGTACACAGCGGTTATGGCATATTTGAATGGTGAAGGTACCCTTAGTGAATTAATGAGTAAATTTGGATTACGTTCATGTAAGCAACTAATTGACTGGATTAACAAGTATAATGAGGATAAAACTTTAACGGCTACGCCGTTTAGGAAGAAGGTCCCCGTTATGAGTCGTAAGACAACTTTTGAAGAGCGAATAGAAATTGTCGAGTGGATTACCAAAGGTAAACATTCGTATGCCGAAGCAGCTGAGCACTTTAAGGTATCATACCAACAAGTTCGCTCATGGGTTATCAAAGCTCAAACTGGTGGTTATGAAAGCCTCGCAGATAATCGTGGGCATCGTAAACCAACTACAGAATTAACCGAAACAGATAAATTAAAGCGCGAAAATCGGCAACTCAAGGCACAATTAGCTGAGAAAAAAATACTTGAAGAATTCGTAAAAAAATACATGGAACTTCAGCGCAGGGGGTGAAAAAGCAACATCGGTTGATTTATCAAGCAATTAAAGAAATCAGTCAATATCACTTTGGAGCAGTATCGCTTCTTTTGAGGAATGCAGGTTTAAGCCGACAGGCTTATTATAAATTTCTAAAACGCAAAGAAACGGATTGGGAACGGCAAGATCAACAATTAAATAACCGTGTACAATATTGGTTTGATTTTCATCATCAAGGTATTGGCGCTGGAAATATATTAGTTAATTTAGAAAAAGATAAGCTGATTGATTTCCCTGTGACCACTAAAATGGTCCGTCGTGTAATGCGTAAATTGCGTATTAGATGTCAGATTCGACCGAAGAAACATAATCGAAACAAACAAAACGAACAATATATCCAAGACAATTTATTAAATCAAAATTTTGAAGTAAACAAGCCAAACGAAGTTTGGTTAGCAGATTCAACTGAATTATCTTATGGAGTAAACAGTGAATATAAGGTACGCCTTAGTGGCGTACTAGATTTATACGGTCGAAAGTTACTTACATATACCTTAAGCGAAACAGAAACTAGCAAATCACAGGTACAACTATTTAAGCAGGCGTTTTCAATGGTAAGTTGTGTTCAACCGTTAATTCATACTGACCGTGGATCAGCCTACACCTCCGGAACATTTAACAATTTTCTTAATCAATTCAACATTAAACGAAGTATGTCACGTCCTGGAACTCCGTATGATAATGCTCCGATGGAGCGATGGTGGAATGAATTTAAACTACGTTGGATGGAACGGCATGAAACACCTAAAACTTATCAAGAGCTGATTAAGTTAGTTGAAAGTGGAATTGAATATTTTAATCATTATGATCGATCAACAAAAAGAAACGGCCTCACTCCAGATGAATACTGGAATGAAGCCGTTTAGTAAGCCGCCTAATTTTATATTATTTCATCTGTCAACTTGACAGGGCCTAGTACATAACGGTCGTTTTTGACTAGAGCAAACTACCCGACTTTTGGCGCACGCTACTTTTAGGCCGTGGTTAGATTAATCCTTCCGCAAATAGGCCTTCGCAATGGCTTTTAAACCACGTCGCTTAAAATCGGTAACCGGCTCGCCGTTAAAGTAGCGAATGCCGTCGACGGCTTCTTCAATAGTCATACTTACGGGGTGGTTTTGAATTTGGGAATCTTCCGAGCGTCCCATTAAGTAATCAAGGGACACGTCAAGAGCTTCCGCAACCTGAAGTAACTTGTCAGCTCGGGGAGCTTGCGTTTTCCAACGGTAAATACTATTAACCCCAATTCCAGCGTGTTGCGCGGTGGTTTTAAGATTCCAATTTTTCTTTAGCTTTGCGGTTAATTTGATCCGGTCGACGAGGTCCATCGAATTCCTCCATTCTAATTATCGAATTCAGTACTTTTAGCGATGACAAATTTTGCTAAAAGTCTGCAGAATAAATAAAAAAATTTTTGCGCGGGTTAAATCCCCAAATAACGGGCTTTTAGGGTGTTATTATGCCAAAATTATTTTACTGAATTCAGTACTTTTTTGTCAATTGGGTTATCTTAAGCGTTGCTAAAACAAATAAAATTAAAATTTAATTAACTTTTTAATGGAAATCTATTTATTTTTGCAGCGTTTTCTGGTGTAATAGGGTATAAATATTTAAGGAGGACAATTTATGGAAACTACGGGTAACAACCGCAATTTTCGTTGGTACAACATTGCTTTGATTTCGTTTACGGCCGTTTGGGGCTTGAACAACGTGGTCAATAACTTTGCTAATCAAGGCCTCGTGGTCATTGTTTCTTGGATATTGATCATGGCGCTATATTTTATCCCTTATACTTTAATGGTTGGTCAGTTGGGAGCTACTTTCCAAGATGCGGAAGGTGGCGTTTCTTCTTGGATGAAGGAACTCTCCACTAGTCGGTGGGCTTATTTAGCAGCTTGGACATATTGGATTGTGCACGTGCCTTACTTAGCCCAAAAACCACAGGCGATCCTAATTGGGTTTAGTTGGCTTTTCCAGAGTAACGGGAACTTTGTTAACCAAACCCCGTCATACGTTGTTCAAGCACTAAGTTTAGTAATATTCTTAATCTTCTTATGGATGGCTACTAAAGGTGTCACCACGCTTAATCGCGTGGGGAGTATTGCAGGGATTGGGATGTTTACCATGTCGATTCTCTTCATTATTTTAGGTTTAGCGGCGCCGTTTATTGCGCATTCATCGATTGCTACGGCACACATGGATCAAGTCAGCACTTATATGCCAAAATTTAATTTTAACTACTTCACCACGATTTCCATGTTAGTTTTCGCAGTTGGGGGAGCGGAAAAAATTTCCCCGTACGTTAATAAGACGCGAAATCCTTCCAAAGAATTTCCTCTAGGGATGATTTTACTTGCAATCATGGTGGCACTTTCTGCTGTCCTAGGTTCGTTTGCGATGGGGATGATTTTTGACGCCGACCACATTCCTAATGATTTGATGGCGAACGGGTCGTATACGGCTTTCCAAATTTTAGGAAATTACTTCCACGTGGGGAACTTGTTGACCTGGATTTTTGCAATTTCCAATATTTTATCGACTTCGGCAGCGCTTGCGATTTCAGTTGACGCTCCGTTACGAATCTTTTTAAATGACGCTGATAAAAACTTTGTGCCGGCAAGTTTGCGGCGGAAAAATAAGAACGGCATCGCGATTAACGGTTACAAATTAACTGGAATTTTGGTTTCGATCATTATTATCGTTCCTGCATTGGGAATCGGTGGAATGAATGATTTATATAACTGGTTAATGAACCTTAACTCGGTTGTAATGCCAATGCGCTATCTCTGGGTATTCGTAGCGTACATGCTATTGTCGAAGCAAATCAAGAAGTTCAACTCCGACTACGTCTTTGTTAAAAACTCGAAGATTGGCTTTGCTTTTGGATTATGGTGCTTCTTATTTACGGCATTTGCATGTATTTTAGGGGTGATTCCTAAGATTGACTACGCAGCAAATCCAACAACTTGGTGGTTCCAATTGGCAATGAATATCATCACGCCATTTGTTTTAATCGCATTAGGGGTCATTATGCCAATGATTGCCAAACGACAAGTTAAGGAAGAACTATAAAGATCACGGATAATTTAGGAATAAAGCTGGTGGTTATTGATAACTGTGTTAGCTTGGCGAAAGCTTTGGATTCGATTTTAAAATTAAGGGCTTCTCAAGAATTTTAGATTCTGAGAGGCCTTTTTTAGACTCAACGACCTTACTTTTAATGCTGAAAAATTTGACAAATACGAACGTACGTTTGTATAATTAACCCAATATATTAGTGAGGGTGATGGTTATGCAAAAGTTAAGCGGAATTATTACTTCGTCGATTAAAATCATTAGTTATTCGCCACTTTTAATGCGGTTTCAGCTGACGGATCGTCGGCAGCAAAAATACAATATGCTGATCCATACACACGCGCTACGGTTTTTCCAAGAAGCACGTCCTGGATTAGCGTTAACCGCACTGGTGCGGCCTAACCAACGTGGCCAATGGTGGTTCGCCAGTTTACAGTCTTCAACGCGGAAGTGCTGGTTTAAAATGAATGCGGATGCTAGGGTGATTTTACAGCGAATTCAACGGTATTTTAAAAAGATTCCGAACACATATTATGCAATTAACATTGTCGACGACCGGTTTGACGATTGTTATAACTTCTTTTTCATTGTTCATAAAAAGAATAGTCGGCCACATTCGATTCCTTTGCGGAGGGTGACCCCTTATGATCTTGAATCTTTGAAAGAAGTGGTACGTGAGGTTCGGAAAGTCTATCAATTAACGATTAAGTACACTGGATTTACAACGGAACAAATTCGATGGTTGCAGTCTCCTAAGTAGTGTGTGTTGGCGGACGATTTGCATTAGAGTAGCGGTAATCATCTTCAAAAATTATTCAATAATGAATTAATCTCTTCCCACTGTGGAAGGGATTTTTTAGTACAGGTATAAAAATAATTACTTTATTTGGGGAACTGTTGGGTACCGAACAGTTTTTTTAGCAGAATTTTGGTAAATTAATTGTGAAATAAATATCAAACTTTCGCTTGGATTTTATCGAAAAAGGGGGTTGGTGGAGTGGATAGTTTAAAAGGCGGTGAGCAAGGGTACGCAATTGAGTTTTATGGTGGCAAAAAAATGGGGATGGTTCCCATCGTGGTTTACATCATCATTAGTGCCGGGTTAGCAATCTTTTTCCAAGTGTATTCAATGAAAGGTTTGGCTGTAGCCTCGGTAATTGGTCTCTTTGCGGACTTTTTCTTTGTAAAGGAGAAGGCTAAGTATTGGAAAGTCATCATTAAAGGGTTAACGCAGTTTGGTAACTCTAAATTGATTTTTACCTTCATTTTAATTGGGTTATTTACCAAATTGCTAACGGTAGGCAACATTGGCAGTGGCTTTGTCTGGTTAAGTACCCAACTGGGAATTACCGGAAGCGGCTTCGTGGTTTTTACGTTTATCGCCTCCACAATTATTTCCATGGGAACCGGTGCTCCCATTGCGGCGGTATTTGCGGTAGTACCCATTTTTTATCCGCCAGGAATTATGTTAGGAGCCAAAGCAGCGGTTTTAGTAGGTGCAATTTTAAGCGGCGTTTTCTTCGGGGATGCAATGTCGCCCAGTTCGCAGGTGATTAATACCACCATTGATACACAGCATGACAAACAGACCCATAAGCCCGCTGATTTACAAGCCGTGATGAAAGCCCGGAGTCCGTACTTGGTGGGGGTTGCACTACTGAGCGCAATTTTGTTTTACATGTCTGGCGCGACGGGTGCGGTGATTAATCCAGCTAAATTGGCGATAATTAACCAAAATGCCGATGGAAAAGGTCTGTTCATGCTGATACCGATTGTAATTTTATTGGTGATTAGTTTTATTAAGAAAGATTTGTTTTTAGGGCTATCATACGCCACAGTGATTGGATTAATTTTAGGGGTCGTTTTAGGTAACTTTCAAATGAGGGACATTCTAATGGCTAATCGGCAACATGAACTCCTGGGAATTTTGACCACCGGGACCTTTAGCATGACTGATATTATTATTTCTTCCATATTATTGTTTGGCATGATTGCGGTGGCCGTGGAGTCGGGATGCTTGGACATGATGTGCGAATGGATTTTAAAAAAGAAGGTTATCCAATCTCCAATGGGGGCTGAGTTGGTTTTAGTGCTTAGTATTGGGGTAATCAATATTTTGCTTTCAGGCTGTGTTTTACCAGCCATTCTACTGTTTAGTAACGTGGCGGACCAAATCGGGCAGAGTGCGAATATTTCACCCAACAAGCGCTCGTATCTACTAACTGGGGCAGCAACGACGGTGACGGCGATCATTCCCGTTAATAGTGCATTTGTTATGGGTGCAGTTACGTTAATTAATCAAATTAAAGTAACCGGTTACGGCAAGGTAGCGGTTAATCCGTTTGAGATTTTTGCTTCCAGTTATTACTGCATCTTGCTAACCCTCGTTTGTTTCTTATGGGTCTTTAAACGAGAAAAGCAAAATAATACGGAAAAAGTAGGGATTAAAGGAGTATCGAGAAATGCGTAAAGAATATGATGTGCTAATTGTCGGTGGCGGGCCGGGTGGTTTAACGGCGGCAATCTATGCCGGACGCGCGGAACTAAAAACCCTTTTAATTGAAAAAAGTGGTTATGGCGGCCGAATTACCGAAACGGCTGAGGTTAAAAACTACCCTGGGGTCGAACTAGATTCAGGGAATCACCTAATGGAAACTTTTAAAAAGCACGCTGAAGATGCAGAGAGCGTGGAATTGAAACGTACCACGGTAACCAAGGTTCAGCCCGTTGAAGATGGATTTATTGTATCAACGAAACGGCGGGGCGATTTTACAGCTAAAACGGTGATCTTAGATCTGGGACTGTCCCGCGTGAATTAAACATTAGTGGTGAAAAAGAATTTGTCGGCCAAGGGGTTTCGTACTGCGCTACCTGCGACGCGGAATTTTTTAAGGACCAAGAAATTTTCGTGGTTGGAGCAGGGGACCAAGCCATCGAGGAATCCGAATATTTAGCTAAATTTGCTAAAAAAATTAACATTGTCGTGCTCCATGATGGAGGCATTTTGGATTGCAATGAGGTGGCTGCTAAGAATATTAAGAACAATCCGAAGGTTAGCTTTATTTGGAATTCAACGTTAGCGGAAATCAAAGGAGGCGAAAAAGTTGAAGAGGTAGTTGTTAAAAATGTAAAAACTGGAGCATTAACTACCCACACGACCAAGGGGGTGTTCTTCTTTATCGGAATGACGCCCCAAACCAGTCTGGTAAAGGGATTAGTTGAAATGAATGGACACGGATACATTCACGTAAATGAGAAGCAAGAAACTAACCTTCCAGGATTATACGCAATTGGGGATTGCACGGATAATTATTTAAAACAAGTAATTACAGCTTGCGGTGATGGCGCTTGCGCGGTGGTCGCAGCGGAACGCTACCTGACTGAAGAAAAACAGCTAGCTCAAATTTTAAACGATTTCGATGCGAAAGTGGCGTTCATCTTTTTCAATCCATACGAATCCCAGGACATTGACCAAGCAACCAAGTTTGAAAATGCCCTGGTAGAAAAATATAAAGTCTACCGTCAGGACGTTTCACACCAAACCGTCTTATTTAACCAATTGAAACTTAATCACACAGTGGTGGCAGCGCTATACGAACATGGACAGTTAACGAAAATTATTAATAGCATTGAAGAATTAGAAAAATAGGGGTGAATAAAATGGGACAACCTTCAGTATTTCCACACGGAACCACAATTTACAAACCAGAAAAATGTTTTAACGGTTACACAATCGTGCCGCTGATTAACGACGGGGTTTTACTATTTGACATGAACGGAAATGAGATTCGCCGTTGGAATATGCATGCGATGCCGCCTAAACTCTTTAAGGGTGGCTATGTAATGGGATCTTCGGGGAACCGCCACCCTGATTATGGAATGCAAGACGGAGTTAACTTGATTGAAATTGACTACGACGGCAACATTGTTTGGGAATTTGATAAACTTGAAAAAATTGACGATCCGGGCCGGGATCACCGCTGGATGGCGAGGTCACACCACGATTTTCAACGGGAAGGCAACCCGGTTGGCTATTACGTTCCGGGCCAAGAAGCAAAGCCACTTTCGGGCAATACGTTGATTTTAGGGCACCAAACGATCCATAACCCTAAAATTTCTGACAAGCGGTTGTTAGACGAAATTATGTATGAAGTGGATTGGCAAGGAAACATCGTTTGGCAGTGGTCCATTAACGAACATTTTGATGAACTAGGGTTTGATGAGGCTGCCAAAAACGTCTTGTTCCGCGACCCTAACATGCGTTCATCTGATGGGGGCGTGGGGGATTACCTGCACGTTAATTGCATGAGCTACTTAGGGCCAAACAAATGGTACGACGCTGGAGACGAGCGTTTCAAACCAACCAATATAATTTTTGATAGTCGGGAAGCAAATATCCTAGCCATTTTAGATAAGGATACGGGAAAGATTGTTTGGAGAATCGGTCCGGACTTTAATGCTTCACCAGAGCTAAAGAAGTTAGGGTGGATTATTGGGCAACATCACCTGCACATGATTCCTAGAGGACTACCTGGCGAAGGTAACTTACTAGTTTTTGATAACGGCGGTTGGGCAGGTTATGGCCTTCCTAATCCGGCTTCTCCAATTGGAACGAAGAACGCAACCCGGGATTATAGCCGGATTATCGAATTTGACCCAACTACTTTAAAGGTGGTTTGGGAAGTTACCCCTAAAGATTTTGGACACGCTATTCCAGTGGACGCAAGTAAATTTTATAGTCCGTACGTTTCTTCGGCACAACGGTTACCAAATGGGAACACGCTGATTGACGAAGGGTCGGATGGGCGCTTAATTGAAATTACAAACGAAAAAGAAATCGTGTGGGAATGGATTTCACCATACTATTCACATACCGAACCTGGCCAGCCTAAAAATAACATGATTTACCGTGCGTACCGCTATCCGTATGACTATGTACCGCAAGAACCAGTTCCTGAAGAAGTGGCGATTGAACCGATTGACAACCCGACTTACCGGGTTCCGGGAGCTGGCAAACTAGGTGCTAAGAAAGTTATCGATGTAGAAGGAACTTTGCCGTATTACGCTGACGTTGCTTTGTGTGTGGCTACGGATGACGAGGATGATACAATTAATAAGGAAAAAGTGTTTGACGTTGATAAAGACTTTTTTGCGCCCCTGACCACTGCTAACTTCGACGAAGCTGTCTTAGAAAACCAGGAGAAGCCGGTTCTAGTCCTATTCGGCGCAGAAAGATGTGTACACTGTAAGGCTCTGCATCCAGTTTTAGAAGAAGCGTTAAAAGAAGACTTTGCTGATGACTTTATAATTCACTACGTAGACGTGGATGCCGAAACTAAGTTGGCTGAACAGCATAAAATTGCGGGAATCCCGGTTGTAGCCATCTTTAAGGATGGAAAGGAATTACAACGCTTTAATGGTGAACGTGATTACGATGACGTTTGTGATTTTCTGGAAGATGCCCTGAAATAACTGATGGACAGGAGGGATTCCTGATGGAACAGCGCGATTTTGTGAAAAGTATTTTGCAGCATCCCTTAATTCGAAATCATTGTCGAATTGAAGAATACAAAAGAAATATTATCGTAAAGACCCCAGGGACCCTAATTACGGAGATTGGAATTGTACTTAAGGGTTATCTTAAAGCAATAATCTACTCTAGGTGCGGTAAAGAAATGTGTGAAACGATTTTCGGACCCAACAGCATTGTTTTAGAATATTTACATTTCTCGGGAGATAAACGGTCCACGTACAATTTAGGTTCAATTAACCAATGCCAGATTTGTTGGATCCCCATTGAAAATTTTTCAAAAGTAGTTCTTGAAGACCCCGAATTTTCTAAAATGTATATCCGCCAGTTAGCAAAACGGGGGTTGGAGAATCAACGTTTGATCACTTGCTTAGGTTATAAAACGGTGCGCGAGCGGATTGCTTACTGGATTATTAGCGGTGGCAACTCAGCGATGGAAAGTACCGAAGCAACTGAGCTCGAATTCCCAGTTTCACAAGAAGTGTTTTCGGAGATTTTACACGTGACCCGTTCATCTTTGAATCAAGAGCTCCAAAAAATGAGTGCTGACGGACTTTTTGCGGTGAAGCGAAACGTGTTGAAGAATATTGATTACGCTAAATTAGTTAACGAGATTTAAAAACAAAAGACAGTTATACGAAATACCTCCTGCCTAAAAAGCCCCCGATCTTTGTGGATCGGGGGGGTTATTGAAGTGCAAGTTTATAAATGTTTGTATTTGTTTTGGAAAAAGGTAAGATGCGACGTTAAAGGTATCCCAAACTGTTTTTACTTCAGGAATATTTGATATTTAGTTGTCAGCTTGGGAACAAAGGATTAATTTTTGTCAAGTTTCTCAAATAATTCTCCAAAAACAAAAGTGCCACAATCCCAGTATTACCAGAGGATTGTGACACTTTTGATTTATTTCCGTAAGGTTCCCAAAATATCTAAAAAAGCGAACGACGGGAATCGAACCCGCGACACAAGCTTGGGAAGCTTGGATTTTACCACTAAACTACGTTCGCAATTGCAAAATTCATTTTAGTCCAGTTTGGAAAAAATGTAAAGTAGAATTTAGTTAATTTACATGGTAAAACGGGTTAGCAAAAAGATTGATTATCTTGCTACTTCAACGGGTGCGAATTGGCTAGTTTTGGTGCCAATTTATTTTTTCGCGGTTATAATAGATTTGAAACCATCGCATTAACGGAGGAAAACAATGATAAAACAGACATTTGAATTTGATGATGAGTTACGGGTAAATCGTTTAGGATACGGAACGATGCAATTACCTGGACACGGTGTCTGGGGGCCCAGTGCCGATGAAGCCAATGCGGTTGCCGTAGCGAAGCGGGTGTTAGATAGTGAAGTTAACTTCATTGACACTGCGGATGCATACGGACCGTTTTATGCAAATTTATATCTCAAAGAAGCGTTAAGGGACTATCAAGGACCACATAAAATGATTGCCAGCAAAGTTGGGTTCACCCGACAAGGACCGGACGTGTGGACGGTGGTTGGCGACCCTAATTATTTGCGGCAACAGGTAGAATTGAACTTATGGTCTTTAGGACTGGACTCGATTGACTTGATGCAATTGCACCGGGTGGATCCCCGTTTTTCAATTGAAGAACAGGTCGGTGTCTTAGCAGACATGCAAAAAGAAGGTAAAATTAAGCACATTGGTTTGAGCCAAGTTTCAGTAGAAGAAATTAAACGTGCACAAGCGATAGCCAAGATTACTTCAGTACAAAACCGGTATAACCTGATTGACCGCCGTGACGAAGCAGTTCTCGATTATGCCGAATCCCAACACATGGCGTTTATTCCGTGGTTCCCGTTGGCAACTGGAAAGTTGGCTTCAGACCAAAATAGCATTTTGAACCAAATTGCCCAAAATCACTTGGCAACGCCGAGTCAAATTGCGTTAGCTTGGCTATTACAACGTTCGGAAGTGATTTTACCAATTCCTGGAACCTCAAATATTAAACACTTTGAAAGTAATATTCAAGCAGCGTACATTACGTTGGCGCCTAATGAATTTGAGGCCCTTAATCAATTAGCTGGAAAAGTTAATTAGCAAATCAAAACATACTCTGTTATAATGATTCAGTAATAAGTAGAATAGTAGTAATCTTCAGCGTTATCCTAGCGAGTCTGAGTTGATGGGAGTCAGATATAAGGCGGAGATGAAGGCGTGATTCTACGGATATTAAATTAAATAAATAAGTGGATTATTTTAATCAAGTAGAGTGGTACCGCGGGAAATCTCGTCTCTTACATTTAACGATGTAAGGGGCGTTTTTTTTCGCAGAAAGGACGGAAATATGGATTATAAGAATCAAGTTGTTGCAGCATTAAAACCAGTTTTAAACGAATACCTATCAGATAGCGAAATCTATGAAAAGATTGAAGTGCCTAAGGAAAGCAAGCTAGGTGATTTGGCTTTCCCAACCTTTACGCTAGCTAAGGTTTTGCGCAAAGCACCTCAAATGATCGCACAAGATTTAGTTGAAAAAATTGACCAAAGCGACTTCGAAAAAGTTGAAGTTGCGGGTCCTTACATCAACTTCTTCCTAGATAAGCAAGCCTTTGGTGAAGAAGTTTTAAGAACGGTTCTTGACCAAAAGTCAGCTTATGGTGATAACGACGATGGTCAAAATGGGAACGTCCCAATTGATATGTCATCGCCTAACATTGCTAAGCCGATTTCCATGGGTCACTTACGTTCGACCGTAATTGGTAATTCTTTAGCTCTAATTATGGAAAAAAATGGTTATCATCCAATTAAGATTAACCATTTAGGTGACTGGGGTACGCAATTTGGTAAATTGATTACCGCATACAAACTATGGGGTAGTGAAGAAGATGTAAAAGCTGATCCAATCAATAAACTTTTGGAATACTACGTTCGTTTCCATAAGGAAGATAAGGAAAAGCCTGAACTAGACGACATTGCTCGGGACTGGTTCAAGAAGCTGGAAGATGGTGACGAAGAAGCTACTAACCTATGGAAATGGTTCCGTGAAGTTTCGTTACAATCCTTCAAGCAAATTTACGATAAGTTAGGGATTACGTTTGATTCTTACAAAGGGGAAGCCTTCTATAACGATAAGATGGATGAAATTGTCCAAATTTTGGAAGACAAGGACCTCTTAAAGGAAAGCCGGGGAGCGCAAGTTGTCGACCTAGAAAAGTACAACTTGAATCCAGCCTTAATTAAGAAGACTGACGGAGCTACCCTGTACATTACTCGGGACTTAGCAGCAGCCCTTTACCGTTACCGGACTTACAACTTTGTACAATCGCTATACGTGGTTGGTGCCGAACAAACTAACCACTTTAAGCAATTAAAGGCTGTATTAAAAGAAATGGGCTATGATTGGTCTGACGACATCCACCATATTCAATTTGGTTTGATTACGCTGAACGGAAAGAAATTGTCTACTCGTTCAGGTCGGGTTGTTCTCTTGGATGAAGTCTTGAATGATGCGGTAACCTTAGCGAAGAAGCAAATCAACGAAAAGAACCCTGATTTAGCTAACGCTGACACAGTTGCAAAAGAAGTTGGGGTTGGCGCGGTAGTCTTCCACGATTTGAAGAACGAACGGACAAACTCCTTTGACTTTAACCTTGAAGATGTTGTTCGTTTTGAAGGGGAAACAGGCCCATACGTACAATATAGTCGGGCTCGGGCAGAAAGCATTCTTCGGAAGGCAGATACGGAAGTTACAACCGATCAATTGAAGATTACGGATGCCAATGCTTGGGATACCTTAAAAGCATTGCAAGAATTCCCAAGCGTGGTTCAACGAGCAGCTGCCCAATATGAACCATCAGTTATTGCGAAATACGCCTTAAGTTTGGCGAAATCCTTCAATAAGTACTACGCAAATTCTCGGATCTTGGCGGACGATGCTGAAAAGCCAGCACGCTTGGCATTGGTTAAGAGTGTTAGTTTAGTGCTTGAAGAAGCACTACGCTTACTTGGCGTTAAGGCACCGGACGAAATGTAAAATTAACCAACTGAAATTCAGTATAAAAACCAAGCGCGCAAGTGCTTGGTTTTTTTAGTGGAAGAAAACGAAGTAAAATTGGGCGGGTGCTCTTAATTAAAAGCACATCAATCTCACCAAAATTTAATATAATGGACAAACTACAGTTTTTTTAACAAAAATTGCGGATTTTAGTCTTTTACCGTCAAGTTACTGGGGTGGTATTTTTTTCTAACATAGTAGGCGTCAAATCAATTTAAAAAAAGGAGTTTTTATATGATTTCGCCAACTATCCAAACGGAAATCAAAAAATTTTATATGGCTCAACCAGATTTTGGGAACTTACCCATGCAGGAACTAGATCGACTAAGTGAAGCTACGCGTTTTAAACGGGTGCACCGGGGACAATGGATTTTTGATCAGGGGGATGAGCTTAGTAACGTGTATTTCTTAAAGGAAGGTCACGTAAAAGTTACGGCAATGAATGCGGAGGGAGACTTAACATATTTATCATTTTTAACGCCACAGGCAATTTTTCCACTGAGGGGCATTCTTAATGGGGAAGAATACTGTTATAATTCAATTGCGATCACTGATTTAGAAGTGTACATAGTTCCGGTAACGGAAATCCGACGGGTGATTATTCATAATTACGCTTGTCTAGTTTCGTTTATCCAGCGGATGGAAAGGCTAGTTGAACGTACAACTAGCTTAATTGAACAGACTACGAGTTCGAACGCCACCCAACGGGTTTGCCAGGTGTTAAGCGGCTTAAAGGCTGAATACGGACAAAAAAGAGGGGCGGTGCGTCAAATTCCGTTTCAAATTTTGTTAAAAGACTTAGCGGTGTTGAGTGGGACCACTACGGAAACGGTGACGACGGTTGTAAAACAACTTCAGCAACAAAATAAGATAAGGTATAATCGAAAATTGATTTCGTTTATTTGATTTAGGACGGGGATGAATTATGAAAAAAGACGTACGACGCGAGAAAATTTTAGATTTAATTAACGAAAAACCGATTTCTACGCAATTGGAATTATTGCAGGCACTGGCGGATGCGGGGATTAAGACAACCCAAGCAACCCTTTCGCGAGATATTAAAGAAATGCACTTAGTTAAGCAGGCCGACATTACGGGTGCACTAACGTACCGGGTGATGGACTCCAAAGAGCAAATTGAGCCGGACAATAGTCCTATTCGGGAAATTTTTCAAGAGAGCGTGACTAAAATTACGCAAGTCCAGTTCATCAACATTGTTAAAACTGAGCCTAACCACGGAAATCGGGTGGCAGCGGTGATTGACGATGCCGATATTGAAGAAATTCGGGGAACGCTTGCCGGATTTGATACGTTGGTAATTTTCAGTGCGGACGTTGACGAAGCTACCGTTTTAAATCAAAAATTAAACGCACTAATGCAAACTAACTAAGCAACGGGAAAACCTCTAAAATCCTTGAAATTAGCAAGCTTTAAGAGAATTTACTCTTAAGATGAAGATTCGGGCTAATTAATGGAATCAACGGGAGGCTTTCTCGTTTTTACTTATTAAGACCAGTTTAAAAACCTTCGGTAGGTAAAGGAAACCTTATAGAATATGATAAAATACCAACAGTATCGTAATCTGTAATGAGGTAATATTAAATGGAAAATTTTTGGAATACGATTAAAGTATTTCTGCAAAAAATTGGGGGCTTTTTTAGCTGGATTTGGCAAAAGATTCACCCATTTTTACACAAGTACTGGCATCGTTATCAATTAACCCGCTGGATTATCGTGATTGTTTTAGCGGTTATTTTTGTCACCAGTGCAGTTTTAACGTATCAAGCCAAAACTGCAAACGTTAAAAATTTAAAAGCGGCCTTATCGCAGCCAACGTTAGTTTACGACAAACATAATGAAAAAGCGGGGAGCTTATATTCCCAAAAGGGAACCTGGGTAGATTTAGATAAAATTTCACCCAACGTCCAAAATGCGGTAATTGCTACCGAAGATCGCAATTTTTATAAGGAATACGGTTTTTCGGTGAAAGGAATTGCCCGGGCCTTCGTGATGTACGGCATGAATAAGGTGTTGGGGCGCAATTACATTTCCGGTGGTGGGAGCACGTTAACCCAGCAGCTGGTAAAGAACGCCTTTTTGTCCCAACAGCAGACCTTTACGCGAAAGGCTAAAGAGTTATTTTTATCAATTGAAGTGGAAAATGTTTATACCAAAAAAGATATTTTGGCAATGTACTTGAATAACGCCTACTTTGGTAATGGCGTTTGGGGAGTGCAGGATGCGTCCGAACGTTACTTTGGGGAGAGCGCTGCCGAATTGACGGTTCCGCAAGCCGCCGTGTTAGCGGGAATGCTAACTAATCCTAGCGCGTACAACCCGGATGATCACCCTAAAAACGCTCTTTCTCGACGAAACGTGGTCTTAAACTTGATGGCGGAGACGGGAAAAATTTCGGATTCTCAAGCTAAAAGTTATGCGCAGACCCCGATTGTTACGTCTAATAACTATTCCAATGAAGACGGTTATAAGTATCCCTACTACTTTGATGCGGTGATTGACGAAGCAATTAACCGTTATGGCCTGACCGAATCGGACATCATGAACCGCGGTTACAAGATTTACACCTATCTGGATCAAGGTAGTCAAGCGGGAATGCAGGATACGTTTGATAACGCGAATAATTTCCCAAGCAATGCTACCGACGGTACTAAGGTTCAAGCCGCTTCGGTAGCGGTCAATGCTGATGATGGCGGAGTAGAAGCCATTGTTGGGGGGCGTGGCGAGCACGTCTTCCGAGGTTATAACCGGGCAACCCAAATTAAACGGCAACCGGGCTCGACGTTGAAACCAATCGCGGTGTATGCGCCGGCGCTCGCTAGTGGTTACCGGTACAGTTCGATTTTGGAAGATAAATTGCAATCGTACGGGACTAATCACTATAAACCGGAAAATTACAACAACCAGTATTCTGGAAAGATTCCGATGTATCAAGCACTTGAGCAAAGTAAAAATGCGCCGGCCGTTTGGCTATTGAATAAAATCGGGGTTGATAAGGGATACGATTACGTTAAGAAATTTGGCCTTAACCCGAGTGAGGGAGACAAAAACCTTGCCATGGCTCTTGGAGGGCTGACTAAAGGGGTCTCCCCAATTCAACTTGCTTCGGCATACACGGCCTTCGCTAACGATGGAAACATGTCTAAACCACGTTTTATCCGCAAAATCGTGGATGCTTCTGGAAAGACAATCGTTAATAACACCCCTGAAAAGAAACGGGTAATTTCCAAGAAGGTCGCTAATGAGATGACCAGCATGATGCTGGGGGTTTATGGTGATAGCGCTGGAACTGGGTACGGCGCGGAACCAAGCGGTTATACAATTGCTGGTAAGACTGGTAGTACCGAAGCCGATACCAGCGGAAATTCGGAAGCTACCCGGGATAAATGGATGGTTGGCTACACTAAGGACGTGGTGGTCGCTACTTGGGAAGGATTTGACGACACTAATAAAGACCATCATTTGGAAAATATAACTGGTGTAGGGATGAACAGCATGTTCAAAGCCGAAATGAGTGAAATTCTACCAAATACTAAGGGCACGTCGTTCCAAGTTAAATCTGCGTCATCGCTAGCTAACAATAATGGCAACAGTAATGCGGGAAATCTTTGGGATAATATTGAAGATGGAACTTCTTCCATTAAAGACAGTATTTCCAAAGGTGCTAGCGGTGTTAAAGAAAAGGCTGGCGAACTTTTCAAAGACGCGAAAAAGTTTATCATGGGGCAGTGATTCCAGTATTAAAAATTAGTTCTAAATGATATAATTGAACTGTTAAATCAGAGGAGGCGCACTATGACTGTAAACATTTATGATACCGCAAATAAAATGGAACAAGAGCTCCGTCTAACCAACGAATACCAAAATTTGAAACAATCTTTTGAAAAAGTTCAACAAGACGAGAACGCAAGTGCTTTGTATAAGAAGTTTCAAGATATTCAAAGTTCGCTTCAACAAAAACAAATGAACGGCGAAGAGTTAACCGAAGACGAAATTAAAAAGGTTCACGAAGTCGCTGGTGAAATCGAAAAAGTGGACTTGATTAAAGACTTGATGGACAAAGAGCGGAGTCTTAATCAGTTGATTAATGACGTTAATCAAATCATCATGAAGCCGATCCAAGAGTTGTATCAAGGATAATTCTGGGCCGGCGACGTGATGTTGTTCGTTCGGTAAATTGCTGCGTAAGTAGTAGGCCAATTTAAAATTGGTAAGGATAATAAAACGAAAAAGAGGCTGGAAAAGAAATTCCTTGATTAAGGATACTTTTTCCAGCCTTATTTTTGATAAAAGTAATGCTGATAAGGGGGATAAAAATGAAGTTTATGCACGTAGCGGACGTCCATTTAGGTAGCCCGTTTCGGGGCTTAAAAAACATACCGGAACGCTTACGTAAGGTAGTGGTTAATTCGACAAAATCGGCTTTTGCAAAGTTAGTGCAGACGGCCATCGAACAACGGGTTGACTTTGTTTGTGTTGTGGGTGATCTATTTGATAATCCTAGTCCCGATATTGATACGTTGAGTTTTGCGGTGGACCAGTTAGACATACTAAACCAAGCTAAAATACCAGTCTTTTTGAGTTACGGAAATCACGATTACCTTAACGCTAAAATCCCAACAACTATCTTTCCAGAAAACGTCACGATATTTGGTCCAGAAGTAGAAACTAAAAAATTAACGACGACGGACGGAACGATCGTGGGATTGACTGGTTTTAGCTACGCCAAACGGGCGGAAGTAACTTCGCGAATTGAAGAGTACCCAACTAATGACGGACAATTTGATTTCCAAATTGGTCTTTTACATGGGAGTATGGATGGGTTACACGCCAGTGAAGCAAGGTACGCGCCGTTTACCCTTAGCCAATTATTAGATAAAAATTACGATTACTGGGCTTTAGGACACATCCACAAGCGCCAGATTTTGCACGAGGATCCTGTAATCGCTTATGCTGGAAATACGCAGGGACGACACATTAATGAGCCTGGGGCGAAAGGTGCCAGCCTCGTTACTTTGGAATCTAACCAAAAGGCTAAGGTAGAATTTGTCCGTAGCGACGTGGTGGAATGGCAGAGTTTGACGGTGGCTGTTGAAGAGGGAGCGGACTTTCAAAGCGTATTGGGCAACATCTTACAAAAAGCCAATACCATTACGTCTCCCTCCTTTAAATTAATGAGTGTTAGTTTAGCCGGAAGTAACCATCTGGCACCCGAAGTTTTGGAAGAATTAAGTAATGGCCTGGGACTATCTCAGCTACAAAAGCAATTAGACTCCGCTGAAGAGTGGGTATACCGCATTTTACTGAAGGTTGATGAGCAAACGCCAGTATTTTCCGAATTGGACCGTACTTATTGGCAACAGGCCGCTGAACAGGTTTTTACTCCTAAAACGGTTCAAAAGCAACTAGGCCGGCTAATGGAGTTGGATTTTATCGCTGAAGCTTATCAAGCCGATTTTAATCCAGAAGAACTCCGCGAACGAGTTGAAATTATGCTACAACAACGCAATGCGCTGGGGGATGATTAACGATGAAAATTAAGCGAATTGAAATCTATGGATTTGGTAAATGGCAGAACGTGACGTTCGATTTACAAAACGATTTACAAGTGTTTTACGGGCTTAATGAAGCTGGTAAATCGACCCTGCGACAGTTCATTTACAGCGTTTTCTTTGGTTTTGCTCAAGGAAGGGGTAGTAACAAATATTTGAAATACGTACCCAAAAAAGGACGTGGTTCGGCTGGATATGGCGGGGCTATTGAAATTGACTACCAAAATCACCCGTATCGAATTGAGCGCGTGAAGGGAAAAAATGGCGGTACGGTAACCATCAAGGATTTACTTGATCAAAGTACGGTTACTAACGATTTCTTAAGTGAGATGTTGGGCCCAATTGACCAACATACATACGAACGTTTGCTAGGTTTTAACCAAAGTGACTTAGATGATTTTAACGACTTGGGAAACCGGGACGATTTACGTCGCCATATTTTACGCATGGGTGCCGTAGGTAGTGAAGAATGGATTCAATTTGAAAAAGATTTAAAAAAAGATGCTGATAAAATGCATACAGCTAGTTCACGGACCCGCGAGCTAGATAAAAAAATTAAGCATTATGAGAAAGCTAAACAGCATTTACAAGATGACCGTGATCAATTACCGGATTACCAAAGTGCAAAGGCTTTAGAAGATCAAAACCGCGCAGAATTACAAGAAATCCGGCAGCAAATTAGTCAATTATCCAAGCAAACTAGCCACCAGCAAAAATTATTAGATGCGTGGAGTAACTACCAAAAAATCACTACGTTACGGCAAAGAGTTCAAAAGGTATCTAAAGCTGATTTGCAATTGGATTTAGGACAAATTAGTCGACTAGCGGATCAAATTCGGAAAGTAGAGGAAAATTGCCAACGGACTCAGCAAAAGCTACAAAACTTGCCGCCTTTAGCGCAGAAAGCGGATGATTTAGATCAGTTAATGGATCTGCAAGCTAAGCTACCGGTAGCTAAGGTTAATCGAGATGAATTAGATAAAGCACAGCAGCAACAAACCGAATTAACCAACCAACTTGCCGAATTACAAGAGAATAATTCGGTCGACTTAGGTAGCGTGGAACCAATGGATTCTGCCACCCTTAAGCAAGTTAAACAACTTTTGCAAGAACAAGCTCAAGTGGCTGCCAAAGTTAACCAATTGAGAAGTGTGCCGTCGCGCCAAACTGCTTCAACAAACAAGTCGACCGACGGCAACCTGATTTGGGGCGTGGGAGTTGTTTTAGCAGCGGTTGATTTCTTCTTACCGATTAACGCAATTATTAAACTAATTTTACTAGCCGTAATTATTTTGGGGGCATATGCGGTGGTTAAGCAAGTTGATCAGCCTGCTCAACAAGCAGACAATGCGACGGATGATTTGCAAACCGCGGAAACAAATGGGCGAAAAATTGATGAAAAGCTTCGTCAAATCGGTGGTCAAACTGGATTTGACGTGGTTCCGGCAACGGAGTGGGTATTTTTACAAAACGAAGTGGTGAACTATCAGCAGTTAGGACAACGGTTGGCCGAACTGAAACAACGGCAAGCAGTTTTACGGGAGAAGCTTGCTGATTTTTGGCAAACGGCAAAACCAATCTTACAAATTGACGAAGCCCAGCCCCAACCATCGCTAAACGAACTTACCAAATGGGTGACCGAGCGAATTCAGCAAATTCAACAACAGCAAAGCCAAGTGCAGACTCAGAAAATTTTGACGCAAAACTTGGCCGAGCAGCAGGCGGAATTAAAACAATTACGAACTAAGTTTGCGCAATTTGCAATACCGCCACTGGATGATCACTTTGACGAATGGCTGGCGCAATTAACTGAAACACAGAAGCAAGCGGTCCGGTTACGTGATTTAGAAAAAACGGTGGATCCCGCAATTCAGACGGAATTGCAAAAGTATCCGGAACTTACCGAACTACAAGCGCAACAAAGCAAACTAACGGCCGAATTACAGCAATTAAGGGCCCAAGAACAAGCGCTAGTGGATGAACGAACCCAGCGAATCGGGGAATTAACCGGTTTAAAGAACCAAATTGATATTTTAAATGAACAACAAGCCCTTGCCGAAGAAGAAACTGAGCTAAAAGATTTAATTGACGAGTGGTTAACGCTACAATTAGGGGCAAAGTGGGTTGATGAAACCCTTGGAGTGGCTACCAAAGGACGGCTGCCCTTAATTATTCAACAAGCCAACGAGTACTTTGCTAAAATTACGAACCAACGTTATCATCAAATTGAATTTGATAATGACGATGCTATTCACGTGGTTGACCAAAATGGGCAAGCTTATGAATTAGGGGAACTGTCTAAAGGAACTTTGGAACAACTATATATTTCCATTCGTTTTGCGTTTATGCAGGCGTTTGCGGATACCGTGGATCTGCCAATTATTATCGATGACGCTTTTGTAGCCTTTGATGACCAACGTTTAGCAGAAACATTTGGTTTACTTAAGCAAATTGCTCAACAAACCCAGATTATTTACTTCTCGGCCAAAAAAGAAGTTTATCAACTGGTAGATCAACGTAACGTGGTTGATCTAAACGAAAAATAAGGGAGGAACGCAGGTTTGACTAAAAAATTAATTGATTTTCAGAATGACGAAGAAATGGAGCTTTTTGTCCTGATTAAAAATGCCGAAAAACGGGTGACCAAGACTGGCAAAGATTTTATTTCGCTCGTTTTCCAAGACCGTTCTGGTGAAATTCGGGGAAATTATTGGGATGCAACCGCCACTGATTTCGAACAATTTCAATCTGGGCGGGTGGTTCTTCTAAAGGGGAAACGTGAAACTTATAAGGGAGCTCCCCAGGTTAAAATTATGGCAATGCGTTTGGCAACCGAAGAAGAACCTGCCGACCCCACGGCGTACACTGAAAAAGCTCCGGTTTCGGTGACTGAATTGCGGGAAGCCTTTGCACAATTAGTGTTTGAAATTAGTAATCCGGATTGGAACCGGGTGGTCCGTTACTTGCTAAAGAAGTACGATCAGCAATTCTTTGATTTTCCGGCGGCTAAGTCAAATCACCACGCTTTTGAGGGAGGATTAGCTTTCCATACTTTATCAATCGTTAAATTGGCCAAGGCAGTTGCCCAACAATATGAAAATATTGATCAATCGTTATTAATTGCCGGTGCAATTCTGCATGATTTAGGTAAAACCATCGAACTTTCTGGGCCGGTTGCTACTCAATATACGGTGGAAGGGAATCTCTTAGGACACATTGTAATTATTGACGAAGAGGTAGTGGAGGCTGCCCAAGCACTGAAAATTGATCCAAATGGTGAATCTTTAGTGATATTACGTCATCTGTTAGTTTCTCACCATGGATTACGGGAATACGGGTCACCAATCGAGCCCCACATGCTTGAAGCAGTGGTGCTCCATTCGCTAGATGACTTAGATGCCCAAATCCAAATGGTCTCGGGAGCTTTGAAGAATACGGATGAGGGACATTTTAGTGAACGAATTTTTGGAATGAATGGCCGGCGGTTCTATAAACCAGAAACTAAGTAATTGGGTTATTTGATAGTACTGAGTTCATTAATTAAGATAGGCAGATCTAGAAGTTAAAAAACGCTTCTCAAGAAATTTAAAAATTCTTGAGAAGCGTTTTTAGTTTAGTAGATTAAGTTTCAATTCAGGCTCTTTAACCAAAAATCGGCACTATGCCAGATTTAGGTATAGTACCGATTCAGGTTAAGGTTCCCAAACTACCAAAGGTTTGGAACACACCTTGTATATAAACTATTTACTGCTTGTTGATGAGGATGAAGAGTTACCTAAATATTCATCTAAGACGTTCTTAAGGTCCTTATCCTTGATGGTAACGTTACCCTTCTTAAGTACCTTGGTGATCACTTTACGAAGAGTAGGAGCATCGCTCATGTCTTTGTTCCAAATTCGTTCTTTTAATTCTTTAGTATGATCGGACATTTTACCCTTAGCAGGCTTGTCGAGCATCTTAATTACTTGGTAACCGTATTGAGTCTTAACAGGTTTAGTAGTGTACTTGCCTTCGTCAAGTTTAAATGCAGCATCCTTAAAGTCAGAATCTAAAGTAGTGTTAGTGTCATCGAATGGGGCAATTTTACCGCCCTTATTATTACTTGAAGAATCTGTAGAATACTTCTTTGCTAATTTAGCAAAATCCTTGCCGTCGTTAAGTTGCTTAATAACGTCTTCAGCAGTTGATTTCTTAGAAACTAAGATTTGCGCTACGGTAACCTTTGGTTGGTATGACTTCCATTCTTTCTTAAGGTCTGAACTACTAATCTTATCGTTGTCCTTGACAGCTTCCTTTAGTAACGCATTAGAACGAATCTGCTTACGTAAAGAAGCTTCAGTCATACCGTTCGAAGCTAAAATGTCTTTAAATGAAGAGCCGTATTGATCTTTATAAGCATTGTACTGCTTATCGACAACCTTTTTAGTAACTTTGTCACCGTATTGCTTTTCAAGAACTTTGTTAACAATCATTTCTTGTAAAACTTGCTTACCGTTTGAAGTGTCCTTCAAACTGCTGTAATACTCATCCTGAGTAATTTTACCACCTGAAGTAGTGGCAACCGTCTTGCTACCACACGCAGCTAAGGTAAAAGCCATCGCAATGCTAGCGAATCCAAGTAAAACTTTTTTCATTAAATCCACACATCCTAACAATTAGTATTAGTTAAACTCAGCACCTATCATAACATAATTAAGGTTTCGATAAACTTTTTCGGATAATCTTAAGAAAAAATTTGGCTCATTTTCTTTTTTTAGCAACAACTTCCTTTTGCACCTGATTAAGCTCATTGCTAAGATGATTTTGCAACTCACTGATTTTTGCCATCCGAGGTTCTAGTTTGTATTGAAAACGGTCAACCGATTGCTGAATTTCGTTAAAGGTCTTTTCACTCTTTTTTATTTCAACCTTCATTTGAGCCGTGTTTAAACGTAGGCTTTGGAGAGCGTCTCCAAAGTCGCTAATGGCTTGAGCATAATTTTTTACCGAATGTTTTAAATCCCTTAAGAAGTGGGGGTGCTGGCTAACGTATTTAACCGTTTGCCAGCCTACCCAAGAACCTACAATTCCTTTTAGCCAAGGGTGCCGTTTGTTTTTTGCCATGTTATTCACCTAAATTATCTTTAATTTGATTTTGAATTTTGGTTAATTGAGCTTCGTCGTAGTGACTACTGTTGTCCACAAACCGCATGCCAAAATCATCATGGTCGGTATAGCGAGGAACGAGGTGGAAATGGGAATGGAAAACACTTTGGTAAGCAATTTTGCCATTATTGTTAATGATGTTCATTCCCTTAATATCTGGGTTACTGTCGCGAACGGCTCTAGCAATCTTAGGTATTCTGGAGAATACGTCGGCTGCAAGCTGAGGGTCGTAACTAAAGATATCCGGCACGTGTTTTTTGGGGATTACCAACGTGTGACCAGGGGTTCCTTGCGAAATATCTAGAAAAGCCTTTACCACGTCGTCTTCGTAGACGGTGTAACTAGGAATGTCACCAGTGATGATTTTACAAAATACGCAATTTTCGTCCATAAAATTACCTCCAATACAAAACTTGTCTTACACAGGCTAATTATACACGAAAATTGCGTAATTGTGCGGATTGGCGACCGGGTTTTCGAGTGGGATGTGGTATAATCGATGAGAGATTTTCAATACGATTGGGGATTATAAATTGACGCTAAAGATTGAGCATTTGACCGGCGGATACACGCAAACGCCAGTCATTAGAGATATAAATTTAGAAGTACACGAAGGCGAATTGGTTGGCTTGATTGGGTTAAACGGCGCCGGAAAGTCAACCACCATTAATCACGTAATTGGTTTGTTGCAACCCATGCAAGGAACTATTAGTTTGAATAATATCCAACTAAGGCAGCAACCGGCAGCTTACAAATCACAGTTGGCGTACATTCCCGAGATGCCGGTCTTGTACGACGAGTTAACGCTAAAAGAGCATTTAGAACTTACCATTAAAGCTTATGACCTGGATGAAAAGGCCGCGTGGAAGAATGCCATGGAACTTTTAGAAAAATTCCGTTTGGCAAACAAACTTGAATGGTTTCCTGCAAACTTCTCAAAAGGGATGCGCCAAAAGGTCATGATTGTTTGCGCGTTCATGACTGACGCCCAGCTTTTTGTGATTGACGAACCGTTTTTAGGGTTGGATCCGCTAGCCATTGATGACCTATTAGGAATTATTAACGAAAAGAAAAAACAGGGTGCGGCGGTACTAATGTCTACTCACGTGCTCGATACGGCAGAAAAATACTGTGACCGTTTTGCTTTGCTTAACGAAGGGCAGTTAAAGGCGGTTGGTACACTGGATGACTTCCAAACGCAGTTTAATGCTCCCACAGCTAGTTTGAACGATATTTATTTGTCGATTGCAAAGGGTGAGCGGCATGAATGAATTGTGGCAACAGCGAGCTAAAGCTTACCAATCTGAAATTCTCAAATATTTAAAATACGTATTAAATGATCATTTAGTTTTAGCCCTGTTATTTTTTGGGGGCGGCTTAGGGTTAGCGTACGCTAATTGGCTGAAGACTTTACAGCCTCTGCCAAATTATGGCCTGATTTTAGTGGCAGTAGTTAGTTTTTTACTAACTTTACCTGGTCAGCCAGTGCTATTGTTTAAAAATGCTGATTCCGTATTTTTAATGAGTCAGGAGAAAAATATTTCTGCTTATTTAAGGAAATCTTTACGTCGGACGTTAATTTCAGTTTTAATTCCGGTTGGCATCGGTAGCCTGTTGCTTTTTCCGTTGTTAGCTTTGGCTTACCACCAACTATTCTTGGTGGTGGGAGTTATCCTAACAGTTATATTAGGCAGTTTTACCAACGTATTAATTCGGTATCAAGGCTGTTACTTTGCAGGTCCGCGGTGGGACCGGAAAATCACGTTGCTCATTGACGCGATTATTGTTAGCTTAATCATAAGATTCCCTTTAATAGCCGCAGTGTTAATGTTGGGGTGGTTAGTATTAGAGTGGCAGCGCCTAAACCACCTCATGGAAAGTGGCATTTTCAATTGGCAGGCGGCGATCGATGCGGAACAAAAACGAATGGGACGGTTATACCGCTTCTTCAGCCTATTTACCACCGTGAAAAATTTGCCCGTTAAGGCTAAACGACGTCGCTATGCCGATGGTTTAGTAAAATTTTTGGCAGGAAAATCATCAATGTTTTCTTACCTATACTCAATTATGATTGTCCGGAGCGGTGACCTAGGAAGCTTGATGATTCGGCTCTTAATTGTGGGCATGCTAATTGTGGCGTACAGTGATCAGGAATGGTTGAAACTGATGGTGGGCGCGTTAACCACGTATTTAATCGTGATTCAATTAGTAGACGTTTACCGGCCCGTTCAGGCAAATTCAATGGTGCAAGTGTACCCAGTTGACGCAGAAATGGCACAAAAGGGCTTGTTATCCGTCTTAAAAAGAATCATACTATTAAGCGCGATTTTATTAACGCTGGCCGGCTGCGTGACTAATTGGTCATTCTCATTTTTAGGATGGGCAATCGTAGACCAAGCAATCACGGCTTGGTTGCTAACCCAGTGGTTAGTACCGCGTTATATTAAAAAAATAAACAGATAAAAGAGGTAATTATGCGAGTAAGAAATAAACCATGGGCTCCCAAGTTGATTGCGGAGCACCCTGAAATGGTTGTTGAAAATGGACAGGCTTATAAAGGAAAGTGGCATGAACGTTTTGCTAAGCAACAACCACTCTGGATCGAAGTGGGGACTGGTAAAGGACAGTTTATCATCAACATGGCTAAAAAATATCCCCAATACAATTTTATTGGGATTGAAATTCAAAAGACAGTGGTGGCGATTGCGCTAAAAAACGCCTTAGCAGAAGAACTCCCTAATTTACAATTTTTACATGCGGATGGCGCAGAATTAACCGATTATTTTGCAGATGGTGAAGTAGACCAGCTCTTTTTGAATTTTTCAGATCCATGGCCTAAAACCCGGCACGAAAAACGTCGATTAACCTATAAAAGCTTTTTGAAAGTTTACGAACAAATTTTAGTCGAACACGGTAAATTAGAGTTTAAAACGGACAACCAGGGGCTTTTTGAGTATTCATTGACTAGTCTCAATAATTACGGGATGATTTTTGAAGGAGTCTGGTTAGACTTACACAATAGTCCCGAAAACGAAGACAACGTTGAAACGGAATACGAGCATAAGTTTAGTGAAAAGGGCCAACCAATTTACAAGTTAGTTGCTCATTTTTAGATTAGGCAACTAAACCGGCAGAGACACAAAAATAGCCGAGAAAATTTTTCTCGGCTTGCTTTGGTTATGATTAAGAAATTAACGACGGTAAATGTCGATAATTGTGCCGGTGTAGGCGTCGGCAATGAACTCGTATTGAATTAGTTCGTTATTTTCGTATTTGGTGATGCCGCCGTAATATACGGAGGCCTTTAGACCATGCCGATTAAGGGGAGATGGCTTGGACTCGATCCAAGCGCCTTCAACGGGCCCCTCTTCTTCAAAAGAACGCCGGACACGCGCAAGGGCGGCTTGGGGACGAACTTTACGATGTCCCTTAATCTGAGTTGCCACCAACGTGCCTACGGCGAACGAAGCTAAAGCGGTGATGGTTAGTGCAGTTAACGCAGATGTTTTAGATGACATGAAAACACTTCCTTTTCCCTTAATTCTAACATTAATGGGAATGGTTTGAGAATTAAAAAGTAATATTTAAGGAGAATTGAGATGTTAGTAGCTAGTTATAATCCAAAAACAATGGGAGATATTTTAATTACCATGGTTAACCCTGACGCGGAAAAGCAGGCGGTGGAGCAAAAGGATAACGTAGTGCGGATTTTTGACGCCGATAGTAACGTTACCACCGGATATAATTTCTTAGAAGTTAGCAACGTGTTACCCGAGTTAGATGGCCACGGATCGGTTACCTTAACTGCCGCGCAAGTTACAAAGCTAAATGAACAGTTGCGGCAGGCAGGTTTTGCAGATGAATTGGTTGCTGACGAAAGTCCTAAGTTCGTGGTTGGGTACGTTAAAACGGTTAAGCCGCACCCCGATTCCGATCACCTTCAAATTACCGAAACCGAAGTTGACAATGGCGAAACACTTCAAATTGTTAGCGGCTCGCCGAACATGAAGGCTGATATTAAAGTTGTGGTGGCTAAGGTAGGCGCCATGATGCCAGATGGAATGATTATATGGCCTGGTGAACTGCGCGGTGTTTCTAGTGACGGGATGATTGCTTCCGGACGAGAACTGCACTTAAAAAATGCACCTCAGAAAAAGGGTGCCTTAATTTTACCAGATGATTTTGAAGTAGGAACGGCTTTTGATTTCGCAAAGGGAAATCATATTTTTGACTAATAAGGGAAGGATTTAAATGGTTAAATACGATGGACCGGCTTTTTTTCGCAAAAAAGGCCTCAAAATGGACGACCATTCGGTTAGAAAACCAACGGATTCAGCGAAGAGGTTGAAGTCGGATCATCCATTTACGCCCGCAATTCAGCAAAAATTGGCGCAAACGCAAGCCCCTGACACCGAAGCGAGTGATCTCAAAAGTACAGTTAGGTCTTCAGCACGTTTGGAATCCGATTCGACTAATTCGGTTGATAGTCGACCTGTACGTCGATTCCGGTTGCCAATTAGTAATTACGAATTAACTCGGCGACCTTTACCCAGATTGAATCAAGCCAAGCGCCAACTAACTAGTCGCCAAGAGTTAAACGACCCGGTACTTGATGAATCGGCGGCCAGCGATTCTAACACTACGACTTCGCGCGAGGAGCAAAGTCATTCATTAGCAAGCGCTGCTCCGGGAGCACCGGAAACTAAGCCGGTTACTCAATCGACCGCTCCGTCTGCAGCAATTCCGCCAGCTTCGGCGCAACAATTAGACGAACGTGCAAAAACGGCTAGTGGAACGTCGAAGAGTTTTACTCAGCCGGTGGAAGTACCTAAAAAAGTTACTAACCCAAAGCAAATGGCATGGGAACCCGCTCGTTCGGTTAAAGAACCACAAATTCCAGTAGCGCAAGAAACCACTAAACAAATGCTCGGGTACCATTTTCCGAGTTTAGACCTACTACCGGATCCTGTCGTTCAAAATGGAGATGAAGACCAATGGGTTGCTGACCAAGCGCAGCGGTTGGATGATGCGTTAAACGCCTTTGAAGTTACCGCTAAAGTAGTCAACTGGACGGTGGGGCCAACCGTCACCCAGTTTGAAATTGAACTTGGACGCGGAGTTAAAGTTAACAAAATCACTAATTTAACGGATGATTTAAAGCTGCAATTAGCGGCGCGGGATATTCGAATCGAGGCCCCAATTCCTGGGAAAAATACCGTTGGAATTGAGATTCCTAATCCGCATCCGCGGCCAGTTCCGCTTAGTGAAATTATTAAATCGCCTGTATTTCAAGAAAGTAAATCGCCACTTACGATCGCTCTAGGGGTCGATTTATTTGGTAAACCGCAAGTCTATGATTTACGGAAAATGCCGCACGGATTGATTGCTGGTGCCACTGGTTCTGGTAAAAGTGTGTTCATTAACAGTGTATTGGTATCCTTACTATATAAGGCAACTCCGCAAATGCTGAAGTTGTTGCTGATTGATCCGAAGGCCGTTGAAATGGCACCGTATAACCGGCTGCCGCATTTACTAGCACCGGTCATTTCGGATCCTCAAGCGGCAGCTGCCGCATTGAAGTGGGTTACCAACGAAATGGATCAACGTTACGAACGCTTGGCAGCTGCTGGAGCCCGTAACTTAGAACAATTTAATGAAAAGGCCCGTCGCGCAGGAGACGATGCTAACCAAATGCCATACATTGTGGTGATTATTGATGAATTAGCTGATTTAATGATGGTCTCGGCAGCTGAAGTGCAAGATTACATCGTGCGGATCACCCAGAAAGCACGGGCAGCGGGAATTCATTTGCTGATTGCTACCCAACGACCTAGCGTGGACGTGGTCACGGGGTTGATTAAAAACAACATTCCAACCCGGGTGGCGTTCATGGTTTCTAGTCAAGTAGATTCACGAACCATCTTGGATCAAAGTGGAGCGGAACGGTTACTTGGACGAGGAGACATGCTGTTCCTTGGTAACGGAAAGAGCAATCCGGTGCGTTTACAAGGAGCATTTATTAGTGACGCAATTGATGATATTGCTGATTTTGTTCGTGAACAGGCGGCGCCGCATTACGCATTCAACCCAACCGAACTGAAGGAAAAGAGTGCGGAGCTAAATAGCACGGACGAGTTGATGGATGACGTCCTTGAATACATTGCTCAAGAAGACACCATTTCAACTTCAAAATTACAACGGGTTTTCTCAATTGGATATAACCGGGCGGCAACGATCATTGACCAGTTAGAGGAATCAGGTTATATTTCGGCATCACGGGGTTCTAAGCCTCGCGAAGTTTTTTATCACCCAGAAGAAAATGATGATTAATATTGTGGTAAACTGAAAACAATTTATTATGGGAGTGGTAAAGGTGGATAAAGATACAATTTATTATTTTATTGGGATTAAAGGGTCCGGAATGAGCTCTTTAGCATTAATTTTACATGACGAAGGTTATCAAGTTGAGGGCTCTGACGTAGACGGCTACGTTTTTACCCAAGACGGTCTTGCTGCAGCAGGCATTAAGGTATTACCTTTCAACCCGGATAACTTACGTGAAGGTTTGACGGTGATTGCGGGAAACGCCTTTACTGATGACCATCCTGAAATAAAACGCGCTCACGAAATGGGCTTAAAGGTCGTTCGTTATCATGAATTTTTAGGACAATTATTAGCCGCATACACCAGTATTGGAGTGGCGGGGACTCATGGAAAAACCAGCACCACTGGTTTATTGGCTCACGTGCTTGGCGGAGTAGACAAGACTAGTTACTTAATTGGCGATGGTACTGGTAAAGGGGTTCCCGATGCCCGGTTTTTCGTGTTTGAAGCTGACGAATATCGTCGCCACTTCATCGCATACCATCCGGACTATATGATCATGACTAACGTTGATTTTGACCACCCCGACTACTATAAAGATTTGGCCGACGTTGAAAGTGCCTTCCAACAAGCAGCTAGTCAAGTTAAAAAGGGACTCTTTGCTTGGGGAGAAGATGCAAGCTTACGGAAATTACACGCTGATGTTCCGGTTTATTACTATGGAACTGCAGACAATGATGATTTTCAGGCGAAAAACATTGTTCGGACCACGACCGGATCAGAATTCGACGTGGAACACCGCGGTGAACCAATTGGACATTTTAAAATCAACCTTTTTGGCGAGCACAACGTTCTCAATACGTTAGCCGTAATTGCAGTAGCTTACTTTGAAAAGATTGATTTGGCACTAGTCCAAAAGGAATTACTATCGTACCAAGGAGTTAAACGCCGTTTTTCGAAATCTACGGTAGGTGATAACATCTTGATTGATGATTATGCTCACCACCCATCAGAAATTAAAGCGACCCTAGATGCGGCACGGCAAGAATTCCCAGATAAGAAAATTGTTGCAGTATTTCAGCCACATACTTATACCCGGACAGCCGCGCTGCTAGACGGCTTTGCTAAGAGCTTGAGCCTTGCCGATCAAGTTGTTTTGACCGAGATTTTTGGTTCAGTTCGTGAAGCAAACGGGAAAGTTTCGTCACAAGATTTGGCTAATTTAATTGGTCATGACACAAAGATTATCCATGAAGACGACCTATCTGCGTTAGCAGACCAACACAATGCGGTGCTAGTTTTCATGGGTGCTGGCGACATTTTAAAATACGAAGATGCTTATAAAGCCCTGGTTAAGGAAAAGTAAAAATTTGACCTTTCTTGACTTTGATTGATAGCCTTTTAATTGCTTTCCTGTTACAATATGGGAAAGATTTAAATGGGGGGATCAATTTGGATCAACAACCAAGAGTAATAAATAATACAATCGGCTTAAACCGATTTTTAACTAAAATGTACGGTTGGATGGCGGCCGCGGTTGCTTTTTCTGGAATCATTGCTTATTTAGGCGCTACAGTATGGCGCCCAGCGGTGATGACCTTTCTAAGCCAAGGGCGGATGGGAATCTGGCTGATTTTCATTGCGCTATTTCTTTTCATGATTTTTGGGCAGAAGACGGCGCTACAAAATCCAACGGTTAGTTTCTTAATGTTGTTTGCGTTCTCGGGATTCTTTGGAATCACGCTTTCAAGCGTGTTTATGCTCTTCAGCATTGGAACGATTGCGGGAGCGTTCTTCTCGGCAGCTGCCGTGTTCGTCGTGATGAGCGTGATCGGATTAACCACTAAACGCGATTTATCGCGGTTGGGGACGCATTTACTGGCTGCTTTAATCGCTATGGTGGTCGTTTCGGTGATTAACCTATTCTTCTTGCACAGCAGCGCAGTAACGTTCTTCTTTTCCTTGATTGGAATTGTAATTTTTGCTGGTTTGTCAATGTTTGATACGGCATCGATGAAGAATCTTTACTTGAGCTATGGCGACCGGGTTTCTGAAACGGGACTTGCCATTCAAGGAGCATTTAGTTTATACCTCGATTTCATTAACCTATTCCAGTACTTCTTAACCATTTTTGGTTGGAGTCGAGATTAATCAAAAATTTAATTTTCATTTAGAACCGAAGGTCAATCTTATTCACGTTGGCCTTCGGTTTTTGGTATGATTAAGGGAGATAGAAAACGGAGGAAGCTATGGCAAAAGATAAGTTATTGTTAATTGATGGGAACAGTATTGCATTTCGTTCTTTTTTCGCGTTGCATAATTCGCTAGAAAAGTTCAAGAATCCGGATGGACTGCACACTAACGCAATTTTTGGGTTCAATAAAATGTTGGACAGCATTTTAAAACAATACCAGCCCACGGCGGCATTGGTTGCTTTTGATGCTGGAAAAACGACTTTTCGGACGGAAATGTACGATGATTATAAGGGAGGTCGCTCAAAAACTCCGCCAGAGTTATCAGAGCAGATGCCTTATATCAAACAGTTGCTGACCGGATACGGTATCAAAACTTATGAATTACCTAATTATGAAGCTGACGACATTATCGGTACCCTATCGTTAGCAGCGGAACGTGACAATTACGAAGTGGTGGTGGTTACCGGAGACCGAGATTTAACGCAATTAAGTAGTGCAGAAACTACCGTTGCGGTAACTAAAAAAGGGGTTAGCGAGGTCGAAGAGTATACACCGCGCCACGTCAAAGAAAAGCTGGGTATCACTCCTGAGCAAATTATTGACTTAAAAGGTCTGGCAGGTGACACTTCCGATAATTATCCCGGGGTAACTAAGGTCGGTGAAAAGACCGCCCTCAAGTTATTGAAGCAATTTGGGACAATTGAGAATCTTTACGACAATTTGGATGATTTGAAACCAAGCAAAATGAAGGAACACTTGATTGAGGATCGGGATGCAGCCTTCACTTCGAAGACGTTGGCAACCATTAAGCGGGACGCTCCCGTAGAAATCGGATTGGCGGATTTAAAGTATGACGGAAAAAACATCACCTTTTTACAAGAGTTCTATCAAAAGATGAAGTTCCGGACTTTCTTAGCGGCGTTACAGCAAAATAAACCAACGGAAGAAAAGGTAAGTGAAAAATTAGCGTATCACGTATTAACGAAGGATACGTTACCGGACTTTACCAAATGGGGGAAAGAAATTAACTTCTATTTGGAAATGCCAGAGAAAAATTATCACCTATCTGAATTTTGCGGATTCGCAATTGGAACTGATAAAGAGCTTTGGGTAAGCGACGACGTTGAATTATTACGAGAACCCGCGTTATCTGAAATATTAGCGAACCAAAAGGTGGTCGTAAACGTCTTTGATGGGAAGCGTACTTACGTAGGATTACATCGACTAGGCGTGACCTTAAATAGCATTAACTACGATATTTTATTACAGTCCTACCTGTTAGATACCAACGATAATTCTAACGATTTGGGGCAACTTGCTCACGAACATGACATTGAAGACATTAAAACCGATGCAGAAGTTTACGGTACCGGAGCTAAACGGTCGGTGCCCGCAAAAGACGTTTTACTAGAGCACCTCGCCCACAAAATTGACGTAATTGGTGAACTAGGGCGGCGTTTGCAAGAAGAGTTGATTAACAACCAACAGGCCGATTTATATTGGAAAATTGAACTACCATTATCGATTGTGCTGGCAAAGATGGAAATTAGTGGGATTAAGGTTGACCGCGAGCGTTTAGGGGCTATGCAAAGCGAATTGACCGAACGGCTTAGTGAACTGGAAAGCCAGATTCATCAAGAGGCTGGGGAAGAGTTTAACATTAACTCGCCTAAACAATTGGGACACATTTTATTTGAAAAACTAGAATTTCCAGTAATTAAAAAGACCAAGACCGGATATTCGACAGCGGTGAACGTCTTAGAGAAATTGCGTGGCTACTCGCCAATTATTGATCACATTTTAGATTACCGAACGATCGCTAAAATTAAATCGACGTACGTGGACGGTTTGTTGAAGGTGATTCATTCTACGGATCAAAAGGTGCACACTACCTACCAACAAACCTTGACACAAACTGGGCGGTTGTCATCAACGGACCCGAATTTACAAAATATTCCAATTCGGATTGAAGAAGGCAAGAAGATTCGACAAGCCTTTGTTCCGTCACACGAAGGTTGGCATATTTTATCTTCTGATTATTCGCAAATTGAATTGCGCGTGTTAGCACACATTACGGGCGATCATCATTTACAAGAAGCGTTTAAGAAGGACGAAGATATTCACTCCAGTACCGCGGTGCGAATTTTTGGTTTGAAGGATGCTAGTGAAGTGACTCCTAACATTCGGCGCCAAGCCAAGGCGGTTAACTTCGGGATTGTCTATGGAATTAGTGATTACGGGCTTTCCCAAAATATTGGAATTTCTCGTAAGGATGCCAAACGGTTCATCGACACTTACTTTAAAGAATATCCGGGAGTAAAAAAATATGTAGATGGTTCGGTAGAAACTGCGCGCGAGAAGGGTTATGTAGAAACGATTGCCCACCGGCGCCGGTACTTACCTGACATCCACGCTTCGAACTTTAGCGTTCGGTCATTTGCAGAACGAACTGCGATGAACACCCCTATTCAAGGTAGTGCGGCCGACATTATTAAAATTGCAATGATTAACATGCAAAACGAGTTAGAAAAACGGCAGTTGAAAACCAGAATGTTGTTACAGGTGCACGATGAATTGATTTTTGAAGTACCTGATGAGGAAATGAGCGTTATTAAAGAATTAGTTCCTAAAGTGATGGATTCCGCAATTAAATTGGATGTTCCGTTAAAAGTAGAAACTTCATGGGGAAATAATTGGTACGACGCTAAATAACGGAGGAATGAATAAATGCCTGAGTTACCTGAAGTAGAAACGGTACGACGCGGATTGGTCGGTCTGGTAGAGGGTCGCACAATTCAACGGGTGGTGGTGCGATATCCTAAAATGGTCACCCCTGAAGCGGACCAGTTCGCGGCAGAATTAAAAAATAAAACAATTGAAACAATTCGCCGGCGAGGAAAGTACTTGATTTTTGATTTCAGTAATCAGCTTTCAATGGTTTCCCACCTCCGAATGGAAGGAAAGTATGCGGTGGTAGACCGCGACCAACCTTACAACAAACACGACCACGTTATTTTTGAATTAGATGATGGACAGGATTTACGCTATAATGACACCCGAAAATTTGGTCGAATGGTTTTAACCCCCACGGGGCAAGAAATGCAAGTCGGGGGATTGAAGACGATCGGACCCGAACCAACGCCAGAAACGCTGACGTTAGACTACCTTACGAAGGCCCTTCGAAGTCGTAAACGGGTGATGAAAAGCTTTCTTCTAGACCAGTCGTTAATTGCGGGATTGGGCAATATTTACGCAGATGAAGTTTTATGGCTAAGTAAAATTCATCCGCAGCGCCGGTCTAATTCACTTACCGATGCCGAAATTAAATTATTACGGGAAAGTATTTTTGCCGAATTAAACGAAGCCATTGCGGCAAAAGGAACCACCGTGTTTTCTTATTTAGATGCTACTGGACATGCCGGCAGTTTCCAAAACCAGCTGCACGTCTACCATCGCCAAGGATTACCGTGTCCACGCTGCCAAACTCCCATCGAACAAATTAAGGTAGCTCAGCGCAGTACTCATTTTTGCCCGCATTGCCAAGTTTTAACGCCAGAAAATGACTAAGATCCTTGGACTAACAGGTGGAATTGCGATGGGAAAGTCCACCATTAGTAATTTTTTGAGAGATAAAGGAATTCCAATTGTGGACGCTGACGAAATTGCCCACGCAGTTTTGGAATTTAAAGCGGTTAAGGTACAATTAGTTAAGGCATTTGGGACCCCAATTTTAAATGAACAAAAACAAGTTGACCGTAAGCAATTAGGTAAAATAGTTTTTGGGGAGTCAAAAAAACTAGGGGAGTTAAATCAAATTGTCCAACCCGTAATTCGCCAAGAGATCATCCGCCAGTTAAAAAGTTTTACGACGGAGCCCGTGGTCGTTTTAGATGCACCAGTTTTGTTTGAACAAGGATACGAGACTTTAGTCGATTGTATTATGGTGGTTTCAACAACTCCAGCAGAACAGCTCCGACGACTGATGGAACGGGATCATTTGACTCGTGAGGATGCTCAAAAACGAATTGACGCTCAGATGCCGATTGGAATTAAACAAAAAAAAGCGGATGTAACCATCGATAGTAGTGGTAGTATTGAAGCCACACAAAAGCAAGTGATAGAATGGCTTGTTAAACAAAATTTACTCCAGACATCCGGAAAGACCGGCGAGGTGAAATAATATGAAATGCCCACATTGTGGTAATAATGGCTCGAGAGTAGTAGACAGTCGACCAACTGATGAAGGCCGCGTAATTCGTCGTCGGCGTGAATGTGAAGACTGTGGTTTTCGTTTTACAACTTTTGAACGGGTGGAAGCCACCCCGTTATTAGTGATTAAGAAAAACGGTTCGCGGGAAGAATTTGATCGCGATAAGATTCTTAAAGGGATTGTCCGGGCAGCAGAAAAGCGACCGGTAAAAATGGAACAAATGACTGATATTGTGGACAAGGTTGAAAATAAAATTCGTTCATTGGGAGAAAGCGAAGTTTCTAGTCAAGTGATTGGAGAATACGTAATGAATATTCTCGTTGATTTAGATGAGATCGCTTATATTCGGTTTGCCAGCGTATACCGGCAATTTAAGGACATGAACGTTTTCTTGAACGAACTCCAGGATATGGTCAAAAAAGATGAAGAAGAAAAGGATCATAAGTAATGACGGAACCAATGGGTAACTTAGCACCAAACGATTCGTTTATTGTGAATACTGATCGACAAATGACCGACTACGAAAGTCGGGCATTAACGGCGCTGTATCGTCCGTTATTATCTTCGGATGCGTACAGTTTAGCAATGACGCTTTGGGAACTAAATGAAGAAGCGACGGTTTTAAATGAACAGTTTACCCATACAATATTACTGAATTGGCTGGGAATTGATTTACCAGCTATTATGGAAGCGCGAGGCCGGTTAGAAGCCTTGGGTTTGCTAAAAACTTTTCGTAAACAAGTTGATAATCGGGCGTTATTTTTGTACGTTTTGCAAGCACCAGCTGACCCGATTACCTTTTTCAAAGACGACACGCTAAGCGCATTGTTGCTTGGTGCGGTTGGTGAAAATGAATTTGAACGGTTAAGCCGGCGGTTAATTAAACGCCAGGTTGAGCACGCCGATTTTTATGATATCTCTAAAAATTTAGGCGACTATTTCCAAATTGGCAGCAGCGTGGTCGACAAGCCAAGGCCAATCTCTGCCGTGCAAAAGCAAATTCAGCCGGACGAGCCACAAACGGATTCAGAAACGCTCAATAATAATTTTGACTTTAACTTACTTACTCAAATGCTTAGCACTAGCTTTGTGGATCGTCAAAGCCTAGAAGAAAACCGCCACCTCATTATGGTGGAACAAACTATTTACGGAATTACGGAAAGTGAAATGGCGGAACTGATTAAGTCGGCCACTAATTTTCAAGATAATCGGATTGATAGCCGAACTTTGAAAACTCGGATCGCCCAAAAATACGCCAATGCTAATCAGCAAGGCGCGAAGAAAACGGCTAGTTCAGCGGTTATGCCAACATCGCCTACAAAGCTCAATTTAGAAGGGCTCACGGCCGAGGAGCAAACGGTGATTAAGTCAACGTATGCATTAGCTCCGGTAGACTTTATTGATCAGATTAAGCAAGAAACCGGGGGCTTTACCACCACGGCGGAAAAACGGGTAATTACCGGCATAGTGGAAACGGGTCAACTGCCGGTTAGCGTCGTTAATTTTTTGATTTTCTATGTCTTGGTTGATCAGGGCCGGGCGACGCTGAATAAAAATTTAGTTGAGGCAATCGCCAACGAGTGGATTAAAAATGGCGTAAAAACTCCGCAAAAGGCGTTAGAATTTGTGCGTGAACGCCAGGCTAAAAAGCAAAAACAAGCTACCAAGTCGTATGGAAGACGTAAGCCGGTCGTTCAGCGCGAAACCCTACCAGATTGGGCCAAAAAGGATGCTAAAACTACAACAAACAATGCTAATGATTCTCAAGCGGTGCCGACTACTGCAGAAATTAATGCAAAACTGAAAAAATTACGTGAACGGCGAAAGGAGGAGTAATAAATGGAAAATATTCGCGAAGCAATTGAGGGATTGATGAATAAACGGAAACTCGACCAACGTTTCCAGTCGGTGATGAAAAATGTTTATCAGGATCCCGAAGTTGTGGCCTTTTGCCAAACACACCAAGCGGAGTTAACTACGGAAGCTTTGGAGCGGGGAGCGGCCAAACTATACGAATTTGTTAACGAACGCAGGAAGATTGCGCGGCACGAGCCCTCCTTTTTGCCGGGTTACGAGCCCCAGTTAGTACTCAGCAATCACCTAATTGATATTGAGTACGTGCCTACTAAAGAAATGACAATGAGACGCCAGGCGGCCCAGCGGCAAGCGCTGGTGAAGTCAATTAGTATGCCAAAGATGATTCGGCGGGCTGATTTTAGTGATTACTACCAAGAGCCTGACCGGAATATTGCTTTAAGTAAGACGATGGATTTTGTGGCCGCTTATGATCAGGCACCGGACCAATTTCACCGAGGCTTATACTTAACCGGTAGCTTTGGGGTAGGAAAAACCTACTTGATGGGTGCAATGGCTAATGAATTAGCCAAACATAATTACTCGACAACCATCGTTCATTTTCCTAGTTTAGCGGTGGAATTAAAAAACACGATTGGGGATTCTAAAGAAATTCAAAGCAAGCTTGACGCGGTCAAGCAGGCGCCAATTTTAGTGATTGACGACATTGGTGCAGATAGTATTTCTGCATGGGTACGGGATGATATTTTAGGCGTAATCTTGGAATATCGCATGCAAGAAGAGTTACCAACGTTCTTCACCTCTAACTTTTCAATGGAGCAACTAGAAAAGGAACACTTAACGGTCAACCAACGCGGGGAGGCCGAGCCTTTAAAGGCCAAACGGTTAATGGAACGGATCAAATTTTTAAGTGAAGAGGTTACTTTAATCGGAAAAAATCATCGACAGGGTTGACAAGCAATTTTGAATGGATATAATGAAGTTGTAAATCAGAGTCAAACATGTAGTTTTTAACCTCAGGGAGCCGCGCCATGGACTGTAAGCAAAGCAACTAAAAACTTCCCACTTGACTAGAGACTGATCGAAATATCAGTTCGGGTTGCCACCGTTATCGGTTTAATTAAGTGGTGGATTACGTTCTAGTAGTCTGCAACGAGGGTGGAACCGCGTGAAATAACGTCTAACACGTCCCTGGTATGAAAATACCAGGGATTTTTTTATACTATTTTTTGTAAAGGGAGCGTGTAATTATGGCAGAGATTAAGATTGAATTTCCAGATGGCAGTGTAAAACCTTTTGGTGCTGGTGTCACCGTACTTGAAATTGCGAAGTCAATTGGTACAAGTTTGGCAAAAAACGCCGTTGCTGGAAAAGTTAATGATGAATTGGTTAATTTGGACCAACCACTTGACCAAGATGGAAAGGTTGAGATCATTACCAAGGATTCCGAAGATGGACAATTGGTAAACTGGAATTCAGCAGCTTTAGTATTGACAAGTGCAATCAAGAGTATTTATCCGGAAATCCGGATTGGGGAAATTGGTAACATCGAACACGGTTTTTATGCTGACACCGATAAGGAAGGTCAACAAATTTCGGTCGACGAACTCCCCGCTATTGAAGATAAAATGAAAGATATGATTCAAGCAAAGGTTGCTTTGAGTCATGAAATGTTAAGCGTTGAAGATGCTTTAGCTAAGGTTGATAGCGATCCTTACCAAGCTAAGCTAGTTAAGAAAAACGCTAAAGACGGCAAGGTTAACGTATACGACGTTGATGGCAGCTTAATTGTCAGTGACTGTGTTGCATTACCAGATGCTTCGGGATTGAAAGCCATCAAATTGCTATCCGTTGCGGGTGCTTATTGGGAAGGTAAGTCAAGTAATCCAATGTTACAACGGATTTACGGTACTTCGTTCTTCAACCAAAAAGACTTGGATGCTGAATTGGCACGCCAAAAGGAAGCTCGTGAACGTGACCATCGGGTAATTGGTAACGACCTCGACCTCTTCTTTGTTGATCCAGAAGTGGGCGCTGGATTACCATACTGGATGCCAAACGGGGCAACCATCCGTCGGACAATCGAACGTTACATCATCGACAAGGAAGTCCAACATGGTTACCAGCACGTATACACACCAGTATTAATGAACCTTGACGCGTACAAGACTTCTGGTCACTGGCAACACTATCGGGAAGATATGTTCCCACCAATGGACATGGGTGACGGCGAAATGCTTGAATTGCGGCCAATGAACTGCCCATCCCATATTCAAGTTTATAAGCACCACATCCGTTCGTATCGTGAATTACCATTACGGATTGCTGAACTTGGAATGATGCACCGTTACGAAAAATCTGGTGCCCTTTCTGGTTTGCAACGGGTACGTGAAATGACGTTGAACGATGGTCACACTTTCGTTGCGCCTGATCAAATTCAAGAAGAATTCAAGAAAGTTCTACAATTGATGGTTGAAGTTTATCGCGACTTTGACATTACGGATTACACATTCCGGCTTAGTTACCGTGATCCTGAAAATACTGAAAAGTACTTTGACGATGATGAGATGTGGAACCACTCACAATCAATGCTTAAAGCTGCGATGGATGACCTTGGTTTAGATTACGTTGAAGCAGAAGGCGAAGCTGCTTTCTACGGTCCAAAGCTTGACGTACAAACAAAGACGGCACTTGGTAACGAAGAAACTCTATCAACAATCCAATTAGACTTCATGTTGCCAAAACAATTCGACTTACATTACGTCGGAGCAGATGGTGAAGAACACCGCCCAGTTATGATTCACCGTGGGTTAGTTTCAACTATGGAACGCTTCACGGCTTACCTAATTGAAATGTACAAGGGTGCCTTCCCAACTTGGTTAGCACCAAAACAAGTAACGATTATCCCAGTTAAGGATGACTTGCATGGTGAATACGCAGATAAGTTGCGTGAACAAATGGCTGACCAAGACATCCGAGTTGAAGTTGACCACCGCAACGAAAAGATGGGTTACAAGATCCGTGAAGCACAAACCCAAAAGATTCCATACATCTTAGTAGTTGGGGACAACGAAATGGATTCTAACGCGGTTAGTGTTCGTCGCTATGGTGAAGACGACTCACAAACTGTTTCAGTAGATCAATTTATGCAAGATATTAAAGCTGACATTGATAGCTACAGTCGCAAAAATTAAAAACTTTTAGCTTTCGGGAGCTATGTAAATCCAGGTGGGTTTACATAGCTCTTTTTAGTTGCCCAAATGGCTTTGAAAGATCGATTTACGGCTAAGCAAGGAAAGGCGTTTCATGTATAATTGAAGGAAAGGAACTTCTTAAGCACGAAAGAAGGATTCAAATGCTAAATTTAACCTTACTAATGATTGAACGGGTGGGCCTGATTATTATTTTGGCCTTTTTTCTCGTTAATTTTCCGCCGTTTCGAAAATTACTCTTTCGACAGGACGGCGCCGCTAAATTTCAGTTGATAATCATCTTTGCTTTCTTTACGATTACGGCTAATTTGATTGGGATTGAGCTTTCGCCTGACAACTCTATCCACTTTAATCCGTTATTATTACGAATTCCAGCAGGCTATTCGGTGGCTAACATCCGTATTTTAACGGTTACCGTTTCTGGAATCATTGGCGGACCAATGGTTGGTGGGGTTGTCGGCGCAGTTGCTGGAGTTCATCGTGTTTTACAAGAATCCTTAACTAACGACGCACTTTTTTATATTCCAAGTTCAATTTTGATTGGAATTTTATCGGGATGGTTTTCTAATCAAAAGCAGCATCGGTTTGCGACTATGAAGCCGTGGCACGGTTTTTTGATTGGATTATTGATGGAAACCATCCAGATGACTTTTATCCTAATTTTTAGTCCCACGGGTTGGCGATTGGTAAGGTATATCGCGATTCCCATGATTACGGTCAGCGCACTAGGGACTTCGGTGTTTTTATCAATCGTTGCATTATATTTTCGTCAAGAAGTGGATGTACAAGCAACCCAAACTCGTTCAGTGCTCCAGTTAGCATTAAAAACGTTACCGGCATTTCGCCAGGGACTTAATTACAAATCGGCCCAAGAAGTTGCCAATTTAATGCTTAAGTACACTAATTTTGATGCAATCGGAATTACGGATAAGCAAAAAATCCTCGCCTTCGTCGGGGCGGGGAGCGACCATCACATTGCCGGGCAACCGATTCGAACCGATCTGTCTTTGAAGGCGATTCAATCCGGAGAGGTACAAATTGCCAATAATTTTCACGAAATTAATTGTTCAGAGCCCAAATGCCCGCTCCATTCGGCAATTGTGGTCCCGTTGTTTATTAAAGAACAGATTATTGGCAGCTTAAAAGTTTACTATAAAGAACAGTGGCGATTAAGCCCGGTAGAAATTCAATTAGGGATGGGGCTCGGAGAAATCTTGGCCATGCAGATTATGCTGGGTGATATGGAAAGGCAGACTGAGCTAGTTAAGGACGCAGAAATTAAATCGTTGCATGCCCAAGTGAACCCGCACTTCTTCTTTAACGCAATCAATACAATTGTCGCGGTGATGCGCCAAGACAGTGAAAAGGCACGGGAGTTGTTGATTCAATTAAGTACCTATTTCCGGGCTAACTTGATGGGGAGCCGGGAGGTGGTAATTCCATTATCACAAGAATTTAAACACGTAAGAGCATATTTATCTTTGGAACAGGCTCGTTTTCCAGGAAGGTACCGGGTGCTGTTCAGCAACGCGGTGTCCGAAAATGCCCTAGTCCCACCGTTTACAATCCAAATTTTAGTGGAAAATGCGGTTCGCCACGCTTTTAATCCCAAAATGAAGGATCAACAGATTAAGGTAGGGGTTAGTCAAGTTGCCAACGCGTTAAAAATCGTGGTTGCGGATAACGGGCACGGAATTGACCCCCATATTTTAAAACAGTTAGGACACCAGGTGGTTGATTCTCAAAGTGGTAGTGGAACGGCTTTACAAAATTTAACCGCCCGGTTTGCGGGACTTTACGGTGAGGCAGCAAATTTAGATATTCAATCAAGCTCTGAAGGAACGACAATCACCGTGAAAATACCATTTCAAGAAGGGAAGCAAAAGTGATGAAAGTATTGATTGTTGACGATGAGCCATTAGCTCGCCAAGAATTAAATTACTTATTGGAGGAAAACCCCATCGTTGACCAGGTTGCGGAAGCTGATGGAGTGGTGGAGGCCGACCAGTATGTAGCAAATGAACATCCCGATTTGGTATTTTTGGATATTAAGCTTGAAGATGGTAATGGAATGGCTTTGGCGAAAAAATGGAAGAAAATGGCGGTTTCACCATACGTGATCTTTGCCACGGCGTACGACCAATATGCTTTAGATGCGTTTAGTTCTGAGGCAGTGGACTACGTACTCAAACCCTTTGAGCAAAGTCGCATTAATGAAGCGCTTGACCGAATCAAAAAATTATTGGATCGGCAGCAACGCGATACCGCCAATTACCAGCAAAAATATCTTAATCCGCGACTGTCAATTACTAATGAAGAACGAACGATCGTGATTAAGAAAAATAACATCATTTATTTAGAAGCGCAGGGGGGTACGGTAATTATTCACGTGGCCAATTTACCATTAGTTACCAGCAAGCAGCCTCTCCGAAAACTATTGGCAGAATTGGATCCGCAAAAGTTTTTGCAAGTACATCGTAGTTACGTGGTTAACCTTGATTCAGTTTTTGAATTACAACCAAGTTTCAACCATACCTACCAATTGACGTTATCGAATGGAATTAAGATTCCGGTGAGCCGTTCGTACGTTAACGAAACCAAACGCCACTTAGGGATGAAGTGAGTAATAATTCGGGTGATTTAGTTGATGGAAATTAAAGTTATTCCATAAAGTTTTAGTTATCTTAATTTTTAAAAAGTGATCACAACTCTAGGTTAAATTGCTTAGAGAAGTGGTCACTTTTTACGTTGGAATTGTTAAGGGCATTTCATCTCGGGTAGTTGGTATTCTATCCAGAATTAGGGTCAATTGATTGTGAAAACGGTTACAAATCGATCAAAATCACTTAGAATTAATGGTGAGCAAGGGAAGAAAAGCCCTTGAATCAAGTGTTTTAAGGAGGAATTCTGATGAAAAAAGATCAAGAGAAAAAGAAGACGCCAATCCTTGTTCAAATGGCGATTTTTGCGGCGATTTTATTCGTTTCGCAAATCATTTCTCAGCTATTTCCCGCAAACATTGTGGTTCCCACTCCGTTAATTGGTATGATTATTTTATATATTTTATTGGCGACCCACATTGTTAAACTCGAACAAGTTGAAAAATTTGGTGACTTTATGATTGGCTTAATTGCTTTCTTATTCGTTCCATCGGGAATTCAATTAGCCGGTAGTTTGGATTTAATGAAAAGGGAAGGGCTCCAGGATATTATCGTGGTGGTCATTTCGACAATTATTCTCCTGGTCGTAATTGCATACGTAGGAGCATTTTTCATTCGAATTCACCAAAAAATTACGAGAAAAAAGGGGGACGATGAATAATGGATGCAGCTTTAGCAACACCGTTTACCGGAATTTTTATTTCTTTAGTAGTTTATCTAATTGGAATGTGGCTTTTTAAAGTTAGCAAAGGCTTCTTCCTATTTACCCCGTTATTAGTTGGAATGGTTTTAGGAATTGTAATCTTAGTTCTTTGGGGAAAGGGAATTGGTTCCACAACTGTCGCAGTTTATAAAAAGTACTATTTACCAGGCGGCAACATGATTTTTTGGTTTTTAAACCCGGCTACCGTGGCATTTGCGATTCCGCTATATCGACGGAACGATATTTTTAAGAAGTACTGGGTAGATGTATTCCTAACCTTGTTCGTCGGTGGTTTTATTTCCCTATTTGGTATTCACATGGTCTCCAAACTAATGGGGCTCTCCCGAGTTTCGATTGCGGCAATGCTGCCTCAAGCAGCAACTACCGCAATTGCCATGCCGATTGCAAAGGGAATCGGCGGGGATCCGGCAATTACGGCGATGGTCTGCATTATCAACGCCGTAATTATCTACGCGTTGGCCGAATTCTTAATTAAAATCTTTAAGCTCAAAAATATCTCTAAAGTGGGAACTGGATTAGGACTGGGAGTTTCCGGACACACCGTTGGTTCAGCCAAAGCGGTTCAATTAGGCTCAATTGAAGGTGCAATGGCATCCGTAGCGGTTGTAATCGTTTCACTAGCGATGGACATTCTAGTTCCAATCTACGTAAACCTCTTTATGTAAAAATAATTTTTTAGTTTAGTTGACAGAGACTGATTATTTTGGTATCTTAGTAAACGTTGAGAAAAAGCAGAGGCCACCGCTTCTCGCCTTGTAACTTAGAAGTTGCTGGGCTAAAGAACGTTGAATGGATGTTGAAGATCCAAAAAAAGCGGGTGGCGTGTGCCATCCGCTTTTCTGCATTCTCGATAATTTTCCTGGAGGTGAAGAACCATAGCAAAAGATACAATGGTAAATGAAACCATTCGGGCTCGTGAAGTCCGCTTGATTGGTGTTAATGGTGATCAATTAGGGGTTAAGTCAAAAGCAGAAGCAATCCAAATTGCTGAAGAAGCTAATCTTGACGTTGTCGTAGTTTCCCCAAAGGCAAAACCACCAGTAGCCAAGATTATGGATTATGGGAAATATCGTTTCGAGCAACAAAAGAAAAAACGTGAAGCTCGTAAAAAGCAAAAGACTGTCAGCATTAAAGAAATCCGTTTGAGTCCGACAATTGATACAAACGACTTTAACACTAAACTTAAGAACGCTAAGAAGTTCTTAGGCAAAGGAGATAAAGTTCGGGTATCAATTCGTTTTAAGGGTCGGGCAATTACCCATAAAGACATTGGTCGTAAAGTACTTGAACGGATGGCTGAGGAGACTTCTGACATCGCTCGGATCGAAGCTCGTCCAAAGATGGACGGTCGGAGCATGTTCTTGGTATTGGCTCCTAATGCTGATAAATAATTTAAATTTCTGGAGGAACAGATTATGCCTAAAATGAAGACAAACCGCGCTGCTGCAAAGCGTTTTAAGAAAACTGCTAATGGCGGTCTAAAGAGTGCAAATGCTTTTACAAGTCACCGTTTCCATGGAAAGACTAAGAAGCAACGTCGTCAATTACGTGGTACAGACATGATGGACAGTACTAACGTAAAACGTTATAAGAAGTTACTTTCAAACATCAAGTAATTAAATTAAACAGAAAAGTAAATGACCTGCGGGTGATTTAAGGAGGAATTATTATGCCACGAGTAAAGGGTGGAACAGTAACACGTCGCCGTCGTAAGCGCGTATTAAAACTTGCTAAAGGATATCGCGGAGCAAAACATATTCAATTTAAGGTTGCTAAAGACCAAGTAATGAAGTCTGGTTTGTACGCATTCCGTGACCGTCGTAACCGTAAGGGCGAATTCCGTCGTCTTTGGATTGCACGGATCAACGCTGCTGCAAGAATGAACGGTTTGAGCTACAGCAAGTTAATGCACGGTCTTAAGGAAGCTGGTATCGACATGAACCGTAAGATGCTTGCTGACCTTGCCGTAAACGATGCTGACGCATTTAAGGCTTTGGCTGAAGAAGCTAAAAAAGCTCTTTAATTAGATACTTAATTAAGTGACTACTAAAAAGGATCGTCCGCTCCATGGTGAGCGCGGTCCTTTTTATTTTGAAGTGAGTCAATTTGGATGAAAATGTGCCAACGCATTAAGTTGTCCAAGTAATCACCGCTTACTGTCTTAATTTAACGAAAAGTCCGGAATGGAAGTAGAATTAAGGTTGGCTTCTCTTTTCAAAAAGCATTCCTATCGTTTATAATTGAACAGACAGTAATCATGGGGAGAAAGATTATGAACATTTTTAAACCAACGTGGATGATTGAAAGAATTTACAATCTATCCGCTAAAGATTTAAAGGCCAAGGGGATCACCACCGTGTTAACCGACCTAGATAACACTTTAATTGCCTGGAACAATCCGGATGGCACGCCAGAATTAAAGCGGTGGATCAGTGAATTGAAACGGGAAGGTATTCGGGTAATTGTAGTTTCAAATAATAGCCACAGTCGGGTTTCCAAGGCGGTAGCTGGCTTTGGTTTAGAGTTTGATGCCCGAGCTTTAAAACCGTTAACGGTAGGTATTAAACGAGTTTTACGACAATATCGTCTAAAAAAGGCCGAGACCATCATGGTGGGAGACCAGCTCCTTACTGACATGGTAGCGGCCAATTTATCCGGAGTACGGGGAGTGCTAGTGAAGCCCTTAATTGAAACGGATGCTTGGAATACTAAGTTGAACCGTTTTTTAGAGCTATTCATTAAGCGGTCTTTGAAGAAAAAGTATCCGGAATTAGTTTGGCATAAGGAGTTATTATAAGAATGAACGAAGAAGAAATTCGGTGTATTGGGTGCGGGGCAACGTTACAAACGGAAGATGCTCAGCTTCCGGGGTACACGCCGGCGTCGGCCTTAAAAAAAGGTCTAGAAAGCGGACAATTATATTGTCAACGTTGCTTCCGGTTGCGTCATTATAATGAGATTGCACCAGTTAGCATTAGTGATGACGACTTTAGAAAGCTATTGAGTCAGATTAGTGATTCAGATTCGCTAGTGGTTTACGTGGTGGACATGTTTGACTTTAATGGTAGCTTAATTCCCGGACTGCACCGTTTTGTAGGGGACAATCCGGTTCTCTTAGTTGGTAATAAGGCGGATGTTTTCCCTAAATCGATCAAACGGCACCGGATGCGGGAATGGCTACGGCAACAAGCAAAGGCTAACGGAATTGAACCGGTAGACGTGATGATTACCAGTGCTAAACAACGTCCTGCGGTAGAACAATTGTTTGATAAGATTGAACAACTCCGCGATGGACGTGATGTTTACGTCGTAGGGGTTACCAACGTTGGTAAATCAACCTTAATTAACAGTTTGATTGCCTTACGCAACGGGATTAAAGACGTAATCACGACGTCCCGTTTTCCTGGAACTACGTTAGATCGGATTGAAATTCCATTTGACGATCACAGTAAAATGATTGATACACCGGGAATTGTGCATAACGATCAGATGGCACACGTGTTAACGGTGGAAGATCTTAAGTACATTTCGCCGAAAAAGACGATTAAACCGCGCGTTTATCAATTAGGTGATGAGCAAACTTTATTTGCGGGTGCTTTGGCGCGCTTTGACTACGAAAATTCAACGGGCTCAGTCACTGCCTATTTTGATAACAATCTAATGATTCATCGCACTAAGCTAGCTAATGCCGATCATTTTTATGAAAAACACGCTGGAGAACTTTTGACACCACCTGCGGCAGAAAATCTGGCCAATTTGCCTGAATTAGCACGCCACCATTTTAAGATTGAGGAAGATAGTGACGTGGTCTTTGAAGGTTTAGGCTGGATTGCAGTTCCCGCGGGAAGCGTGGTTACCGCTTGGGCACCAAAGGGTATTTCAGTAGTAATCCGGCGGGCTCTAATCTAAGAACGAGGTACCATCGCTGGTAAGTAACTAAATAAAGGGAGTATTGATTTGAAATTAAGAGGAAAACAAAAACGTTATTTACGTGCTCAAGCACACCATCTCCGACCCGTTTTTTCGGTTGGTAAAAACGGACTGACCAAGAGTTGGCTTGCTCAATTAGGCGGTGCGTTAGATAACCACGAATTATTAAAGATTAATTTACAGCAAAATACCGACGTAACGACTGCCGAGGTTAAGGAGTTTATTGAACAGCAAACCGACATCCAAGTCGTCCAAACGATCGGTCACGTTTTGGTTTTGTTTAAAGTTTCTGCAGACCCAGATAAAAGAGAGATTTCAGAAAACGTTCAAAAGATATAATGGTAAGGTGATTAATATTGATTTCGACAAAGTCAAAAAGTGTTTCGGGAGTTCAAGTAGAGGTGGTTGAAGAACCACTAACACAAGCAAAGGGCAAGAAAATTGGCATTTTAGGCGGAACGTTTAATCCGCCGCACCTCGCGCATTTAATGATTGCAGAACAGGTGGCTAGCCAATTAGGATTGGATAAAATTCTGTTTGTCCCAGATTATCTGCCACCTCACGTGGATAAAAAAGAAGCGATTGCTGCGGAGCACCGGGTTGAAATGGTTCGCTTGGCAATTCAGGGGAACCCTAACTTTGATTTAGATTTAATCGAAATTAATCGCGGGGGGACCAGTTATTCTTACGATACGGTCAAGGCATTAAAAGAAATGCACCCCGAAAACGACTACTACTTTATTATCGGTGGTGACATGGTCAACTACTTGCCAACTTGGCACGAAATCGATAAATTAGCCCGCATGGTTCATTTTGTGGGGGTCGATCGGCCAGAGTACGAGCGAGATGCGAAGTATCCGATTATTTGGGTTGACACTCCCCATTTTGATTTAAGTTCAACCATGATTAGGGAAAAGGTTAATAAAGGGTGCTCAATTAAATATTTAGTACCCGATGCTGTAGAAGATTATATAAGGGAGCATCATTTATATGAGTAAAGTAGAGTTGACTTACGAAAGTAATTATATTCCGATGAACCGAGAAGAATTGGTTGCGGCGGTACAAAAAAGCGTTCAAGGTCCCCGATTTGACCACATCTTACGCGTAGAACAAAAGGCCATTGAGTTAGCAAAACAAAATGACGCTGACGTGGAAAAAGCTAGTATTGCGGCTTTATTGCACGATTATGCTAAAAATCGGCCTGATAGTGAATTTATTGGTTACATTAATAAATTACAACTGGACCCAATTTTGTTAGATTATGGTAACGCGATTTGGCACGGAGTTGTCGGAGCAGAAATTGTCAAAAACGAATTAAAAATTCAAGATGAAGAAATCTTAAATGCAATTCGGCGACACACGGTTGGAGCACCATACATGACTTTAATTGACCAAATTGTCTTTATGGCCGATTATATTGAAGACGGCCGGGATTTTGACGGGGTGCAACAAGCGCGCATCATTACGGAACAAAGTTTACCAAAGGGCGTTGCGCTTCAGATGAAGAATACGCTGGCTTATTTAGTAGCCAACAACCGCCCGGTATTCCCCGCCACCATTGACAGTTACAACGCGTGGATTGCAAAACTTAACGACTAAGGAGAATGAAAGTGGATAACAAACAAAGCTTAGAATTAGTAGTAAAAGCAGCCGATAGTAAGCGTGCTGAGGGAATTATTGCCTTAGATGTACACGAAATTAGCACTTTGGCGGACTATTTCGTGATTACTAGCGCGGACTCAAATCGACAAGTAGCAGCGATTGCAGACGCAATTATTGAAAAAGCAAAAGAAAACGACGTAGAAATTCGTCGAATTGAAGGTTACCGGGCGGCCGAATGGATCCTCATTGACCTAGGTGACATCGTAATTAACGTTTTCCAAACTGACCAACGGAAGTTTTATAACTTGGAAAAGTTATGGTCAGAAGCTAAGAACGTAGAAATTGCGGATTGGATTACTGAATAATGATTTACCAGAGTTTTGCGGTACTTTATGACCAGTTGTTTGATGAAGAACAGTACCAAAATTGGTTTGAATATACCAAACAACAAGTTGATTTGAATCAAACCCACGAATGGCTAGAGTTAGCTTGTGGAGCCGGGCGCCTGGCGGTTAAGTTGGCAAAACAACGCCAAAAGGTGACCGGTTTTGATTTATCAAGTGAAATGTTGGCTTTGGCGGAACAACACGCGTATTCTGCAAAAGTTCCGTTAGAACTGGTCCAGGGGAATATGCTTGATTTAGCGGAATTACCCACCTATGACGTGATTTCTTGCTACGCCGATTCGTTTTGCTACTTAGCAAACGAAATTGAGTTATTGACGGCCTTTACGCAAGTGCATAACCACTTAAAGGAAGGTGGTCAATTTATTTTTGACGTGATTACTCCTTACCAAACGGGAGAAGTATATCCGGGATACATGTTTAATTATCAAGACGACCAGCAGGCTTTTCTTTGGACCAGCTATGCCGGCGAAGATCAATACCATGTTGAACATGATCTAACCTTCTTTACTAAGCAAGATCCAACGTCAGAGGCGTTTTACCGGACGGAAGAGACCCATTTTGAACGAACTTACGAATTATATACGTATGTTGGTTTATTACAGAAAGTGGGCTTTTCTGTGGTGAAGTACTTTGCAGATTTTGGTAACGCGCCGGTAGAGGAACAGACTACGCGCTGGTTTTTTAGCTGCAGGAGGTAGTAGAATGCAGGCTTGTGCGGTAATTGCGGAGTTTAATCCGTTTCATAATGGACACCAGTACTTGCTGAAAACGGCTCGGAAAACTTCCCAAGCCGACGTGATGATCGTGATAATGAGCGGCAATTTCGTGCAACGGGGAGAGCCGGCCTTAATAAACAAGTGGGAACGGGCAGCCGTGGCCTTGCAAAGTGGTGCCGATTTAGTAGTGGAAATGCCCACTGAGTACGCTGTGGCAGCCGCGCGGGATTTTGCCCAAGCGGGAGTTCAGATTGCCCAGTGGCTTCGAGCGGATGCGTTAGCATTTGGGTGTGAGACCCCTGGATTAGATTTTCAAGCACAAAGTCGGTTACTTGACCGGACTTTTAGCGAGCAAGATTATAATCAAAGTTTCGCCAGTCAGCTGTTTGCGGAAAGTTCGTTAAGCCGGTCTAACGATATTTTAGGGGTTAACTATGCTTATTGGCAGTTGCGGCTAGCACCTAAATTAACTTTATTGCCTGTGGAACGGTTGCAAGCGGGGCACCTAGACCAAGAAATCAAGGGCACGATTGCCAGCGCGACAGCCATTCGTCAGTCAATTCAACGGAATGATGCTCAGTATCAACAAGCGGTACCTGACCGAATGAAAAAGGTGTTAGAACGTCAAAAGCCGGTTGATTGGCAAGCATTTTGGCCCTTTTTAGAGTACCGGTTAAAAACAACTTCTGCTAAAGAATTACGCCAAATCCGCGGAATTAACGAAGGCATTGAAAATCGGATCCTTGCCCAAGCGGCACAAAGTAGTTCCTTTATGGAATTAATGACGAATTTAAAAACCAAGCGGTATAGCTATACTAGTTTACAGCGCAAATTAACCGCTATTTTATTAAACCTGCGGGTACTGAGTCCGTTGCAAAAGACTCGTCTGCTGGCGGTTAATGCTCAGGGGCAAGCCTATTTGCGGGAACACGATTTTCGTGAAGTGCTGATGACTAAGGTAACGAAAGCGGATTTTACTGCCAGTTATCAGCTAACTAAGCGCGCGGATGAGCTATATCAAATGGTGGCGCCTTACGAATGGGGAAGGACGCCGATTTTAGAAAAGAATGTCAAGGAAAAAACGTTGACAAAGAAATCCTAGATGGTATAATTATTTCTGTTGCATTGGAGGTTCACTATGGAATGGTATTTTACAGAATTGCGTAAGCATAAAGAACCGTTTCAGTTCGATGAGACAATGGATTTGGAACAATCTTTAATCGAACGCTTTCCAGATGTAGTTTTAAAATGCTCACCAATCAATTTTAAAGGCACCGTGACAAACGACCGGGATTCAGTTATGATTGATGCTGAGATCAGTTGTGATTTAACGGTTCCGTCGTCGCGTTCCTTAACACCTGTTCACTTAAAGCTTGATTTTTTTGTCAATGAAATTTACGTGGATAGTGCTAGTTTGATTGACACGTTCCCACAAGAAGAAGTGGTCATGTTAGTCAAGGATGACGTAATCGATGTCGATAAGTTGGTTGAAGACAACGTAGTTTTACAGGTTCCCATGCAGGTTTTAACCCCTGATGAAGAACAGAAGGGCACTATGCCTTCTGGTGCAGAATGGCAAGTGGTTTCGGAAGTAGCAGCGGAGTCGGAGCAAGATAAACAAGTTGATCCACGCCTTGCAAAGTTAAAAGATTTATTGAAAGATAATTCTGATCAGTAAGGCTTTAAATTAAGCGGGAGACCGTAATTCTCTTAAAGGAGGTGCTCATTGATGGCTGTTCCAGCAAGAAGAACATCAAAGACACGTAAGCGTAATCGTCGTGGACACATTAAGTTAACTACTCCAGGTTTGGCACCATGCCCAAACTGTGGTGAATTACGAGTTTCACATCGTGTTTGCCCAAGTTGTGGTTACTACAACGGCAAACAAGTTATTGACGTGAAAGCTAACTAATGATTAAAAAGCAACAAAAGGAGCCTAGGTCCTTTTGTTGCTTTTTTGTTTTAAACTTCTTTAATCAAAGTGATTTTTTTGGTAGTATTAATTCGACAGAGTCGTTGTCAAAGAGGAGGAATAGCAACATGGATAAACCACAAATTGGGGTCATTGGAATGGCCGTAATGGGAAAAAATCTCGCGTTGAACATTGAAAGCCGCGGATACACGGTTGCCATCTACAACCGGACGGCTGCTAAAACAAAACAAGTAATGGAAGATCATAGTGATAAGAAGTTAGTTCCTTCTTACACGATTGAAGATTTTGTTAATTCACTTGAAAAACCTCGTCGCATTATGATGATGGTTAAGGCTGGTAAGCCAACTGACGCAGTGATTGCTGAACTCTTGCCGCTTTTGGATAAGGGTGACGTGTTAATCGACGGTGGCAACACCTACTTTGAAGACACAATGCGCCGTAACAAGCAACTTGATGAATCTGGAATCAACTTTATCGGTACCGGAGTTTCTGGTGGTGAATTAGGGGCGTTACAAGGTCCTTCAATGATGCCAGGTGGTCAAAAGGAAGCTTACGACCTTGTTGCACCAATTTTTGAGCAAATTGCTGCAAAAGCTAAAGATGGTGAACCTTGCGTAACGTACATTGGGCCTAATGGGGCTGGTCATTACGTAAAGATGGTCCACAATGGAATTGAATACGGTGACGAACAGTTAATCGACGAAAGTTACGACTTAATGCGTAAAATGGTTGGTCTTTCTGTTGAAGAAATTGCTGACATCTTTGCAGAATGGAATAAGGGTGAATTGGATAGTTACCTAATTGATATTACTGCAGATATCTTAACCCGGAAAGACGATCTTGGCAGCGACAAACCAATTGTTGACATGATCATGGACAAGGGTGGTAACAAGGGAACTGGTAAGTGGAGTTCTCAAAATGCCCTTGAATTAGGGGTTCCACAATCATTGATTACGGAATCAGTTTATGCGCGTTACATCTCGGTTCTAAAAGACGAACGGGTTGCTGCAAGCAAAGAATTGACTGGTCCTAATCCAAAACTCGATGTGGACAAGCAGGAAATCGTTGAAAAGATTCGCCAAGCGCTTTACTTCAGTAAGATTATGAGCTACGCACAAGGATTTGAACAAATGCGGGTAGCTTCTAAGCACTACGACTGGAACCTTAACTTTGGTGAGATTGCTAAGATTTGGCGTGCTGGTTGCATTATCCGTGCCCAATTCTTGCAAAACATCACCGATGCATTTGACAAGAATCCGGAACTAAGCAACTTATTGATGGATGATTATTTCCAAGAAATTGCAAAGAAGTACCAAGATGCAGTTCGCGAAGTAGTTGCCCTTGCTGTTAAAGCAGGTATCCCGGTTCCCGCATTTTCAGCTGCGGTTGCTTACTACGACTCTTATCGCTCAGAAGTACTTCCCGCAAACTTATTACAAGCACAACGGGACTACTTCGGTGCACATACCTACGAACGGGTTGACCGTGACGGCATTTTCCATTACTCATGGTATGAAGAACAATAGACTTAGATAATTAAAAAGGACTGTCCGCGAGCCTTGACTTAGATATCCTTGAAGATTGGGAGTAAAAAGTTGGGGAATTTGCGAGCAGTAACTGGAAATCGATCGTTATGCCTCAATTGGGCATAAGGGTCGATTTTTGGTTAAGCGGGAAAAACTAATTTACGGCGCACGTTGTGATTTCATTAAAATTATCGCACAAATGTTTTTAGTCGCTGCTTAATTTTTGGGTCGGTTTTGAATAGGTGTATTCGCTATTGCGACGGCCAGAAATAAAAATGCATACCTCCAATAAAAACGCTTGTCAGCAACTTAGAGAACTGCTAGGCAAAGCCAGTTGACAATGTTAAAATTTAGAAGTATAGAGATTAAAATAATTTAATTTTGGAGCGGAAAAAATGAGTAAAATTTTGATAATTGAAGATGAAAAGAGTTTGGCTCGCTTTGTAGAGCTAGAACTACAACATGAAGGATACGAAACCGAAGTCCAAGGAAATGGTCGGACCGGTTTAGAAGCCGCCCTTTCAGAAGACTTTGACGCGATTTTATTGGACTTAATGTTGCCTGAAATTAACGGGATTGAAGTTTGTCGCCGGATTCGCCGGGAAAAGATTACCCCGATTATTATGATGACGGCACGCGATTCAATTATTGACCGGGTGTCCGGATTAGACCACGGTGCCGATGATTACATCGTTAAACCATTTGCCATCGAAGAATTGTTAGCTCGTTTGCGTGCGGTTCTTCGGCGGGTTGACCTCGAAGAACAGGATACTTCTTTCCACCAAACGACTGTAGAATTTAAAGACATCGTTATTGAAAAGGAAAATCGGGTCGTTAAGCGAAATAACGAGGTAATCAATTTAACCAAACGTGAATATGAACTCTTGCTACTTTTAATGGAGAACGTAAACGTGGTTCAGTCCCGGGAAACTTTGTTGAGTAAGGTTTGGGGTTTGGAAGATGGCGTGGAAACCAATGTAGTGGACGTTTACATCCGGTATTTACGGAATAAAATTGACGTGGCAGGGCAGCCTAGCTACATCCAAACGGTTCGGGGCACCGGCTACGTGATGAGGACCTAAGATGTTGAAGCAAGCAATTCGTAATCAACGGGTTTCCCTAAAATGGAAATGGGCGATCGGCACCGGTGTCGGAGTTTTGGTAATTTTTGGCCTGTTTTCATTTTTCTTGTTTAAAATTTTAACCGGCTCACTTTACTCCGTAGAACGGCATAACGTTGAAAATACAATTAGTCAGGTTAACGACCGGCTCCGCAGTGCTCAGGTTATCAATTATCAAACTACCAATATTTTTCGGCCTAATTTTAACGAAAAGTCTACGGAGCACCAACACCGGGTTTTTGACGATAATTTGCTAGCTAATTTGACGCGTAAGGATTTGGCAGTGACCGTATATGATTTAAAGGGGAAAACCGTTTTTTCTAACCAGCGAAATCCGTTGCAAATGAAAAAAGTCAGCCACCGGGTGGTTAAGCACCAAAAGTACCACGGGCAAAAAATTATTGTGGGGCAGGCTCCCATCATTAACCGAAATAAGCAAAAAATTGGCTATGTGGAAGTTGTCAACCTGCTTAGGGACTACGGACGCAATTACCACCGCTTAATTTGGTTGTTTGGGTTGACCTCGCTGCTGGTCTTTATGATTATTTCGATTTTCGGGTATGGCTTAGCGTCCTACCTGCTCCGGCCAATGCGCTCCATTAACGTCACGATGCGGGAATTAGAAAAGGATCCGCAAACGGAATCTCGGGTGCCGGTTTTGAACACTAATGATGAATTGGAGGACTTAAGTCAACAATTTAATAGCATGATTGATCGGATGCAACGCTATATTGACCAACAGCGACAGTTTGTTGAGGATGTTTCTCACGAATTGCGGACCCCCGTTGCCGTGGTGGAAGGCCACTTAAAGATGCTTAAACGATGGGGGAAAGACGATCCGCAGGTACTGGAAGAATCGATTGAGTCTTCATTGGAAGAAACTCAGCGCATGAAGAGTTTGGTCAGTGAAATGCTGGACTTAACGCGCGCAGACCAAATCGAAATTAATTACCCAAATGAAAAGACCAACGTGGCTCGGCTCGTCAACCAAGTTTTTAACGACTTTAAGATGATCCATCCGGAGTTTCAGTTTACGATGGACAACGAGTTGATTGGGGAGCCGATTGTACAAATTTATCGTAATCATTTGGAACAGATTCTGGTGATTTTACTAGATAATGCCGTAAAATACTCTCGAGAACGTAAGGAAATTCACTTATCGATTGCCAACACTAAGCAATTTGTTGAAATTGCGGTGCAAGACTTTGGCGAGGGGATCTCCGAAAAGGATTTAAAGCTTGTCTTTAACCGGTTTTACCGGATCGATAAGGCTCGAAGCCGGGATCAAGGCGGCAACGGCCTAGGACTGTCCATTGCTAAAAAACTGATTGAGGAATACCACGGAACGATTTCGTTAGAAAGTTCGGTGGGATCGGGTTCAGTATTTAAAATTGAATTGCCAATCCTACAAAACCCGGGCTACGACCAAAATTATTAAAAATGACGAACTAAGCACTTTTCCAGGATTTTACTAAAATCCTGGAAGGGTGCTTTTTTGTTGCAGTTTTTGGCTTTAATGAACCAACTAAGGGAACCTTGCGGGTAACTAAACCGCAAAATAGACCTGGAGTTTTGCAATCGAATAGCTGTGCCAACGATATTGTAAGCGTTATCAAACGGTCGCAGTATATAAACCATAGAAACGTTTCTAAGTCTTTTAAAAAACGGGTTAGATTTGATTGAGGAGTTGAAGAGTATGGGTGAACAAGTAACCCCAAAAATGGATTGTAAGACGTTTTCGTTGGTTTTAGTTGCGGGAACGGCGTCTTATTTGGACTCTAGTTTGCTAGTTAGTTTGGGAGTAGCTTTACCAATTTGGACTCGAATTATGCACTTAAGCCCGTTGTTATCCGGGTTAATTTCGACCTTGTTAACTTTGATGGTAGCGCTGGGTGCCGTAGTTGGTGGATGGCTAGCCGATCGGTTTGGTCGAGTCCGTGTGTTTAATTTAGATATTTTATTCGTGGCGGTGGGGGCAATCATTATTGCATTCGCCCCTAATTTACCAATTTTGCTAACGGGAACCATCGTTGCGGGAATAGCTTCGGGGGCGGACTTGCCCACCTCGTTAGCCGTAATTTCAGAACGAACTTCTGACTCAATGTATGGCCGAGCAATTACGATTACCCAAATCTTTTGGACGGTTGGCATTTTGTTATCGCAATTTTTAGGATTTTTAACTTCGGCAATGACGGTCGGTTCGGTGCGGGTAATCTTTAGCGTAATTGCTTTAGTTGCCCTGGTCAATTGGTCAGTTCGGGTCTTTTCTCCAAAATTTAAAAGAGTGGAAGATTCGTTGGTGGACGACCAAAAAGCGAATTTTAATTCGCAGAATGGTCAGCAACGGGTTAAACTAGGCGAAATTCTAAAGAATCCGGCTTACTTAAAGATTCTAGTGGCGTTAACGATGTTTTATTTATTTTGGAACCTGCCTGCTAATACGTGGGGTTCTTTCGTAAATTACTTTTTGGTGACGGTTTCGCACCGCACCCAAGCATTTGCAACCTTGGTTGCCTTAATTGCTAATGTATTTAATCTGGCATCGAATTCGATTTACGTGAAGGTTGCGGACACCAAGTACCGGTATCCAGTAATGGAAGGAGCTATTTTAATTGGGGCGGTATCTTTTTTCTGTGCGGGAGTTTGGAGCGACGTTTGGTGGGCCTTTGCAATTGCGTACGTTTGTTATTCCGCTACAAACACTTTGTGTGGCGAACCAATTTATAAAATTTGGACCCAGACGTTCTATCCGGTAGAAGTTCGCGCTTCAATTACCGGCTTTTCATATGGATTCGTGCGGGTATGCACGGCAATTTTTTCGCTTTTTACACCGACGTTAATGGCGTGGTCAGTACAAAATTTTTTATGGATAATTTTTGCTTGTGCGTTAATTTCAGGTGTCTTCGCAATTGGGATTGTTCAAATGCTACGACGCCGGAAAACGCGTTAGAAGGGAGATAAAATGAATCAAACTTATTGGATCTGGTATCCTGGAGATTTTGCAATTCACCAAGGAATGCTACAGAACTTTTCTCGTGAAGAACGGGGGATGCAATGGCCGGCATACTGGTACTTAGAGGATTGTTACCGGAACGTGAAGTTTTTAAAAACTTACCAGCTTAAAAACGCAACTAGTTTTATGGTGCGTAGCCATCAACCGGGATACGTAACGGTCAATGAACAGAAGTATTCGTTAAACGAACCAATTAATTTAACTGCAGGGGAACAGCAAATTGTTATCTACGTATTTAGTGCTAAAGACTTACCCTGTGTATACGTTGCGGGAGCGGAAATTTATTCCGATGCTAGTTGGGTTGCAAGTAATTATATTCAAGAGCGTCCAGTCGGGTGGAGTGCAATGTTTACTAGCAACACGGATGATCCTAATCAAATCCCATATCGATGTCGAGAAACTTTTCCAAAGCAAATTGTTGAGCGAGCAGGCGGAAAGTTAATTGATTTTGGTAGGGAAATTAATGCCACCGTTCGTTTTACTAAATTAAGCCACCCGATCCAAGTTTGCTATGGAGAGTCAGTAGCCGAAGCTTTAGATACCGTTAACTGTTATTATCAGCAACGCGATGTAAGGGAAAATGAAGAACTGCCTAAACGGGCGTTCCGTTACCTATTTATTCCAGACTATCCCGATGGACAACTAGAAGCTGTAGCGACTCAAATCGACTTACCAATGCAAAATCACGGCATTTTTAAATCGGACGACCCTTTGCTTAACCAAATTTGGCAAGTTTCGTTACGCACTTTCAAACTATGCAGCGATCTTTTCTTTATCGATGGCATTAAACGGGACCGCTGGATCTGGGGCGGAGATGCTTACCAAGATAACTTTATTAACCAATATTCCTTTTTTAACGAAGAGGTTGACCGACGAACCATTTTAGCGTTACGTGGCCATGACGAGGTTCGCCAGCACATTAATACCATCGTTGATTATTCGCTGTTGTGGATTATTAGCATTTACAACCATTACGAAATGTCTGGGGATCGTGATTTTTTGCAAATGATTATGCCCCGGATGGAGAAGATGATGGATTACTTACTAGCACAAACCAATTCCCTGGGCTTCATTATTGGCCGACCACAAGACTGGATCTTTGTGGATTGGTCGCCAATTGATAAAGAAGGACCGGTTGCTGCTGAACAGATGTTTTTATTGCAAGCGTTAAAAGCAATGACGGTAACTAAGAAGGTCTTGGGAAAAACCGCGGATGCTCAGCATTATCAGCAACGTTTTGACCAATTAAAACAAAATGTCTGGAAGTATTTTTGGGATGAAGCAAGCGGGGCGTTTATTGATAGTTATGAATCTAAACGGAGGCATGTAACTCGCCATGCTAATATTTTAGCGGTCCTTTTTGCGGTGGCCGATCACAGACAGCAGCAGTTAATTTTGGAACGCGTCCTCTTAAATGATCGGGTTAAGGCATTAACCACCCCGTACTTTAAATTTTTTGAACAAGACGCTTTGTGTAAGCTAGGACAATATGACCAAGTGTATCAAACCATTAAAGAATACTGGGGAGCAATGGTTGAAAAGGGGGCCACCACCGTTTGGGAAGAGTATGATCCGCAGGTATCGGGGGATGCCCAGTACGCAATGTATGGCGACCCTTTCGGAAAAAGTCTTTGTCATGCTTGGGGAGCAAGTCCAGTTTATCTACTGGGGCGCTATTTCTTTGGATTACGCCCCACCCAAGCGGGTTACGCAACTTTTGAAATCCAATCCCACCTAGCTTATTTTCAAAAATTACACGGCCAGTTGCCAATTAAAGACGGCCTCGTCCATTTTAAAGTAAACCGTGGTCAACTGACCATCACGTGCGATCGTAATGGGGGAACGGTAATTAGCCAAGGCAAACGAATTCCGTTGCTGGCCAATCAGCCCGTAGTAATTCCCATTGCGTGACGGAGGATTGCTAGCAAAAAAGGGGGGTTAAGGGGATTCTTAAAAGCTATTTGGTTAGTTTGGCTTTAATAGAGCCAAAGTCAGCTTGTTCCGTTTAACCAAAAAGGACCGTTATGCCCGAATCGGCATAACGGTCCCTTTTCAATTAATGCTTGCGAACTACCTGACTTCTTTTAAACATCCCATTAGTGATGATGCCGTTGTTTTCCAGCATTCCGCTGGTGATTAACGTTCTTTTTGGTTGAATTAGTAGTAGTCTTTGTCTTTGTGGTTTCAGTTTGCGGAGCAGTTTCGGTTGGCTTAGCTGCGTCCGAAGCGTCTGCATTATCCAAATCTACTGGACCAGCTGGTTTAATAATCTTTGGAGGATTCTTTTTCATCTCTTCATGAATTTGAGCCCGGATACGCGGACGGTAGAAGTTGATTAGTAATGTTTGGATACATGCGAATACTCCACCAACCGCAAAGTAAAGTCCTAACCCAGCAGGCGTAGAGAAGGTGAAGAACAAAATCATTAACGGACTAATGACCATCATTGACCGCATCGTCTTGCGTTGTTCTTCAGGAACCCCAAGTGTTCCAAGCCAGCCTTGCAGGAGGTAAACCAAGAATGAAATTATGGACAATAACAAACTTGATTTGGAAAGGTCAATTCCTAAGAAAATTCCCTGGTGCAATTCAGGAGAATATTGAATTGCGGCGTATAAAGCAGCAAATACTGGGAATTGAATTAACAGTGGCAAGCAACCGATCCCGCCAGTCATGCTAATGTTGTTATCCCGGTATAAAGCCATCATTTCTTGGCTGACCGCAGCTTTTTCTTCCGGCGTTTTAGCAGTTTGATTACGCTCTTGGAGTACTTTTAGCTGAGGTTGGATGTAAGACATCTTTTCTTGTTGAACGGTTGCCTTACGGGACTGGTTAACCATCAGTGGTAATAAAATCAACCGAACTACAAAGGTGATTAAGATGATTGCTAAACCATAACTCCCGCCAACTAAATGGGAGAGGTAGTCCATGAAGTGTTGCATTGGAACTGCTAAATTGTCATAGATAAAGCCATAAGGGCGGCCATGGCTGTCGCGTTGAACACAACCGCTTAAGACCAGTCCTAGCCCGGCAATTAAACTAATTGTCGAGATTCGTTTTATTTTTTTCATAATCTGCGTATGGTTCCCTTCTTACTTATAAATACTAGAAATACACAAGGGTAACTATACTTGATTTTGCCCGCTTTTTCAACGTACTTTAGTATTTAACTAAAAACTCGCGAGCCTGAAACGATGGAATTTCCTTGACTACTAATTTATCCACCCGCCCAGAAGGAGAAGGAGATGCTTTAACCCCTTGAATAAATTGCTTTAAGATCTCATTTGGTCCTTGAGCCTCAATTTCTACCGAACCGTCGAGGCTATTTTTGACCCAACCGGTAATTTTCAGTTGATCCGCAAGGTGTTTGGTCATAAAACGAAAACCGACTCCCTGAACGCGGCCGACCACGTGCATATGAACTGCTTGCATAACGTTCATCCCTTTCGTCGTTAACTTACAACTATAATTTTATCATTTTCAACTAGCTAAGCTAGTTATTAGCACGTATATCAATTTGCCAAGCTTAATGATAATATAAAAATGGCGTAAGTGTGTTATACTTACAATTGGTAAGGAGATTAGATAATGTTAGAAAAGATTTCTTCTGTAAAAAATTCCAAGGTAAAGGAATGGGTAAAGCTAAAGACTAATAATGGTCGCAAGAAGTACCGCCGTTTCTTTTTAGAAGGGCGTCATCCGGTAGAAACGGCGCTCGTTGAAGAACGTCAGTACGAGTATTTAATTGTGGAGGAGGGATTTGACCTAGCAAGCTTAGAAGCTAACGTTGACGAAGATAAGTTAATTGTGGTTACTAAAGAAGTGTCTAAGCACATTGCCGATACGGTACATGAGCAGGGAATCTTTTTGATTGGTTACGTGGAGGATGCGGTTTACGAAATGCCTAATGACACGACGGGGCAATGGCTGTTGTTAGATAACGTCCAAGATCCTGGAAACATTGGGACAATGGTGCGAACTGCTGACGCGGCCGGATTTACTGGCGTGATTTTTGGGAGCGGAACCGCTGACTTTTACAATCCGAAGATTCTACGGGCTATGCAAGGCAGCCAGTACCATTTACAATTAAAGCGGCTTAACCTACAAAAGTGGATTGAGGCTTGCCATCAAGCTCATCAAGCCGTTTACGGTTCTATTTTAGACGAGCACGCCCAAAGTTACCGAGACATCGATGCTCCAAAAGATTTTTCCTTAATCATGGGTAACGAGGGGAACGGGATGAGCCCTGAATTAGTTAAGGCTACCGATTGCAACCTTTACATTCCCATCAAGGGGAATGCTGAGTCCTTGAACGTGGCCGTAGCGGCGGGAGTTTTAATGTTTGGTTTAGTTAGTTAAGGTTTGGTTACATTTTCGGTTAATTTGCGTAAATGGCTTGATTAAAAAAAGTTTGCAGTTAATATTAGAGTAACTAACTAGCCAAAAGGAGCTTTAGATGAAGGTATTGGATTGGGAAAATGATGCACAATATTTAGATTTAGTCGGCGATTTACTTGAAACAGACGAAGTACAACGATTGAAAAACTATACGCAGCATCATAACGGAACCCGGTTGGATCATTGTATCCGGGTATCCTATGAAAGTTATTTATTGGCAAAAAAATTCCATTTAGACGTTCGCTCCACAGCGCGGGCGGGATTATTGCACGATCTGTTTTACTATGATTGGCGGACAACCAAGTTTACGCTTGGTACCCATGCATTTATCCATCCCCGGGTTGCTTTACGAAATGCCGAAAAAATTACTACTTTAAATGACAAAGAAAAAGACATTATTTTAAAGCATATGTGGGGAGCTACAATTGCTCGTCCTAAGTATGCAGAAAGCAGCATTGTCTCTCTTGTAGACGATGCCCAAGCAGTAAGTGAATATACGGACCACGTTCGGAAAAACTTGCGGCTTAAATTATTAGAGTATAAAAATAAAGTGATTAAGTTGATTTAGTTAAAGAGGTTTTTGATATGCAAAATGTACACCAAAAAACACCAACTGATTTTGAACTTTGTCCAAAGTTTGAACACCTATTTGATATTTTAGGAAAGAAATGGAACGGTTTGATTTTAGAAGTGCTGGCCAGTGCCGGTCCACAACGTTTTCGGGACCTATCACGTTCGGTAACGAAGTGCAGTGACCGGGTGTTGGTTGAGCGGTTAAAGAATTTGGAAGAAGAAGGATTGGTCGAACGATGTACCTATCAGGATTCTTCCTTAATTGAGTACCGCTTAACTGAAGAAGGCGAAGGACTCCGGCCAGTCTTAGAAGCCGCGCATAAATTTGCGGATTGTTGGTACTAATTGACTATTGACCTCGGCGAGGATTTTAGTTAAAGTAGCTAAGTGAATACAATATCAAGCTAGAAGAGTAGTAGCCGGTTGAGATTAGTAGCCAGAGAAGAAGGGAAAGCTGAGAACCTTCGATACTAGTTGCGGTGAATTCGCTTCATTTTAGAATAGGCGGGTCGGCCACCCTTATGGGGCTAACCAAGTGTGCAAGTAATTGCAAACAAGGGTGGTACCGCGTTTAAAACGTCCCTTTTTTAGGGGGCGTTTTTTCTTTGCAGAAAGGTGGAAAGATTATGGGTTTACAGGACAAGTTAAAAGAACTAGAAGAAAAGGGCCTACAAGAAATTAAGGTCACGGATGAGTTATCAAAGTTAAATAAAATCCGGGTTAACTTATTAGGAAAAAAGGGACCGTTGACGGAAATCTTACGGGGGATGCGCGATTTAAGTAAGGAAGAACGGCCTAAAGTGGGCCAATACGCTAACCAAATTCGTGATAACTTAAAGGAACAAATTGAAGCTCGAAAGGCGGAGTTAGAACAAGCAGCCCTCGACCGGCAATTAGCTAGCGAAACACTTGACGTAACTTTGCCAGGTTCACCCGTTCGCCAGGGCCAACCGCACGTTATCCAACAAATCATTGATAACTTGGAAGACCTCTTCTTAGGAATGGGTTACCAGATTGTGGAAGGTCCCGAAGTGGAATTGGATCGCTACAACTTTGAGATGTTAAATTTGCCTAAGGACCATCCGGCACGCGATATGCAGGATACTTTTTACCTCACTGACGAAGTCTTAATGCGTTCGCAAACTTCTCCAGTACAAGCCCGGACAATGGAAAAGCATGACTTTAGTAAGGAACCGCTAAAAATGATTTCTCCAGGCGTGGTTTACCGGCGGGATACGGACGATGCAACTCATTCGCATCAATTCCACCAAATTGAAGGATTGGTAATTGATAAAAACATTACCATGGGTGATTTGAAGGGGACATTGATTACGATGGCAAAGGAACTATTTGGCGATCGTTTTGAAGTTCGCCTGCGTCCTAGTTACTTCCCATTCACCGAACCATCGGTAGAAGCAGACGTAACGTGCTTTAACTGCATGGGCAAGGGTTGTTCAGTTTGCAAAAATACCGGTTGGATTGAAGTGCTCGGTGCCGGAATGGTTCATCCTAACGTGCTTAAGATGGCCGGCGTCGATCCTGAAGAATACGGTGGGTTTGCCTTTGGATTAGGTCCCGACCGATTTGCAATGTTGCGTTATGGAGTTGACGACATTCGGAACTTCTATTTAAACGACGTAAGATTTTTATCCCAGTTTGACAAGCGAGGTTAGTTAACAATGAAACTTTCATATCAATGGTTATCCAAGTACTTGGATTTAAGCAACATCGAACCGCAAGATTTAGCTGAAAAAATTGAGCGGACTGCCGTGGAAGTCGATTCGGTTACGCGGTTAGATTATAAATTAAAGAAAATTGTGGTGGGCCACACTTTGGAAGTGGTTGATCACCCAGATTCAGACCACTTACATATTTGCCAAGTTGACGTTGGCGAAGAAGAACCAATCCAAATTGTTTGTGGTGCGCCTAACATTGCTGCGGATCAAGACGTCATCGTGGCGTTACACGGTTCACGAATTAAAGACAACGTTAAAATCAAACGCAGTAAAATGCGGGGTGTCCCTTCAAACGGAATGATTTGCGCATTGCAAGAAATTGGTTTTCCGGATAGCGTGGTTCCTAAGAAGTACGTAGATGGCATTTACGTTTTCCCAGCTGATAGTAACGTTCATCCTGGTGATTCTGTCATGGAAGTTTTAGGGATGAATGATGACGTCATCGATACTTCTGTAACTCCTAACCGGGGGGACATGTTCAGTATGAACGGAAACGCGCATGAAATCGCGGCCATTTTAGACCAAACGGCTCAGTTTGAGGCGGTTCCCGAAGTAACCAGCGTGATGGATGCAAAACTAAGTGACCAAATTAAAGTTGAGATTGCTGATGATCAACTTGCTCCGGTATATAAAATGCGTGGTATTGACCAAGTAAAGGTAACTGACAGCCCATTTTGGCTCCAAACCCTTTTAATGAAGGTCGGTATTCGACCAATCAATAACGTAGTGGACGTTACTAACTACGTAATGTTGAAGTATGGTCAACCATTGCATGCATACGACCTCGACCAATTGCAAGGTAAGACGGTGGGCGTTGCTAAAGCTGAAGCGGACACCTCATTTACCACCCTTGATGGCGAAGAACGACAGCTCCGTGACGAAGATTTAGTAGTAACTGCAGATGGCCAACCAATTGCCTTAGCAGGGGTAATGGGCGGCTTGACTTCGGAAGTGGAACCTACTACCAGTCGGGTTGTGCTAGAAGCAGCTATTTTTGATCCGATCAAGGTTCGTAAGACCGCTCGTTTCCATAACTTGCACAGCGAAGCTTCGATGCGGTTTGAACGGGGAATTGATTACGGTGCCGTAACGGATGCGTTGAACGAGGCAGTTGCCTTGATTAATGAATTTGGTAAGGGCCAAGCCTATCCGGATGAAGTCGTGGGCGCTGCAACCACTAAAGAACCAGCCAAGGTAGCAATTACGTTGGCTAAAATTAACCGGGTGTTGGGAACTACTCTAACGATTAGTGAAGTCGAAGCAATTTTTGCACGGCTTGGTTTTGCCGTAACCACTGATGAAAATGCGGAAACGTTTGAAGTAACCGTGCCAGTACGCCGCTGGGACATTCATTTACAAGCTGATCTTCTAGAAGAAATCGCCCGGATTTACGGTTATGATAACTTGCCTGTAACGCTACCAACCGGAGCTCCAACGGTGGGTCAATTAACCGAAAAGCAAAAAATCATGCGGAATTCACGGCAGATTTTAGAAGGGCTTGGTTTAACTCAAGCAATGAGTTATGGCTTAACTACGGTTGCCAAGAGTCAAAACTTCTTAAAGCAAACGACTGAACCAGTTAAGGTAGCTTGGCCAATGACCTTGGATCACGAAGCTTTACGGATGAATTTAGTTAGTGGGCTGTTAGACGACGTTGCTTACAATCACGCGCGCTTTGTTGACGACGTGGCGCTATATGAACAAGGGCGGGTCTTTTATTCAGTTGAAGGACAAGCTCAACCGCGAGAAGTGGAACATTTAGCAGGAGCAATTACCGGATCCTTACAAGCAACGACTTGGAACCAACCGCAACAAAACGTTTCCTTCTTTGATGCCAAGGGAATTGTAGAAAAGTACCTCCAAAACATGGCGTTAGAAGGCCAGATTAAATACGTTGCTGACCAAGATCGCAAGGGAATGCACCCGGGTAGAACTGCGGACATTTACTTAGACGATCAGCTTATTGGATTTGTTGGTCAAGTTCACCCAACTACTGCGCAAGAATACAAGATCAACGAAACGTACGTATTTGAATTGAACTTAAGTAAAATTATTGATGCACCAAAGCAAATGCAACATTACGAAGTGATTTCCAAATATCCAGCAATTACCCGTGACGTGGCATTACTAGTGGCTGAAGAGGTTACTAACGAACAAGTATTGGACGTTATTCAAGGTACCAAGCAAAAATACCTAACGGACGTTAAATTATTTGACGTTTATGCTGGAAATCATTTAGATGCGGGAACTAAATCGCTCGCCTACCAATTGACCTATCAAGATCGAAATGCTACTTTACAAGAGGATACCGTTAACCAGGAATTTGCGAAGGTAGTTGAACAATTAGAAACCCAATTAGGAGCAACAATTCGCTAAGGATTACAACTTGGTGACTTTAATGCACATTAAGGGATAATTTTGTATAATTACCAGTATTGTAAACGATAGGAGAATGAAATCTTGAATAATAACAGCAACGATTCTAATCAAAGTCGGCGGAGGCGGACTGATAATAGTCACGCTAATAAAAACAGTCATCAAATTATCAAGTGGGTAATTAGTATTTTGGCGGTAGTAATTATTATTACTACCTTCATGGGCTACCGGTACTATAGCTCTTCACTTAAACCATTAAACCCGCAAAGTAATAAACAGATTGAAGTGAACATTCCTATTGGTTCAACCGCCCGGGAAGTTGGCTCAATCTTGGAGAAGAAGCAGGTGGTTAAAAGCGGAGCCGTCTTTAACTATTACACGAAAAAGCAAAAGTTGAATAATTTTCAAGCTGGCTACTACGTTTTAAAGCCTTCGATGACTTTAAAGCAAATCGCTACTAAACTTGAAAAGGGCGGAGCGGCTGAACCAATTGCGCTAAACGGACCGCGGATCTTAATTAAAGAAGGCGAAAACATTGATCAAATTGCCAATTCAATCGCCAAAGATTCGAAATACTTTACTAAAAAAGACTTCTTGAAGCTGATGAAGGATGAAAGTTTCATTAAGCAGTTAGCTAAGAAGTATCCTAAGTTGTTAGGTTCTGCAATGGATGCGCAGGGCGTTCGTTACCGTTTGGAAGGTTATCTTTTCCCGGCTAATTATTCAGTTAGCAAGGATACCAGTCTAAAAGACGTGGTCACCCAAATGGTTGCAAAAGAAGATGCCGTACTCCAACCTTACTACGGCAAAATCAAGGAAAAGGGCTTAACTGTCCAACAAACCTTGAGCATTGCGTCCTTAGTAGAAATGGAAGGTAGTAAAGCTAGCGACCGGACTAAGATTGCGGGCGTATTTTTGAACCGGATTAAACAAGGTGAAACACTCGGTTCTGACGTTTCGACCCGATATGCCGTAAAGAAATCGGCTACGGAAAATCTAACTGCATCGGATTTAGCAAACCCAAGCCCATATAACACCCGGGTAAGCACCGGTTACATGCCTGGTCCGGTTGATAATCCAGGCGAAAACTCGATTTTGTCAGTAATTAATGCTGATACTAAAGATGGATACCTATACTTCTTTGCGGTAACTAAGAAGACTGGTGGCCATAAAGTTGGCGACGTCTTGTTCTATAAGGACTTTGATAAGTTTAATAATGACGTGGCAAAATACAATCCGGAAGGTAAATAGTGAGGAATTAGATTAATGAGTACGAAAAATAGTCCAATTATTATTGGGGTAACCGGAGGATCTGGAAGCGGGAAAACAACCGTTAGTAAGAAAATTCTTGAACAACTTGATGGACACTCAATTTCAATTATCCAACAGGATTCTTATTATAAGGATCAAGCGGGAATGACTATGGAAGAGCGGCGTGCGGTTAACTATGACCATCCGTTAGCTTTTGATTCAGATTTGTTGTATCAACATTTGAAAATGCTCAAACAGCGACAAGCGATTGACGTTCCGGTTTACGATTATACGATTTCAACCCGAAGTCCCGAGGTGATTCATCAGGAACCTACGGACGTGGTCATCTTAGAAGGAATTTTGATTTTAAGTGACGAACGCATTCGTGATATGCTGGATATCAAGGTTTACGTCGATACGGATGACGACATTCGGATTATTCGGCGTATTGAGCGAGATACCCAGGAACGGGGGCGCTCCCTAGAATCAATCATTACCCAGTATTTAACCGGGGTTAAACCGATGTATCATCAATTCATTGAACCAACTAAACGCTATGCTGATCTTATCGTTCCCGAAGGTGGGGAAAATAGCGTAGCAATTGATTTGTTAGTAACCAAAGTTCGCGATATTCTTGCACATGCAGGTCGCGACCGACAATATAATAAATAATTTTTGAGGTGAAAGAATGGCAGACGAAAAAAGATATCCAATGACTTTGGATGGTAAGCAAAAGTTAGAAGAAGAGTTAGAAACTTTAAAAACGGAAACTCGGCCACAAGTAATCGAACGGATTAAGATCGCCCGTAGCTTTGGAGATTTATCTGAAAACTCAGAATATGAATCAGCTAAGGACGAACAAAGCATGGTGGAAAGCCGAATTAACACGATTGAACACATGCTTCACTATGCTGAAATTATCGATGACGAAGCGATTGATAGTAACGAAGTTTCCCTAGGCCGGGTTGTAGAGTTCCAAGAACTTCCTGATGAAGAACCCGAAGAATACACCATCGTGGGTGCTGCTGAAGCAGATCCGATGTCTGGTAAGATTTCAAATGATTCACCAATTGCTAAGGGATTGTTAGGTAAGAAGGTTGGCGACGTAGTCACAATCGCTACACCAGGCGGCGATATGAAGGTAAAGATTTTGACTGTTAAGAGTGCGGAATAGTTTTTAAACTTTCAATATATCAATGATAAAAAAGGACTAGATCTTGAGGTGTTACTCAGATTTAGTCCTTTTTTATCATAGATCACTGGAAAATTGAATTATTTGTTTCATTCAGCGTTGTTAGTTTTCTTTAACTATAGTAACATTTAAAATGTTTGTTAATAATCACAGATACACTAAAAGGAGTGAAAAATGACTAAAGTAGAACGAAAATTACGCAATCATTGGTATTTAATTGTTATTATGCTAATCGGAACGCTAATTACCTTACCCCAACTGAATCATCAGGCGACTATTATAGGCGCAGACGGGCTATTTCATTTTAACCGATTTTATGACGTAGCAATGCAAATTAAAAATCATAATTTTTCGTATTTTATGCAATTATATGGTTTCTTGAATTCGGGTCGAATAGTAACTGCAGTGTATAGCCCGCTGATCACATACATATTTGGATTGATCCTTTTATTGTGCAACAGCTTTTATAAATTTGAAATCTTCACTCGCTTTGCTTTTTTTATTTTATCGGGGTTATCAATGAAATACGCACTGAAGATGGCCCAAATTAAGAATCAATTCATGATCCAATTAGTCTGCGTGGTTTATGCATTTAGTCCGGCAGTGATTAGGTGGGATGCTTCGCAAAACTTTACGAGTATTGGCGCAATGTTGATCCCGCTGGTAGCTGGGTGTGGGATGCGCATGATTAACAATCAAGCTAAACCAATTAACTGGGTTCAGTTAGGTGTGATTATGGCTATAGTTGTACAAACTCATTTAGCAACGGCGATGCAGTCTATTTTGTTACTGACTGTTTACGCAGCAGTGGCACTAATTGAGAATCCTGAGGGACGAAAAGAGCTTTTAAAAAACGGAATTTACGCTGCCTTGCTTTGTACGATTTTGTCGTTAAATGTCGTTGCAGGAATGTTGGAACTTTATCGTGGCAATTACATCATTCCGATCGTTCAATTTGATTTTGCCGACGGGCATGGTATTTACCACCTAACGCAGATTTTCTCCGGGCAGTGGGTTAATCTGTTCTTCGTGCTGATTGTTTTTACAACGTTAATCTGCTTTTTTAGAAAATTATCGTTAGCAATGCGGGTAACCGGGTTACTTTCCTTAACCTTGTTCCTTGTGGCAACCGGAATTTTTATTGATTGGCCGGCCGTAATGGATGCAGTACCGCTCCTACGGATTGTGTTACAGTTTCCTGCGCGTTTAGTAGCACCCGCTGCAGTGCTTTCACTAATTACTGTTGCTAGTATTGGCGATTTTCCAATGGCTATGGGATTTCTAAAATTGCTGAGGTATGGTTTAACATATTTACTGATCTTTTTCCTATTAGTAAACATGCGTTCTAACTTTCGCTATAATCGTAGCGCTAGTAGCAACGTACTTGAATCAGAACGAACTACGATTCCGCGAGTTAAGCAGACGTCAGCATTAGCTGAACACGTAACTATGTTAATGAAGCGACCGCTAAATCATGAAGATATCGAATACCTTACTAAATCCACTTCCGATTATATGCCATCAAACCAATTGATGGATAACGCTGCTTATGGAGAATATCAGAATAAAATCATTCTACCGTCTAAAAGTGGTGATTTCTAAAAACAAGTTGGGTACCACAAGATAATCGTGACTTGGAAAAGCAATGGAGGCGATGTTAATATCCCGGTGGCGTATTACAGAAACACTCGTTTTAAGTTGAATGGCAGTTCGTTAGTTCCTAGAGTTGCGGAAGGAATTATTAAAGTCCCCAGAATAAAAAGTCACACTGGTAAAAATATTTTAGAAGTGACCTACCAGCCCGACAAAATCAGTACCGTCTTCCTAAAATCGGCAATTACTAGTTGGGTGTTATTACTAGGTGGAGCCATATTGGGACTTATTAAAAAATTACGTACGCAGTTTAAAAAATAAAAAAATTTAAAAAAGTGCATCTCAAGAAAAATTCTTGAGATGCACTTTTGACTTATTTACTTTATATAGTATTGAAAACCGTTAGTTTGCCCCTCCTAAAAAATTTTTACTTACGCCGCGACTTTTGCCACCACAGTTTGATTAGTAAACCTAACCAACCCAGAAGGGTGATGATAGTTCCCATTCCTAGTAAAGGAGGGTAATAAGTGAGTTTCCATTGGTGGGTGCCTGACGAAATTTTGTCTGCACTACCCAAGAAGTGGTTGGCAACTTTTTGGGTGGCAACCGCATGGCCATCTACTTTTAAGTGCCAGCCCGGACTATATGGGATCGAGGTAAACAGATACGGCCGCTTTGTAGTTGCCTTAAGCTTTCCCGTAACCACGTTGCCGTTAGCTTGTACATCCGTAAGCTGGTTATTTTGTGCAACGTGATCTAACTGTTTAAATTTAGCAAAATCAAGTTGATAAATTCCAAAATCAGACACTAATAGGGTCGATTTCTTTAGCACAATTTGAATTCGCACCCGCTTGCCGCGACTATGGTCGGCAACTGACAAAACAATTGGATGGTCGTAGTCAATGTCTTCGGTAATGCGTTGGTTATTAACGAAAATGTCGGCATTATGATAGTTCATCTGGCTGCCAGCGGTAATGTAGAGCGGATCGTCAGTTTGAGGAACCACTTCAAAAGTAACCGAGGCACCCTTATTTAGTTTTTGTTTATTAAGCACTGCGTTCCGGACGTCAGCCGAGGTGCTGACGTTGGAATAATAAATTTGTGCAGTGCTGGTGAGATCGTCAAAGAGGTTGACCTTACTTTGGCCACCCAACGCGGTCATAATTGTATTTTGGTACTCTAACGGACGGTAGGCTGGTAACTGGTTGGTAACTGGTTGTGAAGTCATCGCCCCTAAACTAATTGCGTAAGGGTTACGGTAATTATTCGCATACCGAGTTTTATCAAAGTAATCATAACGCTGTAAAATATCGTGCCGGACGCTCCGGGTTAAAAACGGATTTTTCTTAGGCTGGGCGTCAACGAGCGACCAGGAACGAAAATCTAAAAATGCGTCTGATAGTAAAGTTCCGTTCATATAGGTAATGTTTCCCGAAGTGGTCGGTTGGCCTAAATCCGCCATGGCCTCTAGGGAATTAGTTTCTAAGTTAGAATTAAAACTAGCTCCACTGTTAAAGCCTAACTGAATGGGATCGTTTTTTGCCCGAAAGTAATTAGTACCAATCCGCTGAAAATCTGCGGGATGTTTTTGGATTTGGCGGAGAGCTTTCCGCGCTGCGACACTATAAGTTTGAAATTCACTTTGACTAACGTAGCTGATGCGGTTTAAAGACCAAACGGCATTAATTCCAACGTCGAGGACCATTAATCCAAGCATAATCGAACGCAACGCCGGGTTGGAATTTGTACTCTGTAAGCCAACCCATAGTAGCAAAGCAGCTATGAAAAGAATTCCGCCTAAAATTAATTGGTCGTTAGATAAAAAGTCTTGCGATTTTGGCAAGAACTGGATACCTGCCAGTAGGATTAAACATAGTCCTAGTAGACTAGTGACCAGCGGGGCTAACAGCTTATTTTGGAGAGGATAAAGCATTCCCCAAAAAGCAAGTATCATCATCCAAAAGCTAAAGATAAAGCTGAATCGGTAAGCATACCACCACGGAAACTGCATTGCGTGCCAAAGTAAGTCTAGTGGTGACCAGCAAAATGACAGCAAGAAGATTGCGGTGATTGCCAAGGCACTTAGGCGTTGAGAAAGTTTAATTTGGCGGTTAAAGAAGTAGGCGATTACCGCAATTAAAATTACCATCCCGACGTAAATGTTTGGAAGTCCCTCGGACATTTGTTTAAAACTAAAGGTTCCTGGAAATAGCTTTAAAACCATCTTGAGCGGATTATATTCAAATTTCCACTGTAAAGTGTTTTCGGTGTAGTTAGCCTTTCCGTGCAAAAGTGCCCACAAAGTCGGCATCCAGGTCACCGCAGAAAAGATTCCCACTGCCAGCCAAGCCTGCACAAAGGACCATGCCTTACGCCAATTGAGGCGGGGACTGCGCCACAGAAAATACATCACCGTAAAAATTCCAATCATGTACGCAAAGTAATAGTTAATAATTACCATGGCGGTCATGCTAATTACAAACAATTTAAGCTTGCGATCGGCGATAATTTGGTCGATTCCCATAATAATCAGTGGCAATAAAATTGGGGCATCAAGCCAAAAAAGGTTGAGCTGGTTTGCAATTGAAAAGGCCATTAAACTATAGGAAGTAGCAAAACCTGCCACACTAAGTCGGTTGGGATTTCGTCCAAGGCTTCGTGCAAGGTGATGCAAATAAAGCGCTGCGGTTAAGCCTGCCAAAGCATACTTGACTAGGGTAACGATTAGGATTCCGGTAGTAATACTTTCCTTTTTAAAGAAAAGCAGTATTAAATTAGTTGGGCTTAATAAATAGTAGGCCCAGGTGCCGAACATATCACTCCCGAGGCCGTTGCTAAAGGAGTAAAAAAGTTGACCCGGGTGTCCTAAAATAGTTTGCCGAAAATATTCGTAAAAAGCGACGTATTGCTGGCCCATATCCACGGTTAGTAAGCTCGAGCTACCAAATGGAGCAAAGCCCCGGTAAATAAAGTAGGTGAGCATTACTAAAGCGGGAATACAGCTACTGAGCAATAAATCACGTTTTTGGTTATTAATTTGCATAAAGATCCCCCAAGCAATTTATTAATAGTATTAGGATAGCATAAAACATCTTTAAGACTTTACTAATCAGTTAGTGAAGTGGCATATTTTCTGGTAGAATAAACGAAGTGATTTAACTAAGGAGTAATATGTGGACATGAAAAATCCGAAGAAAAAATTTCGGCGGCAAAAAAGTGAATTACCGTTTCGGTTAAATTTAATCTTTTTTGGTGTCTTTGCGTTATTGTTATTATTGATTGGCCAATTAGGCTATTTACAAATTTTGTACGGCTCAAAGCTCCAAGCCGAGGTTAACCGTTCGGATAACATGGTAGAAACCGAAAATGTACAACGCGGGATGATTTACGATTCCACGGGTAAGGTTTTAGTGGGAAATAAGGCGCACCAAGCGGTTTCTTATACTAAGAATATGAACGTCCTACCGCAGGATATGTACGACGTAGCTAATAAGTTAAGCAAGTATTTAACGGTTGAAAAAAATGACCTTACTTCAACTGATATTGCGAACTATCTTTTAGCTGACAGTAAAAATAGTAAAGCGTACGCGCAAAAAATTCCTAACCGGGAAAACCTTTCTAGTAAGGCATTGCAAGAAAAAGAGATTGCCGCGGTCAAAAAGGATCACGTTGAACTGACTGCTCGGCAAAAGAATGCCGCGCGAATCTATAAAACCATTAGCGGAGCTTACCAGTTATCGACGGTTTACATTAAGGAGACTGATTTAACCAGCGAGGAACTATCTCAAATTGGGGAACACTTGTCAGAGATGCCGGGAGTTAAGATCACTACTAGTTGGACCCGAAACTATCCTGCTGGCGATGATGTAAAGTCGTTTGCCGGAACGGTTAGCAGCTCCAAAGTCGGACTTCCTAGCGATGAAGTGAACACCCTCTTGGCGGAAGGCTACGCCCGTAATGATCGTGTCGGGCAAAGTTACCTTGAAAAACGTTATGAACCAGTACTAAAAGGTACCAAGTCGCAGACTTCTGTGGAAGTTAGTTCGGGCAACCAAGTGGTGAAACGGGTGCAAAAGTACGCAGGTAAGAAGGGTGATAACCTAGTTTTATCAATCAACTCTAAGTTCCAAGAAGAAGTACAAAAGATCATGAAGGAAGCTTCCCAAAATGCGGGCGGTGAGTCAACCGGCGGTTACGCGGTGGTAATGAATCCGAAAACCGGGGCGGTAATTGCCTTGGCCGGAGTAGATCGCGATCCGTCAACCGGTAAAATCACCGATAACGCCCTCGGAACTATTAACGAGCCAATTGTAATGGGATCGGTGGTCAAAGGGGCCATGGTTTCCGGAGCCTTAATGGACGGGGTAATTACTCCAAAAGACAATACCATGATTGATAAGCCAATTAAGTTGGCGGGAACGGGCTCAAAGAGTTCGTGGTTCAACAGTACGGGTAGTGCGAACATGCCGGTTGACGTATCGACCGCGCTAGAAGTTTCTTCAAACTCCTACATGATGCAATTAGCCATGAAGGAGGGCGGTTTCAAGTACAAAGAAGGTGCAGGATTAGCTGGGATGAATCCGACCGTGTTTAACAAAATGCGGGGATACTTTGAACAGTTTGGTCTCGGAGTAAAGACTGGAATTGATATTCCAGGGGAATCGGCAGGTTATAAAGGACCTTCGAGTGCGGCAGACATTGGTAAGGCGTTAGACCTCTCCTTTGGGAACTACGATGCTTACACCACAATTCAAATTGCCCAGTACATGTCGACGATTGCTAACGGAGGGTATCGAATTGCTCCTCACGTGGTGGAACAAATCCGAAGCAGTCGTTCAAATGGTAAGCTAGGGGCAGTACAAAGCACCACCACCCCGCAAGTGTTGAATTACATCGACATGAGCAAGGAAGAAAAGAAAATGGTTACGGACGGACTATATAAGGTAGTGCACGGTACCAATAAATATAAAACCGGGGGACCGCTTGCAAGTATTTCACCAGGAATCTCGGCTAAAACTGGTACGGCGCAGACCACTACTAATGGGAAATCAACGGTAACGTTATCCTTAGCTTCTTTTGCACCTTCTAACGATCCGCAAGTCGTCGTGGCATTGGCATTGCCAGGGTTGAGTACCTCTAGTGAAGCTGATAACATGAACGCGGCTAAAAAGATTTACGAAGCTTACTGGAAAGACGTCCAATCGAAGTCTTCCTTAGAAAACCCAACGAAGGCGACTAAAGAATCGGCTGTGCAAAACTTAAATGGGTAATTTATTGAATTCATTATGGAAAAAATATGTAAATCGTGGTAGCATGTATAATGCTAGTGGATTTTAGAATTCAAATATATATAATTAATGGAGGTCATTCCAATGCGTGTACACATTACTTTAGAATGTACTGAATGCCATAACCGTCAATACTTGTCATCAAAGAACAAGCGTAACAATCCAGATCGTTTGGAATTAAACAAGTATTGCCCACGTGAACGCAAGGTTACATTACACAAAGAAACTAAATAATAATTAAGGCTAGGGGCCCCAAGTTGGAGGTTGCTGGTCTTTTTTATTACAAGTTCACCGAATCAGGAGGAAGAGGCCCGTGGATAAAAAACAATTTCGGCAACGTCAGATAGAACGGTTGCGACAGTTGTCTCCGGATGTTAAGGCTAAGCTAGAAGAGCAAATTATGGAACGGTTCTTTGAACAAACTGCGGTCAGCACGGCAAAAAACGTAGCAATTACGTTAAGTCAAAAATTTGAGCTAAACACGGCCCCCATTATCCGAAGCCTGCAAGAGCGCAAGATTTCAGTGTTGGTTCCTAAAACTTTTGAAAATCGACGGATGGAGTTTGTTCCGTTAACCTCCGAGACCCAGTTGGCGCCCCAGGCCTTTGGCATTTTAGAGCCCGTGGGCGGGGTTCCGGTTGCACCCACAGCTCTTGACTTGATTGTGGTCCCGGGGCTAGCTTACGAGCAAACAGGCGGTAATCGTTTAGGATTTGGCGGAGGATACTACGATCGTTATTTAAAACGGGCTCCGCAAGCACATAAAATTGTGTTAGCATTTAATCAGCAAGTTTATCCTGCTGCTCACTGGCCGGTAGATCAATTTGACGTAACGATGGATCTAATTATTACCGAGCAAGGGGTTCAATTTAAAAACGAACGGATAAGATAGAATGGACAAAACAAAAATTAATTTGAAAAACTTTTTTGCCGGACCTTTCGTGACGATTACTTTAGTTGCGTTGAACGTGTTAGTTTACCTATGGCTAACCTTAGCAGGCGGATCAACTGATCTGACGGTTTTGGTAACTCATGGAGCCATGGTGCCAGCCATGATTAAAGATGGTGCCGGATGGGCAAGCTTGTTTACTTCCATGTTTGTGCACATCGGTTTTGAGCACTTGTTATTTAACATGATCACGCTTTATTTTATTGGACGCTTACTGGAACAGGTAATTGGTCACGGACGTTTTCTATTAATTTATTTGCTTTCCGGAATTTTTGCCAACGTAGTTAGTTTAGCGTTTGCTGCACCAAATAGTATTTCAGCAGGGGCTAGCGGGGCCATTTTTGGGATTATTGGTGTCTGGATAATGATGGCTGAGCAATACCGAAACTATCCTTTTTTAGCCGGAATGGGCCGCCAAATGCTGATTTTTAGTGCGTTGGGAATCGTTAGCGGAATGTTTGGTACAAATATTGATATTTTCGCCCACCTAGGCGGGCTAGTCGCTGGCTTTCTACTAGGTTACGGGTTTAGCTTCCCCAATTTAGGCAAAGTACCCCTAAAGAAAAGACTTGGTAGCGGGGTCCTTCTACTAATTTTATTGGGAGTATTTGTGAAATTAGCGTTTACATTATAGCGATAATTTGGTAAATTAGTTGAGATGGTATTATGAAAACACTTTATGATGTGCAACAACTTTTAAAGCAATTTGGTGTCTTTGTTTACGTTGGTAAACGCAAGTGGGATATTGAATTGATGAGCATTGAACTGAAAAATTTGTATAAAGCGGGGGTAATTGACCAGCCGACTTTTGCAAAAGCTCAATTAGTTTTACGGCACGAGCACCATATTGAAGAAGTTAGAGATCATAAGCAAAAAAATGGAGGTTTTTTAGACTAATGGAACGGAAATTAATTGGGGTTGACCTTGGTGGAACAACAATCAAGTTTGCTATTTTAACTGAGGATGGCGAGATCCAACAAAAATGGAGCGTAGAAACGAACGTCCTTGATGAAGGTTCTCACATTGTCCCGGACATTATTGAATCCATTAATCACCACATTGATCTTTACAAGATGAGCAAGGATCAATTTATTGGAATCGGTATGGGTACTCCTGGAACCGTTGATCGTCAACGCGGAACGGTAATTGGTGCATTTAACCTAAATTGGAAAGAAACCCAAAACGTCAAGGAAGAAATTGAAAAAGGCACGGGCATTAAGTTTGCAATTGACAACGACGCAAACGTGGCTGGCTTGGGTGAACGCTGGAAAGGTGCCGGAGAAAACGGTGACGACGTGGCGTTTGTTACCCTTGGTACCGGAATTGGTGGCGGTTTGATCGCTGGTGGTCAACTGTTACATGGGAAGGCCGGCGCAGCTGGAGAAATCGGACATGTAACGGTTGATCCAGAAGGCTACTTATGTACTTGTGGTAAGCGCGGTTGCTTAGAACAATACGCTAGTGCTACTGGTGTTGTACATGTAGCTCGGGACATGGCCGAAGAATTTTCTGGCGATTCTGAATTGAAGCGCCAAACGGATGATGGGCAAGACATCACTTCTAAGCTAGTGTTTGATTTGGCAAAGGAAGGCGACGTTTTAGCATTGCGCGTAGTTGATCGCGTTTGCTACATGCTCGGTTTGGCACTTGGTAACTTAGCAAATACGCTAAATCCTGAAAGCATTGTAATTGGCGGTGGTGTTTCAGCAGCTGGTGAATTCTTGCTAGATCGGGTTCGCGATAACTTTGAAAAATTTGCATTCTCTACCGTGCGTTCTTCAACCCAATTGAAGCTTGCTCGTTTGGGTAACGACGCGGGGGTAATCGGCGCTGCTTCATTAGCGCGGGTATTTGCTTAATATATAGAATTTTGGAGATGAATAAAACATGGTAGCTGCAGCAGCAAGTAATTCGAGTGGATTTTGGATCAATACCGTAATCATTATCTTAATCATTGCCTACTTACTTTATCAACTATATATGTATTGGAAGCGGGGCAAGATTGCAACCCAATTGGATAATGAAGCTTTTCGAGCGGGGATGCGCAAGGCTCAAGTGATTGACGTGCGTGAAAAGAAAGAGTTTGATGCCGGTCATATTTTAGGTGCGCGGAACATCCCTTATTCCCAAATGAAAAGTCGGACGCAAGAGTTACGCCCTGATTTACCAGTTTATTTATACGATCAAGGCCGGACGTTTAGTGGACGGGCAGCAATGCTTTTGTCAAAACGCGGCTTTAAACAACTATATATTTTGAAATATGGTTACCAACGTTGGGATGGAAAAACTAAAAAGGCTAAATATTAAAAAGAGATTGGGTTAAAATGGAATTAACCCAATCTCTTTTTGTATACTGGTGCCAACTTAAGGTTAGCAATGTTTTTAAAACGAATTAACCGTTTTGGGCCGCGTGCCGTTTACGCTCTGCGCGTCGCCGATTTTCTTCAGCACGGTTTTCGATTTCTTCGACAGGCTCCACGACTACCTTATGAAAGGTGTACACTGCACCTGCAATGGCACCAAGAGTTGATACGGATCCAAAAAGGAATCCCTTAACAAATTTACCCATGTAATTCAGCTCCTTATTTAGGTTACCCTAATTATGCGCTGAATTGCCCAAAAATACCAGAAATAGATCTAGGAGAATGTTATGTTAACGCAAGTAATCGCCCACCGGGGCAGTAAGGGTGTTCGACCTGAAAATACACTAGCAGCCTTTAAAAAAGCAATTGAAGAGGGTGCTGATGGAATCGAAACGGACGTACATTTATCTAAAGATGGTGAAATGGTGATCATTCATGATGAGACTGTTGACCGCACCACTAACGGAACGGGCCGCGTATTTGACCATACTTTAGCTGAGTTAAAGCAGCTAAGCGCTGGAGGCTCCTTTAGCGGAAGGTACCAAAATGAGAAAATCCCTACATTGCAAGAAGTGGTCGACTTACTAATTGCGGAACGATATACCGGAATCTTTAATCTGGAACTGAAGACCGACAAATTTAAGTATCCTGGAATTGAACAAAAAGTGTTTAGCTTTTTTAAGGATCTCGACTACCCGTTCGAGTTAGTGTATTCGAGCTTTAACCCGGAAACATTAGTTACAATGCATACTTTACAGCCAGACGTAGAGATGGCTAGTTTGTTCAAGTTTAACGCGAAGGCGGCTCGCAAGTTGACGCACCGCAAGGTAATTCAAAATTGGCACCCTAGTATGGCTTGGGTTCGGGGGCATCGTTTTCTTCTAGGAAAACGGCGTTTGCGTCCTTGGACAATTAACGTGGAAAGTGATTTAAAATTTTGCTTTCAAAAGGGCTTTTTAGGCGTGATTACGGATTATCCGACCCGTGCATTACAAGTCCGAGCGACTATTCAAGGAGGATGAGATGCAAAAAGTTTTAGCAATTGTGGGTCCTACGGCAGTTGGCAAAACCAGCCTGTCCGTCGAGTTGGCTAAACGCTGGAATGGTGAAATTATTTCTGGTGATTCAATGCAGGTATACCAACGACTTGATATCGGTACGGCAAAGATTACCCCTGAAGAAATGCAGGGAATTCCTCACCATTTAATTAACGTGCGGACGGTTCAAGAGCATTTTACCGCTGCCGATTTTAAAAATGCGGCTTCGCAGTTAATTAAAGAAATTAACGGAAAAAACCGATTGCCGATTATTGTGGGGGGGACCGGGTTTTATTTGCAAGCGTTATTAAACGACTTACAGCTGGGGACCGCCAATGAAGATCGACAACAGGTTGAAAAAGTTCGGGCGGCATTAAATCAACAGGAGGACGATGCACTCCGGCAACAATTGAAAAAGGTCGACCCGACAAGTTACGTGAATATTGATTTAAATAATCGTCGACGGGTGATCAGGGCTTTGGAAGTCTACCAAACGACGGGGCAAAAATTTTCTGAACAGACTAAATCACGGGGTGAGTTAGCCTATGATGCATTCCTGATCGGGTTAAATACGGAACGGGCAAAGCTGTATGAACGGATTAACCAACGGGTGGAGATAATGTTGGAACAAGGTTTAGAAGCTGAAGCCCGCTGGTTGTTCGAACAGCCGGAGGTCCCTCAGGCGGTCAAGGGAATTGGTTATCGTGAATGGCCAGCATATTTTGCGGGTGAACAACCTTACTCAACTACGGTGGCTCAAATTCAAAAAGATTCGCGACATTACGCTAAACGACAATTAACCTGGTTCCGAAACCAGATGGACGTAAATTGGTTCGATATTATTCAAAACCCAAATGAAAAACAAATAATTAATCAAGAAATTGAGGAGTGGTTAGTGAAATGAAGAGTTGGAAAGACCAATATAAACCGGAAGTACAAAAATTAATTACCGAAGTTGAACAACAAATTCAGCCTAAATTAAATGAAATTGATGACCAAGTGACTTACAATCAGCAAAAAGTTTTGAACGCTTTTCAAAAAGAACGGGTTGCTGAGGAGAATTTAAACGGGGCTACCGGATACGGTTATAACGATATGGGTCGGGACGCTTTAGACCAGGTTTATGCAGACGTATTCCAGACCGAGGATGCCTTAGTCCGACCACAATTTGTTTCGGGAACCCACACAATTAGTACGACCTTTTTTGGAATGCTGCGACCTAATGATAAATTATTGTACTTAACTGGAATGCCTTATGACACCATTCAAGAAGTAATTGGAATTACTGGTGAAGCTGGCCGGGGTTCGTTGAAAGATTTTCAAATTGATTTTGATTACGTACCGTTGTTAGCTGACGGAAAAGTTGACTTTGAGGGAATGCGGTCGAAATTGACTCCCGATGTCAAAGTAGTGGCCATCCAACGTTCCCGGGGATACGATAGCCGAGCAAGTTTCACGGTTACCGAAATTGAAGCAATGGTTAAACAGGTTCGTAAAGTTGCTCCAGACGTAACCATCTTTGTAGATAACTGTTATGGGGAATTTTCTGAAACTATCGAGCCAACCGAAGTCGGGGTTGACGTAATGGTAGGATCGCTAATTAAAAATGCCGGTGGCGGCATCGCGCAAACTGGTGGATACGTAGTTGGGCGCAGGGACCTCATTGAAAAAATTGCTAGCCGTCTTACTAACGTTGGATCGGGCAAAGAAGAAGGGGCGACCTTAGAAAACTTGCGCCGGATGTTCCAAGGATTTTTCATGGCTCCAGCGGTCACTGGGGCAGCCATTAAAGGTGCTATTTTTGAAAGTGCCATTCTTGAAAAGTGTGGCCTCCAAGTGGATCCAAAGTGGAATGATGCGCGGACAGACTTGATTCAGACCATTAATTTTGGAAAGCCAGAACCAATGATCAAATTTGCTAAACAAATTCAAAAGAATTCCCCAATTGATTCTTACGTTGATCCAGAACCATCCGTAATGGCCGGCTACGAAGATAAAGTGATTATGGCAGCGGGAACCTTTGTACAGGGTGCTAGCATTGAATTTTCTGCAGATGGCCCGTTACGAGCGCCATATACGTTATATTTACAAGGTGGGTTAACCTACGCACACGTAAAAGTGGCGATTGCAAAGGCCGTGGAAGCAACTTTTTTTAGTTGATGTTAGAAAACCTGACATGATTCTTGACGGGCAGATTTTCAATTGGTAGAATAAGCTCAATATTAAAGGAGTTATTGGTATGAGTGAAAAAGAGCTCCGTCGTTCACTGTCAGTTTTACCAATTGGTACAGTTATGAAACTGACATCGCTAACTGCGCGACAAATTCGGTATTATGAACAACACCAACTGGTATTTCCGGACCGGAGCGAAGGCAATCGACGATTATTTTCCTTAAACGATGTGGATCGTTTGCTGGAAATTAAGGATTACCTAGCAGACGGTTTAAACATCGCTGAAGTAAAAGAGCAGTTTGCTCGGCAAGTCGAAGCGCGAAAACGTTCGATTTCGGATAGCCAGATGCGCAAAATTTTGCGCGACGAATTATTGCAAACGGGACGCTTGACCGACGATGATGGCCCAACTTTCCCAATTAAACGAATTTAATAAAAAAATAAGTGGGGCGGACATACAATTATGGCAAAGAAAAATTACACACCAGCAGATATACGACAGATGGCAAAGGATAACAACGTACAATTTTTGCGGTTAATGTTCACGGATCTCTTCGGGGTGATTAAAAACGTCGAAGTTCCAATTAGCCAGTTAGACAAATTGCTGGAAAATAAGTTAATGTTTGACGGCTCTTCAATTGATGGCTTTGTCCGGATTGAAGAAAGTGACATGTACTTGTACCCAGACCTTTCTACCTGGATGGTCTTTCCGTGGGGAAGTGAACACGGAAAAGTTGCTCGAATCATTTGCGAAGTGTATACAAGCGATCGTAAACCGTTTGCTGGGGATCCGCGTAATAACTTGATCCGCGCCCTCCAAGACATGAAGGACGAAGGGTTTACCGATTTTAACATCGGACCTGAACCAGAGTTCTTCCTCTTGAAGTTAGACGAAAATGGTAAACCAACGACGCACCTCAATGACCAAGGAAGTTACTTTGACTTGGCGCCGGTTGACTTAGGAGAAAACTGTCGGCGGGATATCGTGCTAGAACTTGAAAATATGGGATTTGATGTGGAAGCTTCCCATCACGAAGTGGCACCCGGCCAACACGAAATCGATTTTAAGTATGCCGATGCGCTAACTGCGGCAGATAACATTCAAACCTTCAAGTTAGTGGTTAAGACTGTCGCACGGAAGTATAATTTACACGCAACCTTCATGCCTAAACCACTCGACGGAATCAACGGTTCGGGAATGCATTTAAACATGTCGCTTTTCAATAAAGAAGGCAACGCCTTTTATGATGAAAAAGGTGAGTTGCAACTTTCCCAAAAAGCCTACTGGTTCTTAGGAGGGCTGTTAAAACATGCTCGGAGTTACACGGCAGTTTGCAACCCCATCGTTAATTCGTATAAACGTTTAGTACCTGGCTATGAAGCTCCCGTTTACGTGGCTTGGTCAGGTTCTAACCGCTCCCCATTGATTCGAGTTCCTTCCAGCAAGGGATTATCGACACGCTTTGAAGTGCGTAGCGTTGATCCGTCAGCTAACCCATATTTGGCGATTGCTGCCGTCCTCGAAGCGGGACTGGACGGAATTCGCAACCAAATTGAACCAGATGATTCGGTTGATCGAAACATCTACCGGATGAACGTTCAAGAACGTCACGAAGAACACATTCAAGATTTACCTTCTACATTGCATAACGCTCTTAAGGAATTTGAAAAGGACGATGTGATGAGAAAGGCGCTGGGCGACCATATTTTCCAAAGTTTCTTGGAAGCTAAGAAATTAGAATGGGCTTCGTATCGTCAAGAAGTTACCCAATGGGAACGGGATCAGTATTTGGAAATGTTCTAAAAATCAATTAAAATAACCGTTTGATTGCCATACCTGACTAATGGAACAAATTCAATGCGGAATCGCAGGCTTTAAGATAATTTGTAAACAGCATTCTGGCTTTTGCTTCATCGGTGATGAACTAAAAGATCGCCTAAGAATTCTTAAATTCTCGGGCGATTTTTTTATTTACTGCAATTTTCATTTTGGTTAAGGTACTGTTTTCGCGTATGAAACGGTTTTAAAACTTATTTTTGAAGTTTGTTTAAATTTGGTGACTAAACGCTTTATTTATTTGAAATTTTTTTGTAACATTAAGTCAGAAATAGAGAATGGAGCGGATATCATGGCAGATGAACGTAAGAACCACGGGCAATCTAGTGGGGAGATTTTAATTTCCCAACTAAGGGTAAAGGATCAATACATAAACGACTTAGCGCAAGCGATTGATCAACATGATGATTTACAGGTTTACCAACTTTTAGAGCCGGTACGTTATCGTGAGGAAATTGACCAGGGCTTCGATTTGAAGTATGGGGAGCATCCGTTTGAACTTGTTCGGGATCAACGTGCTGAACTAGCGCATTACCTAAGTGATAATTTAATTGATTACCTGATTCAAAAGTTTCCATTTTTCTACTATCGTGAGGTAGAAAAGGGGCAATTTATCGTCTTCTTTGGAAATTGGTGGGACCGGCGCCAAATTGGGACGCTCGATTCTTTAAACATTGAATTGGCACTGGATGAAGATAAGTTGAGTCAATTGGAAAAAGCGTTACAAGCTGAAGAAGCTGGCGAAAGTTTAAACGGTGACCAAATTGCTGAACTTTCTGCTGACAACGTTAGGTTACAAAAATTAATTGATGGCCAAGCTGAATTAGAGAAGAAAAAAGAAGAGTTGCTGCAACAACAAAGTGACCTGGCTGAAAAGGGTGGCTTATTTGAGTCAGCAAAGGTAAAAGAAGAGCGGCAACAATTAAAAGACGACTTAGCTAAGGTCGAAGAAGAAATTCAAACTGCTAACCAAGCTCCAAGTAAGATTCGGGAACAACAAAAACAAATTTTGGCATTGTCCAAAGAAGACACCATGCTTGGATTGGAGACGGCGGCTTTAAAGAAGAGCTTTACGAGTTTTAAAGAATTCCATGAATTAACGCAAAACCTTTACCATAACTACCTTATGGATCTATTAGACGAAGGGCAGGTAAAGTCTAATGGATAAGCAAAAAACACAACAAACCAATACCAAAGCCACTAACGAATTCAAACAGAACATGTTAAAGGTTCAAGACGAATTAAATGAAGGACTCAAGAAGGGTCAACACTATGCGGAGTTAATGCAAGTGTTAACTACCACTACCGATCCAGAAGAGCTACTGAGTGCAACTCGGCAATTAGCTAGTTTTGAAGTGGATACGGCAGCGGTGGTCTTTCCAAAAAAGTTTGCAGCTAGTGACTACTACCTGATTTTTATGTCACGGTTGCTTGAGCTAAACGGATTGACGAACCAATTTCGTTCCGTAATGACTGAGGCTGGTGGGCATCCGGTTATGCACCACCAATGGCCAGGTACTGAACAGACTTTCCGGTTTGAAAAAAATGGTGAGCACTTAGCGTATGTTGAACAAACTAGCCACCAAATTATTTTTAGGTTGGACTTAGAAAAGCAGACCATGAGCTTTGATACTGAAACCATTAATAATTTATACTTCTTATCCGGCTCTGAAACTGATCCGCAGTCCGCGTTGAAAAAACAGGTTGCTTCTTTTATCAAGTTTGGCCAACTACTTGAAAAGGATTATAATTTCCAAGTTGACTTCAACATGTTTGATGCTCGCAACGAAAAGACTTACGTTTTTGAAGGTACCGGTTTGGACAGTAGTATTCTTGATGAATTGTTTGTATCTGCGGCACAGAACCATTACATTTTATACAATGCGGATGAATTTTTAGGCGCATTCTTGCGTTTGAAATCTAACGTAATGCTAACTATTTTTGAAATGAGTGCCTCCGACCATCAGTGGGCGATGCGCGTTCAAGATCAAGAAGAGCAATATTCTTTATTTGATGTTTTGAAAGACTACGCCTTCTTAAATGATTGGTATGTTAATAACATTGGCGATTTAAAATTAAAAATGATACTTTAAGGTGATTAATAAGATGGATTGGGCAAAAATGTTACAGGCCTCGGTTAACCTTGACCGTGACATTCGGATTAAGCATAATTTACAAAACAGTTTGGCGGATCGAATCCAAGAAGCGTATATTTCATTGGACGTGGAATTGGCTGAAATCGCCAATGCTGCGGAATGGTTTAAAGTTTGGAAGACTCACCGCGGAAAGCGCGACGGAGAATTATCAGTTCATCAAACCGTTTTAAACGAGTTTGTGGATGCCATTGATTTCTTTTTGTTGATGGCTAATTTAAACCAGTGGAACCATTTAATTGTGATTGGTGATGAGCAATTAGCAAATTATCAAAGTGATCAGCGTGATTTGGACCTTTCTTTGATGTATTTAAATATTAAGAAAATGCTGTTTTCAACGTATTCTTATAATCGGGGGACGGATTTTCAACATGCTTGGCACTTATTCATAAAATTTGGGATACAAGGCTTAGGATTTACTCCTGAGGAATTGGAAAAGGCTTATTTTGCGAAAAACCAAATTAATTATCAACGTCAAGAAAACAATTATTGATGATTTGGGAGCGACGTTTAAGACGTATAGGCGCTTCAAAGAAGCAAGATATTTTACTAAAGGCTATGTTTGTGGAATAATGGTAACGTGAGGCCGAAGTACGTTTGGCGAATTTTGCGTTTATAAGGAAGCGATGTATGTAATGACGTATACTGATATCTATGGTTTTAAGCACGAAAATGCCACCATCGTCAGTAAAAAAGATGAGTTTCGACGTGTTTTCATTATTGAAGATGAAAAGCATCGCCGCTTCGAATGTTTGAAAGAGCATCCTGAATCTACTCATAAGGGATCTGCGCACTGGAAGTTAAGTTCTAAGGACACTCCACCAGATAACTATTGGGATGTTTTTGAGACGAGTGATAAGTAATGTGTAGGGCGAGGGGATTCTTGATGAATCTTCGCGCCCTTTTAATCTGGATAGATTAGGTTATCTGGCCTGAAAGTTTATTGACACATTGGGATTTTTTAAATATAATAAACAGGTACGGTTCGGTAGCTCAGCTGGATAGAGCATCCGCCTTCTAAGCGGACGGTCGTGAGTTCAAGTCTCACCCGAATCATACTGAACAAGGGCTGATGAGTAATCACCTTGAATGAAGAAGCAACTGCTAATATAGTGGTTGTTTTTTTTATTTTAAAAATCAGTTAAGGGCGCAAATTACTTTAATAAAAGTTAAATATCCGTTATCATTAGGTAAAATAAATCATTAGAGGGTGACGAACGATGAAAAAATTTTTTGCAATTTTGTTGTCATTAATTATGGTGACGGTCGTTTTAGGAGCTTGTACACATAACAAGGTTTACGGGACTGTAGTAGTCACACCTGAAAAATACAAACAGATCTCGGCGGATAAGACGATGATCGAAGACTCAATAAAGGGTTTGGAAAAATTTAATTCCGAGAATCCTGAATCAGAACAGAAGGTAATTAAAACCTTGAACACCCTTATTAAAAAGGGTCAACGACACCTTAATAAACAGGATCGAGCGCAGTTCAAACAACTATTAGGGGACACGCCTACTGGAGTTAAGGGAATTGTCAAAAATGCTTATGACCACCAGCGCGGCTTTGACGATGATCTAAGCGAGCGGATCCGCAATAATATGCTTAAAGCAATTAAACTTTTACCGCATGGGGTTACTAAACATCAGGATGAACAAAATAAAATTTATAAACAAATGTTAAAAGATACTCAGGCTGATCGGAAGTTATACCGGATTGGCGGTAACGAATAAGTGTTGATGTAGTGGGATTGTCTGATTGGGGATTCGGGGATCAAGTGAAACCCAAGGAATGACAATCTACGTTTTAATGCTATTAAAGGCGGAAAATCAAAAGTGTTTCTCAAGAATTTTAGTTTTTGAGGGGCACTTTTTTTAAATCTCAGTGTTGAAAAATGCATTAATTAGTTACCGAGAAATATCTTTATAAGTTGGGTCAATTAGTGTCAAGTATAACAACTGGTTATTTTTAAACGATGTAGCATCTTTTTTTTACACTAAAATAAAAGACGTTATTATTGATTGTTATCTTTATGGGGATAACTTAACTTGATACCGCTTTGGTGAGAGATGTTTGTGTACTATGCCACTTTTTTTAAAATAAGCGAAAAAAAGGAGACGGAAAACGGACTGTTAGCGGTTCATTTGTTGGGTTTGGTAAGCTATCATGAACATGTAGATGATAAAAGTTCGCTATTAATGTATGGTATAGAATATTAAGGGCAATACAAATTTTTGAATGACTAAATTTGCGAACTCTATGAGGTGCTTAATTATGAAAAATGATCCAAGAATTATTAAAACAATCAATAAACTGGAAAAGGCGTTTGTAATGTTATTAAAGACTTACGATGTTAGTGACATTAACGTCCGTCAAATTAGTGACGAAGCCGGGGTCACGCGGGGGGCTTTTTACTCTCATTTTTCAGACAAAAAAGAATTCCTTGAGTTTACTATGGAAAGCCTAATTCAAGAATTGCTAAAACCGTCCCTAAAGGACTCCGCGGATTATGTGGAAGAGACGAAGCACGAAAACGCCCATCAGGCAAATGTGCTTTCGTTGACTGAAATTTTTAACCACGTAGCTGAAAATTACCAAGCTTACACAGTAGTAATGGGAAGCGATCGACTACCTAGTTTCAACCAGACGTTAAAAAAACGCTTAATGGAAGAGTTTGAAAAGTTCGCAGATTATTACGATGACGAAATTGATTTAGGCGGGTTTCCCTTCGAAGTATTGAGCTCCTTTTATGTAAACGGAATTGTCGGAATGATCAAGGTTTGGTTGGAAAAAGGAATGATGTACACGCCGCATTACATGGCAAACGCAGCAAAACAAGTTCTTGATAGCAAAGAAAGTGTCAAGGCAAACAATTTAAAGTTGACTGATTTTTTTGTGGTTTAACGTTGACTAATTAACGATAATCAAGTATAGTACTAATGTTGGTGTGGTCTCCACGCTACAACCGCACAGAGTGAGTTTTAAGCATGGCACTTACTTTGGCGAGTCTGAGATGAATAAGGAGGTGCACGTTGTGTACGCAATTATTAAAACTGGTGGCAAGCAACTCAAGGTTGAAGAAGGACAATCTGTATACGTTGAGAAGCTAAACGCTGCTGAAGGCGAAAAGGTAACATTTGATCAAGTACTTTTTGTTGGTGGTGAATCAACAAAGATTGGTTCTCCAGTCGTTGAAGGTGCTTCAGTTGCAGGTACTGTTGAAAAACAAGGCAAGCAAAAGAAGATTACTACTTTCAAGTACAAGGCTAAGAAGGGTCAACACACTAAGAAGGGTCATCGTCAACCATATACAAAGGTTAAGATTGATTCAATCAACGCTTAGTCAGTTGGAAGGGTGAAGAGTGATGATACAAGCATGGATTTATCGGGAAGCCGACCGCATTAGCGGGTTCAAGCTGACCGGGCACGCGGATGCTGGTGAGTACGGCAAGGATATTGTTTGTGCCGCAGTTTCTGTTTTAGCTATTAATACCGTGAATAGTATCGAACAAATCGCCTCGGTAATGCCACTGGTTGATTCAGATGATGATAACGGTGGATTTTTATCAGTTAATGTCCCTGAAAGTAAGGATCGGGAAGCGGAACAAAAGGCGCAAGTCTTATTGGCTTCTTTTGAATTAGGATTACGGGATATTAGTAAAACCTATGACAAGTACTTAGTAATGAATTAACTTACATTCGGAGGTGTATTTACCATGGAAATGAACTTACAATTCTTCTCTCATCATAAAGGGGGAGGTTCCACATCCAATGGTCGTGACTCAGCTGGTCGTCGCCTTGGAACTAAGCGTGCTGACGGACAAGCTGCTAAGGCTGGTATGATTTTATATCGTCAACGTGGAACACATATTTACCCTGGTGTAAATGTTGGTCGCGGAAACGATGATACATTGTTCGCACTTGCAGACGGAATCGTTCGTTTCGAACGTAAAGGTCGCGACAAGCGTCAAGTTTCTGTATATCCAGTAGCAGATGCTGAATAAGCGATAAGCAATTCAGGTCGGGACAAATCATCTTGTTCCGGCCTTTTTTAATGAATTTCTTGTTAAATAGACGAGCGATTGATATTATGAACTTATAATAATTGGAGGAATCTTTTATGAGCACAATTTCAACGTCAGATTTTCATAATGGATTAACTATCGAAGTTGAAGATAACATTTGGCGGATTGTTGAATTTCAACATGTTAAGCCAGGTAAAGGTAGTGCATTTGTACGGACTAAGTTGAAAAACTTAAGAACTGGCGCGGTACAAGAAAAGACTTTCCGTGCTGGTGAAAAGATGGAACAAGCTAACATCGAAACTCGCAAGATGCAATACTTGTATAACGATGGGGCAAACTACGTATTCATGGATAACAATACGTATGAACAAGTTGAAATTCCAGAAGAACGTCTCGAAGAAGAGAAAAACTACTTAATTGAAAATATGGAAGTAAGCATTTCCTTCTTTGGTTCCGAAACTTTAGGGGTTGAACTACCAAAGAACATTGCTTTGAAGGTTGAATCGACTGAGCCAAGTATTAAGGGTAATACTGCAAGCGGTGGTTCAAAGCCAGCAACGATGGAAACAGGTTTAGTGGTACAAGTACCTTTCTTTGTAAACGAAGGAGATACCCTCAACATTAACACCCAAGACGGAACTTATATTTCACGGGCTTAATTTTTTGGGAGGCATAGTTATGGCAGATACGAAATACTTGGAATTGAAGGATTCCAGTTCAAAAAGCGGCGGAATCGCGATTGCACCTGACGTGGTTGAATCCATTGCGGGAATTACGGTCGATCAAATTGACGGTGTTCATTTGATTAGCAACAATATCTCAAAGGGCTTTAACACCATTTTAGGTCGTGACGCAGTTGGCGCTGGTACTAAGTTGATTGAAGATGAACGCGGATTGGTAATCAGGGTCAATGTGATGCTTGATTTTGGCGTATCTGTACCCCAAGTTGCCACCAAGATTCAGGATCGGATTCAACAACAACTACTATTTATGACCGGCATCGTTATTGATGAAGTTAACGTAGTAGTTAGTGGAATGGTTCCGGACAAAACCACGTCTGATATTGACCCTAACGATATTTTTTCAGAAAATAATGGTGATCAAAAGTGAGTTTAAATCGACATCAAATGCGGGAAAGCGCCTTTAAGATGATTTTTGCCCAGAGCGTAAATCCGGACGCGGATCCCGAAGAATTAAAAAAACAAGTTTTGGAAGAATTTCATGAAACCGACGTTGCTGATCCGTTTCTGGACAATCTAGTTACTGGAGTTCAAGAAAACGTTTCGTCAATTAATGAAACGATTGGTAAAGAACTTAAAGCTGGTTGGACGGTAAATCGTTTGGCAAACCCTGACCGGGTGATTTTACAAATTGGTACGTATGAAATTAAACATACTGAAGTGCCTAATAGCGTAGCAATTAATGAAGCACTTGAGTTAGCTAAGAAGTATACGGACGAAAAGGCACGTAAGTTTATTAACGGTGTTTTATCGAACGTTGCTAAAGACTAGGTTATGTAGAGTTACGGATGGAAACTGACATTCGTAACTCTTTTATTTTACAAATTATTTTATGAGGTCATGTGTTATCATTTAAAGTGTGTAATTATTCAAAACTGGAGGCGTTGTGCTTGGGACAAATCATTGATGGGAAAGCCTTAGCGGCTGAAATCGACTTACAGACTAAGGCAGAAGTTATGCAATTAAAGGAACGGGGAATCGTTCCGCATTTAGCAGTGGTACTAGTGGGTGATGATCCAGCTAGCCACATTTACGTTCGTAATAAAAAAAGACGGGCGGAAAAGCTTGGAATCCAATCGACGGTTTGCCAATTTCCAAGTAGCGTAACGGAAGCAACATTATTAAAAGAAATTGACCGCTTAAACCGCGATACCTCGGTTCACGCAATTTTGGTTCAGATGCCACTGCCGCCACAAATCGATGAATTTAAGGTGACGTTAGCAATTGATCCGCGAAAAGATGCAGACGGTTTTCATCCGGTGAATATGGGGCGGCTTTTACAAAATAAAACTGATTGTACCCCGGTGGCTTGTACCCCCCGAGGAATTATGCAAATGCTGCATAAATACAACATTAATCCAGAAGGTAAGAAAGCCGTGGTGATTGGACGGAGCATGATCGTCGGTAAGCCAATGGCTGCATTGTTACTAAACGCTAACGCAACGGTAACGGTAGCACATAGTCATACTAAAAATTTAAGCGAACTAACCAAGCAAGCCGATATTTTAGTTGTAGCTACGGGTATTGCGCACTTTATCAAAGCTGACCAAGTAAAGGATGGCGCCGTAGTAATCGACGTAGGGATGAACCGGGATCAAAATGGCAAATTAACTGGTGATGTTGATTTTGCGGAGGTATCTCCAAAAGCTTCGTTTATTACCCCGGTCCCGAAAGGGGTTGGTCCAATGACCATTACCATGCTAATGAGGCAAACAACTGATTTGACAAAGTGGAGTATTTAATGACAAATGATCAATATTTAACGGTTTCGGCGTTAACTCAATATATCAAACGAAAATTTGACGTTGATCCATATTTGCATCGGGTTTACGTGGTTGGTGAAATTTCTAATTTCCGTTTGCGCGTTAACGGCCACCAATATTTTAGTATTAAAGACGAACAGGCTAAAATTAACGTAATTATGTTTAAGTCGGCTTTTGCGAAGGTTAAATTTCAACCTGAAGAAGGAATGCGCGTTATTGTGAGCGGTCGGATTAGCGTCTATCCCGGAAACGGCAGTTATCAATTGTACGTCGATTCAATGCAACCGGACGGTGTGGGCGCTTTATATCAAGCTTACGAGCAGTTGAAGGCTAAACTAGATAAGGAAGGCTTATTTAAGGCCCCTAAACAGGCAATTCCCCGATTTCCGAAAAAAATTGCGGTAGTGACCAGTCGTTCGGGAGCGGTAATTCGCGATATTATTACTACGGTAAAGCGCCGTTATCCGATTGTACAGCTAGTGCTTTTTCCTGTAGCGGTGCAAGGTGACGAAGCTGCTCCTAATATTGCCGCCCAAATTAAATTCATTAACACTTTACCCGATTTTGATACCATCATTTTGGGTCGGGGCGGAGGTTCAATTGAAGATTTGTGGCCCTTTAATGAAGAAGTAGTGGCACGGGCAATTTTTGAAAGCCGAATCCCGACAATTTCATCGGTAGGTCACGAAACGGACACGACGATTGCTGATTTAGTTGCCGACGTTCGCGCGGCAACCCCAACTGCGGCGGCGGAACTGGCGACCCCAGTTTTGACGGATGTTTTGACAGATTTACAAAAAACGGAGCTAAGAGTTATCAACGCTTTCAAAAATATATTGAAAATTAAGCAACAACAAGCGCGTCAATTAGAAAATTCGTATATTTTTCAAGAACCTCAGCGACTTTATGAAGGCTACGTACAAAACGTTGATCAATTAACGGAGCGGTTACGTAATGCACAGAAACAGTATTTAGCTGACCGTTCTGCAGAATTAGTTAAATTACAGCACCGCTTGTTAGTAAACAATCCGCAAAATCAGGTTGACTTAGCTACGCAAAAGGTGGGATATTTGCGGGAACAATTGCTTAGCGTAATTACTAGGCGATTTACCCAATCACAAACACAAATGCAAAAATTAGTTGCGGCTTTAGATAACCTTAGTCCCTTACGGATTATGAGTCGAGGATATACTTACGTTACTAAAGACGAACAAGTGGTTAATTCCGTAGAAAAGTTATCCGTTAATGACGCAATTAAGTTGAACTTTAGCGACGGCAGTGCTGATGCCATAATTAAAACAATTAATAACGAGGAAAAATAATGGAAAAAGAAAAAACGTTTGAAGAAAATTTACAAGAATTACAAGATGTAGTAAATAACCTCGAACAGGGTGATATCCCTCTTGAAAAAGCATTGAGTGAATTTCAAAAAGGAATTCAATTGAGTTCACAATTACAAGATACTCTGAAAAATGCTGAAAAGACACTTACCAAAGTGATGAAAGACAATGGTGAAGAAAGTGATCTTGATTTAGAAACAGATGAAACTAATGAATAAAGAATTCAACGAGTTTGTTCGAAGAAGTACACCATTAATCAACGATCATTTTGCAGAACTGATGGAGAAGGTTGAAAAACACCAACCCCAGCTGGCGCGGATGATGGCGTATTCGTTCAACGCTGGAGGCAAGCGCGTCCGTCCGTTAATATTACTAGCCATTTTAGAGGCGCTGGGAGAGCCCATCAATCCCGATGTGTTAACGGTCGCAGTCGCGTTAGAAGCCGTACACACCTATTCGTTGATTCACGACGATTTACCGGCGATGGACAATGATGATCTTCGACGAGGCCGTCCAACTAGTCATAAACAATTCGGGGAAGCGGAAGCAATTTTGACGGGGGACGCCCTATTAACGATTGCTTTTCAATGGTTAGCAGCGACTGGGTTTACAGCTGAAGTCAAAGCCACAGTGATTGGTGACTTGGCGCAGGCAGCGGGACCAGAAGGGATGATTGCTGGGCAGCTACAAGACATTGAAGGCAATCACCAACGCTATACAATTGAGCAATTAAAAAAATTGCACGAATTAAAAACGGGACAAATGTTGATTTTTCCAGCTAAAGCAGCTTTACATATTGCTAAGTGCGAAACCACGGTGGCTACGGCAATATTACGGTTTGTACAAAATTTTGGCTTAGCTTTCCAAATTCATGATGATATCATTGACGTAACGGAAAGTAGTGTTGAACTAGGCAAAACGGCTGGTAAGGATCAAGCGCTAAATAAAAACACGTACGTTAATTTATTAGGACTGGATTCTGCAAAAGAACGGTTATCGACGGTTCTTAATGCATGCGAAGAGGCGTTGATCCCCTTAGTTGAACGGGGTTACGAAGTTTCACTGCTTCGCGGTTTTTTAGCGTATTTAAAATAATGGAGACAAGGTAATGGCAAAAGAACGAGTAGATGTTTTATTAGTTAAGCAAGGGTTATTTGACACCCGCGAAAAGGCCAAACGAGCAGTGATGGCTGGTGAAATTCTAGGAGATAATGAAGAACGGTTGGATAAACCAGGGGTTAAAATTGACCCGAACACTAAATTACACTTAAAGGGAAAACCGATGCCCTACGTGAGCCGGGGTGGTTTAAAACTTGCTAAGGCCCTAGATGTTTTTGACATTGACGTGAGTGGACTGGTAGTTTTAGACATTGGCTCTTCTACAGGCGGTTTTACCGATGTAATACTCCAAAATGGTGCTAAATTAAGTTATGCCCTTGATGTAGGAACTAACCAGCTGGTTTGGAAATTACGGGAAGACCCCCGAGTAGTAGTGATGGAAAATACTAATTTTCGCTATAGTAAGTTAGCAGACTTTACCAGTGGTCAACCAGAATTTGCCTCTATTGACGTTTCCTTCATTTCCTTAAAACTAATTTTACCGGTCCTTAAACAGATTTTAAAAACTGGAGGCTCGGTAGTTAGCTTGATCAAGCCACAATTCGAAGCAGGGCGTGAAAAGGTTGGTAAACATGGAATCGTCCGGGATCGTAAAGTGCATGAAGAAGTGCTTAAGAATGTTTTGACCATGGCTAATGCGGAAGGGTTCGACGTATTGGGGCTAGATTATTCGCCAATCAAGGGTGGCGAAGGTAATATTGAGTTCTTAGCATGGCTATCTAGTGCGGATGCTGAATTAGGCAGCATTAGTTCGAAGGTAAATATTAATGAAGTAATTGATCGAGCATATTCTAATTTAAATTCGTAGGTGAGATAATGCGTAAAAATCAACGACACGCCCTCATTAAACAAATCATCAATAATCATCAGGTTGGGCGCCAAGAAGATATTGTTGAAATTCTGCAAAAGCAAGGAATTCAAGTTACCCAAGCAACAATTTCTCGTGACATAAAGGAATTGCAGCTAGTTAAGGTCGCCACGGTGGATGGCCGTCTTCGCTATGCGTTACCAAAGACGGATAGTTCACAAATTGAACAGCGTTTCTTTAATTTACTAGCGACGTCTTTAATTACGATCAAGGCACAAGACCAATTAGTTTACATCGATTTAAAGCCCGGGAACGGTCCCAGCGTTGCGGCAACTTTGAAGCAAGTTAACTACAGTTTTGTGTTTGCTGTGATTGCTGATGATGACGGAGTGCTGGTAGTTTGCAAAGACAATGAGCGCGCTATACAGTTAAGAAAAAGGATCACCAAAGCGATAGCCTATACCTAGGAGAGATTATCATGTTATTGGAATTATCAATCAAGGATTTTGCAATTATCGAAAAACTAGATGCTAGTTTTCGGCAAGGGATGACCGTATTAACTGGGGAAACCGGTGCCGGAAAATCGATTATCATTGATGCCGTCGGACTGCTAGCTGGGGGTCGCGGATCCGTAGACTTTGTACGAACTGGCACGGATAAGGCCGTCTTGCAAGGCGTTTTTGATATTGCTGAAATTGCCAATACTAAGACGGTTTTAGAAGAATTAGGAATTGAACCGACTAACGACCTCGTGATTACTAGGGAATTACTTAAGACGGGGCGTAGCGTTTGTCGAGTTAACGGAACCATCGTTAATTTGAACAGTCTAAAAAAGATTGGGCAAACTTTAATTGATATTCACGGACAAAATGAACACCAAGAATTGATGGATAGCGATAAGCATTTACGCTTGTTAGAACAGTTTGATTACGCTGCGGTAGCCGACACCAAGCAACGGTACCAAGCTGCTTTTAAGGCGTACACTAAATTAAATCGGCGTTTAAACCAAAGTCTAAAAAATGAACATGAATGGAATCAGCGGGTAGATATGCTGCAGTTTCAAGTTGATGAAATTAAGGCTGCAAATCTTATCGAAGGTGAATATGAAGAGTTAGAAAAGCGGCGTGATCAGTTGGTTAATTTTCAAAGTATTTCAGATGCGTTAGCAACTAGTTTTCAAGTTTTGGAAAGTGAAGAAGGAGTTTCTGCAACCGACCAAATTGGAAACGTAATGCAAGAAATGCAAGGAATTGCTGACTATGATGAAGAATACGAGCAGATTGCCGATGAGGTTCAAAATGCCTACTATTCTTTAGAAGATGTTACTAATCGAGTTCGCTCGGCGATTGACTCGATGGAATGGAACCCTGCTGAACTGGATGAAGTCGAACAACGGTTAGAAACAATCCGGCAGTTAAAAAAGAAGTACGGCAATTCGATTACTGAAATTCTGAAATACTTATCGAGAATTGAAAATGAATTGGCAGAAATGACTGGGGCGGGCCAAAATCTAGATGATTTGGCTGTGGAAGTGGAAAAACGTTTGCAAGAAACCAAGCAATTAGGTACGCAGTTAACCAATTTACGCCAGAAAATGGCTTTGAAACTAGAACAAGCAGTTCGGGATCAGTTGGCGGGATTGTACATGGAAAAAACACAGTTTAAGGTACAGTTCAATTCTAAAAAGGTTCCGGAACTCGACGGACTTGATAACGTTGAATTTTTAATCCAACCCAATCCTGGTGAAGACTTGAAACCATTGGCAAAAATTGCGTCTGGTGGGGAGCTTTCACGGATCATGTTAGCTTTGAAAACTATTTTTGCTCGCAATGAGGGGGTTACCAGCATTATTTTTGACGAGGTTGACACCGGAGTCAGTGGTCGAGTAGCTCAGGCAATTGCGGATAAAATTCATGAAATTTCGAATCACTCGCAAGTATTATGTATTTCCCACCTTCCACAAGTAGCTGCCCGGGCAGACTACCAGTTGCACGTGGCTAAAAAAGTGGTTAAGGGACGGACGATGACTAATTTAACCGCTCTTGATGATGAGGGGCGGGTTAATGAAATCGCTAAAATGTTAGCTGGGGTAGACCTAACTGAATTGAGTTTAGAGCACGCACGCGAGCTGTTGCAGATGGAACACGAACAAGCCTGAGTAATAAGATACGTAAAAAGTGAGCGTGGGATAAAAGTTTGGTAATTTTTGAGCATTAACTAAGAAACTAATCATCATGCTTGGATTTGGCATAATGTAATAATCCCTCCATGACTGTCAGATGAATTATGATATTTCATTTGACAGTCATGGAGGGATTTTTGAATGTCTAGATTTAAGTACACAGCATTAGAAAAATTTAGCTTTTATAATTGAATTTAAACTACGTTGGCTGGAACGACATAGGATCCTTAAATCCTATCAAGTGCTAATTAAGTTAGTTAAAAATGGAATTGAATATTTTAATCAACAACAAGAAATGGCCTCATTCCTGATGAATACTGGAATGAAGCCGTTTAATAAGCTACCTAATTTTATATTATTTTGTCTGTCAACTTGACAGAGCCTAGTCCATGATGGTCGATTTTTAGTTTTTCTCAGTCGCGATTTTTAATGATTTTCGTGCTCCTACTACGACAAATAATGGATGGGGTTACAAGCTACGTTGAACTTGCAAAAGAAAATATTATATTAGCGCGATGCTGCGAATTTCTGCATCTTCTAATGTCTGGGTGGTATTTGAATTTTGGTCTTGAATACAAAGCCTTCCCGAACGGTTTAATAATAGGTGGCCACGTAGCTCGACCACCCGCGAAGCCGTTAAATTGATTTGCATCTGAACGGGAACTTGGTTTTGGATAGCAAACGCAATCGTATCGTTGATTTGAGTTAAGGACATCGCTTGGTCAACAATGTTAAGTCCGCGGTCTTCAGGAACCACGAATAAACTTTCATAAGTACTACGAATTGCTGCGAGCGAAAAGTTAAATAATTTAAGCGGACTTAGTTTACGACTTTCCATAATTGCCTCCATCGAACGTTTGTTTGTGTTTTTATTATACGAACAAACGTTCAGTTTTGCAAGTGGTTTTAAATAAAGGTGCTCAAAAGCGGAATTACTTTGCCTTGACATGCGGAATACAGTTGAAAAATAAGTAAAAAAAGTGCAAAATAGTAATTACATACATATATTTGAGGGAGTTTGGAAATGGCGAAAAGAGGAATGTTGATTGTTCTTTCGGGACCTTCCGGTGTAGGTAAGGGAACGGTTAGAAAAGCAATCTTTGATCAAGGTGGAAATGATTTCCAATATTCAGTGTCAATGACTACTAGAAAACCTCGTGAAGGTGAAGTTAATGGCGAGGATTATTACTTTGTTTCTAAAGCTGAATTTGAGAAAAACATCGAAGAAGGTCAAATGCTAGAGTATGCCAAATATGTTGACAATTACTACGGCACCCCGTTAAAATATGTCAACCAGACTTTAGACTCTGGTCGGGACGTTTTTTTAGAAATTGAAGTTAACGGAGCTCGTCAAGTCCGTGAAAAAATGCCGGACGGCGTCTTTTTGTTTTTAACGCCGCCAGATTTGATGGAATTAAAACAACGGATTATTAATCGGGGAACCGAAGACATTGAAACGATTAATAAACGAATGGAAAAGGCGGTCGATGAAATTAAAACGATGCATGATTATGATTATGCAATCGTTAATGATAAGGTCGAAAATGCCGTTGAATCAATTAAAAACATTATTAAGGGAGAACATTTACGCGTTTCACGCGTTTACCCTGAATACCAAGAAATGTTAGGAGAGTTGTAAAATGATTTTATATCCTTCAGTTGATAAACTGCTTGAACGAGTTGATTCTCGTTATTCATTAATTATGTTAGCAAGCAAACGCGCACACCAATTAGATGAGGGTGCACCAGAATTACTTGACCACTATAGTTCTCATAAAAACGTTGGGAAAGCTTTAGAAGAAATTGTTGCGGGCGACGTAGTTATTGATCCTAACGAAAAAGACCTATAATTAGTACTTAAGGTTAAGTAGAACCCGTCACTGGAAAATCTACCAAACGATACTAAGAGTAAAGCGAGGCTAGGAAAAATCTGAAATGATTTTTTCTAGCTTTTTTACGTGATTGTCATTCCATTATTTTAGATGGGATTAGGTACAGGAGACTGGTAGAATATAAAACTAGGAAGGTGTTTGCCAATGAAAATATTATTTGTAATTACCGGCGGAATTGCCGAATATAAGGTGGTTGAGGCGGTTCGATACCAGGTGAAGGCTGGTAACGCAGTAAAAGTTGTTATGACTAAGATGGCTGAAGAGTTCGTCACCCCATTGACGTTTGCCACGTTAATCAACGAACCGGTTTATGATGATTTTAAATCGGATCTGGGAAAGCCAGTTGCTCACGTAGCATTAGCTGACTGGGCGGATCAAGTCGTGGTGGCTCCGGCAACGGCAAACTTTATTGCAAAAATGGCACTTGGAATTGCGGACGATTTTGCGTCTACGGTAGTACTTGCGTCTTCAGCTAAGAAAAGGGTTCTGCCGGCGATGAACGTTAACATGTGGCAAAATCCAGCGGTTCAACGTAACCTGACCCAGCTCAAGGCGGATGGGGTAGAAATACTAGAGCCCGTAGTGGGAGAACTGGCGGAAGGCTACTCCGGAAAGGGCCGTTTTCCATCGGCGGAAGTGGTTAATCAGTTTATAAGTCAACCAGTTAGTAGTAGCCAGCAGTTGGCAGGCTATAAGGTGGTGGTCACTGCTGGAGGAACCCGCGAAGCAATTGATCCGGTCCGTTTCATTGGCAACCGTTCATCGGGAAAAATGGGTTTTGCACTTGCACAACAAGCTGCGGCAGCTGGAGCGACAGTGACTTTAATCACTGGACCAACTAACTTAAGCCTTGACACCCATTCTAAAATTAAAAGAATTGATATTGAAGACGTAGCGGAGTTAAAAGCAGCTTTAGATCAAGAGCTCAAAAATGCGGATGTGTTAATTATGGCAGCTGCGGTTTCTGATTATCGAGTTGCTAAAGTTAGCACGCATAAGTTGAAGAAACATGATTTTAAAAATGGCTTACAACTTGAACTAGTCGAAAACCCAGATATTTTAGCTACGTTGGACCGACCGGACCGGTTAAAATATGTCGTGGGTTTTGCGGCGGAGACGGATGATCTACTAGAAAATGCTACGGGAAAAATGCAGCGAAAAGGTCTGAATATGGTGGTGGCTAACGACGTGGGCAACCCCGAGATTGGTTTTAACGTTGACGATAATGCCGTAACCATTTTACGTCCGGATCGAAGAGCTAAGGTGATTGCCAAACAATCTAAAGTAAAGATTGCAGAAGCAATTTTAAAAATTGTTAGCGAAGAATTGAAGTAAAGGGGATTAGGGAATGACAAAAAAGTTTGATGTCATCGTCAACGTACCAGCTCTGCAAACGAACACACCATTTACTTACCGAGCAGACGCGGCAATTGAAAATGACATTAAAATCGGTTCACGCGTAATCGTTCCCTTTGGTCAAGCGGGACGACCGGTCCAAGGGTTTGTGATTGGAGAAAATCGGCAAGGTTCCCCGATGGAATTAAAAAATATTATTTCACTTCTCGAACCAGAGCCTTTCTTAAATCAGGAATTAATTGATTTATCAGCATGGTTGGCGGATAAAACCTTTTCCTTTAGGGTGACCTGTTTGAATGCAATGTTGCCTAATTTGGTTAAAATTAATACAAAACGGTTTGTGAAAGTCAATCGTCAACGAATTGATCCACAAAGGGTTGTTGAAGTATTGGGCGAGCAGCAGGTCGTCGATTTAAAGGTTAACGAGCTTGATTATCCGCAACAGCGTCAATTAAACCAGTGGGTTAAGGACGGTAGCGTTACTTTAGAGTACGCCACCGAAAATTCTGCTAGAAAAAAGATGATTAACTGGATTTGGCCGCTAGTGGATGCCGAACAAATCACTCAAATTACCAAGACGGTGCGACCTAACGCCCGTCAACAGTTGAAACTATTGCAGTTAATACCAGAAATAAGCGTTAAAGAAGGCCTTAGTCAAGCTTCCTTAATCAAGGATTATCAAATTAGTCGCGGAACGGTTGACCACGCGGTAGAGCAAGGGTGGTTAAAGCGTGACTTAGTAGAACAGTACCGGGACCCGTTTGCGCAAAGTGATCTGCAAACCGACCAAGAGCTCAACTTGAATGATGAACAAGCCTCCGCCTTTAAAAAAATTTCGGATGCTGTTCAAAACCGTCGTGCTAAGCCAATTCTGTTAGAGGGAGTAACTGGCTCAGGAAAAACGGAAGTCTATTTACAAAGCATTTCCCAGGTGCTCAACCAAGGCAGGACCGCAATCTTAATGGTTCCAGAAATTTCGCTAACTCCTTTGATGGTTAACCGCGTCCGGGCGCGGTTTGGCGACCAAGTGGCGGTCTTGCATAGCGCACTTTCTGATGGCGAAAAATTTGATGAATGGCGCCGAATTATGCGTAACGAGGTCAAAGTAGTGGTGGGTGCGCGTTCTGCGGTGTTTGCACCCCTGCATAATCTTGGTATTATTATTATGGATGAAGAGCACTCCGAAACATATAAGCAAACCGATGCTCCGCGATACCATGCGCGTGACGTTGCCATTTATCGGGCGCAAAATGCTAATTGCCCGGTGGTTTTAGGTAGTGCGACTCCAGCGCTGGAAAGTCGGGCGCGCGCAGAACGGGGGGTTTATGACTTTATCCAGATTCATAAACGCGCTAACCAACAGGCCTTGCCAGCAATAAGGGTAATTGATATGCGGCGGCACCTGGGCGACGGGTTTAACGAGAATTTTTCGGCACCCATGGTTAACGCGATTCAAGAACGACTCCTAAAGCATGAACAAGTAGTTTTAATGCTAAACCGACGGGGATTTTCGTCATTTGTGATGTGCCGTGATTGTGGATTTGTATTGAAATGTCCTAATTGTGATGTTTCGCTAACCATGCATCTGGATACTCACTCGATGCAGTGTCATTACTGTGGGCATGAAGAACCGATTCCGCGAAAATGTCAAAATTGCGGTAGTGACAAAATTCGGTTCTTTGGTACGGGAACCCAAAAAGTTGAGCAACAGCTGCAACAGATCTTACCGCAAGCACGGGTCTTACGAATGGACGTGGACACCACTCGGCGAAAAGGGGCTCACGAACGGCTACTGGCTTGTTTTGGTAACCATGACGCAGACATCCTTTTAGGAACCCAAATGATTGCAAAGGGGTTAGATTTCCCTGAGGTAACTCTTGTAGGGGTTTTGAATGCGGATACTTCCTTAGAACTGCCGGATTTAAGAGCCAGTGAACGAACTTTTCAATTGTTGACACAGGTTGCTGGACGAGCCGGACGGGCGCAAAAAGCTGGTGAAGTTCTTATCCAGACCTTTAATCCGGACCATTACGCGATTAAGTTGGCGCAAAAACAGGACTATGAAGACTTCTTTCAAAAAGAAATGTATCTGCGCCACCTAGGGAAATACCCTCCGTATTACTTTACGGTTTTAATCAACGTTGCGGCTTCCGACGAAGCTACTGCGCAAAAAAATGCGTACGAAGTGTTAAATAAAATTCAACCCCAGTTAAGCTCGCAAGCAATTGTTTTAGGGCCTACGCCTAAATCGGTTTCTAAAATCAAGCAAAAATATTATTACCAGATTTTAATTAAGTACCAAAAGGAGCCACGACTCCATGACGCCTTGTTAAAGGTGCTAAATGAATCACAAGAAAAGTTTCGACACGGGGTCCGAATCACAATTGATGCCGATCCGCAAAACTTTATGTAAGCATAGAAAGTAGGTTTTTTAATGAAATCAATTATTTTCATGGGAACGCCCCAATTTTCGGCGCCCATTTTACAAAGTTTAATTGACCATCCGGATTACAACGTAATTGGGGTGGTCACCCAGCCCGATCGCCGAGTTGGTAGAAAGCACGTTCTTACACCAAGTCCGGTTAAACAAGTAGCAACTAAGCACGATATTAAGGTTTATCAACCGGAGAAACTTAGTGGCAGTCCGGAAATGGAGGAGTTAATTAATTTAAACGCGGATCTTATCGTGACGGCAGCCTTTGGTCAATTTTTACCGATGAAATTAATTAACTCGGTTAAAATTGCGGCAATCAACGTGCATGCTTCGTTATTACCTAAATATCGGGGAGGAGCACCCGTACATTACGCAATCATGAATGGGGATGCAGAAACTGGGGTCACCATTATTTACATGGTTAAGAAAATGGACGCCGGGGATATGCTTGCCCAAGCTAAAATGCCAATTACCGACCAAGATGACGTTGGCAGCATGTTTGAAAAATTAAGTATTTTAGGCCGGGATACGCTTCTGGAAACCTTACCTAAGTTAATAAACGGAGAAATCACGCCGGTAGCGCAGGATGAAGAACAGGTTAGCTTTTCACCTAACATTGCCCCTGAACAAGAAGCGGTTGATATCAATTTACCAGCACGTTTAGTAGACGCTAAGGTTCGCGGATTGCGACCTTTCCCAGTTGCTTACGTGATCATGGAAGGACAGCGGACCAAGCTGTGGAAGACGGCGGTCGTTGATCAAAGTACTGATTTAGCACCTGGCCAGGTGGTTGAAAAGACCAAGCATGAATTGCTTGTGGCCACTGGTGACCATGGTGTAATCAGCATTTTAGAATTACAACCAGCTGGAAAACAAAAGATGTCCATTACAGATTATTTAAATGGGGTTGGCGATAATTTACACCCCGGAAAGCAAATTATAGACAATGACGGAATTGAAAAATAACCCCCGCGATTTAGCGGTTGACGCTTTAGAAAGTATTGACGAAGGCGCCTATTCAAATTTAGAGTTAAACCAGGTGATCCAGGATGCAGACTTATCAGAAGTCGATAAGCATTTACTGACCGAATTGGTTTATGGTGTTTTACAACACCGCTTGACCATTGATTTTTATTTAGCAAATTTCTTGCAGCGACCAGAACAGACCCCGCGGTGGGTAATCAACTTATTACGTACGGCCATTTTTCAAATGGAATTTTTGGATCGGGTCCCCACCTTTGCCATCTTTAATGAAACCATTGAAATTGCTAAACGGCGGGGAAGCGACGGTGTTCGTAAGATGGTAACCGGGGTGTTACGTTCTTATCAACGTCAAGGAACCCCAAGTTTAGACAGCATTCCGGATTTAACCCAGCGATTAGCAACCGAATATAGCGTTGCTTCGTGGATTGTGGACCAATTATTGTATGAATTAGGAGAAAATAAGTGCCGGAAGATACTAGATAGTATTAATCGGCCAGCTCATTTAAGTGTCAGGATGAACCCTATTCAACGTTCGACGGCGGCAATTCGCCAAAGCCTATCCGAAGAATATGACGTTCAAGAAAGTTTATTAGCAACGGACGGATTACGTTTACAAAATGGTCCTGGACTGGCGCAGTCCGCTAGTTTTCAAGCTGGCGAGGTGATTGCACAGGATGAGTCGGCAATGTTAGTTGGTGAAACCATGCAATTAGCAACGGGACAAAAAGTCTTAGATGCTTGCGCAGCACCAGGGGGTAAGACAACCCAGTTGGCCCAAAAAGTGGGACCTGATGGACAAGTAATTGCTTGGGATATTTATGAATCCCGTACCCGGCTAATTCAACAAAATGCACGGCGGATGCATTTAACGAACATCGTTACGGAAGTCCACGATGCCACGACTCCTTGTCCAGAATTAAAGGAAGAATTTGATCGTATTTTGGTTGACGCCCCGTGCTCGGGAATCGGTTTATTACGCCGAAAGCCTGAAACGCGGTACCTTAAGAGCAAAAAGGATAGCAGCGATTTACACCGCGTCCAGTTGGACATTTTAGATAACGTAGCGTCGATGCTTAAGGTGGGCGGAATTCTTACTTATAGCACTTGCACAATGCTCCGTAAGGAAAATCAGATGACAATCGATGAGTTTTTAACCCAGCACCCAGAATTTGAACTATTAAAAACGCAGACGGATAAAAAAGTTAAAGCAGACCGCACTGATCTGAGCCTAAATATTTACCCGGATGATTTTGGATCAGATGGTTTCTTCATTGCGAATATGAAAAAAGTGAAGTGATTGATAGATATGAAATATGCGTACCTATCGGACAAAGGGAAAGTCCGCAAAACAAACCAAGACTACGTGGGGATTTTTAAAAGTGATTCAGAATCGATTTTAACGATCGTCGCTGATGGCGTTGGCGGTAATCGGGGCGGTGACATTGCTTCTGAGATGGCGGTTTCCCACATTGGTTATTTATTTGAGACCTCCGACATCAACACCGTTGAAGACGCCAAAAACTGGTTAACCCACCAGTTGGCAATTGAAAACCGTAAGATTCTACAAGCTTCTAAGCACTACAAAAATTTAAATGGTATGGGAACTACCATTGTTTTGGCGTTATTTATTAATGATCAAGTGGTCGTAGCAAATCTAGGCGACAGTCGTTGTTACATATATAATCAGCAGGCCGGATTACGTCAATTATCAACCGACCATTCGTTAGTAAATGAATTGCTAAAAACTGGCCGGATTACTCCAGAGGAAGCCCGCAACCACCCGCAAAAAAACGTGATTACCAAAACGCTTGGTATTTCTGAGCAAGCCGAAGCGGAAATCAAGGTATTTAACGTGGCGGCTGGTGATATTTTATTACTCTGCACGGATGGGTTAACTAACTTAGTTCGTAATGATGTAATCCAACAAATCTTGGGAGACCAACAAAGTCTCGAAGCCAAAACGCGTAAGCTGGTTGATTTGGCTAACCACGCCGGCGGTTTTGATAACGTGACGGTGTTGATTGTGGAAACAGAAATGGGGGCGAGCTGATGACCCCGAATCAAACGCTAAACGGACGTTATAAGATTATTCGCCCCGTTGGTGAAGGTGGCATGGCTAGCGTTTATCTAGCTCACGATTTGATTTTAGACCGGGACGTGGCGGTTAAGCTAGTCCGTTTTGATATGCAAGACGATGCTTCGGCTGTACGCCGCTTCCAACGAGAAGCATTGTCGGCTACCGAGCTGGTTCACCCCAACATCGTTAGTGTTTATGACATTGGTGAAGAGCACGGGATGAATTATCTCGTAATGGAGTACGTAGAAGGAAAAGATTTAAAACGATATATCAAAGATGAGTTTCCGCTTCCGCTTCCACAAGTGGTCAATTTAATGGGGCAGATCTTGTGCGGAGTGCAAGCGGCCCACCGGCATGGGATTATTCATCGGGATTTAAAACCGCAAAACGTGCTGATTGATAAACATGGGAATGCTAAAATTACCGATTTTGGAATTGCAATTGCCAACCAGCAAAGTAGTTTTACCCGAACCAACACGGTGATTGGTTCAGTACAGTACCTCTCGCCGGAACAAGTCCGCGGGCACGTGGCTACGCAACAGTCGGACATTTATTCATTAGGAATTATTCTTTTTGAAATGCTAACTGGAAAGGTCCCGTTTGAAGGTGAGACGGCGGTATCAATTGCTATTAAACATTATCAAGATCAATTACCGTTAGTAACTGATTTTAATCACCAAATTCCACAAGCGTTGGAAAACGTGGTGCTTAAAGCAACTGCCAAGAACCCGACGGATCGCTACAAAAACGTTGCTGAAATGGCACTTGATTTAAAAACGACCCTAAGTCCGCAACGTGCACAAGAAAGCAAGTTCGTAGAGGATTCTTTAACTGAGCACACCATTGTTTTAGACCAAAAGGCGATTAACCGCCAATTGGATGAACCGGATAGCGAACAGACCCGCTCAATTAAGATGCAGGTAAACGAGAAACTTAAATCTATTAAGAAAAATCACCAGCCCGCAGCAAAAACAGAGGAAATGCACCGACCTAAACATCGGCACCCGCTGCGCAGGCGGGCGGCGTTTATGGCGTTTGCCATCTTGGCCTTCATTTTGGGAATTTTAATTGCCTTTAAGTTAAGCAGCCCGCAAATGGTTAGGGTTCCCAATTTGCATGGTTTGACGCAAAATCAAGCAACGACCAAATTATCTAAGGAAAATCTTGGAGTGGGTAAAATAACTAAGGTCGCTGATGATAAAACCGGTTATAATAAGGTGGTTAAGACCTTACCTGAGAATGGTAAAGCTGTTCAAGAAGGAATTAAGGTCAACGTGGTGATTAGTAAGGGACCAAATAGCTTTGATGTGGATAACTATGTAGGCAGTGATTATCCAAGCACTAAGCGGCAACTAGAAGCTAAGGGATTCACCATTAAGAAAAAAGAGGTGGTTACTAATCGTTTTGACAACAACCGCATTATTTCACAAGATGTGGTTGCTGGTCAGGTAGTCGTCCCGCGCTTGACAACGATTACGTTTACGATCGCTAAATAGATGGAGAAGTGCATGCATACTGGACAAATTATACAATTGTTAGCAGGATTTTATGATGTGCTAACTGAGCAACACGAAGTGATTCGCACCCGGGCACGGGGGAATTTTCGTAACCAACAAACTAAACCGTTGGTGGGAGATGTGGTCGATTTCAAAGAAAATTCGGACCAAACTGGCTACATCACTAGCATTCACCCCCGGAAAAACGAATTAGTACGCCCGCCGTTAGCCAACATTGACCAAGCGGTAGTGGTTACGGCAGCTACCCAGCCGGATTTCTCAGCTAATTTACTGGATCGGCAACTAGTGGCACTTGCCGAAAAAAAGATTAGCGCAGTGATCTATTTTTCCAAAACGGATTTATTGGATAACGAGGCTTACCAAGATTTAAAACAAATTGCCGACTATTACCAAAAAATTGGTTATCAAGTAGTTTTTCCTGTTCGCCAAAAAGACGATGCCGATGTGAAGGCGTTGCGCAAACTTTTTGCTGAGCGATTAACTATTTTTATGGGACAAACTGGAGCTGGTAAGTCGACGTTGTTAAACCGAATTGATCCGGATTTGAACATCCAGACCGGTGAAGTTTCTCAGGCACTAAATCGAGGAAAGCATACAACGCGGAAAGTTTCGTTAATGAACATTGACGGAGGATTAGTTGCGGATACGCCAGGTTTTTCCTCTTATGCGGTTTTTGAAATGGCGGATACGGAACTTAAAGAATGCTTTCTGGAGATAAAGCAAATCGGCCAAAATTGTCGTTTTCGCGAATGCTTACACCTTAACGAACCAGGATGCGCGGTGAAAGCTGCTGTAGAAAATGGAGAAATTTTGGCTAGTCGTTACGCTAATTATGAACAATTCATGGGGTTGATACGGTCCCAAAAACCAGATTATAAACGTAAAGGGTACCAGAAAAAAGATCGGAGGAAGAAGAAATGATTAAAGTAGCACCATCAATTTTAAGTGCAGATCCAGCAAATCTAATGAAGGATGTTGAACAGGTTCAAGGAGCTGACTACTTACACGTCGATGTAATGGACGGCAGTTTTGTTCCTAACTTAAGCTTTGGATTAAACACTGTTAAGGGCTTGGCACAAGACTGTGATATTAAGTTGGACGTACACCTAATGATTCAAAATCCGGAAAATTACGTGGAACAATTTGCCCAAGCGGGTGCTAGCATTATCGGAGTGCACGTAGAAAGCACCCAGCACATTGCCCGGGCTATCCAACTAATCAAACAAGCGGGTGCGCAAGCAGAAGTCGTTGTTAATCCAGGCACACCGCTAACTGAATTAGAAGAACTTTTACCAGAAGTGGATCAAGTATTAATCATGTCGGTTAACCCAGGATTTGGGGGACAAAAGTTCTTGGAAAGTTCGATTAGTAAAGTTAAACGTTTGTCAGCATTACGCCAAGCACGTGGTTTAGAATTTGACATCGAAATTGACGGCGGAATTAGTGACCAAAACGTTAAACAAGTGTACGACGCGGGAGTTGATGTGGCGGTTGCTGGATCATACATTTTTAACGCACCTGATTATACTAAACAAGTACAAACCTTAAAGGACCTTACTAAATAATGAAAATATTTAACCTATTAGTCGGCGGCGACCCGGCAAATTTACCAGAAAATTGGCAAGAATTAGATGGTGAATGGGTTGGCGTAGACCGCGGAGCATTACGTTTGGTAAATGAACAGCTTAAAGGTAGTTTGGCAATTGGCGATTTTGATTCGGTGAGCGAAGCAGAGTTTGCAAAGGTCGCAGCGGGATTTGATAGGGTGGTTAAATTAAACCCCATCAAAGATGATACGGACACCGAAGCGGCGCTAGCTAAGGTATTAAATATTGACGATCACGCACAGGTTCGCATTCTAGGCGTTAGCGGCGGGCGGATCGACCATTTGCTAGCAAACGTATTAATGGTGCTAGAAGCGCGCTTTCGGCGATTTGCTGAACAGATTACGTTGATTGACCGGCAAAATCGGATTACCTTTTTCAATTCTGGAAAACACACAATTAAAAAAGAAGCTGGTTTTAAATATTTGTCATTCATTCCGTTAACGCCCATCGACGCATTGACTTTGGATGATGAAAAATACCAACTGCATAATCACATGGTGCCCAATGCGCGGGCCTACGTAAGCAACGAGTTTATTGGTAGTACGGCTACCGTTTACTTAAGCAACGGATTAATTGCGGTTATTCAAAGCAAGGACTAAGTAAAACAAAAAAATGCTCTTAACAGCTAGATGATTATCTAACGGTTAAGAGCATTTTTTGTTTTAAGCTTTTAAGTGCTTGGTTATACACGAGTTACTTTACCTGATTTTAGAGCTCGAGCAGAAACCCAAACGCGTTTAGGCTTACCATCAACTAAGATGCGAACCTTTTGTAAATTTGGCTTCCAGCTTCGGCGGCTGTGGTTCAAAGCGTGTGAGCGAGTATTTCCAAAACTTGTGCGCTTACCGGTGACAAAATCTTTTGCCATGTTGAAACCCTCCTTTGTCACTTCTATATCTCAATAGAATCTATTTCAATTACCATAACAATTTATCACATTGCCCGGTATATTGCAATAGGAAACTTTCAAGTAATTATCCTTGACAGATATTTTAACGTGACGAAATAAAAGTTGCTGTCACTTCTGTTTAAGAATTGGCACGAACATAATTTCCCAGTATAATAGGAATTGACGTCGATTTATGGGGCAGGTTCTTGTATTTAGCGTCTAGATAAGATATGGTAAAATATCGTTGGTATATATGATACTAAGGAGGCAGGAAGATGGCTGTCAAAATTAAAACAAAAAATGGAACCATCGAGGTTTCAAACGATGTGATCGCGACGGTGGTCGGCAGCGCAGCTACGGATAACTATGGTGTAGTGGGCATGGCCAGCAAGAATCAAATCCGCGACAACATTAATGAAATTTTAAAACGTGAAAATTATGCACGAGGCGTGGTAATTAAACAAGAAGATAATGGGGTTGCAATTGACGTATACATCATTGTCGGTTATGGTACAAAAATTTCTGAAATTTCAAAAAACGTACAATCAAAAGTAAAATATAACCTGGAATCAATGCTAGGCATTTCTGCTAACTCAGTGAATGTCTTCGTTCAGGGTGTAAAGGCACTCAGCGATTAGTTCGTTGGGTTGGGAGGATAAAGAATTGGAAGCAATCGAAACCTTAGTTACTAATGAAGTTTTTGATCAGATGGTGCAGGCTAGTGCTGATCGCTTAAAAATGAATGCGGATTTTATTAACTCATTAAACGTTTTTCCGGTACCGGATGGAGACACCGGAACTAACATGAGTTTATCGTTAGAAAGTGGTGCAAAGTACGAAGCTAACGATGCTAGTGAAGAAGTTGGTCACTTGGCAGGTTCCTTAGCGAAAGGACTTTTAATGGGCGCGCGAGGCAATTCGGGCGTTATTTTATCGCAAATTTTCCGCGGCTTTGCTAAAAGTGTGGAAGGTAAGGAAAGCTTAGATGCCAAGGATCTTGCAGATGCGGTCGCTAATGGCGCTAAGACGGCTTATAAAGCGGTAATGAAACCTACTGAAGGAACTATCTTAACGGTGGTTCGGGAAGCCGCTAAGGCTGGTAACGAAGCTGCTTTAACGAGTGAAAATTTGGCTGAGGTAATGCAGGCAATCGATACCGCAGCGCAAGCAGCTTTGAAAAAGACTACGGAACTGCTCCCGGTTTTAAAGGAAGTCGGAGTAGTTGATTCTGGTGGTCAAGGATTGGTTTTTGTTTTTGACGCCTTTAATGATGTTTTAAACGGTAAGGACGTCAGCGAATATCAACATGAACCAGACGTTACTGAAATCAATGAAATGGTGGAAGCCAAGCACCACCAAAGCGTGCAAGGAAAAATTAATCCCGAAGATATTAAGTACGGTTACTGTACCCAGATGATGGTGCGGATCGGTAAGGGACTCCAAGTTTCTCAAGAATTTGATTACGACACCTTCTACAACTACCTTGCGAACTTAGGGGATTCCTTACTCGTAATTAATGACGATGAAGTGGTTAAGGTACACGTGCATACCGAACATCCTGGCGACGTTTTAAGCTGGGGACAACAATTCGGGGATTTAACCAAGATCAAGATCGATAATATGCGCTGGCAACAAGAAGAGATTATTGAACAAGACGACTCGTTGACGGCTCCCGAACCTAAGGAAGCCCCCGAAACGGCGGTAATCGCGATTTCTTCGGGAGACGGGATTTCAAAATTGTTTAATAGCTTAGGCGTTACCCACATTATTAGCGGTGGGCAAACCATGAACCCAAGTACGGCAGACATTGCTGCAATGATCAACAATTCGGGTGCTAAGCAAGCCATTGTTTTACCTAACAACAAAAACATCTTCTTAGCAGCAGAACAAGCTGTGGAAGTTGCTGAAATTCCGACTAAGATCGTTCACAGTCGGACAATTTCCCAAGGAATGGCGGCAATGCTTGAATTCGATCCCGAAGCGGAACTTGATGAAAATGCAAGTGCAATGGAAGATAACCTAGATACCGTCAAAAGCGGTCAAGTAACGGTTGCGGTCCGCGATACTAAGTTAGACGGACGTCAAATCCGCAAAGATGATTACATGGGCATGATTGATGGCAAAATCGTTAATACCGCTGCAAACCTCATGGAAGCAACTACTGAAATGGTTAAGTTAATGCTTGATGAAGATAGTGAGATTGTAACGATTATTTATGGCAAAGATGCAAACCAAAAACAAGCAGGTGAATTAGAACAGGCTATCTTAGCAATTGACGAAGACCTTGAAATTGAAATTCACGAAGGGGACCAACCCGTATATCCATTTTTAATTTCGGTTGAGTAGGCTAAGCGATTTAAAAGTGTTAAGCTAATGCTGAAATAGATTTTAGAGGCTATGACAAACGTAATTGATGTCACAGCCTCGATTTGCATTGTGGAGGAAAAATGAAAAGTCTGACAGATTCAGTGCAGGTATTGGCAGGAGTCGGCCCTAAGCGCGCGCAAGCACTGCAAGAGCTGGGAATCCAGACGATTGAAGACTTGATCACCTACTATCCCTTTCGTTACGAAGATTTAGCAGCAAAAAAGCCGCAAGAAGTTGCTGATCAACAGAAAGTTACTTTTCAAGGAATCGTGGCTACTGCACCGACCATTGCTCGTTTTGGAAGGCATAAGGTGCGGGTTAATTTTCGGCTATTAGTAGAAAACAGCTCGGTGATGGTCACTTTTTTTAACCAACCGTGGATCAAAAAGCAGCTTGAAGCTAACCAAGAAGTGGCTATCTATGGAAAATGGGATGCTAACCGGCAAAGTTTAACCGGAATCAAGATAATTACTGAAGAACAGGGAATGGAAGCTGTCTATCCCGCTAACAAACATATTCGACAAGCGACAATCCAACAATTAGTGGAGGCAGCTTTGAATGAATATGCTAAGCAAGTCCAGGATGTGATTCCGGAAGCTTTAATTGAAAAATACCGGTTAATGCATCGTTTGGCAATGATTAAAGCTTTGCATTTTCCTGGCGACGAGCAGATTACTAAACAAGCCCGCCGAACCGCAATGTTTGAAGAATTTTTAGTTTTTCAAATGGGATTGCAAGTGGTTAAATCGCGGGACCGCGTGGAAAAAGGAACTAAAATTGACTATCAGATCCAACTAGTTCGGGAATTTATCCAACAGTTGCCGTTTGAACTAACTGGAGCTCAAAAGCGGGTTACCAATGAAATTTTAGCTAACCTTAAATCAGCTTGGCATATGAACCGGTTGTTGCAAGGGGATGTAGGTAGCGGGAAAACGGTGGTGGCGGCAATTGCCATGTACGCCACCATCACCTCCGGCCACCAGGCGGCCTTGATGGCGCCAACCGAAATCCTTGCTGAGCAACACGCTAATAACCTCATTAAGTTTTTTGCCAATTTTGACGTTAAAATTGGTCTGTTAGTTGGCGGAATGCGTAAGAAAGTACGCAATGAGCTTTTAGAAGCTGTTAAAGCTGGAGAAATTGACATCGTAATTGGTACCCACGCTTTAATTCAAGACGATGTGGAATTCAAAAACTTAGGCTTAGCCATCATTGATGAACAACACCGCTTTGGGGTGAACCAGCGGCAAAAGCTGCGCCAAAAAGGAGCTAATCCTGATATCTTGGCGATGACGGCTACCCCAATTCCCCGTACCTTAGCCATTACTGCTTACGGGGATATGGACGTGTCGATTATTGATCAACTTCCTGCTGGTCGCAAGCCAGTGGTTACTAAGTGGTTGAAAAAAGGCGAGTGGGATAAAGTACTGGCATTGATGGAACACGAATTTAAAAAGGGACGGCAAGCTTTTGTGGTGGCACCGCTAATTGAGGAATCAGAAGTCATGGATTTGCAAAATGCCATGACATTGTATGAGGAACTAAAAGATTTCTTTGGACAAAGATATGCGATTGGAATCTTGCATGGTAAAATGGATGGTGCAGAAAAGGACCAAATTATGGCCGATTTTAAAGCTGGAAAGTATGCGGGGTTAGTCTCGACCACGGTAATTGAAGTGGGCGTAGACGTACCTAACGCCACCTTAATGGTGATTCAAGATGCGGACCGGTTTGGGTTAGCCCAGCTCCACCAATTGCGAGGACGGATCGGTCGGGGACAGCAACAAGCATATTGTTTACTGGTTGCCGATCCCAAAAATGCCGTGGGTAAGCAACGGATGCAAATCATGGTTGAAACCAATAACGGTTTCCGAATTGCCGAAGCGGACCTTAAAATGCGTGGGCAAGGGGATTTGTTTGGTCAACAACAATCGGGAGTTCCAGAATTTAAAGTCGGGGACCCGGTGGTGGATTTAGGTGCCTTACAAACTGCCCAACTTGAAGCTGCTAAGATTGTTAACCAACCCGATTGGCAATCCCAACCAGCTTTCCAAAACTTAGCCAAGTATTTGAACCAAGTTATGCAAATTGAGCAAGGATTAGATTAATTAAATTAGATAATAAACATAAGGAGAGTAAAAATGAAAATTGCCGTTGATGCAATGGGCGGCGACAACGCCCCCGAGCAGATTGTTAAAGGAGTGGCTGCCGCTCGTGAAGCTTTACCGGACGTGGAATTTATTTTATACGGGAAAAAAGATGAAATTACTAAGTATATGGACGACTTTCGGAACGTCCAAATTGTGCATACTGACGAAGTAATCACTATGGAAGATGAACCAGTGCGGGCAGTTCGACGTAAGAAACAGTCTTCAATGGTTTTAGCTGCTCAAGCAGTTAAGGAAGGCAATGCGGATGCAATTTTTTCTGCTGGAAATACCGGAGCGCTGTTAGCGGCGGGATTGTTCGTCATTGGCCGGATTAAAGGGGTCGACCGTCCCGGAATGACCACCACGTTACCAAGCTTACAAAGGCCTCACGATAATTTCACCATGCTTGACGTGGGTGCCAATGCGGAAAGCAAAGCCAAGAATCTGCACGACTTTGCTATTTTAGGTAATTTTTATAGTGCTAACGTAATGCATATTACGAATCCCCGGATTGCTCTCTTAAACAACGGTACGGAATATGATAAAGGGGATCGGATTCATAAGGAAGCTTATCAGTTGTTAAATGACGATAGCTCTTTGAATTTTGTCGGCAATGTTGAGTCCCGGGAATTGTTAAACGGTGCGGCTGACGTTGTGGTAACCGATGGATTTACCGGAAACGCGGTTTTAAAAAATACTGAAGGAACGGCGCTATCCATGCTTAAACTGGTTAAGGACACCATTTTAAACAGTGGCGTAAAAGGTAAAATGGGCGGTTTACTGTTGAAGTCCGCCTTTAGTCAAATTAAAGACCAAATGGACTATTCTAAGCACGGGGGTGCCGTACTCTTAGGGGTTAAAGCCCCGGTAGTGAAGGCGCACGGCTCTAGTAATGCTAACCAAGTAAAAAATGCTTTAATTCAAGTTCACGAAATTGTGGACTCCAAATTAGTTAAAAATCTTGCCGAATACTTTGACATGCACGTTAAATGTATTCAACAAGACGAAGTGGACAAGCCTCGGGAAAACAATTAAAATATTATCAGGATTTATAACAAATTTAAGGAGCAAGTAAATTGTCAAAAGAAGAAATTTTTAACAAAATTGCGGCAATTTTGGCAGACCGTTTTGAGTTGGATGCCGATCAAATTACCGAAAAACTTAACTTCAAGGAAGATTTGAACGCTGATTCAATCGATATCGTTGAATTTGTACTAGAATTAGAAGATACTTTCGGAGCTGAAATCAGCGATGAAGACGCTGAAAAGTTGACTACAGTTGCCGATGCTGTTAACTACATTAGTGAACATCAATCTTAATACAATAATGGGAAACTCGGTGATTGAATGTATTTTGGTCACCGAGTTATTCTTATCTATAAAAGAATTATTGAGTTTAAATTTAGAAAGGAATGATCGAGTTGTTAAAAGATTTAGAAGACGATCTAAGTGAAATGTTTGATATTCATTTTACCAAGCACGAACTACTGGACGAAGCCTTCACTCAAGCATCTTATGTTAATGAACACCCGCACCAAGGGTTGAAGTTCTATGAACGGATTGAATTTTTAGGGGATGCGGTTTTACAGTTAGTAGTTTCGGAATATCTATACAAACGTTATCCTGAAATGCCACAAGGAAAGCTAACCCGTTTGCGAGCTGCAATGGTTTGTGAGGCCAGCTTCAGTGATTTTGCCAAGGAATGTCATTTTGACCGGTACATCCGGCTTGGTAAAGGAGAGGAAAAATCCGGCGCGCGGCAGCGTCCATCACTTCTTTGTGATATTTTTGAATCGTTTATCGGAGCTTTATATTTAGACCAAGGACGCCAAGCGGTTGAAAAATTCGTCCGCCAAGTGATTTTTCCTAAGCTTGATGAAGGCCGGTTTGACCACATTATTGACCATAAATCTGAATTGCAAGAACTTTTGCAACGAAACGGTGAAGTGGAGATTAATTACGAATTAATATCTGAAACTGGGCCGGATAATGACTTGGTTTTCACCGTTCAGGTAAGTGCGGCTAACCAAGTTTTAGCGAAAGGTAGCGGACATTCTAAAAAAGCGGCGGAACAAAATGCCGCTAACAAAGCTTTACAAAAATTGCGTAATAGGAATTAGGTATTTTTAATGAAACTACGGACAATTGAAATTAGCGGATTTAAATCTTTTGCTGACCATACCAAGATCGATTTTAAGGATGGGATCACGGGGATCGTTGGTCCGAATGGCTCGGGTAAAAGTAATATTATTGAGGCCATTCGCTGGGTGATGGGGGAAACTTCCGCTAAGAGTCTTCGAGGTGGAAAAATGCCCGACGTAATTTTTTCCGGAACCCAGAAACGTAAGCCGCTTTCCCGGGCAGCGGTCAGCATCGTTTTTGATAATTCGGATCATTTCTTAGATTCCAAATTTGACGAAGTAATGATTAGCCGACGCCTTTTTCGAAATGGTGAAAGCCAGTACGAATTGAACCATCAGGAGTGTCGTTTAAAAGATATCCTAAATTTGTTTATCGACACTGGGTTAGGTCGCGAATCTCTGTCGGTAATCTCGCAAGGAAAAATCGAAGAAATTTTTAATAGTAAACCGGAAGATCGTCGCGCGATCATTGAAGAGGCTGCCGGAGTGTTGGAGTACAAGCAAGATAAACGGCGGGCTGAAAGTGAATTAGAAAAGACCAGTGGCTATTTAGAACGGGTTAATGATTTAATTGTGGAACTTCAAAAACAGGTGGAACCTCTCGAAGAACAAGCTGCGGTAGCAAAGGACTATTTGCAACAAAAAAAGCGGTTTGACCGCTTAGAACAAACCCGGTTAGTGCGAACAATTACTCGTAATAGCGACCTCCAAAAGCGGTGGGCAAAGGAAGCTGAAGTTAAGCAAACTGAGGCGCATCAATTAGAAAATAAATTAAACGAGTTGGTTAAGCAGCGTGACCGGCTTAAGGAACAAGTGAACCAGCAAAGTAAGCAAAAAGACGACCTCCAAGCGGAGTTAGTCCGCTTAAACCGGCTTGAACAACAATTAGCTGGGGAGCATGACTTACAGATTGAACGCCGGAAATATTTTGAGCAAGAACAAAGCCGCTTAACGGAACAAATCGAACAAGTACAAGAGCAAATTGATGCGGGACAGCAGGACTTAAAGGACTTAGAACAATTAACCGCCGATCTTAATCGACAAATTAAAAAGACTAAGCAAGCTTTACAACTATTAACTGATGATCATCAAGAACAAAAGAAGGCTGATTTGCAAGCCCAAATTGAAGACTTCCGGGCGCAGTATGTTGACCATCTCCAAAAATTAACCTCATTGAAGAATCAATATAGTTTTAGCCAGCAAGATCAAAAGCGTGATGAACAACAACGGCTGAATGTGGAGTTAAATTTAGCACGGTTTAACAAAGAGCTTCAAGAGCTTCAGACTAAACTAGCTGAATTAAACCAAGCGGTGGCTAACACTACGGAAATTTTTCAAAAACAAACTGATAAACTTCAAGAACTGACGCAAAGGCGCAACCGACTAAGCCAAGAATACGAGGAAGCGCGTCAGCAGTGGCTAGACGGGTCGGACATCGTGCACCGCGCAACCAGCAAATTAGAAGCTCTGACCAGTTTGAAAAATGAATACACGGGCTTTTATCAAGGAGTACGTGCGGTTTTACAACAAAGGGAGCGGTTTCCAGGGTTGGTTGGTCCAGTTGCGGACGTGATTGAAGTACCGGAACAGTACACCGTGGCAATTGAAACCGCGTTAGGAAGCCAAATTCAAAACGTAGTGGTGGACACGGACCAAACTGCCAAGTCGATTATCGAATTTTTAAAGAAACAACGCCAAGGCAGGGTAACGTTCTTACCCCGAAATACGTTGCAGGCGCGAACGATTCGTAGCGAAATGCTTACGCAAGTTCACTCGCTAGCTGGTTTTTGCGGGGTGGCAAGTGATTTAATCAAGGTTGCTAACGTTGACCGCGTAGTTAGCCAGCATTTGCTAGGGACAACGTTGATTGCGGATAATTTAGACCATGCCTTACAAATTTCACAACGAATTCAGCGCCGCTACCGGGTGATTACTTTGGCCGGTGACGTAGTGGGCGTTGGGGGAACGATGACTGGTGGAACCATGAAACATGGTCGCCAAGGACTTTTGCAACAGGACCAAGAAATCAAGCGGCTGCAAACGCAAATTGCCGAAATGAAGCAAAAGTTAGCGATAAAGGAAAGGCATGTGCAAGAGTTATTAGCGCAGGGTAAACAAGTTCAAGGTGAAATAGCAAAATTAACTGAAACGCAGCGAACCAGCGAACAGTCTAAGGTTAAGGCAGAAAATCAAGTTAGCTTAACTAAAGAGCGGATTGCCGAACTCGAACGTCGGATTAAAGCTACTAACTTTGAATTAACCCAGTTGAGCCCAGTAGATGACGCAATTCAAAAATTACCTGCCCAAATCAGCGAATTAGAAGCAAAAATTCAAGATTTAAAGGACCAAACGGCCGAAAAGCAAAAGCAATTGGCACTTTTTGATAACGATGCTGAAGCTCGTCAGGAACAACGGGCTGAATTACAAATAAAATTAGCAAAACTAAACGAGCAGTACTCCCAAAAAGAACAACAATTTCAGACGGCAAGGCAAACCCAAATTGACTTACAGGATCGTTTGGAAGAAACTCGGCGTCAGTTAGTTCAGCTACAAGAAGAACAATCTTCTTCTGCGAAGTCCCAAACACAAGCGGTCAACTTAGTAGATGTTCAAAAACGTTTGAAACAACGTGAAGAAGCGATGACGAACTTACAAACAGAATGGCAAAAGGCTCAGGTAGCACAAGACCGGGTCATTGCCGACTACGAATTAACCCAAAAGCAATGTAGTGAAGCGCAAAGTCAGGTCCAAGAAGCGCAAAATACGTTGGCGTTGGTGGAAAGTAAAATCGAATTAGCTGCCGATCAGCTTAACGATGATTACCAACAAACGTTTGAAAGTGCTCAAGCAGTTGTTGACCAATCGTTGGACGATGAGCAGTTACGGCGTGAATTGAAATTATTGCGCCGGGGCTTAGATGAACTCGGCACGGTTAACCTCGGAGCGATTGCTGAATACGAGCGTGTTTCTACTCGTTATAATTTCTTGAAGGACCAAAAGGAAGACTTATCTAGTTCCAAACAACAGCTGGAACAATCCATTGCGGAAATCGATCAAGAAGCAAGTCAAAGATTTAAGCAAACTTTCGACCAAGTTGCTGAAGAATTTGGACAAGTGTTTGTTAAAATGTTTGGTGGAGGGCATGCCGAACTCGAATTAACTGATCCTGATAATCTACTGACTACCGGGATCGAAATAAAGGCCCAGCCACCGGGGAAGAAGCTGCAACGTTTGAGTTTGTTGTCCGGCGGTGAAAAGTCCTTAACGGCAATTACCCTATTGTTTGCAATTCTACAGGTTAAACCCGTCCCATTTTGCATTTTGGATGAGGTTGAAGCAGCCTTTGATGACGCAAACGTGGACCGGTTCGCGAAGTATTTGCGAACTTTCCAAGACACGACTCAATTCATCGTGATTACCCACCGAAAAGGGACCATGATGGAGGCGGACGTACTTTATGGAGTTACCATGCAAGAATCAGGTGTATCAAAAATGGTTTCGGTATCAGTTGATGAAATCGAACGAAGAGAGCAGGTGGGATAAATGGCATGGTTTTTTGGTAAAAAGAAAAAGAAGGCTAAAGAAGCCGAAAAAAAGGTTGAACCATCAACCCCAGTTTCACAACCCGAAGTAGAGGCTTCTCCGGATAAAGTAAAAGAAGCACCAACGAACACTACACCGGTAAAGGAACCGGAAAACAAACCAGAACCAACTCCGGCTAAGGAAGTTAGTTCTGCGGCACCAGTTAATGAAGAGCCCCAATTAAATGAAGCTGAAAAGTATGATCGGGGATTGGAACGTTCTCGAAAATCTTTTGGTCAAAAACTTTCGGCCCTGTTTACTAATTTTTCAGGGGTAGATGATGATTTCTATGATGATCTTGAAGAAACTCTAATCGAAGCCGACGTCGGCTTTGACACGGCGCTTGAGATTAGTGAAGAAGTTCGTGAAGAAATTGAGTTCGAAAACGTTTCGGACCCCGAAAAAATTTCGCAGCTAATCGTTCGGCGTTTGGTAGATTTATATACGCGTAACGGTAGTGCAGAAGATAACCATTTAGTCTTCAGTAAGGAAGGCCCAACGGTATTTCTTTTTGTAGGCGTCAATGGCGTTGGAAAGACTACCAGCATCGGTAAGATGGCGGCTCGTTTCAAAGCTCGGGGACGAAAGGTCCTTTTGGCAGCCTGTGATACGTTCCGAGCAGGGGCAATTCAACAATTAGAAGAGTGGGCTAACCGGGACGGTGTCGATATCGTTACCGGTAAGGAAAAATCTGACCCTGCTGCAGTAGCCTTTGAAGCGGTAAAAAAGGCCAAGGCTGAGAATTATGACTTGGTTTTCATTGATACAGCTGGTCGTTTACAAAATAAAGTTAACTTGATGAAGGAATTAGACAAGATTAAGCGGGTAATTAGCCGTGAAATCCCGGACGCTCCGCAAGAATCACTGCTAGTTCTGGACTCTACAACCGGGCAGAATGCGTTAACCCAAGCTAAAGCATTTTTGGAAACCACGAACGTAACGGGGATTATCCTCACTAAACTAGACGGGACTGCCAAGGGTGGAATCGTTTTGGCTATCCGTAACCAGCTTCACCTGGCAGTTAAATACGTTGGCTTAGGGGAAAAGGTTGAAGATCTTAGTCCGTTTAATCCGGAAGAGTACGTCCGGGGATTGTTTAAAGGTTTACTGGATGAATAGTGCCTATGGAAATTGAAAAGAATAATCGGGTCAATAGCTTGTTGGAATTTTATGAACAGTTGTTGACCCCGAAGCAAAAAGAGTACATCACCCTGTATTATGCTGATGACTATTCTTTAGGCGAAATTTCTGAGGAATTTCACGTTAGTCGTCAAGCAGTGTATGATAATATTAAACGGACCGTGAAAATTCTGGAAAAATATGAGCAACAGTTGCACCTTTTGCGTAATTTTGAGGCCCGAAACGCCAAATTTGACCGTATTAAGGCGTACGTTGCCAAGAAATATCCAGAAGATACCCAGCTCAAGCGTTTTTTAGCGGACCTTGAGCAAAGTGAAGAAGAATAAGACGGAGGGGCTGTCAATGGCTTTTGAAGGTCTAACAGAACGTTTACAGAAAACTTTTAATAATTTAAGAAAAAAAGGAAAGGTAACGGAAGCCGATTTACGGGATACCATGCGAGAGATTCGTCTCGCCCTGTTGGAAGCCGACGTTAACTTTACCGTTGTAAAGAAATTTGTTAAAACCGTCCGAGAACAAGCACTCGGTTCGGATATTTTAGAAGGATTAAATCCGGCACAACAAATCGTTAAGCTAGTTAATGATGAATTAGTGAAGATGATGGGAACCGAAGCTAGTCCTTTAAATCAGGCACCTAAGATTCCTACCGTAATCATGATGGCAGGGTTGCAAGGTGCTGGTAAAACTACGACGACTGGTAAATTAGCATTAAAGCTAAAAAATGAAAAGAAAGCTCGCCCGCTGTTAATTGCGGCTGACGTTTATCGGCCTGCGGCGATTGACCAATTGGTTCAAGTCGGTGAACAAATTGACGTCCCAGTTTATCAAGAGGGTACCGACGTCAGCCCGGTTGAAATTGTTCGGCATGGTCTTGAACAAGCAGCTGAAAACAAGAATGATTATGTTTTCATCGATACGGCAGGACGTTTACAAATTGATGAAAAGCTAATGCAAGAGTTAGCCGACATTAAGGATCTAGCACATCCGGATGAAATTCTATTGGTTGTCGATGCGATGACCGGGCAAAACGCGGTAAACACTGCGGAAGGCTTTAATGACAAGTTAGACGTCACCGGGGTAATCCTGACTAAGTTAGATGGAGATACTCGTGGTGGTGCTGCTCTGTCAATTCGAGCAGTAACCGGTAAGCCAATCAAGTTTGTTGGTCAAGGTGAAAAGATGGAAGACTTAGACGTCTTTCATCCAGACCGGATGGCTTCCCGAATCTTGGGCATGGGAGATATGCTTACTTTAATCGAAAAGACCCAAAAGGAATTCGACGAAAAGCAAGCGGCTGAAATGTCCCAGAAAATTCGGGAAAACACCTTTGATTTCAACGATTTCTTAGATCAAATGAATCAAGTTCAAAGTATGGGCCCGATTGAAGACATCGTCAAGATGATTCCAGGAATGGCGAATAATCCTGCGTTAAAGAACATTAACGTGGATCCGAAGGACATTGAGCATACTAAGGCAATCGTCTACTCAATGACTAAACAAGAGCGCGAAAATCCGGACATTTTAAATCCGAGTCGTCGGCGGCGGATTGCTGCCGGATCGGGTCGGCCAGTTGTCGAAGTTAACCGGATGATCAAGCAGTTTAACCAAATGAAGAAAATGATGAACCAAATGTCTAAGGGAAACTTTGGCCCAATGGAAGGGATGTTTGGTAACGGAATTAAAGGAAAATTGTCTAAAATGGCAATGAATTCGATGGTTAAGCGAAACAAAAAGAACAAAAAGAAGCGGATGAAAAAGAATAAAAAGCGGAAATAACCGTATTTTAGCTGATTAAATAATTAAATTTAATCTGTTAAGGAAAAAACCTTTACATCTCTTCGAATAACTGGTATATTATTACTCGTGAATAAATAGTGGAGGTGTTAACATGTCTGTAAAGATTCGTTTAAAACGTATGGGTTCGAAGAAGCGTCCTTTCTACCGTATCGTGGTTGCTGATTCACGTTCACCACGTGATGGTCGTTTTATCGCCCAAGTTGGAACATACAACCCATTAGTTGAACCAGTTGCTGTTAAGCTTGAAGAAGAAGAAATCATGAACTGGTTAAACAATGGTGCACAACCTTCGGATACGGTTAAGAATATTCTTTCTAAAGCAGGAATTATGAAGAAGTATCACGAAGCTAAATATACAAAATAGGTTTTAACCTGAAATGAAGGGCGTAAGTAAAACGGTTGTTTTATTACGCCCTTCTTTTTGTATCGGAGGAAGAATAATGAATTATTATAACGTGGCCAAAATCGTCAACACGCGTGGCTTACGCGGTGAACTCAAGGTGATTGCGTACACCGACTTCCCGGAAGAACGTTTCCAAGCCGGCACCGAGTTGCAATTGTTTAAAGACGCAAACGCAACGACACCAACCCAAGCGGTGACAGTGCAATCGGCAAAGCCTTTTAAGGGAATGTGGTTAATCCAATTGGCCGGGCTAGACTCAATCAACGAAGTCGAAAAGTTCAAGGGCATGATGCTAAAAATTGCTGAAGACCAGCTTCAAGAACTCGCAGATGGTGAATTTTACCAACATGAAATTATTGGTTTGACGGTAATTGAAGATGGACAAACCCTCGGCAAAGTGAAAGAGATTTTATCATATGGCCCTAACGATGTTTGGGTAGTTGAACGGCCGGGTAAAAAAGACTTGTTACTGCCATATTTGAACGACGTGGTTTTAAAGGTTGACTTAGATAAAAGTATTGTTGAGGTCGTGGTACCTGAGGGGTTAGATTAATGAAGATCGATATTTTAACTTTATTTCCGAAAATGGTTGAAGTGCCACTCCACGAGTCAATCGTGGGAAAAGCGATCGAAAGCGGCAAATTAGGCGTTGAGGTGACTGACTTTCGGGAGTATTCAACTAATAAGCACAAGAACGTTGATGACTACCCATACGGGGGCGGCGCCGGGATGTTGTTAACGCCGCAGCCAATTTTTGACGCTATGGAACATGTTAAAAGCCAAAACCAGCAATCGGCAGGTCGGGTCATTTTGGTAGATCCGGGTGGCAAACGATTCGACCAAGCGATGGCAGAAGACTTTGCGAAAGAAGAACATCTGACCTTTATTTGTGGCCATTATGAAGGTTATGATGAGCGGATTAAGACGTTGGTTGACGACGAAGTTTCTTTGGGTGATTTTGTGATTACCGGTGGTGAGCTAGCAGCGTTGACGATGATTGATGCAACGGTGCGCTTACTTCCAGATGTTTTAGGTAATGACGAATCTGCTGAAGATGATTCGTTTTCAACTGGATTACTGGAGTTTCCGCAATATACCCGTCCCGCTGACTTTCGAGGATTAAAAGTTCCCGAGATTTTATTAAGTGGTAATCATGGCAAAATTGACGAGTGGCGCCGAACCATGGCGTTAAAGAAGACGCTCGAACGTCGCCCAGATTTGCTAAAAACTGCTAGGCTAACGGCGGAAGACCAAAAAATCCTCCGGGAATTGCAAACGCCAGATATATAATGAGGATGAACATTATTTTAGCAATTATCTAGTAAAAGGATGACATGGCGCAAAGCTGGCCACCCTAAAAATATTTTAGAAGATAACTATGTTGCTAGAATAGCGGTTCATCCTCTTTTTACTAGTAACTTACGTTTTTTTAAATTATAATGAATCTAAACAAGTTAGGGGAGTGACTTTTATGACCAAAATCTTTTCCGTTCGTAATCTTAATTACGTGGTTAACGGAACCAGAATTTTAAATTCAATTGATTTTGATGCGGAACTTGGTGATTATGTTACGATAATTGGCCCATCGGGGTCGGGGAAAAGTACTTTTTTAAAGATTTTGGCCACGTTGCTGACCCCGACAAGCGGAACGATTATGTATCATGGGGAAGACCAGCTTGCGATCCCCAAAATTGAATACCGTAAGGAAGTTTCTTATTGTTTTCAGCAACCCACGTTGTTTGGGGAAACGGTGCGCGATAATTTAGCGTTTCCTTTTGAAATTCGTAACCATCCTTTTAATGCTGATAAGGCAGTTAGGTCGCTCGAACAGGTCGATTTAACGGCGCGCTTTTTGGACAAACCAATTGTTGATCTCTCAGGTGGCGAAAAACAACGGGTAGCGTTGGTACGCAACTTACTCTTCCCACCAAAGGTCCTTTTGCTAGATGAAGTTACCACGGGGTTAGATGTGGATACCAAGGCGATTGTCCATCAATTAATTGAAAAAATGAATCAAAAAAGTAAAATTACGGTTTTGGCAATTACGCACGATGAAGCCGAAATTGGTTTAGCTCATCGGTTAGTAACAGTTGAAAATGGCAGAATTGTAGGTGAACGACATGAACTTAATCGTTAGTCCCTTAGCATTATCCTTCGCCATCATCCTGGTGATTATTGCCTTAGGAATCAATTTACACGAAAAAATTGGTTTGGAAAAAGACATGGTGGTGGGAGTAGTACGAGCGGTTATTCAATTAACCGTCGTGGGTTACGTTTTAACGTACGTTATTAAGGTTGATCGGGTGTGGTTAACCATTTTAATGGTGTTAATCATCATCTTTAATGCCGCTCTTAACGCAAAAAAACGGGCGGACAAGATTCCCCACGCGTTTTTTATCAGTCTCTTAGCGATTAGCGTGGCCACCGTAACTACCATTTGCTTGCTAGTGTTGGCTCGCGCAATTAAATTTACCCCCAGCCAAATCGTGCCAATTTCTGGGATGATTGCTAGTAACACGATGGTGGCGATTGGTTTATGTTACCGTAGCATGAACCAAACCTTTAAAGACCAGCGTCAAGGGGTTTTAGAACGATTGGCGTTAGGAGCTAATTTAAAACAGGCGTCACGGGCGATTGTTCAAAGTTCAATTAAGACGGGAATGTCGCCGACCATTGACTCGGCTAAGACGGTTGGAATTGTAAGTTTACCCGGAATGATGTCGGGGTTGATTTTTGCCGGAGTGGATCCGACAAAGGCTATTTTGTACCAAATTATGGTAACTTTCATGTTACTAGCGGCTACTAGTATTGGTAGCGTGATTGCGTGTTATATGGCGTATCCGCTTTTTTATAATGATGATTTACAGCTAAAATAACTTTGCATCACAGCAGCGGATGTGTTATTATTTTATTTGGCTTGAATGCCAACAATTAACAATGTTCCGCTGGCTCCGGGTGAGTTAAGAAGATTGGTGAAGGGAAGATTTTTTGATGAATGAATTAATCAACAAGATTACAAAAGAACAACTTCGCGATGACATTCCTGAATTCCGCGCTGGTGATACTGTTCGGGTTCACGCTAAGGTTGTTGAAGGTAACCGCGAACGGATCCAGATGTTTGAAGGGGTAGTTATCAAGCGTCATGGTTCAGGTATTAGTGCTACATACACTGTTCGCAAGATCAGTAACGGAATTGGTGTGGAACGGACATTCCCACTCCACTCACCACGTGTAGCTAAGATTGACGTTGTTCGTTACGGTCGCGTTCGTCGTGCTAAGCTTTACTACCTACGTGCACTACATGGTAAGGCAGCTCGGATTAAGGAAGACCGTCGTAAAGCTAACGCTATGAAAAACAAATAGTCTTTAGCCCTACTAAGATTGGGTAACGACTATTGAAGAAACCAATTCGCTTAATTGCGGGTTGGTTTTTTTGTTGTTAAGAATGAAAAGAAAATGCTAAATTTTTTAAATTTCCATGGTCAAAAAAAAGAGCCTCGACTATCGTTTAGCAGCAGCTGTTTATGGTACTCCACTTTGTGGAGCCTTTATGACTGATTTAGTAGCCATTAATGAAAGTAAGAGTGATAACGTGGTTAGTGGGGAAGCTGAGGTCAAGGCACTGGAATCACATCTTGATCAACTTGGCGTTTCATCTCAGGCCGTCTTGGTTGGACTTGGAGATAAAACTGCCGCAACTTTACGTCAATTTGCGCAACGCCTGGTTGAAAAGCTACCCCATTATTCAGGCGCAAACGGACACTGGAAAGCTGCTAATACAAGACAAGCAGTTCTAAAGATTGCTGAAAAATATTAATAACTCAACTAGGTAATTAATCAAAAAGGAATCCGGGGTATTCGAGGAGCATTTCGTATACTTAGGATTTCTTTTTAATTTGATAACAAAGACTATAAATTAGTTATTAATTCATTATTAGTGACTGATTAAGTTGAGGGGACATCATGAGCTTTAAGTAAATTAACCGAGCGGTTTACCATTATTAGAATTAACGATCTTCAAGAGAATACGTATATTAAAATTTCAAGCAAAAATAAAAAGGAAAGACATACCTTTAAACGAGATATGACTTTCCTTTTTTATTAAAACCCTTTACTACGCTTGGATAAACTTAACGGCAGTCCCGTAAGCGGCAACCGACTGCATATCCGAACCAATTGATCCAGAGTCAAAACGCATCATGACTACGGCGTCGGCGCCCATTTCTGCAGCATTTTCGCGTAAACGTTGGACCGCGATGTGGCGGGATTCGTCTAACATCTTGGTATAGTCCTTAATTTCGCCACCAACGATATTTTTTAGTCCTGCGCCAATATTGCGCACCAAGTTCTTTGATTGGGTGGTTAAGCCAAAAACTTCTCCAAGCACCTGATATTTCTTGCCAGGAATGTGTTCGGTAGTGGTAACTAACATTTCTTCCATAAAAATTCCTCCTCGTATAAGTTACGGACGTAAATATGCATAACCAGCGGATTGCTTTTCTACTAGTTCAACAACCCCCGAGGGAACAACTTTTGCTGCTGAAATTAAACTCCCGGGATTAATTTGTCGTTGGTCTAATGAATTTTGGCAAACGGCTAACTGATTTTGTGGTTGTAGTGCGGATTGAATTGACGCACTACGAGCCTGTGTAGTTTGTAAAGCCACCACTGCCGGACCGTTAACAAGTAATTCGATCACGTCGTCTGAATTAACGTAATGCTCATTCAAATGTGCGAGATTGCTTAACACCATCGGCCATTTTTCAATTTCGTCAATATGGATAATTATTTTCATTAGTAACGAGTCTGCATTTCTCAATGGTTATGTAACTCATATTATAACGCGAATCAAAGACGGTAGGGAGCTAAAAGCAAGTTACACAATCAGTTTATTTGTACACCATTAACGATGTCTAGGATGTATAAAAAAGACTTGACACGTTAAAAGCCGGTCTAAAGGTAATTTTGGTACATGGGGTTAATTAATTGTGACGATTCACATCAAACTGTTTCAGTAAGAAAGGAAAGCCTTCAGCCCCGTGGTTACGGAGTTTAGCGGAGCTTTATTAAAAAATAGAAAAAAGTTCATATTTTAAAATCAATTGCGCAAAGATATTTTTCTCGCTATTCTTTTGAATATTCCTTATATAAGGAATCGCAAGGAACACTCGGTTGAGGAGGAAATAAGAATTTGAGTATTTTAAACGCGGCAGAAATCATGGAATTAATTCCAAATCGTTATCCAATCTTGTTTATGGATTACGTTGACGAATTAGAACCAGGAAAATCAATCATTGCAACTAAAAACGTTACTATTAACGAAGAATTTTTCCAAGGACATTTCCCGGGTAATCCGGTAATGCCTGGCGTATTAATTATTGAATCATTAGCACAAGCAGCTTCAATTTTAATTTTGAAGTCGGAAGAGTTTGCCGGGAAGACAGCATACCTTGGCGCGATTAATAATGCTAAATTCCGCCAGATTGTTCGTCCCGGGGACGTTTTGAAATTACACGTCGAAATGATTAAGAAAAAACGCAACATGGGGGTTGTGGAAACTTTTGCAACCGTTGGTGAAAAGAAAGTTTGCCAAGCTCAATTGACCTTTATTGTTGGGGCGACTGACCAGCCTAAAGCATAGTCGGTGAAGTAAATGGGATTAAAAATTATTGATTCGGCAAAGTATAGTCCAGAAAGGATTATTACTAACGACGAGCTAGCTCAAACGTTAGATACGTCGGACGAATGGATTTCAAAACGAACCGGCATTAAGCAGCGACATCGAATTGATGAAGAAACTAATGCTGTAATGGCAACTAGGGTCGCAGAAGATTTACTAGCCAAGACGAATACCGCTCCCGAAGAGGTGGATCTGATCGTGGTGGCAACCATGTCTCCGGACTACCAAACTCCTTCGGTGGCTGCGCAAGTTCAAGGTGCTCTTAAAGCTTCTAGAGCCATGGCTTTTGACATTAGTGCTGCGTGCAGCGGATTTGTTTACGGGATGAGCGTGGTGAACCAGATGCTTCAATCGCCGAATTATCATAAGGCTTTATTAATTGGTTCAGAGGCGCTCTCTCGCTTATTAGATTGGCAAGACCGGAGTACGGCAGTTTTGTTCGGTGATTCCGCGGCGGGCGTTTTAGTTGAAAATGATCCCGCGAGTTCTGCTAGTTTAATTGCCGAACGACTAACTACTTATGGCGATTTAGGGGAACACCTCACAGCTGGTAACGTAGCTGCGTTAACCGATTCAACGCAATCTTATTTTTTTCAAATGAATGGCCGCAAGGTTTACGAATTTGCAACTAACCGGGTTCCTGAATCAATTCGTGCAGTGTTACAAGCGGCGGAAATTGACGCGAGAGACGTTAAGTATTTCCTATTACACCAGGCGAATGCCCGCATTATTAAAAGCGTGGCCAAACGATTGGAACTTCCGATAGAGAAGTTTCCGATTAACATTGCTGATTATGGGAATACCGCGGCAGCCAGTGAACCGTTGCTTTTAGCAGAACTGATGCAGGAACATAAAATCCAACGCGGCGACATCATTGTGTTCAGCGGCTTTGGCGGTGGTCTGACCATCGGAACTAACGTAATTAAATTTTAAAAACATATTATTTGGAGGAACATAAAATGACAAAAGAAGAAGTATTCGCAAAGGTACAAGAAGTAATCGCAGACCAATTGGAAAAAGACGCAAGCAAGATCACAATGGAAACTAGTTTTTCAGAAGATTTAGAAGCAGATAGCTTGGACATCTTTGAAGTTGTGGATCAATTAGAAGATGAATTTGATATCGACATTGATACTGACGAAAACATGGATACCGTAGGCAAATTAGTTGATTACATCATTGAAAATCAAGATTAGTTTTAGTCAGTATTAAGGAGAGCGTAATGGTTAAAGCAGCATACTTATTCAGCGGACAGGGTCAGCAGTTTGCGGGAATGGGGCAAGACTTCTATAAAACTGAACCAGCTTATCGGGCTTTAGTTGATGAAGCTAGTCAAATTTTAGACCAAGATTTTGCAGATCCTGCGGTAATGGATGATCCCGTCAATACCCAATTAGCGATTGTGATTTTTAGCTTAGGGGTGGAACGAATTTTACGGCAGGAAAAACTGCGGGCAGAAAAATTTGTGGGACTAAGCTTAGGTGAGTATTCTGCATTGTTAGCGGCAGGTAGTTTTTCATTGGCGGATGGTTTAGCAGTAATTGGAGACCGTGCGCGATACATGAGTGAAGCTGGTAAACAAAACCCTGGTCAAATGGTAGCGGTGCTCAACGCAGAACCTTCAGTAATTGATGAAGCGTTAGCGGATGCCCGAGAAGTTGGTGACGTTTTTCCAGCAAACTATAATACGCCAAAACAAACCGTTTTTGGTGGCAACGCAGAGGGAATTGAACGCTTTAGTGCGGCTTTAAAGGCGGCGGGCGTAAAACGCGTTGTTCCAATCAAAATGCCGGTGGCTTCGCATACTCCGTATATGATGCCAGCTAGTGCTCGTTTAGCAGAGCGCTTAGCAAACGTTCCGGTTCAAGAACCGCAAATCCCGGTACTTAGCAATACGCTGAAGGCGCCGTTTACCGTAAGTAATTTGAAGGAAACCTTAGTGAAGCAGTTAACACATCCGACTTACTTTACGGATTGTTTAAATAGTTTAAACGTTGATGAATTGGACTGTCTTATTGAAGTGGGACCTGGCAAAGCGTTGAGTGGTTTTGCGAAAAAAACGTTAAAAAAAGCGGAACTACCAATTTTTAACGTTGACCGGGTGGAAAATTTAAATAAATTACGCGAGTTCCTGGTGACTAAACAAGCTAAGGAACCGGTTATCTAAAGGTTTACGGACATTGATAGACACGAATAGGCTGGGAAAATTTAATTTAAGTTTTCTCAGTCTTTAATTAGGAGGCCATAATAATTGGATATTAAAGATAAAGTTGCGGTAGTTACTGGCGGAACGAAAGGAATCGGACTGGCAATCGCTAAAGATTTAGCGCAACAAGGTGCGAAGGTCTTTATCACTGCGCGCCGGGCAGTTGAAGATGAAGCGTTACAAAACGAACTTAATGATTTAGGAATTACCTTCAAGAACTTGGATATTCGCGCTGACGAAGCAGTGGGGACGTTGCTTAACGAACTTAACGAAGAACAAGGTCACGTGGACATTGTCATTAATAACGCCGGCATTACCCGCGATAAGTTGTTGAGTCGGATGTCGGTAGAAGATTTTGAAGAAGTTATCGCGACTAACCTAGTAGGAACTTTTTCAGTTACTAAATACGCAATGAAAATCATGCAAAAGCAACGTTCGGGAAACATTGTCAACATTTCTAGTATTTCAGGAACTCACGGAAACGTGGGCCAAGCTAATTATTCTGCTAGCAAGGCGGGAATTGTAGGTTTGACCAAAACAACCGCCCGCGAAGGTTTGTTAAGAAATATTCGGTGTAACGCGATTGCTCCCGGCATGATTGAGACGGCAATGACGGGAAAACTAAGCGACAAGGTTCGCGCTAAGACTGAAGAAATGATTCCAATGCACCGTTTTGGGCAACCGGAAGAAATTGCCATGGCGGTAAGCTTTTTACTGAAAAATGATTACATTACTGGGCAAGTTCTGACCGTGGACGGCGGATTGACCCTTTAAATCAAGGAGGAAAATATGACTAGAAGAGTTGTTGTAACAGGAATGGGGGCACTGACCCCACTTGGTAATAGTCGGGACGCCTTTATTGAAGGGTTAAATGAATCCAAAGTAGGAATCGACCAGATTACTCATTTTGATGCTGAACCTACTGGAATTACGGTTGCTGGAGAAGTTAAAGATTTTAACGCTACCGAACGTTTAGAAAGAAAAATTGCTAAGCGGATGGATCCATTTTCCCAATACGCTTTGTACACGGCGGTAGAAGCCATGGAGCAAGCCGATTTTAAGGATGGAGAAGTGGATCCCGAACAGATGGGAGTTATCTACGGCTCTGGAATTGGCGGGTTAACCACAATTCAAGAACAAGTAATCAAAATGAACACCAAGGGACCTAAACGAGTTTCTCCGTTGTTCGTTACTAATTCAATCACGAACATGGCGGCGGGTAATATTTCGATGTACTTTAATGCCAAAAATACTAGTCAAGCGATCGTTACGGCTTGTGCTAGCGCTAATAATGCCATTGGTAATGCGTTCCACCATATTAAAAATGGGTATGCGGACGTAATGATTACTGGTGGTGCCGAATCATCAATTAATGAAATCGGAATTGCCGGTTTTGCGGCCTTAACAGCGTTATCGACCGCGACGGATCGTTTACGCGCTTCGATTCCGTTTGATAAGGAAAGAAATGGCTTTGTCATGGGTGAAGGAGCCGCTACCTTAGTTTTAGAAGAGTACGAACACGCGAAGGCCCGTGGTGCAAAAATTTTAGCAGAAATTGTCGGCTACGGAATGACTAGTGACGCTTTCCACATGACCCAGCCAGATCCTGACGGCCGTGGAGCTATCCGGGCGATGGAAATGGCCTTACAAGAAGGCGGCTTAACTCCTGCAGACGTGGATTACATTAACGCCCATGGGACCAGTACCTACGCTAATGATAGCGCGGAATCTAAAGCAATCGCGAAGGTTTTTGCTGACAACGATCATTACCAAGTAAGTAGTACTAAGTCGATGACCGGACATTTATTAGGGGCGGCAGGTGCCATTGAAGCCGTAGCAACCATTGCGGCATTACAAAATGACGTGATGCCAGTAAACGTCGGGCTTCAAGTTAAGGATCCGGAAGTCAACATTCCGTTGGTAACGGAAGACAGCCGGCGAACAAAGGTTCATGCAGCAATCAGTAATTCCTTTGGTTTTGGCGGGCATAATGCGGTATTAGCATTTAAGAGGTGAGAAAATGGAAGAGATTGATTTAGATAAATTATTAACTAAATTGGATCAATCGTCGTTTACGTCATTTGAAATTCACGACGGCGACTTTAATTTAAAGGTTAAAAAAGAAGCAGTAGCGGTTAGCCAACCCGTAATGCAAAATAATCCACCGGTAGCGGAAGCGGCTCCTTCCGTGCCTGAAAGCGAACCGTTAGCTGAAATTAAGGCACCGTTTGTGGGAGTGGTTTATTTTGCTCCGGCAGAGGGCGAAGATCCGTATATTCAAGAAGGTAGTACGGTTAAAAAAGGTGACACCGTTGCCTTGATTGAAGCAATGAAGATGTTTAACGAAGTTCATTCACCAATTGAAGGCGAAGTTGTCGAAATCCTGGTTGATAATGGTTCTATGGTGGAATATGACCAGCCAATCGCTCGGATTCGCGAAAAATAGGGGGGCGTGGAAATGGTAAATGTACAAGACATCATTCCCCAACGGCCACCATTTCAATTAATTGACCAGTTGATTAATTTAGAAGATGGCAAAAAGGCGGTTGCCCAAAAGCAAGTTACCATCAACGAATGGTTTTTTGGCCATCAAAGCGAACTATTTATGCCGGAACCATTATTAATTGAGGCACTTGCGCAAACGGGGGCCTGTGCACTACTATCAGCACCCGAATTTGCTGGCAAAAACGCCTTTTTTGGCGGGATTAAGTCGGCAATCTTTAACCAACGGGTGGTTCCTGGAAACGAGTTAACCCTAACCGTGGAATTAACCAAACTGAAGCGTCAAATTGGGACGGGCCACGGGGTGATTGAAAATGAGCGACACGAAGTGGTTTGTGAAGCTGATTTAACTTTCATCGTGGGCTAGAAAGAGGAGAGTATTGATGTTTCAAAAAGTTTTAGTAGCCAACCGGGGTGAAATTGCGGTACAGATTATTCGTTCGTTACACGAGCTAGATATTCAGGCAGTGGCAGTCTATTCTACCGCAGATGAAAATAGCCTCTTTGTACGCCTCGCGGATGAAGCAGTCTGTATTGGCGGTCCCCAACCAGCGGAATCGTACCTAAATACTTTTAACATTGTTAACGCAGCCATTTTAACCGGCTGTGACGCAATTCATCCGGGTTATGGCTTTTTATCAGAAAATGCTGAATTTGCGCGGTTGTGTGAAGAAAGTAATTTAAAATTTATCGGACCAAGTTACCAGACAATCGAGTTGATGGGTAATAAATCACGGGCCCGTGAAACCATGATTAGTGCGAACGTACCGGTTATTCCAGGTAGTAACGGGATGGTGCGGGATTTAGAAAACGCCATGGTGGTTGCGGAGCAGATCGGTTATCCCGTAATGCTAAAGGCGGCCGACGGTGGTGGCGGAAAGGGAATCCGGCGAATTAATTCACCAGACGAACTAAAAAAAGCTTACCAAGCGGCGCAACGTGAAGCACAAACTTCTTTTGGTAACGCGGATTTATACCTAGAAAAAATTATTGAAAACGCCAAGCATATTGAAATGCAAGTGATTGCCGACCAGTATGGACACTACGTTTTCTTACCGGAGCGAGATTGTTCACTTCAGCGGACCAATCAAAAGGTGATTGAAGAAACGCCTTGCGCAGTAATTTCTCACACGGAACGGGAAACTTTAGGTGAAATCGTGGTTCGGGCGGCTAAGGCAATTAAGTACTATAACACCGGCACCATCGAATTCCTTATGGATCAAGATCACCATTTTTACTTCATGGAAATGAACACGCGCCTACAAGTGGAGCATACCGTTACCGAAGAAGTTACTGGAATTGAATTAATTAAGGAACAAATTAAGATTGCGGAAGGCCAAAAATTGAGTTTTAGTCAGCTTGACGTAAACATTTTAGGTCACGCAATTGAATGTCGGATTAATGCTGAGGACCCTAGTAACAACTTTATGCCATCGGCTGGTAAGATTGACCACCTCTTTTTACCGGTGGGAACCATGGGAGTGCGAATTGACTCGGGAATTACCCAAGGAAGTTTAATTCCACCGTTCTACGACTCAATGATCGCTAAAATGATTGTAAAAATGCCGACTCGTCAAGAAGCAATTGTTAAAATGCGACGAGTTCTAAAGGAATTTGAAATTGCTGGGGTTAAATGTAACAAGACGTTCTTAGAAGCGTTGTTAGTTGATAAAGGGTTTGAAAAGGCACAATTTTCAACTAAATATATTGAAAATAACTTTTTGAAAGAGTGGTTGAATAATGAAAAGTAAGTTTTCCTTGCCAACCCAAGAAGAAATTGTTAAGCGCCTGAAGAAAATTCCAGAAGGCTTATGGCGTGAATGTCCCGAGTGTCATGAGAAGTATTACTATCGTCACGCGGGTAGCTTAGAAGTTTGTCCCAAGTGTGGGTACGGAATGCGAATTGGTGCGCGCAAACGAATTAAGATGGTCTGTGACGAGTTTGAAGAGTGGGATAAAGCCCTTACTACCGACCCTCAGAACGCTGACCCAAAGTATCGCCAGAAGTTAGCAAACGGGATTAAGCAGACCCGGGTCAACGAGAGTGTTCTGACTGGAAAGGGTAAAATTGGTAATTTTGCGGTAGCTATTGCGGTGATGGACTCCCGGTTTATCATGGGAAGTTTAGGCCAGGTTACCGGACAAAAAATTGCCCATCTTTTCCAAAAAGCCACCCAAGAGCGGTTACCCGTGATCATCTTTACGGCTTCTGGCGGAGCGCGGATGCAAGATGGAATCCATTCCCTTATGCAAATGGCGAAGGTGTCTGACGAAGTGGCTCGGCATAGCGCGGAAGGCTTGTTATACATCGCGGTTTTGACTGATCCAACTACCGGCGGGGTGACTGCCAGTTACGCAATGCAAGCTGACATTATTTTGGCAGAACCGAAAACCTTAATTGGTTTTGCGGGACGGCGGGTAATCGAACAAACCATTAACCAAAAACCGCCTAGGGATTTTCAAAAGGCAGAAACGTTACTTAAAAATGGATTTTTGGATGCAATTGTCGAACGCAAGGACTTAAAAAGCTACTTAAATAACTTGTTAAGCCTCCATGCGGAATGAATAAGCAGGGATGAAAATGACAAAAACAGCATATGAAACGGTTATGGCAGCCCGGGCTAAAGAAAAGGTTGCCACCGAAGATTTGATTAATAATATTTTTACCGACTTTACTGAATTTCATGGTGATCGACAATTAAGCGATGATCCGGCAATCATTGGTGGAATTGCTCGACTAAATGGTTTACCGGTGACCGTTATCGGAACCCAAAAGGGAAAAAATACTGCCGAAAATATTGAACGCCATTTCGGGACGGTCGAACCGGAAGGCTATCGTAAGGCAATTCGTTTAATGAAACAGGCTGAAAAATTTAAACGCCCAGTAATTACCTTTGTTAACACGCCGGGTGCGTATCCTGGAATGGATGCTGAATATCACGGACAGGGATCGGCAATTGCCCAATGCTTAATGGTAGGCATGGAGCTACGGGTACCATACATCAGCGTAATTGTTGGTGAAGGTGGTAGTGGTGGCGCATTAGCCTTGGCAACTGCGGACCGAGTCTGGATGTTTGAAAACAGCATCTATTCGGTGCTATCGCCAGAAGGCTACGCCTCGATCGTTTGGAAAGATGCTAAACGAGTGGCGGACGCGGCGGAAGAATTAAAGCTGACACCAGAGATTCTGCTGACCGAAGGAATCATTGATAAAATCATTCCGGAAGTCGTCGACCAAGAAAGCACGAAAGTTTTAAAAAATATGTTAGTTTCCGAAGTGGAAAGTTTACGACAATTTTCGGCTGACGAACTTGTTGAACAGCGCCACGAACGGTTTAGTAAATTTTAGAAAAGGGGTTACCGATTTGGAAGGAATACTTAGTGGAAAAACAATTATTGTAATGGGCGTAGCCAATAAAAATAGTATCGCTTGGGGATGTACCCAAGCGATCATTAACCAAGGCGGCCGAGTAATTTTAACTTACCAAAATGATCGAATTAAAAAGAGCTTAAGCAAATTTGTAGCTCCTGACGTTCCCTTAGTGGAATGTGACGTGGCCGAAGATGAAAATATTGAAGCTGCTTTTGATAAAATCAAGGCGGAATATGGCGAAGTCGACGGGATTATTCACGCGATTGCCTTTGCCGACAAGGAAACCTTAGAAGGTGGCGTAATTAATACCAAAAAGGTTGGCTACAATTTAGCGCAGGACGTGAGTGCCTATTCATTGATCGCGGTATCTCGTTACGGCGCAAAAATTATGAAGAACTCGGGAAGCATTGTAACGTTAACATACTTTGGCTCTACCCGGGCAATCCCTAATTACAACATGATGGGAATTGCAAAAGCAGCGCTAGAATCTAGTGTACGTTATTTAGCAAGCGACCTTGGCGAACAACACATTCGGGTTAACGCAATTTCTGCTGGAGCAATTAAAACCTTAGCAGTTACGGGAATTAAGAAACACCGTGATCTGCTAAAAGAATCTCAAAGCCGGACGGTGGATGGCGAAAACGTTACTACTGATGAAGTGGGAAACGTTGCGGCATTCTTAGTAAGTGATCTGGCAACCGGAGTAACGGGTGACGTGATTTACGTGGATAAAGGCGTGCACCTCGTTTAGGACTATTAAATTTGCAATTATTATCGATACTTTTAAAGCCATAGCTGGAATGCTATGGCTTTTTGTGGTGAGGTATTTTTAAAGAAGTGAAAAGTAGCGATAATTTTTAGAAATGCTTCGGAATAGTTAGTGGAACCATTGGCATCCTAGATTTTATCGAAACTGCTAATAAAAGGTTAGTGAGAAGTTCCGATGGACCTTTATTTTTCTTGTTAACTCCCACCAGCGGAATCGAACCGCTGCGTGTCACCAGAGTGAGGATACGCTATGGTCTAGCGTATTCATTTCCTCTAGGAGCTCGGTGAGCATCCGCAGAATCGGCATCTTGTTGGCTAACGTATTGGAAATTACCAGGATTCTTAACTCTTGAATAGTACAAATTGCTGTCAGACACAAAAACCATGCCAGGTCCAGCAACTGTCCAATCGCCTTCTTGTGTGGAAGAAACTTCTTCGATAGAAGAAGAGCTTACCTCGTTACTTGACTCGTTGTCATCACTAGACGTCACAGAATCTGTATCCGATTTAGAAATGGCTTCATCTGTATCGTAATCCTCATCAGATGAAGCTTCTTCTGAACTATCAGATTCATCGTCTAAGTCGTTATCGCTTGAAGAATCGTCTACATCTTCGTCAAAATCATCTTCATCACTTTCGTCTATATCCTCGTCAGAATTATCTGAACTTTTAGCTACTTTTTCAGTTTTTGAACTATTGGTATCAGAAGATGGTGTCTCAGCAATTGCTATCCCAGTTATTAAAAGGATAACGCTAAAAAATCCGATAACTAGGGCAATGAGAGGTTTTCTGTGGTAAAAATCCATAATAGGTTCTCTATAATGATAGATTGCCCAAATACCTAGCCCAATAATAATTATGTACCAGAATCTAATTAACAGAAAAAACAATATTACTATACCAACACAGCCCCAAAATCCTGTGCTTTCTTTTTTCAAATTGAACTCCTCCAAAAAGTTTCAGCTTTTAACGTCGTCAGTTTTTGGACTTGTTTTTTTACAAACGAAGACTAATCACAACGGGTTACTAGAGTGGGATAGGATTTTTTGGAAATCTTCTGTTTCTAGTAATCATTAACATTAACCTTGCTACTTAATTAGAAAGATTCAACTATTTTAATCGGAATCCTTTAATACCAAATGACAAATTTTTTGTGTTTAATAACTGTGCCTTATTATTTTGTAAGTCAGCGTAGTATGTAACATTAAAGTTTTTGTATTGATTGCATCCATTAAAAGATTGGACATCTTTTAAAATACCCATCTTCTAATTCTGCCGAATACTTATGGCTGTAAAATTTTTAGTAGTAATTTTAATGCTAAGTGTGTTTTGGCTTTTCCATTATTTAGATTACAGAACGCATTTTGTAGCGTTGCCTAAACTGCTTATTGATGTAGTTTGATTTCTTCGTTATATTGTATCAATTTTGCAACCTCACAGTGTAAAATATATCAAAAGTTTTACAATAACACCACTGTTTTCTTTAAAATAAATGGATGTTACGCCATTTAAATAACCTTTGGAAAACCAACTAATAAACATTCAATTAAAATTTATTAATGCTTTTGATAAAGCCCGTCGCTTTTGCTAGAATTACTTGAATTGGTTTAACGTGAAAATTGGGAGGCACTAATTTTGAATATCGGAATTGATAAGATCAGTTTTTTTACTAGCGACCTTTATCTACCAATGGATGATTTGGCAAAGGCGCGCAATGAAGATCCGAATAAGTATTTAATTGGTATTGGACAGTCTAAACAAGCGGTCATCCGGAATTCACAAGACGCAGTCACCTTGGCAGCCAATGCGGCTTGGCAAATTCTCGATGAAAAAGAGCGGCAATCAATTGATTTGATTTTGTTTGGAACTGAGTCGGGAGTGGATAATTCGAAATCTGCGGCGGTTTACTTACAGTCGCTATTGGGGATTAACGCACAGGCAAGCGGGGTAGAGCTTAAGCAAGCTTGTTTTGGACTTACTGCAGGAATTCAGTTGGCGATGGGACATATTGCCCTGCATCCAAAAAGCAGGGTTTTACTCGTCGGTGCCGATATTGCCCGTTACGGAATTAAGACGGCTGGTGAACCAACCCAAGGCGGGGGGGCAGTGGCCATGATTATGAGTGCTAATCCGCGTATCTTAAAGATTAACCCCGAAAGTGCGCATTTGACAAAAGACATTATGGATTTTTGGCGCCCGCTTTATCGTAGTGAAGCGTTGGTAGATGGTCACTACTCATCCCAAGAATTTATTGACTTCTTCCAAAGTACTTTTCAACAGTACTCAGCCAAAACTGGGCAAGGACTTAACGACTTTACAGCGTTGATTTTCCATTTGCCATACACGAAAATGGGATTAAAAGCTCTTCGAAGCGTGCTGGAAGAAGCACCTGATGATCAAATTGCCGAAGGACTATTAGCTCGTTTTGAAGACAGTCGCCAGTTAAATCGCGAAGTTGGTAATTTATATACTGGATCGTTATACCTCAGTTTATTGTCGCTATTACAGGCACGTTCATTACGTGAAGGGGATCAAATTGGTCTCTTTAGTTATGGTTCAGGAGCAGAAGGAGAGTTTTATACTGGTGAAGTGGTGCAAGGCTATGAGAGAATGTTAGACACAAGCGTTTCTGAGCAGTTACGGCAACGTAAGCCAGTTAGCGTAACTGAATACGAGGAAATTTATCGTAGTTTCATGGCGGCGCAACCATCAGATTTTGTAACGGACTATCAAAATGATCCTGCCCGTTTTGCGTTAAAGGGACAAAAAGATCAGCAACGCCAATACGTAGAACGCAAAGATTGATTTTGAGCTTGATTACTAATTGGCTGGTGCTATTTTTGAAAATAATAAAGGAGACTTCCATTTCCAGGAAGTCTCCTTTATTAATAAGTTTGAAATTTACTTTATGATGCAAGCGCGTCTTCAACTATCTTGCCATCTTTAACGACTAACAAAGCTCGGTTACTATCGGGTTGTAAAAGTTTTACCGTATACCCAGAGCCTAACTCCTTCTTTAAGGATTTTGAAAGTCCAGTAAATTGTTTCTTTAGCCCTGCGTAGCTATCTTTATCAATCGTTCGGGAATCTTTCACCCAAGCGCTGAAAGCTTTTTTGCTATTCGCATCAGTTGGGGTAACCACGAATACTTTTTGATCTGCGTTAAAGGTGAGGTCGCCTAATGACTTCAAATTTTTCTTAAGACTAGCAGTAATGTTTCTTTCTTTAGCAGCCTGTTGTGACGCTGCCTGACTATCACTGTTCATTTTTTCAAATTTGTCGTCTTTAATTGAGGCTTCCTTACTTTTTTTAGCAGCCAAATGTGAACTAGCTGTGCTAGCAGCTGTAGACGGTTTTTCATGAATAACCTGGTTTCCCGAAAAAATGACTAGGGCTAGGGGAATTATAAAAAGAATAATTGCTCCAAAAATGGACTCACGGCTACGAATTGAAGAATGTAGCTTAAAGAGACTAAGTATTAACGCGATTGATGCTAAAACTAAAACATATAACATAATATCCTCCGAAATGATTCATTGCCTTGACCATTAGTATGACGGGTATAGGCGCAGAAATCAATAGATAACTATTAATTTTAGTATATATCGCTTCTAAAAAGCCCCACCACTTTGCCCAAAATGGTGACGTTGTCCAAAATAATTGGGCTCATGGTATCATTTTCGGGTTGCAAGCGGATGTGGTCGGTTTCTTTAAAGAACCGTTTGCAGGTTGCTTCGTTTTCGTCAGTCATCGCAATTACGATTTCGCCATTATCGGCGGTAGATTGTTTTCGAACGATGACTTGATCGCCCGATAAAATGCCGGCATTGATCATACTTTCCCCTCGAATGGTCAACATGAAAAGATCGCTGCTTTCATTCTTAAATTCCGGTGGAACGGGGAAAAAGTCGGTAGCTTCTTCAACGGCTAGGATGGGTTCCCCAGCGGTAACTACCCCCAAAACTGGGATTTGCTCGCCATTTTCTTGAATGCCAAGCGCTTCTAAGCCTTGGGCCGTAATTTCTAATGCACGAGGCTTAGTAGGATCTTTTTCTAAGTATCCATTTTTTTGTAGGCGGTCGATATGCCCATGTACCGTTGATGTCGAAGATAAGCCAATTGCCTTACCAATTTCTCGAACGGTAGGCGGATAACCTTGCGTTTGGACCGTTTGATAGATATACTCAAGAACGTTAAGTTGCTTAGTACTCAAATTCTTTATCATTTTTTCACCCCACGAATATTTGATATAATTTTAACATAGACAGGTGAACTTCTCAAACAGATGTTCGCATTTTGCCAAACGAAATAAATAAAGGGGAGTAATAGTAATGGCAGATCAAGAAATGCAAAAGCTAATTAAACGGATTAATGAATTAGCAAAAAAAGCAAAAGAAGAAGGCTTAACTGAGCTTGAAACTATTGAACGTAAGGAATTGCGGCAAAAATATTTAAAACGGTTTAGAGAAAGTTTTCGGAGCCAAATTGAAATGATGAAGATTTTTGATAAAGATGGTAAGGAAGTCACCCCCGAAAAGGTAAAGAAAGTTCAACGAAAAAAAGGCTTACGTGACGATTAAACGGGGCTTTTGTTTTTACTTGTTTTTGTGTAAAATGAAAAGGCAGACTGTTCACGAGGAGGATTGACAATGTCAACTGGAATTTGGATTATGATTGTAATTATCGCCGTTCTTGTTGGAGCAATCGGTGGATTTTTCTTTGCACGTCGTTACATGGAAAACTACTTAAAGAATAACCCACCAATTAACGAAGACATGCTTAGAACAATGATGCTTCAGATGGGGCAAAAGCCATCACAAAAAAAGCTTCATCAAATGATGACCGCAATGAAGAATCAATCGAAAAAATAAAAAAGCGTCCGTTATTTGGACGCTTTTTTTGTATGGGAAGGCTCGGCCATGTCAACATATTGGAACGTTGGATCTAATTCGCGGTCTAAAGCAGCAAAGGCCGCGTTTAAGTCTTTTTCCAATTGGGCTAAGTTTTCGTCGTTCATCCGAGTTTTTCGGTCAATTACGATTGGCTCACCAAAATTGATTTGAACCTTTCGCCGGCTAAATAGAGCTTTAAACGAAAGTGGTCCCTGATAAACAGCGGGGACAATGGGAACGTTAGCTAGCTTGGCAATCACGAATGCACCGTTTTTTAATTCTTGGGAATGGCGCGTGCCAGATGGAAAAATAATGGTTGAGAGTTCACCCTTTTTTAAAATTTTGACGGGCACTTTGATTGCCGATGGGCCAGGATTCTGACGATCAACTGGAAAAGCGTTGAGCTTGGTGATTAACCATTTTAAAAATCGGTTTTGAAACAGTTCCTTTTTCGCCATAAAAGAAAAACGCTTTGGGTAAGCTGCTAATGCATATAAAACCGGGTCTAGCCACGTTCGGTGTGGTGCAACTAACACGTACGAACCGCTTGGCAACCGATCTTTGTGATGGAATTGCGGGCGCCCGTTAATCAGCGTTAGAAGTCCCGAAACTAGATGTTTAATAAATGTATACAACATATAGAATAACCTTTGCTTTCAATTTGATATTAATTTGATTATATTATGAAGTAATGGGATTGAAAAGGAGTTTTAAATGGAAGTTAAGTTAAATGCTGACGAACGAATTGATCAGCTTTATCGCGATAATATTCAAATTATTCAAAGTCCTAGCGTTTTTTCATTTTCACTAGATGCAGTATTGTTAGCTAATTTCGCGGAAGTAAAGCAAAGTTCCAAGGCACAAATTGTTGACCTTTGTGCAGGAAACGGAGCCGTAGGACTTTTTTTATCTAAAAAAACCAATGGGCATGTGACAATGGTAGAAATTCAGTCACGTTTAGCGGAGATGGCCGAGCGAAGTATTTTACTTAACGATCTTGTAGAACGCTACCGCGTATTGAACCTCCCGCTTGCAGACTCATTAGGAACAATTAAAACTGACAGCGTTGATAGCATTGTTTGCAACCCGCCGTATTTTCCAAACCATCCGGATAGTAAAAAAAATCCTAACCAGTTTTTGGCAATTGCCCGGCATGAAATAGCGACTTCCCTCAATGAAATTTTGGAAACTAGTCAAAAAATGTTGAAAATGAATGGAAAACTATTTATGGTGCATCGTCCCGACCGGTTACCGGAAATTATTAATGACTTTACCCAAAATCGACTTGCTCCTAAACGGATTCAATTTGTTCACTCGCATGAGGGTGACGAAGCCAACATGGTTTTGATCGAAGCAATCAAGGATGGCAGGCCTAATGGAGTTAGAATTTTACCGCCAATCATTACTTATGACGGGCTTGAATATTCACCAACAGTAAAGGAAATGTTATATGGAAGCACCAAGTGAAAACGGTTTTTACTTCTACGTGCTCTGGTGTGCAGATCAGACGTTGTACACAGGCTACACGGTTAATTTAAAACAACGGGTTGCACGGCATAATTCTGGCCAAGGCGCTAAATATACCCGGGTTCCTAAACGTCGTCCGGTTCAGCTGCTTTATTATGAAAGCTTTGAAAACCAGCATGATGCAATGAGTGCAGAATATTTTTTTAAAAAACAAAGCCGCAAAGAGAAACTTAAATATTTAAAAAATAATGGGGTAATAGTAACTACTTTCTCACATTAGTGGTACATTTATATTGATTAAAAAAGAAAGGGGTAATATTACAATGAAGATTATTGCTTATGGAATTCGTGACGATGAAAAACCATATTTAGACGAATGGGTAACGAAGAACCATATCGAGGTTAAAGCGGTCCCCGATTTGTTAGATTCTAGTAACATTGATTTGGCGAAGGATTACGATGGGGTAGTTGCTTACCAACAAAAGCCTTACACCGCTGATTTATTTGATAAGATGCACGAATTTGGGATTCATGCCTTCTCGCTGCGTAACGTCGGAGTTGATAACGTACCCGCAGATGCACTCAAGAAAAATGATATCAAAATTTCGAACGTACCAGCATATTCTCCAAGAGCAATTGCTGAATTGTCAGTCACCCAACTGTTAGCATTACTCCGTAAGATTCCTGAATTTGAATACAAAATGGCTCATGGCGATTATCGTTGGGAACCAGACATCGGTTTGGAACTTAATCAAATGACCGTTGGGGTAATTGGTACCGGACGGATTGGCCGTGCTGCAATTGACATTTTTAAAGGATTTGGTGCAAAGGTAATTGCGTACGATGTTTTCCGGAATCCTGCATTAGAAAAGGAAGGCATGTATGTAGATACTTTAGAAGAACTTTACCAACAAGCTAACGTGATTACTTTACACGTTCCAGCACTAAAGGATAATTACCACATGTTGGATGAAAAGGCCTTTGGTCAAATGCAAGACGGAACCTTCATTTTAAACTTCGCGCGGGGGACTTTAATTGATACACCTGCACTTTTAAAGGCGTTAGATAGTGGTAAAGTTGCCGGAGCTGCGCTAGATACTTACGAAAACGAAGTCGGCATTTTTGATGTCGATCATGGTGATCAACCAATTGATGACCCAGTCTTTAACGATTTGATGAGTCGCCGTAACGTAATGATTACGCCACACGCTGCCTTCTACACCCGCCCAGCGGTTAAAAACATGGTTCAAATTGCCTTAGACAACAACCGGGACTTAATTGAAAAGAATACTTCAAAGAATGAAGTTAAGTTTGACTAATTTTTCTGCTTGAAATGAGTTTTAAGGTAAGGTAAAATTGTACTCGGCTTATGAGGCCAAAAACACACTTGGTTGGAAGTCAAAGGCGTGCTTTGTGAGGTTGACTTACGAAGTCCTGCGACCGTAGATAACCAAGGAGGAAAAAACTAGGAGGAAAATAACATGTCTGTTATTTCGATGAAACAATTGCTTGAAGCAGGTGTACATTTCGGACACCAAACCCGTCGCTGGAACCCTAAGATGAAGCCATTCATTTTTACTGAACGGAATGGTATTTACATCATTGATTTGCAAAAGACCGTTAAGTTGATTGACAATGCTTACAACTTTGTTAAAGACGTTGCTGCAAATGATGGGGTTGTTCTTTTTGTTGGTACTAAGAAACAAGCACAAACTGCTATCGAAGAAGAAGCAAAACGTGCTGGTCAATTCTACGTTAACCATCGTTGGTTAGGTGGAACCCTTACTAACTGGAACACAATCCAAAAACGGATCAAGCGTTTGAAGGATCTTAAGAAGATGGAAGAAGATGGTACTTTTGACCGTCTACCTAAGAAAGAAGTAGCACTTCTTAACAAGCAAAAAGACAAGCTTGAAAAATTCTTGGGTGGTATCGAAGACATGCCACACATTCCAGATGTATTGTTTGTTGTTGACCCTCGCAAGGAACAAATTGCAATCAAGGAAGCTCAAAAATTGAATATTCCGGTTGTAGCTATGGTCGACACCAATACTGATCCAGATCAAGTTGACGTAATTATTCCATCAAATGATGATGCTATCCGTGCCGTTCGTTTGATTACTTCTAAGATGGCTGATGCTGTTGTTGAAGGTCGTCAAGGTGAAGATGATGAAGCTGTTCAACAAGAAGAAGTTGCTGAAGGCGTAAGCAAAGACTCCCTTGAAGACTTGAAGAAGACGGTTGAAGAAGGAAGCAACGAAGAATAATTCTCACTTAGGCTGTTGCGATTTAAGACCTTTATGGCCTGAGATTTAGCACAGCCTTTTTTTACGGTTTCATAAAATTAAGATTTAATTATTAAATGCTAAGGAGGCCATAAAAATGGCAAGTATTTCAGCTAAACAAGTAAAAGAATTGCGCGACAAAATTGGTGTCGGAATGATGGATGCTAAAAAAGCTTTAGTAGCCAGTGATGGTGACATGGACAAGGCTGTTGATTTCCTTCGTGAAAAGGGAATTGCTAAAGCAGCTAAGAAGAGCGACCGTGTAGCTGCCGAAGGTCTTGCAGACGTCGAGATGCATGATAACACTGCGGCAATCGTTGAAGTTAACTCAGAAACTGACTTCGTTGCTTCAAACGACCGCTTTATCGACCTTGTTAAGGAAATTGCATCACAAGTTGCTCTTGAAAAACCAGCTAGCGTTGAAGATGCGCTTAAGTTGAAATCACCAAAGGGTACTTTGAACGATGACATTATCGAAGCAACTCAAGTTATTGGTGAAAAGATTTCTCTTCGTCGTTTTGCAACTCTTGAAAAGAGTGAAAACGAACATTTTGGTGCTTACCTACACATGGGTGGTAAGATTGCTGCTCTCGTATTATTAGAAGGTGCTGACGAAGAAACTGCTAAGGATGTTGCTATGCACGTTGCTGCTATCAATCCTAAGTACGTTAACCGTGACGAAGTACCAAGCGATGTGCTTGATCACGAACGTGAAGTACTTACTAAAGAAGCTGAAGGCGAAGGCAAGCCAGCTAACATCATTGAAAAAATGGTGGAAGGCCGCTTGAACAAGTTCTTAGCAGAAGTTAGCTTGGATGACCAAGAATTTGTTAAGGATCCTGACCAAACAGTTGCTAAGTACGTTGCTTCTAAGGGTGGAAAAGTTAAGTCATTCATCCGTTACGAAGTCGGCGAAGGAATTGAAAAGCAAACGGTTGATTTTGCTGAAGAAGTTCGTAAGGAAATGGGCCAATAAAAATCATTATCTTGCAAAAATCACGGTTGCGATAGGCGCCGTGATTTTTTTATGGGTAATGGAAAGATTTGGAACTACGGTTATAAAGGAACTTAATGACCCTGAACCACATTTGTGATAAAATTTATTGAAGGTAAAAAAACATAGGAGGCCGTAAAATGTCTGAGGTTAAATACAAGCGAGTAATCATGAAGCTAAGCGGTGAAGCGTTAGCTGGTGAAAAGGGAACGGGAATTAACCCGCCTGTAATCCAAAAAGTGGCTGAAGAACTTCGGGACGTACATGACCTAGGAGTGCAAATTGCAATTGTCGTCGGCGGTGGAAACATGTGGCGTGGCGAGACTGGTGAAGAACTAGGGATGGAACGTGTCCAAGCTGATTATATTGGAATGTTGGGAACCGTGATGAACGCTCTAGCATTGCAAGATAGTTTAGAATCTTTGGGAGTACCTACTCGCGTACAAACATCAATCGAAATGCGTCAAATTGCTGAACCATACATTCGACGCAAAGCAGTTCGTCATCTAGAAAAGAATCGTATCGTAATTTTTGCGGCCGGAACTGGTAGTCCATACTTCTCAACGGATACAACTTCCGCACTACGAGCGGCTGAAATTGGTGCAGAGGCTATTTTAATGGCCAAGAACGGGGTTGATGGAATCTACTCTGCAGACCCTAACGTGGACCCAAATGCCGTTAAATTCGAAAGCCTAACTCATATGGATATTATCGACAAGGGCTTGCACGTAATGGATACAACTGCAAGTTCGTTATCAATGGAAAATGACATTCCTTTGGTAGTCTTTAATTTAAACCAACCAGGAAATATTAAAAAGGTAGTTGCTGGTGAAAATATTGGAACAACAGTAAGGGGAGAATAAATTGGCAAATAACGAAATACTTAAAACAGCTGAAGAAAAAATGCATAAAGCACACCAAGCTTTAGAACGTGATTTAGGTTCAATTCGGGCTGGTCGTGCAAACGCGTCCCTATTAGACCGGGTTACGGTAGATTACTATGGAGCACCAACACCTTTAAACCAAATGGCCTCCATTAGTATTCCAGAACCCCGGGTGTTGTTAATTACTCCGTACGATAAGAGTGTTTTAAACGACATTGAACAAGCTTTACTAGTTGCTGACTTGGGAATCAATCCTGCTAACGACGGAAGCGCAATTCGCTTAGTAATTCCACAACTTACGGAAGAAACTCGTAAAGAGTTAGCCAAGGACGTTAAAGCTGAAGGTGAAAAGGGTAAAGTGGCAATTCGAAACGTTCGCCGGGAAGCTATGGAAGCTTTGAAAAAAGCTCATAAAAATGGTGACTACAACGATGATGAATTCCACGATTTAGAAAAACAAGCTCAAGATATTACGGATAAAGCCATCAAAAAGGTCGAAGAAATCGTGGCTAATAAAGAAAAAGAAGTGCTTGAAGGATAAGTTAATTTGAAGTGATTTTTAGAGTTAAAACTGGACCGTAGGGTTGTTTTAACTCTTTTATTTTCACGGGAAAATGATTTTATGCCCTTTTTTTGGTAAAATAATAACCATTAACTTGGAGGCTTCTTTTAATGAAAGCAAATCAACAAAGTAAAATAACGCTAAATGAAAACATTCCTAACCACGTGGCCATTATTATGGATGGAAACGGCCGGTGGGCGCAACGGCGCTTTATGCCACGGGTTGCGGGACATAAAAGGGGAATGGAAGTAGTCAAAACAATCACTAAAGCGGCAAGCAGTCTAGGAGTGAAGGTGCTTACGCTTTACGCATTTTCAACGGAAAATTGGAAACGGCCGCAGGATGAAGTTTCATTCTTAATGAAGCTTCCAATTACCTTTTTTGATACCTTTGTGCCAGAATTAATCGAGCAGGGAGTCCGGGTGAAGGTCACTGGCAATATCGAAGGCTTACCACAAGCTACCCAAGATGCAGTAAACCGGGCAATTAGCGATACTGCACATGGCACTAAAATGATCTTAAATTTTGCGCTAAATTATGGTAGCCGAGATGAGCTTACCCAAATGACCCGCTCAATTGCACAACAGGTTGCTAACGGAGAAATTGTTCCGGAGGCCATTGATGAACAATTAATTGCGCGGAATTTGCAAACTAGTTTTTTAGGCGATTTAGCAGATCCGGATTTGTTGATTCGAACCAGTGGTGAAGAACGCATTTCAAACTTTCTCTTATGGCAAATCGCGTACAGTGAATTGGTTTTTACCGATACGCTATGGCCAGATTTTAATGAACAAACCTTTATGGAAATGATTAAAGAGTATCAAAAACGCGACCGTCGTTTTGGTGCGATTAAAAAGTGAGGAATTAGTTTTGAAACAAAGAGTAATTACGGCCGTGGTGGCCTTAATAATTTTTATTCCAATTATTTTGCTTGGGGGACCATTTATTGAAATTGCTGCTCTAGTACTAGCTGGAGTTGCCATGAGCGAAGTTTTAATCATGAAAAAAATTTTGTTAGTTTCTCCAGAAGCAATTTTGAGTATTTTGGGTACTTTATTTTTAGTAGCACCAAAAACATGGCTACATAGTTTACCCAGCCAGATTAACACTTCGGCGATTTTTATGGTGTTTGCGATTGCGTTAATGATTCGGACCGTTTTTAGTAAAAATCGGTTTAACTTTGACGATGCGGGCATTCTCACATTAACCATGCTTTATATTGGAGTAGGATTTAATTTGTTCGTACAAGCGCGGACGATTGGCCTAGGGATGATTTTGTACTTACTATTAACCGTCTGGTGCACGGACAGCGGCGCGTACTTAATTGGCCGTAAATTAGGAAAAAGAAAACTTGCTCCCCAAATTAGTCCTAATAAGACTTGGGAAGGCTCCATTGGAGGAACCGTTGTCGCAGTTATTGTAGGAGTTATCTTCTCATTATTGGGTGCAATTAACCATGGAGTAGTAGCAACCGTGTTATTTAGTTTTGTTCTTTCAATCGCGGGACAGATGGGGGATTTGATTGAATCTGCCCTTAAGCGGTTCTACGGCGTAAAAGATTCAGGAAAGATTCTACCGGGACATGGTGGAATCCTCGATCGTTTTGATAGTTTGCTGTTAGTTTTACCTATGGCGTATCTGTTTGGGTTACTTTAACGACCAGTTAGGAGTTATTGATGATTACTACGGTAATTACTTTTTTGATTGTTTTTTGCATTTTAGTTATCGTCCATGAATACGGACATTTTTTGGCTGCAAAAAAGTCCGGCATTTTAGTCCGTGAATTTTCAGTAGGTATGGGACCGAAGATTTTTGATCTTAAACGACGCGGAACCACGTTTACCCTGCGAATTCTCCCAATCGGCGGCTACGTACGAATGGCGGGCTTGGATGAAGAAGACGAGGAATTAAAAGCGGGACAGCCGGTAGTGTTAACAATCAATTCTGCAGGAGTAGTAACTACAATCAATACTTCTGAGAAGTTTCGTTCTGCCGTCGGTGTTCCGTTAATCGTTACTAAATTTGATCTGCAAGACGCACTCTTCATCGAAGGTTACGAAAACGGTGATGAAGGTGCAGCCAAACGTTTTGCAGTCGATCACGATGCAACGATTATTGAAAAAGATGGAACCGAAGTACGAATTGCTCCCCGTGACGTACAGTTCCAATCAGCATCGGTTTGGCGCAGACTACTAACTAATTTTGCTGGGCCATTTAATAATTTCATCTTAGCCATCGTGGTTTTTGCGTTAATGGGGATCTTGCAAGGCGCGGTGCCTTCAAATTCAAATCAAGTTCAGGTAATTGATAACGGAGTGGCTCAAAAAGCGGGCGTTAGGAATAACGACCGAATCGTTGCTGTAGATGGACAAAAGACGCAGAATTGGTCGGCAATTTCAAAAGCCGTTTCAAGCCACCCTAAACAGTCGATAACGCTTAAGCTGCAAAAAAATGGGAAGACTCGTTCGGTGCGGGTTACCCCTAAGGTAGTTAATAATGGTCAAAAAAAGGTCGGAATGATTGGGATTCAATCATCAATGACCACTAACCTGGGTTCTCGAATTATGTACGGTTTTACGGGGACTTGGCAAATGACTAAGGCTTTATTTAGTGCTTTAGCACAAATGCTGCACGGTTTTAGTTTAAATGATCTGGGTGGACCAGTAGCAATATACGCAACCACGTCAAAAGCTACCCAACAAGGCTTCAATGCAGTTTTATATATTCTGGGATTCCTATCCTTAAACCTTGGAATCGTCAATTTATTACCCATTCCAGCGTTAGATGGCGGAAAGATTTTATTAAACTTAATTGAAGTGGTTCGGCGTAAGCCAATGAAAATGGAGACAGAGAATATGATTACACTAGTCGGCTTTGGTTTCTTAATGTTGCTGATGCTGCTAGTTACTTGGAACGATATTCAAAGATACTTTTTCTAAATGATTTAAAGGGAGTCGAATTGAAAATATGAAACAATCTAAGATTTTAATACCTACAGTAAAAGAAGTTCCAAATGATGCGGAAGTGCTTAGTCACAAAATGATGCTTCGGGCTGGTTACATTCGCCAAATTTCGGCCGGAATGTACGCCTACCTACCAATGGCATACAAGGTAATGGAAAAAATCAAGCGGATCATTCGCGAAGAAATGACCGCAATCGACGCGGTAGAAATGCTTACCCCAGCGGTGCTGCCTGCCGAGTTATGGAAAAAATCAGGTCGTTATGAAACTTACGGCCAAGAATTATATAAATTTAAAAACCGTCACGACCGGGATTTTATTTTAGGACCTACTCACGAAGAAACCATGACAACGTTAATCCGGGACGAAGTAAAGTCTTATAAAAAACTTCCGTTAACTTTGTATCAAATTCAGATGAAGTATCGGGATGAAGACCGTCCCCGTTACGGATTGCTTCGTGGACGAGAATTTTTAATGAGTGATGCATACTCTTTCCACGCGGATGAAGAAACACTCGACGAAAGCTTTCGTGCTTTCGAGAAAGCTTATCAAAATATTTTTGACCGGTGTGGTCTCAAATATCGCGAAATTGTTGGAGACGCTGGTGCAATGGGTGGTCATGACTCTAAAGAATTTTCTGCAATCGCATCGATTGGAGAAGACACCATTGCTTACTCAGAAGAAAGTGACTATGCTGCAAACCTCGAAATGGCCAGCAGCATTTACGAAGATTTACAAATGCATGAAAATCCCGCTGAAATTGAAAAGGTCGCTACTGGGGATGCCCATTCAATTGACGAAGTTGCCAAGGAACTCGGTGTAGATGATGGGCGCCTAATCAAGACCATGGTTTTGATGGCGGATGACCAACCGGTTTTAGCTTTACTTCGGGGAAATGATCAACTTAATGAAGTTAAGCTAACCAACTTGCTGCATGTTGATGAATTACGGGAAGCAACTGAAGAAGAAGTTACTCGTTTAACTGGTGCACATTTTGGTAATTTAGGACCCGTTTTTGATAAACGATCAGAAGATATTCAAATTGTTGCGGATAAGTATGTTGAACAGATGGTAAATAGTGTGGTTGGCGCTAACGAAGATGGTTACCATTACACTAATGTCAACGTGGGTCGTGATTTCAATGTAGATCAGTTTGCAGATATTCGAACTGTTAAAGAAGGCGAATTAGCTCCCGATGGGAAGGGCAAATTAAAGTTCACCAAGGGAATTGAAATTGGCCACATCTTTAAGATTGGAACCAAATATTCTAAGGCATTGGATGCAACCGTTCTTGACCAAAACGGACGTGCAATTCCAGTTATCATGGGTTGCTATGGTATCGGGGTTAGTCGGTTACTTTCTGCAGTTTCAGAACAGTTAGCTGATGAAAATGGGCTAGTTTGGCCGAAGAATATTGCGCCATTTGACGTGCACGTAATTCCAGTTAATGCGAAGAATGACGAACAAATGCAAGTTGCTGATCAAATCAATACAGAATTGGTTGCAGCAGGTTACGACGTTTTGATTGATGATCGTAAAGAACGGGCTGGAGTTAAGTTTGCGGATTCAGACTTGATTGGAATTCCTTTACGCGTCACGGTTGGTAAAAAGGCTAGTGAAGGAATTGTGGAAGTTAAATTGCGTCAAACTGGCGAAACGGTGGAAGTTAAGTTGGCTGAATTGAAGAATACGGTCGAAATTTTATTAAATCAAGCCCAGTAATAATTGGGAAGACTGAAAGCTGGGGGTAACCCAGCTTTTAATCGTTCATACCCCAGATATTTTTTAGGGAAGCAAAACCTAAATTAATAAGCACTTTAGGAAATTGGGTATTGTGGTACCAGGAGGACCAAAAAATTGAGTTTATCAGAAAATGAGCAATTTAAAATTTTGCTAAAACAAATAGATTGGTCGGCCCCGCCAGCGGTTGGCGAAGGACTAATTAAGAATTTAACGGTTCATGCAAATTCGAAACGCTGGTTTTTTAATTTTGAGTGGGACGATATTCTACCCTATGATCAGTTTGCAGAATTTGATGAGCGGTTGAAACATACTTTCAAACCCATTGCAAACGTCGACTACCAAATTAGCACTCGGGCAAATACAATCACTAAAGAACAAGTAGCGGGATACTGGGATTGGATTATTAAGCATAGTGGCATCCAATCCTCGTTATTACAGGTACTATGTGATAAGGCAGTTCCTGATTTTCAAGACCAAGTGTTAACTGTTAAGGTCGACAATGAAATCAGCCAAAATTTGCTTAGCGAAGAAGCGTTACGGACAATTGGACAGAAATATCAGCAAGCCGGGTTTCCCCAATTTAAAATCCAGGTAGCGATTGACAATGATGGAGCCGAACAACGCTTAGCCCAATATCACGAGGAAAAAATTAAACGTGATAAGGAAATTGTCCAAAAAGCAACCGAGGCAATTAAAAAAGCGGAAAAGAAGAAGGCTACCGAGAAAAAAGCCGCTCCCCAATTCAACGGGAAGGTTCAAATTGGTAAACCGATTAGTGACCAAGAGCAGGTTACACAGTTACGGGATATTAACCAAGAGGAACGTTCAGTAACCATCGAGGGGTATATTTTTGATGTAGAAGTTAAAACTTTGCGTTCAGAACGGCAACTTTTAATTTTTAAAGTTACTGACTATACTTCTTCAATTACCATCAAGAAGTTTTCACGTAATGAAAGTGATGAACAACTATTTGCGGCAGTCAAGCAAGGACTTTGGGTACGTGTGCGTGGGAGTGTGCAAGAAGATAGCTTTATGAAGGACCTTACCATGAATGCTTATGATGTCACCCAAATCAGTCACGCAGAGCGCGAAGATACTGCTGACGAAAAACGGGTTGAATTGCATTTGCATACTAACATGAGTACGATGGACGCTACTAATAGTATTAGCGACTTTGTCAGCCAAGCTGCTAAATGGGGGCATCCGGCCATCGCCGTTACCGATCATGCTGGGTTACAAGCCTTTCCTGAAGCATATGCCGCTGGTAAGAAAAGCGGGGTTAAACCACTTTTTGGTGTGGAAGCTAACCTAGTAGATGATGGGGTACCGATTGCTTATAACAGTGCACACCGCGCACTTAAAGGCGGTAAATACGTCATCTTTGACGTGGAAACGACTGGTTTGTCTGCGATTTATGACAAGGTAATCGAACTTTCTGCGGTTAAAATGGAAAATGGTAACGTAATTGATGAATTCGAAGAGTTCATTGATCCAGGATTTCCGCTATCTGAAACCACCATTAACTTAACCAGCATTACTAACGAAATGGTCCGGGGTTCGCTTTCGGAAAAGGAAGTTTTTACCAAATTCCGGGAATTTTATGAAGACGCGATTATTGTTGGGCACAACGTTACCTTCGATATTGGTTTTATGAATACCGGCTATCTACGGCACGGGATGGAAGAGATTAAAAATCCAATTATTGATACGTTAACCTTAGCGCGTTTCCTATACCCAACCTTAAAAGGGTACCGGTTAAATACGTTGGCTAAAAAGTTTAACGTAGCTCTAGAACATCATCACCGGGCCATCTACGATGCGGAAACGACTGGACACCTTTGCTATTTGTTCTTAAAAGATGCTGAAGAGCGTTATGGAATTGAATATCATGATCAACTAAATGATCACATGACGGAAAACGACGCGTATAAACATGCTCGGCCGAATCACGCAGTTTTGATTGCCAAAACGCAAGCTGGGTTGAAGAATCTATTTAAATTAGTTTCGTTGTCAAACGTTAAGTACTTCTATCGGGTGCCACGAATTCCGCGTTCAGAGTTAGAACGATTACGGGAAGGCATCATCGTGGGCTCTGCTTGCTCAAGCGGTGAGGTTTTCACCGCGATGGCACAAAAGGGTTACGTTGAAGCACGGGATCGGGCTAAGTTTTATGATTATTTGGAAGTAATGCCTAAGCCAGTTTACCAACCGTTAATTGACCAAGAAATCGTTAGTGACACTAACAAATTGGAAGAAATTATCGGCAATATCGTTAAATTGGGTAAAGATTTAGATATTCCGGTAGTGGCTACTGGCGATGTGCACTACCTTAATCCGCAAGATGCAATTTATCGGAAGATTTTGATTAATTCTCAAGGAGGAGCTAACCCGTTAAACCGGACCGAATTGCCTGACGTGCACTTCCGCACCACGGATGAAATGCTGGAAGCCTTCCGTTTTCTTGGGGAAGAAACTGCCCACCAAATTGTGGTTGAAAATCCTAATCAAATTGCGGATAGCATTGATGACATTAGTCCGGTCAAGGATAAGCTATATACGCCTAAAATGCCGGGTGCTGAGGACCGAATTAAGCAGTTGGCAATGGATCAGGCTCATGCTCTTTATGGTAAAGAATTGCCCAAAATAGTTAGCGAGCGGTTAGATAAAGAATTGACCAGTATTATCGGAAATGGTTTCTCAGTAATTTATTTAATTGCCCAGCGGTTAGTACACAAGAGTAACAAAGACGGATACTTGGTAGGTTCCCGGGGGTCGGTTGGTTCTAGTTTTGTAGCTACGATGTCTGGAATTACCGAAGTTAATCCGTTGCCGCCACACTACCGCTGTCCAAACTGTCAATACTCTCATTTCTATACTAAAGGGGAATATGGTTCTGGATACGATTTACCAGATAAGAAGTGCCCAGAATGCGGTACTTTGATGATTGGTGACGGTCAAGACATTCCGTTCGAAACTTTCTTAGGCTTTAAGGGAGATAAGGTTCCGGATATCGATTTAAACTTTTCAGGAGACTACCAGCCAATTGCGCATAACTATATGCAAGTTTTGTTCGGTAAGAATAACGTTTTCCGCGCTGGAACAATTGGTACCGTCGCTGATAAGACTGCTTATGGCTACGTGAAGGCTTACGAACGGGACACTAACCAGCATTTGCGTGGTGCCGAAATTGAACGGCTTGCCAAGGGAGCTACCGGAGTTAAACGGACGACCGGACAACATCCAGCGGGAATTTTGATTGTGCCTGATTATATGGATATCTATGATTTCAGTCCGATCCAATACCCAGCGGATGACCAAACCGCAGCCTGGGAAACGACCCATTTTGATTTCCATTCGATTCACGATAATATTTTGAAAATGGATATTTTGGGACATGATGATCCGACCATGATCCGGAAACTGCAAGATTTGTCCGGCATTGATCCGCAAACCATTCCTACTGACGACCCGGGAGTAATGAAAATCTTCTCCGGTCCCGAAGTGTTGGGGGTTACAGAAGAACAGATTAAATCCAAGACCGGTACACTAGGAATTCCAGAATTTGGTACGAGGTTTGTTCGGGGAATGTTAGAAGAAACCCATCCAACCACTTATTCTGAACTATTACAGATTTCAGGACTTTCTCACGGAACCGACGTGTGGTTAGGAAATGCAGAAGAGTTAATTAAAGCGGGAACCATTACGTTAAAAGATGTTATTGGGTGCCGGGATAATATCATGATGGACTTGATTCATTATGGACTTGATTCGCAATCGTCCTTTAAGATCATGGAAAGTGTTCGGAAAGGTAAGGGGATTCCAGAGGGTTACGAAGAAAAAATGCGTGCAGCTAACGTTCCTGATTGGTACATTGAGTCGTGCGGGAAGATTAAGTACATGTTCCCGCGGGCCCATGCTTCAGCTTACGTCTTGATGGCGTTGCGGATTGCTTACTTTAAGGTTTATTATCCGTTAGTTTATTATGCAGCATACTTTACCGTGCGTGCCGACGATTTTGATATCGTGGCGATGTCTCGAGGAAAAGAATCCTTAAAAAACCGGATGCAAGAAATTAATGACAAGGGTAATGAAGCTTCAGCAAAAGAAAAGAATTTGTTGACTGTTTTGGAATTAGCTAATGAAATGGTCGAACGAGGCTTCAACTTTAAGATGATTGACCTTGAAAAATCGGATGCGGAAGAGTGGTTAATTGATGGCGACTCATTGATTGCCCCATTTAATGCGCTTCCTGGTCTGGGATTAAACGTTGCTAAACAAATCGTGGCAGCTCGGGCCGACAAGCCGTTCCTTTCTAAGGAAGATCTTGCAAAACGAGGTCACGTTTCTCAAACGCTAATTGATTTTATGACCGAAAATAATGTTTTAGCAGGGTTACCTGATGAAAATCAATTGAGTCTTTTCTAGATTGTTTTGCAATCTTTGCAAAACAATGCTATATTAGAGTTAGTAATTTGATACTCGTTAAGTGAGTGAGCAGCGATGCTCACTCTTTTTATTGGCAAAATATAAATCGGGAGGTTCAAATTTGAGTAGCAATGTTGTTGAAAAAATAACGGAATTAGCTAGACCCGTTATTGAAAGTCATGATTTCCAACTAGTGGAAGTTGAATTCGTGAAAGAGGGTCAGGGTTGGTTCCTCAGGTTTTATATTGATAAAGTCGGCGGAATTAACATTGAAGAATGCGCCATGGTCAGCGACGAATTAAGCGAACTCTTGGATCAGCAAGATCCCGATCCGATTCCACAAGCTTATTTCTTGGAGGTTTCCTCACCAGGAGCAGAACGTCCTTTAAAGACTAAGGAGGACTTGGCAGCTGCTGTAGGGGAATATATCCATATCTCATTATATGCGTCAATCAACAAGCAAAAGGTGTTTGAAGGATACCTCAAGAGCTTTGAAAATGATGAATTAGTTTTAGATTACCTAGATAAAACTAGACATAAAGAATTGAAAGTCGCTTACAATCAAGTGGCGTTTGCTAGATTAGCAATCAAGATTTAGAGGAGAGTTAAAAATGAGTAAAGAAATGGTTACCGCTCTTGCTAACTTAGAAAAGGAAAAGGGAATTAAGCAAAGCGTAGTTATTGAAGCGCTGGAAGCTGCCCTAGTTTCTGCGTATAAGCGTAATTATGGTCAAGCACAAAATGTTGAAGTAGAATTCAACGAACGGAAGGGTGATATCCACGTCTACGCTGTCAAGAAAGTAGTGGAAGAAGTGGAAGATGACCAATTACAAGTTAGTTTAGCAGATGCTTTGCAAATTAACCGGGCTTACGAACTAGATGATGAAATTCGTTTTGAAGTAACGCCAAAAAACTTTGGCCGGATTGCTGCCCAAACTGCTAAGCAAGTAATTATGCAACGGGTACGGGAAGCAGAACGCGAAGTTATTTACGAAAAGTACAGCCAATACCTCGATGAAATGGTAACTGGTGAAGTTGCTCGACGGGATAACCGGTACGTATATGTTGACTTGGGTGGCGTAGAAGCCGTAATGTCTAAACAGGACCAAATCCCTGGTGAACAATACGAACCGCACGACCACATTAAGGTATATGTAACTAAAGTAGAGTATAGTGGACGTGGACCACAAATTTTTGTTTCTCGCAGCCATGAAGGATTGTTGAAACGCTTGTTTGAACAAGAAATCCCAGAAATTTACGACGGGACGGTTGAAATTATGTCCGTTGCACGGGAAGCTGGCGACCGCGCTAAGGTAGCGGTTCGGTCAAATAACCCAGACATTGATGCGGTTGGAACCTGTGTAGGTCCCCGCGGTCAACGGATTCAAACCATCGTTAACGAATTACATGGCGAAAACATGGACGTAATTGAATGGGAAGATGACGATGCAGAATTTATTTCCAACGCCCTTAACCCAGCAGAAGTAATCGATGTTTTATTTAATGAAGAAGAAGAAAATTCTTGCATCGTCATTGTGCCTGATTACCAACTATCATTAGCCATTGGTAAACGGGGACAAAATGCACGTTTAGCTGCTAAATTGACTAACTATAAGATTGATATTAAATCAGAAACTGATGCTGCTGAATTTGTTGAAGAAGATGACGACGAAGAAGTAGCAGATTCTGCCACTGAAATTGAAAGCAGTGCTGACGAAAGCACAGTTGATGAAAACGTCTTGGAAAGTGAATCAAACGACGATAGCGACGAAGAATAAGCCCATTGGAGGTACATTTCAATGAAAACTAGAAAGATCCCGATGCGTAAAGATATTGTAACTAACCAAATGTTTCCAAAACGCGAGCTAGTCCGGGTGGTTAAAAACAAAGAAAACGAAGTATCCATTGATCCAACTGGGAAAGCTGCTGGACGCGGTGCTTACATTGGACTAGACGTCGAAATTGCTAAGAAGGCCAAGCAAAAGCGGATTTTTGACCGTACTTTTCAGGTTAAAATCGATGATCAATTTTATGATGACTTAATTGCATACGTTGATCACCAACAAGCCCGTAAAGAATTGTTTGGGGATAAGTAATGAAACCCGCAGTTCAACAATATTTAGGGCTAATGCGCCGGTCGGGAAACTTGACGACGGGGCAAGAATTGGTCTTGAATTTAATTAGAAGCAAAAAAGCCAGGCTAGTACTTTTGGCAGAAGACATTGGAGAATCCAGTAGGAAGAGAATTATTGATAAATGCCATTTTTATGAAATCCCGGTAGTCGTTGCTGGCTCAAAAGCAGAAATTTCGGCAGCAATTGGACAATCGCGCTCGGTAGTGGCAACCACCAATAAGGGTTTCGCAGAAGGGTTCCTCAAGAGATTAAATGAATAGGAGCGTGAAACGATGGGCAAAAAAAGAATTTATGAATTAGCCAAAGAAATCAACGTTTCGAGTAAAGAAATTATTGAAAAGGCTCAAGCAGATGGTCTTGACATCAAGAATCACATGTCAACACTCGATGCCGATTCAGAAAAGCACCTTCGGGAAGCTTTTAAGAAAAATGCTGGCTCCGAAAAACCGGCAGAAAAGCGGACACCGAAGTTCCGCTCTAGTAAAACTGGTAAGACCGTTGTGAAAAAGAGCGGCCAACCAAATAAAAATGGTGCGAAGGGTATTCAAAGATTGAAATCAAACACTAACGATAACAAAAATACAGATCATACAAAAGAAGAAAAGCGGCAAAGTAATAACCGAACACGGGATAACCGCAATCACAACCAAAATCATAACCAAAACCGTAATCGAAACCAAAATAACGGTCAAAATCGGCCAAAGCGTGAACAAAGCGAACGCCAAGACAAGCAAAAGGCGATTCGGGCATCAGTTGCGGAAGCAGCACGAATGGCAGCTCAAGCAAATCGCGAAATTGCTCATGAAAAGCCCCAACCTGCTCATAAAAAGCACGTAAGAAATAATGCTGAACGTCCACAAGAACATAAGCGTTCAAATCAAAACCACTCTAACACTACCCCGCAAACTAACAAGCGGCCGGTGGTTGCGGAAGCAGTGGCTGCACCTGAAGCAAGCAAAGAACGGACAAACAATAACAAAAACTACGGTTCTAAGAACGGCAACCGGTTTAACAATAACCGGGGCAACAACCGTCCTTTCAACAAAGAAAACCGTAAAAACAAGAAGAAAAACCGTAAGGCAAAACGCGACGGCCGTTTGAAAGAAAGCCAAAAGAAGGTCGTTACGGCTCGTAAAGAAAAGCCGTTGCCAAAGGTACTTGAATATAGCGAAGGCATCAACGTTGCGGAAATTGCTAAGAAGATTCACCGTGAACCAGCTGAAATCATCAAGAAGTTATTCATGATGGGTGTAATGGTTAACCAAAATCAATCACTTGATAATGACACGGTTGAACTATTAGCGGCCGATTACGGAATCGAAGCACAACAAAAAGTGGAAGTTGATATTTCAGATATCGACAAGATGTTTGAAGATGAACAAAAGAACACGGATCATCTTGAAAATCGTCCGCCAGTAGTTACCATCATGGGACACGTTGACCATGGTAAAACTACTTTACTAGATAAACTTCGTCATAGTCACATTACAGAAGGCGAAGCTGGTGGGATTACTCAAGGAATCGGTGCTTATCAACTTAAGCATGACGACAAGCTAATCACCTTCTTAGATACTCCAGGACATGCGGCCTTCACTGAAATGCGTGCGCGGGGTGCTGACGTGACTGATATCACCATCTTAGTTGTCGCTGCAGATGATGGGGTAATGCCACAAACTATCGAAGCGATTAACCATGCTAAGGCTGCCGAAGTGCCAATCATCGTTGCGGTTAATAAGATCGATAAGCCAGGTGCAAATCCTAACCACGTAATGGAACAACTCACGGAATATGGTTTGATTCCTGAATCATGGGGTGGCGACACGATCTTTGTTGAAATTTCAGCTAAGTTTGGTAAGAACTTAGACAAATTACTCGACATGATCTTGTTACAAGCTGAAGTCTTAGAACTAAAAGCTAACCCTGAACAAAATGCGGCTGGTTCCGTAATTGAAGCTCAATTGGACCCTGGTAAAGGTTCAATTGCAACTGTTTTAGTACAACAAGGAACTATGCACGTGGGTGATCCAGTTGTAATTGGAAACACGTTTGGTCGGGTTCGGACAATGACTAACGAACATGGTCGGCGGGTTAAGGAAGCTACTCCATCAACCCCAGTTGAAATTACAGGACTAAACGACGTTCCTGAAGCTGGTGACCGTTTCGTAGTCTTCGATGACGAAAAATCAGCACGGGCAGCCGGTGAAGAACGAGCAAAACGTGCTCAAATGGAAGAACGCAAACGTAATAACCACGTTACTTTAGATAACCTCTTCGATTCACTTAAGGAAGGTGAAATGAAGAAGGTTGACATCATTATTAAAGCTGACGTTCAAGGTTCGGTAGAAGCCTTAGCAGATAGTTTACAAAAAATTGATGTTGAAGGCGTCCGGGTTAACATTATTCATAAGGCCGTGGGAGCAATTAACGAAAGTGACGTCACTTTAGCTGCCGCAAGTAACGCGATCATTATCGGATTCAACGTGCGGCCAACGGCACAAGCTAAGCAAATGGCTGACTCTGAAGACGTTGAAATTCGGCTACACCAAGTTATTTACAAGGCAATCGAAGAAGTTGAATCCGCAATGAAGGGAATGCTTGAACCGGTTTACGAAGAGGAAGTAATCGGACAAGTTGAAGTTCGGGAAACTTACAAAGTTTCTCGGATTGGAACCATTGCTGGTGGATACGTAACTGAAGGATTTATCACCCGGGATGCTGGCGTACGCTTGATTCGGGATGGCGTGGTCATTTACGATGGTAAGCTAGGCAGTCTCCGGCGCTTCAAGGACGATGTTAAGGAAGTTAAGCGCGGATTTGACCTTGGTCTAACAATCGAAAAGTATAACGACATTAAAGTCGGTGATGTAATTGAAGCATACCGGATGAAGGAAGTCCCAGTCGAATAGTAAGGGGGATTTGAAGATGGCTCGACAATATCGTGCAGATCGTTTGTCACAAGAAATTGAAAAAGAAGTCAGTGACATTTTACGTCGCCGAGTTCGTGACCCTCGCGTGCAGGGAGTTACGATCACGGGGGTAGACGTCACTGGTGACTTACAACAAGCGAAAATTTATTACAGCATCTTATCGGATAAAGCTTCTGACGACGAAAAGACCCGTAAAGGTCTCGAAAAGGCGTCGGGGTTGATCCGCAAAGAACTAGGCAGTCGGTTATCAATTTATAAAACACCAGAATTGATTTTTGAAAGAGATCATTCTGTACAGTACGGTGAAAAAATTGATCAGCTGATTAATAAACTTAATCGTGACTAAGTTAAAAGAGCAATCATGGACAGGAACGTTTCCAGCAAGTAAGCAGCTTATGGGAACCATTCCAGGTCGAATGGTTGCTCTTTTTAAGTTAGTGGGAGATACTGATTGGGATGAACATTTTGTATTCCACGGTATCTACTGTAAAATACTTAAGAAGAGCAAATTTGCACGAGAAATGTGAGGTTTATTTTGATGGATGGAATTATTCCAATTAATAAGGAACGCGGAATGACTAGTCACGACGTGGTTGCTAAGGTGCGTGGAATTTTAAGAACCAAGAAGGTCGGCCATAGCGGTACCCTAGATCCTAGCGTGGATGGGGTTTTACCGGTTTGCGTAGGCCGCGCTACAAAAGTGGTAGATTACTTAATGCGCTTTGGTAAAACTTATCAAGGATCAATTACGTTAGGCTTGGCGACCACCACTGAGGATCTGGATGGAGAAGTGGTGGAACGGCAACCCTTAAGTAAACCACTAACGGACGCTCAAATTGATGCAGCCTTAAAGCAAATGACCGGGGAATTAACTCAAATTCCACCAATGTATTCCGCTGTGAAGGTTAATGGGCGCAAGTTATATGAGTATGCTCGTGCCGGAGAAACGGTGGAGCGGCCTAAAAGAAAAATCCAAGTGTACCAGTTTAAACAAATTCGCCCTACGGAGTTCGACGAGGAAAAGGGAGAACAAACTATTTATTTTGAGGTGCAGTGTGGTAAGGGAACTTATGTTAGGACTTTAGCAGTCGATTTTGGTCGGCAATTTGGGTTGCCAGCCGTAATGTCTGATTTAACTCGGACAAGTAGCGGAGGGTTTGAACTAAAAGAGTGCGTTACTTTGGCAGAACTTGAGCAGGCTCGTGACGAAGACCGGGTCGAAAGTGATGTGCTACACCCGATTGACCATGCTTTAGCAAAGTTTGAGGCAATTGAAATTACTGATTCAGAGTGGCAATTAGTTCAAAATGGGGGCTTTTTGAAGCGCGCACTTACCGAACCGATTGTTGCCGTTAAGTATAAAGGTAAAATTCAGGCGCTGTACCAATACGACGAATCTCGTCAAGTATACCGCCCAGAAAAAATGTTGTTGGTGAGATAAATGCAAATAATTAAGATACATCATCCGTATGATAAAAAAATGATTCCCGAAGAAAAGGTGGTGCTTGCTTTAGGATTTTTTGATGGCATGCATCGTGGTCACCAAGCCGTAATTCAAAAGGCTCGTGAGATTGCGAACGCTAAGGGCTTAGCGTTGGTGGCAATGACTTTTGATCACCACGCTTCGGTAGTTTTCCCCAAGCCGCAGCACCGGTTTAGCGCGTTAAGCTACCTAACTTCTGTATCTCGGAAAGCAGAGTTAATGGAAGCGACGGGAGTGGATATTCTTTACGTAGTTAACTTTACTTCCGCATTTGGCAGTTTAACCCCGCAAGAGTTTGTTGACCAATACATGGTCGGATTAAATGCTGAAGTGGTGGTGGCCGGTTTTGATTATACTTTTGGGCCAGTTGCCACGGCTAATATGGATACGTTGCCAGAAATTGCGCAACACCGTTTTGAAGTAGTTAAAGTACCTAAAATCATTGCACAAGGGCAAAAAATTGGATCGACCGCCATTCGAAACGCCGTTGCCGACGGGGAGATTGACGAAGCTAACCGGTATTTAGGGTACCCCTTTGAAACTAATGGTTTAGTAGTCCACGGCGAAGCGCGGGGAAGGACCCTCGGGTTTCCTACCGCGAACATTGTTAGCAATCCTAATCAAATCACTCCTGGGATTGGCATTTACGTTGTGGAAATTAAGATTGCCGATAAATGGTACCAGGGGATGGCCTCGGTAGGACGCAACGTTGTCTTCGGGGACGGGCGCCCCGTAACTACGGAAATTAACATTTTAGATTTCAATCAAGAAATTTATGGTGAGACGGTCCGGGTTAAATGGCACCACCGCTTGCGAGGAGAAGTTAAGTTTGCTTCGGTAGACGCGTTAATTGCGCAATTGCACCAGGATGAAGCAGATACGCGTGCATTTTTTAAGAAGCGTTAAAGTTGTCTGACCAAGCTTGACTAAAGTTGACATTTCTACAAACCTCTGGTATCTTAATAGTTGTTCTTAGCACTCCGACTTTCTAAGTGCTAAAAGAGGTGATTTTCATGTTGACTGATCGTGAATTATTGATTTTAGAGGAAATTGTTCAAGAATATACGGAAAATGGTAAACCGATTGGTTCCAAGACGGTAATGAACAATCTGCCGATTAAAGTTAGTTCGGCCACGATTCGCAACGATATGGCTAAATTAGAGGACTTGGGTTTAATTGAAAAGACCCATTCTTCTTCAGGTCGGGTCCCATCGCTAATGGGGTATCGTTATTATGTTGATCACTTGCTTCGCCCAGAAGAAGTCGATCAGACGGAAGCACTACAGATTCAAAGGGGACTAGCAACTCATTTCCAAGAAGTTGACGACATTGTTCGAACTTCAGCAGAAATGCTTTCCAATTTAACGCATTATACAGCTTTAACGCTTAAGCCGGAGCAAAAGGGAGCCACGTTAGACGGTTTCCGAATGGTTCCGTTAGGTGGCAACCAGGTGATGCTGATTTTAGTTTCTAGTAATGGCGACGTTACTAGCCAACAATTCAGTATCCCACACGAGATGAACGGCGAAACCTTAGAACGGGTAGTTCGGATCATGAACGACCGGTTGGTAGGCAAAACGCTGAGCCAGGTATATTACCATTTGCGGACGGACATTCCGCAGGTAGTGGAAAAATACTTGCAGAGTGATGCAGGAGTTTTGGACGTTTTCCAAGACATCGTTACCCGGTCAACTCGCGACCGCTATTTTGTGGGTGGTAAATTAAACGTTCTAAACTTTTCGAAAAATGTGGATGTAAATTCGCTTCGGGGGTTACTAACGCTGTTTAATGAAAATGAGCAAATTGACGGACTGCTAGGTAATAAGCGGAGTGACTTGGATGTGAAAATTGGCGACGAGTTAAGTAACGCGTTGCTAAAGGATTTTAGTTTAATTACGGCAACTTACGATGTGGGGAGCCGTGGTAAGGGACTAATTGCCATTCTTGGTCCAACCAGTATGCAGTATTCGAAGACTTTGGGCTTGATCAATACGTTTAGGTACCAATTATCACACCGAATGCTACAATACTATAAGCATCTTGATGACAGTTAGGAGGATTGAATTGGCAAAGGAAGACGAAAAGGCAAAATCAGCTTCAACCGAAGCAAAGGTTGAAGAAGAAAGTAAGGGCGCTGACAAGCAAGCTAAAGCAACGTCCCAAGACGAAAAGAATAATCAAAAGGATTCCGCAAAAGATTCTAAGCAAACTACTTTAGATCCTGCGGAAATTGAAAAAATTACGGCGGAACGTGATGAGCTTTCCGACAAGTATATCCGCGCGCAAGCTGAAATTGTGAACATGCGCCGGCGCAACGAAAAAGAACAAGCTAGTCTTTTAAAATATGATGGTCAAAAATTAGCAAAGGCAATTTTACCTGCGTTAGATAACTTGGAACGAGCTTTGACAGTGGAAGCTGAGCATTCAGAACAGCTGTTGAAGGGGGTAGAGATGGTTCAAAAGGACCTCTTAAAAGCCCTTAAAGAAAATAATATCGCTGAAATCGAGGCAGACGGTCAAAAGTTTGATCCTAACCTCCACCAGGCGGTCCAAACCGTTCCAGCAGATGATGATCATCCTGCGGATACCGTGGTTAAGGTATTTCAAAAGGGTTATATTTTAAAGGATCGAGTATTACGGCCAGCGATGGTTGTTGTTGCTCAATAAAGATAGAGAAAGAGGGATTTTAGACAATGGCAAGTAATAAAATTATTGGTATTGACTTAGGTACTACAAACTCTGCAGTTGCTGTCATGGATGGTGACAAACCTAAAATTATCACTAACCCAGAAGGGGCACGGACAACTCCATCAGTAGTTGCTTTCAAAAATGGCGAAACACAAGTGGGTGAAGTAGCAAAGCGGCAAGCAATTACTAACCCTAACACCATTTCTTCAATTAAACGTCACATCGGGGAAGCTGGATACAAAGTAACGGTAGACGGCAAGTCATACACCCCACAAGAAGTTTCTGCAATGATTTTGAGCTACATCAAGAAGTTTGCGGAAGACTACCTTGGTGAAGAAGTTGATCAAGCCGTTATCACGGTTCCAGCTTACTTCGATGATTCTCAACGGCAAGCAACCAAAGATGCTGGTAAGATTGCTGGTTTGGAAGTTAAACGAATCATCAATGAACCAACTGCTTCTGCGTTAGCTTACGGTTTAGATAAGAGTGACAAGGATGAAAAGATCTTGGTATACGACCTTGGTGGTGGTACTTTTGATGTTTCGATCCTGGAACTCGGCGACGGTGTTTTCCAAGTACTTTCAACGAACGGTGACACTCACCTCGGTGGGGATGACTTTGACCAAAAGATTATTGATTGGTTAGTTGAAGGCTTCAAGGAAGAAAACGGCATTGACCTTTCTAAAGATAAGATGGCTCTTCAACGTTTGAAGGACGCTGCTGAAAAAGCTAAGAAAGATTTATCTGGGGTTAGCGAAGCACAAATCAGCTTACCATTTATTTCCGCTGGCGAAGCTGGTCCATTGCATTTGGAAAAGACTTTGACACGGGCACAATTTGATCAATTAACCGCAGACTTAGTTGCTAAGACTAAGGTACCAGTTGACAACGCCCTTAAAGATGCTGGCCTATCAGCTTCTGACATTGACCAAGTTATCTTAAACGGTGGTTCAACACGGATTCCAGCTGTTCAAGAAGCCGTAAAGAACTGGACGGGTAAGGAACCTAACCATTCCATTAACCCTGACGAAGCCGTTGCCCTTGGTGCTGCCGTTCAAGGTGGGGTTTTAACTGGTGATGTTAAAGACGTTGTTTTACTTGACGTTACTCCACTTTCACTTGGTATTGAAACCATGGGTGGTGTGTTCACTAAGTTAATCGACCGGAACACTACGATCCCAACTAGCAAGTCTCAAATCTTCTCTACCGCAGCAGATAATCAACCAGCTGTAGACATTCACGTACTTCAAGGTGAACGTCCAATGGCGGCAGATAATAAGACGCTGGGTCGTTTCCAACTAACGGACATTCCAGCTGCTCCACGGGGAGTTCCACAAATCGAAGTTAAATTCGATATCGATAAGAACGGTATTGTTAACGTTTCTGCTAAGGATAAGGGTACTGGTAAGGAACAAAAGATTACCATCAAGAGTTCATCGGGTCTCAGTGATGAAGAAATCGACCGGATGATGAAGGAAGCTAAGGAAAACGAAGAAGCCGATCGTAAGCGTAAGGAAGAAGTTGACCTTCGTAACGAAGTTGACCAATTGATCTTCACAACCGACAAGACTTTGAAGGAACTTGAAGGTAAGGTTTCTGAAGACGAAATCAAGAAGGCTAAAGACGCTAAGGAAGCTCTTGAAAAAGCACAAAAAGATAACAACTTAGAAGAAATGAAAGCTAAGAAGGATGATTTGAGCAAGATTGTCCAAGACCTATCTGTAAAGCTTTACCAACAAGCTCAACAAGCCCAAGGCCAAGGCCAAGCTGATGGTGCTCAAGGTAACGACCAGAATACCGGTAATAACGACGACAACACTGTCAATGGGGATTTCGAAGAAGTCGATCCTGACAAAGACAACAAATAAATAAGTGATTAGCAATGAAGGGTCGAAGTCGTTGACTTTGACCCTTTTGCGGTGATTAACGGTTAAAACTGGTAAAAATCATGGAGGATGAATATGGCTGGAAGTAAAGATTACTATGACATTCTGGGAGTCAGTCGCGATGCATCTGAAGATGAAATCAAGAAGGCTTATCGACGCTTGTCGAAAAAATACCATCCCGATATCAACAAAGAGCCGGGAGCGGAACAAAAGTTTAAAGACATTAACGAAGCTTACGATGTCTTAGGGGACGCGCAAAAGCGTGCGCAGTATGATCAATTTGGTTCCGCTGACGGCAACGCTGGTTTTGGTGGCGGTGGTTTCGGCGACCAAGGCGGCTTTGGTGGTTTTGGCGGCGGCTTCGACGACATTTTCAGTTCTTTCTTTGGTGGTGGCCAACGACAGGCCGCTAACCAGCCACGACAAGGAGAGGACCTACAGTACCAAATGACGCTTAAGTTTGAAGAAGCGATTTTCGGTAAAAAGTCGACGATTAAGTATTCACGAGAAGCCGAATGTAAGACCTGTGGCGGATCGGGTGCTAAACCAGGGACTTCGCCAGAAACCTGTCATAAATGTCACGGAACGGGTAGCATTCAAGTTACTCAAAACACTCCGCTTGGTCGGATGGTTCGGCAACAGGTTTGTGACGTATGTAACGGAACTGGTAAAGAAATTAAAGAGAAGTGCCCAACTTGTGGTGGTACTGGACACACTAAGCAAGAACATGAAGTAAAGGTTTCTGTTCCAGCCGGTGTTGAAGATGGTCAACAAATGCGGCTTCAAGGTCAAGGTGAAGCTGGTTATAATGGCGGACCTTATGGTGACCTTTACATCATTTTCCAAGTACAGCCAAGTAAGATTTATGAGCGCGAAGGTTCAGAAATTTACTATGATCAGTCAATTTCTTTCGTACAAGCTGCACTGGGAGATGAAATTGAAGTACCTACCGTTCACGGCAAGGTTAAGCTAAAAATCCCAGCTGGTACGCAGACGGGAACTAACTTCCGCTTGAAGGGCAAGGGAGCTCCTCGTTTACGAGGCAATGGCAACGGTGACCAACACGTCCACGTGAAGGTTAAGGTGCCTAAGAAGCTGAATGCTGGCCAAAAAGAAGCTTTGAAACTCTTTGCTAAGGCTAGTGGGGAACACCCGTCAGGCAACGGCAAGGGCGGTTTCTTTGATAAATTTATGAATTAATTAAACTAATGTACATTTAAAAAAGGCGAAAGTAGTGGAACTAAGATTCCGTGCTTTCGCCTTTTTGGATTGCTTTTAAACTAATTCGAAATTTAATTGCTGTGATATATTTTTAATACCGGGAATAATTTTTAATGGTTTGTTTTAGGCGTGTTATCGTGTTAAAGTGCGACAACATAGACTATCCGGGGTTTTATAAAATCTTTTTTTGTGAATGCGTGGTTATGAATATAATAACTAAAATGATATAATTGAGGCTACATACAATTTGAAGAAGGTTTAAATATGAACAAGAAAATAGCTAGATATCTATTAATATGGCTAAAATCAACATGGCTTTATTCAAAGCCTGTCTGGAACTTTGTTAGTTTAAGCGACTGGTTATTACTATCAGTGGCAGTATTAATAACCAATAGTATTGGTTTTTTACTTAGTGATATTTGGAATGCAACTTTTATTTTAATGAATGTTGGCTGCTTTTTTGGAACAATTGTTTGTTTGATGCCACGTCATGACGAGCCCTTAATAAATGCAATTAAAGGAATAGCTTTTATTGGCTTAGGAGGAGTAGTAGGAATTTTGTTTTCAGGTTTTCCACTCTTACTGGCAATAGTAATTACCGGAGGTCTATTTTTAACAGGAATTACATATAGTTTTAGTATCAACACATTCTTGAGATACTTGTTTTGTGTGCTAGCCGTTATGGCAACTGCAGGACTAAAAATTGGCGTTTCTACAGCTAATATGTTTTTAGGCTTGTTATCTTTTATCACCGGAATGGCAATTATAGCACTAATATTTTGTCTTTATAATAAGAGACTTAATATATCTTTGCCCATGACTGCAAGTCTATATAGTCAGTTAGTTTTAATTTCAAACAACAAAAAAGCGAATTACTTTGAAGAAAGAACCAAAGTTTTAGAGGCAGTAGAAATAATGCCAAGAATTTACCAAGTGCGTGATCCCTGGGTGTTTCAGGTGGTTAAATCCGCAGATAAAATTCTTACTAGGATAACCTGGAATAAAAACAAAAAAAATACCGAGGCATTAAGTTATATAGTGCAATTACTACAAGGTATGAACGTCCCTCAGCCTGCTAAATTGGAGAATGCTGATAGTGAAATACAGCAAGTTATTAGTATTTTAAACACAAAGCAAGAACGTGCTAGGACATTTTCAAAAAGAAGCTTTTCTCTTGCAAACGAAATAAAAACACTTAAAAAAATGGTTTCAACCACCTCAAACACAACACTTCGATTTGCGAGCCGTCTAGCTTTAACAGGTTTAGTATGTTACGTTTTATCGTTAGCTATGGATCAATTTATGATTATGCCACTAGAAAAACATAGTTTTTGGATTCCCTTATCTGGATGCTTAATGGTGATGCCAGGCGTCCATGATACATTAGGGAAATCAAGTGCGCGCGCCTTCGGATCATTATTCGGCGCATGTTTAGGAGTTTTACTATTTTCCATATTATTTCCATCACAAATTAATAATAAATTGCTTTACGCCGTAGTTTCTACTATATTGATTATTTTGTTTTTGACCATCAAAAAATTTAGTCAATTTTTCTTAATGATTAGCGTAACTTTTTGGCTAGTATTTTTATTAGGAGGAAGTATAGCTGGGGTAACTCGGATAGTTGATGTAATAATTGGAGGAAGTGTCGCTATTTTGATCTTGCTAATTTTTCCGGCAAAATCTAACGACGACTTTGCAGAAAACTTAGAGGATTGGGGGAAAGTAGCGGGATATATACTTTTATATATGTCAAATGAAGAAAAACTGAGCGACTTAAAAGAAAAGGACTTTAATACTTTATATATAATGCAGGATAAACTTAAACGTTCTGCAAACGAATTTATAATAGCAAATCGCGTGAAAAACGATTATGAGACGGTTTGCCTGATTGAAAGTATTAAGACATTAACTTCAAAAATTGAATTACAAATTGTGCAAATGAGGGAACATATTAAATTAGCAACGGTCCAGTTGCATGAGGTCCGGGGAGAATTTCAAGAATATTATGCTAGATTAAATTCTTTGACTAATTCTACAGAAATTGAGAAAAAAACTAAGGAGCAAAAACAAAGTTTAGACCATTACTATTTTGCTGAATTAAATTTAAATATAAAAAGATTGGAAATGGAAGTTGGACAAATACGGGCGGCTAATAAAGTATTTATTAACTCATAGTAATGATCTTCAATAGTTAAGCAAACCTAGCTTTTAGAACTTTTTCTAACTCCTAAGACTAAGCTAGTTTTGCAGGCAAAATTTGTAATTGTAAGAATAGAAAAGCAATGAAGTTCAGGAATGTCCTTTACTGTCATTGCTTTTTTAGTTTATGCATAAATTTAATTCAAAATCGCCGTTCCTAAAGTCAAGTAGGTAGCAAATAAGATCCAGATCAAGTACGGAACCATTAGACTAGCGGCTAATTTACTAGTTTGCCAAAATTTTTTCACACACCAAATCACTAGTGCATCGAGTACGATGATAATTAAAAAGCTGATCCAGCGGTTGCTTGCGCCAAAGAAAATGATGCTCCAAATGAAGTTTAAAACTAATTGGCTGATAAACAAAATCAAGTTATTTTGGCGTGCGTTGGTCCGGTCACGAAGAATTAAATAACCGACAATCCCAATCATTAGGTATAAAATTGGCCAGACAATGCCAAAAATAAAGTCAGGTGGGGCTAAGGGCGGCAACGTTAAGTTGTTATAAATTGCTTTAATATCACCTGATAATATCCCCGATAGGCTTCCGACCAATTCTACAACGATAATGCTAGCAATCAATAAGATCCAATTTGGATTTCTTTTAGTCATTAAATCATCCCTCCTTCAAATTTAAAACAATTACCCGGTTAGATTAGCTTAAGGGTAACAAAGAGTCGATAGTTTGCATAATAATTTGCTTAAAACGGGACGCCATAATTAAAAGAGGCTGAAAAAAATATCTTAGGATGTTAACTTTAATAAAGCCAAACGTCAGTTTACGCTGTTTAACATAAAAGCCATTCTAATGCAGGGGCTCAGATCTAGACATTCAAAAATCCCTCCATGATTAACAGATAAATTATGATATTTCATCTGTCAGCCACAAAGGGATTATCACATTATGCCCAATCCAGGCATCACGTCGATTTTTAGTTAATACTGATAAGCTACCCGACTTTTAGTGCATGCTTTCCGTAAAGTCGTAGTGCAAAAAATTAACGATTGTTGTAACGTGCGTCGTCTTCGGGGCGATGACTAAGCATCCCGAGGAATTTTAAGCTGTATAGGGCGCTTAAACCTACTAAAATATATACAATTTTAGAGATGATTGCTGTTTGCCCGCCGAATAAGGTAGCTACTAGGTCAAATTGGAAAAGTCCTACCAAGAGCCAGTTAATACCTCCGACAATTACCAAGATTAATGCTGTAAGATCCAATGCTTTCATAATAAATCTCCTCCCATAAGGTTATTATTTTTGGAACACCTTAAGCTTAGCAAATTCACTAATGGTTAAGCTAAGAATATGCTTAACTATGCTTATAAAAAATATTTTTTTCTCGCAAATTGCGTTGAGGAAAATCGTTGCCGATGTTAAGCTTATTCTGTATATGAAAGCGCTATTTTATTAAGGCTTAAGTGCGGGAGGTAAAAATGCAAGATATTCCAAAAGTTGTTCGGGTAGCATTGCTGCCGAGTTTATTTCTGCGAGTAGAATTTGCTGACGGTGCAGTAAGGTATTGGCGCTCGGCGATCAATAAGACAGAGCTGGACTTGTTAAAAAAAGCTGGAAACCTGCGTAAAGGACTTACTCAACTAACACCTGAGTACTACTGGCTAGGAACTCAAGCTACATTTGGCCAAGATAACACGTTTGCAATTAACCGGGTTATCTATGATGGTAATGAGATTTACAAACAAGGGAATCGGCAACTTACTTAAATTTTAGAAAAATAAATCAATAAAGGACCTTGAGGTTGCATTAATGCAACCTCGGGGTTTTTATTTGATTAAATTAAAATATGAGGTTAATAGAAAAAGACTTGCATTTTTCATGTCGAATCAGTTATAGTGTATCATATAAATATAACACTATAACTTAACGGAGGTTGAAAATTAATGTTAGAGGTAAATCAGCTTGATGTATTTATCGGTAGAAAGAAAATTATCAAAGGGGCGTCTTTTCAAGTTGGCGATGGGGAAATTGTCGGCTTGATTGGACCAAATGGAGCAGGAAAAACGACGATTATGAAAACCATCTTAGCCTTGACAAAATTTAAGGGGCAGGTCTTGGTGAATCATCAAACGGTTACCTCAAATCACCATCAAGCCCTTCTTAAAGTAGGGGCGTTAATTGAACACCCCGCGTTGTATCCGTACATGACGGGCCGGCAAAATTTGGCTTTGTACGCACAAAGCGAGGTCGAAATTGATGAACTCGCACATGCATTGGAAATGGAAACTTATATTGACACCCGGGCAAAGGGATATTCGTTAGGAATGAAGCAAAAACTGGGGATTGCGTTAGCATTGATTAAATCACCCGGATCTAGTGATTTTGGATGAGCCCATGAACGGACTCGACGTGGAAGCGACCATTTTAGTTCGTAATCTAATTTTACGGATGGCCCAAAAAGGGACCGCTTTCCTGATTTCTAGTCATATTTTGAGTGAGCTTGAGCGGGTAGTTTCTAACGTGGTTTTGATTAATAAAGGCAAAATTTTATTAACCGATTCATTAAAAAATTTCCAAAGCGGGAATTCTCGTTATTACCAGATTACAACCGACAATTTATTTGCTAGCTATGAATTATTGGAAAGTCACGGGGTGGTAAGCGAGCTACAAAAAGATTATTTAAAGATCAACGCTCCAGATCTTCAAGCAGCCGAAAAAATGTTGGTGGAAAATGAGCAGTACTTATTAACGGTGGCTCCAGAAAAACTAACTTTTGAGCAGCAAGTGGTGAAGTCGCTTAGAAGTCGCCAGGAGGTGCGCTAATGAGAAGCAGTTTGCAACAAGAGTTCTATAAATTCATTCATCGCCGAGGCTGCTGGGGCGGCATCGTAGCTCTTTGGTTGCTTATGGCCGTTTCGGTTTGGCTTGAAGGGACGACGTTTGATTCAGTTGCCCAGAGCTATGATTGGGGTAGATGGGCTGCGCTGGTGATGAGTATTTTGGTAGCAACTGATTTTGGCGGGGAATACGAAAATGAGACCATTGACACGTTATTTTATAAGAACACCAGCCGTGGCGGGGTTTTTCTTGCTAAATTACTAGTTCTACTGGGCTACGTACTTATTTTAAGTTTGGCAGGAGGAATATTCACAATGGTGATTCAGGCAACCCGTGCTCCTAGTACCTTGACATGGGATCTAGTGGTAAACCACCAGTCCCTTTGGAATGCCGCGCTTTTGACGGGGTTAGGAGCCTCCGGGATGGTTGCTTTAATCACCGTTTTAACCATCGGTGTGACTTGTTTGACCCGGAGTAAAATCGTGGCTATGGGATTTAGTTTCGTATTGATTTTTACCGGGCCAACCTTGGCAGGGGCACTCCCCAAAATTATTGATGGGCCGTGGATCAAGTGGAACCCCTTGAACATGTTGCAACTTGCAAGTCAGGTCGCAAATCCAGCTTTAAAGAGCGTTACTAAACTATCCACAGCGCAACTAGCTTGGGGAACGACAATTTACGCCGTTATTTTTACCATGCTAAGTTACCTGTTTTTTAGTCGGGGACAACGAAGTAAATAGGAAGGTGAAATTTTGATAACCGTTATTAATCAAGAAGCTTATAAGTTGATACATAAAAAAATAACTTGGCTTGCGCCGTTTTTAATAGTTTTACTAATGATTCCTTTCATTATGTCTTTTGATGATGCCATTTCGGCGCCCTGGCTGGTAATGTCGAGTTTTGGAATTGATGAAATTGCTCCTTTGTTAATGATTTTAGTTGCGGCAACCTTTTTTTCATCGGAGTTTAAGCAACGAACAATATTGACGATGTTAGCAAAAACTCCCAGTCGAAAGGATGTCTACTTAGCAAAATTAACCGTTGTCGCGCTCTGTGACGTTGCGATACATGGTTTTGCGGTAATAATGACCCTAATTTTAAATTTTGCGCTACCAAAATTTCGCTTAGACTTATTTAAACCGTATTTGTATCACCAAAGTCTTTTAACTAACGTGCTAACCATGACCCTGGTTGATATTTTGGTAACCATGTTCTTAGTCAGCATTCTCTTCTTAATTTCTTGTTCGATTACTGAAAATGCGGTTGTTTTAGCAATCAGTTTAGGAGTTTTCTTTATGGGGCAAATTGTTCCTCCTGGAATCCAATTTTTACCACAGCAATATCTCCACTGGCTCCGCTGGAATCCATTAAATATGATGTTGTTACCCTTACAATACGCAAATTACCCAGTGTATCATGATATGTCGCACCTTTCGACGTTGCAATTAGGGGTGGCAACCGCGGGATATGCCATCGTCTTTGCCGTTTTGGGTTACCAAATTTTTCGGCGGCGGCATTACTAAGAAGGCTGTTCCTTGGTTAAATAATACTTTTGAATTTGGTCCATAAGAATGGTTGTTTTGGGCGAAGGCGGAATGTCCGCTGGAAAAACCAAGGCAAGCGCTTGTTTTAAACCAGGTTCCTCAACTGAAATCACTTTTAAGTCGGCATGGCCGGCTTTTTGTGTTTCAAAAAAGGAGCGGGTGACGAGTGCTATCCCGGTTAATTGGCTAAGCGCGCTAATGCAGGCTGAATAAGAGGTTACTTCAACTAGGTATTGAGGCGACAAATGTTGATTTAAAAACAGTTGGTCGAGGGTTTGACGAATGGCAAATTGCGGATCTAAAACAATTAATGGTACTTTGGTAAGTTGCGTAAGCGTGATGTTCTCGAGAGTGTGGTACGGCCCCGTTTTAGTAGTAACGGCAATAATTTCGTCGGTGAATAAGTAACGGTAATTAATGGCGGGATTATGAATGGGCAAAAAAGCTATTCCAAAATTAATTTCAGCGTTTAAAAGCTGTTTCAAGGTGCTAGCAGAGGTATTTTCTCGTAACGTGAATGACGTGTGTGGGTTAATTTTTTGAAATGTCTTCAACAGTGGCGTTAAAAGATGGGTTCCAGACAAGCCAATTTTAATTGAGGCAGGTTCCGAACGTGGCTGAAGTGCCTGTTTGGTGGCACGAACTTGCCGTAAAATTTTACGGGCATGGGATTGTAAAATCAAGCCAGCATTAGTAAGCATGATGTGGCGCCCAACTTTCAAAAATAATGGTTGTCCAATTTCCCGTTGCAAATTACTCATTTGGACACTCAGGGTAGGTTGAGCAATAAATAGCCGTTCGGCTGCTTGGTGGTAATTAAGTTCTTCACTCAAAACTAGGAAATACTCTAACTGTCTTAAATTCATTAGGACGCCTCCCATCGATAGTAAAAGTTAATTACTCTAATAGTTTTTTGAGAATTGTTTCTTTTTGCTTTTAATCTTATCATGTTTTTGAATTATATTTGTGAAATTTTTAACTTTAGGAGAGTGGCAGATGAAACAGAACTTGAATCGGTGGGTAATGCTCACGGCACATGTGCTAATTAACTTTGTTTTAGGCGGAGTTTACGCTTTTAGCTTTTTTAAAACGCCTTTAATTGCGCAATATCATTGGGATCCGGCAGTTTTATCATTAGCGTTTTCCATAAATATGGGGATCATCCCCCTACCCATGATTTGGGGTGGGGCATTAATTGATCGTGGACATGGGAAATTAGCAATTGTGTTAGGTGGAGTCTTATTTTCAATTGGATTCATTCTATCCGGATTTGTAAAAACATTACCGTTGCTATTATTAACGTACGGTTTAATTGCGGGAATAGGAAGCGGGTTGGCCTTCACGGGCAACCTTAATAATGCAATTAAGTTTTTTCCTGATAAACGGGGATTAGCTTCAGGCTGCGTTCTGGCTGGCGTTGGCGTGGGTACTCTTTTATGTACCGCGCTGGCGCAGTTCTTCTTGACCAAGATGAATATTAGTCAGTCTTTGTTTTGGCTAGGGATGGTTTATTTAGTAGTGATTTTTGTAGTTCAATTTTTCATTCGCAGTGCACCGGCCAAGGATAGCAAACAGCTGGTGGCTTCTAAAATGGACCAAAACTGGCGGGGAATGCTAAAAGACCGGCGTTTTTGGCTGATGTTTTGGATCATGGCCTTTGGTGTATTTTCTGGGATGGTCATTAGTAGTTCGTCGGCGCAAATTGGGATGGGAGCGTACGGCTTAACTGCTGGTGCGGTGGTAGTTAGTGGAGTTTCCATTGCTAATTCCGTCGGTCGGCTAATCTGGGGAACGGTTTCCGACTGGTTGGGTGAGTACCATACTTTAGCACTAGTTTACGCACTAATGGCGCTTTTTATGGTCTTACTACTGCTTGGTAAGGGAAATACAAGCCTTTTTTACGTTTGTGCATTAGGCATCGGCTTTTGCTATGCAGGTGTGCTAGCTGTGTTTCCCAGTATCACCAGCGCTAATTTTGGGCTACGTAACCAAGGATTAAATTATGCGTTTATTTATTTTGGTTTTGCAATTGGCGCGGTGGTTGCCCCATACGTAACGGCCGCTTTCTTTAAGTATACGCATTCTTTTGCAATCGTCTTTATTATTGCAATGGGGTTGTTAGTTTTAGGAGTACTCGCAATTTATTTATTAAAGGCTTGGGCTAAAGAGGCTTTACAAAGAATCGAACAAAAAGGAGTGAAAAAATTATGAAAGTAGCAATTGCAGGAGCTGGCGCAATGGGGTGTCGTTTTAGTGCAATGCTTGCCGAGGCTGGTGTGCAAGTTACGTTGATTGACCAATGGCAAGAACATATTCAAACAATTAATGAATCAGGTTTGCGAGTGGAAAATGAGCAAGGGACTCAAAACTACCATATTCCAGCACTTTTTCCAGAACAAGCAACTGGGCGATTTGACTTGGTAATCGTCTTTACCAAGGCGATGCAGATGACGGATTTTCTGCACAAAATCATCCCCATCATTGATGAACAAACCACTTTACTTTGTTTATCAAATGGTTTTGGCAACGAAGAAACTTTAAGACAGTTTGTCTCAGCAGACCAAATTTTAATTGGGGTGACACTATGGTCTTCCGAGCTGCTAGGACCAGGGCAAATTAAAGCAACGGGAAAGGGGCGCATTGATTTTCAAGCCGTTTCTTCTGATTTTGCTCCAGCAAAGTTAAGTACGGTGCTAAATCTTTTGAATGAAGCAGGACTCCAAGCAAGCTTAGTCAAAAATGTCCACGAATCGATTTGGCGAAAAGCTGGTTTTAACAGTGTGATTAATCCCTTATCTGCCTTATTAAATTGCAACGTGGCGGAATTTGGGCAATTGAATTACGGAACCCAACTTACCGATCTAATTTTAGAAGAAATTAATACAGTAGCACAGGCGGAGGGAATTCCCTTTAGCGTAAGGATAATTAAACAAATGCTGGAAGTGCAGTTCGATCCCCAGGCTAGTGGGCAACATTATCCATCGATGCATCAAGATTTGAATAAGCAACGCCTCACGGAAATTGATTTTTTGAACGGCTACATAGTCAAACTAGGCCGAAAGCATCAACTCGCCACCCCAGTAAACCAAATGATTACGGGATTAATTCATAGCAAGGAGCAATTGGGGCAGTTAGGGGGGAGCTTGACGGACAGAAAAATTTAATAAAGCGGTTTTGAAGGTCCCTTAAATAATTAGGTGGTTGGCCATATTTTAGAAATTGAGGTGGTACTTTAATTTCTGAATTCGGTCCTTAGCCTAATAATAAAGGGGGGCTTTTTAAATTCACTAAATAGATTAAAACAAAGGATGACTTTTCTAAAACAGACGGGTAAGATGAGGAAGGCTAGTTAAACGAATTGGTTAGAAACTTTAATAAAATGCTGGAGGTAGGCCTGAAAATTTAACTATTTAACCAACGTTTACCAGCCCAGGCGGTTCGCGAAATCCCGCCTCAAATTAAAACTAGGAGTGATTTATTGATGAGTAAAATTAACCGTAATATTGCGGCAACTGGCGTAGTTGCGGCGCTTTACGTGGCAATCACGCTAATTTTTGCTCCCATTAGCTATGGAGTAGTCCAGTTAAGGTTGTCAGAAATGTTTAACCATTTAGCCGCGTTTAACAAGCGCTATATTTTTGCGGTGACCCTCGGCGTGTTGATTGTAAACATTTTCAGCCCGTTGGGAGTGGTGGACATGATTTTTGGTACAGCCGGGACGCTAATCGGAACTACGCTAACCTACTTTACGGCACGAAACATCGGTGCCAAACCACTTAAATTCTTAATCGCTACGCTCTGCCAATTACCCGGAATGTTTTTAGTGGATTTAGAAATGCACTTATACATGAATTTGCCGCTCTTTCCCACTTACTGGGTTTTAGCCCTGGGAGAAATTGCATCGATGGCAATTGGCGCGGTGATTATTTACCTAATTACCAAGAAAATTAACTTATATGAATAATTTATAAATTAAAGAGGGATTTAAATGACTTTTGAAAAAATCTTACCAATTTTAAAGCAAGGCGGAAAGGCAATTCGCCAACAATGGAACGGTGACGAAGAGTTTGTAATCGTGGTGGAAAACCAAACGTTTGCGGGGGTTCCAGTAACCCCGTATATGCTAATTAAGACCACTAGCGAGGGATACTCCAGCTTTGCGCCCACGGTATGTGACGTGTTGGCAGATGATTGGCAGGTTGTAGGATAATGTCGCAGATCACCGAGTTTACCGATTGCCAAGTAGTGGTGACCGGAAGCAATTCTGGAATTGGGTTAGCACAGGCCCAAGCCTTTTTAGAACAAGGCGCCCTTGTGTGGGGATTTGATCAAAACATTGATCAAATGGACCAAATTCAAAAACAATATCCCAACCATTTTAAATTTACGCAAGTGGACTTGTCCGATCCCTTAGCGGTTACAGAAGCCCTTCAACCTTTAGAAAGGATCGACATTCTATTAAATACGGCCGGGATGCTAGACGACTACTTACCAATTGAAGACACGTCTTTAACCCTATGGCAGCGGATCCTCAATAATAACGTTACCAGTATGTTTAACGTTACTAAAACCGCGTTGCCTAAAATGAAGCATTCTGGAGTAATTATTAACATGGCTTCAATTGCTGGAATGGTTGCGGGAGGCGGAGGAATTGCTTATACCGCTTCAAAACATGCCATCGTTGGTTTTACAAAGCAGCTTGCAATGGATTGTGCACCTAAGGGGATTCGAGTTAACGGAATTGCTCCGGGATGTATTGATACCCCGATGAACGCAAAGGATTTTGCGGATGGGGGTGAAATTGCTAAGGCAGTTGCCCAAGAAGTTCCGGTAAAACGTTGGGCAAAGCCCGCTGAAGTCGCCAGCGTGACCCTATTCTTGGCGAGTCAGGCAGCAAGCTATCTACAAGGAGTGATCATTCCCGTGGATGGTGGTTGGGTAGCTAAGTAAAACTATTGGAAATTTTTATAATTAATAATAAAACAACCTGGTTGCTAAAGCACGATAAGGCATTAGCAATCAGGTTGTTTTTATCTGGGATTGGGTTTACTTAAGCGCTAATTTCTGCGCTATCAGTTGTAGCTAAGATAGCAGTTACTAGTTTTTGGTAGTCGTCCGTAACGACGAGCTGCTTTCGATAGATGGATTCCATAAAGGCGGTATCAACAAAATTATCCAGTAAACTAATTAAGTGATCATAGTATCCGTTAATATTCAAAATACCGACTTTTTTAAGTGGAACCAATCCAATTGCCATATCGGACAACAATTGACTAACTTCTTCTAAAGTTCCCAAACCGCCTGGCAAAACTAGGTAGGCGTCGCCCTTATTGATTAATAACTCTTTTCGCTTTGCCATGGTTTTGGTGGTAATAAAGGAAGTGGTGTTTTTGCGCGGTAGCTCATCTTCAAAAAGACCTTCGGGATAAATCCCGGTCACTTTGCCACCGTGGTCTAGAACGCCCTGGCTAATTGCCCCCATGGTTCCTGAAGTGGACCCTCCGTAAACTAGTTCAACGTTTTTTTGAGCTAGGGTAGTGCCAATGTTATAGGCGACCTCTTTAAAATTGGGGTGATTTCCCGGACGGGAGCCACAAAATACCGTTATTTTCACAAAAATTCCCTCCTCGTTTTCGAAGTGTCTAGTATAAGACATTTTAAACGGGGGTGTCAATGCATAACGGGTAAACAATTTATACCCGTTGGGTTAGTGATAAGTTAATTCCGCGCACGAATAAACCGATTGCGATACTTTAAGGGAGTAGAATTCATTTCTTTAGCAAAGACGTTGGTAAAATATGCCGAGGATGAAAAACCACATTCTTGGCTGATTTGAGTAATATTTAACGAACTTTTTCGTAAAAGCGAACAGGCCTTCTGCAATTTTAACTGGTGAACATACTGACTCGGTTTTTTACCAAGATAACGCTGAAATAACTTATATAAGTAAGAACGATCTACGTTGTTATTAGCAGCAATTTGGCTGATTGTGAGTCCTGAAGCAAAATTTTCGTCGACGTAAAGTAGTATTTTATCAAAAATCTGTTTTCCTTGGTTAACCGGATTGTTTGCGTGATTTTCTTGTTGTAGATAATCCAATAAAGAATAAACGGCGCTTAACGACTGGAAGTTTTGTTTGTCTTTAAACGCTTGGTAAACGTGGTTAAATAGCATTTCTTTAGTTTTATCAATGGAGGCGTTAATTACGAAATTCCGGCGGCTAAGTCCGATTTGAGCTAAATACTTAGCAGTTAATTCGCCCGAAATTCCGACCCACACATACGTCCAAGGATCGGCCTTATCAGGATAATAAATATTGGGGCAGTTAGCGGGCAACAAAAATGTATCGCCAGCCGAAAGGTGTTGTAAGTCGGAATTGCCGGCTGAAAAGTAACCTTTGCCGTCCATAACGTAGTGAAGCACCCAATAGTCAATCGGGATGTATTCAAAAGGCTTAGTGGGCTGACATTTTTCATAGCCGACTTCGTAAATGTGAAATTCTGCGCTAAGGGGATCGTTATCTACAAGAATGCTGACGTCTTCTGTAAATTGGTTATTCATTTGGGTTAACTCCTTATTGGTTAATGTCAACAAAATTACAATAAATGGGCAACAATTATTATGTCCGTGAATATGTAAGCGCTTTATAATTCAAGTATAGCAATTGCTTAATCTAGATGAAAGAAGGCTTTACAATCATGAACAATTCAAGAGAGCGTTTAGGACCAGTAGCCCTAATGTTGATGACCTTTTCAGCAGTTTTTGCTTTTCCCAGCATTGTCAACAATAGTATTCAAATTGGTTTAGCGACCATTCCTGGATACATATTTGGTTCGGTATTTTACTTTTTCCCGTTTATTTTGATGATTGCCGAATTTGCTTCAGCCAACGCAGAAAATGAATCTGGCATTCACAGTTGGCTAGCTTCAGTTCTCGGAGAACGCTGGGCCTTTTTGGGAGCATGGTCGTATTTTTTTGTTAACCTATTCTTCTTCTGTTCGTTGCTACCCAATACCTTGATTTATGCTTCGTATTCTTTTGTGGGTAAAAACGTTTTTGAAGGTAGCCATGGTACGAAGGTGATTGCAATTATTTCAGTAATTTTGTTTTGGATTATGACTTGGGTTTGTATCAAGGGAGTTTCTTGGATCTCGAAGGTAACTAATTTTGCGGGAAGTGCCCGGTTATTTATGGGCGTCGCGTTTGTTATTTTAGCTTTTATCGTTGTTTTTGGGTTTGGCAAGGCGCCGGCACAAGATTTTACGCTAAAATCGATTACTCCTAAGTTTAACTGGACGTTCTTCATGACGATGGCTTGGATTCTTCAAGCCGTGGGCGGTGGTGAAAGTATCGGAGTCTACATTAAAGACGTGAAGGGTGGCAATAAGATCTTCGTTAAAACAATGATTGGTGCCACCGTGATTGTAGGAATTATGTATATTTTAGGGGCCGTTGCAGTTGGTCTAGTGGTTCCTACTGAAGTATTGAAGGGAAATTTTTCAAATGGGATTTTTGATATTTTTAAAATTCTCGGTAACTATTTCAACATTCCTGGAGGAGTAATGGTTCGATTAGTGGGAGTGATTTTATGCTTGGGGAGCTTAGGTTCGTTAGCCCTTTGGACGGCAGCCCCGGTAAAGGTGTTCTTTTCTGAAATTCCAGAAGGTGTTTTTGGTAAGTGGTTAGTACGGACTAACGAAGAAGGTAACCCCACTAACGCTTTAATTGTTCAGGGAATTATTGTAACGACTTTGCTGATTGTACCGGCGTTAGGGATTGGAAGTATGGACAGCTTTTTAGAAACCCTCATCAACATGACCGCTTCGACGTCTTTGCTGCCAGTATTATTCTTGCTGATTGCCTATATTCAACTTCGTTGGAAAAAGGATGATATGCCGCGGAGCTTTAAGCTAGGGCACCGGTCGTTTGGGATTACGGTAGGAATTTTTCTGTTACTGACCTTCATCTTTGTATTCTTCATGTCCACCGTACCAGACCCCCATTTAATTATGCAGGAAATCCACGGCACGTTGCCCAAGGGGACCGCTAGTCCAATCGGAATGTTGGTTTATAACGTGGTCGGCTTAATCGTGTTCATGGGCTTTGCGTGGATTTGTTGGTACCGTTATGAACGCAAACAACGACTTAATTAGGTAAAGGAAGGTTAAAAAATGAAACAATGGGAAAACTATCAAGTAGATGGGATTAATCGAATGGCGCCGCGAGCACATTTTAACAGTTACCCGACTCGTGAAAGGGCGTTAATTGGTGAAAATCGGTACACCCAGGCCTTTAAGAATTTGAACGGGGTGTGGAAGTTTATGTTCTTGCCCGCACCGGAATATAGCCCAGAAAATTTCTTTGCAAGTGATTTTGACACTACTACTATGGACGAAATCACGGTCCCTGGAAATTGGCAACGCCAAGGATATGGCAAAATGCATTATTCAGACTTATGGTATAACTTTCCAATTGATCCACCGTACGTACCCACCGAAAATCCAACTGGAATTTATAAACGAACTTTTGAAGTGGGCGCCGAATTTAAGGATCAAACCATCATCCTTCGATTTTGTGGGGTGGACTCAGCGTATAAAGTTTGGGTTAATGGGCAAATGGTTGGTTACAGTAAGGGAGCACGTAACGAAGCTGAGTTCGATATTACGGATCTAGTGTATTTACACGAAGTCAATGATTTGACCGTGCAAGTTTACCAGTGGTCAGACGGGACTTATCTAGAAGATCAGGACATGTGGTGGTTAAGTGGCATTTACCGCGATGTGGAACTTTTGGGCGTCCCTAAAAATGGAATTCAAGATTTCCAAGTAACTGCGAACCTGCTCCACGATTACCAAGATGGTGATTTACAGATTACTGCTACTTTACGAAAAGAAGCTGGGCAGACAGTGCAAGTGGAATTGCTGGACGAAAAGCAAAACGTCCTTTACACGGCAACCAATCAACCACAGGGTACGCAGGTCAAATTTGAAACCCAAATTCCGCACGTTAAACCTTGGAGTGCCGAGCTGCCACATCTGTATACCGTCTTGATGACGGTTAAGCATGCAGAGCAAGTGATCGAGGTGATTCCTCAAACGGTCGGTTTCCGATCTATTGAAGTTGTGGGAGACACCTTTTTGGTCAATGGGGTGGCCATTAAACTAAAGGGGGTTAACCGGCACGACTACAATCCCCGTAACGGGCGGGTAGTCAGTGAAGCAGAGATTGAAAAAGATATTATTTTAATGAAACAATTTAATATTAACGCCATCCGAACTAGTCACTACCCTGATGCATACTATTTTTACGACCTTTGCGATCGCTACGGGATGTACGTCATTGACGAGACCGATTTGGAATGCCACGGCTTTGAATTAACTGAAAAGTATGACTGGATTAGCGACGACCCCCAGTGGGAGACGTCCTTTGTTAACCGGTTGATTCGGATGATTGCTCGTGACCGTAACCATCCTTCAATTATCTTTTGGTCGTTAGGAAACGAATCCTCTTTTGGCTGTAATTTCCGAAAAATGGCGGAAGTGGCTAAAGAAATGGATCCGACCCGGTTGGTCCATTACGAAGGTGATTTTGATGCTGAGGTAGTGGATGTATATTCTACGATGTACACCTGGTTAGAACATCCGACCCGAAAATTGCTCATGAAGGATGTAATTAAGAACGCTAAGAAACCGCACATCCTTTGTGAATATGGGCACGCCATGGGGAACGGACCGGGAAATTTAAAGGAGTACCAAGACCTATTCTATGCTCATGATAAACTGCAAGGTGGTTTTATTTGGGAATGGTTTGATCACGGGATTGAATCTTATACGGAAGATAGGCGCAAGTATTATCGCTACGGCGGCGATTTTGGGGACGATCCCACTAATGGAGATTTCTGTATTGACGGGCTCTTAATGCCGGACCGCACTCCTTCACCCGGCCTTTACGAGTATAAAAAAGTAATCGAGCCGGTAACCACCGAAAAAGTTAACCTTCAGGAAGGACGAATAAAGTTAATTAACCGGTATGATTTTACCAATTTACAGATTTTTGATTTAGTTTACGAAGTAATGGCAGACGACCAACTTCTAACTAGCGGCCGCATTTCGCTGCCAAGTATTCCCGCACGACAAACCAAAGAAATTCAATTACTGGATGAGCTACCGCATGCTGGGGAGCCTGGGGCAACGTATTACCTAAATCTTTCATACCGGCTCAGACGGAACACCTCGTTTGCGCCAGCGGGATTTGAATTAGCTACCGCCCAATTTGTTTTACCAATTCAATCTAGCCGAATCTTAGTGTCGCCACGAGGAACTTTACAAGTTAGTGAAGGGGCGACCACGTTGAAGATTAGTGGAAATAATTTTACAGTTACGTTGGATACCGTGTGCGGTCAGCTGATTGATTATCAAAAAGATGGGCAAAAGTTACTAAAACGGGGCCCGCAGTTTACCTTCTGGCGAGCGCCGACTAGCAACGATATGGAGATTGTAACCGAAATGAAGCAACGCCAATTTTTACATTTAGAGCATGAAGTAGTGCGTGATTTTAGTTGGCAAGCTAGCGAGCAAGAGGCGGTAGTTCGAGTGAAGACGATGCACGGGACTACTAATAGTGCTTGGCACTTTGATTGCCAGTACGAGTATCGGATTTTAGCAACCGGAGACATACTATTTAAATTAAACGGGACCCCAGATGGTAAGCTTGACATGACCCCAGACATGCTCCCTCGTTTGGGAGTGGATTTAAGATTAAATCCGGATTTAGCACAAGTTCGTTACTTTGGCCGTGGGCCTCGAGAAAACTATGTCGATTCTCGGGAAGCTGGGCTACTCGGGGTTTACACAACTGACGTGGATAGTTTATTTACCAATTACGTAGTGCCACAAGCAAACGGGAATCATTTAGATACTAAATGGGCCTCCTTAACGGATGAACGCGGTCAAGGGATGTTATTTAGTAATCCATCCGGAATTAACTTTAGCGCTTCTTATTATGAACAACGGGATCTTGATGAAGCCAAACACACCATCGATTTAAAGAAACGGGACTACGTGGTTTTGAATTTAGATTACCAACAAAACGCACTTGGTAGTTTTTCTTGCGGACAGTGGCAACTGGAAAAGTACCGTACAAAAGTTACGGATTTCGAATTATCATTTCGAATGACGGGCTTCAATCAAAAGGAGGTTCGGGATACCGTCCTTGCTCGGGAAGAGTTAGTTGACGAATTTGATTAGCATTAAAGATCTTAAGAACACGATAAATTAAAAACGGAAGCAAGTAGATTACTCTACGGGCTCCCGTTTTTTATTTGATTTCAAAGTGTGATTCGTATTTAAAACTGTGTTTAAGCACGTCGGATAGTTCCCGGGGAAAGTTATCGAGTTAGCTGATAAAAAGGCTAGCTAAGTTGATTAACTTATAGCTAGCCTTTATAGTTCGTTTATCGGCGTCGTTTTCCGTGGCGACCGACTGGTTTTACGAAAAAATTCAAATTAGGTCGGAAACGCCGTTTTCCGCGATGTTCGGATGGAACCGTGGCTGTCCGCGGGTGTTTTTTACGCCAAAATAGGTACCCGCCTACAATAATAATTAGTAAAATTAATGCCGTCCAAAGGCCGCCGTGATGTTCGTTGTACTCAATCCCTGAGCTATGCGAAGTATCCGATTCGACCGTGGTAATGATTTTACTTTTCTTAGCTTTATGTGCCTTAGAAGAAGACGAGTGTTTAGCAGACTTCGACTTTTCCGACGATTCTTTACTGGATTCATCCGTGGACTCGTCATCTACGGTCGATGACGAGGGGGCCTGGTTTTGATTGCCAAAGTTGTATTCGTGTGATTGCCACCGCCAATTTCCGTTGTGGTTGGTTTGGGATTGACGTTCCGCGGGACGCGAACTCGATTTAGCAGACGAAGAAGGCGCCGATGATGCTGGTCGACTGCTTGCGTGACTTTGTGCGGGCGCCGAACTGCTTGGTTGGGACTGACGCGGTTGCGAACTTGATTGATGGTTTTGATTGGAATTGTGATTATTATTATTTTGGGTAGCGTGACTTGAAGCAGCGGGACTACTAGTAGTTTCTTTACTGCTTGATTGTGTTTGCGTTACCTTTTGTTCATTTTCAGCCATTGAATCTACAAGCCTTTCATTGAGATTATTGACATACTGCCTTAAAATTACTTATTTAATTTTAGCATATTTCTGAAAATGCGAAACCTTCGGGAATTAGTTGGCCGGAGCATTTAAATTTTTGCGGGAGGTCTGCTATAATTTAGCTTAGTGATTACTTATGAAAAGGAAACTATCTATGAACGAATATAAAGATTTAAAAGACCGGCAAGCGCACATCCGGAATTTCTCAATTGTTGCGCATATTGACCACGGTAAATCAACTTTAGCGGACCGGATTCTCGAATTAACCGATACGGTCGCAAAAAGAGATATGCAAAATCAGCTGCTTGATACCATGGATTTAGAGCGGGAACGGGGAATCACCATTAAGCTGAATGCGGTAGAATTGCATTACACCGCTAAAGATGGCGAAAAGTACATCTTCCATTTGATTGACACTCCGGGACACGTAGATTTTTCATACGAAGTTTCTCGGAGTCTGGCCGCTTGTGAAGGCGCGGTCCTAGTAGTTGATGCTGCCCAGGGCGTGGAAGCACAAACGTTAGCCAACGTCTATTTAGCAATCGATGATGATTTGGAAATCGTTCCGGTAATTAATAAAATTGATTTGCCAGCTGCAGATCCTAAGCGAGTTCAAGATGAAATTGAAAACGTAATTGGGTTAGACGCCAGTGATGCAGTGATGGCGAGTGCTAAGCAAGGAATCGGAATTGAAGAATTACTCGAACAAATTGTCGAAAAGGTCCCGGCACCAGATGGGGATTTGGACGTACCGCTTCAAGCGCTAATTTTTGATTCCAAATATGATGATTACCGCGGGGTGGTATTAAGCGTCCGTTTGTTTGAAGGGATGGTTAAGCCCGGCGACACAATCAAGTTAATGAACAGCGGGGCAACCTACGAAGTTAACGAAGTGGGAGTTAATTCCCCAAACCCGCTTAAACGGGAATATTTAATGGCTGGTGACGTTGGTTACATCACCGCCAGCATCAAGGATATTAAGGACACTCGGGTTGGTGATACAGTTACGTTATTAAATAACCCGGCTGCAAAACCGTTAGAAGGTTACCGAGAAATGAATCCCATGGTTTATTCGGGACTTTATCCTACTGATAACGCTAAGTATAACGATTTGCGGGAGGCCCTAGAAAAGCTCCAGCTTAACGATGCTGCCTTAGAATTTGAACCAGAATCTTCTCAGGCATTAGGCTTCGGGTTCCGGTGCGGCTTTCTTGGATTGTTGCATATGGACGTAATTCAGGAGCGTCTTGAACGTGAATTTAATTTAGATTTGATTACTACGGCACCGTCGGTTACTTACCGGGTGGAATTAACCGATGGTAGCGAAATTTCGGTTGAAAACCCTTCGGAGATGCCGGATGCGTCGAACATCAAGAATATCAAGGAACCGTACGTTAACGCGGATATCATGGTGCCTAACGATTATGTGGGGGCCGTGATGGAATTGGCCCAGTATCGGCGGGGAATCTTTAATACGATGGATTACATTGACGAGAATCGGGTGGACGTTAAGTATGAACTACCATTATCCGAAATTATTTTTGACTTCTTCGATAAATTGAAGTCAAGTACACACGGTTACGCTTCATTAGATTATGAACTCGGCGAATATAAAGTCAGCAACCTAGTTAAAATTGACATTTTACTCAATGGCGATCGGGTTGATGCTTTAAGTTTTATCGCTCACCGAGATTTCGCTCAACAACGGGGTAACGAAATTACGGCTAGCCTTAAGGAAATCATTCCCCGACGGAACTTTGAAATTCCGGTCCAGGCAGCGATTGGAAATAAAATTATTGCGCGGACTAACATTCGTGCTTATCGTAAGGACGTTACGGCTCGCATTCATACTGGGGACCCAGACCGGCGTGCTAAGCTTTTAGAGAAACAAAAACGGGGTAAAAAGCGGATGAAATCGGTCGGAAAGGTTGAAGTGCCACAAGAAGCCTTCATGACTGTTTTGAAGACCGATACGGAAAGTAAAGGGAAATAAGCCTAATTTAAGACAAAATAAAACAGCGAAAACTAGTTTACTAGCTTTCGCTGTTTTTTTATAGTTCGGGATTATGGGCGAAGTAAAGCGGGGATAAGTCAGTTGACTTGGTAATTAACTCCGCGGTCAACGCTTGGTAAGCTTTAATCGCAATATCGCTAATCTCCGTACCAGCTTGGTTAAGCAACGGTGTTAATTCCTGACGATCGATTTGGGTAGCCTGCGTTTCGTATTCGTGTAGCTTATTTTTCATAGCTACGTTAACCTTACTTCGGGTGTCGTTAAGTGCTTTAATAAACTGTTGGTAATGCGCATCAGTAAGGACGCTTGCCAATTTGAAGACCCAGTACGCAGAATCTGCAGAGTAAATTTTTTCGCCATGGTGGTACATCTCCGGAGTGCTGCTCATCCCAGCAAAGAATGGGACATAAACGCTTTGCGCAGCTACGCCCATGGCCAGCCAGTGAATCCCACCAATTTCAATCGGAAGGTCTGGCTTAATTTGTAAAATGTGTGATTCTTGAGTTGCCGGCAGACTAATTGGCCGGAATTGATGCTTTTCAGTTTCCGTACCTGTGCCGACCGGATTATATGGGGTCCCTTCATAATGAGAACTTAAGATTTGTTGGACGTCCTCAACTTGAATTAAGCGACTAGCCCGTCGTATAAACGGAAGGTCATGACTAGTAGGACTTTGTTTAATTTCCGGATTTAAAATTCGTTGACCTTCCCAAACCCGCGGAGTGTTGTAATACTCATCTGATAAATCGTTCACCCCAAAGATTTCACGGAAGTTGAAACTTGCTGGGTTGGGGTTAAGGTGGTACTGGGCAACGAACTCACGAATGTCGGCCTTAAACATGAAGTGGTCCGGGTCATCAAAATCAATTTCTTGAATCGACAACTGGTTGGCCACTACTGCGTAGCAATCGTCAGGAATACGTTGCGCAACCCACTGATGGCCGCCAGCGGTTTCCATGTACCAAACCTCATCCGCATCGGCAAACAAAATTCCGTTAGTCTCGTTAGTGCCATTTTCTTCAATAAGTTTAGCTAGGTATTGAACTCCTTCACGGGCGCTGTGCACGTAAGGAAGGGTGACCGTTACCATAGCTTCTTCTCCCAGCCCATCTTTGACAAGCGGATCAAAACCTAAGACGCGTTCGTTAGTGTAGGCACTTTCGGTAGCACTCATCGCCACGCCGTATTCGTTGATTCCATCTTCTTCAAAGAGCCCAAATTCGGCAGTCCATTCTGGAGTGGCGGTATATTTACCCCGGACTTCCGGTAGTTTTGTAGTAAAGCCATTGTCGTTTGATTTAAACGTGCGTTCATCCGCGGTGGAAACGTGGTGGGGATGTACCACAAAATGCTTTGGCCAAGCTGATTTAGCGTCTTCGTTACGCGCAATCATCGTTGAACCGTCGGCAGTTGCCAATTTACCCGCTAAGAAACTTGTACAAGCTGAATATTTTTGAGTAATTGTCAAAACCTTCTTTCGTTATTTCCTTTAGTGTATCATAAGAAACCGATAGCGATGAGGGCATTGTTTCTAAAAAGCAGGCCAGCAAAACGTAAGATAAATTGATTTTATAATTGTTAAAAACACTTTGTTTTTTAAAGCAATTCATGAGATTATAGTTGTGGCAATTTTATTAAAGGAGGGATTTGAAATGCCGTTAATTCATATTGATTTAATCGAAGGACGTAGTGAAGATCAACTACGCGGATTGGTAAAGGACGTTACCGCGGCGGTAGTAAAAAATACTGGCGCTCCTGCCGAACACGTGCACGTTGTTTTGAACGAAATGCAAAAGAACCGTTATTCAGTAGCGGGGGTTTTAAAGAGCGACGAAAAATAGGTTGATTAATAAAAAGCTTCTTCAAAGAAACGGACCGGCACCTGCTGGATGGTTGTTTCTAATTGAAGAAGCTTTTTTACTAGTTAGCTAGATCGAGATATTCGGACAAGTACTTGGCAACCCCGTCATGCTCATTATCAAATTCGGTAATGTCGTTAGCAATCGATTTGATTTGGGCGGTTGCATTACGCATCGCCACTCCGCGACCCACGTAGTCAAGCATTTCAGCATCATTATGCTCGTCACCAAAGGCAATGATGTTTTGCCGGTCAATGTGGTAGTATCTTGCTAAGTAATCGACCGCTTTAGCTTTTTGAATCCCCTTAGAGACGATTTCTAAGACGCTGTGCGGACCGCCCCAGACCCCAACGTTAATATAATCGCGATAGTGATACAGTAACTGGTTTTTAACAAACTGGGCGCTGTTAGGTTCGACTAGGATGGTAATGGAAGTCGGGTTCCCCCGCAGGCTTTCTTCGGTTAAAACTTGGTCGTCTGAAATCTCATGCGGGAAGAAATCGAAGGTAGTCGGCGCGGCATGATCAGCAAAGAACGAATGCTTATTTTCAACCGCTAGTAACTTAATGCCGTAATCATCCTTATGGCGCATTAAATCATAAACTACGGCCTTATTGATGGTCATTGAATACTCGCCATCCCATTTTTGATGAGGAATGTGGGTCAAGGCACCGTTAAAATTGGCCATGGGAGTGGTTAATTGTAACTGGTCGTAAATGTCGCGAGCCATCCGGTATGGTCGTCCCGTGACAATTGAAACTAAATGTCCAGCCCGGGCAGCTTTTTGCAAAGTTTTAATGGTTAAGGGTGAAAGCTGACTATGATTATTTAAAGTGGTTCCGTCTAAATCCAGAGTGATTAATTTTTGTTGCATTTGATCGCTCCTTTTTAAAAGTATTATTAGCCTATTTTAAGCCAAGTGCTTATAAAATGAAAGGTACCTTACCAATTCTTACCGTCCGGTGGTCGACTTTAGTAAAATTAGTTATAATGGATTGCGAGTTTATTTAGTAAATTAAATTGAGAAGAGAGTGGAATATGCGACTTCCTGACGGTTTCAAAGAAAAATATCAAAAATTACTGGGCGAAGAGGCACAACCTTTTTTAGCGAGTTTTGACCAGGCAGTTGAAAAGGGCTTCCGAGTTAATCCGTTGAAGGGTGCGGTAAAATTACATGACCATTCAATCGACCAGCCAATTTCATATTCTGACTGGGGATATTATGGTAAGGTCAACGGTAAAACGATTGACCACCAAAGCGGGTTAGTTTACAGCCAAGAACCTAGTGCGATGCTGGTTGGCGAAATTGCCCGCCCGCAACCAGGCCAAAAAGTTTTGGATCTTTGTGCGGCCCCTGGCGGTAAAACTACTTATTTAGCTAGTTTTATGGCTCAGGAAGGACTTTTGGTTACTAATGAAATTAATCGGGGACGGGCTAAAGTCCTAGCTGAAAACGTGGAACGTTTCGGAATTCAAAATGCTGTAATTTTAAACGAGTCACCGGATCGGCTGGTAAAAAAATTTAACGGATATTTTGATTTAATCGTAGTAGATGCGCCGTGTTCTGGAGAAGGCATGTTTCGAAAGGACCCTGAAGCGGTCGAATACTGGTCTTTGGAATACCCAGAAGAATGTGCGCGGCGACAACGTGAAATCCTGAAAAGTGCCATGCAATTGCTTGCTCCGAATGGTAATCTGGTTTATTCGACGTGCACGTTTGCACCTGAAGAAGATGAACAAATCATTGCTTGGCTATTGGAAAACTATCCAGACTTGAAGATGGAACCCGTTGCGCGAACGGAAAATATGGATGCAGGGCGTCCTGAGTGGGCCAACGGCAATCCTGAATTAGCTAAGGCAATCCGATTGTTTCCCCATCATTTTAAGGGAGAAGGCCATTTTATTGCCAAGTTAAGTAATCACGCGGAAGCTGCGACACCTCAGCCAAAAGGCAAACGTAAAAAGAAGGGTCGGGCAAGTGATAATTTGTTAGACCGGGAACAACAACGATTATGGCAAGATTTTGCAAACCAGTTCCTCGTAAATCCCCAATCCTTTGCAAAGGATCATTTAATTGTGCACAATCAACGGCTATATTATCAAACCGTTCCCGTGGATTTGAGTGGCTTACGAATTGTTAAACCAGGACTTGAACTGGGGGAATTTAAGAAGAGACGATTTGAACCTAGTTTAGGCCTACTGATGGCCTTACGAAAAGCGGATATCCAACAAGTAGTAGAGATCACGCCAGAGCAGTGGCAAAAGTACGTGCATGGCGAAGAAATTGCTACGGAAGCTGCGGGCAAGGGATGGGTTGCTTTAGCGGTTGACGATATCATTGTCGGGCCGGGAAAGTTAGTCCAAGGTAAAGTTAAGAACTTTTATCCAAAGGGGTTACGGATAAATTTTGCGCTTAAGTAAAAATAAAATAAAAAGCTGGATCGGCGGTGGAAGCGTAATACGCTCGTTACCGTCATCCAGCTTTTATTTATCTTATCGTAATTGCCGCTCCGACAAGTCGGCTAACTTAGTAACCCCGAGCAATACCATTAGGCAGCGGAGTTGGTACTTCCAACGCTCAATTAGGTCGATGATTTCTTGGTCGTCGTGATGTAATAGCTGATGGAGGAAGTAGCCGGCAACGCCCACGTTGTCCGCTCCTAACGCAATACTTTTAATTACGTCAGCAGGGGTACGGATACCACCAGTTGCGGTGACCGATAGTCCTAATCCGTTAACTTCTTTGAGCGATTCGACAGTGGTGAGCCCCAAATCAGTTAAAAAGGCGAAATCCTTTTCGGAACGCCGCACGTTTTCGATTTGGACGAAGTTAGTACCGCCCTTACCACCAACATCAATGTACCGGATCCCGACGGATTGTAGTCGCAGAGCGTCCGCTCGGGTCATCCCCGCACCGACTGCTTTAACAACTACGGGGACGCTCACAGCTGCTTGAATGGCTTTAATTTGTTCTAAATAGTTAAAACTGCGGTCGCCTTCTGGCATAACCAGTTCTTGCGCAACGTTAATATGTAATTGCAAAACGTCTGCGTCAAGCATGGCGACCGCTTTTTTGGCTGCCGCAACGCTAGCGTCCGCGCCTAAGTTAGCTAAGATCAGTCCGTGGGGATTTTCATTTCGAACTACTTGGAAGGTATCGGCTAATTCCGGATACTTTAGGGCCACTGATTGAGAGCCCACCGCCATTGCCAAACCAGTTTCACGAGCAATGGTAGCTAATCGACGGTTAAGTTTCGCGGTCGTTGGGCTGCCACCAGTCATGGCTTGGATAAAGAAGGGGACTTCTATAGGAAGTCCTGCTAATTTAGTTTGGAGGCTAACGTCATCAATCCCCATTTCTGGTAAAGCGTTGGGGCGCAACTTAATTTCCGTAAAACCTGCAGATGCGACGGGCTGGTAAAATTTTTCAGCGAGTGAGACGTGTTCATCTTTACGGTGGGATTGAATATTTTTCATAAGTACTCCTAACTCAATTCATCGATATCATGGACATCCAAATCTAATGGTTGAATATCTTCTTTTTGCCATTCGTTAATAATTTTTTCAGTATTATCATTTTCTTCGGTGATTACAATTCCACAATCTCCGCCACCAGCCCCAGAAGATTTTGCAGCTCCGCCGAATTGTTCAGCAATGTCGCATAAACTAGTTAGCGCAGGGGTTTCAATGGAAACGCCGCTTAATAAACTTAATTGTTGTAAGAGAAGCCGGTTGGCGGTAATTTGTTGCTTAATTAATTGGCTGTCACCGTTTTTAAATCCTTCGATCATTTTGCGCAAGCATTCTGCACTGTTTGTCAAGAACTCGTGGTAACTGTCGGTTTCTTGGTAACTGGTGGTGGCAACTTGGTCAACCAGATCCGAAGTGGAAGCTGGTGAGCCAGTCCAACCAATTAGTAGTTTTAAATCGGCGGGAGGAGTTAATAATTCAATCTTTAACTCGGGCCAAGGCGTCCGTAGAATCGTTCCTAAATCTTTAGTGCGCCGCATACTATTTAACCATTCGCGGTTGAAGGAGCGGTATGCAATCCATCCGCCATAAACACTTGCGGCGATGTCGCCTAGCGAACCATTTCCCTGAACGTCTAAATGGGCAATTGAAGCTAGCTTAAAAAGTAACTTTTTGGTTAGGGGGATTTGGTAAAATTTGGCCAACGCCTTGATGGTAGCGACGGTGACGGCTGCTGAACTACCTAAACCATACTTTTTACCATCGCTGCTATCCAAGTCACTATTGATGTAGAGATTGTAAGTTCTTAGCTGACGGTGCATTAAAACCGCTAATTCTTCGGTGATGGAGATTGCCGCTAGAATATAGTGGTAAGGATTATCACGATTGTCAACTACCAATTGGCCGCCTTTACGACGCCAGGAGACCACGTTGTCATGATATTGCTTAGAGATGATGTTTCCAAAAGTTAACTCGCTAGGTTCAATACTAGCAGTAATAAATTGGTTCACCGCAACTAATACCGCACTGTTACCTGGTTCGACAATTGCGTATTCACCAGCAACGTATAATTTTCCCGGAGCTTTTTGTGTTATCAATTTAAAAATCCCTTTCAGTTTTTTGAGAATTTAATTCCACTGCCTGGACGGGCAATGACTAATTGGCGTTCTTCAAAGTAATTCTTTAAAAAATTTCGAATCGCTAAAATGTCTTTGTTTTGGCATAGAACCTTCACATTCGGGCCCGCATCAATGGTGTAATAACATTCGATGCCGTGTTCCTTTCGAAGCTGGGTAACGAGCCGGATGACTTTTAAGGTATCCGGCTGGAAGTAGGTAAATGCCGGAATGGCCGCAAGGGTGGTTGCGTGCATCATCATTGCACTATGCTCCGCTAGCTCCCCAATTTTGGTAAAGTCATTTTTCTTGACTGCGGCAAGCATTTCGGGGACCATGCGGTTAGATTCGGATACCCACGTGGGATAAAAGGGAGAAGTTTCTACCGTTCGTTGCATCCCGTTAGTGCTTTTAATACTCTTTTGATGACTATTGACTACGACAGTAACCATGTTTAAATCAATATCTTTTTCATTGACCACTTGTTCGACAAAGGAAGATTCATGATCGCTGCCACGGTGCCAATGCACAATTCCGCCGAAGACTGAGCGCGAAGCAGAACCAGAGCCCAACCGAGCAATTCGGGAAATGTTAGTTAGGTCATGTTCATCGCCTAAAGCATCCGCAGCGGCTCCAGCCAAAGCGGCCATTCCAGAAGCGGACGAAGCGAGCCCGGCTGAAGTCGGGACATGATTAAAAGACCGAATTTTTGCAAATCCAGGGTAATCATACTCTTCTTTTACGGCGTCAATTACGCGATTAATTCGGGCCATATGTTTATAAGGCATTAAATTGCCATTTAACCAGAACTCATTGACCTTGTAATCTTCAGAGAAGTTAACGACGGTATCCGTATAAAACTCGTCTAAGGTCAACGATACGCTATCATTAGCGGGGATGATTAATTCAGAATCAACTTTTCCCCAATACTTAATTAGCGCAATGTTGGTATGTGCGCGGGCAAAGCCACGCTTCTTGTCGGTTGTCTTCAAAACTAAAATCTACTCCTATAATTTTTCAATCCAAGTGGCAGTTGCTCCAGCTTTGCGTAATTGAGCGCTAACGTTTTCTGCCGCTTGGGCATCGGAAACTAAGGAAATTACACAGCCACCTAGCCCGCCACCGGTTAATTTACTGCCTAAAGCACCGGATTGGTTAGCCGCTTGGATTAATTTTTCGACTGCCGGATGGCTAACTCCTAGCTGACGGAGACAAGCTTGCGCGTTATTCATAATGTCACCTAAAGCTAAAGAATCGTTATCCTTTAAGGCAGTTGCAGTTTGACTAGTTAATTCTCCCAATTTTTCAATCAAAAGTCTACTATCATTATCGATACGTAGCTTGTTCTTAACAATGTCAACGGCTTCGCCAGTCTTTCCTTTAATTCCGGAATCACTGATCACTAAGTAGCCGTTAAAATTAATTGGCAAAGCTTTAATGGTCCCATCTCGTTTAAACCAAATTGGTCGGTCTGCGCTGGCGGTTGCCGAATCAAGGCCGCTAGGGTTACCATGGATAATTTTTTCGGAAATATTAACCGTTTTTAATAGCTTGTTTTTAGTTAAGGGGCGGTCAAAAAAGGCGTACATGGCGCGTACAATTGCTACGGCAGTGGAAGCCGAAGAACCCATCCCCCGTTCAGCTGGAATTTGGCTGTCAATATCTAGTAACAATCCATAATGTGGCTTTCCTAACGTAGTTAAAGTTTGGTTAATCAGCTGCTTGATTCCCAACAAATTACTATGAATATCATTTAAGAAGCCATTAAAATAGCGACTCCGTATTTGAATGTCGCCAGGGATGGATTGTATTTTTACGGTTGTTTTTACGTTACGGATGGGAAGGGCAATCGCGGGCTGATTATACACCACACTGTGTTCACCCATTAAAATAATTTTTGCGTTACTAGTTTTAATTACCTCTTTCACGATGCTCCTCCTTTTTGGCCTAAAGTAAATGATACTCTAAATCAGAGGATTTTTCGATGTAGAGAAGGTAAACATTTGGTAAAATTAGTAATTAGAGACTAAGGTTGGAGATTTAGTAATGAAAAAAACAAGGTATGCTGTTGTAGATTTAGAAACAACCGGTACGGGATCGGTTGAAGAAAGTCGAATTATTCAAATTGGCTGTGCTTTTATTGAAGGCGACCAAATTACTGAAACTTATCAAACAAAAATTAACCCGCAGATGACGATTCCTAAGCGAATTTCACGATTAACGGGGATCACGGATCAACAAGTTCGCCAGGCCCCTAAGTTTGCAGACGTGGCGGATAAGATCTATCAAAAATTAGCGGGCACGGTGTTCGTAGCGCACAACGTTAATTTTGATTTTCCGTTCTTAAATCGAGAATTGGTGCGTAGCGGGTACCCAGAATTAGACTTAAAAGCGATTGATACCGTTACGTTAAGCCAGGTTCTTTTTTCGCGTACCCGTGGTTATCGGTTACGGGATTTAACTAATTATTTACACATCGAACACGACGACCCGCACTCGGCAGATAGCGATGCCGTGGCAACCGCACATTTATTCTTGAAAATTAAAGCTGCGTTAAGCGAATTGCCAATCGTTACCTTAGAGCAGTTAGTTAAATTAGGTGACCAACTACCTTTACAAACCGCAACGATTTTAGAAGCGGCGTTGCAAAAAAGCAAACGGCATCCCAATAAGTTGCCGGATGACTTATTAGTGGTTGACGGATTGGCAATTAAACGACCCGCTCCCTTAAATACGGGTGAAGAGGTTAACGTAAAAAAAGAAGCCTATCCACAGACTAAGCGAAGCAAAATAAAATTGTACAACAAGACGTTAAAGTGGCGTAAGAGTCAAGCAACCTTAATGAACTATGTTTACCAACAGTTTAGTCAAGAAAACGAAGAAAGAAACATCGTTGTTGAAGCTCCTACGGGGATGGGCAAAACGTTAGGGTACTTGCTTCCCCTTAGTTATGTGGGGCGGCAGCGCGCGCGTAAAGTGGTGATTAGCGTCCCTACTACCGTTTTACAGAACCAAGTTCTTAAGGTAGGTAAGGAGCAGCTAAATCCGCTTTTGAGATACCCCCGGCAATTTGCGGTATTAAAGGGTAGCAGCAATTATTTGAATTTAGATTTGTTTGCCAAAAAAATTGCCACCCCAACGGAACTAAGTAAGGATAGCCGGTTGTTAGCAATGAAAATTTTAGTTTGGCTTACCACCACAGAGACTGGTGATTTCGATGAAATTAATTACCACGTTGGTTTTGGCAATAGTATTGATCAATTTCGCCATGCGGGGGCAACCGTATTATCTGCACAATCGCCGTTTTACAGTTATGATTTTTATCGGCGCGCTAAAACCAAGTTAAAGTTTGCTGATTTCATTATTACTAACCATGCTTACTTGGCACATCACAGTGCAAAGTTTAACGTGCAGGAGCGGGCGCCATACTTAGTGATTGACGAAGCTCAGCATTTTGCACAGGAATTAGCTAATTTAAATCAACAATATTTAGACTTAAATGAATTGATGATGGAAGCGCATCGGTTAGTTAGCCGATTATTAATGAACCACCATGATAACCTAATGCGTTCGGTAATGAAGCATCCGTTGGCTGGTTTTCATATTCGCCGGTTCGTTAATAGCCTAGAAAAAATCAATCGGCTAATTTCCCAAATTCAAGGGAATTTGTATGAACATTTTGTTCAACGGCAAAAAGTGGAACTGGTTGAAAATCAACCAGCTGAAATTGCAATCGACGAAGCTACTATTCAGCAGCTAAATCAAAACGAGTTTAATGCGCTCACCCAAGAACTCGCTAACACCTTTATTGAATTTGACACACTGGACCGGTATTTCAAACAACATGACTTAGGTTCGGTAACCAACGAAGCCTGGCGACAAATCGGAGCGTTTCAAGGTAACCTAACTAAGTTTTACGACGCGATTCGCGACTTGAAAAATGATTCCGCGCAAAGTTACTACTGGATTACTTTAGGCCCTAATCACGATGCTGGTAGTATCCGAATTGGCCGGGGAGTAGTTAATCCTGGAGAATTTTACCAAAAAGAAATCGTGCCAGCATTTGCTCAAATTTTGTTAATCGGTGGTACACTATTTGTTGGTAATCATCGAGATTATTTCTTAGACAAGTACGCCTTAACCAAGGAAAATGCAATTATTCGTTCCTTTAACACGGGGGTAAACTTTGCAAAACAACTTGACTTTGAAGTTTTAGATTCTAGTTTTACGCTGGATCCGGACACCTCGCCGAAAGCTTACGAGCGCTTTTTGGCCAACGCAATCGTGGAATTAACGGAAGACGTTAACCGGCAAACTTTAGTACTTTTTAATTCGTTAGATACCATTGAGAAGGTATATACTAGGATGATGCAGGAACATCCTGAGCGCTCCCGTAAAATCTTGGCTCAGGGCGTGCATGGTTCTCGTGCTAAGATTATCCGAGAGTTTAACGATGAGGATAACGCAATCCTGTTAGGTGCGGCGTCATTTTGGGAGGGAATTGACTTTCCTGGTGACCGTTTAGAGTACCTAATTGTGACCCGGCTTCCATTTCGTTCGCCAGGCGATAAGCTAGTTCAACTAGCCGCTAAGCGGGCACGAAATCCGTTCCGGCAATTTACGTTGCCAGACGCGTTATTAACTTTCAAGCAGGGCCTAGGACGAGTAATTCGCAATAGCGATGATACCGGAGCAGTCGTGATGTTAGATAATCGGATTATGAAACGTCGTTACGGCAAGCAATTTATCCATCAGCTGCCTAACGGAGTAGAAGCCCACTATGGCAAAATTGATGAGATTAAAACAAGGGTCGCTGACTTTTTTAAGTAGTCCCGTTGTTTATGTTAGTTGAGGAAGATTATGAAAAAAGGTAGACTTAAACATCCATTTTTGCTGATAACTTTTATTGTACTTGCAACAATTATTGGTTCAGCTGTGATTATTTTTAATGAGATTAACCAACCCATTCAGGGGGATACCCGCGTAGCAAAAACGATTGCGCTAGACAATACTGACTTGACCAAAGTTGATCGGGTAACGCGATTTGTTTATAACCAAACCGAGTACACAGTTTCTGGTGCAAAAAAAGACGGCACTAACATCTTTGTGGTAATTGCTGATCATGGAAAGAAAATCACGGTATACCCTCAATCAGCTGGAGTGTCGGAACAGGCCGCAATTAAAACTGTTGAGCAAGATTCTGCGTTAAAAGAAATTACGTCCAGCCGATTTGGGATTGTTAAAAAACGTCCGGTGTGGATGATTTCGTACATTAACCAGAAGGACCATTTAGTCATTAAACTAATTGACTTTAAAACTGGACAAGAAATCAAGCACGTATCCACGTACTAAGTTAAGGAGCAAATATGCAAGACGTATTGTTGAAGTTATTACAGGACGGAAACACTAGCATTCCTAATTTTTTGTTAGATAATTATGCAAAGTTGGGGATGACTAACAACGAATTTTTACTATATTTACAAATTAAGAAAGAACAATCGCGGGGAAATGGGTTCCCGCCGATGGATAAACTTGCCACGAGTTTAGGCATTGACAGTCAAACCCTATTTGCAACCATCCAATCTTTACAAGACAAAAAGATGTTGGAAATTAAGCAAAGACGGGATGGACAGGGTCAGCTAACTGATTTTTATGATTTTAGTTTGTTTTACCAAAAGTTAATTGCCCTCTTAGATGGAAAGGCGAATCAAGAGGTAGCAACTCAAACGCAAGAGAAAACCAATAGCATTTATGACCAGATTCAAGTAGAATTTGGGCGAGCATTGTCACCGATTGAGATTGAGACGATTGCCCAATGGGTCGATACGGATCACTTTTCGCCGGAATTAATCCGGTTAGCTTTAAAAGAAGCGGTTTTAAATCAAGCGTATAACTTGAAATATATGGATCGGATTTTATTGAATTGGCAACAACGAAACCTCACCACGGCGGCTCAGGTAGAAAGTAGTCTCAAGCAGCGCCCGCATGGTGAAGCGGAAAATAGTTCCAAGGCCACCAAAAATAAAGCCTCAAATGTATATATTCCGCTAATTAAACTTACCGATAACCAAGATAATAAATAAATGTATAAAAAGAGAGTGGGACAAAAGTCGGGTAGTTTGCGAGCATTAACTGAAAATTGACCATGATGTGATAATCCCTTTATGGTTGTCAGATGAAATAACATAATTCATCTGATAATCATGGAGGGATTTTTGAATGTCTAGATCTAAGTACACAGCATTAGAAAAATTAAATTTTATAAATGAATTTAACCAATCGAATATTAGTCAAAGAGCATTTGCTAAATATCATGGTCTTCGAAGAAGCACTTTTAAGGATTGGTTAATACGCTACGAAACCTTTGGTATTAAAGGTCTGATGGAAGTTAAAAAAAACAATAAATATTCCACTGACTTTAAGTACACAGCGGTTATGGCATATTTGAATGGTGAAGGTACCCTTAGTGAATTAATGAGTAAATTTGGATTACGTTCATGTAAGCAACTAATTGACTGGATTAACAAGTATAATGAGGATAAAACTTTAACGGCTACGCCGTTTAGGAAGAAGGTCCCCGTTATGAGTCGTAAGACAACTTTTGAAGAGCGAATAGAAATTGTCGAGTGGATTACCAAAGGTAAACATTCGTATGCCGAAGCAGCTGAGCACTTTAAGGTATCATACCAACAAGTTCGCTCATGGGTTATCAAAGCTCAAACTGGTGGTTATGAAAGCCTCGCAGATAATCGTGGGCATCGTAAACCAACTACAGAATTAACCGAAACAGATAAATTAAAGCGCGAAAATCGGCAACTCAAGGCACAATTAGCTGAGAAAAAAATACTTGAAGAATTCGTAAAAAAATACATGGAACTTCAGCGCAGGGGGTGAAAAAGCAACATCGGTTGATTTATCAAGCAATTAAAGAAATCAGTCAATATCACTTTGGAGCAGTATCGCTTCTTTTGAGGAATGCAGGTTTAAGCCGACAGGCTTATTATAAATTTCTAAAACGCAAAGAAACGGATTGGGAACGACAAGATCAACAATTAAATAACCGTGTACAATATTGGTTTGATTTTCATCATCAAGGTATTGGCGCTGGAAATATATTAGTTAATTTAGAAAAAGATAAGCTGATTGGTTTCCCTGTGACCACTAAAATGGTCCGTCGTGTAATGCGTAAATTGCGTATTAGATGTCAGATTCGACCGAAGAAACATAATCGAAACAAACAAAACGAACAATATATCCAAGACAATTTATTAAATCAAAATTTTGAAGTAAACAAGCCAAACGAAGTTTGGTTAGCAGATTCAACTGAATTATCTTATGGAGTAAACAGTGAATATAAGGTACGCCTTAGTGGCGTACTAGATTTATACGGTCGAAAGTTACTTACATATACCTTAAGCGAAACAGAAACTAGCAAATCACAGGTACAACTATTTAAGCGGGCGTTTTCAATGGTAAGTTGTGTTCAACCACTAATTCATACTGACCGTGGATCAGCCTACACCTCCGGAACATTTAACAATTTTCTTAATCAATTCAACATTAAACGAAGTATGTTACGTCCTGGAACTCCGTATGATAATGCTCCGATGGAGCGATGGTGGAATGAATTTAAACTACGTTGGATAGAACGGCATGAAACACCTAAAACTTATCAAGAGCTGATTAAGTTAGTTGAAAGTGGAATTGAATATTTTAATCATTATGATCGAACAACAAAAAGAAACGGCCTCACTCCAGATGAATACTGGAATGAAGCCGTTTAGTAAGCCGCCTAATTTTATATTATTTCATCTGTCAACTTGACAGGGCCTAGTACATGATGCCTGAATTTGGCATCATGGCCAATTTTTTGTTAAGCGGAACAAACTGACTTTTGGTACACGTTTTGGCTCTATTGAAGCCAAAACGCCAAAATAAAAACGATTCATGAAGCTTAACTTCATGAATCGTTTTTTATTTAGAGCCTTTTGTCACAACCTCTTTTATTATTTAACGTTCGTTAGTTACTGGAACTAACCGAGGCGCTCTCGGTAGAAGGCGAGGTAGCAGAAGAACTTGGTGTTTCACTGCTAGATGGTTCGCTAGAGCTAACTGAACTACTGGAAGATGATGACTCAGAACTTGAAGAGTCGTCATCTTTTTGACTTTGTTCGTCGTGATCGTCATCTTTATCCTCATCCGAAGAAGATGACTTGCTCGAACTGCTGGAGCTTGAAGAACTGCTAAAGATTGATGAGTAGGAGCGTTTATTATTTTTTGCATAATCATCGCTCTTACCGGTATCATCATAATCTGCCCCAATTTGATAGTATTCATTTTCACCTTTCTTACCAACTGAAGATGGCATACTCCAGTCCGCGTTAGATGAATACTGAGCCATGTAATAAATCATGTATTTCCACAGGTACTGTGCCAAGTTAGTTTGTTCTTGGGTTAAATAACCAGTGGTGGAGTTAGGATGATCAAATCCGGTCCAAACAGAAAGTGAGTAGTCTTTTGTATAACCCGTCATCCAGGAATCACTAGAAGCGTTACTTGGAATATCATATGCTTCAGTAGCTTTCTTAGAGTACGCTACGGTACCAGTTTTACTTGCCATGTTAATTCCTGGAAGGTTAGCTGCACGTCCAGAACCATTACTATCTGTGGTAACACCCTTTAAAATTGAAGTCATCAGGAAGGCGGTTGCTTTAGACATCGCTCGGCTACCTTTAGACTTGTATTTGTAAATCTTACCATCATTAGTAACTACTTTATGAATATAGGTTGGTTTGTGGTAAATTCCTCCGTTTGCAAATGCTGCGTATGCGGCCGCTTCTTGCAAAGTAGAAATATATAAACCGATCCCGTTGCTAAGGGTGTACCCATCTTTACTGGTAATTCCTAAGCCTTCCATAAAGTCGCTTGCCTTAGAAATGCCCACGTCTTGTAAGGTGCGAATAGCCGGAACGTTCCGTGATTGGATCAACGCATCCCGAACGGTCATCGTTCCCTTAAACTGGTGGTCAAAATCGTAAAGCTTAGTGTTTGTTCCCGGATAAGTAAACGGAATATCCTTAACTTTTCGATAAGTTGGCCACTTCAAGTATTCAAAGGCGGGGCCGTAATCCATCAAAGGTTTAGCAGTGGAACCGGAACTACGGTCAGTTTGTACCGCACGGTTTAAACCATAGGTGACGTCGCCGGTTTTCCGACCACCTAGCATTGCGACAATTTTACCAGTTTTGTTATCAACCATGGTGGCGCCGACTTGAATTTCGTCGTCATTAAAGTTAACGGTTTGATCATCGTTTGCTAGTTCATACAATTTCTTTTGGGCAGCGTAATCCATGTTGGTATAAACTTTCAAACCGCCCTTGGTAGTATCAAATCCCTTATCTTTAAGGTCAGTTAATACTTCTTTAACGTACGGGTCAATAATCTTGTTTTTCTTGGTAGATTCTGAAGTAGTTTCGTGTGTATCAGTTAATCCAGATTGAATACTTTCGTTTTCTGCTTGATCTGCTTGTTGTCGAGAGATTTCCTTATTCTTAACCATCGCTTCTAGAACGGTATCTCGACGTGACTTAGCATATTTAGGGTTGCTAATTGGATCATAGTTAGTAGGGGACTGTGGCATTCCGGCCAACAACGCTAACTGAGCTAAATCAAGCTTGTCCAGCGATTTACCAAAGTAGTATTTAGCGGCCGTTTCCATGCCATATACGCCGTTTCCCATGTATACCTTGTTAATGTAAAATTCTAAAATTTGATCCTTGCTGTACTTTTTGTCAACTTGCAAAGCTAACCAAGCTTCCTGAGCTTTAACCTTTAAGGTACGGTCGGAAGCATCCGTTGAGAAAACGGATAGTTTTACTAATTGTTGGGTAAGGGTACTAGCCCCTTGTAGTCCCAGGGAAGAGCCGGTAAAGTTGGCTAATGCGGCCCCAACGATTCGTACGGGGTCGATCCCATTATTTTTATAGAAGCGCCGGTCTTCAATGGAAACAATCGCGTGTTTTAAAGTCTTCGGGATCTCTTCTTTTTTAACATATTCCCGGTTCTGCGACCCTAGACGGGTTAACACCTTACCGTCTTTATCGTAAATAACGGTGGCATTGTCGCTAGATAATTGCGCTTCCGTAATCTTGGGCGCGCTTTGGGCGTAATACATAAATAAACCGCCGCCAAAAACAATTAACGCAACTAAAAAGCCAACCGCCGCTAATAAGAGCTTTTTAACCCATGAAGAAGGACCTCTCTTATTAGTATGAGAACGTTGCATTTGCGAATGTTGCGTTCGCCGCAGGGGCTGTTCATGATTATCATTTCTACTATTCATATCTAATCTCCTTGCTCTTTAAAAATCGATTCACTATATAATTTGATCTACTGCCTCAAGATATGGAATTAACGGGTTAATCTGGTAGTTAATTTCATAACCATTTTGTTCAAATACAGAAAGCGGAATCGATTTTCGACCACCATTTTTGATATTTTTCCAAAATTTGAATAAGTCTGTTGCCGGTAGTAAAAATATCTTATCCAATTTTACAAATTTTACTATGGTAAAGCAAACTCCACCAACTTTTTGGCATTGCTCCATATGGGTAATTTGATGTTCGTGAAAGTTACTTAATGGAAAAGAAGTCGTACTCGTAGTTTCCTTTGCATCAAAATCAATGTATTTACCCTTGTATACGCCGTTATAGTCAGTAGTGGAAGCTTTACTAAAATATGCTTCTTTAATTCGTGCTGCACTACGTTTAGGGTAGTCAACCTTTACAATTTGAATTGGGGTTGGCTTTTTATGCACTACGGCAATTCCACGAGATAAGTAGTAACGATTACTTTCGTTAAGCTCTTCTTCTAAAGACATTCCCCGTTTTCCGTAAATCGGCACGCTCGGTTTCTGTGGACGATCAACACTAGGGTGGTTATTAAGTGTTGATCCAGTTGGGTAGTTAAATTTCACGGCTCATCCTCCTGATAGCTTATTATACTATGCTAATAAGCTCTTTAAGATTACAAAAGACTTAAAAATAGGGGAACCACAAAACAATTTAGTTTTTCTGCGTACCTATAATGTAGTAAACTTCATTTACAAATGGTATGAAATGGGAGCGATAAAATGAGTCGGCTTTGGTTAACAGGTTACCGTAGTTATGAATTAGGGATTTTTTCGGATAGTGATCCCAAATTAAAAGTGATTAAGTTTGCCCTAAAAAATCGGTTGATTGAAAAAATTGAAACGGGAACGACTTGGGTGATTGCAGGACCGCAATTAGGAACTGAACAATGGGGATTGATGGTGGCGAATGAACTAAAAAAAGACTATCCCGAGCTACAAACAGCAATGATGGCACCGTTCGCGGATTTTGGTCAGCAATGGAAGTCAGAAAAACAAGAGCAATTGGCCGCTCTTAAAGCAAAGGTAGATTTTTACGGTCAGGTAAGTGATTTGCCATACAAAAATCCACAACAATTAAAAAATTATCAAAGTTTTATGTTAGAACATACCGACGAAGCACTTTTGTTATATGATAGTGAGCGGGAAGGAAAAACCAAATATGACTTAACGGCAATTCAAAGATATCAAAACCAAAATGCGTACGACCTTACCACCATCGATTTTTATGATTTAGAAGATGAAGCTAATGCATACGCAGAAAACCAGGAATAATTCTTTGAATTTCCAAGAAGTTTTGATACAATAGAATACAGTTATTTGATCAATAGTAATCAACGAGGTGCAGCGATGGACAACATTAATTTTACTCCAAAGGATATTTTGCAAAAAGAATTCAAACCGAAGATGCGGGGTTATGACCCAGCAGATGTCGATACTTTCTTAGATTCCGTAATTAAAGATTACGAAAACTTTGGGAAAGAAATCGAACGGCTTAAAGACGAAAATGAACGGTTATCAGATAAGGTTGACGAATTAGGTAAGCAAGTTTCCGCTGGTGCAACCGTTGAAGAATCAGCACCCGTTAGTGGAGCAACTAATGTGGATGTCTTGAAACGTTTATCCAATCTTGAACGTCGCGTATTTGGTGCTCAACTTGAAGATAACGGCAACGATTCGCATCGAATCTAAATTAAATATCATTTTGTAAATCTCGGGTAATTGCGGCTAACATCGGTTAGCTGAGGAAAGTCCATGCTCGCACAAGCTGCGATGCTTGTAGTGTTCGTGCCCGGTGAAAAAATAAGCTGGGGCATCTGATTTCAGATGACGGCAAGCCAACGAGCTAAAGCTTCGGCCATGCTCTAGTAGCTTTGAAAAGTGCCACAGAGACGATCTTATTAAGAAATTAATAAGTTGGAACGCGGTAAACCCCTCGAGCGGGAAACCCAAACTATGGTAGGGGAGCTTCACATCGTGGAAATGAACTAAGATGTGGGGGCAGATTTAAAATCTGCAGATAGATGATTACCCAAATTTAAATTTTTCCTGAGAATTTATTTTGGACAAAACATGGCTTATAGAGGTTTACAAATTCAGGGAGGCTAGGGTGAAAGTTTACTTTTATCCTAGCCTTTTATTTTACTAATAAACAATTCTAATAGGGAAGTTATTATGAAAAATTACAAATTATTGGCAACCATGGCAAGTGGTTTAGAAAGTTTGACTAAAAACGAATTAAAGGATTTAGGTTATGATGTCCAAACAGAAAATGGGCGAGTAAGGTTTGAAGGAACTTTTGAAGACGTTATTCGCACTAATTTATGGTTGCGGACTGCTGACCGAATCAAAATTATTGTGGGAGAGTTTAAAGCGGTCACTTTTGACGAGCTTTTCGAACAGGTTAAAGCATTACCGTGGGACGAGTTAATCCCGATTAACGGTGCTTTTCCAGTAAATGGTAAGTCTAAAAAATCCCAATTACATAGTGTGCCGGACGTCCAGGCAATTACCAAAAAGGCAATTGTTGAAAAACTTCGCGAGGTTTACCACTGGCGCAATCAACTACCGGAAACTGGGGCTAAGTATGGTTTAGAAGTCAGCATTGATAAAGATCACGTATTAATTACGCTGGATACTACCGGAGATAGTTTGTTTAAGCGGGGGTATCGTTTGTATAAAGGATCAGCCCCTCTTAAAGAAACCATGGCCGCGGCATTAGTAATGCTAACTAATTGGCACGCTGATAAACCACTAGTAGACCCATTTTGCGGGTCAGGAACGATTCCAATTGAAGCAGCCCTGATTGGACAAAATATCGCCCCTGGCTTTAACCGTAGCTTTGCTTGTGAAAGCTGGGAAATGGCTGACAAGGAATTAGTGGAACGGATCCGGGCCGAAGCAGACGAAAAAGCCGATTACGATGTCGAACTCGACATTACCGGTTATGATATTGACGGTAAAATGGTTGAGATAGCAAATAAAAATGCTGAAGAAGCTGGATTAGCCGGAATCATTAATTTTAAACAACAAGCCGTTAAGGACTTTAAAACGGAGCAAAAAAATGGGGTAATGATTGGAAATCCACCATATGGCCAACGGTTAAGCGACCAAAAAGCAGCCCGCGAAATTTATCGTCAATTAGGCACGGTAACTAAGCCACTAGTCACTTGGAGTAAATATTTCATCACTAGCGACCTCGATTTTGAAAAATACTACGGGCAATCAGCCACTAAAAAACGCAAATTATATAACGGAGCGTTACGAACGGATTATTTTCAATTTTGGGGTAAACGTGAAAGGTAGGTCTTACTGGTGAAAATTGCGGTAATTGGTAACGGGATTGTAGGAGCTACGTTTGTTAGCGAAATGCTAGAGCGTTTCCCGGAAAACCAAATTGTTCAATTTGATGGCATTAAAGGAACGGCAACTACCGCTTCTGCTGGAATTATAGCTCCCTGGTTATCAAAACGAAGAAATCAAAAATGGTATCACTTGGCTCGATTAGGTGCCGAATATTTAAATCAGCTCGCCCAAAAATACGAAATGCCAGCTGACGTTTATTATCAGAGCGGCGTCATTTATACTAGAGACCAAGCTGATAAGTTAAGTGAGTTGTACCAACTAGCCCAGACGCGGATTAAACAAGCGCCTCAAATGGGAGAATTTGAAATTGTCGACCATCAGACAATTCAAAAGGAATTTAATTTTATCCAAACCAAAAATGACGGACTTTACGTAAAGGGCGGCGCTCGAATTGATGGGCGCCAGTTCATTAATTTTTTACAAAAGCGTAATCAAGGTAAATTTGAGTTTCGCCATGATGTTGCCCAATTGAAACGAGAAGGTTCGCACGTGCTCGTTAATGGCGAACATTTTGATTTGGTTATTTTGGCTTGTGGGGCATGGTTAAAACAAACTTTGGCACCACTTGGGGTGGAAGCCTTGATTCGGCCACAAAAAGGGCAGTTAATTGAAGTTACTCTACCTGAGCACGCACGGATGGCTGACAAGGCACCCGTTCTAATGCCAGAAGGTGAACGGGATTTTATCCCCACTAATCAAGGAACCTTGCTGATTGGGGCTACGCACGAAAATGATCAAGGTTTTGATTTACAAGTTAGCTCCCAAATTGTGGAGGACTTATTAGCGAGCGGTCAACGAGTTATCCCCGGGCTTACTCAAGCAATGGTTAAAAGTGTTCGCGTAGGTACCCGAGCATATACAGCAGATTTCGCCCCATTTTTTGGTTATTTACCTGAATTTCCAGAAATTATGGTTGCATCCGGTCTAGGATCTTCTGGATTAACCACGGGACCAATCATTGGGAAGTTACTAGTAGACTTAGTTGCGGATCCTCAGCGCGACGTTACCTCTTTGACTAAGCCAGTCGGTGATTACGTTAAATTAGGAGGAATCTAATGAAAAAAGTAGAGAGTTTTTATTATCAACCTGATTTTTTAAACAACATCATTTCATGGTGTTGGACATTCTTGATTTTAATCGTTGGGGTCATTTTTTGGCTGGAAGTTACCACGTTTAATTGGATTACGGCAGTTTTCTTTGCACTGTTTGTAATGGTAATTAGTATTCAAACGGTAAGCCGAAGGGTCGAAGTAATTGGCTCGGAAGTTATTATCAATCGGGTGTTTAAAAGCAATTTTACCGTACTAAGCATCGCTAATATCGAAGACGTTACTCGCGGAAAAATCTCGATAAGTTTCCAATATGATCATAAAAGATATAAACTATTGATGAGGCGTCGCTCGGTAAATCGCCTTTATGAAATTCTTACAAAGGAGTAGATCATTATGAACGATATTGAGATTTCCCAAAATGCAGAAATGCTACCCATTCAAGAAATTGCCCAGCAGGCGGGATTTAATGAAAAAACCGTCGAACCATATGGGCGTTACAAGGCAAAGATTGATATTTTTGCTGAAGACGAAGAAGCTGCTCAATTAGGTAAACTAGTTTTGGTTACTTCAATTAATCCTACCCCGGCTGGAGAGGGTAAGTCGACGGTCACGGTGGGGCTTGGCGACGCTTTAAATGAAATGACTGGTTCTGCAATGGTAGCGCTAAGAGAGCCCTCACAAGGCCCTGTAATGGGCATGAAGGGCGGTGCTACTGGTGGAGGCTATTCACAAGTAGTCCCAATGGATGAAATTAACTTGCATTTTACCGGCGATATGCACGCATTGACCGCTGCTAATAATACATTGGCAGCCTTGATTGATAACCATATTCAGCAGGGAAATCAACTCAATATCGATCCGCGAACCATTGTTTGGCGGCGGTGCTTAGATATTAACGATCGGGCGCTTCGAAACATCGTGATTGGCATGGGCGGTCGCTTTAGTGGGGTGCCGCGGGAAGATCACTTTGACATCACCGTTGCAAGTGAATTAATGGCGATTTTGTGTTTGGCAGAAAGCTTGGCGGACCTTAAAAAGCGGATTAACCGAATTTTAATTGCTAAAAATTATGCTGGAGAACCAATTTTTGTCCGTGATCTAAAGGTCGGCGGTGCGATTACCGCCCTCTTAAAAGATGCTTTAAAGCCTAACCTTGTCCAAACATTAGGTCATACTCCAGCATTAATTCATGGTGGTCCATTTGCTAATATTGCACATGGCTGTAACAGTGTTTTAGCAACTAAAACGGCGCTAAAACACGCTGACTACACAATTACGGAAGCCGGTTTTGGAGCAGACTTGGGTGCTGAAAAATTTTTGGACATTAAGTCTCCCGTTTTAGGTAAAGAACCTGACGCGATCGTCATTGTGGCTACCGTACGGGCGTTGAAGTACAACGGAGGCGCTAAGCTAGCTGACTTGCAAAACGAAGACCTTGTCGCCTTGGAAAAGGGTTTTGTAAACTTACAAAGACACATTAAAAATATGCAACGTTACCAAGTGCCAGTAGTGGTTTCGATAAACCATTTTACTTCTGACACTGATCAAGAAATTGCCGAACTCAAGCAATTAGTAGAACAGACTGGCGTACAAGCAGTAGTTACTGATGCTTGGGCGAAGGGCGGTGCTGGCTGTAAAGAGTTGGCCCAGGCCGTGATTACAGCTACCGACACAAATTCAGATGTTACGATGCAACCGTTGTATGATGTGGCAGCTCCTATTCAAGATAAAGTTAAAGCGATTGTGCAAAAAATGTACGGGGGCGCTGAAGTTCAATATTCAGCAACGGCTTTGAAGAAAATTAAAGAATGTGAGCAAAATGGTTGGGATAAATTGCCAATTTGCATGGCTAAGACCCAATATTCCTTCACCGACGACCCTAAACAATTAGGGGCACCGACAGGATTCACTATGCACGTTAATGACATTAACATTCGCTTAGGGGCTGGATTCTTAGTTGTACTAACTGGCAAAGTATTAACCATGCCTGGACTACCTAAGCAACCGGCTGCATTAAATATTGACGTTAATGATAAAGGAGAAATCACTGGATTATTTTAGTGATTAGAAGTTATGAAATACACTGCTTATATTTTTGGGCTAATTCTATTAATAGCTGATCAAGCATTTAAATTTTTTATTAGCCACACGATTCCCTTAGGTGCAGTACGGCCATTAATTCCAGGTGCACTGTCGTTAACTAATTTACGTAATGACGGGGCAGCCTGGAGTATTTTGGCAGGAAGCCAACTTTTATTTACTCTAATCACAATCGTTGCGCTCTTTGTTTTGGGCTATTTATTAATTACGCAGCATAACCACGTTTGGTATCGTTGGGGCTTGAGCCTAATGATTAGTGGCACGCTGGGTAATTTTATTGACCGCATTCGGTTAAAGTACGTGGTGGATATGTTTCAAGTGGATTGGTTTAATTTTCCAATCTTTAACATTGCCGATAGTTGCTTAACCATCGGAGTGCTCATTTTAATGATTGCGATTATGCGAGATAACCGAATTGAAGGATAAGGGGATTTTATGAAAGAAATTAATTTTACGATTGAAGAATCTGCAAAGGGGCGTTTGGATAAGGTGATTGCGGAAAACGTCGCTGATCTAACCCGTTCTCAAGTGCAAAGCTTGATTAAAAAAGGGCAGATTCTGGTAAACGGCGTGCCTACTACCAATCGTTATCAAGTTAAACCGAACGATCAAGTTATAATTAAGCTACCAGATCCGGTAGCAATTGACGTTCAGCCCGAAAAAATGGATTTAGATATTGTATATGAAGATGACGACGTGATTGTTGTTAATAAGCCCCAGGGTATGGTTGTCCATCCTGCTCCCGGGCACGATCATGGAACTTTGGTGAACGGACTACTGGCCCACACGCCTTTGGCAACGATTAATGGGGAGTTGCGCCCTGGAATTGTGCATCGAATTGACAAGGATACTTCCGGATTGCTTATGGTTGCTAAAAACGACCAAACTTTAGTAAGCTTGAGCAAACAGTTAAAGGACAAAACTAACCAACGTAAGTATTGGGCAATCGTTCATGGTAATATCAAAGAAGATACTGGTACGATTAATGCACCAATTGGTCGTTCTAAAAAAGATCGCAAAAAAATGGCCATCAACGAGGAAGGTCGCCCGGCGGTCACACATTTTAAAGTTTTAGAACGGTTTGGCGAATATACCCTCATAGAATGCCAGCTAGAAACCGGACGAACCCATCAAATTCGGGTGCACCTTAAGTACATTGGTCATCCCGTAGCGGGAGATCCGTTATACGGTCCCCGAAAGACCTTGAAGGGAAACGGCCAGTTTTTACATGCTAAATTACTAGGGTTTAAACACCCGCGGACTGGCGAAGAAATGGTGTTTGAAGTTGATCCACCAGCTATTTTCCAGGCCACTTTAAAAAAATTACGAGCCATTAGTGACTAAGAAATTTTTGCACAAGGTTGAAAAAGATTTAGATAACGTAAGTATGGCGTTGATATTAAAACTACGGAGGAGCTGACATTATGGAAAAAGAAATTATGGATGCAATGGCGATGAAACGGGCGTTGACTCGCATTACATATGAAATCATCGAACGGAATAAGGGCGTTGAAGATATTGTTTTAATTGGCATTAAAACTCGGGGAGTGTACATTGCTAAACGAATTGCTGAACGCCTGAAACAATTAGAGAATATTGATATTCCAGTTGGCGAGTTAGATATTGCGGAGTATCGCGACGATCAACGCGATGGGGCAGGCAAGCGGCCTACCAAAACTAATGCTAACCTATCTAAAATTGACTTGAAAGACAAGAAGGTTATCTTGATCGACGACGTATTGTATACTGGGAGAACGATTCGGGCGGCAATGGATGCCATTATGGACATTAACCGGCCAGCGCAAATCAGTTTAGCTGTTTTGGTCGACCGCGGACACCGTGAATTACCAATTCGAGCAGATTTCGTCGGGAAAAACATTCCTACTGCCCAGAATGAAAAAATAAACGTCTCCGTTCGTGAAATCGACGATGAAGACGTTGTGTTATTAACGAATTAAAGGTGCATTAAATTGTGGAGGTGGCATTATGGCAGACCGTTACTTGATTTTAGAAGATGGTTCTGTTTTTAAAGGCAAAGCATTTGGCTCACGAGCAACCACCTTTGGCGAAGTTGTTTTTAATACCGTAATGACCGGCTATCAGCAGGTGATTACTAATCAAATTTACCATAATCAAATTATTGTTTTTTCTCAACCAACCATTGGTGCGGTCGGTATTGACCGCTCGAGTTATGAATCTGTTGACCCAACTTGTAAGGGAGTGATTGTCCGTGATGTCGCCGACGTTTCCATTAACCGGCGTCGGCGCCTTTCGCTGGACGAATATTTAAAGCGACAAAACATTCCGGGAATTTCTGGAATTGATACCCGTGCATTAATTAAAAAACTACGCACCAACGGTAAAATGAAGGGAAGCATTATCGATCCGGTTAAGGATTTAGAACATGCATTTGACCAACTCCGGGCGATTGTCTTGACTAATCAACAGGTAAACCAAGTTTCAACCCCTAAACCATTCCCTAATCCAGGAAATGGTAAAAATGTGGTGGTAATTGATTTAGGACTAAAATATGGTATTTTACGGCAGTTAAACCAACGAGATTGCAACGTTACGGTTTTAACTTATTCAGCAACTGCCGATACTATTTTTAGCCTTGATCCGGACGGTGTGATTATTTCCACGGGTCCCGGGAATCCCAATGATTTACCAGCGGAAGTTATCGAAATGATTCAAACCGTACAGCGCAATAATATTCCTTTATTTGCGATTGGGTTGGGGCATGAAGCATTTGCAATTGCAAATGGTTGCCAAATTAGTGAACTAACCTCTGAGCATCACGGCGCTAATCATCCAATTTTATCGGTAATTACCGACGAAATAATGTACGCATCACATGGTCAGGGATACACGGTAGACCCAGCAACCGTGAACCGCAAGGATTTAATTGTTACGCATTATGATATGATTGATCACTCAATTCAAGGTTTACGGCACCGGGACTTCCCCGCATTTAGCGTCCAATTTTTCCCTGATAGTTCACCAGGACCTCGCGAAGCAACCGAAATGTTTGATGAATTTATGGAAATGATGACGACAAGAGGGGGCCGTTAAGTTGGCTAGATTTCACGCAAGAAACGTTTTAATTATTGGTAACGGACCAACGCAAATTGGTCGCGATACGGAAAGCGAAGCAGCAGCCGCACAAATTGTTGAGATTTTTGCGCAAAAGGGGCGTAATTTATTTTACGTAACCAACGATGCTAACTCCGTAATCCCGCAACTAGACGTGCCAATTAACTTTATCGTCACCGAATTAACGGTGAACAATTTAATCCAGATTCTTCGAGAACATGAAATCGACGTAATCTTGCCGGTAGTAGGTAATACTGGCGGGCTACAGTTAGCGGAGCAGTTAAATGAATCTGGGATCCTAAAAGAGCTTAATATTCGGACAATGGGCGTCACGACCACTACGATCCACAACATCAATAATCCTGAATTGATGAATAAAGTCCTGCGACATATTAAGGAACCAATTATTCCGACGACGGTAGTGGAAAACGAAAAAAACGCGGTTATGTTTGCTAAGCGAGTGGGGTTCCCGGTATTAATCAAACCGATTGCTTCCTTAACTAAGACAAACCGAATTAAATGCGATAACGAACACCAGTTACAAGAAGTGTTAGAGACGGCCTTCAAGGTCTCGACAACTAACCAAGTTGCCGTAGAAAAGAGCGTAGTGGGCTATAAAGAGATTGAGATGACCGTGATTAGAGACGCAGAAGGTTCGAAGCTACTTATTAATGGTGCCGAAGACCTTAACCCAATCGGTGTTCATTCGGGTGATTCGATTATCTTTAGTCCAACGCAAACGTTGACCGATACAGAATTTCAAGAATTGCGGGCTTCGGCATTAAAAATTACCGAAGTTTTGAAGATTAAGGGCGTTTGTCATGTCCAATACGCACTTGACCCGACGAACGGCAAGTACTTCGTAACACGAATCAATCCGTTCTTTGACCGGACTACGGCTTTTGCAGCGCGAGCAACTGGTTATCCCGTTGCTACAGTAGTGGCCGAGATCTTATTAGGAAAGAACCTTCGCGAAATTGAGCTAACCGGAGTGCAAAAACACGACGCCTTGGCATTAATTGAGCCTACGTTAGATCATATTGCGGTACGCTTTCCGACATGGTCGTTTGCTAGCTTTAAGAATGCGGATCAAGAGTTAAATACGAAAATGAAATCAACGGGAGCAGTAATGTCTTTCGGACGGAGCGCGGAAGAAGCTCTTCAAAAGGCGATTCGCTCAGTAGATTCGACGACAGCTGCGGAACAAGCGGCCCTGGACGAATCCCAATTGAGCGAGGCGCAACTGATTAACGTCTTGATCCACGAGCGGGCGGGCGAAGTTTACTATTTACTAGAGGCTTTACGACGAGGTTATACAGTTGACGAGCTTGCTGAAATGACGCACATTGACGCTTTTTATTTCTACAAATTACGGCATTTAATTAAAGTTGAAAACCGTCTAAAGGCCCACCATTTTGATGCCGAGGCTTTACGAGAAGCGAAATACTTTGGATTTGGAGACACACAAATTGCCCACCTCTGGCGCACCACTCCTAGTGCAGTACGTAAATTTCGGACGGAAACGGCTAAAGTATTTCCGACCTACAAGGGCGTTGAGCCTACCGCTGGGGAATTTCCATACCTCACCAACACCTATTATTCAACTTTTGAAGATGAAGACGAGGCTGTGCAGATTTCCGGTAAAAAGGTGTTAGTTTTAGGCACGGCAAACAGCCAGGTGGGAACGAATAGTGCTGCAGAGTATACCACTTTTCAAACCTTACGGCGGTGTAAGGCTTTAGGGTACAAAGTGATTTTAATTAACAATAACCCTAACGCAATTACTTTTAACCAGCAATTAGCGGACAAAGTCTATTTAGAGCCCTTAACCGTGGAAAATTGTTTGAATATTATCCAACGTGAAAAGCCTGATAAAGTGCTGGCTCAAGGAAAATGGCAAATTGTTACACAGTTAACCGAACAAAACATTGAAATTGCGCAAATCCCTCTAAGCCGAACGACGCGGTCAGAAAACATCGGAGCTGATTACATGGCGGTAATTAGTAAGATAAATGGTCAAACCCATCTATTTGGCATTATCGGGGTAGATCAGAATAGACTGTTTAGTTTTGCTGAGAACTCAGTCGTGGATCAACAGTTAGATACCTCGGCAATTGATGAGGAAGCTAATCAAATTGAACATGACGGAATCTTTTCGGTAATGTTGAAAAAAGAAGCTTCCGCGTTGAAGGTGATTAGCTGTGTACCGGTGGCAATCCAGGATTTACCATTCTTATCCCTTGCATTTAACCAAGATTTTGCAGGAATGATTACTGAAATTACGCTTACCGGAACGTTCCAAATTGAAGAACACCCGGTTCGGATGGCTAGGTATCACTACGAACATGTTTATCCGTATAAGCAATTTGGGTTAACGCAACCACAAAGGGCGCCATACTCCTTAGCAATTGGTGCCAAACTAGAACAAGCTGACTCATAGTTTTAAGATTAGAGCATAAAAAAACTGTCATTATAAAGTCAATTATGAATACACCTGAGAACTTAACTTCTAAGTGTGTTCCGTTATCTGACTTAATATGACAGTTTTTTTGAATTAGTTAGTTATTTTTTCTGCATCAATTTTTGAACGACCGTAATCTGTGGGGTAACTTTTAAAGTACGTTGCCCTTCGTAAATCACAAATCCCGGTTTAGCACCATTCGGTTTACGGATATTCTTTACTGGTACGTAATCAACAGGTACGTTAGCTGAATTCTTTCCCTTTGAATAATATGCTGCAATTGTAGCTGCTTCAATCAGGGTTTGTTCTGACGGCTGGCTACTTTCTATGATAACGTGTGAACCAGGAATATCTTTAGCATGTAGCCAATAGTAATCTTTTTTAGCGGTCTTCAATGTTAAACGATCGTTTTGGGCATCATTTTTTCCCACCAAAATAGGGGTTTGATCGCTGGAAATAAACTGCTCCGGCTTACTAATAACGTTTTTGACACGTTTTTTAGGATTCCTTTGCTTACGAAGGTAACCTTCATTTTCCAACTCGATTTTAATTTCGGCCAAATCTTCTGGTTTAGCCAAATCAATTTGAGTTTCAATATTGTCCAGAAAAGCAATTTCACTTTCGGTCTGCGCAATCTGTTCGCTAACGTACTTGACGGCATTTTTTTCCTTTTGGTACTTTTTAAAATACTTTTGTGCGTTCTGCGACGGTGATAATTGGTTTGATAGTTTGATCGTAATTGGTTGATTCTGATCATAAAAGTTGGGTAATTCAACGGAAGTCATTCCACGCTTGATCTGGCTTAAATACGTGGTTAATACCTCTCCTTTAATCCGGTAGCTATCAGCATACTGGGTTTGAGCCATTGTATTTTGCAATTTTTTTAGCTTTTTACGATTTTTCTTTAATTCATTACGCACTACCCGAATTAATTGATGTCCCCGTTGCTGAACCCGATCCCGTTGGACTTTCTCAAAATAGTATTGATCCAGCATTTCAGAAAGGCTATTAAAGGCTTGCAAATTTGGTTGATCCGCAGTTAACGTAGGCTGGATTGCTGAATAGGTTAACTTTTTAGCTTGAGACTCGTAAATAAATCCTTTTGGGCCCGTATTGAAGCAATCTAAGAACTCGTGGACAACCGTTGCGGGAGTTTGTCCATTAATTAAGCGATAAGCTAATTCAAGGGCATTTTCTTTGCCAAAACCTTGAAATGTGGCTTGAATTTGCTTAGCTAAAACTTCATAATTTGGGTAATCCCGAAGCAAATTGTCCCAGGTTTGCTGGTTAGAGTCAGTAAAGGGGTTCAATAATTCTTGAGCGGGTGGGGTAATGTATTGTGCGCCCGGAACTAACATCCGATATCGGTTTTGATCAGCAGAAATGTGTTTGATCGTGTCGATAATTTTTTGCGAGCTGCCTAAGTACAAAATAACGTTACTACGCCGACCCATAATCTCAACTGATAGGATTACGTCTTCTTCGTCACCAATATCGTTGCGGTGTGAAAAATAGAAGTTAATAATACGGTCATTATCCAGTTGCTTAACCGACTTTAAAATAGCGCCCTCAAGGTGTTTCCGTAAGCTCATTACAAAATTGCTAGGAGTAGCGGGGTTGGATAGGGCTTGGTTAGTAACTTGAACACGTGCATAATTAGGGTGCGAGGAAATTAGTAAAGGAACGTTTTTCCGATTTGCTCGGATAGTGAGTACTAATTCACTTTGGTAAGGTTGGTAAATTTTAGCTACGCGGCCACTTTCAAGACTGCGTAACTCGTTAACCATGGCGTGGGTAAATAAACCATCAAAGGCCATGTAATCAGTCCCTTCTAATAATTAATTACTAATTTCAAGTATACCGTTTATAGATTTTAGTTGCAAAGAATTGCTTATTTGCATTATACAACTATTTTAGTTGTATAATGCAATACGAAGGAGAGGATCATTTATGCAAGCCAGTTTAACTGCCTTAGAGCAAATTGCTCATATTCGTAATAACTACTTAAAAAAATATTGTCATGAAATGACGGGGACCGTTGCAGATTGGAAGATGGTGAATTACGTTAACGATGCTAGACTAACGACCTTAAATTTAGTGGAACTAAGCGGCTTAGATAAATCAACCGTTAGTCGTCAATTAAAACATGCTATCCAGCATAATTTTTTGCAAAAACAAAGTAATGAAATCGACCAACGTAAAAGTACTTTTACGATTACCGATAAAGGCGATACCTTAAGAACTTACGTTAACCAAAAAATGGCTGAGTTTGACCGGCATCTTTTTGATAACTGGAGTGAAGAGGAATCCGCCATGTTTCAAATCTTAATTAATCGCGTATTAAAAAACGCTTTAAAATAGGGCTGTCGTGTCAAGTTATGGGAGCATTCAATAAAGAATTATGGTATAGTGATTGTTATGGATTTTAAATGAAGTAGGTGTACTAATGAAAACAGCTATTGTTACTGATAGTACTTGTTATTTAACGGATAAAGAAATTGAAGAAAATAATATCACGGTTGTTCCAATTCCAGTAATTATCGACGGAAAAAGTTATAAAGAAGGCGTTGATATTACTACCGAAGAATTTTACGAACGCCTGCGTACGTCGCAATCATTTCCTAGCACATCACAGCCTCCACTAGGAGAAATGATTGAACTTTACCAAGATTTAGCTAAACAGGGTTATGAAAATATCATCAGTATCCACTTAGCTAGTACGATTTCAGGTTTAGTGGCGAGCTTAAAGAGTCTAGAAGGGACCATTGACGGAGTTAACCTAGTAGTTTATGATTCTCAACTAACGATTCGCTTAATGGGAGTACTTGCGCTTGAAGCTGCGCGTATGGCAAAAGAAGATGCCGATATCAACGACATCATTGCGCGACTCGACTTTTTACGTTCGACATTTGACGAGTATTTTGTTGTGGATGATCTACAAAACCTTGTCCGCGGGGGCCGTCTATCTAACGCTTCTGCTTTCGTGGGAAGCTTATTAAAGATTAAGCCGATTTTAACTTTCAACGACAAGCACGAAATTGTCGCTTTCGAAAAGGTTCGGTCGCGTAAAAAGGCAATGGCACGGGTTGAAAAACTCTTTGCGGAGGCCTACAAATCAGTAGATTATCCTCTGCGAGCCGTAGTCATTCATGCCAATGATGAAAAGAGCGCGATTAAATGGCGGGAGAGCCTAAAAGAAAAGTATCCTAGCTTACCAATTGATATATCTTACTTTGGTCCCGTAATCGGAACCCATTTAGGTGAGAAAGCAATTGCTTTGGCTTGGTTAATTGATTACACAAAAAAATAAACGAATTACAGTTGGCTGCCAAGAGCTGCCAGAAGTAATCCGCCTAGTAAACTCGCGAGTGCGTAAAGCACCGCGAGTTTTTTTGTATTTGGTTGTTTGAATAGGGTGACTACCTCATTTGCAAACGTTGAGAAGGTTGAAAAACCTCCAAGGACACCGCTAGTTAGCAAAATTTGGGTAAGGGGGCTGGTAATTACACTAGTTAAATAACCAATCAAAAAACAAGCTAGCATGTTAATTAAAAAGGTTGACCAAGGGAAGCTTTCAGAAAGGGCCTGCCGATTAATGAAGGTGGTTGCCCAAAAACGAAAAAGGGCGCCTAGAGCACTTCCAAGGCTCACAATTAATAAACTCATTACTCCCATTCCTTTCGATAATGATGCAAAATCTGTTTGCCGCCAATTTGGCCCGCATAGGCGCAAAGTACTCCTAGAAGAAGGGAAAGTATCATAAAGCTACCACCGTTAATCCATTGCAAATGTACCAGCAGTTTATCTGAGGATAGAATAAATGTTGAAAAGGTAGTAAAGCCGCCCATTAATCCCGTCGTAAGCCCCACGTTAATAAAATCAGAAGTTTCTAACGCAGTTAATAGGCCCCCTGTTAGAATACCTAGAAGAAAAGACCCCAGGAGGTTAATGATTATTAAATCTAATGGAAAAGCAGTGGCACCGTGATGGAAAAATGACTGTAATAGCAGTCGCAAAGCACCGCCAATTGCTCCAAACAGAGCAACACTAACACTTTTTTTAAACAAATTAATTCAATCCCTTTCAATTGAAAATAAGCAACATTAAATAAAATATCATAAAATAAGCGTTCATCATAGCAGGAAAGTAAGATTTCAGTATGATTACAATTAAGCCCTAGTGTCAACCTCAAAGGTTCAACTATGCTAAACTACTTTAGTAAGCTTAAATTTAAAGGGGTTACTTTGCATGTCAACAATTGAATTTCTTCATAGTATTGTGTGGATTTTGGTCGGAATGATTTGCGCGTATGGATTAACAATTGACCAGTTTCAACAAACATTAATCGCGCAGTACAGTTCACGGGTATTATATATATTTGTTATTCTTACGGGACTGTTTAATGTAGTTCACACAGTTGCCATGTCGCCATTATTAGTTTGGATACAGTTTATTTTAGAAATTATTACCATCGGATTATTTGACTTTTTGCTGACGTACAAACGCAATAAACGTGGCTTTAAAAGCAATTTTGTGATCCTGCTTATCTTTGCATTTGCAATTACATCGCTACTTGCGGTAGTGATTCAGTATTTTTATGGCTAGTCGAATCGTAAAAGATGAGCATCTTATAAAAATACCTTGTTGTGTGTTAACTTTAGTAAAGCCAAAACGTGCACTTAAAGTCAGCTGAGCTGGTTGCACTTAACTCGAAAGCGACCATTATGCCAAATTCTGGTATAATGGTCGCTTTTTGTTAATGCTCACAAGCTACCTAACTTTTTAAATTTAGTTTTAACGAATGATTAGGTCGGATTCAATGGCAATTTGACGAACGTCCCCAGAGATTGCTAAACGTCCCGCAGCTTGTCCTAATTGACGAAGATGGTGGTCAATAGTGGGAATTTTTAATAATTTCCCGGATATTTGATTTTCTTGGCCCATCATTTTCGGTAATTTCAATTGATTATCTATGTAATACTGGTAGACTCCAGCAATCACGTCATCGATGTTGCCAAAGATAAAATCTGGGTGGATTTGAGCGATCCGGGAAGCAGCTTGGTAAGCAACTGGATGACTATCAACTCCCTCAAAAATCAACTGGTCGTCTGGAAAAGTTTCGAAAACGTCTCGATAGGCTTGCAAAGTTACCTTACTAGTTGCACTAAGTTGGTAGGGCCGGCTTAAAGTAATGGCAATCTTAGAATACCGGTTTTTTTTAATCCAATTAAAAGCAGCCACGTAAGTCTTTTTTCGTAAAACATACGCCGCTGCAATTGGCGTAACCCCGGGGTCTTCACAGCAGATTACCGGACCGTATTTTTGATAGGCAGCTAAACGTGCCAATGGTAGCTTGTGTGAAGTAAAGATGAGCGCATCAAAAGCTTTGCGATGCAATTTTTCTAAGTATTTTTCTTCCAGTTGCTCATCGTAACGCGATTCTAGCACAGAAACGTGATAGTCCGCAGCAAAGGCGGTATCCATAATTCCGTTAATTAATTCAGTAAAGAACGGGTGCTGCATTTGTGGGATTACGATACCGATCGTGTTAGATTTACCCTTACTTAAATCGCGAGCAAGCGCGTTGGGTACGTAATCTAGTTCGTCGATGACTTGTTGGATAGCTTGCTTCGCCGATTGGGATACGTAACCAGTCTGATTGAGAAAGCGGGAAACAGTAGATGCCGAATACCCAGATTTTTTAGCAATGTCTCTAATGTTGGTCATGTAATCCATCTCCTAATCCTGATAAGTCTATTTTAATATATGAAACGCGTTTCATAACAAATTAGGTAAAAGGGAACCCGTTCCAGTTGACAAAATAAAGTACTTCACTTGATGTGAAACCGATTTCCCCCTTTAAACTTCAAGGTAAAGGGGGAGATTTATATGTATACGTATTTTGAAGTAATCGCTGGTACTCATAGTCAAATGTATTATGCTAACCTTAAATGCCATAATGGATATTTGGTTATTTCCAGCACTAGTAAGTTTAATTGTTCAATAAAGCTCAGCGATATTATTTACGTAACCCAAAGTGATTTTCTAGGTACTAAAGTATATTCCTTTAATTACCAGGGCGCGCAGCTGAAATTTTTCGAAAATGGGTTAGGGATCGGCGAATATTTACGAAACCAATTTAAAGATGTCTTAGTTAAGCTTTAAAGTTAATACGCTTAAAAGGCTACAAAATGTATCCTGACAATTGTTTTTTTGTTCAAAAAAACTTATCATCATTTTAGGTACATCAATGTGCAATTTGAATGAAAGGTGATGAGATGACTATGAACAAAAAATTTAAGTTCAAAATGCCATCCGCGTATACCGTTTTAGTATTTATTATCATTATGATCGGTATTTTAACGTGGTTCATTCCAAGCGGTCACTACGCAATGGACAAAGCGGGGCGGATTATTGCTGGAACTTACCAGCAGACGGGATATCGTCCCCAAGGCATTTGGGATATTTGTATGGCCCCAATCATTGGAATGATCGGGAACAAGTACACAGACGGTGCCATTTCAATTTCCTTATTCATCCTGGTAATTGGGGGATTTTTAGGAGTGGTTAATAAAACCGAAGCCTTAGATAAGGGGATTAATCAAATCGTCTATAAGCTACAAGGGCGTGAAAAAGCACTCATTATTATTTTAATGATTTTATTTTCCCTTGGGGGCACAACTTTTGGAATGGGGGAAGAAACCATCGCGTTTTATCCCTTACTAATTCCAGTAATGATGAAAGTAGGCTTTGATTCCCTTACTGCAGTTGGGATTGCGTTAATTGGTACGCAAATTGGATGCTTAGCTTCCACGGTTAATCCGTTTGCTACCGGAGTTGCTTCCCAAACGATTAATATCTCGATGGGAGACGGATTATTTTCTCGGATTCTCTTGCTAGTTCTATTCGACGTTATTAGTATTACGTTCGTTTATCGCTATGCTACTAAGATTAAAAAGGATCCTACTAAATCTCTGGTTTATGGTCAACGCGAGGCCGATCAGAAGCGCTTTTTACAAGGATTTGATGAGAATCAGGCTGCTGAAACTGAAAAGTTAACTAAGGCGCAAAAACGGGTGCTTTTCATCTTCTGTTTAACTTTCGTACTCATGATTATTGCTTTGATTCCGTGGAGTTCAATTAACCCAAACTTTACTTTTTGGGACCAGTCGGTTAAGTGGCTAACTGGAATTCCATTCCTTGGCAAGTTACTTGGAACGGATATTGTACCGTTTGGTAGCTGGTACTTTAATGAAATTACCATGCTTTTCATCGTAATGTCGGTTGTGATTATGTTTGTAACCCACATGAAGGAAAGTGAATTTATTGAAGCCTTTATGAATGGAATGAGCGAGCTATTAAGCGTAGCAATCATTGTCGCCGTTGCTCGGGGGATCCAAGTAATTATGAATGATGCTGCAATTACAGATACCGTTCTTCACTGGGGTGAAATGGGGCTCAAGTCGTTACCAAAGACTGTTTTCATTATCTTGACATACTTGTTCTACATTCCAATGTCGTTCCTAATCCCATCTACTTCTGGATTAGCATCGGCAACAATGGGAATCTTAGGTCCAATGGCGAACTTTGCTCACGTTGCAGAAAGCACCGTAGTAACTGCATTTCAAGCTGCGTCAGGCTGGGTAAACTTGATTACGCCAACCTCTGGGATCGTGGTCGGTGCGTTAGGAATTGCGCATGTTAACATTACCGTTTGGTGGAAATGGATGGCTAAATTGATGGTCGTTTTATTGATTGCCACGTGCGTATATTTAGCAGTACTTGCAATTATCTAAAGTTTCCTAATTAAATAAAAACACGTACTTTGTCAGCGAATTAAATTCAACGTTGTAAGTGCGTGTTTTTTATATGCTACTTAAAAATGATTGTATAGCATTAAGAAACTACATAGCAGAACGTTAACCGCCAATTTAACCGTTGTAAACAGCTTAGCTTGGTATAACTTGGTACAGATAAAGAATGCAAAGCTATCTGATCTGGGACAAGTCAAATGTCTATGAATCCTGGTGAAAGGAAGAGTGGGGACCATTAAAGTGCAGATGAATTGCTACTGAATTAGTTTTCTTTTTCTAGTTTACATAATATATATTATTGAAAGTAACGTACAACTTTAATAATGGTCTGATTTTATAAGTAATCTAAAAAATCCATGATTACTACAAAATTTAATAAAGTACAAATAAATACTCTTCTTGTAATAATCATGGTTTTTTTGAGCTGCTACTACGCTTAAACTATTTGGTTAGTACGATGCCTGCTAATAAGTGTTATCTGTATAGTAAGTTGTGTCTAGTCCCGCAGTATTATACGTGGTGCTGTTAGGATTGCTAAAGAAATCAGTGTTCAATTCGTTGAGCTTAGTTTCTGTATTGTGCAATTTCTTAGATGTTAATCCAAGATTTTTGCGCAACTGGTCTGACGCGCTTTGTAGACTAGCAGTATCGATTACTTGATAAGAACTTCCGTTGATCCAAGCTTCTCGGCCAACGAGTTGTTTTGTCACGACGTGCTTAGTACATTGATGGTAATGACTAATTAATTTTTCGATTTGCTGCGTAGTTAAGTCGGTACTAATATGCGAGCCTAATTTGTTCATCAAAGTTGGTATCCTAAACATATATTGTGGAGACTGCAATTTGTGGACGATCTGCATTAAAACTTCTTGTTGTCGTAATTGTCGTCCGTAGTCCCCACGCGGATCCTGATAACGCATCCTGGTGTAAGCTAAAGCTTTTTCACCATTCAGATGATGGGTACCCTTTGGAATTGTTTGACCATCAAAGCTAACCACAATGTCAGTTTTGACGGTCACCCCGCCCACAAAGTCGACTAACTCTTTTAAAGCGCCCATATCAATGGTTACACTGTAATCAAGTGGCATACCTAAAAAAGCGCTCACAGTTTTCTTAGCAACTGGTGCTTTACCAATTTCATAAGCAGCGTTGATTTTCTGAACGTCTTTTTTAGCATGGTTGGTCTTAATTTCGGCCAAAGAATCTCGTGGGACCGAATAAAGCAGCGTCTGCTTAGTGCGTGGGTTTAGCGTCGCGACCATCATCGAATCGGATAATCCTCTATCAATCCGGCCGTCAGAGCCCGTGTCAACGCCTAATAGTAGAACCGAGAACGGTTTTTGCTGATTAATTTTATTAGATACCGAAGAAGTACTAGTTTTTATCGTCTTAAACGCTTTATACTCGTAAAACTTAAAAACTAGTACTCCAATCACCGAAAGCACTAACACTATTGTTGCTACATATCCAAATACTTTTTTCGCTCTCATAATACAGTTCCTCCAATCTTAAAACCCTTTAATTCAGCTGTAAATATAAAATTACCTGCGCTATATTTAAAAGTCCTATACAATCAATTTTATTTAGTATCGTCCCGGTTATTATTCATATTTTGATGGGCCAAAATTTGTTAAATGAAGCCCTTGTAACGACGAATATAGGTTGATTTAACGATCGTGGCAAGCGCAAGATAGCTAAAGATTGTTACTACTAACCAAATCCAATAGCTGCCTGGTACAGCGGTCAAGCCTAAACTTTTGCCAATCGGAGTAAATGGAATAACGGTGCCGATGACAATACTCAAACTCGTGATTATCGTTAGGACGGCTGAGGCACTACTTTGAATAAACGGAATTTTGTCGGTTCTTAGCGCGTGTAAAACCATGGTTTGGGACCATAGTGACTCAATAAACCAGCCGCTTTGAAAAAGCGCGATGAAATACATTTGATTTGGATGGGTCAAATGTATAAAATCACCGCCCACAATCGCGGGACAGATAACGAAAAACATTAGTAAATAGGTGGTGATGTCAAAGATAGAACTAGTTGGGCCAAACCAAACCATGAATTTGCTGATACTGTTAACTTGCCATTTTTTATGCCTTTCTAAATAGTCTTTGTCCATCGTGTCCCAAGGAATGGACATACAAGAAAGGTCATAAATGAAGTTTAATAAAAGGATCTGAAGGGGGAGCATTGGCAAAAATGGCAGGAAGATGCTTGCAATTAATACGGAAAACATATTTCCAAAATTAGAGCTCGCGGTTGCTTTAATATACTTCATGATATTGCCAAATACTTCCCGGCCAATTAATATTCCATGCTTCAAAATAACTAAGTCGCTTTCCGTTAAAATTACGTCAGCAGTTTCTTTTACTACGTCTACGGCCGAATTAACGGATATTCCAACATCAGCCGCTTTAATTGCTGGAACGTCATTAATTCCATCGCCTAAAAAGCCCACGGTGTGTTTATTTTTTCTTAACGCCTTTATGATTCTTCGCTTGTTTTGCGGGGTTAGTTTTATAAAAACATTATTTTGGGTGACCACCGGACCTAGTTCCTGGTCGGTTAAATGATCAATATTTTCACCGCTTACTATACCAGTTACCCTTAAGCCGACTTGTTGACAGATTGCTTTAGTCACAATTGCATTATCCCCCGTCAAAACTTTGATGGTAATCCCCTTTGACTTCAAGGCTGATAGGGCCTGCTTAGCAGTCGGTTTAGGAAAATCTAAGAACGATAGAATTCCGATAAAGCTGAGGTTGGTTTCATCTTCAACAGAACAAGTGTTCGGGGCAGTCGCTAAGCGCTTATGAGCAACCGCCACCACCCGTAAACCAGCTTGGTTTAACTGGCTAACTTGCCTTAAAATTTCGTGCTTGATTTCTATTGTTAGCGGGATCAAGCTACCTGCAGAGTAAACCGTATTAGTGATTTCAAGCATCTCTTCTACCGCACCTTTGGTAATTAGCTCGTAATGGCGCTGGGATTGATCTTTAAGAATAACGGTCATTCGCCGACGCTCAAAGTCGAAAGGAATTTCATCAACCTTTTGGTAATTAGCTGCTTGAGCTTTAACTTCCGGTTTAGCTGCGTCGATAACGGCCTGATCCAACGGATTATTAAAACCAGTTTGGTAACGACTGTTTAAATACGCCCATTTTAAAGTTTCTTCGTCCGTCGTCCCCTTCCAATTTAAATAACGGTTTAAGGAAAATTGATTTTGGGTTAACGTACCCGTCTTGTCCGTGCATAAAACGTCAATCGCTCCTAAATTTTGAATTGCTTTTAAATTTTTAATGATCGTTCCACCCTTGGCCATTTTAGTTGCTCCCTTAACTAAATTAGTAGTAACGATCATCGGTAGCATTTCGGGGGTGAGACCGACCGCTACTGAAAGACCAAATAACAACGCTTCTAGCCAATCCCCTTTGGTTAAACCGTTAATTAGGAAAATAACGGTAGTCATTATTACGGTGAATTTTATAAAAAGGTACGAAGTTTTTCGAATTCCTAGATCAAAGTTAGTTTCGGTCGGCGTAATTGATGCCGAATGGGCAATTCCACCGAATAAAGTTTGGTTTCCAGTCGCTATTACCACTCCTTCAGCTTGCCCGTTAGTGACGTAACTTCCCATAAATAGTAAGTTTTCGTAGTCCGTTTCGCTTTTAACGGTCTTCTTAGATTGCAAATGGTTCTTTTCCACTGGATAGCTTTCGCCGGTGAGTGATGCTTCAGAAACCAATAAATCTTTTGACTTAATTAATCGAATGTCAGCAGGTACCATGTCTCCTACGGAAAGCTGTACTATATCCCCACAAACCACGTGATCTACTGGGATTTTTTGGATTCCGTTCGCCCTTTTGACTGTGGTGACAGATTTAATCATGGTTTTTAATTGTTCTACGGCTTTTGTAGACCGAAGTGACTGTATAAGGGTCATCGTTCCGCTTATAATTACCATTCCAAAAATTATTCCACTGCCCAGATAGTTACGTTCCCCAGGCGGAGCTAAAACCACGTCGGTAATGAAGGACACTAAGCCAATGCAAATTAAAACAATCGTAAACGGCGTAATGTATGCTCCTAAGATCGCACTGATAATTGATTTTTTCGCATTATCTGTTAGCTTATTAGGGCCAAACTTATTTCGCATTTTTTGAACCTGGGTTTGCCTAAGGCCCGTCGTCGTGATATTAAAATCTTTAAATAACTCACGAATACTTGCCTTAGCAAATTTTTCGTAATTTGGTTTTAAATTTGTCTTACCTACATTTTTCATTTTTCTCCCTCCTTAAAAACCTATAAAAGTTGTTGAGGTGGAGACTTCAGGGCAAATAAAAAACGACTTTTTGCCCCGAAGCTCAGCAAAAAGCCGCATTTAGTTTATAGTAAGTAAACGCTGATCTATTCGTTGAGCTTTAGCACTATACAACGTAAAAATTTTCCAATTTTAGCTACCTTAAGAAAAGCCTTGAATTCGACAATTCCTGTTCTACCCATTAGTGTCTCTCGACATTTTTGGGCAGCAGCCTATGTTTGTATAGGAGCCTCACCTAACAAATGTATTCAATTAAAACAGAGTACCCTGTTATGGTTTCATCATACTTTATATTTACAAATAAAACTAACGCAAACCAAACACTTAACTAATTATTTATAATTTTTTCTTGACGGTTAATAGTAACGATTTTGGGAAAGGGGGCCTCCCCAGCTAAATCCCGACTAAATTATATAAAAAGAGTGACTAAAAAAACACTTTTTTGATTATGCTTTTTAGTATTTATAAAGTTATTCTTCAAGAGGTTCGCTCACGGTAATGGGCGACTGTTGCATGTAAAATAATTAATTGTTACCCTAGTAAAGATATGCAAAATGGGAAGATAAGTGTAGAAAGAAGGTTTAAATAATCGAATATAAAGACTTTATCTCATGTGTGACAGTAATTAAATTAGGACGTTTTTCTTAAAAAATATTAAATAAAGGAAGTATAAAAATGAAAAACGTCCAAAAACAAGTTCCATCTTTAATGATTATTATCGCATTAGTGGGTTTCCCGCAAATTAGTGAATCCATCTTCACTCCCGTCCTCCCTGCCTTGAGTGCTAATTTAAATGTAGCCGATCGGACTGGTCAATTAGTAATGAGCACTTACTTTGTTGCTTTTGCAGCGGGGGTATTATTTTGGGGGAAGCGTTCAGATGTCAAGGGCCGCAAACCTGCGATGTTAGAGGGCTTATTAGTCTACCTTGTCGGCAACGTCGGACTATTTTTTGCGCCTAATTTTATAGTCATGATTTTCTTTAGATTGATCCAATCTTTCGGAGCTAGCGTGGGATCGGTAGTGACCCAGACAATCATGCGAGAAAGTTTCTCGGGAAGTAAGGGAGCTAAGGTTTTCGCTAACGTAGGTGCGGCCTTGGCCCTCTCCCCTGCGATTGGTCCCCTGCTTGGTGGATACGCCCAAACTTACTTTGGCTATCGCAGCGTTTTTGGTGTGCTAATTGCTATTGCAGTTTCATTGATAATTTATACCGGGGCGCGGTTGCCAGAAACCAATCCGGCAATTGGTATTAAAGGGCCCGAAATTTCTCTGATTGCGGTAGTTCGGCGTCTTTTTACAGACCATAATGTACTGGCCTATGGTTTATTGATCAGTGGAATTAACGGAATTTTATTTAGTTTCTACGCGGAAGCTCCGTTTATTTTTATTGATCATTTTCGTTTCTCACCAGTCCAGTATGGAATCATAGGTATTATAATTGCCTTATCCAGCATCATTGGTGCCATAATGGTTAACAAGTTAGTCTTAATCTGGTCGCCCACTAAGATTATTAAATTAGGTTTAATTTTTTCTTTATTTGGCGGACTATTTATGTTTCTAACGGTTTTACAAGATTCAGTAATCGGATTTATTACTGGTACCTTTATTGTTTTCTTAGGTTTATATACTGTACTCCCCCTTTCCTTAAGCCTTGCTTTAGTAGGTTATGAAAAAATTATTGGAGTGGCTAGTGGAATTTTTAGCTTTGCTTATTACCTAGTGATTAGTTTTCTAACCTATCTAATTAGCGTGTTCCACACTGGCTGGGTCGGCATCTTACCAATTTATATTTTTATAGTAGTTGGGATCATGTCCCTGGTTTATTGGCTTAGTTTTAATAAACAGTAAAGCCTGATTCATTTAAAAACAATAATGATTAGCTATTAATTTGGTTAATGAAAGACCATCAACTGAAGATATACAAATTATTAAGTAAATGGATTAATTAGTAAGTACCTTGTGTGCTCCTAAGTTACCTTTTTTACGGCTTATAATTTTGGATATTGTTCGGGGATGGTCTTTTTATATTAGATTAGATACGGTAGATGATTTTTGAATTCTAAGCTTTATACAAAGAATGCCTAGTTGACATTTAGAACATAAAATAAAAACAATACCCTCTATTGAATAAAACGCTTTCAAAGGATACACTTAGGATATAAATAAAAAGGAAGGCGACATTTTATGAAAACTATCATTTACGTACATCCCTGGGAAGGCAGTTTTAATCACGCAATTCTTGAAAGTGTAAAAAAGAAATTTGGCCAAAAGCATGAAGATTACCAAGTAATCGATTTGTATAAGGATCAATTTAACCCTACTTTTTCCGCTGAAGAACTGAGCATGTTCAATGCCGGAGATACTCCTTATCTAAAGGTTAAAGAGTATCAAAAAATGATCAAAGATTCTTCAGAATTGGTTTTCATCTTTCCAATTTGGTGGTTCTACTTGCCAGGAATTTTAAAGGGCTTCTTTGACAAAGTGATGTTGAAAAAATTTGCTTACCAAGTCGACGAACAAGGCACTTGGACAGGGCTCTTAACCAATATTAAGAAAGTAACCGTCATTACTACGGCTTCCATGACTAAGGACATTTTAAAAGCTAGCGGTGATCCAATTCAAGGACTGTTTATTAACGGCACCTTAGGATCCGTTGGGATTACGCCTGATAAAGTTAGCTGGCTGCATTTCGGAAACGTGGAAACTGCATCTCCAGAAGAACACACTGCGTTTTTAGAAAAAATAATTGTTTAAATATAAAAACAGCCCTGGCCATTAGAATTAATGACTAGGGTTGTTTTTTACTATTTATAACGATGCTTACCTATTCCAGTGACCAGTTTTAACTTTAAAATACACCTGAGCGCCAAAAAATACTAAATAAGATAGCCCTAAAAATATTAAAGCTCCGGTAATGATACCTGGCATTTAACTCACGCTCCCTTTGCTTGATTTTATTTTGATTGATGATATCATAATAGAAAAGGCAAGGGGTGCCTCCCTTGCCACGCCGATGGGTTTTAATGTGCGAGCTAATTACTTAATGTGATTAGCTTTTTTTATTATCTCGTAAGCTTTAGCCAGAAGCAAAATGCCCCGGCATACCACGTAGAAAGCAAGCGCCCACGCCATTAACAATCCCTTTCAAGTTATTCATATCTGACACCTCCACGCCTCTGGATTTTTTTGAAGGGTGCCATATAAAAACTCAAACGGCGGCAATTTTTCGGGGGTTGCAGATCCCCTACTTAATTACGTATCCGATTATATCATTTTGTCTCGGCTGATCACATTTCCTTCTACTTTTTAATGGGTGTATGCCAGTAGTTCCCAGTTTTATTAAATAAAAAAGAGCGCGAAACAAACTAACTTTTGTCTCACCCTCACCGAAATAGCTTTTTAAGATTTTTATCCAATTACTCATCATTTAGTGTGGTTAAAGCTAACTACCAAACCAATACCCATTTTGGATGACGTCCAACATTTTAGCTAGTTGAACCGTTTCGGCAATGTCGTGGACTCGTAAAATCCGGCCACCATGCAGATACATATATGCCTCAGCCACCAGCGTTACCGGGAGCCGGTCTTCTTTTGGTAACCCGAATAATTTAGCCCCAAACCCTTTTCTCGAAATGGCAATCATCATGGGCCGGTTTAGGTAATTAAACTGGTCGATATTTTTCATCATCGCGTAGTCTTGATAGCCATCCGCTTTTTTCGCGTAACCAATCCCCTGATCTAACGCAATTCGATTAATATTAATTCCGTTTTGAACTAGCGTGGCAATATTTTCTTCAAAGAATGTCTTCATTTCTGCCGTAAGGTTATCGTAATCTTTATTACGCGCACTGTGCATCGTTAGCAGTCCAACATTAGAATTACGCATCAGTGCCAGCTTTCGTTGGTCATCGGTAAAGGCGTTGACGTCATTAATGATATCGACATAATCGATCACCCGTTCCATTACCGCGTATTTATAAGTATCAATCGCTACCGCCACTTGACTAAAGTTCTTTTGAATTAGGTCGAGTACTTGGGTAACTCGTTTGAGCTCTTCTTCCGGGGGAATTTCTACAAAGCCTGGCCGAGTAGTTTGGCCACCAACTTCGATAACGTCTACTCCGGCGCCAACCATTTCAGAGACCCGTTTTAAGATTGCGGTTTCACTTTGATACCAGCCGCCATCGTAAAAAGAATCGGGAGTAACATTTAAAATCCCATAGATTACGGGACGTTCAGTAAGGTTAAATTCAAAGCGACCAGCTTGCCACAGCACCCGGTACTTTTGATTTAGATTGTTCATTTGTTGGTCTAAACTCGGATCATTAAAAATTTCCGTCAATTTTTCCTTAAAAAGGGCTAAGTTAACCCGTGGTAAAAGTAAGTCTACTTTTAGCCCCTCCACTGTATGAATTAAATCCATCTGGTCTAATAGTTTGGCTAACAACCTTAACTTCGCATCGTCATCAGCAATTACCTTTAACGCTAAGTAACGCTGCCGGTTAAGCAGGTCATCCCATATTTTATTTTCCAATTGACTGCTAAATTGTAAATGCCGTTCGTAGATTTCCATAACTGATTCCTTTATATAAAGTAGCTGTCCAATAAATTCTGAACCGCCTTTGTCCGATGCAATAGCGGTATTTTTTCATCGTTAGGCAGTTCCGCTAGCGTAGCGTTTTTTCCCGGGACTTCCAATATTAGATCAAAACTTTTCCCATTGTTTCCGCGGGGCTCGGCACTAATTTGCCCAACAAATTTACCGGTTGCTTTAAGGACGTGAGGTTGGTTTACCGCCACCAAAGTAGACTGCATGGTTACTTCCCTACTTTGATTGGCGACCATCTTTAAAATTTCTTGGTTCAACGCCGAATCCGTAGTTTGGTCCATGTGTAAATCTCGCGAAGTAGTGATTCCTAAACTTTGAGGGCATGCTTTTAACATCATCCCAGTATCGTCAGCCACGATCCACTTTCCCGGAAGTTTTTGAGCAATCCAGTTGGCCTTGGTAAGCGCATTTTCGGAATAACTTGTGGTACCTTCCTTAGGAAAATCAACTCGCCCTAGCAAAGACTGGTACGAAATTGACTGCTGCCCAAACCATTCAAAAATCTGAATCAGTTCCCTAGTTTTATTTCTATTATTGGAAGCAATTATAAAGTTAGTTGGCATTGGAAACATTCGGTACCTCCAGCTCCTTGATCAAATAAAATGAACCGGTAACTACAATGGTCGTATCTGCATCAGCTAATGTTAAAGCCTGTTGCAAAGCGGTATATAGGTCACGATAACTACCCACGACTTTATTGCCTAACACGGTCTGAATCGTTGTCGGACGTAGTGCTCGGGATGGATTGTCTGGTTGAACCGCAAAAATCCGATCGGCCGCTTTAGCATACAAGTGCAACATTCCTGAATAATCTTTGTCTTTTAAGAACCCTAAAATAAAAAATAATTTGTGATTGGCGTTCAAATTGGACAATCCCTTAATCAGGGCTTGAGTACCGTCCACGTTATGAGCCCCGTCTAAAATAACCAACGGATCCCGTTGCAAAACTTGAAATCTACCCGGAATCTGAATGTGCTGCATCATTTCTATTAGTGGTTGCCAATCGTTAATCACTTGCTGATTAAACAGCCATTCGTAAACTGTTACCATGGTCGTTAAATTATCAATTTGGTAATCGCCCAGCAATTTAAACGGCGTCGCTGCAATGTTAGTGGTCTTGGCATGCAGACTAACTTTGAACCCAGTTATCGAGCGCTTAATCACTTGGATTGTTCCCGGAACTGCTTGAATTACCGAAGTGGCCCGTTTTTGAACCGCCTTTTTTTCAAGGATTGTCCGCACCTGCTGCGTTTGTTTGGGGGCGATAAAGACGGTTGCATCTTTTTTGATAATTCCCGCCTTATTTTGCGCAATTTGTTCTAAGGTATCACCTAAAATTTGTACATGGTCGTAATCAATGTGGGTGAAAACGACCGCTGCGGGATGTTCAATAATGTTGGTTGCGTCATTTTCGCCACCGAGTCCTGCTTCGATAATTGCCCACTCTACGCCATTTTCAGCAAAATATTCCAACATAATCAACGTAAACCATTCGAAGATTGAAATACTTGCCGGTGTGATAGTTTGGGGAAGTTTTTGTGCGATTTTTTCGTATAAAGCCACAAAAGCTTCTTTTTCAATCATCGAGCCGTTAATTTGAATTTGTTCGCGCTGGTCAATCATTGCCGGGCTGGAAAAATGGCCCACCCGGTAGCCCGCGTTTTCGAGACTTTTTGCAAGCATAGCGCCTGTAGAACCTTTCCCGTTGGTCCCCGCTAAGTGGATGATTCGATAATTTAAATCAGGATGTCCTAAGGCTGCGAGGACTGTTTTTAGTAATGGAATGCGATCTTGGTGACTAACCAGCATGTTATGGTTTAATTTTCGAATTAATTCTTCGTAAGCTGTTTTAGGCATTTTGTTGTCCGACCTGCTGGAAAAAGTTAGCCCTTAAAGCTTGATCCGTTTTAAAAACCCCGGTCATTTTTGAAGTATAGGTAAATAAGTTCGATTGATTAATACCACGCATTTCCATACATAAATGCCGTGCTGACACGGTAACTGCGACCCCTTGAGGATCTAAGATGTTAGCTAATTCGGTGCTAATTTGGGTAGTTACTTTTTCTTGCATTCCGGGCCGTTTAACAACAAAGTCAACCAACCGGGGGATTTTGCTAATCCCAATGACTTTGCCATCCTTAGGGACATAAGCGACGTTGACGTTACCAAAAAATGGTAATAGATGGTGCTCGCATACCGAATAAAACGGAATCTTTTGAACTAAAACCATTTCAGGCTCTTCGTCTACGTGAAAGATCTTATAATCGGTAAAATCGGTCGCTTGGTGGTTTAGCCCCGCAAAAAATTCTGCATAAGCTTTCGCCACTCTTTTAGGCGTTTCCACCAAACCTTCTCGTTGGGGGTCTTCCCCAATGCCTTCTAATAAATCACTGACTGCTTTTTCAATTTTGGGTAGGTTCAATGTTTTCACTTCCTGAATCATATATTCTGACCATATTTTTGTCCGAAGTTGCATCAAGTAAAGCTTGGATTGCTTGATGAAGTTTAGGATCGTCCTGACTGACTTCCAACATCGGAATTAAAACAAAACGCCGATTTGGAATCTCCGGATGGGGAAGCGTTAATTCCGGAGAAGACACATGGTCGTTATTAAAAAATAAGATGTCTAAATCAATCGTCCTCGGACCCCAGTGGATGATTCGTTTACGTTTTAAAGCTTTCTCAATCGCGTGCAAATCATCTAATAGCTCATAAGCACTCTTCGAAGTCTTAACTTGAATCGCCATATTAAGAAAATCATCCTGTTTGACGCCACCCACCGGTTCAGTTTCATAAATATGGGAAAGTCGGCTAACTTGAGCCACCTGATTTAACTTCTCAATTGCTAATTCTAAATTCTTTTTACGATCCCCTATATTACTGCCAATGCTTAAATAAGCCGTATTAACCATTCTGTTGACCACTCACTTCTATTTCTACGTTATCAAAATGTCCGTTAATCGGGACGCTGTATTTTCTAATTTTCAACCGCACGGCTTGAAGACTTGGATACTCACGTAAAATCAATTCTAATAGGTGATTGGCAACGCTTTCGATCAAGTCATAGTTATGAGTTAAAACAAATTCTTCAACCGTTTTATAAACGGCCGAATAACTAACCGTTTCGGTTAAATCGTCATGTTTAACTCGTTCTTCAATTGGATAAGTTAGCTCGGCATCAATTTCGATTTTTTGCCCTAGCTTCTTTTCTTCCGGTAAAACACCGTTGTAAGTATAAAACTGCATGTTGTTAATTCTAATCTTTCCCAACGAAACTCACATCCAATCCTCGTTAATAGTTATAATAATACCATTAAAAATATTCCCTAAAAACTATGCTGCATCAGTAAAAAATATGTTAAACAATGGAAGCTTTGGTAACGGCCCGTTGATAGGTTAATTTAAAAATTGAATTAATGCTAAACGCGAGGTCTCTTTTATGATTAAGTCGTAAAATCCTTTTTGGGAGCCACAAAATATGTCAACTCGGAGAATTAAAGGAGAGTTTAATCGTTTGAATTAAAAAAATTATCCCTAAAATTAGATTTTAGTTCATAAAAGATTAAAATTTAATTACATACATTCTATTGACTTTTTTTTCTGCTACAATTATACTCATATTTAATTTATTTTTATTCATAAAAGGAAAAGTTAGGAGAAGATATTCAATATGGGTGAACAAAAGAAAAAACTATCGCTCGGCGCTTTAGTTTTGATGATATTTACCACCATCTTTGGTTTTGGTAATACCCCTACTGCTTTCCAGCAAATGGGTTACGGAGCAATTTTTTGGTATATTTTAGGTGCAATTTTATTCTTTATTCCCGCTGGCTTAATGTTTGCGGAATACGGGGCAACCTTTAAGGAAGCTAAGGGGGGGCTTTACTCCTGGTTGGAACAATCCATCGGTGAAAAATGGGCCTTCATCGCCACATTTATGTGGTTGGCTTCATGGATTATTTGGATGGTAATGATCGCACAAAAGATTTGGATTACCTTGGCAACCATCATTTCTGGGCACGATACTACTGGTAGCTGGTCACTATTTGGAATGAATTCAACCATGACGATTGGATTACTCGCCATTCTATGGGTAGTATTTGTAACTTGGGCCGCTTCTCGAGGAATTAATACTTTGGCAAAGGTTTCCTCATTAGGTGGTTTAGCCGTAATGGCAATGAACGTAATCTTACTATTAGCTAGTGTGTTCATTTTAATCGCTAACCACGGTCACTTGGCTCAACCAATCAATCATTTAAGTGATTTTGCAACTTCGCCAAGTGCCCAATTCCAAAACCCCATCGCGATGATTTCCTTCGTAATTTACGCGATCTTCGCTTACGGCGGTTTGGAATCCATGGGGGGAATCACTGATAGTTTAGATAAGCCTGAAAAGACCTTCCCTAAAGGGGTTATGATCGGTGGAATCGTAATCGCGGTAGGTTACTCATTTGCGATCTTCCTCTGGGGAGTTTCAGCAAACTGGCACACCGTAATTTTGGAACAAAAAGCTAACTTAGGTAATATCACGTACGTAATGATGCAGAACTTAGGATTAGAGTTGGGTAAAGCAATGGGCTTGAGTAGTTCAGCTGCAGTTGCGTTAGGAACGGCCTTCTCAAGATTCTCTGGTTTAGGAATGCTGTTAGCTTACGTTGGTTCCTTCTTCGTTTTAAGTTACTCACCATTAAAATCATTCATCTTAGGTTCACCTAAAGAATTGTGGCCAAAGAAAATGACCGAACTAAACAAAAACGGCATGCCTGCTAACTCAATGTGGTTACAAGCAATCGTAGTTAGCGTATTTATCGCTGGAATTTCTATTTTAGCTTCAATTACTCACAAAGAAGCCACTTTCTTCTACAACGTGTTGACTTCCATGAGTAACGTTTCAACTACTTTGCCATACATCTTCTTAGTAGGGGCATTTCCATTCTTCAAGGCTAAAAAAGACCTTGATCGGCCATTTGAAGTTTACCGTAGTCGGCCTTGGATGCTAACCATCGTTACGGTAGTGTTAATTACCGTCGGCGTCGGAATTGTCTTTACCGCAATCTCACCGTTCATTTCCGGAGATTTGTTCACCGGATTATGGACCGTGGCAGGACCGTTATTCTTCGGTTTAATTGCTTGGGCATTCTTAGTTAGACGTGAAAAGAATAAAAATATTTAATAAATAAAAATCGTAAGTTTCAAGCATGTGCTTGGACTTACGATTTTTTTATTTGCGCCTTTTTATTGCCAATGGGTTTGTTTAAACTGACTTCGCCCGCCAGCCTCTTCAATTTGGTATCTCCGCGGATTCTTTTTATAAAATTGCTGGTGTTCTTCTTCCGCCGGATAAAACGGTTGGGCATCCTCAATGGTAGTGACGATTGGTTCGTCAAATCTACCTGATTCCGCGAGTGCTTTACGGGAAGCCAACGCATCCTGGCGCTGTTCTTCGCTGTTAACGTAAATTACCGGTCGATAGCTGTCCCCTCGGTCTTGGAATTGCCCCATCGCGTCTGTAGGGTCCGTTTGTTGCCAATATATTTCTACTAACTCCCGATAAGAAATAATTTCAGGATCAAAAGTGATCTGGACCGCTTCAGTATGGCCGGTGGTGTGCGAAGCTACCTGTTCATAAGTGGGATTTGGTACATGTCCCCCAGTATAACCAGAAACGACGTTTAAGATTCCAGGCTGCGTTTCAAATGGTTCGACCATACACCAGAAACATCCGCCCGCAAAAATAGCTGTTGATGTCATAAGTTACCCTTCTTTATCAAAGATTTTTTTCAAATAGCCGAGGTGATGCTCTTCCAATTCATCGTACGGGATGAACTTCAGCGCTGCCGAATTAATACAATAACGCACGCCTCCAGCTTCTTGTGGACCATCCAAAAACACGTGTCCTAAATGGGAGTCAGCTTGTTTGCTGCGCACTTCCACACGTTCCATTCCCCAGGATTGGTCCCGGTGTTCGGAAACTAACTGAGGGTCAATTGGTTGGCTAAAGGCTGGCCATCCACAGTGAGCGTCATATTTAGCGGTAGAGCTAAATAATGGTTCTCCACTGACTACGTCAACGTAAACTCCTTTTTCATAGAAGTTATCATATTTCCCGCTAAAGGGACGTTCTGTAGCCGCTTCTTGCGTCACCGCATATTCTTCAGGACTAAGCTTTTCTTTTAGCTCAGCTTTAGAAAGTTTTTTGTTCTCCATTTGCAGCACTCCTAACCACTAAAATGAATATAAATACATATTTATGGGTAATTTTGTTTAATTAACCCCCTAAATATACAATTGGAAGATTAAAATAGAATTAGATCTTCGATCGTTGTGGCTACATTATAAGCTGAATATTTTCAAAAGCAAATAATTGGCTTGCCCGTAAATTTATGGGACAAAAGGGTTCTTATTTGACCGAACCAATTCCTTTCTTAATTAACCGAGCGATATTCTCCGCAACTTGGGCAACATCATGAGGACCAGTTGCCAAAGCTTCGCGTAGCGACTTAACTCCGGATACGCTCGTAAAAATTGCGTCAATTGCGTTATCTGCGTATAATTCATCAATTCCCTTGCCGACGTTACCAGCAATTACAATCACCGGCGCATCTGGAGCAACTGCCTTAGTGGTTAGTGCCACCCCATAGGGAGTTTTGCCATACTTAGTTTGAAAATCGATTCCCCCTTCTCCGGTAAATACGTAGTCCGCATTTTGCGCCTTATTTTTTAATCCACTGTATTCGATTACGATGTCGATCCCTTTTTTCATGGTTGCGTTAGTAAATGCTACTAGCCCGGCACCTAAACCGCCTGCCGCACCAGCACCAGGGCGATTAGCTAAATCAAGCCCTAAATCGCGCTGTAAGACTTTTGCATAATGAGTAAGGTTTTGATCCAGAAGTTGAACCATCTCGGGAGTCGCGCCCTTTTGGGGACCAAAAACCGCCGATGCGCCTTGTTTACCAATTAAGGGATTGGTGACGTCTGAGGCGATGATAATTTCCGTTTTTTTGATTCGGGGATCGATTTGGGTAACCCTAATTTGCTTAAGTTGATTTAAATTGCCCCCGCCTAGTTGAATAGCTTGACCACTATCGTCTAGCAACTCTGCTCCAAGAGCTTGGGCCATTCCGGCACCGCCATCGTTAGTGGCACTGCCACCGATGCCAATGATTAACCGATCAACTCCTTGATCAAGTGCCTTTAAAATCAGTTCGCCCGTCCCGAAAGTAGTTGCTTTTAATGGATTCCGAGTGGTTTTCGTAACGTATTGGATTCCACTGGCTTGCGACATTTCAATCACGCCGGTATACTGGTCACCTAAAATTCCATAAGTAGCGTTTACGGGCTTACCAAGTGGACCGGTAACTTCAGCAGTCAACAGCCGTCCCTTAGTGGCGTCAACTAAAGATTGTACGGTTCCTTCACCACCGTCTGCCATGGGAACGAGTGTATAAGTCGCTTCCGGAAAAATTCTTTTAAGTCCCGTTTTAATGGCGTTAGCGGCTTGTTTAGCTGTCATTCCATTTTTAAATGAATCTGGTGCAATCACAAATTTCATTATTCTACTCCTTTATTAAAAGAATCCATACATTACGGTTGCAACGATGGTCATTGACAATCCGACCAAGGTTTCATAGATAATTGAACGAGAACGTTCCTTAATTTCCATATGCATGGCATTGGCTGTAACGTGAAAATAATTCCCGTGTGGCAAGTGATCAATTACCGTCGCCCCAGTATGTACCATCGCAGCAGCGCCTAACGGACTTACCCCAAAACCTAAGATGGCCTTACTAAAGGAACCCGTGGCTAAGATAACCCCCGTCGACGTTGAAGCAGTTGCCGCCGCCATTAAGATTCCAGCTAACGGCGCCAAGAAGACTCCAGAAACGTGGCTGATTTTGATTAATTCAATAATTTTATTTGGCAAACTAGACGTGGTAATTAACGCGCCAATCATTCCTGCCCCGATTAAAATCATGACTACATCGGTCATTCGGGCAATTCCAGATTGAGCGTAAGCCTTTAATTGTCGTCCCTTTCGCATTGCTAACGTCCCAACTACGGCAGCAAAGGGAAGCACGTAGGTGGCATCCAAATTTAAATTAGTTAAACCGTGAATATGTAAAAGTGAACTTAACGGATTTAGTAGCAACAAAACAATCGCTAAAATCGGGGTTACCAAGGCTGTGGCCAATGATGGCAACTCCGTAGGTTGCTTAGGCTTAGTTAGATTTGCAATATCCGTATCTAAGACTGCACTCCCACGATGCTTCAAAAAGGATGCCACTACAACTGCCACAATTAAACCAACGACACTGGGAATAAAGTCTGCAATCATGATCTGACTTAGATTAACGCCAAACCCTTTTGCTGTAGCAATCGAATTGGGATTTGGTGAAATAATGTTTCCGGCTTTGCCGCCTCCGGAAAGGGCAACTAAGAGCGCCAATTTTGAAATATGCATGCGTTGGCCAACTTCAAGCGCAATCGGCGCAACGATTAAGACGGCAACTGGGATAAAGACTCCCACTCCCGTAATTACCATTGTCGCTAATGCTAAACTAAATAGCGCTAACTGATCCCCCAGTTTGTTAACAATGGTCTTAGCGATCACATCCGCTGCGCCGGATTCCATCATCACCCCGGCAAGCATTCCGGCTGCAATTACCCGTAACACAGTTCCCATAACGCTTTGCGAGCCTTGAATGAGGACGTTAATGGTTTGGCTAAGTCCTGCTCCACCTAGCAAACAACCTAAAATTGCCCCCAACATTAACGAATAAACGGGGTTTAATTTCTTGAGAATAAGGATAATGGCAACGGCTAACCCCACTAGCGCTGCCCACCATGGTAATAAATGCATGAAATACTCCTTTCTTGTCAATCAATTCACATAACATTATACAGCTAATCACAAAGTAAAATAACCTCCTTTTCAAAAGTAAGCGCTTAACTTAGCAAATATGTAAAAAGGCTCTCCGTTACCAGATCCTCACCCTTCAGTGAGCATTGGTAGCAAAGAACCACGTAATAATTATTAATCTTTTGCTGTGTTCTTAAAACGGCGCCAATAATTTGCCAGATATTGGGTGGTGAGACTTTGAGGATCTTTAATTAATTCACCAGGCTGACCGGTTGCAACAAGCTTTCCACCATTTTGACCACCAGTAGGGCCTAAATCAATTAAGTAATCCGCATTTACCATTAAATCGAGATCGTGGGTAATCACAATAATGGTTGCCTGTCGATCTAGCAAACGTTGCATGACTTGTAAAAGCACGCGGACGTCTAAAGGATGCAATCCAATGGTTGGTTCGTCAAAAACAAATAGGGTGTTGGCTTGTTGCTGATTAAGATGCTTCACTAGTTTTAAGCGTTGCGCTTCCCCGCCCGATAAGCTAGGAGTATTTTCACCCAAATGTAAGTATCTCAATCCGACTTCCATTAAGTTTTGCAAGTCTTGTTGAATCTTGGGTTCGTCCTTAAAGACGGTAATCGCTGATTTTACGTCCAAGTTTAAAACGTCCACGATCGACAAACCGTGCCATTTAATTTGCTGAATTTCAGGATTGTACCGTTCTCCATGACAAGTTGGGCAGACTTGTTGCATGTCTGGTAAAAACTGAATATCTAAAGTAATGCTTCCCGTCCCACCACAAGTCGGGCAGGCGCCCTGCTTGTTGTTGTAGGAGAAGTAGCTTGCCGTGTACTTTCGTTTTTTTGCTGCAGGTTGGCTAGCATATAGTTTACGTAAATTGTTCATGATATTAGTATACGTGGCAACCGTTGATCGAACACTTTTGCCAATTGGTTCGGCGTTGACGCTGACTACCTTTTTCAACGGGGTTTTTAGCTGCGTTACTTGTTTAGGGAGACTACGTTTTTGGGATTGCGCGGTGATTGCTGGGACTAAACTATCTAGGATTAAACTAGTCTTCCCCGCACCGGAAAAGCCGGTAACCGTGGTAAGCCGGTTGACGGGGATTTCAGCCCGCACATTTTGTAAATTGTAGTAGTCTTTAACGGTAAAATCGATTAATTTAGCAGGGTCCTGATTATTGATCTTCCGGACGTGAATCGTTGCGGTTCCCTTCAAGTAAGGGCCAATCAAGGAATCGGGATCTTCGGCCAATTCTGCTGGAGTGCCTTGATTCAAAATATAGCCGCCTTCCTGACCAGAACCAGGGCCAATTTCAATAATTTGATCAGCAGCGCGGATAACGGCTAAATTATGGTCGACGACCACCAATGAATTTCCTTGATCAACTAATTCCCGAAAGACTTTTAGCAAACCACTGACGTTATCGGGATGCAAACCAATGGAAGGTTCATCCAACACGTATAAGACTCCCGTAGTCTTTGTACGTAAAGTTCGTGCTAATTGGATTCGTTGTAACTCCCCTGTCGAAAGACTATTACCGTTTCTTGAAAGGGTTAGATAATCTAAACCTAGATCGAGTAAAGGACGTAAGTTATGGCTAAATTCGGCAAACAAACTATCCGCCATCTTTTGCATGTCCGCGGGAAGTTCTGCGAGGACCTTTTCCATCCAGGAGTTTAAGTCGCCTAAGGCAAGGTCAGAAACTTCGGCAATGTTTTTTCCGCCGGTCGTCTGCTGCATTAATTCCGGTTTCAACCGGCTTCCGTGACAGACGGGACAAGTCGAATAGTTAAAAAATTGACTTATCCGAGCCTGCGCCCGTTCGCTTTTGCTCGTTTTAGCTGATTCGAGTACGGCCTGATGCGCATTTTCGTATAAAGCGTTAAAATCATGGAAAACCCGGCCGGTTCCCGAACGAAAGTCCATCCGGTATTTTTTCTGGGGACCGTTTAAGATAAAGTCCTTTTCTTTAGCAGTCAATTCTTTGTAAGGCACGTTAATCCGCACACCGGCCTGTTCGGCAACCTTGGGCATAAAGTTTCTTCCTGGAAGATGCCAGGAAGCGACTGCACCATCAGCAACACTAAGGTTAGGATCACCGATTAATTTATCTTCGTCCAGTTGCCGGACTTTTCCAGTCCCCTGACAACGCTCGCAAGCTCCGTCACTATTGAAGGAAAATTGCTCCGCACTAGGGACGTAAAAGGCAACTCCACAAACGGGACAGGTGATTCTACCCATTGCATCACCACTTTCACTCATTGCTTGAGCAATCGCTAAGCTGGGCTTTACTCGGTGACCATTGGGGCAAACGGGCGAACCTAAACGAGAAAAAATTAATCGAATTACGTTTAAGGTCTCGCTCATCGTCCCAACCGTGGCCCTTTCGGACGGAACGCTCGGTCGTTGTCGAAGCGCCAAGGCGGATGGAATATGTTCTACGCTAGTGACGTCCGCCTGTGAGCCTAGTTTAATCCGTCTTCTTGTGTAGGTCGACAGGGCTTCCAAATATCGCCGAGAGCCTTCTTCATAAAGGATTCCCATGGCTAACGAACTCTTCCCGGATCCGGAAAGGCCCGAAATTGCAACAAATTGGTGTAAAGGAATGTCCACGTCAATATTTTTTAAATTATGGACACGTCCTCCGCGAACGTTAATTTGGGTTGGTAAGACTGCTTGATTTTCCATTACTGCTTATGGATCTCCTTTCGAATAACAACATTTTTAAGATAGCCATGGAGTTGTAGGCAATAAGAAAAGTTGAATATTTTTCCGTGAAACCTGCTAACTGCAATTCTATTCTCATTAGATAATAAATTAAAATTGTGTTTGTGATACTTTTTAAAACGACGTTATTTTTTATTAAAAATATGAACTATTTTACGAGTACTAATTTTCAAGCAAGGTCGTAGAGTTTCCTTGTTTACTTTTCTATTGGATTAGTCATGCCTCCGATGCCAATCTTTAATTTGTTTTAACCGCTCTTTAAAGCGACCTTCCTTGCCTTCTTCCGTCGGAATATAATATTCGTTGCCAGCCACTGAAGGCGGCATGGTTTTCATGGTGGTTAGTTTGTCTTTGGCATTGTGTGCTAATTCATATCCGGTTCCGTATCCTAAATCTTTCATTAATTTAGTAGGTGCGTTTCTTAATTGTAGAGGAACTGGGTCGTTGGCAGTTTTTTTAACATCCTTTGCAGCAGCTAAACGAGCCTTGTAAACGGCATTAGATTTAGGTGCTAGTGACAAATAAGTAACGGCTTCCACCAAATGAACGTCACATTCCGGCATTCCTAAAAATTGACAAGCTTGAAAAACGTTAATGGTAATGTTTAGGGCGTTAGGGTCAGCTAATCCTACGTCCTCACTTGCAAAACGAACTAGTCTCCGAGCTATGTAAAGAGGGTCTTCACCACCTTCAAGCATTCGCGAGAGCCAGTAAATTGCAGCGTCAACATCACTATTGCGCATTGATTTATGCAGAGCGGAAATAATATTGTAATGCTCTTCCCCGTTTTTATCATAAAGAACAAACTTGCGACTAATCAATTGGCCTAAATCGTCCTTAGTTATTGTAATAGCCTCACCTTGTTTTTTTCCATTTAGGACCGCCATTTCAAGTATATTCAGCGCTTTTCGGGCATCGCCATCAGCAAAGTTTGCAATGGCATTAATTTGATTTTCTTCAATTTTGATTTTTTGATTATCAAAAGCTTGGGAATTGCTGATCACATTCTGAATTAATTTAACAAGATCCCCTTGTTCTAGAGGTTTAAGAACAAATACTTTACATCTGGATAATAAAGCGGAATTCACTTCAAAAGAAGGATTTTCCGTAGTAGCGCCAATTAAAATAATGCTACCTTTTTCCACATAAGGCAGGAAGGCATCTTGTTGAGACTTATTAAAACGATGAATTTCATCAACAAAGACCAAAGTTTTCTGGCCGATTTCGCGGTCTAATTCAGCTTGTTGCATAATTTTTTTTATTTTACTAATACTACTATCAACTGCACTAAAAGTTAAAAATTTGGAGTTAGTTTTATTAGCAATAATTTGAGCTAAAGTAGTTTTGCCAACCCCAGGTGGTCCCCAAAAAATCATCGAGGAGAGCTGATCATTTTCAATGATTTCACGCAATATCTTACCAGGGCCTAATAGATGCTCCTGACCAACAAATTCGTCTAAATTACTAGGACGTACTCGGTTAGCCAAGGGCGTGTTATTAAATTTGTTTTCGAAAAGTGAACCTTGTCGCATTCGTCAAACATCTCCTCTACTGAATATAGCGCTAAAAATAAATGCTATAATACATTCTAGTCTATAACGTTACGTAACAGTCAAGAGGTGTTTGTATGTTAAAAATTAGTGAAATGGCTAAGCTAGCTGATACTACTCGGCGAACTCTAATTTTTTATGATGAAAAGGATGTCTTCAAGCCAGCACGTAAGACAAGTACAGGCTACCGGTATTACACGTATGATCAGCTGTATGATTTAATGTTTATTCGAGGATTACGCAGTCTAGATATTCCTTTAGATAAGATTAAAAAAATAAAGAACACTAATGAAGCAACTAGTGAGTTATTAGCTACTCAAAAACAAATTGATCAAAAATTAAGCGAATTAATTAAAATTAAGAAAATTATCAATAAACGTCTGGAAAAGAATAACTGCTTGAAATTGGAAAACTTATACCAGCCAATTATTAAAGAACACAATCAATTATTTTTTTGGTGTTCTCCGCAATCGATCAGTTGTACCGCAGAAGAAGTTGCGGAAATGTTTTCTAAATTTTATAAAGAGCTCGATGATTTGGCAGTAGTTAATACTGGAAAATCTGGATTTTTAACAAATTTATCGCTTAAGGATCCTAATGGATACGATGAAGCTTCTTTCAGAATTATTAAGGAAAACGACTTAGCAAAGCGCTCCGCAGTTATGCCGATGATTGAACGGCCTTCGGGGAAGTATGTTTCAATTTGCGTTGAAAATACTCTTAAAGGAATTCATAAGGGACTGAACCAGCTAAAAATCTTTTGTACGCAAAATAATTTAAAAACTAACGAGTATCTCTGGCAAATCAATGCTTCTGATGATTTAGTAGAAAACGGTGCTTCAAAATACGGCTGGTTAGAGTATTCAATTATAAATTAATCATATGTAAAACTTGGTAAAGGGATAGTAATTAATAAAGCCACTCTAAAAATAGTAGTCAAAAGAAAAAAAGCTCCCCAAGAATATTGGATTCTTGAGGAGCTTTTTAAAGTAAACACTAAAAGCTAATTGGTTGTTTTTACTTAATTTAAAACTGGTAACTATATCAAACTTAGAGATAATTTTGTTTTCGTTAAATATACTACTTAGCTTTTAACGCTGATTATTCAAAAGCCTTCATGAGTGGTGGTACCACTTGCTTCTTCCGAGATACAACGCCAGGAAGGTCGGCAGTGTTATGGTCACTTAACTTAACGTCAAAGGCCTTTTCAACCATTTCCTTAGGTTCGCCAACTACTAATAGACGAGAATCGCTTGTCAAAATGTTAGTTGCCAATAGTAAGAACATGTCGTAACCGTTCTTTTGGTTTTCGTCTTCCATTGTCTTAACTAAGGCATCTTCACGAGCGAACACATCGTCCAAATCAACGGTGTTTACTTGGCCAATGCGAACTTTCTTACCGCCCATGTCGAAGCTCTTTGCGTCGCCATCAACTAGTTCAAGTTCACTCTTGCTTGATAAATCAGTACCTGCTTTTAGCATCGCCAAACCGTATTCTTCAACGTTAACGTCAGCAATCTTAGCTAAAGTTTCTACAGCCTTACGGTCGTCATCCGTAGTGGTTGGTGACTTAAGTAAAAGCGTATCGGAAATAATTGCTGAAAGCATTAGTCCAGCAATCTTAGCTGGAATTTCAATCCCTGCTTCTTTAAACATCTTGGTTAAGATGGTGCTTGTGCAACCTACTGGTTCAGCACGATAGAATAGTGGTTGAGCAGTTTCAAAGTTGGCAATCCGGTGGTGATCAACTACGGCCGTTACCGTAACTTGGTCTACATCTTGTGCACTTTGTTGCTTTTCGTTGTGGTCTACTAACATTACAGAGTCCACTTCGTTAGCCACGGTTTCAACCACCCGAGGAGCTGGTTCGTTAAAGTGATTTAAAACGTATTCCGTTTCTGGATTAGGGTTACCTAATGCAACGGCTTCAACGTCCTTTACGCCCATTTGAGTTTGGTAATATGCAAATGCCTTTGCCGCAACAATGGCATCTGTATCAGGGTTAGAATGTCCAAAAATAAGTTGTTTAGTCATTATCTGAATGCTCCTTTAATCTATTATTAGTTATCTCTTCTAATCTTTCAGTATACCCTTTTTTGGCTAAGTATGCCTCAAATTCATTCAAAAAGCTTTCGATTCTCGGAATGCTATCTTTATCTCTTCTAAAGACAAAGTCTAAATCAAACGAAATTACCGGGTCCAACTTAGCCGTAAAGACTCCCTTTTTACGTGGGTGAGCCATTACGTATGATTCTGGCAACGCGGTTACCACGTCGGTCGCGTTCACAAAATGCCGAATCTGGTCGGGAGTGGTAAAGCAAGCGACGCTATGCGGGCGGTTAACTAAGGCATTTTTATAAGCCTCTTTGATTACCCCATCTAAATAGAATTCTTCAGGGTAAGTTACCCAATTGTAGTTGATTGTTTTTTGCAACTTAATCCGCTTTTGACGAGCGATTTTTTCATCATGATGAATAAAAACTAAGCTTTCACTCGTGATTTTGCGGGACTGGTATGGTTTCCAGTTTTTAATACTGTCATCTGGCAAATACATAATTGCTAGATCCACTTTATTATTTTCTAGATTTTCCCAAATTTCTTTTCTAGTCAGCATGTGGACAATGATTTTAATTCCGGGTTCCTTTTGGTAATAGTGCGCAATAAAGTCTTCGAAAATTTGGGTCTCAATCGAGGATAAAATTCCAATTGAAATTTCACCTTGACTTGCATTTGACGACTGTTGAATTTCGTCAGTTGCATTATTCAAGACACGGTTAATTTCATGACTAGCACTTAACATTGTGTATCCGGCATCGGTCAACCGCAATTTTTTCCCTACCGAATAAAATAGCGGCGCTCCAATGGTGTGCTCTAGTTTTTTAATTTGCTGGGTAAGCGCAGGTTGCGTAATCCCTAGAATTTGCGCAGCTTGCGTATAGTTCATCGTATCTGAAAGTTGCAAAAAATATGTCAACGCTTTTGAAGAAAAGATCTTTTCTTGTTTAGTCCGCATGTTCGTACACCTCGAGTTTCATTAAGCTTAATCGTCTAATAATCATTATAATTAAGTTTAATATTACTCCCTGTAAAGAGCAAGGGGTAATCGCTTTATTTCGCTTCGTTGACTGCTGGATCCAATGTTTTCAAGCGCATTGAAAGCGGATTACCCTCGGAGTCAATATCGATCACAAAACTACCGTTGGAATAACGTTCATTTAACGGATGTTCCATCGGCAAAATGTCATGAACTAAGCCGCGGGAAGTTAGAACTTCAAAGGCTTGGTGTTCGTTAACTACCGCAATATCAACCACCCGGTGAGGTTCTTTCTTAAGTTCACGCAAAATTTGTACTCCGCGCCGAGCTCGACTCGTTACGCTAATTTCGCTAACCTTCATCCGCTTGAAGGAACCGCGGTTAGTTATTAAGCCAATCTGGTCTTCATCGTTAACTAGCACAAAGTTAGCTACCTGATCATCCCTCAAGTCCATTGATTTAACGCCGGCAGCCCGGGGTCCTACGGTTGGAATTTCAACTAAGTCGTAGCGTAAACCATAACCGTGTTCACTCGCTAATAGAATGGTTGCTGGAGCAGTTTTAGGATCTACTTGCACAACGTTAACTACCTTAGCACCTTGCTTTTTCAACTTAGCGTAGGTAATGGCTTTTTTACGATAGGTTCGCCCTGGTTTCAAATCTTGCAAAGCAGTTTGCTTAATGTATCCATCGTCCGTCGCGATTAAGAAATTAATTGGTTGTTTAAAGTTTTTGACATCATAGGCCTTTAAGATAATTTCATCGTCAGCTAGCCCAATTGTCTGGGAAACGTGTTCTCCAGTATCTTTCCAACGCGCTTCGGTAATTTCATATACCGGCCGGTAAATCAAATTACCTTTATTGGTAAACATCAACAGATGATCTAAGGTGCTCAATTCATGTTTGAAAACGGGTTGGTCGCCATCTTTAAGGCCATCTTCATCCGCAGACGCTTTATAAGAACGCAAGCTGCTGCGTTTTAGATAACCTGCTTGGCTAACTAACACCATCACTTGTTCTTCCGGTACGGTAACCGTGCGATCAATCTTAATTTCTTCAATTTCGTCCTGAATTTCTGATAAGCGCGGTGTGGCATATTGCTTTTTAACCTTTCGCAATTCTGCTGATAATACCCGTGATAACTTAGCTGGATCGTTAAGAATTTGGTTAAACTCGGCAATTGATTCGTTTAATTGCTGAGCTTCCGTCTTTAGCTCCGTTACGTCGGTATTAGTCAAACGATAAAGTTGCAAGGAAACGATTGATTCGGCTTGCTTTTCACTAAAGTCAAACCGTTCCACCAAGTTGTGCTTAGCATCCTTTTTGTCTTTACTACCCCGGATAGTTTTGATCACTTGATCCAGAATTGAAAGGGCCTTAATCAAGCCGTCAACGATGTGTAAACGGGCCTCTGCCTTTTGCAAATTAAATTGCGTTCGCTTAGTGATTACTTCTTTTTGGAAGTCCACGTAAGCTTGAATGATTGGCTTAAGCCCCATTCGTTCGGGACGTAACTTATTGATTGCGACCATGTTGAAATTATAAGAAACCTGTAAGTCGGTGTTCTTTAATAGATAGTTGAGCACCCCTTGGGCATCAACGTCCTTCTTTAATTCAATCGCGATTGATAGGCCTTCACGGTCGGATTCGTCACGTACTTCAGCAATTCCATCGATCTTTTTCATTACCCGAATTTCATCAATTTTTTTAACTAGTTGCGCTTTATTAACTTCGTAAGGAATTTCCGTAATTCGAATTTGCTGTTTGCTACCGCGCAATTGCTCAATGGCTGTCCGAGAACGGACGACCACTCGGCCGCGACCGGTTTTATAAGCTTGTTTTAAGCCGTCACGTCCTTGGACAATTCCACCAGTGGGAAAATCGGGACCTTTAACAAATTCCATCAATTTTTCTAACGAAGGATCTGGATGTTTGATGGTATATAAAACGGCGTCAATTACTTCCCCAATATTGTGTGGAGGAATTTCCGTCGCGTAACCAGCAGAGATCCCCGTTGCTCCATTCACCAAGAGGTTCGGGAAACGCGCTGGTAGAACGGTGGGTTCGTACTCCGTATCATCGAAATTTAGCACCATGTCGACCGTTTCTTTGTCGATATCTTGCAGCATTTCTTCGGCTGCCTGGCTCAACCGCGCCTCGGTATACCGCATTGCGGCTGGGGGATCATTGTCAATCGAACCATTGTTACCATGCATTTCAATTAACGGCACTCGCAGTTTCCAGTTTTGACTCATGCGGACTAAAGCTTCATAGATGGAACTATCACCATGCGGATGAAAATTACCCATTACGTTACCGACTGATTTAGCCGATTTACGAAAGGCTTTATCATGAGTATTACCATCTTTATTCATTGCAAAGAGGATGCGTCGTTGCACGGGCTTTAAGCCATCGCGAACGTCAGGCAACGCGCGTTCTTGGATGATATATTTAGAATACCGTCCAAAACGGTCGCCCATAATATCTTCAAGTGCTAATTCTTGAATTTTTGATTGATTATCAGCCATTCGGATTCCCCTTTTACTCTAGTTATTTTCTAAATCTAATTTTAATTCTTCAAACGTTTCGTTTTCTTTTCCTTTAGGGGTAGTTGGCTTAGATTCATGTTCAGCTTTAACAGCTTCGTTATCAAGCAAGCTACCATCCTCTTCGAGGGTGAAGGAAACGTTGCTTTCAATCCACTTCCGACGTGGTTCAACCTTATCACCCATTAAAGTGGTTACCCGGCGCTCAGCTAAGGTATCATCGTCAATTCGAACCCGCACTAAGGTTCGGGTATCCGGATTCATGGTGGTTTCCCATAGCTGATCGGCGTTCATTTCACCAAGTCCCTTAAACCGTTGCAAGGAAAAACCGCGGCCCATTTTTTTGCTAACTTCCTCAAGCTCTTCATCGGTCCACGCGTATTCAATCTTGGTCTTTTTATTAGCGCCCTTTTGTAGCTTATAAAGGGGTGGCAAAGCGATGTAAATCTTACCAGCATCGATCATTGGACGCATATATTTATAAAAGAACGTCAACAATAGTGTCTGGATGTGGGCTCCATCGGTATCCGCATCGGTCATGATAATTACTTTGTCATAATTGCTATCTTCAACCTTAAACTCGGGACCTACTCCAGCGCCAATGGTGTAAATGATCGTGTTGATTTCTTCGTTTTTTACGATGTCTTGTAGCTTAGCTTTTTCCGTGTTCAAAACCTTACCACGAAGCGGCAGGATTGCTTGGAATTTACGGTTACGGCCTTGCTTAGCACTACCTCCCGCAGAATCCCCTTCGACAAGGAACAACTCATTTTTCTTAGCGTTTTTGGATTGAGCAGGAGTCAGTTTACCAGATAAAATCCGATCTTGCTTTTTGCGACGTTTGCCGGTTCGGGATTCGTCCCGTGCTTTTCGCGCAGCCACGCGCGCATCACGAGCATTGATTGCTTTACGAACTAGTTGTTGAGCAAATTCCCCATTTTCCATCAAGAAGAAGCCCAGTTGTTCACTAACCACGGCTTCAACAATTGGACGAGCTTCAGGAGTTCCCAATTTTTCTTTGGTTTGACCTTCAAACTCAAGTAATTCTTCAGGAACCCGAATTGAAATCACTGCCGACAAACCTTCTCGAACATCAGAGCCTTCCAAGTTTTTATCTTTTTCCTTTAAAAGTCCGACTTTTCGAGCAAATTCGTTGAAGGCCTTGGTCCAACCCGAACGCATCCCTACTTCGTGGGTTCCGCCATCCTTAGTCCGGACGTTATTAACGAATGACAACACGGTTTCGGAGTAACCATCGTTATATTGTCCAGCAATTTCAACTTCAATGCCGTGTTTAGAACCGTCGAAGTACATGATGTTTCCCAGAGTATCCTTATCTTCGTTAAGGTATTCTACGAACTCCTTAATCCCTTCTTCATAAAGATATTCTTCAGCTTGCTCATGTCCCGCACGTTCATCAGTAAGGGTAATCTTAACCCCCTTTAGTAAGAAGGCAGATTCACGTAGTCGAACCGCTAAGGTATTAAAGTTAAAAACCGTCGTGGTAAAAATCGTCGGATCCGGTTTGAAAGTTACCGTCGTCCCGTTAGATTCTTTGGTTTTTCCCACTTTTTTTAGCGTTCCGACCGGATGTCCGCCATTCACGAAGTTTTCTTCGTATTTCATTTTGTCCCGAACGATTTCCACCGTTAGTTTTTCAGACAATGCGTTTACCACGCTTGCCCCCACTCCGTGCAATCCGCCCGAAGTCTTATAACCGCCTTGACCGAATTTTCCTCCGGCGTGTAAAACGGTAAAGATTACTTCGGCAGTCGGTTTGCCAGACTTATGCATTCCAACTGGCATTCCGCGTCCGTGGTCCACGACCGTAATACTGTTATCTGGGCGGATTGTGACATTAATTTCTTTTCCGTACCCAGCTAACGCTTCATCGACTGCATTATCAACAATTTCATAAACGAGATGATGTAATCCGCGTCCATCAGTGGATCCGATGTACATTCCGGGGCGTTTTCGAACGGCTTCAAGCCCTTCAAGCACCTGGATGGAAGAATCATCATATGTTGTTTTACTTGTTTTTGCCATTCACGTTACTCCTTTAAGGTCAGTACTATTATCATAACTTATTTTTAATCTGATGAAAACATTTCGATAAATGTTATAATACTGCATTGTGACTGAAATTTTATCACTGTTAAAAACCGTGCTAAAATTTATTGAAACTTAAATTATTAATTAGAAAAGAGGAAGTCCCATGTTAAAGATTTTAATCATGTTGGTGATTGCCTACTTATTGGGCTCGATTCCCTCGGGAGTGTTGGTCGCCAAACATTTTAACAAAGATTTACATAAAGAAGGTAGCGGAAACACCGGGACAACCAATACGTTTCGGGTTCTCGGCGTTAAACCTGGATTACTAGTTTTGTTAATGGACCTTTTAAAAGGAACTTTAGCCACGTTACAACCCATCGTTTTTCATGTTACCACGGTTAACCCCCTCATTATTGGCTTAGCGGCCATTTTAGGGCACACCTTTTCCGTTTTTGACGAATTTCGTGGTGGTAAAGCGGTAGCCACTAGTGCGGGAATGCTGTTAGCGTACAACCCCAGCTACTTCATCATTGCTTGCTGTCTATTTGTTGGTTTCATCTACATTTCCAGCATGGTTAGTTTTTCGAGCATCGTTTCGGCAATCTTACTCGTTATTATTTCGTTTTTCTACCATGATTGGGTGCTTTCAGTAGTGGCCATTGGGCTAACTAGTTTTATTATTTATCGTCATCGTTCGAACATCAGTCGAATCTTGAGCGGAAATGAGAACCTGGTTCCCTTTGGGATCTATTACCGTCTCAAGCATAAAGGCTAAACTAAAAACCCTTGAAACTTATCTTAGTTTCAGGGGTTTTGTTTTTTAGAAGAATGAAATTGTGAAGCTTTGGTTAAACGTCTCTCCAGCCGCTAATTGGTTCATTCCTAATTTTTCACTCAATTCGCCATTAAAGTCTACGGTATCCGCAATCCCCCACCAAGGTTCCAAACAAACGAAGTTTCCTTCAGCAGGATATGGGGACCAAATTCCCAGATAAGGCGCATCTTCCACCGTAAGGGCGACCCCATGGTCATTAACACTATTTTCTAGCATTACGGTCGTTGACTTTCGTTGAAGGTCAAGAATTAATGCATCTTCAGCGAAGAGCTCGTGACTTAACGCAATTGGCTGCGTAGCATCAAGATCCTGCAAATGTTTTGGATCTGTGTAAGGTGCTTGTAACGGAATTTGATTGAAAACTTTTTTAGGAGCAATCCGCATTTGACTTTCCGCCATCCCGATCCTTGGGTCACCTAGGTTAAGGTTAAATCCCGGGTGACCACCGATTGCAAACCAGAGACCGTCCTTTTCAGCCGGATTATGAACTTCGTAACGTTCGGTTAGTTCGTGGTCGTGTAGTTCAAAATGCAACCGTAAATCAAAATCAAACGGGAATTTTTCGCGCGTTTCCGCGTTACTCTTTAATTCCATTACCACTTGTTCGTCACTTGCTGAAATCACCGTAAAGCGCATGTCGCGAGCAAAACCGTGTTGCCCCATTGGATAACGCATGCCGTTAACCTTAAATTGATCGTCTTTTAAGCGACCCACGAACGGAAAGAGAACGGGAGCATGTCTCCCCCAGATTTGGGGATCGGCTTGCCAAACGTACTCAATTTGGTCGTCGTTAGACTTAACGCTGGTTAGCTCCGCGCCTAATTCATCAATTGTGACCGTTAAAAATTTATTTTTTAAAACTGCCGCCATAAAAATTGCCTCCTACAAGATAAACTCGCTCAAGTCTTTGTTACCCGCGATGCTACCAATCTTACTATCAACGTATTTTTCGGTAATGGTTACTTCGCCCATTTCCATCGATGGTCCTTCAAAGAGGATGTCTTCCAATAGTTTTTCTAGAATAGTATGCAAACGCCGCGCACCAATGTTTTCCGTTTCATGGTTAACTTGTTCAGCAATCTCGGCAATTCGTTCAATTGCTTCGATAGTAAAGGTAACTTTCACGTTATCCGTGCCAATTAGGGCAATGTATTGCTTAACCAATGCATTCTTTGGTTCGGTAAGGATCTTGACAAAGTCGTCCTTCGAAAGGTCGTTTAGTTCAACCCGAATTGGGAAACGACCCTGCAATTCAGCAATTAAATCGCTAGGCTTGCTTTCGTGAAACGCACCCGAACCGATGAAGAGGATGTGGCTGGTGTCTACCAAACCATACTTAGTGTTAACTTGAGACCCTTCTACAATTGGTAAAATGTCTCGTTGCACCCCTTGCCGGGACACGTCGCTAGAAGTGTTTTGTGCTGAACCAGTGATCTTATCAATTTCATCAATGAAGATAATTCCGGTGTTTTCCGCCCGTTGGATTGCATTATGATACAGATCCCCATGGTTAACTAATTTGTCGGACTCTTCTTTAATTAGAATTTCACGAGCTTCCCGCACGGGTACCGTTCGACTAATTTTCTTCTTTGGTAAGAGCCCGCTCAACGATTCGTTAAGATCGATGCCCATTTGGTTCATCATATTGTTATTATTATTTTGCTTAGGATCGTCCATTTCAATGGTGACCATCTCGTTTTCGAGGAGTCCCTTAGCTAACTTGCTTGCCGTGTCCATCCGCTTTTCCTTGATGTCATCCGGCACATTTTGTCCACTTGGTTGAAAACCAGTTGGTGTCTTTCCCTGTTGCATTTGCGTAAACATGTTCATCATGTTTTGGAAGTCTACCGCTGAATTCTGCTTAGGATCTTCTGGCACCGGTACAAGCAATTCGACAATGCGGTGATCCGCATTCTTAGCTGCTTCCATCCGGACATCCTTAAAGGCCCGTTCTTCTTCTAAATGCACGGCATTTTCAACTAAGTCACGCACCATCGACTCAACGTCCCGTCCGACGTAACCAACTTCGGTAAACTTAGTTGCTTCGACCTTCACAAAGGGAGCGTTAACGATTTTGGCCAACCGCCGGGCAATTTCAGTTTTGCCGACCCCGGTTGGTCCAATCATTAGTAGGTTCTTGGGGGTGATGTCTTCTTGCATGTCGGCAGAAAGCTGAAGCCGCCGGTAACGATTCCGTAAAGCAACCGCAACGGCACGCTTAGCTGATTTTTGACCAATTACAAATTCGTCTAATTGGTTAACAATCTCTTGCGGGGTTAGGTTCTCTTTTAACATTGCTTACTTGTCCTCCTTGAAATCTAAGGCGATTACGTTGTGGTTAGTGAAAATATCGATATCTCCGGCAACGTTGATTGCGGTTTTAGCAATTTCCTTAGCGGTCATATCCTTGGCGTGTTGTTTTAAAGCCTTAGCAGCTGCTAAAGCAAAGTTTCCGCCTGAACCAATGGCTAAAATTCCATCGTCCGGAGCGATTACTTCCCCACTTCCAGAAACCAAGTACATTTCCTTTTGGTCCATTACGATCAACATGGCTTCCAGCTTTTGTAACTGTTGGTCGCCCCGCCAGATCTTTGCCAGTTCGACGGAAGCGCGTTGTAAATTTCCGCTATATTCGGATAATTTCTTTTCAAATTTTTCTTCCAGGTTGAAAGCATCGGCTACACTGCCTGCAAAGCCCACGATGACTTTTCCATCGTAAATTCTGCGAACTTTTCGTGCAGTGCCCTTCATGATGAATTTTTCACCCATGGTAACCTGACCATCACCGGCCATGGCGTTTTCCCCATTGTGATTAATGGCAATTATGGTTGTTGCGTCAAATTTTACTGGCATAATGTTCTCCTTCATTAAGATTAAGACTTAGTCGAGCGCGGAAAGAACTTCCGATAGCTCTCTTGTAATTTTTCTTTTGTAACGTGCGTATAAATTTGGGTTGTTGAGAGGCTAGCGTGCCCTAGTAGTTCCTGAACGGTTCGTAAATCTGCACCATTGTTTAACATAGCGGTTGCAAAACTATGACGGAGCATATGCGGATGAATTTTTCCGTTCAAACTACTGTTCTTGATAATTTGGTTTAAAACATATTCCACCCCAGCCACGGTAATCGGCTGTCCATAATGGTTAACAAACACGTATTGATGAGTTTGGTGATACTTTTCCAATAGACTGGTCCACTCGTTTTGGCGGTAATCCTCTAATGCATGCTTAGCATAACGACCGAAGGGCACGTAACGTTCCTTATTTCCCTTTCCTAAAACCAGGATGGTCTGCATAGAAAAGTCAATATCCGTCCAGCGTAAATTAGTACATTCACTAACCCGCATCCCGGTTCCGTAAAGTACCTCTAACAAAGCAGCGTTACGTAAATGCAAGGGACCTTGATCTTGATAAACCGTATCAAAAAGCTGGTTCATCTCTTTTTCATAGAAAAAACGCGGAAGGTGGTCAGCGTGCTTTTTTAATTGCACAAATTCAAAAGGGTTTTTGGCAATCACGTCATTTTTTATCAAAAAACGATAAAAAGCACGTAAAGACGAGACTTTTCGTGAGATTGAGGTTCTTTTTAAATTTTGGTCAAAGAGGTAACTCATGAAGACGTTCGCGTCAAAACGGTCCACTGCTAAAAGCTCCGATTTATTTCCGGTAGTCTGAAGAAACTTTTGAAATTCTTGCAAGTCTTCCAGATAAGCTGTAACCGTTTTATCAGAATACTGCCGCTCCACGGTTAAATACCTTTTAAATTGCTCTATCCAGTCCATAAAAAAACCTCCAACAATTGACACTGTAGCAAATTGTGGAGGGAAACTCAATTTATTTATTGTTTTTTAAGCTATTTTTGAGGTTCTTCCTCGTAGTCATGATTTGGACAAACGATTTGTTTACCGCCCTTAATTTTCTTTTCAATTAAGAAGCTGTGACATACGGGACACTCCCGCGCAATTGGCTTGTCCCAAGAGACAAATTCACAATCTGGGTAACGCGAGCAACCGTAGAATACGCGTCCACGCTTGGATTTGCGTTCGATAATCTGTCCTTTATGGCATTGTGGACAGGTTACCCCAATTTCCTTAACAATTGCCTGGGTGTTACGACAGTCAGGGAACCGGCTACAAGCAAAGAATTTACCATAGCGGCCCATTTTAACTACCATTGGTGCCCCACAGATCTCACAGTTAAAGCCGGCTGGTTCGTCTTTAATTTGAATCTTTTCAATTTGCCCCTGGGCTTTTTCTAATTCTTTAGCAAACGGCTTGTAATACCGGTCAACTACCTTAATCCAATTTTCTTTACCCTCTTCAATGGAATCAAGGTCTTTTTCTAAGCCAGCGGTAAAATCAATGTTAACGATGTCCGGGAAGAAGTCGTAAATGATCTCGTTGACAATTTCTCCTAGCTCCGTTGGTTCGAAACGCCGGGAGACTAACTTAACGTAGTAGCGACGTTGAATCGTATCCAGGGTTGGTGCATAGGTAGATGGACGACCGACGCCGTTTTCTTCCAAAGCCTTGATCAAAGCGGCTTCAGTATAGCGGGCTGGTGGCTGAGTAAAGTGTTGGTTTGGATTATTATTAACTAGCTTAACTTGATCGCCTTCGGCAAGGTTTGGCAGCACGTTATCCTTGTCCTTATTAGTTTTATACACCTTTGTGAACCCTTCAAACTTGGTCTTCGAACCGTTTGCCCGGTACTGGACGTCGTTTTGTTCAATTGTAACGGTCATCGTATCGGAAACTTCGGGCGTCATTTGACTTGCAACAAACCGGGCCCAAATTAGTTTATAAAGCTTAAATTGGTCGTTATTAAGGTACTCTTTAATTTGTTCCGGCGTCCGCTTAACCGAAGAAGGACGGATCGCTTCGTGGGCGTCTTGCGCCCCTTCCGGCATCTTCCCCTTCCGTGGCTTAGTAGCCGCGTATTCTGCACCGTATTGATCATGAATAAATAAGGAAGTTTCGTGCTTAGCAACTTCTGAAATTCGGGTCGAGTCCGTCCGCATATAGGTGATCAGCCCAACCGTTCCTTCTTTACCAATGTTAATTCCTTCATAAAGCTGTTGAGCAGTCATCATGGTTTTACGAGTCCGGAAATTAAGGGTTTTATTAGCCTCTTGTTGCATAGAACTCGTGGTAAACGCCGCTGCTGGGTACCGCTTCCGTTCACGCCGTTTAACTTCCGTAATGTCAAAGTCGCCTTTAGGGTCAATGTTCTTTAGGACTTCTTGAACCTTTTCATTATTTGGTAACTTCATTTTTTTATGGTGCATACCATAAAAACTAGCCTTAAACTTTGAACGGCCCTTTTTAAATTCAGAATCAATTGACCAGTACTCTTCGGGTTTAAAGGCGTCGATTTCTTTTTCACGTTTAATGATTAAGCTTAACGCGATGGATTGCACTCGACCCGCACTGAGGCCCTTTTTAACTTTTTGCCAGAGCAATGGTGAAATTGAATACCCCACTAACCGGTCTAAAATCCGGCGCGCTTGTTGGGCATCAACCAAAGTAGTGTCAATGCTGCGCGGGGTTTTAAAGGCGTTTTTAACCGCGTCTTTAGTAATTTCGTTAAATACCACCCGATTCTTATCTTTCGGATCTAGTCCTAATAGGTAGGAAAGGTGCCACGCAATTGCTTCTCCTTCCCGGTCCGGGTCAGAAGCAAGGTAAACTTTTTTAGCTTTTTTGGCTTCTTTACGTAAATTTTTAATGGTGTCACCCTTACCGCGGATCGAAATGTAGTGGGGCTCGTAGTCGTTTTCAATATCGACTCCCATTTTACTTTTCGGTAGATCCCGGATGTGGCCTAAACTAGCCACGACTTTATAAGAGCGACCCAAGTATTTTTCAATGGTTTTTGCCTTAGAAGGTGATTCTACGATCACCAAGTTTTTTTTAGTAGTCGGCATTTGTTGCTCCTTTGCCTTAAATTAGAATTTATAGTCACCATGTTATTGCATTAGAATCTAAATTGTCAAATAGCGGGTACCACCCTAAGCGATTGACGTAGTCTCTGATAGCCACTGTTATAACGGTGCTAACCAAGTTTACATATTAGCACGACTTTTTTAAAATGTATATTTATCTTTGTAAACCAACCTCTTCAAGAACGTCATTTAAAGAGATTAATGGGCGTGCTCCCGCAGCAATTAGCTCGTTGGTTCCCCGACTATTTTCGCTAAAAATACTCCCGGGCACCGCTAAAACGTTGCGATTTTCCCCTAAAGCAAGGCTGGCAGTAATTAAACTGCCTGATTTTTGTTTCGCTTCGATAATACAAGTGGCCTGAGCTAAGCCAGCAATAATCCGATTGCGTTCCACAAAGTGATGACGCAGCGGGCGTGCTCCCTGAGCATACTCACTGAGCAACAGCCCGGTTTGTTGGACCTGGTCTTGTAAAATCGCGTTTTGCTTAGGATAAGTAACGTCTAAGCCGTTACCAATTACCGCAATTGTTTTCCCAGCTCCGTCCACGGTAGCTTGGTGAGTCATCGCATCAACACCGCGAGCCAAACCACTAACGGTAACTAACTGGTGTTCAAGCAAACCAGGAACCAGTTTTTTAACCGTCGCCATTCCGTAACGGGTCATGTTTCGAGCACCCACAATCGCAATCATTCGCGGTTCTTGGAGTAAATCTAGCCGGCCCCGGTAAAACAATACGGTGGGCGGACAATAAATCTCACGTAAAATGTCGGGATATGCTGGATCCGCAATCGTTAGGATTCCCCCGTTTTGCTCATTTTCATGAATCTTACGCTTTAATTTTGAACTATGCAAATAGTTAACTAAATCACTTCGCTGTTCGTCGGCAATTAACGGGCTTGTGTGTACCCATTCAGATATCGATAGCTCTGGCTGGTCGCGGACCGTTTGATAAATTTGAGATTGCTTTTTAATGCCAAAAGTAGTGCCGATTTTAATGCGAATTAAAAAATCACGAAGTTCCATTCTTTCACCTCGAATGTACAATACGTGATTTTAGTGAATAATATTTTATTGTCGAACAAATTCTGGAACCGGTTCAAAAGTCAACCGATGTAGCGGGGTAACTCCTAACTCCTTTAAACCTTCCAGATGCTGCTTGGTTCCGTAACCCACGTTTTGATCGAAACCGTAGCCGGGATAAACTTTATTGTACGAGCGCATGAGGTGATCCCGGTAGACTTTGGCCACAATTGAAGCTGCCGCAATGCTAATACTCTTAGCATCCCCTTTATACATCACCGTCTTAGGAATACTCGTAGGAACCTGAACTGCATCAATTAACAAGTGTTCCGGCGTTACATTTAAATGGCTAATCGCGTCGTTCATCGCCGCTTTGGTGGCGTTCAAAATTCCCATTTGATCAATTTGCTGGTTAGAACGCACCCCGATACCAACACTAACTGCTTCAGATAGAATTTGGGCGTACAGAGATTCCCTAAGCTTTAAGGACAACTGTTTGGAGTCGTTAACTTCTACCAAATCAAAATGGTTGTCTAGGACCACTGCCGCCGTCACCACTGGTCCAGCTAAGCATCCGCGGCCTACTTCATCAATCCCAGCCACAAACTGTTTGCCGGACTGCCATAACTCATTTTCCAAGGAAAACCGCTTTTGAAAGGCGAGGCGTTGTTCAGCCACTTTTTGGAGCGCCTTTTCCTTTTGCCGTAATAGTTTTTGCACTCCGGCACGGCTATCATCAGCTAGATCCAAAAAGTAAGGATCATTAACGTCTTGAACGGTTACTAAGCGTTCCTTAATTTCTTTAATCGTCGCCACGGTCGTTAAGCTCCTCCACAAAATCTAAGTTAAAACGACCTAATTTGCCCTTCCGAGCATCCAACAAGATTCGTTGGCTAGCACGATCATAGTCGTCTCGCATTCCTAATTTCTGGGTGATTAATAGTAAAAGTTCTGGCAAAGGCTGATCAAAGTCTTCATCCGTTAAATGATACCGCTCCATTAAACCGTTACGGTATTTTTCACTAAAAATCTGCAAGCCAAATAATGCCACATCGTCATTGGCGTAGAGGTTGTCCTTAATTGCCCCAGTAAATGCTAACTTACTGCCAACCGACTGGTCTTCAAACTTCGGCCATAAAATTCCGGGGGTATCTAATAGGTACAAACCTTGCCGTGACTTAAGCCATTGTTGTTTTTTAGTAACGCCAGGACGGTCCCCAGTAATGGCAACTTTTTTGTTAACCAGATGGTTTAGCAAGGTCGATTTTCCTACATTAGGGATTCCGATACACATCGATTTAATCTCAGTCTTCTTAATTCCCCGACTTTCCCAGTTTTCGAGCTTATCCGCTAAAATTGCGCGGGTATGTTTTAGGATAATTTTTTCCGTTGAAGGCTCTTTAGAGTTCAACGCCACGGCATGGTCGCCATTTTTGCGGAAGTACTCTAACCACCGCTGGGTCTCTTGAGGATCGGCCAAGTCCGCCTTGGTTAAAATTAGTAAATGCGGCTTATCCTTAATAACCGACTCAATCATCGGATTGCGTGACGAAACTGGAATCCGCGCGTCGACCAGTTCAAAAACAACGTCAACGAGCTTTAATTTTTCCTCAACTTGCCGAATGGCTTTGGCCATGTGGCCCGGATACCATTGTATAATAGGCATATTCTCTAACTCCTTTTATATCAAGGCTTTAAACACCTTGTTTGTTTTATTTTTTTGAAAATTGGGCAAAAATTGGGCAATCCGGTTTTAAACCGTTAAATTAGCCCTCTCAAACTTGCTGATTAGCATTGCTTAGATTAGCTAAACATTATTGTATCAGCAACCTTTTACTACATTTAAAAACACTAATACGTTCACTGTATAATAGGTATATTTTCTAAACCCTTTTATATCAAGGTACTAAGCCCTATTCTTATTTATTTTCTTGGAAAATTGGGCAAAAATTGGGCAAATTTGTCTAAAAAAAATAACCTAACTCTTTAATGGATCCGTGAGTCATCGGATCGCTAATAATTTTTTTAGCATCAAGTACCTATGTTACCTAATTTATTGAAATTTTCAAATCTGAATATCCATTGAGGATGTATTAATTGAAATTGGGCAAATTCAAAATCTAGTAATCAACAAATCAATTTTACCATCTTCAAAGTTGTTTGTTACCATATCTTGAGTATCCGTATCGTTTCTAATAACGAGCATTGGGCAAATTTAGTAAGTCGAAAATAAGCTGTTTACACGATGTTCAATATTTAATTAGCAGTTAACTAATTTTTACTAGCCCTTAATAAAATAAAAAACAGAAATCAATTCCTCGAAAATTTGGTTTCTGTTTTTGTGTGCATCAAATCTATTCATAAAGATCCATACATACACTAGGACAAACAAAAAGAGAACCAAACTCGTTCTCTTTCACTAGTGAAATTGATTTTGTCTATCTTAAACGGTCTTTATCACCAAATTCATCCTGCATTGCCATACAAAATACGTAAATGGAAAAGAATAACATTACGAAAAATGATCCAACTACAAAGTCTGCGCTTTCCTTGAGTGGCGTAAACGTAGTCATTACTAACATTAATGAGTTAGCAATTATCCAAACAATACACAACCCTTTAGTTCTTTTCGTTAGATTTGCTTTTCTTAATTTCATGGTGAATCACTCTCTTTGCTTCATACATGCTAACTATCCCAACATTTTTTAGTTCATAAAGCCCCTTTTAACAATTGTTATTGAAACTTCTATTAGGTTCAAATATTCACTGAATTCTGACTTTTAAAATTTGTCTTTTATCCTACCCATACTTATGTAGTACATTTTTGAATTAAAAACCGTTCCTACTTTTCCGCTTTAATTGTAATCTTTCTTCATGCGTTTGCAAGCGTTTTTTAATCATGAATGTACGGCTTCGTATTTTAAGAAAAGCTGCTTAACATTTAGTCAAGTATATTTTTTACAATAACTTTCAAGTCACTAAAAAGAACCCACACCTTATTTTATTTGCCAAACATTTTTGGTTAATGAACGTTACTAGCCAAGAATATATCCTTTATTTGAATAATAATGTTACTCCTGAAAAGAAAGTTCTATCTCAGTATTTTTTAACGAGTTTATTAAACAGCGTAATAAACCTGTATTCGACGTTGAGGAAGATATGCATATGATCAAAGTACATTTAAACTGCGTTCAACAATGGAGACATTTCGGAATCTCAATCTTTTCTAATTACTTGTATACTTTCTCTGATGAATATATTCGTGGATCCTTCACTACCCTACTTAAACGTACTAAAATAATTGGTTCAATTCCAACTTTTTCAAAATCTAAATGACACTAGAACATTAAAACCCTTTATTCAATCTTTAAAAAACAGGGTGTTCTTGGGACTTATATCGTTGCTGATGCAGGATATGACTCTGAAAGCAATTATCTGTATATTGAAGATGAGCTTAGTGGACATGTTGCTTTGATTCCTCACGCAACCACGCTAAAAGAAAATTGTCGTAGATGGAAGAGCGATGACCAAAAGGTTATGAATTGGGACTATTACGACAAGGAGGATTACTTCGACCCACACAGCGTTAGATATAATTCTAATTCTTATCGAAAACGAACTAATAAAAATGGATTCACTAGGACCTTTAAGGAATATGTTGCTGAAAAATACGATGTTGACCACAAACTAATATCAAAATCACTGACTCCAAAGGATATACAGAAAAATCTTGATTAATGAAGATTGGGAATATTCTAAAACAAAAAGGACGAAAAATCGGATTTTTGATTTTTCGTCCTTTTTATTTATTGTGAGAGGCAGTTTTGTCACAACCTCATTTTACTTCACTTATTTTTACTTGGTAGTTGTTTTAAGAACTAATGACTCTGGAGTAACTTGTGCATTACCTTTGAACTTCATCACCCGAACTGCATCCATGTTCGTAACAATGACGATCATTGGTGTCTGCTTACCCGCATTTTTAATTGCGTCTAAGTTAACTTTAGCTACAACGTCACCATGTTTAACCGTTTGTCCATCTTCCACCTTAACATCGAATGGAGCACCATTTAATTCTACAGTGTCGATTCCCATATGAAGAAGAACTTCTAAGCCGGCATTTGTCTTGAAACCAATTGCATGTTTAGTTGGGAATACTGATGTGATTGTTCCATCAACTGGAGCAGTAATAATTCCATCAACAGGATTAATAGCATATCCGTCACCTAACATCTTTTGAGCAAACGTGTCATCAGGAATTTCCTCAATGTCCATGTATTGTCCATTAGCAACACTATAGAACTCTTCTGTAACATCCTGTTTAATACCATCAGCAACCGTTTCTTCTGTCGGAGCTGTTTCATCTGCAGTCTTCACTGAAGAAATTGGGGCCTTAGCATTGTTTAATTTTGCAAGTGCATCTGAAACAAATTGAACTTCAGTACCAATAATAATTTGTAGGTTATTTTTATCAATCTTGTTTAATCCTGCAGCACCACTACGTTTGATTGCATTTTCATTAATATTATCTGTATCATTCAATTTAAGACGAAGACGTGTCGTACAGTTATCTACGACTTGTAAATTGTCCGAACCGCCTAAAGCAGCATAAATCTTCTTAGCTTGAACAGTGTACTTATCATCTGAATCATCAGTTGTAACTTCTTCAACTCCGTCATCTTCTCCTAATTCTTCACGACCTGGGGTCATCAAATGGAATTTCTTAATCGCAAAATCAAAACCAAAATAGTAAATTGCAGCCATTACAAGACCCTGAACAATTAACCATAATGGTTGATTAGCGATAGGATTCTTCAAACTAAGCACATAATCAACTAAACCGGCACTGAATGCGAACCCAGCTGTCCAATGCATAAATGCCGCAAATGCAAGTGATAGACCAGTAAAGATTGCATGCAATACGTATAGAGGCCATGCAACGAACATAAATGAGAATTCAAGTGGTTCCGTAACACCGGTGAAGAATGAAGCAAATGCAGCAGCTAACATCAATGATGCAGTAGTTGCTTTGTTTTCAGGACGAGCATTTTTGTAAATAGCATAAGCTCCGGCTGGAAGTCCAAACATCATGATTGGGAAGAATCCAGCTTGATACATACCTGTAACACCCTTTGTACCTTGGGAAGCCAAGAATTTACCAATATCGTTAATCCCTGCCACGTCAAACCAGAATACGGAATTCAAAGCTTGATGTAAACCAGTTGGGATAAGGAGACGGTTGAAGAAACCGTACAATCCAGCGCCAACCCAGCCTAAGTTTAAGATAAACTTAGCGAATGTAACGAGTGCACCGTAAACTGGTGGCCAAACAAATAGTAATACTACACTGACAAGTAGCATAACAAGGGCAGCCATAATTGGTACCAAACGCTTACCACTAAAGAAGGAAAGGGCCATCGGTAATTTTGTTTCGTGGAATCGATTGTATAATGCTGCAGCAATCAAACCAGCAATAATTCCGATAAATACATTACCAATTTGAGCAAACGAAGCATCAACGGCTGTAGGTTTGATATTCATTAATGTAGCAACCGATTCAGGTTTTAATACATTAACCGGTAGCTCAAAGGCAACTAACCCAGCAAGGGCAGCAGCCCCAGATTGATCGACTGACATCCCGAGGGCTAAGCCAACGGCGAATAACAGTGGTAGTTGACCTAAAACTGCGTTACCACCAGCTTGTAAGAAATGAGCAACTACGTCATTACTGTAAGAAGCCCACCAGTTACCAATACCAACCAACAAAGCGGCGGCAGGTAAAACGGCTACGGGAAGTTGTAAAGAACGACCCATGCGTTGCAAATATGCTTTCATGAAAATACCTCCAAATAGAATATTGAATAAATGCAATAATTCAATTCTATGTTAGTGAAAGCGCTGTTTCAAGCGTAAATTATTGGTATAATCCGCCTTATGGGTCTTTTTTATAAAAAAACAAAATTGGTATATACCTATTATCAGTTTTTGAAAGCGCTGTTTTGATAAAAAATTACATATTTGAATTTACCGTGGTCTAAAGGGCTAAATTTTTTTAAAAAAATATTGGTTACAACCTCCGTAGACCGCTTTTTTGGACAGCAACTAAATCTTCGTATCGCTACTCTCTATCTATTGTTTGCTCAATATCAACTATTTCCAGTAGCCCATTGCACATTCACTGCCCTTATTTCTGGCTTTCCGCCCGCTCGATTAAAGGCCTGTTCCATATTTTCTGTTATCAGTACCACAAATATTACCGGTACTTTTCCTTATTTGTATTTATATTCGTTACATTTACCAACCGAATTAGTCTAGCATTGTTTAGGAAATGTAAATGAACAACTTAAATGTAAAGTTGGGCAGTGCCTACAAATACTTGTCCATTATGGCTAGAAATCATTCTAAAATTTAATTTACTATTCGAAATAACACTAAATAAAAAAGCCCTATATAAAGGGCTCCTTGTTAATTAGACTTACTATTTTATCCTTTTTAAAAGTGCCAATATAATTGGAGAAACAATTTACTTTAGAAACGTGCATAACCTAAAGCATGTTGCGCAGCCAAATTAATTAAACTCCATTGCCGGTCGTAACCAGGTTGGAAGAAGAAGTCAGCTTCGGCTAAATCTTCAAGCGTCAAACGATGTTCTACCGCTAATGCCAAAACATTTCCTTGAGCAGTTAAATCGTATGTTGAGAGGACTGCTCCACCTAAAACAATGTGGGTATGGGGGTCAAACGTGATATCAACATCCACGCGAACATTTCCCTCTGACTCGGGAACGTATGCCGGACGGATGTGGTCAACATAGTGTGAATTAACAATTTCAACGTTAGAACGTTCTGCAGTAAATTCATTTACACCCGTAGAAGCAAAGTGTTCGTCAAATACATGTAGCGCTGATGAACCAACTACGCCTTTAAAGATTTGGGTTGGTTTCTTCTCGAAAATATGATTTACAACGTATTGGGCTTCACGCCGGGCAGTTGTAGCTAAAGCAATTGGGGATGGCTTTCCAGCCGGGATAGATAGCGGTAAGATAGCATCTCCGACAGCAAATACGTCGGGCACGTTAGTTCTCAAATAGCCATCCACATTGATGAATCCGCGATCAGTTAGATCCACTACGCCTTTGAGCCATTCTGTATTAGGTTGTACACCGGCAGCTTGAATTACAAGATCTGCAGGGTAACTGCCCTTTTTGGTTTCCACACTGGCAACTTTTCCGTCGCCCTTAAATGCAGTAATGCTCTGGCTCATTTCTACTTGAACGCCGTTGTCCGTCAAGGTTTTATCAATAATTTCAGTCATTTCAGGGTTGAGATAATTGCCGAGGGGACGATCGATGAAATCAAATAAAGTGACGTGTTTACCTTTCTTAGCAAATACCTCAGCCGCTTCAATCCCGATGTATCCTGAACCAACTACCGCGACATTTTTAATACTCTCATCAGTTAATGCCGCCTTAATCTTTGTAGCCCAGTCGTAACCACGCATTAAATATACATTTTCAAGGTCTGTACCTGGGACTGGCAAATTTTTAGGTGTTACTCCCGAACTAAGAATCAATTTATCATAAGCAACTTGTTCTTCTGTACCTTCTTTTAAATCCTTAACGGTTACCTGTTTTTGGTCAACATCAATTGCTGTAACTTGGTGATTGTTATAAATCTTTCCGCCTTTGGAAGTGATGTCTTCTGGTCGGAAATTCCTTACGTCATTAACATCTGTAACTTGGTCTTCTAAGTAAAGTTGCATTCCACAGGACATGAACGATACGAAATCGCCCATTTCATAAATCGTAACATCAACGTTATCGTATTTATCCAACAACTCAATTGCTGACTCATGTCCGCCATGTGAAGCCCCAACAATAATAACTTTTGCTTTATCCATCTATAATATCCCCCTATTCATAATATTACAGCTATAGTCTAACTCTTTTTGTAAATCGCTTACAAATAAAACGACCATAATTTTACAAAAACTATACTTTATTGCATTAAATGTATTTGTTTAATTAAAATTATTAAGTACTTAACGTTAGATAAGTTAGAGCTAAAACGGAATTTGTTATTCAGTATAGTTTGTATCAGAACTTCAAACATCTTTTTTACGCTTTTAATAATCAAACAGCTTCAATTATTGTACCTACGCCCATACCGCCACCAACGCAAAGGCTAGCGAGCCCTTTCTTTAATTTTTGATCGTGTAATTCGTATATCAAACTCACTAATATTCTTGCTCCCGAAGCACCTACTGGGTGTCCCAAAGCAATCGCACCACCATTAATATTCACATTCTCTGTTTTTAACTTTAATTTTCTAATACATGCAATCGATTGCGCTGCAAAAGCTTCGTTGAGCTCATACAAATCAACGTCTTCTTTCGCTAATCCTGCATTTTTTAATACTTCATTAACGGCATAATACGGACCCATCCCCATTAGGTCAGGTTCTAAACCCACCACCGAACAGTTCACCCACCTTGCTATGGGCTTTAGCCCGTGTGCGATAACCGCTTCCTTAGAAGCAAGGATTAGCGCTGCAGCCCCGTCGTTAATCCCAGAAGAATTGCCGGCAGTAACCTCCCCATCTAACTTAAACGCTGGTTTTAAATTTCCCAATTTTTCAATGGTTGTGTCCTTTCGTGGAGCCTCATCTTTGTTAAATAAATATTTGCCATCCGGTTGATTTACGGTTATTGATGTAATTTCTTTATCAAAGCGACCATTATTTTGCGCATTAACTGCTTTTTGGTGGCTAGCTAAAGCAAACTCATCCATTTCACGTCTGCTAACATGGTATTTCGAGGCAACATTTTCAGCAGTAATTCCCATATGATAGTGGCCCCAGGCGTCAGTTAGCGCGTCACTTAGAATTGCATCTTCTAGGATTTGATTACCAAGCCGCTGTCCAAATCTCGATTTACGCGAAATTAAAGGCGCTGATGACATGCTTTCCATTCCTCCGGCAATTACGATTTTTGCTTGTTTCGAAGCAATCAGGCTTGCCGCTAAATTAATACTAGATAGACCAGACCCACACACATCATTAATAGTAATGGCCGGCACAGAATAATTAACGCCTGCGGATACCGCCGCTTGCCTTGCCGGGTTTTGACCATTACCTGCTTGAATCACGTTTCCCATTAGTACTTGATCAACGTAATTATCCTTTATATTAGCTTGTTCCATTGCCGCCTTTATTGCAAATCCGCCTAGTTCAGCGGCTGTAAATCCTTTCAGACTTCCACCTAGTTTGCCAATTGCCGTCCGTTTAGCTGCTACTATATAAATTTCATCCAATCCCTATTCACCCCATGTATCTTACTAAATGCCATTTCACTTAAAAGAAACGGCACAACTGCTCGTTAATATGTAAAAAATTTATTGACGCCCTTCGTCAAGAGTATCTGAGTGCTTTCAAAACTCGTTCTCTCGTTTATTCTTAAGCACTAATGTTATCACTTGTTATATTTCTTTACATATACTATTTATGCATCAGGCAAAATCATTACGTTTTTTTATAAAATGTGTTCTCTACTTTGCCCAATCTCTAAAGCGTTTTACCCCAAAATCCTCCATATTCGATAAACTAAAATGTGCTAAAATCACATTAGAATCGGAATTTGTAAGAAAAGTAGCGTATAAATGCCCATACATCACTCGAAAGTTCGTCAACGATGGTTATTGGCAACGAACGGATTTATCTAAAATATGCTATATCATTTAAGTGAATGGAGAATTCTTATGAGTAATGAAAAAATTGAATGGCGGAAGGAAGAAAAGGGCTTTTCCCTTAGGAAAAAGCCTCAAATATTAACCATCCCCGAACAAAATTATTTTAGTATTGCCGGCGAAGGTGATCCTAATTTACCTGATTTTCAGAAAAGGGTTCAATCCCTGTATCCTGTTTCTTATGCTATTCGGATGAGTCAAAAGAAAGGCTGGAATATCCCTAACTTTAAGCTATATACAGTGTACCCACTCCAAGGTTACTGGGGAATTCAAGACCAATATTTAAATGCTCCGGTAATGAAAAAAGAACACTTTAAATACATTATCAGCATTAAACAACCAAGTTTTGTAACTGACGAGATTGCTAAAGAAGCTCTAGAACGTGCTAAACCTAAGATTGATGATTTCCTGTTTGATCAAATTTATTTCGAGCATCGTCCAGCACAACTGGTCGCCCAAATCGTACACGTTGGCTCATTTGATACTGAACCCGAAAGTTTTCAAAAATTAGAGCAATTTATTGATGAAGCTGGTTATCAACGTAGTGAAAAAGAGCATACGGAAATCTATATGAGCGATTTTCGCCGGGTCGCGGAAGCTAAGCGCAAAACTATTTTACGTGTGGCTATTCAGGAGAAACAGTAATTAGTTAAGGTGATGGTTTGCTTGTTGGTTCTGCGAATATAGTCAAGTATGCTCAATTTTTCAAGTAAGGTATCTATTTTTTCGAATGAAAAGACCTTGAGGATTTTATTTCAATCTTTAAGGTCTTTTTTGTTTTTAGCTAAAATAATACCCATTCTTAGCTTTACCATTTCACCTAACTACTAATACGCGTAGCTAAATGATTAGCCAGCCCTAATCTCATTAGTTAATATCTAAAATTGCCCCTCCCTGAATTTTTTAAAAATAAAAAAGGAAACCACCTCGTCGTTAAACGAAATGATTTCCTTAATAGCCACTACTTACTAATAGCGTGACTTTTAAATGTGCAAAACACTAAAATCAAACTATTTGGCTTCGATGACAATTTGGTCATCAACCAAATCAGCTTTCAAGTTCTTCACATCTAAATGATCAAGATAGAAATCAGTAACCTTGTCCCGAATTTGTTGTTCGATCACTCTTCTTAATGGACGAGCGCCCATTGCTTCATCGTAACCTTGTTCCATCAACCAATCCTTTGCTGGTTTAGTTACTTCCAAAGTCAAATCTTTCTTCGCCAATGTCTTTTGAACATCCGCAATCATTAAATCAACGATTTGACTTAAGTCTTTCTTAGTTAAGTGTGAGAATTCTACAATGCCGTTGAACCGGTTTAAAAATTCTGGCCGGAAGAACGGTGCAAGTCGATCCATTAGAGATTGGTCCTTAGCATCGTCGCCGGTTAATTTTTCGTTACCGAATCCAGCGTTTGACGTTGCAATAATAATTGTGTTCTTGAAATTGATTACGTTTCCTTGACCGTCCGTTAAACGTCCGTCATCCATTACTTGAAGTAAAAGTGTTAGGACTTGGGGATCCGCTTTTTCAATTTCATCTAATAAAACAATTGAATATGGGTTCCGCCGTACACGTTCGGTTAAGGTATTTGAGTTATCATCGTATCCTACATAACCAGCTGACGTACCAATTAATTTAGAAACCGCCGTCCGGTCCGAATATTCACTCATATCCAACCGAATAATCGCATTCTTATTGCCAAACATATCCAAAGCCAATTGTTTAGCTAATTCAGTTTTACCAACCCCGGTTGGGCCGACGAATAAGAAACTGCCAATTGGTTGTTCGCCTTCGGAGAATCCTGCCCGGTTCCGCCGAATTGCTCGAGCAACCATTTCTACCGCTTCGTCCTGCCCGATTACCTTGCTCTTCAAACGACTATCCAAATCTTTTAGCCGTTCAATATCGTTAGCGCCCATGTCAGAAACCGGAATTCCGGTTAAACGTTCTACCGATTGAGCAACGTCGTCAACCGTTGCAACAACTTCTTCTTTCTTATCTGCATTCTTAATTTGCTTGTTGGTCTCTTCAATCCGTTGCTTTAGGTCAGCAGCACGTTTGAAATCTTCTTCTTTAACTGCCTGTTCCTTTTCTTTTTCAAGCTTATTGAGCTTTTCTTTTAAGGTTGCTTCATCACTTTCAGGCTGACGAGCTGCTAAGTGGGCGGCGGTCATATCGATCAAGTCAATCGCCTTATCTGGTAGAGTTCTTTGTGGAATGTATTGAACCGAATAATCCACCGCGGCCTTCAAAACATCATCGGGGAGTTTTACATGATGATGTTTTTCGTATAAGTCCTTAACACCTTGCAAAATTTTAAACGTATCTTCCGCGCTTGGTTCATTGACCACCACGTCGTTAAACCGACGAGCTAGCGCTGCGTTTTTCAAAATTGTATTACGGTATTCGTCTTGGGTAGTTGCCCCAATGACGGTTAATTCACCACGGGACAATGCTGGCTTAATAATATCTGCCATCCCTTTGCCACCATCTTCGCCGCCGGTTGAACCTGCGCCAATAATTTGGTGAATTTCGTCAAAGAATAGAATAATGTTTCCAGCTGCCTTAACTTCTTTGACTAAGTCTTTGATGTTTTCTTCAAACGACCCCCGGTATTGGGTTCCTGCTTCTAGAGAGGATAAATCGATTGAATAAATTTCTTTGCCTTGAATAGCTTCCGGAACGTTACCATTTACAATTGCTTGTGCTAAACCTTCAACAATTGCAGTTTTACCGACTCCGGCGTCCCCAACTAAAATGGGGTTATTCTTCGTTCTCCGGCTCAAAATTTCAGCTGTTTCTTGTATTTCATTTTCACGTCCAATAACTGGATCTAGCAGACCATCGCGGGCTTGTTCAGTCAAGTTAGTTCCTAACTTCTCCAAAATACCACCCTTTTTAAGGGCCTGTTGTCCGTCCTTGGATACTTCAATTGTTTTTGCATTTTCTGGTAGTTTACCAGTTGCTCGATATTGAGCGAATTCATCTGGAGTTAACGACTGCCCATTGACCAAGTAACGAGCGGAATCCGAGTTAGGATTTCCCATCCGTTTGAATACTTGATTAAAAATATCATCCATATCATTGTTGAAAAAAGGATCATTTCCGTAAAAATTGGCCATGTAACAACACCTCCGTTAATTAATGAAGTAAAAATTGTACTTCAGCGTTAATTCAAAAGCACTCTTTTCACCTACAACTGTATTGTACTCCCTTTTTAGCACTCTGTTAAGTAAAGTGCTAACTAGATTACCCTGTATAATATTTATGAGCGTGAAATACCATATTAGCGGGATTTCCCGGCTTTAAAAGTTTTCCATAAGGATTAAATATTACGCCTTAGCATCTAAATTTAAACATTCAGGATCTTGAATTTCGCTTCCATGGAGCAATTCGGGACTTCTTGGGAGATTTAGAAATATCTCCAACCTGCTACTAACTTTTACAATCGATAGCCATTAAAAATTTGGTTCGGAAATAAAAAAGAAACCACTCGCCACTAGACGAAATGATTTCCTTTTAGTTATTGAATATTTTTAGCAACTTACTCATGCAGCTGTTTTAAAGCCGCTTTAGGGACGTCCTTTTTAGCAACCTTTTCCCAAGAAATCACTTGGTGCCGCTTGGTGTTATATCCAACCTTTAAATATGCATGTAGTTTTAAGGGCCGTTCTAGCCCGCCTCTAAACTTAGCCATTACTTTTTGGCCATTTTGATCATAGATCGGTTGATGATACATGTAATCCACAACTTGGCTGCCCGAGTCATCTTTTTCAACAATTTTGGTTCCCTGATTAATGATTTGAGTGTAATAATTTTCGGTACCGTAGTTGGACTTATACCAGAAATAAGCACCCCCGAAAATGAATAAAAATATTGCAACAATGATACCGCTAGCTATAACTCGTTTACGCATAAACTATTCTCCCATTCTAAAAAAAGGCTAACAAGAGTCCAAGTAAAATCCATCCTAACACAATCGCAATGGTTGTTTTCTTATAAATCACTAACAAAGCGATATATTCACGAATTAGCGCGCTAGGTAAAAAGTAAAATGAAGTTGGTGAACCCACACCGTTTGCATTTAACCCCGCCTTACGAGCATAAATTGCACTGCGCAATACATGATAGTTGTTAGTAGCAAAAATAACCTTAGGCACTCCTGGCTTTTTCCAATCCTTTTCAATCTTTTGCTTTGAAAATTTCATATTTTGTAATGTAGTGGTGGATTGGTCTTCTAAAATGATTTTATCTTCGGGGACATGCTGACTTTTAAGGTATTTCGCCATGGCATAGGCTTCCGAAACAGGTTCATCAGGCCCCTGCCCGCCACTAACTATAAACTTGGGGTTCCCATCCTGTTTCCAAAAGTATTCTAACGCTTTGTCTAGCCGTCCTTTCAAGAGCGGAGTTACAGTTTCTGACCTTATTCCAGCGCCTAACGTAATAATATAATCGACTTTTTCTCTTATAGGAATTATTTGATACAGAAACGAATAGAACAAATAACAACTAAAAATAAACGTAAAAGTGACGTCGATTCCTATAAAAACGAGTAACACGCCCGTTAACCGACCTAAGTACTGACTAGCAAGTAAAATAGTCGCACCTGCACCCAATACAAGTAACAGGTTAACCCCGAAAATTAGCGACAATTTAGCCGTCAAGCTTTTGCCTTCGCGCGTTTGCATGACGTAGGAATTAATAATTAAACTAAAACCGACCAGTAACGGAACCACGATAATCCCTAATAGTAAAAACACCGCAAGACTAATGATTCCAATCCTAGAATCTCCAGCTAGATAAGAGGCAATTCCTAAAGTCGCTAATAAAGTTAAATTAATACAACTTCCCGCAAAAAAGATTCCTGCAATAAAATTACGCCGATCCTTATATAGGTAAATACTAGAAACTAGAATAGTAAGAATTAAAAGAAGGTAAACAAACATAGCAGCCCTCACAATTTTGATTTAATAAACCAGCAACTAAATCATTTAATTAATATAAAACAAGATTTATTACACGTTATTATTATCAACTAATCCGAGAACTAGCCTGCAAAAAGCCTTGTGACGCATACTAGGAAACTTTTCTGCTTTCAAGCTTTTGCTCTAACTCAAATAACCAATGACAGATTATCGATTACTGCATGTTGAAATCTACAATGCAATGTTTAACACCAATCAATTAGCGGAGTGGTCACCGTAATTAACTTGCCAAATCGGTTATCCCATATGTTTGCGTGATGCTTCTTTATTTGTTCCGCATTCAGCACATCCCCGTTAATGGTTGTAACTCCATCAATTAATATATCGGTTTTAAAACCCAGATGGAACGCGACTCGAATAGTTGTATCTACGCAAAATTCGACTTGTGCACCGCAAATTTCTATATAATTCAGATGGTTCATTTTAAGAAATGCTTCAAGTCCCGTTTGGTAAAAAACATCAGGCCGTATTTTATTAAAATAAGTATCAGTGCCTAACGAATTAAGCTCCTCAAAAAGTCTCCATTGTCCACTTGCAACTTCCATTCCTGGTTCAGTGTGCTGAACAAATACAATTGGGAGATTATTTTCTCTGTATTTATTAATCCGTTTGTTAATGTTTGATATAACTTGATTGCGATTAGCTATTTTACTTAATGCTCGTTGCATATCAATAACAATTAAAACCTGAGCCATAGGTTTAAAATTCCTTTTCTTTTTATGACGTTAAGTGCCACTAAGGACAATTTTTAAAGATACTGGAGGTTGTAAAATTGATATCAGTTTGTTAATAGCGTTAAATACTATCACCGCTCAGGCACTATGGCAACCTTTTTTCTAGGGGATGTTTTTGTACTAATTGCAGTGTGTCTAAAATTCTTGCAGTTGAAATACTTAAAAAGAAGAGCTATTCAAACTCGAATAGCTCTCCCGTTTGCCCGCTAATAACTCGACTGTCTACTCTCCACGTTTTCCAATGTCATTCCGATAACGCATCCCCACTAACTTTTGTTGATTTAACCACGAATATAAAATTGTTCGCGCTTGCGTAATATTACTAGCTTTGGTTGTTGCACAAAGGATCCGGCCACCATTACTAACCAATTCGCCCTTCGAATCTTGTGCCACGCCAGCATAATTGATGGTAAGGTCTGCTGGAACGCTATTAAAGCTGGATAATCTAATCCCTGCAGCCGAAGATTGTGGGTAATTTTCTGAACTCACAACCACTCCTAAATAAATATCGTTATTTTGCCATTTTACTTGGGGCGGTTGCTGAGCCAGTAACCCCAGAATAAGCTCGTAAAAATCACTTTGCAGCTGTGGTAATACAACTTCCGTTTCGGGGTCTCCAAAGCGGACGTTGAATTCAATTACCTTGGGCCCCGTTTTAGTCATAATCAAACCGGCATATAAAACCCCGCAAAAACTAATATCCCGTTGACGTAAAGCGTGAATGACCGGACGGACAATCTCATCCACACACCGTTTGCCCAGCTCTGTTGAAAATTGAGGTAAAGGACTATATGCGCCCATTCCACCCGTATTAGGCCCGCGGTCGCCATCATAAGCTGCCTTATGATCCTGGGAAAGCGGCATTGGGATAATTTGGTCGTCGTTGACAAATGCCATTAGCGAGAACTCTTGTCCTTCCAAGTATTCCTCGATAACGATCGACGTGGTATTAAACTGGTGCTCACTTAGCAATTGGTGAATTATTGCTACGGCATCACTTTGATTTTTAGCAATCGCAACCCCTTTTCCGGCGGCTAATCCGTCAGCTTTAATTACTAATGGATAAGTTGTCTTGGATAACGCCTGGATTGCAGAGCTTTCGTCTTGAAAGCTGGCGTAGCGCGCGGTTGGTACTCCCGCCTCCTGCATAACCTTTTTGGCAAATTGCTTCGAGCTCTCTAATTTTGCTGCCGCTTGAGACGGGCCAAAAATGGTTAACCCTGCCGCATTGAAATAATCAACAATTCCCTGTTGCAGCGGCAATTCCGGGCCGACAACCGTTAGATTAACCGCTTGCTTGCGGGCAAAATCAACCAACTTTTCAAAGTTTAATTTCTTGATGGGAACGGTCTTAATTCCGCTTCGCAACATACCGGGATTTCCGGGAGCGCAATAAACTTCTTCAACCTGCTCACTTAATAATAACTGGCGGCCAATTGCGTGTTCACGGGCACCTTGCCCAATAACTAGTACTTTTGCCACGAATTAAGCCCCCTAATGTCTAAAATGACGCCGACCGCTAAAGACTAGTGTGATTCCTAACTCGTTTGCTTTATCAATCGACGCTTGATCTTTAATGCTACCACCAGGTTCGACGATGGCCTTAATCCCGTGTTTAGCTGCAAACTCGACGCAATCGTCCATTGGGAAAAAGGCGTCGGACGCCATAATTGCATTTTTAAATCCAGCAGCTTTTTCTGCCTGTTCAACGGCAATTTCAACCGATCCAATCCGATTCATTTGCCCTGCGCCAATTCCTAAAGTCTGATTTTCCGTAGCAACCACGATTGCATTGCTCTTAACGTGTTTAACCACCGTTTGACCAAAAACCATGGCTCTTAGTTCGGTCTCTGTCGGTTGGCGCTTAGAAACCACCTTGAAATTAGCCTGGCTTTCAGCGACTTCATCAGGCTCTTGTACTAAAAGCCCGCCCATTACGGAGACTGTTTCGAGTTCCTTAGACGCTTGTTTTTTACTAAAATCAACCGTCATTATTCGTAGATTTTTCTTCTGCGCCAACACTGCAAAAGCTTCCTTTTCAAAACTAGGAGCAATTATAATTTCCAAAAAGAGCTGGTGCATTTTTTGGGCAGTCGCCAAATCAACTGGTCGATTTAATACAATAATCCCGCCAAAAATAGAAATTGGGTCAGCAGCGTACGCCCGGTCCCACGCTTCCTGAATCGACTTGCCTAGTCCAATTCCGCAAGGATTCATATGCTTAACGGCAATCACCGCAGGCTGCTCAAACTCGGCACTCATTTTCAAAGCCGCGTCAGCATCTTTAATATTGTTATACGAAAGTTCCTTTCCATGTAATTGCTTAGCTCGGGCAATCGAGAACGGTACTGGTAAGGCATTCTCGTAGAAAGCGGCTTTTTGGTGACTATTTTCACCGTAGCGCATTGCCTGTTTTTTAGTATAGGTCATTGTGAGTTGGGTAGGAAATTCTTCATCCGCACGGCCCAGATATTGGGCAATTAACGTGTCATACGCTGCCGTATGCTGGAAAACTTTCAAAGCTAGCGCCCGCCGAAAAGCAATTGCATCGTGCGGTTGCGCCAGCTGTTCTAAAACTGCTTGATAATCTGCAGGATCCGCCACCGCCCAAACCGACGCAAAATTTTTAGCCGCGGAACGCAACATGCTGGGTCCGCCAATGTCAATTTGTTCAATTGCTTCTGCTTCAGTGATTCCGTCTTGCATAATGGTGCTTTTGAATGGATAGAGGTTCACGCAGACTAAGTCAATCAGGTCAATTTGGTGTTCTTTTAGCGCCTGCAAGTGGTTCGGTAAGTCGCGTCGAGCCAATAGTCCGCCGTGAATTACGGGATGTAACGTCTTTACCCGACCATCCAGCATTTCTGGGAAACCCGTTAATTCCTCTACTCCCGTCACCGTTAGCCCCGCTTCTTCAAGAACCTTTTTAGTCCCGCCAGTAGAGACTATTCTAAATTCTTGAGCTGCTAAGCCCTTGGCAAATTCAACAATTCCAGTTTTATCCGACACGCTTAATAATGCAGTTTTCATGAGCACGCTCCCTTATTTAATCAATTTTCGTTGTTTTAAAACTTCGCATAGGCTAACAAAATATAACTCATGCTCAACTTGATGAATTCTTTGTGCTAATCGCGGCACATCATCATCGGGCAAAATAGGAACCACCCGCTGCGCAATGATGGGGCCAGTATCAATTCCATCGTCAATCCAGTGCACGGTGACCCCGGTAACTTTTATACCGTATGCCAAAGCGTCTTCAATTCCGTGTCGTCCCGGAAAGGCAGGCAACAATGCGGGATGAATATTAATAATGGCCTGCGGGTAGGCTTCTAGTAGCACTTTCGTAATAATTTTCATGTAACCGGCTAACACAATTAGTTTTAAATCGTATTTTTGCAACTCGAGCAGAATTGCTTGTTCGTAAGCCGTTTTGTCGGCAAACTCGCCCAAACGGTGGGTCCAAACTGGAATCCCCAATCTGACCGCTTTTTCAACTACTGGTGCATCTGGTTGATCACAGACTAAACATGCAATGCGAATTGGTACGTTAGTTTCTTCGATGTGGCGGGCAAGTGCAACAAAATTGGTGCCGGTCCCCGACGCAAATATTGCGATTTTAATCATTAATCAGCTCCTAAAAGTACGACGGCTGGTGCATTTTCTGGGCGCCTCTTCACTTGGCCAATCTTAAAATACGGTTCTTTTTGACGGTCGAGTTCGTCCCTTACTTGCTGATATTGCTGAGGGCTCACGGTTAACACCATGCCAATCCCCATATTGAAAGTTTGGTAACGGTCGGTTTGTGAAAGTTTTCCAAGCTTAGTGAGAACCTTAAAAATCGCTGGTTTAGGCCAACTAGCCAATTTTATTTCAGCCTGTTGGTTAGGTTGTAACATCCGCGGTACGTTTTCTAGTATTCCGCCACCAGTAATGTGAGCAATCCCGTTTAATAACCTTTTTTGTAATAGTGGTCGGATCACGTTGCCATATAACCGGGTCGGTTCCAAAAGTTCTTCGATTAATGGACGGGCGATCCCTGGCAAATGGTCGTCAAATTGATAGTGGTGATCCGTGAAGAGAATTTTACGCACCAATGAGTAACCGTTACTATGTAAGCCAGTCGAAGGTAAGCCAATCAAATAATCCCCTTCACTTACCATAGCTGAACTAAGGAGATTCCTTTTAACTGCTAAACCAACCGCAAAGCCGGCTAAATCAAAATGCTGGTCTTGATAAAGTCCTGGCATCTCGGCCGTCTCTCCGCCTAATAACGGGATGGATTGGGCCTGGCAAGCTTTCAAAATCCCTTTTAAAATTGCGGCTGTTTGGTCGCTTTCTAAATGTGAAAACGCCAAATAATCTAAAAAGAATAGCGGTAATGCGCCCTGTGCCAACAAATCGTTAACGCACATTGCTACCAAATCTTGCCCTAACGATTCGACTTTTCCAGTTTGGGCAGCTAACAGCACTTTAGTTCCCACTCCGTCAGCCCCCGCCACTAAAACTGGATCGTCTAATTGATCTTCGGAGAGTTGGTAACATCCGGCAAAATTGCCAATCCCATTTAGAATGTGGGGGCCTTGTTCACCAACTGCTTGCTTTAAGCCTTCAATAATTTCTTCGCCCGCAGCAATGTTTACTCCCGCTTGTTCATAAGCATTTTTGGTCATTATTATTTCTCCTTTGCGACTCCCGTTGCCGATAACATAGTATCTTTTGCGGTTTTAGGAACTTCAAAATCGGCCGCGTAATCGTAAAGCGGCGTAGGATATTTTCCATCAAAGTACGCTACGCAAAGTCCGTCGTTAGGGGCATCTTGGTGTAAACCGATTGCGTCAATCAAACCGGGCAAACTTAAAAAGTGCAACGAGTCCGCCCCGATTGCAACGCACATTTCCTTTACCGTGAGGTTTGCCGCCATTAATTCACGAGTATGTTCGATATCAATTCCGTAAAAGCAAGGGTATTTCAACGGTGGTGAACTGATCATCAAATGCACCGCTTTAGCCCCCGCTTTTTTCAACATTTTTACAATGTACTTGCTGGTGGTCCCCCGAACAAGCGAGTCGTCAACGAGGGCTACCTTTTTCCCCGCAACTACCGCGGATAACACTGTCAACTTCATCTCGACCCCCTGTTCACGTAACTTAGGGGTGGGTTGAATAAACGTGCGGCTGCTGTACTGATTTTTAATCAGGCCCATTTCATTTGGGACCCCCAACTGCTCCGCCACTCCTGCCGCTGCTGATAGCGAAGAATTGGGTACCCCGACGACAATGTCCACGTCTAACGGATTTTCTTGGGCTAATCGCTTACCCATTCGTTGTCGCGCGCGATGGACGTTCACCCCGTAAAGATTCGAATCTGGACGGGCGAAATAAATAAATTCCATCGAACAAATTGCTAGCTGAGTCTCGGTCGTAAAATGGTTAATTTTAATTCCCTGGTCGTCAATTTGGACTAGTTCGCCAGGTTCTACGTCCCGAACAAACTCGGCACCCACCGCCGTTAACGCACAAGTTTCACTTGCGATCACGAATGCGCCATTAGCTAATTGTCCAATTACCAAAGGCCGGAAACCATTGGGGTCCAATGCTGCGTATAAAGCATTTTCCGTAAGAATTAGGTACGCGAAACCACCCTTAATTTGTCGCAAACTAGCCTTTAATTTTTCACTAAAGCTCGCCTGCTTTTGGTGCTGAATGAGGTGCATTAGAACTTCGGTATCCGAATTGGATTGAAAAATTGCGCCCTGCTCTTCTAACTGGTAGCGCAGTGTAATTGCATTTGTCAAATTACCATTATGGGCCATCGCCACGTCCCCTTGTAGATAGTGGAAAAGCAGCGGCTGAACATTTTCAACCCCGCGGCTTCCAGCCGTACCGTAACGGACATGGCCAATTGCACTGCGCCCAATTAAGTTCGTTAAGTCATCCGGGTTACTGAATACGTCCGCTAAAAGACCTAGGCCTTTGTGGATGGCAAATTTTCCCGTGGGAGTACGGGTTACGATGCCCGCCCCCTCTTGCCCGCGATGCTGTAAGCTGTGTAATCCGATATACGTTCGTTGCGCTGCATCAGGATCTCGCCAAACTCCAAAAATGCCGCATTCTTCGTTAAGTCCCTTTAATTCAGTTGCCATGCGAGTGCTTCCTTCCAACTAGTTTCGGCCGCCATTAAACCAACGTCCAACATGTCATCAGTGGTTAAGATTTTAAGCCGATCACCCCCTACACGCCCTAATAGCATTGCTTTGCCAGCAGTTTTAGCTTCAAAATGCTCCCGGTTTGCTGGCGTAACGGTTACGAGGAATCGCGATTGGTTTTCAGCAAATAATTCGGCGGCCGCTAAATCAGTTTGCACGTTAAACCCAATTTCTCCTGCGAAGGCACTTTCTGCGAGGGCGATCGCTAATCCACCTTCTGCCAAATCGTGTGCACTAGCCAAAAGTCCTTCATGAATTAGGTCGCTTACTAAGCGTTGCTGGTCAAATTCGTATTGCAAATCAAAGTCGAACAGTTTACCTTCCACGTGGCCTAATTGCATTTTTTGGAGTTCACTACCGTTTAAGGCATCCGTAGTTTCGCCTAAAACATAAATCAAATCACCCGTTTGTTTAAAATCTAAGGTGGTTATCCAAGCTGGATCTTCAATTATTCCGACCATGCCCACCATGGGAGTAGGATAAATTGGTTGCCGATTAAATTCGTTGTACAGTGAAACGTTGCCCGAAATCACGGGAGTATCAAAAACATCGCAGGCCGCGGCCATTCCATTAATGGCTTGGGCTAATTCGTAGTAACATTCTGGATCTTCTGGGCTCCCAAAATTCAGACAATCGGTAATTGCTAAAGGCTTTCCTCCCGTTGCCACCACGTTGCGGGCGGCTTCGCTAACGGCAATTTGTCCGCCAAGGTAAGGATCCAAGTATAAGTAACGGGGATTCGCGTCGGTAGTCATTGCGAGTGCTTTTTGGGTCCCGCGGATTCGAACCACAGCAGCGTCACTTTGGACGGTTGAAATCGTGTTAGTTTGTACCTGTGCATCGTAGCGTTCAAAGATTGCTTCTTTATTAGCAATCGTGGCTTGACGCAACATGGCATTAAAAGTTGCCGTTAAATCCTTAATTTGCGGTTGAAATTGCTTTCCATCGTTCTTGACACGTTGCGGTTTTTGGCTTGGCCGATGATAAGTTGGTGCTTCATCAACTAACGCATGAATTGGGACATCGGCTACGGTGGTCCCTTTAAAAATCAGTTGATATCGCTGGTCTTCGGTAACCTCCCCAATTTTTACAGCGGTACTATCATATTTTGCAAAAATTTCCTCTACTTCACGTTCGTGCCCCTGCTTAACGCAGAGCAACATCCGTTCTTGGGATTCAGAAAGCATTAATTCGTAGGGAGTCATGTCTGCTTCACGTTGAGGAACCAAGTCAAGATCCAAGCGCATCCCGAATCCTGCCTTGGCCCCCATTTCTGCTGATGAGGAAACTAAGCCCGCTGCCCCCATATCTTGAATGCCTACCAACCATTCGGCATGGTTATGGATTAATTCTAAGCAAGCTTCCATTAACTGTTTTTCAGCAAACGGATCCCCAATCTGGACCGCCGACCGTTGTGTAGTCTGTGCATCATTAAATTCAGTGGAAGCAAAAATAGCTCCTTGAATCCCATCTCGACCAGTTTTAGCGCCCGCATAATAGATTGAATTGCCGACCCCGGCGGCAGCTCCCCGCTGTTGGTCGGCGACGTTCAACAAGCCCACGCACATGGCGTTCATCACTGGGTTATTCTGGTAAATTGCATCAAAAGTCGTTTCTCCGCCAACCGTGGGAATCCCCATGCAATTACCGTAGTCGCCAATTCCCGCTACAGTTTGGTCCACTAAGTATTTTGTCCGGGCGTCAGTCAATTCACCAAAATGCAGACTATCCATTAACGCAATTGGTCGAGCGCCCATGGAAAAAATATCTCGAATAATGCCGCCCACGCCGGTTGCCGCACCTTGATAAGGTTCCACTGCCGTAGGATGATTATGACTTTCGGCTTTAAAAACTACCGCCTGCCCGTCGCTAATATCGACAATGCCAGCACCTTCTCCCGGTCCCTGTAATATTTGCTGACCCGTTGTGGGAAATTGTTTTAAAAGTGGCTTAGAGTTTTTATACGCACAGTGCTCACTCCACATGGCAGCAAATAATCCTGTTTCAGTGAAGTTAGGGAGTCGACCCAGCGTGTTCCTGATTTGGTTAAATTCGTCTTCGCTTAGTCCCCACTGGATATATAATTTTTGATCCCAAATTTCGGTCGGTGTTAATTCCGTCATCATCGCAAAATCTCCCCTTATTAAACGTGTTGCGTGATACTAGCAACTAAACTTTGGAACAATATTTTCCCGTCCGTCCCCCCTAAAACTGCTTCACTAGCTCGTTCCGGATGGGGCATTAGTCCGAGGACGTTGCCCCCTTGGTTAGTAATTCCGGCAATGTTATCAGTACTGCCGTTAGGGTTGTTTACGTAACGCAGAACAATTTGGTTGTGTTCCTTCAAATCTTGTAAAGTTGTTTCATCACAATAATAGTTTCCTTCACCGTGAGCGATGGGGAACGTTACGGTTTGCTTTAAACTAAATTGGCGGGTAAACGGCGTTTGACAATTTTCAACAACCAATTTTTGGGGTCGGCAAATAAAATTTAAGCTCTCATTAGGATGCAATGCTCCGGGTAAAAGCCCGGCTTCCGTTAAAATTTGAAAGCCATTGCAGACTCCGATCACTGGTTTTCCAGCTTCCGCAAATTCTTGCACCGCGGACATGATGGGCGAAAAACGGGCAATTGCGCCGCTCCGGAGGTAATCACCGTACGAAAAGCCTCCCGGAATTAAGACGGCGCCGGTTTCAGCTGGTAAAGCAGTCTCGCGATAATCCACAAAACGTGGAGTGACCTTAAGGACGTCTCGTAAAACGTAATACATATCCCAGTCACAATTGGAGCCTGGAAAACGAAGGATGCTATATATCATTTTTCGTCCTCCTGATCGTCTTGAATCTCAAACCGGTAAGTTTCCATGTTAACGTTGGCTAATAATTCATCACACATTTTTTGGACTTGTTCGTTAATTTTTTGTCCGCCATCGACCACCTGGATTTCGAAATATTTTCCCACCGACACTTTTTGGACCTCTTGGTAATTCAAATGATGAAGCGCTTTTTTAATGGCGGCTCCCTGAGGATCCAAAATAGATTCTTTATAAGTGACGTAAACTTTAGCTTTGTACATGCGCTTCCTCCCGTGAATTTATTAAACGCCGGAGTACCTCTTGATAAACTGTCACCAGATCACCCGTTTTTTTGCGAAAAACGTCCTTATCTAAGGAAGTTTTGGTGGTTAGGTCTACCAACCGGCAAGAATCGGGTGAAATTTCGTCCGCAAGCATAATTTTTCCATCTGCGGTTTTGCCAAATTCAACCTTGAAGTCCACTAGTTGCAAGTGAGCCTGCCAAAATCGTTCCTTTAACAGCCGATTAATTTGAAGTGCTAAGTTTTCGAGGATTTCACCTTCTGCATAACTAATAATTTTCAAAGCTACGGCTTGATTAGTGTTGATGAATGGATCATCCAATTCGTCGGATTTATAAAAAAATTCCACAATCGGCTGGTCGAACTCTCGTAAATACGGCACCGCAAATTTTCGCTGAAAACTGCCTGCTGCTGCATTACGTACGACTACCTCTAGTGGAATAACGTCTACTTTGTAATTTAATTGTTCGGTATCGGAAATTTTTTTAATAAAGTCCGTATGAATCCCTTTTGCACCTAGCATTTCAAAGAGGATACAATCGATCTGATTATTCAAAGCTCCCTTACCAATAACTTGGTCTCTCCGTTTACCATTTAACGTCGTTGCTTGATCCAGGTACTCAACCCACACCACGTCTTCCTCATCCGTCCTATACAATCGTTTAGCTTTACCCTTTTTAATTAACGTCGTTTTCTTCATTGCTAATCTCCCAAATCTTTTCCGCTTGAATTGAATCTAAGCTTGGTTGCAGTTCTCCTAACAAGGTAATGTGCCCCATCTTCCGATTCACCCGACTTTCCGCTTTGCCATAACCGTGAAAATGCCAATGCGGCCGTTGTGCTAGCTTTTGGCGGGCTAATGTTAAATGTTGCCCGAGTAAATTGACCATCACTGCGGGGGCGTGTTGCGTAATTTTCGGTATTTCAAGTCCACAGATACTGCGAACGTGGGCTTCAAATTGTGAAATGTTACATGCTTCAATCGAGTAATGTCCCGAATTATGGGGACGGGGTGCTAATTCATTCACTAACAAACGCTCATCAGCTAACATGAAGAATTCAATCCCCAATACTCCTCGTAAACATAAACCTTGCGCAATTTGGCGAGCAATTTTTTGTGCTTTTTGCTGAACCTCTTTCGTTACCCGTGCCGGGACAATGCTTTGATGGAGAATATGGTTGTGATGGATATTTTCCGCTACTGGAAAACATCGCACCTGGCCATCCCGGCTTCGCGTCACCATTACCGATAATTCTTTGCTGAATCTCTGACGCTTTTCCAAAATGCACGGTGTTTGAGATGCTAAACTCCGGTCCGCTGGCAAATCGTCCTCCGAATTAATATCTTGCTGACCATGCCCGTCATAACCGCCCTCACAAGATTTTAAAATGCAAGGGTACCCTAGCTTAGTAATCGCGTCATTTAGCTCGGTTGGATTGCTGACGGGTTGATAAGGCGTTACCGGGAGGTCGTGGCTAGCAAGAAAATGTTTTTCGCGAAGACGATCACTAGTTACGTATAGTAAATTAGTCCCTTGCGGAAGAGCCGCTAACTTTTGTGTAGCCTCCAAGCTAGCTAAATCGACATTTTCAAATTCATAAGTTAAAACATCGCTACGTTCGGCCATCTTTAATAGGGCTTGCTGGTCGTTATAAGCGGCCACGATTTGGAAATCACTAACCTGACCAGCCGGACAGTTAGGGGTCGGATCTAAAATGCCCACCTTATACCCCATTGCCTTGGCAGCCAGAGCGATCATCTGTCCTAATTGGCCGCCGCCAATAATTCCAATCGTTGCTGGCGGTAGGTATACACCCGCTTCACCACTGCTTTTCACTATTCTGGGCCTCCTGTGTTTGTTCTTGCCGAAATTCAATCATTTTTTTAGCAAGCCGCGGCTCGGTAATCGCTAAAATTTCGATTGCCAGTAAAGCTGCATTTTTAGCCCCGGCCTCTCCAATTGCCGTGGTTGCTACCGGTACTCCGCTGGGCATCTGCACAATTGACAATAAAGAGTCCAAGCCGTGCAACGCATGACTTTCAATCGGGACGCCCACCACCGGCAAAATGGTGTTGGCCGCTAACATTCCTGGTAAATGTGCAGCTCCACCAGCTCCCGCAATTATTACCCCATAACCATCTTTTTGAGCTTGCCCGCCAAATTTTTGAAGTTCACTAGGCATCCGATGCGCTGAAATTACGTGTCGCTCATAAGCCACCTCAAACTTATCAAGCATCGCTGCCGTTTCCTTCATCGTGGGCCAATCGGAAATTGATCCCATCACTACCGCAATTTTTTTCATAACAGCTCCTTTCAAACAAAAAAACTTGGTTAGTTTTCACGTTTAGTGTACCAACTTAGTTAACTTTAATCAACGCTTTTTACGAACTATTTTTATTCAATTTAATTTTATAGTTCGCATATAACTCATAAAAATAGATATTTCATCATTAATCATTCGAATTATACGTAAAAAACTCCCCAATCAGCACTAAGCGCTGCTCGAGGAGGTCCAATATAAAGTATGGTGAAAATAATTTTTGAATAAGTGCTTAAAAATAAGGTCCCGAAACTGGGTCTGGAGAAAAAAATATTCACCACTAACTCAATTAATAAAGTATGCATCCGTAGGTCCCTTTAAGTTATTATTTAGTAACTAATCATCAAAAAAGTTGCATCACTAATCTTAAGGTACTACCCACCTATTTTTACTTGTCCGCTAGCAACTTGCATTTTTTGAGCAGCCACTAGTAAAAGTTTTTCCGTTCCAACTGCCGACGACTTTGCGTCAGCGCATACGCGCCCGTTGTTAACCAGTGGCCCTAAACTTCTCAAAATCACGGCCAGCGTTAATAAATCTTTTTGTCCCATATTGATCCCTTCTTTCTTAATTTTAAAGTATTATATATGTGAACGCTTTCATTTTATCGTGGATACTTCTGGGACGCAAATAATAACTATCGTCAATTTCTTATACTTAGCCATCCAACTCTTTCAAGTTCACTTATTTAAGTAAGCCCTCCTACCTCTCATCAAGAAGAAACGCGATTCACACCAGCTTCACAGCAAAGACTCTTTACTATTGCTAAATCATTTTCTAACTGCTAACCAAACCATTCCACTACATCCTAATCCAGTAACGCTAAATATAATCTGCCTCCAATGTATTACGTTTAGGAAGACCTAGCACGGGATTTAAATTATGTCTATGGGAAGCAACCACGCTAAACACCACGCAAAAAATAAAAATTAGCCACCACCGTTTGCTTAAAAAATCCCAAAAAGTCATCCCCGTCCGGGCTCTTTGAACCCGTAATTTTTTGGCAGGGGCTTCCCGATCCCGGATCAACGCGTCTAAACTAATTTCAAACAAGTCGCTAAGTTGCATCAACCGTTCTACGTCAGGATAAGCACTTTCCGTTTCCCACTTCGAAATGATTTGCCGACTAACTTGCAATAACTTTGCTAAATCATTTTGGCTCCACCCCTTTTTTCGCGTTCTTTTCGAATTCTTTGACCAACCATTTTTGTTCCTCCCCACTCAATATGCAACTTTCCTCAGTAAAAATCACGAACTTGTTGTTAGCATTCCGCCCCGATTATAACAAGCGTGCTCTATCAACGTCTTAAAGTTACTTATAAATGACCTGAGTGTACTGGGTCCCGCAATTTAAGGGCGCTTTTATTTCAATCTATTTAAAAAACTTCAAAATTAAAGTAGGATAACTTTGATTTTGAAGTTTTTCTTTTTATTATCGCGGCATTAGTCCCCAACCCAATAATCGATCAATTGTAATGTGAATTAGCCATACTAGTATAATTGACAGCGTCATTTTTCCTAAGACATTTTCTCCAACCAAGTAGCTGCATGATAAAACCAGTGGCAACGTAAATGTATGGGTTAGATTATATAAATAATTACCCATCTTCGGGGAAATCAGGTAGCCTAAAGCTCCCACATCAAATATTAAAAATGTCGCCAGTAAAAAAAGTAGGTTTACCCTAACTTTAACAAAAACGATTCCTAAAACCACTAACAATAACAAATATTCTAATTTGGTTGCCCACGTTTTAAAGTCCATTTACTCACGCTCGCTTTTTAAATTGCCTAAACCAGTAGCTGTCTTAATTTACTAAGGTACTTTCTAGAAACAAAACAGCTCTCACCACTACTCAACAGTACTTGCATTTGGTTCAAATCTAAAACTTGGATCTTTTCTCGGTTAATTACAAAAGAGTTATGACACCGCACCATCTTTGGCGACTCTTCTAATAAATTATTTAGCGAGCCGTAAATCTCTAAAACTTTATTTACGGTATGAATTATAATGCGATGTTTGTTGGCGGAAGTTTCAGCGTAAAGTACTTCGTTTTCTAAGATTCGTTCTAACTTAGGACCAATTTTAAAAGTTAAGTACCTTTCACTATGTACTTTACTATTCTTAAACGCTTGATTTTTTTCGTACGCAGCTTCAATACAAGCTTCGATTCTTTTTTGGTAAGTTACAGGTTCATCTTTAAGAACGTAATCCAACGCTTCAACCTTATATAAAAAGGTCAAGTAGGTCATTTCATCGTGAGTTGTAGAGAAAACAATTGACGAACTTCGATCCCGCTGACGGACTGCTTTAGCGACCTCAAATCCGTTAACGTTACTTTTATCTAAACAGATGTCTAAAATAAACAGCGCGCCACTTGCATACTCTTTATTTTTAATGATTGGCAAAATATCTTCAGCCTTCGTGCTCGCTGCCAAAACGTTTAATTCTAGGTTCTTCTTTGAACAATAATTCTTGATAATTTTTTCTAAATTATAAAGTTGCTCAATGTTGTCTTCGCAAATTAGAATATCCATATTATGTTCCCCGTTATTAACACACAATTTCTTGCAAGAAGTAGCCGTTTTCAATTGAAGTCATTACTTCCAAATGATCTTCTTTAGCGGTGATATCGCGTAAACTACTCAACCCAATTCCCTCATGGGTCCCTTTTGTTGTATAACCTTCTTGAAAAATTTCCCGTAAATTAGTTTTACTGGCCCTTTTCAAGGAGTTACGAATTAAAATCGATCGGTATCCTTCGTTTACGGTAACTACAACGTCAATTTGTCCCCCATTTGTTTCAACGTATTCAATTGCGTTATCCATTAGAATTCCCACAATTTCAACTATATGTACGTTAGCCACTTGTAGCTCACCAATCGGTTGAATACACTCAAAATGAATTTTAAGTTTCTGATGCTCAGCTTGAATTAATTTATACGCGATAATTCCCTTCAATGCCGTATTACCAATATTTTGCAAATCGCCAATCCTGATTTCATCATATTTATCATCTGCATTTAGCATTGTTAACGTTTCTTTATAATATTTACGCAAATCGGCGTACTCTTGGTCCTCAAGCAAAAATAACGAACTAGAAATCACATTAACGTAATCATGTTTAATTTTTCTGAGATTCCTATATCCATCCTCAAGAACGGCAGCGTAATTTTCTAATTGTTTAATTTGTTGCAACTCATTTTTTAGCTTAGTCCGGTGCAGTTCGTTTAAAAAAGAAAAAATCATACTCAAAACGGCAATCAGCAATAAAGCAACGAATAAAGCTTCTAAAATCAACGAATTAACGTTTGACCCAACGACAACTTTGCCTTGTACCGTCGTAAACATTAAAATTGCCAAAATAACTATGTACCATTTGCAGAGCAATTTTACTATTTTTCGCTTGTTAAAAAAATCAAGTAAATTATTAGTGAGATAACTTTGCAAATAAACTGCAATAAATCCTCCCACAACGAAAGCACCTAAGCGGATAAAATCCCCTAAATGCGCGCTTACCTTCGATAAAGAGAAAATATCACTAATCAGCAAATACATAATTAGGCTGCATAGCAAAAATGAGATGGGAAACAAAGAATCGATAACGTTGCTTTTGGTAATTACTTGGTTTAACCCCACTAAAACTGCCGTTAAAAATAAGCCCGAAAATATCGGAGATTGGTTTGCGATAAGACCGCTCAAAATTGACAATACCGGCGCAAGCACAATCAGAATAGGATAGGATTGTTTAGCTAAATGCGCTTTGAGTATGTAGAAGTTAAAGATCTGCATAATGAAACACTGTGCACCCGCAGTTACCGCCACATTGACCATATACTTCACCTCATACATATTCTACACCTCAAATAATGTTTGCGCTTTCTTCATTTGTCTTATAATTTAAAAAAATCGTTTCATCTCCCATTAACATCTATACTTCGATTAATTTCTTGTTTACTAACCGAAAAACTTTATCAAAGCGCGCTAAGTTGACCACGCTAGTTTTATGGGTAATTACGATTACGGTAATCTTAGTTTTGGCAAGTAAAGTTTGTTCAATTTCATTGCTTAATTTATTGTCCAATGCAGAAGTAGCTTCGTCTAATAAAATGATCGACTTTTCTTGGATAAAAGCTCTGGCAATCGAAATCCGTTGCCGTTGTCCACCAGAAAGGTTTTTTCCATTTTCGCCGCAATTATAATTTAAGTCGCCGTTAACTGTCGCTAGAAATTCCCCTAATCCAGCTTCCTGTAGCGCCTGCACAATTTGCTGGTCACTATACAAATGCCCCAAAGTCACGTTGTACTTGATTGAATCATTAAAAATAAATACTTCTTGTTGCACCACTGCCACTTGAGAATACCACCACTTTGCAGAAATGCTATTTAAATCATTCCCATCAATCGTGATCTTTCCTTGATCGGGTGAAAAGAGCTTCAGCAATAAGTTAAAAATGGTGGTTTTACCACTGCCCGAATTGCCAATAATTGCATAATTATGATTTGCCAGCAGTCGACAATTCACATTGGTCAATACTTGTTTTTTAGTCTCTGGATATCTAAAGCTAACGTTGGTAAATCCGATTGCTTGAGTAAAATGATTCTGGTGGCTTCCGGATGTGATTGAACTTGTTTCTTTTCGCAAAAATACGGTTAAAGAATTTAAAAGCGCTTTAGCCCCTTGATAACGAGAATTCTGTAATCCTAGTTGATTAATCGGCATCACCACAAAATTTACCAATTGCACAATGGCCGTAACGCTTCCCACACTTAGCGTTCCTTTAGTTGACATTATCATCCCGCCACCAAAGGCAACTAAAAAAATCATCAGCCCAGAAATTTCCGAAATGGTGGAAGTTATGTCTTCGGTAATGCTTAGTTTTAAACTTTTTTGGGTGTACTCACGTAAAAAAAGCTGGTACGAACGATTCACACTCTTTTCTGCTTGATAAATTTTGATGGTTAAAAACCCCGCCAGCATCTCTTTAATTTTATTTGCAAATGTTTTTTCGGCAGCCAGCGCACGTTCTTTTTGAATTTGGCCCTTTTTTGCTGAAAAAGCACTGAGTATAATTGGGACTGCTGTTAGAATCAATATTGCCGCGGCCAAAACTCCACTACTCATAAACATTGTCACTAACGAATATCCCACTAACATCAGGTTGCGAACCATTTCAAAAAATCCCATCAAATAATCTTTACCAATCTGGTCAGCCTCACTAAGCAGTGCGTGTTGGTAATCAGAAGTAGTTTGCTTTATAAAGCTTACGTAGTTTTCTTGAAGCATGCTGGACATTAAATACATTCGGTATTTTTGTATTTGCTTGGCCGTGTATAAACTAGTTAGCACTTTTGCAAGGTAATTTCCTAAAACAAAAACAATTACCACAAGGATGCTAACGCAAAGATGGCGGTAAAGCAGAGTTAAATTTTGTTGAACACCATCATCAATTAAGAACTTAATTGAAAACGCAAATCCAATATTAGCTAGCGGAGCTAATATATTTATTAGCATTGTTGCAACCCAAAGGCTGTTGATCGTAACTAACTTTTCCTTACCCATTTTAAATACCTGATTCTTTTTCAAATTTTTTTAAATAGTAATCCCGAATACCGTCTTGCAACTCACTGTCTTTGATCTCCTTGATTACTTGAGCATCAACCAGGTACAGATAATCTGCAATGTTTTGTAATTCTTCTAAAATGTGACTAGTAAGCACCACGCAAGTCCCTCGGCTCGCTAGCTTAACGATCAGCTTCTTTACTTGTTCTACCGCAGATAAATCCAACCCGTTAAAAGGTTCATCCAGTAGCAAAAGCTTAGGAAGTGTGCACATTGCCCGAGTAATTCCTATTTTTTGCCGCCAGCCTAACGATAAATTTGCCGCGTTATCATTTTGCTTGGTGGTCAATTGCATCTGACTTAATAGATCAGCTAACATCGTTTGGCCTACCCGAATGTTCATCATTTCCAATTGCACATCAATAACATTTTGTACGGTGTAACTACTTGGAAATTGAGGTGTTTCAATTAAGCTTCCGATGCTACCCCTTTTCATAAAGTTTTGCCCATTAGTAATTTCTTCTCCGTCAAAAACAATCTTTCCGCCATCCACTCGTGATAAACTTAATATGCACTTCATCAGGGTGGTTTTTCCCGCTCCATTAGGTCCTAATAGACCGTATACCCGACCACTTTTAAAATTTAAATTTACGTTATGTAAAGTATCTTCATTATCAATTTGTTTTAATAATCCCTTGATTTCCAAAATGCTATTTTGTTTTTTCAAAGTGCGCCCCCTTTCGTTTAAAAACTACAGTTCTAATAAAGCAAATTTTTTAAATGCTACCAATCCCAGCAACGTTGCAATTACCAGTAAAGCTAGCAAAGTTATTAACGGAAGCTGAATACTGTTAGTGCCAAAGCTTAGCGTACCAGCGTTACAAAGGATAATAATCATCAATACCGCAGAACCAACTACGTAACTAACCTTAGGGATTAATAAGGCAACTGAAGCTGGAATTAATGCAATAAATCCGTACAGTAAATCAAGTAACCAATCTTTCACTAAAAAAACTTGATACGTACCTGGTAAAAACTGCTTAAACTTTAAATACGTTAACGCCACAATCGAGCTGTGAAGTAGTAATAAAATCATGCCCGAAAAAATGCAGATCATTAAAAACATCCCTGCTAAAATACTTCTTCTAGAAAAAGGGAAGGTTGCAATTTGGCTGAGTCGTTGCGTTTGCCTGCTCCTAGCGATGATTTGAAATGCTAAAAATCCTTGCAGTAATAAAACTCCCGCTCGTATAAACAAACTAAAAAAATAATAATAGACGGCCCAATATTGAACTAGCTTCGGGACGTTTATAAAGGAATCCGGAAGCAATTCCATCAATTTATTTTCCTTAACTAACCCATGTAAAATCACTGTAGTAATTATTAAAGCTGCACCTAAAATAATGGTTAAAGTACCTACAAGTCTTTTTGAACCCACTTGTTTTGAACACATTTTCGTAATTTTAAACATTTTTACCGTCCTCCTTGCTTCTATCTTGCAAGAGCTAAATAATTAAGTAAATTAACTATTCCTGAATAGTCCTTTTTAGTTCCTAATTAGCTAAAAAAAGATCCTCACGCTTGCAAAAAAGTCCTTGGTTACTTTCTAGCTCACAAGTAACCAAGGACTTTTATAAAATATTTAATTAAGTTTATGTAATGCTCACCCTAATTTTTTCAAATCCTCCTGAGAAATAAAAAGAGTCACTTCACCAGTTTCCTTATTAACCTTAGCTTTTACTTCCACACCATGGGCAAAGAAAGTTGGCTTGCCAACGTCAATTCTTAAGTATTGATTGCCATAGCATAACACTTGATAAAGTTTTTCCATTATTATCTCCTCCGTTAATCGAGTCTAAAAAAAATTATTAGCCATCAAGGTAATCCCCAGCTTAACTAAGAACATCTATAACTGTAGATTTTAATTGCTGAGCTACTTGCTGCGGTTGCGTAGCCTTCATGATTGCCGAAACTGCTGCAACTCCGTCGACATTCGTATTCCGCAAAACGGACAGATTTTCCGCATTTAGCCCGCCAATTGCAAAAACCGTTATTTTTGCTTCCTGCTTAATTCGTTTTAGCGTTACAACACTAGTATGCACGGCTTTAACGTGGGTCGTAGTGGGAAAAATTGCTCCCACTCCCAAGTAGTTAGCCCCTTCTTCAACCGCGCGTCGTGCTTGCGCAACTGTTTTAGTAGTCGCTCCAATAATTTTGTGGGGTCCTAAAATTCGCCGTGCTACCGCCGCTGGTAAATCAGCTTGTCCAAGATGAACACCCGCAGCATCGACAGCTTGCGCAATCGCTACCTGGTCATCGATTATTAACGGGACTTGGTAACGGTCGGTAATCTTTTTTACATGACCCGCCAATTTATAGTATTCAGCACTGCTGATTTCTTTTTCCCGTAGCTGTAGTAAATCAACCCCTCCTTGGCAAGCCAACTCAATCCTTTCTAAAAATTGTTGTTGATTTAGTCCTAACCGATCCGTGACGAGGTAAAGTAATGGCTTTTCTAACATTTGATCCACCTCAAGGGGCTTTAATAAAACTCAAACGTAGCCAAAAATCAGTTTGCTCCGCTCAACAAAAAAGCGGCCATTATGCCTAAATTTAGGTATTAATGGTCGCTTTTTTGTTGACACTTGCAAACTAAATCATTTAACAACCCACCAATTGCAATATGACTAAAATAGTTATTGTCACACCGTAGCTGGTAAATTACGGAAAATTAAGTTAGATTAATTCGGGGAACCAAATTTTAATTTCTCGTTCGGCACTTTCAACGCTATCGGAGCTGTGCACAACGTTTCGAAGTAGTCCATCTGGCCATTCCCGACCAAGATCTCCCCGAATCGTTCCGAAGGCAGCTTCGGACGGATTGGTAGCCCCCGCCATCCGATGAAAAACTTCAATCACGCGAGTACCACTAGCAATCATGGCCACGATTTTGCCTTCCAACATGTATGTTTCAATTTCCTTAAAGAATGGTTTATCAACTAATTTTGCATAGTGCTGATGTAACTGGCTTTTAGTTGCCCGGGTAACTTTAAGAGCATCAATTTCGTACCCCTTACGCTCTAGCCGCGTAATCACTTCACCAATGTGCCCTAAATTAACTCCATCCGGTTTGACTAAAATTAAGATTCGCTCTTGATTCATTAAAAATCCTCCGTTTCCGTCTAAGAGTGCCTTAATTGTACTAGAAATTATAAAGTCACACTACACATTAACTAAATCTATAGTGTAATCTGATAAGACTTACACGAAAAAAGTCAGATTTTTAATTAACCTTCGTATTACGATACTTCGTCGTAAATATCCACTTTAAGAATTGGCCCAAAGTTAAAAATTGATTAATAGATTTTCTTTTATTCAGGAGCATCTTCTAACGTCCACCTTAATTCACCATGATAATCGCCCACTCGATCCAGCGGGTTTAATTCAATTTGCAAATATTTACTTAAATCTAAGCTGACATTTCCCTTACCTTGATAAACAATTTGACTTACGTTGTTTATCGACACTTCTCCAAACCGTAAGCGTTGCGAAAGTACCCAGTTTTCTTTGCTGGTCAAGGGCCGTTGTTCACATAGCTTTACGGTCCAGTAACGCTGGTCCACCTTACTTTGATCAGCAATCTTTAAAAATTCTTCTTTTGGTAATGAAACTGTAGTAGTTTCGGCTGGAATGTTAAGTGTTTTAAAATTAATTTGCTCGGGCAATAACATTTGCGGACCGTGTTCTTGCTTAATGGTTCGAACTTCCTTATTAGACCGTTGATGATTAGCGTCTTCAACATAAAATGTCACTTGTTCGCCCAACCAAGCCTTAGGAAATGAATACATAAACTCGTCAGTCACTCTTTTAGGTGCATTAGTGTACTCCTTTAGGACCTGCTGCTCTCCTTTACAGCTGGCTACCAGAGTTATTTTCCCAGCTGTTGCTTGCGCAAAGGAAAAGGCCACCTTTCCTTTATTAGTAAATCGGGAAACGTAAATATTATCATCCTTGTCTTTTAATTCAAAATGCATCTGCTGTTTTTTTCGGTAGCGGTGCACCACCGTTTGGTCGTAAGGCATGAAGTAACCAGTATCTTTACTTGCATCATTTTTAACTGGAAAATATCCTGAAACTTCTGGGTACGTTGTGGACATGTCAAAAGGTGTCGTTAAAATCCCCTTTTTTTCAATGGAGGAACGAATTTCTTTGTATTTTTCGTTTACAAAAATTGTAGATATCTTGCCAATATAATTAATTGTCGTAACAGCACCACTTTTACCAACAGTCTTTCCTTTTACAGTTGTAGTTACGTCAAATGGTAGAGCTAATTCTCCGTTAACTATTTTAGCGGGATTTACATGATTTTGTTTTCCACACCACCTTAAATAAATCTTATAATGTAAAACGGTATCAGAAATTTGATCGGCAGTATTTTTTTTTGCCTGGAATCGAATTGTTTTATTCCCCTTTGCATCATAAATATAGTAAAAATTAAAGTAGTTAGATACATCCTTCCCATCAAAATCAGTTACCGTTGTTTGCTCAATCTCATATTGTCCGCTTTTCTCAATTTCCTGCAACCCACCAAAGTTAACTTCCACAGCCGAGTCTCCACTAGAAACAGTTTGGTGCGCAGCTAAATAGACTCCGCCGCGGTCTGCTAGTTTAAAATAGGCGTCTTCAGCGTAGGCCGGGGGAGTTTCAGGCTTTGCTAAAAATTCGGTCTGATACACTAATGATGATGGTGAGCTATCATTGTTATGCACTATGAAATTAACTTCAGAAATCGACTTAGTAACAACTTCAAAACTTTGTCGGGGGTCCCGCCACGGAATCCCCGCAGTAAGGTTTTTTAAATATAACCATTGTGCCCCATCCTGATTTTCGTTGTCATACATAATATTTGTGGGATTATTTGCATATACCGCTTCAATTACTCCACCAGGATCTTTGTAACCAATAAATTTATTAGTATTAAGTCCGTAATAATTAAACGCCGTCTTGACTGTCAAGGGCTTCTCGTGCTCGTCGACAAATTTATAGGTAACCACTACTTCATCAGCAACATCTATCCCTAAAAAATATGTTTTAGAAAAGCTCAACGTACCTCCTTTCAAGTTACTTTTACTTCGTTTTAAAGTTACTAGTAAATTAACCGTATTTCCCTTATAAAACCCTACATTTTTTATCAATGCTTGACTTTCATTAGTCTTTTGATCAACCGCTAAACGATTAGCGGTCGCATCTCCTTTCAAAGGGGTTACTTCTGTATGGGCTCCACTATGCATAATGAAGGTGTTTTCGGCGGGAGTAACTGCTTGGTTAGCCCATTTAAAACCATCCAAATTAGGTAGTGGTCTCAAACTGGCTTTTACACCAGGAGCTAGCCACCACAAACTCATTAGAAAAGTTACCAATATCAATCCTTTAACTTTTTTCATCAGTCGGCCCCTTATTCATAAAACTTTTTATACCAACGTCTGACCAAAACGTAACTGACCACAATTAGTCCTATTAAAAATAGCCCCCAAGAGGTGCTTTCATTAGTTTGCGGTAAACATCGAACATAGTCACTGTTTACTGGGGATTGAGGCTTTTTGGGAGAATCTTGTTTCGATAAAGAAACTTTCTTCATGGGCACCACTTGGTTAGCATTATTTTCCTGATAAAAGGTAATTCCAGCTTCGGTATTAACTCGGTCACTCGCGAGTACATCCGGATTTACGTTGACTAACAATGCTAATAAAATTAATCCACCCCAAAATTTCATTTTACTTCTCCGTTTTTTGATTTTTGTGCTTCAATCGATAAATATAAACGCCTAAAATTAAGATTATCATTACCAAAAAGTCCATCATTAGATAAATTAAGCTATTATCTGCCGGCTTCTTAACTTCAACCGCGCTTTTATTTAGTTTCTCAGCATCTCCTTTAATCGAAAATTCTTTTTTTAGTAGCCATTTTTCTCCAGCAGGACTCTTTAAATGAATTGTTAAAACGTATCTACCACTTTTCAAAGGCTCATTATCCCAATCAATCGGCAAGCAAAAACGAGTCCGGGGAGCGATCGATATTTTTTTGGTAACCTGTTTTAATACGGCAGATTGTCCTTTTTTAGTTACGGTGGCCCGCATATCTAATCTACTCAGCAGCACCGGTTGGGGGTTTTCCAAGGTTGCAAAAACGGTCAAGTATCCATTAGCTAGCCCCGGAAAAACTTTTTTTAAAGTTAACTTCGGATGAATCACTTCATTTGTACATTCTAATTTTGCACCAATTGTGTAAGCAAAATTATTTAACAAACTTACTCCTTGCTCTTTGGGGGAATTTTTTAACGGCTTGGAGTAACAATAAAATCCACCTAAAACAGTTCCTTTAAACCCCTTTGTAGGAATTTTCAAAGGAAATTCAACTTTGCGAACTTCTTTTGGTTTTAAGATGACGGAATGCGGTCCTGAAACCATTGCTTTAAACGAAGGAGTCCCTAGCAACTGCGCCTTTGATTTAGAATAGTCAATCGCCCCATTCTGGTTAGTAATTGCATTATTAGTTTCAATAATTATTCGTTGCTTTTGATTGGTTATGTTTCGTAATTTGATAGTTAATTTTTCAGAAGAACCTGCCCGAACTCGTAAATCAAAATAGCTAGCTTTAGATTGCTGATTTTTTGGCAAAATAGCCTCTGCGTCGAACGACACTTGGTTATTTTTGGTCGTACTAGCTCGAGTGTTAGTATGGCTAACCAAAATAGTAAAAAAACAAACCAATCCAAGTAATTTTATCCACGACGTTCCTTTTTGAATGAATGGTGATTTAAACTGGCGCATCGGTCAACACCCAAGTCAAATCAGCTGTATAGCTTTGCGCTTCAACTCCCGCGCGCGGCACATGTAATTTAACGTTCTCATTTTTACCATCTTGACCTGCAAAAACGGCCGCAAACGCTCCTGCGCCTTGCCCTTCTTTTGCAGTCATCACTTCTTGATATTCCTTATTTAGTTCAAAAGAATTTTGTACAATCTCAGGTTTGGGTGATTCATTGTTCTTGGTGGCCACTTTTCCATTAGATAGGGACATTTTTGCACCGACTAATTCCTTACCGTTCGCGCCCACAAAAGGCGAAATCGCGACTCCTAGCGTCCAACCTTTTGCACCGCCCCGGGTGTCGTTAACCTGGACATGGGGTTTTTGATTTAAAGCGTAGTAATCCGTGTCTTCCTGCTTAATTTCTTGTTGCCCAAAGGTTATGTTAGACGCGTAAGGAATCGATAACGCTCCCATGTCTCCTGTACCAGAATCATCATCGTGCGTATCATCTGGAACAACTGGGTGTACGTCTTCACCAGAACCTGCCGTTAAAGTTACGTCCGTTTTATTAGTTGCTTCAGAAATTTGCGAAGCCATTACTGTAGTTGAATTTAAAGCCAATATGCCTAATGCAAGTGTTATGATCACCTTTTTTCTCATTAAGATTCCTCCTTAAAATATATAAGTTACAGTAATTCTCGCACGTCTTTTTTTCAGTTACTAGTTCACCTTTTTTCTCTATTTTAAAAAAATTTAAGGTTCAGTAATAACAAAAGACCCCTCTCCAACTGAATCTTGGAAAGAGGCCTTCTTAGACTTGAATTAATAGTAATTTCCCAGCCGTTTGTATACACGCTTCAAAGTTGGAATGACCCAACGTAGCCCGTATTAATTACCTTGACAATTGATATAGCATTCCTCCTAGCTGTCGCCAATTACGTTCGGTAGGAAGTACTTTCATCAGAATAAGCGGCGTATCTCCAGTGTTAACGTAAAAATTAGAAATCACTAAATCTACTTGCGAAACGGGAGTTTTGTAATCAAAAAACTCAAAGGTAAAGGAATGACCGAAATAAGCCCTGATCTTATTCATTAGCCATAAGCGATGGGTGTGGTGTACATCGTCTTTCACTAGAATTTTAATAGGGACAGCTTGCTTCACGAACAGACCGTAATAGTCTAGAACAAAATAATAATTCAAAAATAATTGTTGCCAGTTTGATAATAGCTTTTCAACTGATTCACTAGCATTTCTGAGTAGTTCTTGATGAAAATTATTCATAATCTGGCACTCACGTGGACGTTCCGCCTCTAGTTCCGTAATGTAAGAACGGTTAAAAAAAACATCTGTATTACCAAAAAAGAAGGCACTTCTTTCATGAAAAGCTATAAAATTAAAGACCAACTCCAAATCGGTGGTTGCTAGCTGAAAATTAAAATGCTCTTTTACTACCTTCGCTAAATTTACTACTGCCTGATAGGACGCCGTTTGACTTTTTTGATGCGCTAATGCGTAGCTATTTTCATAATTTGAATTTCCATCAATAATCCCGAAACTATAAATAACTTGATATAAAAAATATAGCTCCGACTCTTTTAAGGGGAGTTTTCCAATTAAGTGCCACTTCCTCATCAAAGCAAAACTAGGATCGTTATCGACCACTTTTTTCTTTGCTAATTCAATTTGAACCGGTGCGTGTGAACTACGCTCCAAAGTAATTGCCATCCAATAAGCAAAAGTTTTCCATTGTAGAGGCTCTAATTCAATTCCATATACTTCCTCAAAATTAGTAATGTACGCTTTAATTTTCTTTAAATCCGCTTTAAAAGGCCAGCTATTCGTTATTTCTCTAGTAGAATTCCAATAAAAGTAATAATAAAAGCTACGAATATTTACTTCGCTACCTTTTAAATCCAATCGATATGGCAAAAAATCCAACCGGTAACGACTGAAGTACTGTTTTAATAATTTAGCGTATCGAGAAACGGTTGATATACTCGTAAATTGGCTATCTGCATAATCCGTGAGTCGTAAATGTGGGTTCTGGAACATAAAATCAATTAGCTTATAATTATACGAAGCTCGGTAAAATTTCAAGTAAATCGGGTAAATTGGAAAATCCTCTTCTTTTAAAATTTGGACGTTTTTATTGCGATCGTTAAATAATTGTATTTTTTGGCTAGTTTCTTTAAATAATTGCTCAAATTCGTCTAGATAATTTAAAATTGATTTTTCAGTTACGCCCATTACCCCTGCAAGTTCCTTAGTTGAACACCAAGTGTTACTTTCCAACAAATATTCTAACAACTTAACTTTTTTTAATGACGATGCCGTTAAAAACGTTTTCATTTTTACCTCCAAATCCAACTAAAAACGCTTTTCGTTCCAGTTGGTTCATTATCCAATTAAAAATATGCAAATACTTTTATTTTTGTAGTTATTTATATCATATTGGTTCTCTAAATTACACGTTCATTTTAAAATTGGCTTTATTTCAGTATAGTAAGTAATCACGCTCAAAAATCAAGTTAGTTCCTTTTTTTCACAGATTAAGCTATTCTTAAACTAAATTAATACAGGAGGCCGAGTTCATGCGTTTATGGCACGAAGAACTAATTTCCAAACTGCCCCGGGCCCAGCTTTTAGGTCAACACCGGGAAGTTGCGGCACTCCGCGGCAAGGGCTGGGGCAAAAAACACGCCACCGTCGATTATGTTTTCACCCATTCGCCATACAAGTTGTACCAATTTCATTTGCTAGTAATGGCTGAAATGCAAGCGCGGGGATACCACCCTGATACCAAGTGGTTCGATTCCACTTACCGGGGATTGCATTGCCCAGCTTATTTAGCATTGGCACCTTGTCCGCTCACCGACCCAATCTATCCCGAACATGATCAGCAATATTTGGCAGAATGCTTGGAAAATTTGAGATCTAAGGGAATTCAGATAATGATTTGAAAAAGAGAGTGGGACAAAAGTCGGGCAGTTTGCGAGCATTAACTAAAAATAGACCATCATGTCTGAAGTTGGCATGATGATCTATTTTTGGTTAAGCGGAACCAACTGACTTTTGGCACACGTTTTGGCTTTATTGAAGGCAAAACACTAAAACAACTTTCTAATGACCTTTTCATCCTTGAAAAGTATTTTTTTAGTTTGTTCCCCACCTCTTCCGATTATAAAATGTTTTATAAATCTTTTCCGTTAGATTTAATCACCTTTTTGTACCAATCAAATGAATCTTTTTTCAATCGTTGCAACGTCCCGCGTCCGGAGTCATCCAGATCGACGTAGATGAACCCATATCGTTTGCTCATTTGGCCGGTTGTCGCGCTAACAAGATCAATTGGTCCCCAAGTTAAGTAGCCAAAACAATTTACTTGGTCAATTTCTACTGCCTTTTTGACTTCTTGAACATGTTTACGTAAATAATCAATTCGATAATCATCATGGATTTTTCCATTATCATCCAATCGATCCTCCGCACCTAGTCCATTTTCTGTAATCATAATTGGGATTCCATACTTTCGATACGTATAATTTAATAAGTATCGAATTCCCACGGGGTCAATTGTCCAGCCCCACTTGCTCGTTTCCAAAAAAGGATTAGTTAAACCGCCAAAAAGTGCGCTTTTTGCTTCCTTTGCCCCGTGATATTCGGCCACCGATGAGGCGTAGTAATTCATGCCGATAAAATCGATTTTTCCTTCTTTAAAATCTTCGGAATCATTTTTTGAAAATGCCAGTTGAATCCCGTCATCTTCATACTCTGCTAATTTGTATTGTGGAAACTCGCCGTTACACATTGCATCAATTTGATAAAAATCGCGGTCCATTTGTCTAAAAGCGTTCATTATATTTTCCGGTTCGCTGTTAATCGGGTAAACGGGTTCAATTCCGAATACGCAGCCAATTTTATTGGAAGCATCAATTTCATGTCCTAACCGGACTGCTTTACAACTGGCTAAGGTCATGTTGTAACCAATGGTTGCCAACGTTTGCGATTTATCTTTCATCTCAGAATATTTCAAGCCAGCAATTATATACGTAAAGATGTCGCTAGCCTCCGTTCGTGGATCAATATGATTCATTTCATTAAAGGTGACCCAATATTTAACCTTCCCGCGCAACGCAGTAAACATCGTCTTGCAAAATTTGAGATATAACTCAACAACCGAGCGATTTTGCCAAGAACCATATTTTTTAACCAGATTAATTGGCATTTCAAAATGATACAAAGTTACGATAGGCTCAATATGATACTTTTTTAACTCGTCAACTAAATTTATATAAAATTCAATTCCTTTTGGATTAGGCTCTAAGTCGTCGCCATTTGGATAAATTCTACTCCAATCAATTGAAATTCGAAGTGCCTTAAACCCCATCTGCGCAAGGAGTTTAACATCATCTAGATACCGGTGATAAAAATCAATTCCAATATGGGATGGGTACCGACATTCTGGATCAATTGTCTGGTGGATCTTTCTTGGTTGCCCATCCTCACCAACCGTTACGTAGTCCATAATCGCTGGTCCCTTACCGTCTTCGTTCCAAGCTCCTTCCGTTTGGTGGGCAGCAATACTTCCGCCCCATAAAAAGTTATCTGGAAATTTCATTACTTCCTCCTTAGCCGAGCACTACGTTTAGCATCTGGTCTTTGTCAGTTACAATCTGATTAACACTGGGGATTACGTCTAGAAAGTCGTTTGTGTTAGTAATAATCACCATTACGGTCGGGTCATATCCAGCTTCGACCACCTTGGAAAAATCTACGACCGCTAAAACATCCCCCTGGGAAACGGTTTCCTCTTCTTTTACTTGGAGCGCGAAATATTTCCCCTCTAATTCGACGGTGTCAATTCCGATGTGAATCAAGACTTCAATTCCATTGCTTCCGGTAATTCCAATTGCGTGTTTAGTCGGAAAAATCGCAGTTACCTTTCCATCAATTGGTGCATGAATATGGTCGTCAATGGGCTTAATGCCAATTCCTTTACCCATGGCTCCCGTAGAAAACGCGGCATCACCGACTTCTGCTAGCTGAACTAAATCTCCCTTCACTACACTACTCAAAGATACCGTTTGTAATTTTGAAGCAACCGCGTTCTCAACATTTCCAGGTATTTCTTCTGCAGAATCTTCAGCAGGCACACCTAGTAAGAATGCTGCAATTGCCGCACCAACAAAGCTAATAATAACGGAAGCAACCATCAACCATAAGTTCATGAAATGCCCTTTACCAATGTAAGCTGGTAAACCAAATAGTCCCCAAGCAATTGAATATGCTTTTACACCAGTAAGACCGGCAAATAAGCCTCCTAAGCCTCCGCCAATCATAACGGCAATAAAGGGCCGACGATATTTAACAAAGACACCGTAAATTGCAGGTTCCGTAACACCTAAAATTGCGGATAGGGTCACCGTTCCAAATAGTTGCTTTTGCTTACGGTTACGGGTTCGCAAAAAGTATCCTAACATTGAGCCGCCAACTGCAATATCTGAGATGGTACATGAAGAAATAAATGCAGGATCGTACCCGTTAGCCGAAATTAAGGAGGCAACTACTGGCATGATAAAGTTACCCGCCCCTAACATGACGATGAACGGTTGTAACGCTGAATAAAGCATCATTACAAACCAGCTGCCAACGTATTTCATTAGCAAATTAAAGAAGGCAATAATTCCTTCACCTAGGTAATAGCCTAGCGGGCCAAAAATTAGTAGCGTTGCCGGTAAAGTTATTAACATGATAAGCAGCGGAGTCATAAAATACTGTAGAGCATTGGGAACTATTCGTTTCACAAATTTGGTTACGTACCCCATAAACCAAACTGCTAGGAGAATCGGAATAAAACTATTTGCGTACGTAATTTGGGGCAATGGGATTCCAAATAAATTAAGTCCTTTTACTCCGTTGATACTCTCCGATAAAATTGTTGCGGCTAACGCAACCGCCAAGTACGGGCTGGCACCTAAACGTTTAGCGCTGCTCATTGCCATTAAGATTGGTAAGAAGTAAAATACCGAAACCCGCAACGCGTCAAAAATCTGGTAAGTTGGACTATTGGGTGAAATTAACCCCGTAAGCGAGATGATCGATAAAAAGGCTGCCAACAAGCCTGCGCAAATAATCGGTTCTAAAATTGGCGTCATGGATTCTGAAACGACATCCAACACTGCTTTAATCCAGTTCTTTTTTACCTTATGTACTTCTTCTTTATCGTTACCACTAATTCCCAACAAGTCGATTAATTCATCATACACATCTACTACGTGAGTGCCAATAATAATCTGGTAAGCCACGTTGTTACTAACTACGTCAATCACCCCGTCTAAATCCTTGAGTGCTGCCGTATTTGCTTTATTACGATCTTTGAGTGTAAACCGTAGTCTTGTCATGCAATGGACTACCGCTTGGATATTTTCTTTTCCACCGACGTACTTGATAATATTTTCATTAAACTCTTTATACTTCATTTCCAACGTCCTTTCTGCTTGTAACTCGGTTAATATGGATCATTAAATAGGTATATTCATCAGGGGAAATTTCCTGCCCGAAACTTTTACTAATGTACTTATCAATTTTTTGTACCGCCCGAAATGCTTCAGGATAAATTGCCCTTATTTGTTCATATAAAACGTTTACGTCGGTTTTCGTGGACAGTTCATGACAATTTAATCGATCAATAAAATATTGTAAATGCGTAACCAAGCGCATGTAATTAATACTGGTTTCATCAAAATTGATATTGAAATGGTACTTAATTATATTTAGTAAATCTCTCAGTACCGTAATGTCTTTAACTTTTTGTTCGACATTGATCTGTTCATCTTGGACATTAATAAAGTGCAAACTAATTGGAATTGCTTCATCTTCTGGAAAATTAACCTCATAAGTCTGGTTAAGCCAGTTAATTGCCTTTATTCCAATTTCGTAATATTGGGGATAAAATTTCTTTACTTCCCATACCAGCGGGCTTGCAATAAACTGTCCTTTTTGTCCTCGTTTTAACGCAAACGAAATATGATCTAATAACGCTAAATACAAATAATCAGTCACCTTAACTTTTAGGTAATTTTCACCGTAATCAACAATTTTATTAACCAAAGTAATAATTTTTTTATCAGAATGGGTTAATAAAAAACTAAGATGTTCTAAACGATCTTTTGAATCTAGAACGTACAGTTTACTAATCTCTTTTTCCTCGATTTGCTGTCCAATTTTTTTCTTGAAAGCAATCCCTGGAGAATACGCGATTGATTCATGAGTACCTTTAGATATAATGGCAACGTTGTTATTTAGTATCTTTTTTACTTTCATTCCTACTCCTTTCCAGAAAAAAACTCAGGCAAAACACGCCAAGCCATTTATTGGCTAAAACGTGTCTTGCCTGAGTCCTGCCCTTTGTTCGGTCACATTACTCAAAGAAAAGTTACGTACTCTTCTAAGCTTTTTTCTATATTTAATTCTTCAACTTCTTAATATTATCATTTCTAATTTTATTTTGTCAACGCTTTCATCGTTTAGTTTTTGGTGCAATAATTTTTTCACCTCCATACGTTCTATAAAGTTCCCTATCAAGAACACCATCTATACCAATTTGATTTATACCTACAAATACGTTAACATTTTCCTTATCAATCAAAAATTAAGGAGCGTATTTTTTATTAAAAAACTAAATCTTTTTCAGCTAGTAATGCTCGGACTTGGTTCTCTAATTGGTTCCGGGTGGCTTTTCGGATCAATGGAGGCTGCTTCGGTGGCAGGTCCGGCAGCAATCTTTTCTTGGATAATTGGGTTTATCGTGATTGCTGTGATTGCCTACAACTATATCGAACTAGGCACCATGTTTCCCGAATCCGGAGGAATGAGTAAATTTGCCCAATACAGCCACGGTTCGCTGGTGGGCTTCATTGCCTCTTGGGCCAACTGGATTTCTTTAATAACCTTAATTCCCATTGAAGCCGTTGCCTCGGTCCAATACATGAGTACCTGGCCGTGGGCTTGGGCTAATTGGACCCATCACTTTTTCAAAAATGGGACCATCACCACTAGTGGTTTGTTAGTAGTATTTTGTTTCATTTTAATCTTTACCCTACTAAATTACTGGTCGGTATCTTTATTAACTAGGTTTACAAGTTTAATTTCAATCTTTAAAATTGCCGTGCCCTTAATCACCATCATCTTTTTAACGTTAAGCGGTTTTCATCCAGAAAATTACGGCCATTCTTTAACTGAATTTATGCCGTACGGATCGGCTTCAATCTTTGCTGCCACCTCGGCTTCTGGAATTATTTTTTCCTTCAATGCCTTTCAGACGGTAATTAATATGGGTAATGAAGTTAAGAACCCTAAAAGAAACGTTGGTTTGGGTGTGGGGATCTCCCTTTTAATTAGTGCCGTACTTTACTTAGTTTTACAAAGCACCTACATTACTTCAATTCCAAGTTCATTGATCGCTCAATCAGGTTGGCACGGGATTAATTTTGAATCTCCCTTTGCTGATTTAGCAATCCTCTTAGGGATTCACTGGTTGTCCGTCCTACTTTACCTGGACGCCTTTATTTCACCGTTTGGTACCGGGGTCTCCTTCGTTGCTTCAACGGGACGGGCCTTAGCCGCCATGTCAAGTAATAACCATTTTCCTAAAATTTTAGGGAAGATCAATGCTAAGTATGGAATTCCACGGATCGCAATGGCCTTCAATGCCGTTTTAAGTATGGTAATGGTTTCGATTTTTAGGTCATGGGGTACTTTAGCAAGTGTCATCTCAACTTCAACCTTAATCGCTTACCTAACGGGCCCGATTACGGTGGTTTCGTTAAGAAAGATGGCCTCGCGTTTCAACCGGCCCGTCCGGTTAAAAGCAATTAAATTCATGGCTCCGTTAGCCTTCATCTTAGCTTCCTTAGCTATTTACTGGGCAATGTGGCCCACTACGGTAGAAGTTATCCTAGTTATTTTACTTGGCTTACCAATTTTCATATATTACGAGTGGCGTTTACATTGGAAAGAAACCATTAACCAGTTGCGTAGTAGTCTTTGGCTAATTGTGTATCTAATTTTTCTTTCAATCATGTCCTACATTGGTAGCGCCGATTTTAACGGTAAAAACTTAATTCACTACCCCTTCGACTTTATTGTGATTATTATAGCGGCGTTCATTTTCTACGTATGGGGAATGCGTAGCCGAATTATTACCGTCTCATTTGGCAATGCTCGCGAAGTTAATAATCGCGTCAAAAAATAAACTAACTAATGTAAAAATAAGGGGCTGTGACAAAAGTCTCTAAACAAAAAAACGATTCATGTGGTGAAAATTCCTCATGGATCGTTTTTATTTTGGCTTTTTGACTTCAATTGAGCCAAAAGGTGTGCCAAAAGTCAGTTGGTTCCGCTTAACTAAAAAATTGATCATCATGTCAAATTCAGGCATCATGGTCAATTTTTAGTTAATGCTCGCAAACTACCGATTTTTTGTCCCACTCTCTTTTACGTAGGAACAAATTAGTAGGCACCGAATTGTCAGATTACTTTTCTAAACTAGCTTTTATTCCACCTTGGATAAAATTTTTCCTTAGACTAAAGCCAGTTTTTTTCATATACCGCGGTATTAAAGCCGCAAGTAACCTTAGTATCGTCAACCATTAGTGGGCGCTTAATCAATTTGCCATTCTGCGACATTAATTCCGCTGCTTGTTCCTTTGACATCGTATCTATCTTATCTTTAAGTTTCATCTTACGATAGTCTATTCCACTGGTATTGAAAAAATAGCGTAAATTCTGATCACTTTTAGCAAAAAAATCCAGCATCTGCGCCTTAGTTGGCGGCTGTTCAACTAGGTCAATTTTGTTATATGAAACTTGTTGCTCTTTTAGCCATTTTTCGGCCTTTTTACACGTACTACACTTAGAATAACAATAAAATGTGGTCATAGTAGCCTCCTAAGTCATCTCTAAACTTTAATTTATGATACTACATTTTTTAGCTAAAGAACCAGACTCCATCCGCTTTTTATTTAAAGATTCACTATTATTTTGAAAATTCCGTATTAAAAAAGGGCTTGCCAATTTAATGACGAGACCCCAATTACTTTTACTAAATTGAAGTTCATGTTAAAAGTTTTGATTCATACTTATTTTTGCTTAGCAAGCACCTGTTCCGCTTTATTTAACGCGGGGTCACTCTTCGAAAGGACGTTAATTACCGCTTGTTCAATAGAACGCATGGTCTTCGCGTCAGTTTTTCCGGTAACCGTTAGATGATTAGCTTGTTGGTAAGCTTGCACTGCTTGCGCAACGCTTTCTGTGTAATCTTTAGTAACTTTGCCAGAATAATAACCCAAATCTTTCAACGCAATTTGTAGATTCTTAATATCGGTTCCGCTTTGCCCCACTTGGTACGTTTTATGGTGGTTAAACGTGGTGATGTAGGCCATTTCAGGATAGTCGGCTTTGTAATCTGGCGTTAGTCCTTTTTTATTGATCCAAGTTCCATCCGGCGTTAACCACTTAGCAATCGTTAGCTTAAGTTCGTCATTATCCGTGTACTGGGTAATATTTTGTACGGTTCCCTTGCCGTAGCTTTGCGCGCCCACCAACGGAATCCCCGCTGATTGATGCAAAGCAGCCGCAAAAATTTCGGCAGCGCTAGCACTTTCGCCATTGATAATTACTACGGCCGGTTTCTTAACTTTGTAGCCCCCGTCTAACTTACGACTAGCCTTATAAACTTCAGGCTTACCACTCCGGGTTTTGACCTGCATAATTGGCTGGCCGTCTTTTAAGAACATTGAAGACATCTTCAACGCCTGTTGCATCAAGCCTCCCGGATTATTACGCACGTCGATGATGTATGATTTAGCCCCTTGATGATCTAGCTTCTTCAAGTTCTTCTTTAGTTCACTCGCCGTCTTCTCTGCTACAGAAGAAATCGTGATGTATCCCACTTTATTCTTCAGTAGCTTTCCAGTCACTGTTTCGACCGGAATTTTGGCGCGCTTAAGCTTTTTAGTAAAGGTGGTGTCTCCGCGCTGTAGTTCCAATTCCACCGTGGTTCCCACCTTACCACGCATAATGCTCATCGTTTTGGATAACGACTGGCTGGCAACTGATTTACCGTTAACCTTAATAATCTGATCGCCGGCCTTCAGCTTCGCTTTTTGTGCGGGAGTTCCGTCAATCGTGGACATGATTTCGATATGACCATTCTTTTTAATTACTTGGATCCCAATTCCGCCAAACGATCCCGCCACGCTATCATTTAAGGAGGAAGCGTCGCTATCGGTAAGGTAGTTTGAAAACGGATCGTCTAAGGTTGCCAGCATCCCATTAATTGCCCCGGTAGCTAACTTGTTAGAATCAACGTTCCGGTAATAATTAGCATCAATTTGATTATAAACGCTCGCAATTCGATTTAAATTGGTTTGGCGGTCTGCTGATGAATTAGTGAAACCCAGTAGAAAAGTCATTACCCCCACCAAGGTAATAACACCCCCTAAAATTACCGACCCAACCACGGTAAGGTACGGGTGTCGATTAATAAATTTTTTCATTAATTCTGTTCACTTTCCAAGTATCGTTGCCAAGCCTGATCAAAAATGGTCATGTTTTGCAAATAGCTCCCGTTGAGCTCTAGATACTTACTGATTTCTTCAAAATCCCGGTCCTGTTTAGGAAATGATTGGTCGAAAAAAGCTTGGTTTGCAAACTCTTCAACTTCGTCATTAGGTTCTGGATTCCGTTGGGTCATTAAAAACTGGTAAAATGTTTTTCTCAAAATATTCCTCCTCTACTTCACGACAACTCGGCTAGTTTGCTGATTTAGGCACGTTGATAATGAATTTAAACTGGTCGTGTACAATATCAATCTTTTCAACTTGGAAACTAACTTTATTTGTGGTTTTGATCTGGTCTAAACGTAGCAGTGCCTGATCCCCATTAATAATTACCCATTTAGGTAATTCATAGTTGCGGGAAATATATTTCAAAACCACCTTAGCTGGCAATTTTAACGTTCCTACTGACAAGCTGTGTGCTTTAAGCCGAATATTGCCCCCCTTAGTAACTGAAGGCACCATCGTTAACGCAAATTGAACCTTTTGCCCTAGGACTTCAATTTGCCCGCCTAAAATCGCGTAACGTTTTCCAATTCTAAATTGGTAGGTAAAGTCTTTGCTTTTTTGAAACTGGTTCAAATAGGCCGCACTCAAGTCATTTAACTGCGTTTTATTCAACGTGATTGGTACTTGTTCAAACTTATGAGGATCTTTCTTGGCGGTTTTTTCAAACTGGGGGACCGGTAAGCTCGCTTTGAAACCCACGTAAACGCTCCCCGCCAATAATAACGCTACCAGAGTTAAAAATCCCCATTTCCAAAAATTATATAAATACTTGTTCATTCCGCCCTCCTAATCAAAAACTTCCAATTTTTGCAAAGCGGATTTTATTTTACTTGTCATCATATCATACCCCTTGTCATTTGGGTGAAAATGATCTTCATTTGAAAGGTATGCGTTCTTTTCTTTACTGTCCACTTTCCGAGCTTCCACCCGACTCTTCTCCACTACCGCAATATCATCTTCGGTACTTTGCTTCTTTAATTTTTTGATTTGTTGTTTAGTAGTAAACTGCCCTTTAGACAAGGCGTCGATGTTCACAAAAGTAGCGTCGTCAAATTCATCAGTCGTCGCCTTAGCAGTTGTATTAAAAGTCGTTACCGCTTGGGTAATGCTAGTTACGTTGGGGAAGTACACGTAAAATGGATTATAAATGCCCACCATCACGATTTTTATCTTAGGATTATTCTTCCGGGCAATTTCAAAAATTTTTCGTAAATTATTTTGATATTCTAGGCTAACTTTATTAACCCGTACTAAAATTTGACTTTCTGATTCACTAACGTTTTTTTGTAAGTTCTGGAAAAGATCGTTGCCTCCCGCAGTAATCACCAAAACATCACTTTTAGCCGCTTCTTTTTGAATCCGCTTTGTATTCTGCAACCGGTGTAAAATTTGGTCACTACGTTCGCCACTAATCCCTTCATCATAAACGGTTGCTTTACCTGCAAGGTTTTTTTGAACAATTTGCTTTTTTAGCCGCTTTTGGTACCCATCCTTGTCCTGAGTGTCTCCCACACCCTGGGTTAGCGAGTCTCCTAGCGCCAGAATCTTTACTTGCGACGTTGCAGGCTGTGGCTGCTTAGCTTTGAGCTTCACGCTCTTTTTAACGGCAGTTGGGGTAGGATTTGGCGAGTGGCTAGGCTGCGAGCTTTTGAAAAAACCCATGGCCCACAAAAAAACCGTTGTGATTAACAGCACCCCCACGATGCTAAACACAATTTCCTTTAAAACTTTTTTCATTTTTCCTCACTCTTAAACCAAATTAGGGCCAAAACCGCTTATTCGATTTTAGCCCTAAAGGTTAGTCTTCACTGTAATATAGTAAACAAAATGCGCCCATGCCAGTGTGGGTAGCAATGATTGGCACCGTTTCACGAACCACAATATCCTTCACAGGGAAAAGCTCGCCAACGTGCTTCTTCATATCTTCAACCATTTCATCAGCATGCACATGTGAAATCCCGACTGACTTAATTTTACCGCTTTGTTTCATTTCTTCGTAAATATCAAGCCAGATCTTCTTCATGGCCTTCATACCACGAACTTTGTTAGCAATGTCTAATTTACCATCTTTTACTTGCAAAAGCAGCTTGATATTTAACAATCCGCCAAGCATTCCACTAACCTTACTAAGTCGGCCACCCTTAACTAAGTTTTCAAGGTTAACGATACCTAAATAAAGTTTAGTGTGGTCGCGAATGTAGGCAGCACGTTCCAGAATTTCTTCTTTGGTTGCTCCAGCTTGGGCCATTTTAGCTGCTTCAATAACTTGGAAGGCTAGTGCCCGATCGGTAAACTGGCTATCCACCACCGTCACGTCGGACTTACTTAGTTCAGCAGCTTGTTGCGCAGTGTGTACCGTCCCACTAATGGCCGCAAGCATATTAAAACTAATCACCTGACTGCCATCCGCACCTAACCGATCAAACATCTCAACGAATTTACCTAGCGGTGGTTGGCTAGTTTTAGGGAGTGAATTTGACTCGGCCATCTTTTGAATAAATTCTTCGTTAGAAATGGTCTCCCTTTCCACGTATACGGTGTCATCAATCATCACGCTCAATGGTACGATTGAAATATTATATTTTTTGATTTCTTCATCCGTTACACCACAGGATGAATCGGTGACAATTTTAATTTGAGTCATATGCTTCCACTTTCCCTTGTATCATAATTATTACGAGCCAACCAACGTCAATTAACACTTTCAATTAAGTTAGTAAAACTCGCTTGCTTAATAATATCATTATAACAATCTCTGTTGATTTTTGGCTGAATAATGCCGTTTTTTAATAAAAAGGTTGGGAAAAAATAATAAAATGCTTTTCAAGGATGAAAAGGATCTTAAAAAGTTGTTTTGGTGTTTTGACTTCAAGAGAGCCAAAACCTGTGCCAAAAGTCAGTTGGTTCCGCTTAACCAAAAATTGACCATCATGCCCAATTCAGGCATCATGGTCAATTTTCAGCTAATGCTCGCAAATTACCCGACTTTTGTCCCACTCTCTTTCGTCATGGCTATTTTATAGTTAATTTTTCCCAAAATTAATTACGCCTGATCCATTGCTGAAAAACGTGGTCTGGAACTCCAGGTACACTCTTTCCCGGACGTTCTTCCTGTAAAGTAAACTTTTGTTTATCCACCACGGGAGCAAATACGTCGCATTGAAAGTCGCCAGTTACTTTAGTGATCAATAATTCATCCGCAACCGGCATTAACTTATGATATACCGCTGACCCACCAATTACGAAATGCTTTTCTGTTTTCGTAAGGCTAGCTAACAGTTCTTCGTAAGAAGAAAATCCCCGAACTTCCGAGGGCAAATGTTCCGGATGGTGAGTTAGTACCAGATTTGTTCGACGCGGTAACGGACGACCAATCGACTCAAAAGTCTTGCGACCCATAATTACCGAATGGTCCAGCGTAGTTTGTCGGAAAAAAGCCATATCATCCGGTATGTGCCACGGGATGGATTGCTGCCGACCAATTCCATGACGGTCATCTTCCGCCCAAATCATTGTAATCATGCAAATCTCCTAATTTTTTAAACAGCTACCGGAGCCTTAATGGCAGGATGTGGATCGTAGCCTTCTACCACAATGTCGGCTGGTTCGTAATCAAAAATATTTTCGTGAACTTGGTTAAATTTCAACCGCGGAGCCGGACGAGGGTCCCGAGTTAATTGTTCCTTAACTTGGGCAATATGGTTACTGTAAATATGCGCGTCCCCAAGGGTATGCACAAATTCATCAACTTCTAGGCCACAAGTTTTAGCAATCATCGCCGTTAGCAATGCGTAACTAGCAATGTTAAACGGCACCCCGAGGAAAATATCCCCGCTACGTTGGTAAAGTTGACAACTCAGCTTGCCATCAGCCACGTAAAATTGGAATAACGAGTGACACGGTGGCAAAGCAGCCGTTGGGACATCCTCTGGATTCCAAGCGGTCACGATCATTCGGCGAGAATCAGGATGGTTCTTAATCAAATCAATCACGTTTTCAATTTGGTCAATAGTTTCTCCAGTACTAGTTTTCCAAGCCCGCCATTGACTACCGTACACATTCCCCAAATCGCCGTACTTAGCAGCAAAGGCGTCGTCTTCCAAGATTAACTTGGTAAAACGATCCTTTTGCACTTGATACTGTGCGTTAAAATTCGAGTCGATCAAGGAGCGGTGCCCAAAATTGGTCATATCTGGCCCATCGTATTCGGCACTCTCTACCCATTTTTTAAAGGCCCATTCGTCCCAAATGTGGTTCTTGTGTTGTAACAAATAGCGAATATTCGTATCGCCCTTCAAAAACCACATCAACTCGCTTTTAATTAAGCCAAACGGCACCCGTTTGGTAGTTAACAGGGGGAACCCTTCACTGAGGTCAAACCGCATTTGGTAGCCAAAGGTACTCAAGGTTCCCGTTTGTGTCCGGTCACTTTTTTGGTGACCATTTTCTAAGACGTATCTTTCTAGGTTCAGGTATTGTTCTTCGAGCATCCCGTTACTCCCCTTCTTCAAAACTTTCCAAATACTCCCAGCGCGCCATTTTATTCTCTAACTCATCGGATACCTGGTTGAGTTCAGCCTGAAGTTCCGATAGTTTGCCATAATCCGCAGCGTATTCGTTCATTTGTTCGGTAATTGTTTTAGATTTTTGTTCTAGTTTATCAATTTCTGCTTCAATTGTCTGCCATTCTTTTTCTTCGGCATAGGTTCTTTTTTCTTCTTTTTTGGTTTGGCCACGGAAGTTGGTTCCGTCCGAGGCTTAGCCGCGGTAGCGCTAGTAGACGTGGTTTGCGCCCGCTGTTTAAGGTAGTCGCTAATTTGACCAGTGTATTGTTCAATCTGCCCGTTACCATCAAAAATTAACAATTGATCGCTAACCTTATCAAGGAAATAGCGGTCGTGAGATACCGTTAAAACGGTCCCGTTGAAATGTTCAAGGTAGTTTTCTAATACGGTTAAGGTGGCAATATCTAAATCGTTCGTCGGTTCGTCTAGTAATAAGACGTTGGGTTGTTGCATGAGAACCTTAATTAAGTACAACCGGCGCTTTTCACCACCTGAAAGTTTTTTAATTAAACTTCCATGCATAAACTTCGGAAAAAGAAATTGCTCTAATAAACTGGTAACGCTAATTTTTTCACCGTCCCGGTTAACAACTTCTTGACCAATTTCCTTGATGTAATTAATTACCCGTTTGTCTTCTGGAATGGGCTCCATCTTCTGAGTATAATAGCCAATTTTAACCGTTTCGCCAATGTCGATCGTCCCGCCTTGGATGGGGAGCTTTCCGGCTATCGCATTCAAGAAGGAAGATTTTCCCGCACCATTGGCCCCGGTAATCCCAATTCGGTCGCCAGCTTGAATTAACTTGGTAAAGTCACGGGCAATCGGATGGCCCCCCACTTGCAAATCAAGGTGCTTAATTTCAATAACTTTTTTACCTAACCGTTGTTGGGTTAGTCCAATCTCAACGTCTTGGTCAATTTCCTTAGGCGCGTGCACGTCTTGATCAAGTTTCTCAAACTTGTTAATTCGAGCCTGTTGCTTTGTTCCCCGGGCTTTAGGACCCCGCTTAATCCATTCCAGCTCTTGCTTATAAAGCTTGTACTTCTTTTCTTGGCTAGCTTCATTTTGCTGTTCGCGTAACGCCTTTTGTTCCACGTATTTAGCATAATTACCTTCATATTCGTACAGGTGACCGAAGCTTAGTTCCCAGATGTGGTTGGTTACCCGATCTAAGAAATACCGGTCGTGGGTAACTAGTAAAAGGGCGCCCTTGTAATCGGCTAAATACTTTTCTAGCCACTCAATTGAGTCAAAATCCAAGTGGTTAGTGGGTTCGTCCAGTAGCAATAAATCCGCGGGTTCTAATAAAGCCTGTGCTAACGCAATTCGCTTCACCTGGCCCCCTGATAGTTGGTTAATTGGGGCATCCAGCATATCCACGTGGAGTTGCGTTAAGATTGTCTTGATATTGCTTTCGGTATTCCAGGCGTCCAGCCGGTTCATTTCATCTTCAGCTTTAGTAAACTTCTCAAAAATCGTATTTGAAGTGGGATTATCAGTATATTGAGCTAAAACTTGCTCGTAACGTTTGATTACCCGAAAAACTTCTTGGGCCCCACTATAAATAAAGTCCCGAACCGTTTCATATTGGTTAATCTCCGAGCTTTGCTTTAAGTAGGCAATTCGGTAATCGTTGGGAGCTTCAAACTCGCCGCTATCAGCCGGATCAATCCCAGCGACCGCGTTTAAGAGGTTGGTTTTTCCTGACCCGTTCGTCCCGATCAACCCAATCCGATCATTTTCGTTGATGGTGAAATTAATCGACTGAAAAAGTTGCTTTTCCCCATATGTTTTGGTTAAATTTTTAGCCTTTAATGTTTTCATTCTCAATCATCTTTCCCTAATTTTCGTGCTGCTGTAAACAATGCTTCTGGTTGGTTCGGTAATTGATCGTTAATCACCATAGTTTTTAAGGAGTTTAAAATCCGCCCCATTTGGGGTCCCGGAGTGACGATCTGGTTTGCAATCAAGTCCTTACCAGTTACCGCTAATTCTTTAGATGATTTGATTTGTAGCGTTTGGTAAGTGTCCAACCATCCCTGTGCATCATGGCCTAAAATTTGCGCCACCCGGACTGCGTTAGCGACGTTATTAGCACCAGCTTCAAATAAAATTATCCGATCCACCCCGGTACTATCCAGCATGCTAAGTACCCGAACGGTTGCCGTAACGTGGCGAATCAATTCGTTAGAGGTCTTCCACTGCTTTAAAAAGCGGTTAATTTGTGCGCCGCGTAGCTGCAACATCCACGCTAAAAGCGCCCAAATTTGGGTTTCGTTTTCTAACTGGCTTAGCGGATAAGCTAGCAATTCTTGCAGTACGGCTCCCTTACCGGCTAATCCTGGACAGTACTCATGGAGCCGCGTGGCAACCATATCAGCTAACCCCCGGTTAGGATTAGTTCCTAGCATCATCTTTTGAAACTCTACTAGGGTTCGTTCCACCGAGATTTTAGCCAACAAACTGCTATTCATTTTAATGGCCGCCAACGTTTGCGGTTCGATCACAAAATCTAATTGACTAGCAAACCGGACTCCGCGCATCATTCGTAAAGCATCTTCGTGAAAACGTGCCTTAGGGTCCCCGACCGCGCGAATTTTCTGCTGTTTAAGGTCGGTTAAACCGTCAAAAACGTCAATAACGGTTCGATCTTCCCGTAAGGCAAAGGCGTTAATGGTAAAATCGCGCCTCATTAAGTCTTCCTTTAGTGACCGGACAAACGTAACCTGATCAGGCCGCCGAAAATCTTGGTAACCACTTTCCGTTCGAAAAGTGGTGATTTCGTAACTATGTTCTCCAGTTAAAACCATTACGGTTCCGTGTTCGATTCCCGTATCAACGGTTCGTTTAAAAATTTGTTTAATTTCAGCGGGATAAGCACTCGTCGCAATGTCTACGTCGTGAATGGGCTTACCAAGCAACGTATCCCGGACGCTACCGCCCACAAAATAAGCTTCATATCCAGCTTCTTCGATTTGTTGTAACACGTTTCGTGCTTCTTCAAACTCTTGTGGCATTTTTTCTAACTGCACCATTCTCACATCCAATCCACATTTAATACTACCAGAAACCACCCTGATTTTGAAAAGGAAGTTCCACTTCTATGGTATGATATTTGCAAGTACTGCATAAGGATAAGGAGGTTGTTTATGCAAAAAGATGAATCAATTCGGTTGTTAGATTTCGTCATGATTACGCTAGGCTGTTGTCTGTACGGGCTTGGCCTTGCCGTGGTTAACATCCCCAATCACCTCGCGGAGGGTGGGATCACCGGGGTAACTCTGATATTGCGGGCCTTGTTTGGGATTGATCCCGCGCTTTCCACGCTGTTAATCAACGTTCCCTTAATTTTAATTGGTTACCGCTTTTTGGGTAAGCGTTCCTTAATTTACACAATTTTTGGAACGTTAGCACTTTCGTTTTGGTTGTACTTTTGGCAACGCATCCCCATTAGCTTGGATATTCATCACGACATGTTCATTGCCGGGATTCTCGCCGGGATCGCCGGTGGTTTCGGAAGCGGGGTCGTTTACCGTTTTGGTGGAACTACCGGTGGAACCGACGTCGTTGCCCGAATTTTGGAAAAGCGCCGCGGAATTGCAATGGGACACACCCTTTTCGCGCTTGATGCGGTTGTCTTAACCATTTCGCTTTGCTACATTGACGTCTTGCATATGATGTACACGTTACTAGCTGCCTACGTTTTCTCCCGCTTAGTTTCCCTGACCCAAGTCGGAGCTTACGCGGGCCACGGCTTAATCATTATCAGTGACCAAAATGAAGAAATTGCAGAAGCCCTTATGAATGAGCTCGGTCGTGGTGCTAGTTACATAAAAATGACGGGCGCGTATTCTAATAGCGAACACCAGATGGTTTATTGCGTAATCGGCCCTAACGAACTCAACTTAGCTAAACGAATTATTGAACGCGTCGACCCCCGCGCGTTTACTTCCGTAATCGACGTTCACGAAGCCATTGGTGAAGGATTCACTTACGATTCCGATAAACAACCTGAATAATACAAAAAAATGCAGAAGTCGCCAATTGGCAATTTCTGCATTTTTATTACCGCTGCCTAACCTTTAAAATACCGTTAAATCAGAATACTTCGGAGTTAACTCATTAAAATCATAGGTAGCTAAATTTTTAATATCTTCTCCATGGAAGAATGCTGCATGACTACGAGCCAACATGAGGTTAATCTTGTCGGTGTCGTCAAATTGAACTAAAATAACTGGTTTGCCATTTTCAAATGCGGCGCCAATTTCAAATACCGTTCCAGGATCTGAAATCACTTCTTCATCTTGCTTAGCATAATCAAGAATTGCAACCACCACGTCTGATTTACGAACTTGACGAACGTCAGCTTCAAATACGCCAACTTGCCACTTAAAAGTACCAAACTTTTCTGCTTCGTATTGGTGATCCATTGGAACGTAGATGTTATCACCGTCGATCGTCGAATTTTTCTTTAAAAGTTCTTCAACCTTCCGTACCCGTTCAATTTGTAAATCACTGAAGAAAGGTGCTGCTAAATATACCGAATTTGCCATTCTTCCAATCACTCCTTTAGCCTTGTGTAATAAAACTATAACATAGCTAAGAGCATTTTAGAGCAATGTTTTTAACTCCGCGGTCGAAATTTTTTCCGGAAGATTCTTGTCTAGCGCATAGAAAAACTGACCGGTTGCGTTTTTACCAACGACTCCGTAAACGGTTCGTTCGTTAAAACTAGTGAGTAGTTTAATTTGGTAATTTTTGGCAATCACATTTTTCATTAACGTTTGTTGTTCATTAAAACTTGCGTCGTTAAATTTCGTAAAGTCCGCCGGTTGTTCTGCCGTAAATTGGTTTTTACGCATAACCTCGACCATCTTTTTGTTAAATTTAGGCGCCCAATCTTTAATCTTAAAGTTATCTTGCCAACGATTAATAACCCTGCACCTCCAAATCTGCTAATTCATCTTGCATATTCAAATCGGTTGGGACCAATTTGACATACTTCCGCGCTACGTCTACCGCTTGTTCAAGTTGACCATTTTCTTTACTGAAGTGGTACCAATCTAGCAAGAACGGCGCAGAATCAGCCAAATCATTCGCAGCAGCACTAAAATGCTTCTGTGCTCCCGCAAAGTCTTCCGTTTTCCACTCGGCAAGCGCCACGTTCCAATTTAATTGGGCATCCGTGATTTCGTCCGTCGCGTAATTTAAAGTTTCTGCGTAACGACCTTGGCGATTATAAAAATCGGTAATCCGAATTATGGCTGCCTGATTATCTGGAGCCAATTCTACAGCTTTTTGTAGGTACTTCTCAACTAACTCGTCATCATGGGCGTGCTCAGCCATTTCAGCAGCCAGCAAATACAGGTCCGGGTTATATTGGTCAGCCGCTAACCCCTCTTGTGCAGCGGTTAAGCCCTTATCCCATTCCTCATCGCGGCGGTACGCATCAATCAAGTACGGATAGACACTGCTATACGATGAGTCCATGTCGACAACTTTCTCTAACACCGTCTGCGCGCGTTGCACTTCATTAAGCTGCAGATAGGTAATTCCCTCCTGCATTAAAATATCGGGAGTCAAGTCTTCATCATGAATCTGTTCATAATAAGCGATTGCCTTTTCAAACTTGCCAGAAGCCGCATAGGAAGCCGCTAAACGCTCGACAATGTTGATTTGGCTCATCATAGGGATCCCTTGCTTAATCAGCCTGAGGTAGTACGTGACGGCCTTAGGATAGTCTTGCATTGTGTAGTACAACTCCCCTAAGGCTAATTGAATTGCCGGTTCGTCTGGGGCAAGTTGCTCAGCAGCTAAAAGTTTTCTTTCCGAAACCTCGTATAATTCTTCAGTTTGATAAAGATCGGCTTCCACCATCAATGCCGACACGTAAAATTCAGAATCTTCAGGAATCTTTTCTAGGTTCGCTAGAGCACGATCATTTTCTCCTTGGTCCACCAAAATTTCAGCAGCCAATACCGGTAATTCATGATCACCAGGATATCGTTCGATCAATTTTTCATAAATCCGGAGTGCCTTGCCATCAAACCCCAAAGCATACAGTTCCCCAGCTAGGTTATAAAGGGTCTCGTCATCGTCTTTTCTCAACGCCCAACCGTATAACCGATTGAATTCGTCAATTTGTCCCGATTCTAAGGCATCTAATGCTCTTTTAGAGTAATTTGCTTCTTCGTTATTCATAATTTTTACAGGCAAACAAAAAGCCAGCATAACAGAGCTATGCTGACCCAAGTTCAGAAATCCGCTTATTTAACAGCGTCCTTCAAAGCCTTACCAGGCTTGAATGCTGGAACTTTGCTTGCTGCGATTTCAATTTCTTTACCAGTTTGTGGGTTGCGACCCTTACGAGCTGCACGATTACGTACTTCAAAAGTACCGAAACCGATCAATTGAACTTTGTCGCCCTTCTTCAAGTCATCTTGAATTGAGCCAAATACAGCTTCAACAGCCGCTGTTGCATCCTTCTTGGTTAAACCAGTCTTCTTAGCAACATTTTCAACTAATTCTGCTTTGTTTGCCATGTATATTTCACCTCCTGAATTTTGTTTATCAAAACAAGGTGTTTTGTCATTTTTGAAAAATCAAAAACGGTGAAACAATAATCTGTTATTATTTCAACTTGAAATATATCACACAGAGTCTGCTGTGACAAGCTTTTTTGCGCTTTTTGCATTAAAAAGAGCATCTATAATACTTATTTAAGAATTACTTCCGACGACGTTCAATTAAATGCACAGGTGTTCCCTCAAAGTCGAATGCTTCGCGAATTTTGTTTTCTAAGAAGCGTTCGTACGAGAAATGCATTAAGTCCGGATCGTTAACGAAAATCACGAAAGTTGGCGGCTGTATGCTAACTTGCGTACCGTAGTAAACCCGTAGACGTTTGCCGTTCTCACTAGGTGTAGGGTTAACTGCAATAGCATCCATCAACACGTCGTTTAAGGTGGATGATTGCACTCGACGGCGGTGATTTTCATCGACCCGTTTGATTAATGCGGGAAGTTGCGATAAACGTTGTTTTGTAACGGCAGAAACAAAGATAATTGGTGCATAGCTGAGGTAGGCAAACTCTTGGCGAATTGACTGTTCAAAGTTAGATAAACTATGGTTATCCTTTTTTAGCTTATCCCACTTATTTACCACGATTACGATTGCCCGGCCCGCTTCGTGGGCATAACCCGCAATCCGCTTATCCTGTTCTCGAATACCTTCCTCAGCATTTAGTACTACCAAAACTACGTTACTGTTGTCGATGGCTTTCATTGCCCGCATCACACTATAGCGTTCAGTGTTTTCGTAAATTTTCCCTTTTTTCCGCATTCCAGCGGTGTCGACCATTACAAACTCGTCACCATTACTTGTAAATCGCGTATCGATTGCATCCCGGGTCGTTCCCGCAATGTCAGAAACAATTACCCGTTGTTCGCCTAAAATTGCGTTAACTAATGAAGATTTTCCAACGTTAGGCCGCCCAATTAAACTAAAGCGGATTGCTTCGTCATCTTCTTGCGCTTCTTTTTCTGGAAAATTAGCGATGACTGCGTCTAGCAGGTCCCCTAAACCTAGTCCGTGGCTTCCGGATAATGGGTACGGGTCACCAAAACCTAAGCTGTAAAAGTCATAAATATCTTGGCGTAATTCCGGGTTATCGACTTTGTTAACCGCTAAAATAACCGGCTTATCGGCTTTATATAAAATTTTAGCAACCGCTTCGTCCGCGTCACTAACGCCTTCCCGAACACTTACGATAAAAATAATTACGTCCGCTTCGTTAATTGCCAATTCGGCTTGATCCCGAATTTCTTCTAAAAATGGTTCTTCACCAATTTGAATTCCGCCAGTATCAATTAGGTTGAATTTCCGACCTAGCCATTCGCTATGGGTATAAATTCGGTCTCGGGTTACTCCCGGAGTATCTTCCACAATGGAGATTCGTTCCCCCGCAATTCGGTTAAAAATGGTTGATTTTCCGACGTTTGGTCGACCGACAATTGCTACAGTTGGATTTCCCATCAATTGGCCCCCTTTCTAAATACAACATTAAAAAGGTCTTGGACAGACTATCATTCTCCGCCAAGGCCTTTCTAACTGAGTTGATAGGCATAATCTAGCACTCGACATGTTAAATTATTAATCCTAACAATTTTTTGAATTATTTATCTGAATCTTTAAGGCTATCACCAATGATATCACCTAGTGTGAAACCAGTTGTTTCTTCTGGCATATCCTTGCTGTAGTCAGTTGCTGGAGCCTTAGAAGCTTTCTTTTCACTCTTTGGAGCTTCTTCTAAAGCTTTGATCGATAATGCCAAACGGCGTTCTTCTGGATGTACTTCAAGTACTTTAACCTTAATGTCTTGACCTTCTTCAAGTACATCTGCTGGAGTAGCGATGTGCTTGTGAGAAATTTGAGAAATGTGAACTAATCCTTCAACACCAGGGAAGACTTCAACGAATGCACCGAAATCCGTTAACCGTTTTACTTTACCATCTAAAACAGCACCTACTGGAGCTTTTTCAGCAATATTTTCCCAAGGTCCTGGTTGGGTTTGTTTGATTGAAAGTGAAATCCGTTCTCTTTCTGGATCAACACTTAAAACCTTAACTTGAACTTCTTCACCAGGCTTAAGAACGTCAGAAGGTTTTTCAACCCGTTCGTATGAAATTTCTGAAATATGAACAAGTCCGTCAATTCCACCAAGGTCAACAAAGGCACCAAAGTTTGTAAGACGAGCTACCTTACCAGTAACGACTTCGCCTTCTTGCAATGAGCTTAATACTTCTTGGCGTTTTTCAGCACGTTCAGCATTGATAACCGCCTTGTGTGAAAGAATCAAACGATTGTCTTCAGGCTTGATTTCGATAATCTTAACTTTAAGAGTTTGACCCTTATAAGCATTTAAATCATCAACGTAGCGGTTTTCAATCATTGAAGCAGGAATAAATCCACGTACTCCAGCATCAACTACCAAACCACCCTTAACTACTTGAGTAACTGGTACTTCAAGTTCTTCGCCATTAGCAGCCTTTTCTTCAATTTCTTTCCAAACTTTACGAGCTAATAGACGCTTACGAGAAAGTAGGTAACTGCCACCTTCCTTATCGTCACCAATCCGTGAAATAACTACAAGTTCTAGTTCATCACCAATTTTTACTTCGTCATTAATATTGTCGATATGTTGCGTAGAAAGTTCACGTAAAGGTACGACACCTTCCACACCAGCACCTTGAATTCCCACGATCACTTGACGATCGTCATCAATATCAAGTACTTCGCCAGTAACTACGTCACCAACTTTTACTTCTTCAACGCTATTAATTGCGTTGAGTAAATCACTGTTTTGATTAACATCATTTTCGGCCATCCGAATAATCCCCCTTTTACAGCACTTATACTTATATGATATCGAAAAAATTGCATAATTGCTAGTAATTGTTGTTACTTTCTGAATACAGTTTCATGAACAATGTCTAAAATCTTCTGTACCACCTCTTCAATCGACATGGCAGTAGTGTCTACCTCGATTGCATCAGCAGCTTTAGTGAGTGGTGAAATTTCTCGGGTAGAATCTTTGTGGTCCCGAATTTCAATTTCTTTCTTTAATTGTTCCAAATCTGTATCCATGCCTTTTGCAATATTTTCCTTATAGCGACGTTCGGCCCGTTCTTGGACACTAGCCACGAGAAAAATTTTAACTTCGGCATTTGGTAATACTGCTGAACCAATGTCGCGGCCATCCATGACGATTCCGCCATCTTTGGCTAAGTCGCGCTGCCAGTCCGTCAATACTTTACGGACTTGTTCTTGAGCCGCAATCGTAGAAACCGCATTGGTTACGTCCGTTCGCCGAATTGCTTCCGTGACTTCTTTTCCGTCCAAAAAGACCTTTTGTACGGGATCACCGGGTTCAAAATTTAAATTAGTTTCTGTCAACATTGTCGCGATCTTTTCTTCATCATTTAAATCAAAGTGATTTTGCATCGCTTTTAAGGTAACTGCACGATACATCGCGCCCGTATCGCAGTAAATGTAACTTAAATCCTTAGCGACAATTTTAGCAACCGTACTTTTCCCTGCTGATGCGGGTCCGTCAATTGCAATTTGTAATTTCTTGTCCATAAACTAACTAACGACCTACCTTACTCTTAATTGTTGTCCAGGTTCAATTTCGGAGTTACTGTTCAACCCGTTTAATTCCATCAACTTCTGAACAGAGATTCCGTTGTTAACCGCAACCCGATACATTCCTTGACCAGCTTGGACCGTTGCGTAAGAAGCACCTTCTGCAGAGCTAGCGCTGCTTGATGATTGCGTTGTTGCACTGCTTGAGGATGCTGTTGACGAGCTTGCTGACGATTCTACTGCTGTCGATTTTGACTTATCATCGTTCTTTTTCGTCGTTGATGATGTTGAGCTAGCAGATGACGAAACATCCTTTTCATGCTTCTTAGATGAAGACTTGGCCTTACTTGCCGAATTTTTCTTACTTGATTTAGCTACCTGAGTGGTTGTAGTATTTGCAGTTTTTTGCTGAAAATCTTGCCGTTGGGTCATGTAATAAGCTAACGACGCAATTGCCAAGATGATTACTACCCAGATCATCGAACCTACAATGGTTTTAGTCCGCTTTTTTTGCTTATGAAACTCGCCGCGTTCCGACTTACTTGCGACTTGCTCTTCAGCAGCATGTTCATTCGTAGCTGTTTGCTCGGCGTGGGCTGATTCCTTAGGATTCGTTGTGGAAGCAGCTGCCTTATTTTCAGAGTTCGCTACCTTTTCGTTAGCAGCTCGTTCCTCAGTAACTTCATTTGACGAAGCCTTTTCGATTGATTTTTTGTTTTTCTTGTTTTTGCTACTCAATGTTCGTCCTCCTAATGCATACCAATATGATGTATTTTACAATATTTTATTTAGAATGACTACGTAAAACAGGCTAGTTAGCCGCAAAAATTTGTGCTAATTTGTCCTTCCAGCCCATCATCGCCAATTTACTAGAATCATGCGCCTCTTGCAACCCGAATTCTGTGAAATCACTTATCGAACCGCAACATTGTTCATCGTGTTTCGTAAATGGTTCATCAAAATGTTGCAATAAAAAGCGCCGGTGACATCCCGTAGTCCGAATTAATTTTAACATTTCTAAAATCTGTTGTTCCTTTTGTTGCGCTTGTTTTTTAAATAATTTTTTTAATTGGCTTTCAGTTAGACCAAATTCCCGATAATAATTAACCAAAGCTTGCTGCTCTTCAGTTTGCTGTTCACCATTTGACAACGGCAATCCATCAGTGTTTGGAAGTGAATAACTATTTAAAATAGTTGGAATCAATTCATCTCCCGTCGCGTACAACGTAATCGCCACGCTTGACTTACCGTCGCGTCCGGCACGACCAATTTCTTGAACGTAGCTTTCAATGTCGCCCGGCATGTGGTAGTGAATTACGTAACGAATATCAGCCTTGTCAATTCCCATGCCGAAAGCGCTAGTTGCACAAATCACGTCAAGCTGATTTTTTTGAAACTGACTTTGAACTTGTAGTCGGTCATAGGTGGACATCCCCGCATGGTATGGCGCAGCCGTTTGCCTAAGTTGGCGATTAATTAGTTCACTTACTTGGCTAGCAATCTTTCGACTGGAGAAGTACACAATACCCGCGCTCGGTAGCTGGTCGATCAGGTTTAATAACAATTCTTCCTTATCAGCGACGTTATCGGTCGTCAAAAAATCTAGAAAGATATTTTTGCGGTCTACGGAAGCAACGTACTGCTCAGTTGTTTGAACATTTAAGGCGAGGTATCGCAAAATTTCCGAGCGGGTGTTCCGGCTAGCAGTGGCCGTTAACGCTAACGTCAATGGATTTCCAAACTGCTGACGGGCTTGCCCAATTCGCAAATAGTCCGGACGAAACGACTTCCCCCACTGCACAATGCAGTGAGCCTCATCCACGACCATCAACGCAATCTTTAAGCGGGCAATTCGCCCTTGTACCTCTGCTTTTTGTAAGCTTTCTGGTGATAAAAAAATAAATTTATATTCCGCCAAATGGTTTAATACGTATAGTTGATCGGTGAACGCTACTTGAGAAGTAAGCTCTGCAATTTGACGCTCGCCACTCAAACGCAACCGTTGAATTTGGTCCTTAATAAGGGATAACAATGGGGAAACCACCACTACCGTTCCGGGGACTAGTAAACCATACATCTGGTAAATTAAGGTTTTACCGGCTCCCGTCGGCAAAATTGCTAGCGTACTTCGCCCTTCCAGCAATTTATGTAAAATTTCCAACTGTCCGGGCCGAAATTCCTGAAATCCAAAGCGGTCCTTCAATTTATCATAAATTAATTGGTCCGAAATTGTCATTGTCTTTGCCGTTCCTTAATAAATCTAATTTGGCTAAGCCGAAAATCAAAAAAGGTCAGCTCAGGATATTCTTGTAACGCAGTTTGAAAATCAACCCCCGCAATTTCCATTTGCGCAACACCAGGGCTTAAAAATTGTTGGTAGGGAAAATTATCCAGCAAGATTGCCATCATCAGTAAGTGTTCTTTTACAGTATTAATTTTCACCCGCCGCAATTCTGCAATTTTCTCTATATTATAGCCCTTCTGTAATAGCTGCAAAGTTTGCCACGTACTTTTTGGCAAAACGGAGGGTTGCATAACCATTCCAATTAATTGATTGAAGGGCGTCACTTGATTATTAATTACCGAGCTAAAAATTTTCCTAAAAATTAAGCGTAACCGTAATTCCATTTGAAATGGACTAACGTTATTAACCCGGGCAAGCTGCTCCACCGTTAATCCCAAGTCGTGATGGTTGGGTAAGTAGTTTACGAACCAGTCGGCTTCTTCTTTAGGTAATTGCTCACAGAGTGCACCCAACGCCTGTTGGTATTCCTGAACCAATTTTGGACGGGACGTTTCACTTTGTTTCCAGTTGGCAAACCACTTTTTTACCATGAAGTTTATCTGAGAGTCTTCACTTATTGGGATGTACCGCGTATTTTTAAAACTATACTCTGAAACTACCTGGGTTGCCATTAGCCATAGCTTAATTGCGGGATCAAATTTGACTCGTAAACTAGCTTCCGGTGGCGGCAAAACTCTACTTTGTTGCTGTGCCCCCCGTTCCGTTAGCTTTAACGCATCCCGTTCCCCAGTTAAGTAACCCATTTTAACTGCTTGATCTAAACTATTTAGGAATTCCTGACGATCCAGTTTTTTCCAAAAACCAATGTAATTTAGCAACCCGTATTCTAAGCCGCCATAAAGTGCCGATACCGTTAGTTTATTTTTCAACAAATTTAAAATCACCTTTGGTCGGCGACTTTGATGGCGGTCAAAAAAAATTAATCCGTCTTCCGGTTTCATTTGTATGTTTACCGTTTCAAACGTTTAACTTCGCTCAGTTTCAAGGCGCGCCATTTTCCAGATTGCACATCATCAATTGATAAGAAAGAGTAGCTATTACGGTGTAATTTTTGCACCGGATGGCCAACCGCCATGAACATTTTCTTAACTTGGTGATTCCGCCCTTCATGGATCGTTAGTTGCACGATGGACGTCTTTTTTTCTAAATCAGTACTAATCAGCTTGGCCTTGGCTTTAGCAGTTTTGCGGTGATCGATTACGACCCCTTCTTCTAGACACTTCAAGGCTGACCCATTGACCAGTCCCTTGACCTTAGCAGTGTATGTTTTTTCAAATTTAAACTTCGGATGCATTAGGCGGTTAGCCAATTCACCATCGTTAGTCATCAAAACTGCGCCAGAAGTGTCGTAATCCAACCTTCCCACGGGATAAATCCGTTCAGTAACGTCTGGAAAAAAGTCCATGACCGTTTTGCGGTTTTTGTCATCGCTAACTGAAGTAATTACCCCGCGCGGTTTATTTAATAAGAAATAGACGTTTTGCTCGCGCTGAATAGGCACCTCGTCGACTTCAATTCGGTCATGCTGTTCTACTTTAGTGCCCAATTCTTTTACTACCCGTCCGTTAACTTTAACGTGTCCTTCAGCGATTAGCTTTTCCGATTTCCGTCGCGAAGCTACTCCAGCCTCAGCCATTACTTTTTGTAATCTTTCTTCTGCCATAGTTACTCCTTGTTGGTTGTCATTTTCGATTCAAACTCTTGTAAAAATAAATCCTCATTATCTTGATCTTCTGCGGAATTTTCGGTATCTTCAGGCAACGCCGGCAGTTCCGTAAGATCTTGTAACCCAAAATAGTCTAAAAATTCTGCGGTGGTTCCGTACGTTTTCGGTCGTCCCGGTTCGTTCAACCGTCCCGTAACCTTAACCAAATTTCTCAGGACGAGATTTTGCAAGGTAGTTCCGCTATGAACACCGCGAATCTGATCAATTTCAATCCGGGTGATTGGTTGCCGATACGCCACAATCGCTAAAATTTCCAAAGCTGCCGCCGATAATCCTGCTTGGTTGGAACGAGCAAAATACTTTTTAATTAGCGAAGCTAACTCTGGTTTGGTAACTAATTTATAGGTTCCGCCCGTTTGAATCAAGCTTAACGCCGAATTGGGATCCTGGTGATATTTTTCGGCTAACTTTTCCAAAATGGCGGTTACCGCTGGTTTAGCGTAGCCGGTTAATTCAGCTAGGCTAGCCAATGCAATCCCTTCAGCTCCCGCTACAAAAAGTAGCCCTTCAACTTTTTGTTCCTTGTTCATTAACTTCACCTATCTTGATTGTAATTGATTGGTCTGCTGAATCCTGTGATAATTTTATTTGCTGGTTTTTGGCTAATTCCAAAATTGCCATAAAAGTGGTAACCAACACTTCCCGGTTCACCCGGATGGTAAACAAATCTTCAAAACGACAAACCGAGCGCTGTTGGATCCTTCTCTTCACAAAATCCATTTGTTCTTCGATGGAAACTTTTTCGGTCTGTACCGTACGTGAAACTGGCTCCAACAATGCTTGCCGAGCAAGTACTTTTTGTAAAGCTTTTTGCAAATCGGTAAGCTCGATTCCAGGTGCTAGTCTAGTGACCGTTGCGGGGTCAATTTCCATCTCAGGTCTCGAAAACGAGCGTTGCCGTTCGCCTTCTAAGTCCCGTAAATTTTCAGAGGCCGTTTTAAAAATCTGGTATTCAATTAATTGGTCAACTAAATCAGTTCGGGGATCTTCGTCAACCAATTCTTCATCTTCTTCGTGAGGCAACAGCATTTTTCCCTTAATTTCAGTTAGTTTCGCCGCCATTACTAAATATTCTCCGGCAATATTTAATCGCAGAGTTTCCTGAGTATGCAAATACTGTAAATACTGGCTTGTAATTTCTGAAATACGGATATCGTAAATGCTCATCTGCGATTGACGAATCAAGTGTAATAATAAATCGAGCGGCCCCTCAAAATCGGCTAGCTTCACGTCCGGTAAGTTATACACTTTAGCTTTCATCAACTTGCCCCATTTCAAACCTTTCAATCATTGCACTCGTTTTTAAAGAGCCCATTAAGCGCCGGTCTGGAAAGATCGACAATAATGACCGAAAGATTTCATTTTCATTAAAAACCGTTTCTTCATTGGCGATGAAGGCCATCCGTTCTACAACTACGCAATCTGCCTCCAAAACAATTAGTACCAATCCAATGTAAGTACCATTTCTACGTTCTAGATAAATTTGCCGATTCTTTTTGGTATATCGCTCTAGAACTTGCTGAACAACGTCGATTGAACCAAACGCATCGATTGTTGACAATAAGCCCATTGCAATTTGTCTTTTTGATTCTGTATATTTAACTAACATTTTGCTCCCCTGTTATCAGGCTCGCGGATGGTACTTATCGTATACATCCACCAACCGCTGTTGAGTAATGTGCGTATAAATTTGGGTTGTCGAAATATCCGCGTGTCCTAGTAGTTCTTGAACAATACGCAAATCTGCACCATTTTCTAACAAATGTGTCGCAAAAGAATGTCGCAACGTATGCGGGGTGATATTTTTCTTGATTCCTGCTTTTTGCACTTGAGCTTTTAAATTTTTCCAAACTCCTTGTCGGGTTAACGGGTGACCATGCTGGTTTAAGAAAATTTCATTGTATCGCTTAGCTCCCAGCAACGCTCTTCGCGGACCGTTAATATAACGTTCTAGCCATTGGATCGCTACGTCCCCAATTGGGATAATCCGTTGCTTATTTCCTTTCCCAACCGTCTCAATAAGTCCCATCTCTAAATGAAGTTCATTTAGATTTAACGCAATCAGCTCACTAACCCGTAGACCGGTCGCATACATCACTTCTAAAATCGCCCGATCTCTAATTCCCAAAGGTTTACTAGTATCGGGCACTTTAAGCAGTCGTTCAACTTCTTCAGTGGTCAAAACCGATGGTAAATGTTGTGCCCGTTTAGGCGGGTCAATATTTACCATAGGATTCGTTTGGATTTGGTCATTAAGCAGCAGATACTTAAAAAATTTCCTTAAACTTGAAATCGTATGAATCGAAGAACTGCGGGCCCGGCCAGTTTGTTTTAAAGCATCTAGGTAGTTCAAGATGGTATAACGATCAACATCTTTAATATCCGCAATATGTTGCTCCTGCAAAAAATTTTGCAAGTGGCGCAATTCTTGACGATAACTCACAATTGTATTATCTGAAAGTCCCCGTTCAACTTTTAGAGCGTGGAGATAATCGTTAATCAGATCATCCATCACCTATTGCTCCTTCAAAACAATCCCATCAGCGGTTTGCTCAATTACGCCTGCCTTAAGCAAGTGACCAATCGCCATTTTAAAACGACTCTTGCTAATCCCAAAATGTTCTTTGATATCACTAGGATTACTGTGGTCGTTAAAAGGTAGTTGCCCATCCGAACGGTGTTGCAACAACGCTAAAATCATCGCCGCATCGTCGCCAAGCGCTTCGTAATTGCGCGGCTTTAACGACAAGTTCAGCGTCCCATCCGGATGAATTCCGATCACCCGTGCTTGAACCTTTTCACCTAAACGTGGCTCCCGATCCCGTTCTGAAGGATGGATAAAGCCTAGTTGGAATTGATCAGTAATTACTAATGTTCCGGCTAATTTTAGCCGGTATGCCGTTGCAGTAACATTCTGGTTAATCATTTTTTTATTTGCCCGGACAGAAATCGCCTTAAAAACGGTGGAATCGGCAGGATGTGCCCACATTCGTTCCTTATTATCCACCGTGAGACAAACTAGTAACTGATCATCCACGTGTGGCCACAGCTTGGTTTCCGTTGGTAATTCGTCAAGCGAAACCACCACGTCCTTGTTATTTAAACCGATATCCACAAAAACTCCTAAGTCTTTGCGAACCTTAACCACCGTCCCCCAACCGTACTTTCCGGTAGTGGCTTTTGGGGCTTCGCGCGTCATTTGACGCTCGTGGTTAGCATTTTCGTAAGCGAACCCGCTGAAATTACTATCCTTTTTTAAAGGCTTCTTTATTTCGCTTTTGTCAATGCGATAAGTGAGGCCATCTTCAGCCTGTGCAAAATAAAATTGGTCATTTTCATCAATAACCTTCGCCTGAATCTTTTTGCCTAATAATGTTTCCATGTTTTCTCCCGTTTATTTAATTTGTATTTGTAATAATTGAATAATTAAGTACGCTATTCCAGAAGCAATAATTGGTCCAGCAGCAATCCCGTTCATGAAAACCACCCCAATGATCGTTCCCATGACTAACGCGACCGTCACCTCTGGGCTAGCAGATAAAAAGCCGACCCCTTGGTATGACAATAATGAAACTAAAATCCCACAAGCGACCGCAATCCAGCCAACTGGTGACTTGAATGAGTTAATCAAGTCCATGATACCAATTCTTCCCGTAGCAATTGGAACTAAAATTGCTACTGAAATAATGGTCACTCCCCAGTTGATTCCCTGCTTGTCAATAATGCTAAAGAGTTTAGCAGAATTAGGCAGCAACTTAAATAGCAAAACGGCAATTGTGGCAATCATTAATGATTGGTTTTTTCCCAACCAAGAAACTAATAAAATCCCTATTAAAAAAAGCCAGCTTTCCAATATTTTCACTCCGAACTTTTCAGTTTACATAAAAAATTTTCTTTTCAATTATAATACGAAGCCCCAACGAAGCTTCGCATTCATTTTTTAATCTAAAAGTTTATTTATTATACTATTGTACACTATTTTGGCTTAGGCGAAAAATGCAAATCCCCGTTTTTCAACGTATTTTCAAAAAGATTTAGCAAATTATTTTCTTTTCATATTGGGCGCTTTTTCACTTGAAAAACGCTCATTTTCCAGCGCACAAAAAAAGACCCAGGGTCCTAGACCCCAAGCCTTTAATGGTTCACTTTAAATCTTAAAGTGAGTTTGAAGCACCGTGGTAGATAATTCCACGACGTGAATCAACCGTAATTAATTCATCGTCAGAAAGAATTGATGTAGCGTTTTGAACACCAACGATTACTGGAATACCCATTGAGATTCCAACAACTGCAGCGTGTGATGTCAAACCACCATTTTCAACAACCAAAGCACTTGATTTTTCAATTGCTGGTAAGTAATCTTTGTCAGTTGTCTTTGTAACTAAGATTCCACCTTCAACAGCCTTTTGGTTAGCTTCGTCAGCTGATGTAGCAACAACTGCTTTACCAATTACAGTTTCGTCGCCAACACCTTGACCAGATGCCAACTTAGAACCGATTAATTGAAGCTTCATCATGTTAGTTGTACCACTTTCACCAACTGGTACACCAGCAGTAACAAGGATTAAGTCGCCTTCCTTAGCAAAGCCAAGGTCAACTGCCTTGTTAGCAGCCAATTCGAACATTTCATCAGTAGTTGCAGGACGTTCAGCAACGATTGGGTGAACACCCCAATTAACCATCAAGCCACGACGTACACGTTCGTCGAAAGTAATTGCCAAGATGTCTGCATCTGGACGATACTTAGAAATCATCCGTGCTGTGTAGCCTGATTGAGTTGCAGCAACGATTGTCTTAACGCCCAAGTTCTTAGCAGCGCGAGCAACGGCAGCAGCCACTGTTTCAGTAACGTCACTTTGATCAAAAGTATTGATTTGAAGGTTACCGTCATCAGCCATAGCATTTTCAGCTTTTTGGTCGATCTTAGCCATTGTAGCAACTGCTTCAACTGGGTAGTCACCATTAGCACTTTCACCAGAAAGCATTGTTGCATCAGTACCATCCCAAACAGCGTTAGCAACGTCAGAAGCTTCCGCACGAGTTGGGCGTGGGTTTTCGATCATTGAGTCAAGCATTTGTGTAGCAGTGATAACTGGCTTACCAAGTGCGTTGCACTTCTTGATCAATGTCTTTTGTACCAACGGAACGTTTTCTGCTGGAATTTCAACACCCATGTCACCACGAGCAATCATGATTCCATCAGCAACCTTCAAGATTTCGTCAGTGTTGTCGATACCTTCTTGGGATTCGATCTTAGGGAAGATTTGAACGTCTTCCATGTTCTTTTCTTCAAGTAATTCACGAATATCAAGAACGTCTTGAGGCTTACGAACAAAACTTGCAGCAATGTAGTTAATGTTCATTGATTCAAGACCAAAGCGAATGTCGCTAGCATCTTTTTCAGTAATACCTGGTAAGTTGATTGATACGCCAGGAGCGTTAGTACCCTTACGTGAACCAAGGACACCGTTGTTTGTAGCATGCACAACTAATTCGCGGTTTTCGTCATCTTTTTCGTCAATCTTAAAATCAAGTAATCCATCATCAAAGAGAACGTGTCCACCAACATGAACATCGTCGTAAAGACCAGGGTATGTAACCGCGATCTTTTCCTTAGTAGTTTCTAAGCTAGCATCCATTGAGATACGAGCCTTATCCCCTGTGTGATATTCTTGGTTACCATCTTTTTGGACGGTTGTCCGAATTTCAGCACCCTTTGTGTCAAGCAAAATACCTACTGATTTACCAGTAATCTTTTCTGCTTCCTTAACCATGTTGTAGCGGCCTAAATGTTCTTCATGGTCACCATGTGAAAAGTTAAAACGGAAAATATTTGCACCAGCTTCGATTAACTTAACAATCGTGTCAACTGATGTACTTGCAGGACCAAGTGTTGAAACAATCTTGGTTTTCTTCATTACAGAATCTCTCCCTTGATTTTAAATTATAAAAGATCTTTTAGATCATTTTATACCAAATTAATAAAATAAAAAATTAGAACGATAAGTCCTCACTTAATTGGTAAAGTGAGTCGTCTGCTTGATGTTTTGCATCAAACAAGTCCGTGATGTCGTGTGCTTGAACCTTGTTATCCAAGATTCCAACCGCTAAACCACCCTTGCCTTCAAGAAGTAGTTCAACAGCATAAGCACCCATCTTACTTGCTAGGACACGATCCTTAGCAGATGGAACGCCCCCGCGTTGAACATGGCCAATTACCGTAGCACGAGCGTCGAAGTCACCATATTGCTTAAGCTTTTTAATAAACTCTGGAGCAGCTTCAGAGTTTGCATCGCCTTCAGCAATTACGATGATTCCATAATCCTTACCGTTAGCACGGTTTCTCTTAAGCTTGTTAGCAATTGCTTCCACATCGTAATCAAAACCTGGTGCAATCACTGCGTCAGCTCCCGAAGCAACTCCTGCCCAAAGAGCAATATCAGCAGCGTGGCGACCCATTACTTGAACCGCAAACACCCGTTGATGACTCTTAGCAGTATCCCGGACCTTATCGATCGCGTCTACTGCAGTATTCAATGCGGTGTCAAAACCAATAGTGAAGTCGGTAAACGGAATGTCATTATCGATCGTTCCTGGAAGGCCGATTGTATTGTATCCGTGTTCTGTTAAGCGAAGAGCACCGTGGTATGAACCATCTCCACCAATAACAACCAACGCATCAATACCGAACTTCTTAAGTTGTTCGATACCCTTTAATTGGCTTTCTTCTTGAGCAAATTCAGGGTAACGGGCTGAGTACAGCATAGTTCCGCCTTGCGAAACCATGTCATCTAAATCCGTTGCCTTGAATTCATGAATATCACCAGCTACTAAACCAGCGAAACCATAATTTATTCCATAAGCTTCAAGACCTGAGCTTATGGCCTTTCGTGCAACGGCGCGGATGGCTACGTTCATGCCCGGAGCATCCCCACCACTTGTCATGATACCAATACGCTTCATTTTTTCACCTCAAATAGAAATATTGAGTTTTTTCAAAACTTCATTGTTGATTCTATCACTTTTAAAATCAGTTGTCTGTACCATTTTGCCAATTCTTTCAATGTAAGTGCTTTAATACACGTTTTATTTTTCAACCAATGAAATTTGATCTGTTCCAAGTAAATTTTCAAACGCTTTCTTCACTTCGGGTGTTCCTTGTAAACTAAATTTTTCGGATAGTGCTCGTTGCTGATTGGTATCTCGGTAAACCAAGGTAACCGGAACTTTACCATGGTACTCTTTGAACATCCCGAATAATCTCTTTTGGAAATCTGCGGGATTTTTGCGGCTGGGTACTTTAATTAGCCAGTGCGTTTGCCCATGTGCAATTTGTCGAGGTGCTTCAATCTGATCAACAATTAGCTGGAGCTGGTCCTCTCGTTGCTCAACTTTGCCCGTTAACTGCAGTACTCGTTTACTTTCTAAAAGTTGGGTGGCTTGGTAAACACGGGGGAAGATTACCGCTTCGCACTCATCCGTTTGGTCACTGATTTTAGCAAATGCCATAGGTTCGCCCTTCTTTGTTCGAATTGAGCGAATACTGCGGATATAAACTATGGAAGTTACCTTTTCTCCAGCTTTAAACTGCTGAATTGGGACAAAACGGCGCTGTTTAATTAATTCCGCAAATCGTTCTACTGGATGAGCTGAAACATAAGTTCCAAGTAATTCTTCTTCCCGATCCAACTTCTCATCAAGCGGTAGATCGGGACGACTTTTAATTGTCGGCATTAGCTTTTGAAATAGGTCCACATTTTGACCGCTAAAGGTAATCCCCTTAAGCAGTTCGGGTAAATATTCGTCTAGTTCCGCCCGATTATAGCCAAAGCTGTCCAAAGCTCCCGCAAAAATTAATTTATCAATTACATCTTCGTCAATCCCCTGATTGCCCATTCGGCGTAACCAGTCGTCAACCGTCTTAAATTGTCCACCCCGTTCACGTTCCGCTAATAAATGCTGGATAAAGTCGCGGCGTAACCCCTTAATTGCGGTAAATCCCATTCGGATTTGACCATTTTGGTAGGTATAAGTTGCGCTACTTTGATTAATATCTGGAGCTAACGTAGGAATTCCTAACCGCTTTAATTCTTGAATGTAAGTCTTAGTTTTCGTATCATTGCCCACCACGGAATTTAATAATGCCGTATAAAAATCACCAGGATAGTGTGCTTTAAGGTATGCCAACTGAAAGGCTAGTTTACTGTAAGCAACTGCATGGGATTTATTAAATCCATAGTTAGCAAAGTTTTCGATATACCGGTACACTTGTTGGGCAATTTTTTCACTATAACCCTTTTGAACGGCTCCCTGAATAAAATTCGTCCGCATTTGCTCAATTACGGCATGCTTTTTCTTGCTCATTGCCCGTCGCAACAAGTCCGCTTGGCCCAGGCTCAAGCCCCCCATCGCGGAGGCCACTTCCATTACCTGTTCTTGATAAACCAAGATTCCGTAAGTCTCACCTAAAACCCGTTCCAAAATTTGGTTAGGAAACCGATACGGTTCCAGATGATCCTTTCGTTTAACAAACCGGTCAATATTTTCCATTGGCCCCGGCCGATAGAGGGCGTTGACCGCAACGACGAGTCCGAAGTTCGTGGGGTGTACTTTACGCAAAACGTTACGGATCCCTGTAGATTCGAATTGAAAAACTCCGCTAGTATCCCCCCGCTGAAATAACTGTAAAGTTTGCGGATCGTTTAAATCAATCTTTTCAATCTCAAATTGCGGTTCGGTACGGTGGACCAGTTCTAAAATGTTATTCATTAAAGAAAGGTTCCGAAGTCCTAAGAAATCCATCTTTAATAAGCCAACTTGCTCAACAAAATTCTTGGAATACTGGCTCATCAGCATCCCTTCGTTACCATCTTGAACCGGCACGCTTTCCACCAGTTCGTCTTGACTTAAAACAATTCCCGCTGCATGCGTTGAAAAGTGTCGGGGAAGTCCCTCTAACCGGCACGCTGTCTCAAACATAAACCGATTTTTCGGCGAACTTTCAATAAAATCCCGTAACCGGTGAGAGGTTTGAGCTGCTTGTTTTAACGTGATGTTTAATTTATTAGGAATGAGTGCGCTAATTTGGTTAATTTTATTAGGCATTTCCCCAAATACACGGGCAACGTCCCGAATGGCCTGTTTAGCAGCTAAAGTACCAAACGTAATAATCTGCCCCACGTGTTGGTGACCATAGCGGTCGTGTACATATTGTAAAACGACTTCCCGCTGATCATCAGGGATATCTAAATCAATATCAGGCATCTGCGCTCGTTCGGGATTCAAGAAACGTTCAAACAAAAGCCCGTATTGCAAAGGATCCACACTCGTAATTTTCAATAGGTAAGCTACTAAGGAACCGGCCGCAGATCCGCGACCTGGACCAGTTAAAATTTGCTTTTGGTGTGCAAATTGAACCACATCGTGAATAATTAAAAAGTAATCCGCAAAGCCCATTTCTTTAATCACGGCTAATTCATGATCTAACCGTGCTTGATAACGTTCTGCGTCCGGAATATTTTCCTTCAACTGGGTTAATGCTTGCTGACATAATTGGGTCAAATAAGTGAATGAATCCTGCTGGTTAGGGGTTGCAAACTGTGGTAGACGCGGACTTACGATTGGAATTTCAAGGTTAATTCCGGCAACCACCCTATCCAGCTGGGTTAGCATTTCGGCATCAACCAAATGACCGTATTCGCGAACAAATTCAGTCGCGGGCTTCAGCCAGTTGTTACCGCCGCCCTTTGCTAAAAGTTCCGGATGCTGCAAAACTTTTCCCGAATCAATGTCACGCAGCACCTGGGTTGCGAAGTGATCTTCTTCATTTAAATATTCAACGCTGGGAAGCGGTAAACAACCAATCCCTGCTTTCTGCGCCATCTGGGTCAGTGTTTGGCGCATGACGTGAGACTGTTGCCCATTAATTCCTAAAAATAAATCCGGGGAGTCAATTGATTGTTGATATTCTTCGATTAGTGCTTGGGCATCGTTAGCCATTCCCCGCTCCAATAGTTCATTAACTTCGGAACGAACTGGGGGCACGATCACCACTAAATCTTTCCAATAAGCTCGTAAATCATTAAACGTAAGTGTTGGTTTTGCGGAGATTTCCGTCATTTTGGCAGAACTAATCCGTAGTAAATTATGATACCCGTTAATGTTTTTAGCTAGCAACACCAACGCAAACTGATTGTCGATGCCCCGGGTACTATCTAACCAAATGGTCAATCCAACGATTGGTTTTAAATCATTCTTCAAACAGGCTTGATAAAATTCAATCGCGCCGTACATCGTATTATTATCAGTGAGGGTCATCGCGGAATAACCACGATCTTTGGCAGTTTTAACCAGCTCAGCGATTTTTGTTGGACTCGTCAACAAACTATACGAACTTAAGACATGTAGCGGTACAAAAGCCATCATTTTCCCTCCCGTGTTTTTCTTAATTATACTAAATGTATTAGGCATATCCAAAATTCAAGTTTAATTTATTTTCCCTTAAGTTTGTGCTAGAATAGCTTTGTTCGAGAAAGGGGTCAATTAATAATGATGAAACAAATCGTAGTTATTTTTTGGGCATTTATTTTTGGCGAAGTACTCGGTTATATCGGTGGTGCCCTAGAAGTACTACCATACAGTAGCCTGGAGATTGGTACGATGGCTGCCATTACCGCCCTCATCACCTCTAACTTAATTCCGTGGCTTTCAAAAAAATACCGGTAATTAAGCTAAAGAGCTATCTTTTAAATTTAACCAGATAGCAACCCTATAAAAAGTAAAAACAGGTTGGAATTACTTACATTCCAGCCTGTTTTTTGTTTTATCAACCATTACTTAATTTGGGCTTCATTTTGAAAAACCAATTGGTCATTGAGCACGTCAATCATTACTGCTGACTTCGGTTTTACCCGTCCGCTAATAATCTCCTTAGCCAATGGCGTCTCTACATTCTTGACGATGTAACGTCGCAGCGGCCGTGCGCCATATGCCGGATCATATGCTTGCTGGACAATGTAATCTTGGGCAGGTTCTGAAATATTCAACTTAATCTCTTGGTCTGCCAACCGGTCAGATAATTGAGTAACTAATTTTCGAACAATTTTGCGAACATCCGTCTTGCTTAACGGCGTGAACATGATGATATCATCGACCCGGTTTAAAAATTCCGGCTTAAAGTATCCTTGTAAGACGTCGCGAACTTGTTGCCGAATATCTGCGTCAATGGAATTTTCCGACTGGTTCTTTAACAATAATTCCGAACCTAAATTAGAAGTCATGATTAAAATAGTATTTCGGAAGTTAACCGTTCGCCCTTGGCCATCCGTCAAACGACCGTCATCAAGCACTTGCAATAAAATATTGAAGACTTCCGGATGAGCTTTTTCAATTTCATCGAAGAGGACGATGGAATATGGGTTTCGGCGAACCGCTTCGGTTAATTGTCCGCCTTCTTCATATCCTACATACCCTGGTGCAGCTCCCACTAACCGGGAAACCGATTCTTTTTCCATGTATTCGGACATGTCAATCCGAACCATGTTGTCCTCCGAATCAAATAAAGCCTCAGCTAAAGCTTTCGACAATTCAGTTTTCCCTACTCCAGTTGGCCCTAGGAACATAAATGAACCAATGGGCCGGTTAGGATCCTGTAAGCCTGCTCGAGAGCGCAACACGGCATCGGCTACGGACTGAACTGCTTCGTCTTGTCCAATTACTCGCTGATGTAATTTATCCGCTAAATGAAGTAGTTTCTCCCTTTCGCCTTCTACTAACCGTGCAACCGGAATTCCAGTCATTTGACTAATTACCCGGGCGATTTCTCTGTCAGTAACCGACTCTTCAACAAGCCATTCTTGGTGAGTGTTTTCAGACTCATTTTCTAAATCCTGCAGTTCTTTTTCCAAAGTTGGAATGGTACCATGCTGGAGAACCGCTGCCCGATCTAAGTCGTAGGCACTTTCAGCTTCTTGTAAGTCATGTTTTGCCTTATCAAGTTCGTTTTTCTTATCACTGATTTTTTTAATTTCCGCTTTTTGGGCCGCCCAACGAGATTCTAACTTAACTTTTTCCTCTTTAGTAGTTGCCAATTCCTTTTGCAGTGCCTTTAAGCGTTTTGCGGATTCTTCATCCGTTTCGTTTTTTAACGCCCGTTCTTCAACCTGCAGCCGCATCAACTGGCGGTTAACTTGATCAAGTTCGGTAGGGTTTGAGTTCATTTCCACTTTAATCTTTGCAGAAGCCTCGTCAATCAGGTCAATTGCCTTATCTGGCAAATAACGGTCGGTAATGTACCGGCTAGATAACTTGGCTGCCGCCACTAATGCATTATCGTGGATTCGCACACCGTGATGAATTTCAAAACGTTCCTTTAGCCCTCGTAAAATACTAATCGTGTCCTCTACCGAAGGTTCCTTTACCAAAACCCGTTGGAACCGCCGTTCTAAGGCTTTATCCTTTTCAATGTTTTCGCGATATTCGTCTAACGTCGTAGCCCCGATTAGGTGGAGTTCACCACGTGCCAACATTGGTTTGAGTAAGTTACCAGCGTCCATGCTGCCTTCGGTCTTGCCAGCGCCAACGATTGTGTGAATTTCATCGATGAATAAAATAATCTGGCCATCCGCCTTTGCGACCTCTTTGAGAACCGTCTTTAAGCGTTCTTCAAATTCTCCCCGGTACTTGGCTCCGGCGATTAAGGACCCCATGTCTAGGGAAATGATGGTCTTATTGGCTAAATTACTAGGAACGTCTCCCTTTGCAATTCGTTGTGCCAATCCTTCGACAATGGCAGTTTTTCCGACTCCGGGTTCTCCAATTAGAACCGGGTTATTTTTGGTTTTCCGTGATAAAATTCGAATTACGTCTAAGATTTCTTCATCCCGACCAATCACCGGATCGGGATTCTCGTTATGCGCACGTTTTACTAAGTCCGTACCATATTTCTCTAGTGCTTTATATCCGCTTTCCTGTTCTTTGGACGTCACTTTTTCACCTCCACGAAATTCTTCAATCTTCTCTAATGCTTTTTTAGCAGTTACTCCCTGCTGTTTTAAAAAATTAGCAAATTCATTATTATTCAAATCAAGCAACGCTAAGAATACCGTATCCACCGCAATGAATTCATCCTGCAGCTTTTGTCGACGCTGTTCTGCTTGGATTAATAATTGATTTAATTCAGTAGAGATTGATTGACCATAACTAACTTGGCTACCACTAACGATGCTAATTTGAGCTAATTCGCGGTCTAATTCTGCTTGGACCGTCTGGTTGCTAACTCCGAGCTCCGAGAGTAAAGTTCCCACCGTTTGATCTGGTTGGGCTAAAAATTTAAACAATTCCGGAACCCCAATTTCTTGGTGCTGACGGTTAACCGCAATTTGTTGCGCCTCACCCAGTGCTTCTTGTAACGCAGTAGTCATTTTTTCAGGATTCATTCAATTACCCCCTACATAAATTGATAAGGATTGGTATTCACCGTTGACGGACAAACCTCAACTTGCCATTGGTTCGTCGCCTTCCATTGGCTAAATAACTTTGTTAATTCATCAATACAGATTTTTTCCACGTTGTGTCCCACGTCAAAAACATTAAGGTGATCCGCCAGCATATCGTGACCAGTATGATAATACACGTCGCCAGTAGCAAACGCGTCCGCACCGGCCGCCATCATTTCTGGATAAAATTTACCGCCGTCACCGCCTACGACCGCTACTTTACGGACCAATGCCTGGTTATCTTCAGCAACTACCCGCAAACCGTCAAGTTGGAAGACCTCTTTTAAGGTCTTGGCAAACTCACTCACCGTTTGGGGTTGTGCCAAACTGCCAATTCGTCCAATATTGCGGTCGTAGTGCGCAGAATAAACGGGTTGCACTTCCGTAAGGGACATTGCTTGTGCTAACCAATCGTTCATACCACCCGCCGCCACGTCTAGGTTAGTGTGGGCGGAGTAAACCCCAATGGAATGTTTAATTAAGGTAGCGTACATTTGATTCTGTGGTACGGTCAAATCCAGATTACGCACCGGTCGAAAAATCAACGGATGATGTGAGAATATAAAATCACATCCTTTGGTAATTGCCTCTGCCACAACCTCGGGACGGACGTCTAAAGTCACTAATACGCGGTGAATGGGCTGGTTAAGATCCCCAATCTGCAATCCGACCGGATCCTTAGGAAAAGCACTTTCTTTAGGTGCCATTTCTTCAAAACGTTCAATTAATTGTTTCGCCAACATTAGTCAACATCTCCTCAATTTGCGCAATCTTTTTTGATACTTCCGCTAATTTTTCGTCACCATGTTGTGGATGTCGTTCTAAATTATCCTGAATTGATTTTAGCCGTTTCAACTCCCGCTGCCACTTTCGCAAGAAAGTAGCGTTAGCAGCCTGCATTAAAAATGGGCCAAACGTTAATTCAGTTTCGGTCAATTGCATTTGTCCTGGCTCAGCAACGATGATTTCATAAAGGTGATAATCTTCAGCCACAATATCTTCATGAGTGATTTGATATCCGTGGGTGATGAGCCACTCCCGCAGTTCGTATTCCCCAACGTTAGGCTGTAAAATCAATCGTTGCACTCCAGATAACTTTACTTGGCCTTCTTCTAGAATTCGCCGAATCAACAGGCCACCCATCCCCGCGATACAAATCACGTCAACATGATCTTCTGGGTTTAGGACTGCCAATCCGTCACCTAACCGCGCATCAATCAAATCACTAACCTGATTTTTTTCAATTTCCATTTTGGAATTAGTTAACGGCCCCGGGGCAACTTCCCCAGCAATCGCAGCCGTTGCAATTTGATTTCTAACCAGGTTAATCGCTAAATAAGCATGGTCCGAACCAATATCGGCAATTTTGGATCCTTTTGGAACTAAACTCGCAACTACTTTTAGTCGTGGCGATAAATTATTTGAATTCATGAAAATAAACTCCCGGTATTTTTTGTATTTATTTTATGCTATCCCAAAAAGAGGCCCTATACAAATCTGCGACCTGTATGGAACCTCTTTAAATGCTAATCTAAGAAATCTTTTAATTGTTTTGAACGTGAAGGATGGCGCAGTTTCCGCAAAGCCTTTGCTTCAATTTGCCGGATCCGTTCACGAGTTACGCCGAAGACCTTTCCCACTTCTTCAAGGGTGCGAGTCCGGCCATCATCTAACCCAAACCGAAGCCGGAGAACATTCTCTTCTCGGTCTGTCAAGGTATCCAAAACGCCTTCTAGTTGTTCTTTAAGCAATTCATAAGCCGCATGGTCAGCAGGACTAGTTGCCTCTTGGTCTTCAATGAAGTCGCCTAGGTGTGAATCATCTTCTTCACCAATTGGAGTTTCCAAAGATACTGGTTCTTGAGCAATTTTAAGAATTTCGCGAACCTTATCCGAAGGCATGTCCATTTCTGCACCAATTTCTTCGGGCATTGGTTCACGGCCTAAATCTTGAAGCAATTGCCGTTGAATCCGGATTAATTTATTGATGGTTTCTACCATATGAACTGGGATTCGGATTGTCCGCGCTTGGTCAGCAATCGCACGCGTAATTGCTTGCCGAATCCACCAGGTCGCGTAGGTAGAAAATTTGAATCCCTTTTGGTAATCAAATTTTTCAACGGCCTTCATTAAGCCCATGTTTCCTTCTTGAATGAGGTCAAGGAACTGCATTCCCCGGCCAACGTACCGCTTAGCAATTGAAACTACTAAACGCAAGTTAGCTTCGGCAAGTTCTTGTTTTGCACGTTCGTCACCCTTTTCGATTCGGAGGGCTAGGGCAACTTCTTCATCGGCAGTTAACAGTGAAACCCGGCCAATTTCTTTTAGATACATCCGAACCGGATCGTTAATTTTAACTCCGGCCGGAGCTTTAGTATCGTCTAATTCTTCCTTTGAAATCTCTTGTGCCTTTAAGGCCTTTTCACTCGGGTCACCGTTTTCGTCAACCACACTGATTCCGGCGTCTTCGATCCGTTGAATTAAGTCATCCACGTCTTCGTCAGTCAACTTGAATTTATCGATCAAATCACGGGTAAGCTTAGTGTACTTAACCTTGTGTTCACTTTTTTGTGCTTTAATAATTTGGTTAACCGCCTTTTTAAATTCTGGTGAAGAAATGATACTTTCACTCTTTTTACGTTTGATTTCACTTTTTTTACTTGCCATAGTTAGCTGTTCCCCCTCTAATTTTGGAGCTGTTGTTGTTTTTGATAAAGAGAAATAAGTTTTAGCGTTAATTGCTGTTGTAATTCTTGGTTACCTAATCTGGTAGCTTCGTTTAAATCCGACTTAACTTTTGAAATCTGTTCGCTGAGCGGGGCCACGTCCTTAATCAAACTAATGTAGTCTTCGATTTCTTCTTCCGTGTAATCGGGGCTCAAATTAATCGACTCAATATTAGCCACTACCGACTGTAACTCTGGTTCCTTCAAATAATCCATGAAATCTGCCGCATCATATTCTTGATTCTTGGCTAGGTATCCTCCAGCCAACATATAAATAGTTTCCAGTTGCTCATTTGGAAAATAAAAATCCGGCAAGCTTTGTAATTTCAACCATACGTCGTGATGATTAAGTGCGCGGGCTAACAACCGGTACTGCGAAATATCCACACTTGATAGCTTCTTAGGAGTATTTTCGGTTTTCTCAACTTGATTTTCAAAAGTAGGTGGCGGCGCGGGGGCCGGACCCGGATCAAACTGCCGAGGAGTATGCGCAATCCGATCAGCCACGCTTTCCCTTAACTGGTTTTTCAAATCACGCTTATCAATACTAAATTCTTCAGCAAGTTGGTTAAGATATAGGTCTTGTTCCAAAGCGTCATTTAATTCACCAATCCGTTGGAGAGCTTTTTTTAGGTATTCCAGCTGATCGTTTTCGTTAGCTAAGTTTAAACCCATCCGGTCAAATTTCAATAAAAATGCCGTACTGGATTCCCCAGTCTGATTCATTAGTTTTTGAAAAGACTCAACGCCCTTATCCCGCACGTATTCGTCAGGATCACGGTTATCCGGGATAAAAATGACGCTGATTTGCAAATCACTAGTCTGTTTAATTAACGCAATGGCCTTCGCAATTGCACGTTGGCCGGGCTCGTCGCCATCAAAGCAGATTACTACACGGGAGGCAACTCTTTTAAGCGCTCGCACGTGGTCTTCTGTCAAACTAGTTCCCATCGTGGCAATTCCATTAGCCACTTGGGCCCGGTGAGCTGCAATTACATCCATAAACCCTTCATATAAAATAACGGTTTTCTTTTGGACAATTTCAGGGCGGGCTTGCGAAAAGTTATAGAGTACCTTTCCTTTATTAAAAATGCTAGTTTCCGGACTATTTAAATATTTCGGATGTTGGTCATCCTTCACCAAGCTCCGTCCGGAAAAAGCGACAATCTTCCCATTATTATCTTTAATTGGGAACATGATTCGATTAAAAAACCGGTCCTTTAACGAACCGTCTGCTGTTTCAATAAATAGTCCTGAATCTTGCATTTGTTTTTGATCGATTTGCTGTTCCTTAAGAAAACTTAACAGCAAATCTTGGTCTGCCGGTGCAAACCCTAAATCAAAATCCTGCATGTCTGCTTCAGTAATTCCCCGCTTTTTTAAATACGCGAGGGCCTTTTCACCTAATTGCGTATTCACCAACACGTGGTGATAAAGTTCAGCAGCCTTTTCATATAAGCCAATCATCTCACTTTGAGTCGCTGAATAAGCTGACTTAGGAGACTTCTTTACGTACTTATCGTCTAGGGGGACGTTGCCAAACTCCGCCACGCGCCGGACGGCTTCTGGGAAACTAATTTTTTCCAGATCCATCAAAAACTTAAATACATTTCCTCCACGTCCACAACTGAAACAGTGAAAAATCTGCTTATCTTCGGATACTGAAAAAGAAGGTGTTTTTTCATCGTGAAATGGGCAAATGCCAAACAAATTTTTTCCAGCTTTTCTCAACTGAACGTATCGACTAACTACATCAACAATGTTCACGGCGGACCGGACGTTGTCGATAACTTCTTCTGGAATCATACCAGCCATTCTATCACCCACTTCCGTAAGATAGACTCATACGATAGTATATTACAGCACTCCCTACTAATAAGCAATCAAAACGCACCAATAATTAACACTTTTGTCAAGTATGTTAAATAAGCACTTAAATATTGGGATTACCTCATTTATAGACTAAGCTACCTCAAGCTCCCCCAAAAAAATTTCACAAAAATTCTAAAAACTAGCGAAGACACCGGCAGCCCTGCTAACCTTTTCACTCCACCAAAAAATCTGTTGGTAGCAATCACTTTTCAATCACTGTCAACAGATTTTAAATAACTATTGCCACAGCCTCGTTAGCGAGCTCGCAGCTTTTTTAAAATTTCAATTTTTATTTAACCATTACCTTAGTCAAATCTCCAACACGAAGAACCAAGTTTGCTAAACGGCTCATCATGTTTAACCGGTTTGCTTTAATCTTTGCATCTTTATCCATTACCATGGTAGCGTCAAAATATTCGGTAATTGCTGGGGTCAAACTAGTCAATTCCTTAAAGAAGGCTGCCATGTCCGAATCATTCATCGCTTCAATCTTAGTGATCAAGTCAAAGAGCTTACCTTCAGTTTCGTTATTGAATAATTGCGGATCAACTGCCAAGTCACCGGCAGTGGTGTTTTTAGTAGCAATCCGTTGTACCCGGGTTAAGGCCTCGATCTCATCTTTGAAGGAATCCGCAGCCTTCGCGTTAGTTAGCACTTCGGCAGCCGCAATGATTGTCGTTACGTTGTGCTGGCTTCCGGCAAGCACGGCATCTTCAATATCATAGCTAACCGACTGGTGATCAAGGTATTGCTTAATTCGGTCATTGAAGAATTCCACCACTTCGGCAAAGTTTTTATCTACGTCTACCCCAAAGCTAGTTTGGTCGTCCGCCAACGCTTGCTTAACAGCTTCTTCAAATTTGTTCAAGTCTAGTGACCAATCACGTTGAGCAAGAATTCGAACAATCCCGTATGCGTGACGCCGTAAAGCATACGGGTCATTTGAACCGCTTGGGATCATTCCTGCACTAAAGAAGCTAAAGATATTGTCAAACTTATCGGCTAAAGCTAATACTGCTCCCACAGTGCTTTCAGGAAGTTCGCCTTCCGCACTATTTGGCATGTAGTGTTCCCGAATGGCTTGCGCTACGGCTGGTTTTTCGCCCTTCAATAGAGCATACTTTTCACCCATTACCCCTTGTAATTCAGGGAACTCACCTACCATCCCAGTAACCAAGTCAAACTTGTAAATTGCTGCAGCACGTTGCAAGTCTTCAGCTGCTTCTGCATCTAATCCGAGCATTTTAGCAATTACTTGAGCGATGGAGCCGACCCGCGTCATCTTTTCTGCCATAGTACCGATTTTATCGTGGAAGCTAACCTTTTTAAGTCGGTCAACGTAGTAGTCAATCGAATTCTTTTGATCTTCGTCGTAGAAGAAGGCAGCATCTTCAAGTCGAGCTGTTAACACTTTTTCATTTCCACGAATAACGTTTTCTAGGTGTTCCTTGTTTCCATTCCGTACGGAAATAAAGTTTGGCAACAGCTTGCCGTCCTGATTCCGCACGAAGAAGAACCGTTGATGATCACGCATGGAAGTAATTAAAACTTCTTCGGGAATTGCCAAGTACTTAGGATCAAATTTTCCGCTAAATGCCGTTGGCCATTCTACCAGATTATTTACTTCTTCTAATAAGTCAGCGTTCGGCGTCACTTCCCAGTTTTCTTCTTGGGCGATTGCTTGAATTTGTTCGCGAATCAACGCTTTGCGTTTTTCTGCGTCAACAATCACAAATTCAGCTTGTAGCTTTTCTTCGTACTCACTTGGATTAGCTAAGTCGACCGCTTTACCTAAGAAACGGTGGCCTTGGCTTTGCCGTCCGGCCTTAATGTCCAAAATTTGGAAAGGCAAAACCTCGTCGTCCAAGATGGAAACCAACCAGCGAATCGGTCTTACAAATTTAAAGTCGTAGTTCGCCCACTTCATCATGGTTGGGAAGTTCAATGATTCCACCACGTCTTTAATGCCTGGCAAAATTTCTTGGGTAGTTTTACCTTGAATTAGCTTGTGTACGTATACGTATTCCGTGCCTTTAATGGTTTTAAAGGTAATGTCGTCAACTGTTAAGCCTTGTCCCTTAGTAAAGCCAATCGCCGCTTTTGTCCAATTGCCATCCGCATCTTGGGCAATTTTCCGGGCAGGCCCCTTAGCATCCTCTTCAATATCTGGCTGACGATCGCCAAGTCCATTGATTCGAATTGCTAGACGACGAGGTGTCGAAAATTGCTCAATAGAATCATAGCTGAGCCGGTTTTCCTTCAAAAATTTAGCAACTTTTTGTGCTAATTGTTGGATGCTCGGTGTCACCACGTGTGCGGGAATTTCTTCTAAACCAATTTCTAATAAATAACTATGAGCCATTATTTTACCTCCTTGTCGTCATTTTTTAATAATGGGAAACCAATTTTTTCACGTTCTTCAACAAATGCGCGGGCTACTTTACGCGCCATGTTGCGGATTCGAGATAGGAATCCTGCTCGTTCAGTAACTGAGACCGTCCCGCGAGCATCAAGTAAGTTGAAGGTGTGGCTACATTTCAAGATGTAGTCGTAAGCCGGGTGCACTAAGCCTTTTTCGATTAACCGGTTAGCTTCGGCTTCAAAATCGTTAAACATGGTTTCCAACATTGCTTGGTTAGATTCTTCAAATGAGTACTTGGAATGCTCGTATTCAGGTTCTTTAAAAATGTCTCCGTAAGAAACGCCATTCCCCCACTCTAAATCAAAAACGGATTCTACGTCTTGGATATAGGAGGATAGCCGTTCTAGTCCGTAAGTTACTTCGCTGGTAACGGGGTGTACTTCGAGCCCCCCCACTTGTTGGAAGTACGTAAATTGGGTAACTTCCATTCCATCAAGCCAAACTTCCCAACCAACACCGGCACAACCCATTGAAGGATTTTCCCAGTTGTCTTCTACAAACCGAATATCGTGTTCGAGGGGATCAATCCCTAAAGCCTTTAAACTACCCAAATAAAGTTCTTGGATATTTTCCGGTGACGGCTTCATTACTACTTGGAATTGATGATGTTGGTAAAGCCGGTTAGGGTTTTCCCCGTAACGACCGTCTGCTGGACGCCGAGATGGTTCTACGTAGGCGGCGTTCCATGGTTCGGGGCCAATTGCCCGTAAGAAAGTGTACGGACTCATCGTTCCCGCACCCTTTTCAGTATCGTAGGCTTCCATCAACATGCATCCTTGGTCTGCCCAATATTTTTGTAAAGTTAAAATAATTTCTTGGACCGAAAGCTTTTTATTCATAAGTTCCTCCTTTAAATTTTACGGACAAAAAAAGCCCCTACGTAGCATAAAATACACTACGTAGGGACGATAATTATCGCGGTTCCACCCTACTTCCGGTGAGTTAATTTCTCACCGACAGCTTGAAATATTTATCTCTTAAGGACTCCAAATGCCCCACGGAACCGTTCCTAACCAGCTTCCACTATCCTGATTTCGCTAATAGTACGGAAAATCCGCTTTGTTCTTCACTGTCCGATTTAACAGAGATAATAATAAAAAACTTTTAATTGGTTGTCAATATAATTAATGCGCCCAATTTTGCATTTGATCAATAAAATGACGACTTTTAAGGTTAATCCCGACTTGATCTTGATAAATCCGCTCAGTTAACTGCCAGATTTCTCGCTTAGTTGCTGGTGAAACCGAAATCTGGCCTAATTTAAAAATACTGACCAAACTAAGCATTGCCATGGTTTTAGCTGCTTTAACGCTAAGGTGCCAGCGGTGTTCGTCTAAATGCCAGTGATTTTGACAAAGCATCCCGCCTCGCGACTCAGAATAATCTAATGCCAAATCTCGACGTCCGCAAACGACACAATGATCCCAAACGATTGCAATCCCAAAGGAATTTAGCAATTGAATCTGAATTAGATCCGTAATTACTTCCGCATCGTTACCAGCGTCAATCAGGGTCAGCGCCCGGGCTAGCCGGTCAAACCAAGCTTCAATTTTAAAATTATCATCAAATGCAGCGTCAACTAAATTTAATAAAAAAGTGGCGTAGGCATTTAATTCAATATCCTGAAAAATATTTTCAAACTGTTTAACGTCTAGGGCAGCGTTAATATACGACAGCCCGTTGCCCCGGATTAACCCCGAATAACGACCGTGGGTAAACGGCAAAATTGCCGAACGCAACTTAAAATCCTTCTTTTTGGCATTCTTGATGAAAAACATCCGTTTACCATATTCCCTGGTAAGAAATTTAACCAACAAATCGTTTTCCCGATGATTTTTGGCAAACATCACCATGCCAGTAAAGTCCGCGTTCACCAATTGGCTCATATTTAATATTCGTCCTTTTTATAACCGAAGGATTGCAAAATCCCTTGTTTATCACGCCATCCTTCAGAAACTTTAACCCATAGTTCAAGATAAACCCGGCTACCTAGTAAATGTTCAATGTCTACTCGCGCTCGGCTGCCAATTTCTTTTAGCATCCGACCGCCTTTGCCAATGATGATTCCCCTTTGGGTGGGGCGGTCCACAATGATCGTTGCGCTAATATCCACGAGGTCATCCTTACCAGGTTTCATGGATTCAATAACTACAGCTACGGAATGGGGAACTTCTTGCCGAGTTAACTGCAATACTTTTTCCCGAATCAATTCAGAAACCACAAACCGTTCTGGATGATCGGTAACTTGGTCGCTTGGGTAATATTGCGGACCTTCGGGCATCTGTTTACTCAAGGTTGCTAAGAGCTCGTTAATGTTGTTACCTTGTAACGCTGAAATTGGGAAAACCTCGGTCCAATCCAAAGCATCCCGGTACGAATCAACAATCGGTAACAGCTCGTCTGGATGAACTAGGTCAATCTTATTAATCACCAAATAAATTGGCCGATTCTTAATTTTCTTCAACCGTTCGATAATGTAGTTATCCCCGGCACCCCGTTTTTGATCCGCATTGACCATAAACATTACCGCATCAACTTCGTTTAACGAAGATATGGCGGATTGAACCATAAAGTCTCCTAGTTTATTGTGAGCTTTATGAATACCTGGAGTGTCGATAAAGACAATTTGTTCGCGGTCCGTAGTGTAAATACCTTGGATCTTATTCCGGGTGGTTTGTGGGACGTCGCTCATAATTGCTACCTTTTGACCAACAACGTAGTTTAAAAAGGTCGATTTACCAACGTTAGGCCGGCCAACGATTGCCACAAAGCCCGAATGAAAAGCTTGTTTATTTTCTTCCATAATCACGATTCCGTTTCCTTAATTTTAAAAAAAGTGGTGTGCAAAAACCAATAGTCCAATCAAGACGGTGAATACTGCGGTTAGTAAGACCGCTGCTGACGCGGCATCCTTAGCCTGTTTAACTAGGAATTGGTACTTGCCATTACAGGCAAAGTCCGCCAATCGTTCAATTGCTGAATTAAAAGCTTCTGCCACAAACATTGCTCCGATACAAACCACGATCGCAATCCATTCCATCAGTGACAAGTGGATTGCTAAACCACAGCCAACGACTAACACCGCAATTAAACAGTGGTAGCGGAAGTTGCGTTCACGTAGAAAAATATCTTTAACCCCGTACATCGCGTGGGCAATCGATTGGATTAGCGAGCGGTTCTTTTCGGTTTGGCGTTTATCTTTCAAGACCATAAGCACTCATAATTTCTTTTTGAAGCGGGAACATTTTTTCTTGGTCTTCCTTTTTCATGTGATCATAGCCGTTAAGATGTAAGAAACCATGGACACATAAAAACCCTAGTTCCCGTTCGTAAGAATGTCCCAAAAATTCCGCCTGTTCAGCAACTTTGTCAACCGAAATCATCAAATCCCCAATGTTATCCGGAATTTCTTCTGCCATTTCAGGATCCATAATAATATCTTCATCTTCGTCGTTAATTGCAAAACTAATTACGTCAGTAGGACGATCTACATTGCGATATTCGCGGTTAATTTTTTGAATTTCATCATTATGCATTAAGGTAACCGAAATTTCAGTTGCCACGTCTAATTTTAAATAATTTCCGGCAAAGTCTAAAATGTTCGCAATTAAATCCAAATGTTGTTGGGGTACTTCTTCAGTATGATCAAATATTTGAATATCCATCATATTATCCTTTCGCTTCTTTTTCGTCGTAAGCTTTGACAATCTTCGCAACTACAGGATGGCGAATAACGTCGTTAGCGGTGAAGTTAACGAACGCTACCTTATTGACGTTACTTAACACAATTTGTGCTTCCTTCAAGCCACTACGGGTGCCTCGCGGTAAGTCAATTTGGGTCACATCCCCGTTAACAATCATTTTAGAACCAAATCCCAAACGAGTTAAGAACATTTTCATCTGTTGATTAGTCGTATTTTGGGCCTCATCAAGGATTACGAACGCGTTATCGAGAGTACGTCCGCGCATATAAGCCAACGGCGCAATTTCAATCACACCACGATCTAATAAACGCGTAGTGTGTTCTGCCCCAATAATTTGATACAACGCGTCATAAACTGGTCGGAGGTATGGATCAACCTTTTCTTTCAGGTCACCTGGTAAAAATCCTAGACTTTCACCGGCTTCTACAGCTGGCCGGGTTAAAATGATTCGTTCTACGTCGCCCCGCTTTAAAGCCGCCACGGCCATCACCACCGCTAAGTATGTCTTACCAGTTCCGGCCGGACCGATTCCAAACGTCACGTCGTTATTCTTGACTGATTCCACGTACTGCCGCTGTCCAAAGTTCTTAATCCGAACTGGTTTACCCTTCGCATCCTTAATTAAGACCGTTGAATAAAGCTCGGGCAGGTAGCTTAAGGTTCCCTTTTCAGCCATCTTCATGGCACTAACGAAATCGGTGCTGCTAAGTTGCACCCCGGTTTTTAAAACTTGAACCAGCGTTTTCAAAATTGCAATGGTTTGTTCTACGTCAGTTTGTGCACCCTTTACGGTAATTCGTTCGCCAAACGGAAGTACCTTGACGTTCATCCCTTCCTCAATAATCGGCACGAAGCGTTCCTGATTACCAAGCAGTGACATTTCTAAATTTGGATCTGATAATATGAGATTCTTTTCGAACAACTCTTCAGACACGTTACCTTCCCCTAACCTAAGGTATTTTTTACAATTTCGTTAACTTTGGCACCGTCTGCCTTACCTTTTACTTTAGGCATCAATGTCGACATTACTTTTCCAAAGTCTGCCTTCGAAGTTGCCCCGGTCTCTTCAATTACTTGGTTAATGATTTCTTGCAATTCATCATCGCTTAGTTGTTTAGGCATGTACTTTTCAACAACCTTTAATTCAGCTTCAGTTTCTTTTACCAAGTCATCGCGGTTACCCTTTTTGAACTCAGCAATTGAATCTTTCCGTTGCTTATAAGCACGGTTAATTACCGTAGCAAAATCATCTTCGGTTAATTCGTGACCAACCCGACCTTGTTCGTTTAAAAGTTCGGACTTGATCATCCGAATTACGCTTAAGCTTAATTTATCGTGGGCCTTCATGGCAGTTTTTAAGTCGTCGTTAATTTGCTTTGTAAAATCCATTTTTATTCTCCTTTTAGTATACAAAAAAAGCTCCTGAAATTCAGGAGCGATGATCGGATTAGAAGCGTTTCTTGTTCTTGCGCTTTCTTGCAGCTTCCGATTTCAACTTGCGTTTTACGCTAGGTTTTTCGTAAAATTCACGTTTACGATATTCTTGTAGAGTACCAGACTTTGACACCGTACGTTTAAAGCGACGAAGAGCGTCATCAAGTGACTCGTTTTTGCGAACAACTGTTTTTGACAATGTGATTCCCTCCCTCCGAGCTTTGAAATAACAATTCGTACTTAGTACTCATGTTTCTTAAACATTATAACTGAACTAAACCATACCGTCAACAACAAATAATTAACTAGTTGCATAACGATTTGTTTATCGAAACCGTTTTCTTGCCTTTTAAAGTTATGTTACTATCATATAAAAGGATAACAGGAGCGAATTAATTATGACAGAAAACAAACAAATTACTAACGTTTTTATCATTTCCGATTCCGTCGGAGATACTGGTGATCAAGTAGCCCGCGCCGCCGCTGCCCAATTTTTAGATGCCCACTTGCGTTTTTCACGCTACCCCTTCACCCAGACCATTTCTTTACTAGATAGCATTTTAAAAAAAGCTGAACGGGAAAAGGCAATGATTTTTTCTACATTTGTTGATCCAAAGCTTAACCAACGCACTAAAACTTTTTGCCAAGAAAAAAATTTAAAATATTTTGACGTTCTGACCCCCGCCATCCAGCTTTTTGCCGAGGAGACCGGCCTAACTTCTTCCAATACTCCAGGAAGACGTCACTCCCTTAATGAAAACTATTTCGATAAGATCTCAGCAATGGAATTTGCGGTAACCTACGATGATGGTAAAGATCCCGCTGGTTTCTTAAAAGCTGACATCGTTCTACTAGGGGTTTCACGGACTTCCAAGACGCCGTTATCACTCTACCTTGCTAATAAGGGGTATAAAGTAGCTAATCTGCCATTGGTGCCTAAAACCCAAATTCCTGAAGAAATTTGGCAGGTTGACCGCGATAAAATTTTTGGTTTAACCACCACCAAGGAAGTTCTCAACGGGATCCGCCGGCAACGCATGATTTCATACGGTTTGAACCCCGATTCTTCATACGCAGATATGGACAGCATTAATAAAGAACTCCAATTTGCGGACGACCTATTTAAAAAAATCGGCTGCTTAGTAATTAATACGGCTAATAAATCAATCGAAGAAACCGCGACAATTATTATGGAAAGCCTCGCGTAACCTCATTTAAGAAGAGATTAATATGAAAAAAACATTAGTGTTCTTAGGATTTGCGGTAGTGTTAATTGGAAGCATTACTTTAGGATGGCACCTCACGCATCGTCCTAGCTCTGCCGCTAAGCAAGACTATGCCCAAGTTTATAACGCACACCAAAGTAAAATCGCCACCATCACTAATCATCAAAAAATTAGTTACTTATCTAACCTCCTTGGCGATTTGGGGTCAGCACGGAGAGTTCACCCAAAAAAGCCTCAGAATGGCCAGTTGCTCCGTCATTTTAAAATCGTTCAAATTAATCCGTCGGCCAAAATTGACGCTTTTATCTACCGGAACCACACCATTACGGTTAAAAATCTTCCCGTGGTTCATTCTGGAGCCTGGCACTTAAGTAGCCAGCAGTATCAAAAATTAGCGCATTTACGTTAATTTTCACAATCAGCAAAAAGAGGCAAAAAATCATTTTGGTGCATCGTTTTTAATGAAGCCAAAACTCAATTTATTCTGCTTAACTAAAAATCGCTTATTATGCCTAAGTTTGGCATAATGAGCGATTTTTAGTTAACGTTCACCAACTATTCGACTTTTCTCTGACGCGTGTTTTACAATGCACCGTTCTAGTCTACGCTTAACACCTAAACAATCACTATTCTTGCAGGACCTTCGTTAATAAATCCGGATCAAAGTCCCCTGATTTAAGCATTTGAATTTCAAGGCGGTAAGGAGCATGCTTCTTGCCATCCGCATCCTTAACCTGCGGAGTTTCCAAAATCTTGGGTATCTTCGCCAAGCGTTCATCATGAGCAATGCGATATAAAGCTTCAAAACCAATTGTCCCAAATCCAAGGTTGGCGTGCCGGTCCTTATGGCTCCCTAATCCATTTTTCGAGTCGTTTAGGTGAATTACCCCGATCCGGTCTAAACCGATCACCTGATCGAATTCAGCCAGCACATCGTCGAAATGATTCTTCACGTCGTAGCCCGCATCGTTAGTGTGACAAGTGTCAAAACAAACTGAAAGTTTATCGTTATGGGTTACCCCGTCAATGATTTGACGAATTTGTTCAAAGTTCGTGGCTACTTCAGTACCTTTTCCAGCCATCGTTTCAAGCGCAATTTGAACTTGCTGTTCCGGCGTGATGATCTGATTGAGCCCTTCAATAATTGAAGAAATTGCCGCGTCTGCTCCCGCACCTACGTGGGCGCCTGGATGGAGTACCAATTGACTAGCTCCCAACGCATCTGCTCGTTGCACTTCTTCTTGTAAAAAGTTAACCGCAAATTTAAAATTCGCGGGTTTTAACGTATTTCCCAGGTTAACGATATATGGCGCGTGAATAACCGTTGCCTGAAAGTTATGTTGTTTAAAAAGTGCTCGGCCTTCCTCAATTTTTAATTCTGTAATTGGCTTACGCCGGGTATTCTGAGGAGCCCCGGTATAAATCATCAAGGCGTTGGCGCCGTTAGCAATGCTGGTTTCCACGGAACCCAGAAACATTTTTTTACCACTCATGCTGACGTGTGATCCAATAATCAAGATTAATCCCTCCCGTAGTGAATTTTTTTAATAATTTGTTGAGCAGCGTCCCCCTGCTCCCATTGCACAAAGCGTTTAGCAAATTGGTTAAACCGCGACTGATCTAAAATAGCAAAATCATTCTGCGCTAACTGATGAACTTCCCGGAGCAGATCTGCCGCAGTAGTGGCAATGGGGCCCGGTAGTTCGTGATAGTAGTCAAAGTAAAAGCCACGCAGATCATCCCGGTAGTAATCAAGGTCGTAGGCAAAAAACAACATTGGTCGACGTAAATTGGCGAAATCAAACATAACTGAAGAATAGTCGGTAATTAATAAGTCGGTAACCAAATAAATTTCGTTCATGTCGTTAGTGGAATCCACCACCACCCGGTCTTCGTAGCCCGAAATATCAATCCGATCCGTGACTAAGTAGTGCGGACGAATCAATAGCACCACGTCGTCAGGCAAAACGCGCAGCATCTCACCTAAATCAAAATGCCAACGAAAATGATAATGCCCCACCTTAATAAAATCATCTTCCCGCCAAGTTGGCGCATAGGTAACCACCCGGCAGTCCGGCTTGCCAATAATTTTTTGCTTTAATTTGGCAATTGCAGCAACGTTATTCTTTTGAAAAAGAACGTCGTTACGCGGATAACCAGTTTTTAAAAACTGGTGATGAAAACTAAATGCGCGTTCAAAAATATCTGCTGAATATTGGTTGGCTGCGACTAAATAGTTCCAACGATCCGCCTCCTTAACAAATTCTGCTAGGTAACGTTCCCGACTATTTCCGGGAAACTTAACCTGATCCATATCTAAAGCAAGGTGCTTTAATGGGGTTCCATGCCAAGTCTGCACGTAGGTGGTCCGACGGTTCTTTTTCCACCAGGTTGGCATCCGCGAATTAAAAATCCAATATTCAGCGGTTGCAGAAGTCCAAATCCAAGTTAACGACCAGCGTTTAACGATTTTAGCTTCCGGAAATCGAGTAGTCATTGCTTGGTAAAATTCACCCTTAACGCCCCAAACTAACTGGGAACGATTTTCCGGAAACTCCTTAAGTAATTCATCATAAATGGCCTTAGGATTATCCGTCAGCCCCTTACCATTAAAACTTTCAAATAAAACGCGGCCCTTATGAACCGGCAACTGGATCAACGCATCATTAACCAGTATTAAACCGTATCGAATTATAATTTTAAGTACTTGTTTGAGCTTACGCATTCGTCAAAATCCCTTCAATCTGCTGAATTAGTCGGGTTCCCGCATGGCCATCATTTAGCTCGTTCCACTGTTGATTTATTTTTTGCAAACTATTCTTGCTAGAATAGCGGCTTTGCAAAGCAACGTTGAGCTCGGCTACGTTCTCAACTAGCTCGTCGAAAAACATCTGTTTGAAGCTGGCTTGAATGCCAACTGTTTGTTCAAATTGTGCAAGATCGTATGTAAAGAAAATCACCGCATTGGCGTTATTTAACAAGCTAAAGTCAAATGCGATCGAAGAATAGTCGGTAATCAGCGTATCCGCTACACACAATAACTCTTGGGTGGTAACGTGATGGTCAACTAGCACCACCCGATCTGGAGAATTCGCCACCAGCTGCTGTTCCAGTTCGCTTAAGTGCGGATGCAGCCGCACCACTAAAACGGCATCTTCGGGAACTTGCAAATGGGACCAATCCTTGGGGAGCTCAAACGTAACGTCTTTGCGGTACGTTGGCGCATATAAAAGCACCCGTTGTTTTTTAAACTGCGGATAATCCCGAAAAACTTTGGCCCGGGCCTTTTGTACCCAGGCTTCATTAAAATATTGGTCGGAACGCGGGTATCCAATTTGAGCAAGTTTAGCTGAGCTAACTTTCCAGCTTTGTTCAAAGACTTCTGCCATTTTAGCTGACCCCACCACAATTTCGTCAAAGCTATTATAAACCTGTTGAAATCGTTGCTGGTCGGCTACTGACCGATGATAGGTGCTGGGGTCTTCCCAGCCAAAAGCCTTAATTGCCCCATTAGCGTGCCAGATTTGGATAAAAAATTGTTCCTTCAATTTAGCAATCGCACTTAATTCAGGATAGTAATTATCAAATAGGGCAACCCGGGCAGCCCGGATTCCCCTAACAAAACTGGTCATTTGAAATTTGCGGAACTCAAGCGTGTGGCGCACCACTCCCGCGCTTTTTAAGCGTTGGACCTCCGCTTTTACAGCCGGTTCATAAACCAGCAGCACCGCGTCAGTACCAAAATGGCTGGTTAATTGTTTAATAAACTTGGCGTTCCCCGTAAAACTCATAAAATACGCAATTTTAAAGTGCGTGGGACGTCGTCGCAAAAACCAATCAACTAGCCGAACTAGCAGCAAATATAACTTCTTCAAGAAAATAACCCCTTATAAGGTCGGCTCGTAAAAGTGACCTAGAATTTTAATTGTGTCCGTAATACTTACAAAAGCGTGCGGATCGGAAACTTCCATCGCTGCTTCTAATTCCGGCATCTCATACCGCGAAACAATCGTGAAAAGAACCGTTTTTTCTTTGTGGTTATACGCACCTTCTGCACCATGGATAATGGTAATCCCCCGGCGCATATTATTTTGGATACTATCAATCACGCTCTTAGGCCGATCTGTAATAATCATCACCTGCATTTTTTGTTGCCGCGTGTAGGTCATGTCCATCACTTTTGCGTTAACGATCAACCCAATTGCTGAGTAAAATGCGTAGGGCCAACCGTATAGGAAACCAGCGGCCGTAACAATCAAAATGTTAAAGGCGATGTTGATGCTTCCAATGCTGTGCCCCGTTTTACGAAGAATCGTGATCCCTAAAATATCTAATCCACCAGTTGAAATCCCGCTTTTAAGGGCTAATCCGGTTCCGTAACCGTTAACTGCCCCACCAAAGAGGGCACAGATAATCGGATCGGTAGTTAACGTGACCGGGTGAATCCACTTAATCATGATACTGGCTAATCCAACCGAGATAATGGTAAAAATAGTAAACCGCGGACTAATTGCCTTCCAAGCTAATACAAATAACGGGACGTTTAACGCAAAAAGTAAGATAGCGACCGAAACGTCCATCGAAAAAAATCGTTTTAAGACCGTAGCAGCCACCTGTGCCGCTCCCGTAACTCCAGAAGCATAGATGTGTCCCGGTGTCCAAAATAAATTCATCGCAATCGAAACTAACACTGCGTATATAAACGCCGTAGAAATTCGTGCAACGTACTGATGTCGTTTAACAATTTTATTTATCTGATGACCCATTTCCCTATATCAATCACTTTCATATTTTATTTAAATTCAACATTTAATATAACATTTTACCGCAGTCAAAATGAAGGTTTTCAAGCGGTTATTGGAGATTTTTAAAATAACTTCCCCTTTATCATTAAATACCGACTCATTAATGATTTTATTAGTCCGATTTAAAAATAAAAAAGGCGGAAAAACCTTTGCAATTATGAAAACATCCTAGCAACTAAGTAAATTGTCTAACCTAGTTAGATATTTTCATTCCAACAAAAGTCTTCCCGACCTTTTTAAAGTTATTTTTCAGGTTTACGAATATCAACGTCCAAAGATAGTTCCGCCAACTGTTCTTCCGATACCGGAGTTGGGGCTTCGGTCATTGGCTCTGAAGCCTTGGAGTTCTTTGGAAAGGCGATCACGTCACGAATATTATCCCGTTTAGCTAGCAAGCGAGCAAACCGGTCTAATCCAATAGCGAGTCCGCCGTGTGGTGGGAAACCGTAGTCTAGCGCCGTTAGCAAATAGCCGAACTGGTCGTTAGCTTTTTCTAGCGTAAATCCAAGGGCCTTCAACATTTTTTCTTGAACTTCCCGGGTGTTAATCCGGATGGAGCCGCCCCCTAGTTCCAAACCATTTAAGATGATGTCGTAGCTTTGCGCATGTGCTTTATGCGGATCTTCGCCCTCATCTAGGTAATGTAAATCTTCTTCATTAGGCATGGTGAACGGGTGGTGCGCCGCAACCCAACGTTCGTCACCTTCATCATATTCAAACAGTGGCCAATCTACAACCCACAGGAAGGCGAATTGGTCTTCATCGATGAGGTCGAAGCGTTTAGCAAGTTCTACCCGCAAATAACCCAAAGTATCCGCGACAACTTTCTTGCGGTCCGCCGCAAACAACAATAAGTCGCCCACTTTAGCGTCTGTCTTAGCCATGATTTGTTTTTCGGTAGCTTCATCAAAGAACTTCGCTACTGGTCCGCTAAAGCCTTGGTCAGTAATCTTCAACCAAGCCAAGCCTTTGGCCCCGAAGCGTTCTACATACTTAGCAAGCTTGTCGATTTCCTTTCGGGAAAGTTTAGCAGCCCCATCAGGAACGGCGATTGCCTTTACCACTCCGCCGTTTGCAACTGCTCCGCTAAACACTTTAAATTCAGAATCAGCAACAATTTCACTGATGTCCTTTAATTCCATTCCAAACCGTACGTCGGGTTGGTCAGTACCGAAGCGATCCATCGATTCTTGCCATGAAATTCGATCAAATGGCAATTTAACGTCAATATCCAAGGTGTCTTTCATTACCCGGGCAATTAATCCTTCGGTAATGTCTTGAATTTCTTCCGCGGTCAAGAAACTAGTTTCTAAGTCGATTTGAGTAAATTCAGGTTGACGATCCCCACGTAAATCTTCATCACGGAAACAACGTGCCAACTGGTAGTAACGGTCAATTCCTGCTCCCATCAATAATTGTTTGAAAAGTTGTGGTGACTGTGGCAATGCATAAAAGTGTCCTGGGTAAACCCGTGATGGCACTAGATAATCACGGGCCCCTTCTGGAGTCGACTTAGTTAAGTCAGGCGTTTCAATATCTAGGAAACCTTGTTCATCTAGGTAGCTGTGTACCGCTTGAGTGATCCGATTCCGAATTTTGAGGCCCTTCAACATTTCTGGACGGCGTAAATCTAGATAACGGTACTTCATCTTCAATTCGTCAGATGCGTTCACCCCGTCTTCAATATCAAACGGTGGAGTTTTAGCTTTGTTCAAGATTTTGGCTTCGTGAACTTCAACTTCAATTTCCCCCGTCTTCATCTTCGGGTTAACGTCCTTGGGCTTGCGTTGTTTAACCACCCCGGTAACTTCAATTACGTATTCACTACGCAATTGGTCAGCAACGGCCAATGCGTCCGCTGAAAATTCGTTACTAAAAACTAATTGAACAATTCCTTCCCGATCTCGCAAATCAATAAAGATTAATTGTCCTAAGTTACGTCTCTTTTGTACCCATCCCTTCAGGGTAACGGTTTGATCAAGGTATTGTTGATCAACTAGTCCCGCATACGTTGTTCTCTTCATCTTTTTCTCCTCACGTTACTTTAAATCATTTTTTATATCTTTTAGTTCATCCAGTGATAAGGTCTTTTCCGTCCCCGTAGCCATTTCTTTTAACTTGAAGACGTGCGCTTGCATTTCAGCTTCGCCCACCGTAATTACGTAACGGGCATTAAGTTTATCGGCTGATTTAAATTGCGCCTTTGGTTTTCGTTCCAAGTAATCTTGTTCGGTAACAAAGTTCATTTTACGTAATTCATGAACGATCTTAAGGGTCTCAGTTTGTACAGCTTCCCCAATGCCAACCACGTAGAAATCTAGCCGGCTAGCTTGTAAGGCTGCTTGAGTTTGTTCGTTTAATAGTAACAAGAGCCGCTCTACACCTAAGCCAAAGCCAACTCCAGAAACTTCGGGGCCGCCTAATTCCTGTACTAATCCGTTGTAACGACCACCCGCGCAGATGGTAACGTCGCCTTTTCCAAGGGCAGAATCAGCAACCATAATTTCAAAGATGGTGTGGTTATAGTAATCCAAGCCACGCACCATTGACGAATCCACTACGTAAGGAATTTCCAAAGCATCAAGTTGTTCCTTCACTTGGGCAAAGTGCTTTTGAGCATCTTCGGTTAGGTAATCTAAAATACTTGGCGCATCCTTAACGATTTCCTGATCGGTGGCATCCTTACTATCTAAAACCCGTAGCGGATTCTTATGTAGCCGTTCTTTTGAATCATCGCTAAGTTCATCGTAGTGCGGTTCCAAATAATCAATTAAGGCTTGCCGATATTGCTGCCGACTTGCTTGGTCACCAAGGGTGTTAATTACCAATTTCAGTCCTGCAACCTTTAATTGGTTAAGGAAGTCCATTGCCATGGTAATGGTGTCTACGTCAATTTTAGGACTGTCACTTCCAAAGGCTTCGACCCCGATTTGGTGGAATTCACGTAACCGTCCGGATTGGGGACGTTCATAACGGAACATTGGCCCCATGTAGTAAACCTTCACTGGTTTTTGGTGTTCAGGACCATACAACTTGTTTTCCACGAAAGCCCGGACTACCCCAGCGGTACCTTCGGGACGCAAAGCAATGTGCCGGCCGCCCTTGTCATCGAAGTCATACATTTCTTTAGTGACAATATCCGAAGTATCTCCCGCACTCCGCGAAAAGACTTCGAATTTTTCAAACATCGGTGTCCGTATTTCTTCATAATTATAAAGCGCAAAAGTTTCCCGCGCTTTTTGTTCTACAAATTGCCATTCTTTAGAGTATGGCGGCAAAATATCCGCCGTTCCCTTAGGCTTTTGATACTTCATATAAATCACCTCAACTAGTTTTTAAGTCAGTAAATAAGGAATTTGGGCGAATTTAAAATACTATTATGAAAAATGCTTAGAGTCTTAAGGGACCAACAGAAAATAAAAAACGCCCTTGTATAAACAAGGGCGTTTAAACGCGGTACCACCTTAGATTGTACTCTATAGCATCATAACGGCTGCTAACCCATCTCCAAGGTGTCTTCAATACGATCCATGTACTCTTTTCCATCCCCCGAGCTCTCTACAACATGTAATCAATATTTAATAGTCCTTTTCACCGATTTATATTAACTTTATTATTAAAAGTACTAAAAAAATGCTAGTTAGTCAAGCTAGATTCTTTCATAAACCTCCGTCATATCTTTGATATAATGGACAGAGTGAATCAATAAATGTTAAGTGAGCGGAATATGAACAAAGAGATTATTTTTAACTTCATTAAAAGAAATACCTTGCAAATCATTATATCGGCTGGCTTCCTCATTGCCGCAATTTTAGTGATTGTCCCCCTATTCAGCGCCGAGAGCGTGTACGTAGGACTCGATCAAGTGGCCATTCGGAACTCGCCTAATCGCACGGCTAAAAAAGTCGGTTCCTTAGATCAATACCAAAAGGTGACCGTAGTTTCCAAAAGCAACGACTGGTACCGGATTCGTTTTGATGATACGAAAACCGGTTGGATCCCTTCCTGGATTACTAACCGAACCTTTAAAAAGGGGCAAAAAGAAACTCCGTTAGCCGAATCCAAAATTGTCCTGGACCCTGGACATGGCGGAGTTGACTCGGGAGCGTTAGCCATTAATCAAAAGCATCAAGAAAAAAAATATACGTTGCGGACCTCGCAAACCATCCAACAAACCTTAAAAAATGCTGGAGCAAAGGTTATTATGACTCGCGATGACGATGCCTTCGTGGAACTAGCTAAACGTCCCCAAATTGCCAACCAAGTTAAGGCGGATGCATTTATTAGCATTCATTACGATTCGGCTGACGTAAACAATTCGGGAACTGGTGACACAACCTATTATTATCATGATAATGGTTCAATTCAATTAGCCGAAGCGGTTAACCACCAGTTGATTAAATCAGTTCCTTTATACAATCGCGGAGTTAAATTTGCTAATTACCAAGTATTGCGGGATAACCGCCGTCCAGCCATTTTGATTGAGGGGGGCTACATCAACACTAGGGACGACTTTAAACTGATTTCAAGTGCCAGCTACCCTCAAAAGGTTGCTACTGCCGTCCGCAAAGGGCTAGAAAACTACTTAGCTAAGTAGTCCCTAATGGCAGCAAAATTAGTGGTCGTAAATTCTGGGGCACTAGTTACATCAATCAGTTGGTCTGGATCAAATAAAATTCCTTTAATAGCAGCGTGATGTGCGGCATCGATATCTAAATTTCGATCGCCAATCATGTACGCTGCTTTTTGATTAACGTGATGTTTGGTGATTAAATAATTTAAAGAGGCCGGATTGGGCTTCCGCGGAAAATCTTGATCTCCCGTCACAAAGTCGGTAAAGTAATCCCGCAACCCGTATTTTTGTAGTAAATCAATTGCAGCTTGGTTACGGTGGGTCAATAAGAAATTGTGTCCGCCTTGGGCAGTGATCTGAGCCAACAATTCTTTGACGTCGAAAAATGGCTGGGCTTCAATTAATCGTGGTGTTTCGATTTCACGAAACACCCGTTTAAATTGGTTAGCGTCAAGACCGTTAGCTTTGGCCGTCGTTTTAATCGCAAATCCTAAAGAATGTTGTCGCATTTGTTCGTAGACTAGTTGAGGATTTACCGTTACTCCTGCTTGCTGAGCAGCATCCACAAACGCGGCCACCATTACCGGATAGGTATTAAATAAGGTCCCGTCAAAATCGTAAAAAATATCCATTTTATTACTCCTTTATTATACTTAAAAAGAGGTTGCAAAAATCGGGTTTACTTGTCAGTGCACCCCATTTTCACAGCCTCTTTTACTTTATTATTCTTTATTTTGCGTATCTAAAAGAATGGTCACCGGACCATCATTAACCAACTCAACTTGCATATCCGCGCCAAATTCTCCAGTTTGTACCGGAATTCCAGTTTGGGCGAGGCGTTGGTTAAATTCATCATAAAGCTGACTAGCGGTTTCAGGATTTCCAGACTTGGTAAAACTAGGACGGTTACCCTTCTTCGTCGATGCAAATAAGGTGAACTGGGAAACTGACAGAATGGCTCCCCCAACTTCGTTGATCGACCAGTCCATCTTTCCTTCCTCATTTTCAAAAATCCGCAAGTTAGTAATTTTACGCACGGCATAATCAAGGTCAGCGGCGGTGTCCTGATCGTTAAAAGCCACTAACAGCATTAAGCCTCGATTAATTTTTCCTACCGAGCGCTCGGCAATCGATACCTGAGCCCGGCTTACTCTTTGAACTACTACTCTCATTTTTCACTCCTAATGGGTCGGGCGTTTAACTACGTAAACGTCCTTAACGTTTTTCAAACTTTCCATCACCCGTTCTAGATGGGCCAGATTATGCACTCCCATCGATAGGCTAATTACCACGATTCGGTTATGGTTAATTTTTCCGTTAATTGATGATAGATTACGCGTCGCGTTGTTGACCGATTTCAATACGTCATTTAATAAACCGTTCCGGTTGTATCCTTGTACTTCCAAATCAGCGGAATAGTTTCCCGAAGTATCGTCGGGGTCTTCCCAACTAACTTCGATAATTCGTTCACCCTGTTCTTCGGCACTCTTAACGTTCGGACAATCTTTTCGGTGAACCGAAACGCCCCGCCCTTTAGTAATGTACCCAACAATTGGGTCGCCAGGAACTGGCGTACAACAATGACTCAAGCGCACCAGTAGATTATCCGCGCCCTCAATAACTACCCCTTCCGAAGATGCCTTGGTTTTACTCTTCGGACGATGGTCGTCAGTGGAAATTGCCTGATGATTTTCAAGCATTTGCCGTTGAATTTCTTTTTGGTGATCAGCTTCAGCCTGTTCACGAATGTCTTTAGTTAGTCGGTTAGCAATCCCCACGGGGGCCAAATCACCGAACCCGACGGCAGCCAACAAGTCATCCACTTGGTTGAAATTCAATTGTTTAGCAACCTGAGCGAGATTTTCATCTTCCAGAAGTTCGCTAGGATCGTAACCAGTTTGTTCTAACTGCTTAGTTAAAATTTCACGACCCTTTTCAACATTTTCTTCATGATTAGCCTGGCGGAAGAATTGTTTGATTTTGTTACGACTCCGCCGGGTTGAAACCATTGTCAACCAGTCCCGACTTGGGCCTGCTGAATTTTTTGAAGTTAAAATTTCAACGATGTCACCGTTTTTAATCGTGTAGTCTAGCGGAACAATTTTGCCATTAACTTTCGCACCGGTGGCATGATTACCGACTTCGGTATGGATGGTGTAGGCTAAATCAAGCGGACCCGCTCCCTTAGGCAGTTCAAAAACGTCGCCTTTGGGAGTAAATACGTAAACGCGGTCACCAAATAAGTCACCCTTAACACCTTCCATGAAGTCCGCTGCGTCATTGCTTTCGTCCTGTAATTCAACAATTTCCTTAAACCAATTTAACTTAGCGTCGGTAGCATTTTGGTTGACTTCGTCCGTGATGCCTTCCTTATACGCCCAGTGTGCAGCAACCCCGTATTCGGCCACCCGATGCATGGCTTCCGTCCGGATTTGGAACTCCAGCGGGCGCCCTTCAGGTCCTACCACGGTCGTATGCAACGATTGGTACATGTTGGCCTTAGGCATGGCAATGTAATCTTTAAAACGCCCTGGAATTGGTTTCCATTTAGCATGGATTGCGCCTAAAACTGCATAACAGTCCCGCACCGTATCCGTGATTACCCGCACCGCCAACAGATCATAAATCTGGCTAAACTGTTTATGTTGGTCAACCATTTTCCGATAAATTGAATAGATGTGTTTCGGCCGACCATAGATATCCACGTGTTTCAAGTGAAGGTCAGCAATCGCGTCTTCTAACTCACCAATTGCCGAATTAATATATTCTTCTCGTTGAGCCCGCCGCGAATTCATTAAGTGGACAATCCGATAATATTGTTGGGGATTCAAATAACGTAAGGCAATGTCTTCTAGCTCCCATTTGATGGTGCTAATTCCTAACCGTTCGGCTAGTGGCGCGTATATTTCCAACGTTTCGTTTGAAATCCGCCGTTGCTTGTCCGGACGCAAATGGCGCAACGTCCGCATATTATGCAAGCGATCAGCCAATTTAACAATGATTACCCGAATATCTTGTGACATCGCTAAAAGAAGCTTCCGGTGATTTTCGGCAAGCTGTTCTTGGTTGGACTTATACTTAATCTTGCTGATTTTAGAAACGCCGTCAACAATGACCGCCACGTCGTGACCAAATAGTTCCTCAACGTCACCTAGTGTAATCAACGTATCTTCTACTGTATCGTGTAAAAAACCAGACGCAACCGTCTCCGGATCCATCTTTAAATTGGCTAAAATCCCGGCAACTTGAATCGGGTGCATAATATACGGTTCTCCCGATTGCCGATACTGCTCCTTATGAACATAGGAAGCAAAGTCACAGGCCTTTTGCACAAACGCCGTGTGCTCTTCATTCATATATTCTCGGCACATGTTCATTACGTCATTGGCCGATAATACTGGTTCTTTGGACATTAACATCACCACCAACCTCAAAATACAATAAAAGCACGGTATCGAGTGACAACGTGCTTCGGTCTTATTGAATAAAGTATACGTTTATTATAAACAAATTGCAATGTTTAGCTATTCGATAAGTTATAGGATAATATTTCAATACAGAAATATACGATAGCAAAGTAATTTGCGTAATGCGGCAAGATTATTATTGCCCCGATTAAGTATAATACCGGAAATAAAAATAAAAACATAAAGTGCAAACCATTCGACTTAATCAGGTTACCAAACGTGTAGCTTGCTAAAGAGTTAAACACGATTAGCAGCCACAAAACAATCATTACCGATGGAGTATGACATAATTTCAGCACAATTGGCAAAACAATTCCAATTAAAAACGCAAATAAAACGTAACGCCAGTGGGCTGAAATCTCCAAATTAGCGATTTTTTTCATAATTCTTCCCCTCACTATTGCAGTTCAAATTGATATGAAATTGCCGATAACACATACATTGGTGCGCTCTCGGCCCGTAAAATCCGGGGTCCGAGGCCGGCAAGTGTAAAATTAGCGTCGTTAAACGACTTGATTTCTTCAGGAGCCAGTCCGCCTTCTGGGCCAAATACTGCTAGGAGCGCATCCCCGCTAGCCGTATTTGATAAAACCCGCTTAAAATTAGCAAACTCTCCTTCTTTCGCAGATTCCTCATAAGCCACCATCCGATGCTGCACTGGTGAGTTAACCAAGTCCGCAAAGGAAATAATTTCCACCGTTGGAATCATTTGCCGGTGGGACTGTTCGGCAGCAGCCTTAGCAATTTCCTCAAAGCGTTGCAATTTGCGGTCAATTTTCTTTTCATTCCAGCGGGCAACTGAATAACGTGCTGTGAAAAATTGAAAATGACTTGCACCCATTTCCGTGCCCCGCTTAATAATTTGCTCGTTTTTATCCCCTTTAGAAATACCACAGGCAATTGTAACTTCTACCGGCAATTCCACAGATTTAGTGATCTCTTGTACCGCCTTTAAGCTCGCAAGCGCTGCATTATCAAGCAACTGACTTAGCCAAACCCTTTGATCACTACCCACTACTTCGATTTTTTCACCAATCTGTGCCCGCATTACCTTCAATAAATGGTGCGAATCCGCCTTAGAAAGTGTGAATTCATCTTGGAGAGCTAATGCTTCGTTAATAAAATACCTTTGCATAGCAGCCTCCTACTCTTCAAGTTGGTGTGACGCAATTACTCCGCGCCATTCCCCGTAAGTTAGCACTTGGTTAACCTTAAAGTCATTTGCCGCCAACGTCTTTTGAATCAATGGAAGCTTGTCATCAATAATTCCCGACATAACTAACCAGCCATTTTTATTCAACAGCGACTTGGCTTGAGGAATCATTGGCACTAGTACGTCAGACAAAATATTTGCTACGATGAGGTCTACGGGTTGCTTAATTCCCTCGAGGAGGTCGTTAGGCCGCGCCGCAATTGACTTAGCGATTGGATTCAAGTCAAAATTTTCTTGAGCAGCGGCAATTGCATCATCATCGACATCAAAAGCTTCCACTTTAGCTGCGCCCAATAATTTAGCCGCAATGCTCAACACGCCGGAACCAGTTCCCACATCGTAAACAGTTTCGTTTCCACGCATGATCATTTCCATTGCTTGTAAACATAGCCGGGTCGTCGGATGGGTTCCCGTTCCAAAAGCCCGTCCCGGATCCAAACTAATCACCTTTTCATCCGGTTGACTTGCTTGGTAATCACTCCAACTCGGTTTAACCGTTAGGTAACGGGTAATCCGCACCGGATGGTAATATTTTTTCCAAGCGGTAGCCCAATCATCGTCTTGAACATCCACGGTGGTTACGCTAGCCGGGCCAACGTCCAACCCAAAGCTGGGTAATTCGTTAAGCTTTGCCTTTAACTGGCCAACCACCTTGCTAACGTCCGTAGATTCCGGATAGTACGCCGAAACAATTGCCCCTTCCGTAATGTGGGGAATGTCTTTTAATTCATATAGTTCACTCGGATAAGAAGCCTGGTAGTTCTTAAAATCTAAGGCATCTTCAATTTTTACTCCTACAGCATCAAGCCCGTCAAAAATACTGCTTACTGCTTCAACGGCCTCGTTAGTAGTTTTTACGTTTACCTCGGTCCATTTCAAACCTGATCAGCTCCTATGTTATCTCATGTTAGATACTATAATACCGCATTTGACTAAAATTTTCGAAACGTAAAGCTAATTTTCCCCATCAAAAAGTCTGCAGTTATAAAAGAGGAATTTAAACTAAACCCGGGGAGCTGGTGACACCACTATCAAGATGGCGGTCAAACAAAATTTGAGTCCTACCGTCGTTTTCAAGTTAGCTCCGAACAAACTGTCTGCTAGCAAATCTTTCTTATAGACGGTAAATAAAAATGCCTTCCAAGAACTTCAATTCTTGAAAAGCATTCCTTCTGACTAACCACTTAATTATTCAAGCTGATATTTATCTTTCACTTAACGCCTTTTGGGGAAGTACTAAATTTAAAATTATTCCGAGAACCGTTGCTACTGCTAATCCCGAAAAGCTTAGATCCCCTAAGTTCAAGCTGGCATTACCAATCCCGATTACTAAAATCGAAGCAGCAATCATTAAATTGCGTTTCTGATTAAAATCAACGTGTTCATCAATCAAAATCCGTAATCCATTAGCCGCAATCGTTCCAAATAATAGGAAACTAATTCCGCCAATGACTGGACTCGGAATACTTTCAATCAAAGCGCTCAACTTTCCAATAAAGCTGAAAATAATCGCACTGACTGCCGCGCCCATTAACACGTAAACGCTATGTACTTTGGTAACGGCTAACACCCCGATGTTTTCTCCGTAGCTGGTTACTGGAGGGCCGCCAATGAATCCTGCCACGATGGAGGCAACCCCGTCCCCTGACAGAGTCCGGTGCAGTCCAGGTTCCTTGAAGAAGTTTCGGTGTGTCAAGGTATTTAAAACCATGATGTGCCCCGTGTGTTCGGTCATCGTAACGAAGGCTAGTGGCATCATACTCAGAATTGCTCCCCAGCTCAAGTGTAGATGATAGCTTACAAAAGGAATTTCAAAACTTGGAGCGATTAGCCAATGTGCGTGCGTCACTCCCGATAAATCAACCACCCCGAGAAACAACGCTACGATGTATCCGGTAATCAAACCTAGCAAAATGGGAATCAAACTAACGAATCCCTTTAAGTACATATTGAAAACGATCGTAATTAATAGGGTAATTAACGCAATTGCAAAATACTTAAGGTCATAAACACTTTGACTACCCACCGTACGCATGGTGGCATCTTTTGCGGCCGTTCCCGCCAAAGATAATCCAATTACCATGATGATTGGTCCCACCACTACCGGAGGTAAAATTCGGTCCAACCAGTCCGAACCTAGCTGGCTGATGATCAAGGCCACGATCAGATACACCACTCCGACAGAAATTGTTCCTTGGGCAATCCCCTCATATCCCGTAGTTTTCATGAGCGCCATCATCGGTACAATGAAGGTGAAACTTGAACCCATGTAAGCAGGAATCTTAGCCTTGGTAATCAGAATATACAGTAATGTACCTACTCCAGAACTAAAAAGTGCGATTCCAGGATTTAAGCCTACCAAAATCGGTACTAGTACTGTAGAACCAAACATTGCAAACATATGTTGAATCGATAGTCCGACTAAATGCGGAAACGTAGGGCATTCATTAATATCCAAAATTGCTTCCGGATTGCGGTACTGTCCTTGTTTTTGCTTTGACATAACTTGCACTACTCCCTTTCTTAATGCAAAAAGCCTCTTGGATCCAGCTGTGATCCAAGAGGCTTTTTGATGGTTTTCCCCGAATTAGTCGGAGTATTCAACGAGCAATTAGCCTTTTGGCCTCACGGGACCAAATTAAGGTTTCTTTAAGGAATAATCATACGCACATTCGATAACCCCGTCAATAGTTTATTTAAAAAATTCTCGTTTTACTGTAATTCGATTAGCGTTTGATATCCTTGACCCCGTCTTGCTCCGTCAAATGTTTCTTCAAATAAGCAAGCAGTTCATTTTCCCGGTGAAAAATCCGTGGACTTTGTTGTCCATGTAACCGCAAATCAATTTCATTAATTTTAATCCGCCCTGTCCAAGTATGGGTATACTTAATAATTACCCGATTATTAAGTTCTTCCTTACCAAATTTAAAAACGTACACGCTTTCAGGTGTCATCATTGGGCGAATATATTTCTTGCTATATTGTAACTGGTTACTCCGTAAAAATTGTTTGATTTTCTTTAAAATTGTTGACCACCTCACCCTTTTTTTATTTTCTAGTTTCCGCTGATTATGATTACTAATTCTATCCTATTCCAGTCTAAAAGTAAAATACGCCATTTCTAATAAATTTATTGATTTAATCCCGCTAAATATAGTTTTTTAACTCTATTTTATTTACTAATTTTTCTAAAACAGTTCGGCTGCTTGACATTTTCCTTCACGAGCAAATTAATAACACTATATTAGTCATCATAAATAAACACTTGGGGTTACCATAACTATCATCAAAGCAGCTTGATATCTAAAAACTTATTCATCTTTATCAAAACGTCGTTCAATACGTCGTTGATTCCATAAATCAAGTTTCTTTAGTAGCTCCATTACCCAAAGTCCCAAAATTAAACTGCTAATAAAAAGGATTCCGGTCGCCGCAATAAAGTAACCAATTCGACTTCCCTGGTAGAAACGCTGGTAGCGGTGGTAGTTCTGATAGGCATTTAAACCAGTCAATCCCAGCGTAAACAATAGTAGGAAACTTTTTTCATAACGCCCATCAAAAATTCTAATGCCGTTAAACAGCATCCGGACCACTACGTAACCACCTGCTAGTACTAATCCAAAGGCCTCTACCACGTAAGCCGACCAGGGCATCTTAAAAATTGTCATTTGTAAGGCAATTGCAATCGCCAACAGCGTCAGTAAGATTGTTAAAGCTTCGTAAGCAATTTGGTTACGGATTCGTTTAACTCGTTCATCAACAACTTTTTTTCTCATGATGGGTCCTCCCAAAATAAATCATCCAATGTCTTGTCTAAAGCTTGACAAATTGCTACACATAATCTGAGCGTCGGGTTATAGTTGCCTGCTTCAATCAAGCCAATGGTTTGTCGAGTTACCCCAATCAAGTTGGCCAGTTCGGCTTGGCTAAGGTCTTTTTCTAAACGAGCAATTTTTAAACGCTGATTTTTCATAACCCACCACCTTTTGTAATATATATTGCTTGATGCAAATTATACATTACGCAGAAACCGTTTTCAATGGCCAATAATAAAAAAACCACTATCGGTTGGATAGCGGCCGGTTGGACATCCGTAAATGTCCAGTTATTGGATGGGATATCAGAGTTAATATATGGAGGCTTAAGCCTTCCAAGTTGCTAGTATAGCCCCAAAATGGCAGAAAAACTAGGGATTTTCAATAATTTGTTTCAAAAATGTCACATTAACCGTTTTCAACTTTCCCACATTCTGGTAACTTAATTTTATTGATTACCTATTCGGCTAATTCCATTTAGTGTTATCATAAACCATTAGAGGGAGATTGAGAAACCATGAGCTAAGTCCAGCCCTTTAATTTTGAGCTTTGGTATGGCCATTCGTTTTTCATCTCTAACTACCAAAGGGGGGCGTCCTATTCAAGATTAACGTTGATCTGAGGATTGGACAGTAAGTCAGCGACAATCCGGCTAGTAAAAATTAACCATTTTAATACGAGGAGGACTGCACATGAGTGATAAAGTTAACGCACTATTAGAACGCATCAAACCATCTGTAAAGAATACTCAAATGGCGCAAGTTTTTAAATACAATGAAGAAATTTCTAAAATTCCAGGAGTAATTAAGCTAACCCTTGGAGAACCCGACTTCAATACCCCCGAACACGTCAAAGAGGCTGGCGTTCAAGCCATTCGGGATAACAAGAGCCATTACACCGCCACCGCTGGGGACCCCAAAGTTCGTCAAGCGGCAGCCCAATACTTAAAACAAAAATACGGTCAAGATTATGACCCAGAAAATGAACTCGTTATTACGGCTGGGGTTACCGGTGGAATGTACGCCACCCTAACGTCCATCGTTAGCGAAGGTGACGAAGTTTTAATACCAACGCCAATTTTTCCATTGTACTTCCCAATCGTTAAAACTAACCAGGGAAAAATCGTCTACATGAATACGGCTGAAAATAATTTCCTACTTAGCCCTGAACAATTGGAAAGTACTCTACAAGCGCATCCGCGTGCTAAGGCAATTATTCTCAACTTCCCTTCTAATCCAACGGGGATGACTTACACTAAAGAACAATTGTCCGCTTTAGCAGATATTCTGCAAAAGTATGATATTTTCGTAATTAGTGATGAAATCTATAGCGACTTGATTTTTGATCAAAAACACTACTCGATTTCTCATCTATTACCAGATCAAACGATTGTGCTCAACGGCCTTTCTAAGTCACATGCAATGACTGGCTGGCGAGTAGGCATCATTGCCGGACCAGCTCCATTAGTTGAGCAAATTGAAAAAATTCACGAGCTGTCGGTTACCAGCATTACGACGGTTGCCCAATACGCGGCCTTGGAGGCTTTCCAAAACGGGCTCAACGATAGCGAACCGATGCGCGTAGAATACAAAAAACGGCGCGATTATCTGCATGATGCCCTCGTTAAGTTGGGGATTGAATGCAGCAAGCCGCAAGGTACCTTCTACCTGATGGCTAAAATTCCGGGTGACTTAGAACAAGATGACTTCAAATTCAGTATGCAACTTGCTAAGGAAGCTAAAGTCGCCGTTATCCCGGGTTCTAGCTTTGGTCCTGGTGGTGAAGGCTACGTTCGCTTTAGCTATGCAGCAAGTATGGACGATCTAACTAACGCAATTGCGCGGATTGAAAAATTCCTTAAAGCTAAACGAGCATAGTTAAAAACCAGGACTGAGAAAACACCAAAAAATCCTTTTTAAAGATAAAATTTTTTGAAAAAACCATTTTGGTGCGTTGCTCGAATAGAAGCAAACGTACGCCAAAAGTTAGTATGTTCCCGCTCAGCCAAAAGGCGACCGTTATGCCAAATCCAGGCATAATGGTCGCCTTTTTAGTTAATGCTCAAACCATCCAATTTTGGGACAGTTCCCCTGCCTTTAATTATGGTTTTAAAGCTTACCTTTTTGATATTGCTGTAAATAAAAATCAACCGTCGCTCGTAATCCTGCGGGAAACTCCGTTTGTGGCTGCCATCCTAATTGTTGTTCGAGTAGGCTGGCGTCAATTGCGTACCGAAAATCATGCCCGGGACGATCCTTAACGTGCTGTACTAGCTGCGTATACTGTTCGACTGGTTTGCCCGTCATTTCAGCTAAAATAGCTAACAATTCTCCCACTAGTTGTTGGTTGCTCAACGGATGATCAGCACCTACGTTAAAATGTGCACCCGGTTTTGCTTGAAAAACCACCTGCCAAATTGCTTCACAATGATCACTGACGTAGAGCCAATCGCGCACGTTCTCCCCGGTTCCATATAAGGGGATTGGTTCCCCACGGAGTGCGTTAAAAATAACCTTTGGAATCAATTTTTCCGGATGTTGGTAAGGTCCAAAATTATTACTAGCGTTCGTAATTGAAATGGGCACCCCAAAAGTTCTCCCGTAGGACTGAACTAACAGATCCGCACTTGCCTTAGAAGCCGAATACGGACTACTTGGTTGATAAGGGCTCGCTTCAGTAAAGCTCCCCGTGGCCCCTAAGAAACCATAAACTTCGTCCGTACTTACTTGGTGAAACCGTTTGTGGGTGTAATCCTCTGCCCACAATTCTTTAAACTCTTCAATGAGGTTAAACGTACCATTAACGTTGGTGGTGATAAACTTTGCTGGATCGGCAATGCTCTGGTCCACGTGCGACTCGGCGGCAAAATTAATTACCACTTCTGGACGAAAATCCTGGAAGATTTGGCGAACTTGCGACCGGTCGGCAATGTCGCCCCGGCAAAAGTGGTAATTGCTTTCTTGAGAAACGGTAAGGTTATCTAGATTAGCCGCGTAAGTTAGCTTATCTAAATTCAAAAATTCAAATTTGGGGCGGCGGGACACCCACATATTCATGAAATTGGCGCCAATAAAGCCTGCGCCCCCGGTAACTAAAATTCTCATTTTTTGCTTCCAGCCTCCAAGTTTAAACCATTTGATTTTGTGGATCTAACACCAAGGATTCCGACAATAAAATTTCGCTATAAATTTCATAAACAACGTCACTATTAACTACGTGTCGCTTAGCTAAATCATATAAGTAAGCACGTTCCGCATCAAATGCATACATCAACGCTCGACGACGTGCAACACTTTGCAGGTTAGTTAAAACTCTTTTTTCAGTGTTGATTTCACGCCATTTTTTAAAAAAGTCTCCCAAAGTATTAGCTTGAATTTGGTCTCGTATATCATACATTGCATTATCTCTGACCGCTTCTTCTAAATCTATCGACTTCAGTTTTTTAATTCCGGCCTTAACCATTCCCTCTCGTAGAAATGCCAATTGCTGTTGCCGAATTTGTTCATCAAAATCTTGGGGCAATAATATTTTGAAGATGACGGTGGACACCGCCATACTAAGAATAATCGCAACCGTTTCTACCATTACCACAAAATTAAAGGTAGCCGGTGTTAACATCTCACTAATTGAAAAAGTCATGGCTAACGTAACTGTTCCATGAACTCCGCCTAAGGCAAACAGTAATGCTGTCTGGCGCTGTTGATCGCCAACAAATAGCCTTCCATAACAGTATCGACAAACTAACAGGATTACGTATACTAAAATACCAACCATCAACCATTCAAACGACTTAGTCATCATCGAATAGTTATCTTGTAATATACGAACTAGAACAATCCCCAAAACGACGAAAACAAAACTATTTAAAATACGATTTGCAAAAGTTACTATCTGTAATCCAAAATGCACTTGCCGTGGATCCGAAAAGCGGCTACGATTGACTTCGCCATTATGAATCAAACCGGAAACAATTACTGCAATCACTCCTGACATTCCTAGTCGCTCTGCAAAAAAATAAATTGCAAAAGGAGAAAGCAAATAAATTAGAGTCTGCGAAGAACGAACGTTATTACTTGAACGCATGAAGTATTCACGAATCGTCATCAGTATTATGGCAGTAATTGATCCAACCAGTACGCCGCCAATCATCATTTTAAAAAAATCTAATAAGTTTTGACCAATTACCAATTGTCCCTTTTGTAACCAAAGCATTGCTGCCTGCAGTAAAACAATCCCGGTGGCATCATTAAATAATGATTCCGTTTTTAAGGTATCGCGGATGACGCGACGGATTTTACGCCCTTCGATTACCGAATCAAACGCGGTAGCATCAGTTGGTGTAATAATTGCTGCAATTGCTAAGGCTAACGGCGCTGCAATAGACAAAGTCACGTGCAATAACCACGTTAAAATTATCATAGTAACCGTTGCTAATAAAACGGCCGTTCCCAAAATACTACCTAACTTCTTTTTAATTCTCAATAATGGCGTTAACTGCCCTTCAAAAAATAACAACGGCGCTAAGATCAAAACCATGAATATTTCACCATTAAATGGTGCAATTAATTGGTTAGTTACTGGTAAGATACCGGTCAAAATTCCAGCTAACAAGTTAACATAGTTGCCCGATACCTTAGGAATATATCGGGCAAGCACATTACTCACTCCCACTACTACTAGAATCATAAAGGTTGAAATCAAAATATTCATGACTAACTCCCATTTAAAATTGATTAACCGGGGGAATAGTATACCATATGATATAAAGTATAATCCATGTACAACGCGTATTTTATTGCATACTATTTTAAGTCCTTAATTACATAAATAAGGGAGCTTTCGCATTTTTCTGAAAGTTCCCTTTTTATAATCCGGTTATTTCACTAGTTCATCAACCCATGCAGCTAAGTCTTTTTCGCCACCATGTCCAGCTTTCACTTGCAAATCTCCAGCCCATTCTTTGAAGGTCTTTTCAAAAATCCCCGGATCACCGCCGAACGTGTAGAATGGCGCTACCACTCCTTGATAGCCTTGTAAATCCGTTAGGAAAGAATGGATGGGGGTTGCTGGGGCTCCATTCCAAACTGGACTACCTACCAAGATTAAATCATACAAAATCACATTTGAAATCGTTTTCGAAAGTGGCGGGAAATTTCCGGTTTCCGTTTGCTTAGTTGCCTGCTCTGAAACTTCCGTCATTTCCTCACTAAAGATCCCAGGAGCCACTTCAATGGTGAACCGATCCGCATCTGGAAGCAATTCGTACAGTGCTTTCGCTACTTTGGCAGTCGTGCCTGTCCGTGAATACGTTGCAATCAAAACTTTCTTAGCCATTTAAAAACCATCCTTTCTTTGTTTAGCATTTCACACCTATACTATAACGCTTTTTAGGTACTTTGCGGCGTACTTTTGTAAAACACTTTACAAACTTTTGATCATTCCAAAACCATGTCTAGGTGCGGGATGTTATCTTCTAAATAGACATCTGAAACGGGTTTAAAGCCAAATTGCGCATAAAAATTTTGTAAGTAGCTTTGCGCAGCAATTTTAACCGGTCGAATGCCTGCCACTCGTTTAATTTCATCCAAGGTTGCTTGAACCAAACGTTGTGCTAAATGCTGCCCCCGAAACTCTTTAACCACAAGTACTCGGCCAAAACTAATATAATTTGGATCGTCATGCGGAACAATTCGAGCATATGCCACCAGCCGACCGTTTCTTTTGATCATTACATGGCGCGCGTTCTGGTCTTTCTCGTCAACTTCTTGATACGGGCAATTTTGTTCCACGACAAAAACTTTGACTCGTTCTTGAAAAACTTCCCATAATTCGGTGGCGGCCATTTCCGCCGTTGTTTTGATTGATAACGTTAAATCGTCTGCCATTGAGTTCCCCCCTTCCGCATGTTTTTATTATTCAAGTCCAGTATACTCTTTTTATATCTACTACCAGAATTTTAACAAATTTTGTAGGATCTTTTAGCAAACGAAACCTTTCGGTATATAATTTTAATCTCTCTCCTCAAGACCAAACTCATTAACACATAAAAAAATCCAACCGCAATTAAATTTAGATAAAATCTCTAAGTCCAACCAGTTGGATTAAATATTTTTCATTCTAACGTAAACCCTTGTTCCAATAAGAAAGATGCCATCTCTTCGCGTCGTGGTTCAGCAAAAAAATCGGTCATTTTCCGTATCCAGTCGGTCTCTTGGGCATGCGAAGACCGTTTCGCATAATAAGCTTGCGTAATTTTTTGGTATTCACTCAAATCTTGCGCCGCTTGCCGATCGTAACCATTTTTGAAAGTATTATTATGCAGCGGCATCCGGGGCTTAACTGCATTTTTACGCGTAGGTTTTCCAACTGTTATCCCAAATAACGGCACCGTAAATTTAGGAAGGTTTAGCAAATCGCGTACGGTTGTTAAATCGTTGCGAATTCCGCCAATATAGCAGATTCCTAAGTCTAAAGACTCTGCGGCAACTGCCAGATTTTCCCCCGCAATGGCGGTATCCACTATCGCTACCGTTAGCGCCTCCATGTTTTTAATTCCGGCTAAGTCTAGACCCTGTTGTTGCAAGATTTGGGATTGCCGATACAGATCTGCCACGAACACAAAAAAGGCTCCGCTTTGCTTTACGTAGGCAGCACTCTTTGAAATTTCAGCAAGCTGTCCCCGGATGGACGGATCCGTCACGTCAATAATCGAGGTAGCTTGTACAAAGTTCGACGAAGCACCCGCATGCGCAGCAATTATCAGTTGTTCCTTAACCTCATCCGTAAGTGATGTGTCCGCAAAATTTCTTACAGAGGTATGTTTTTTCATTAATTCAATTACGTCTTCCAATAGCTTTCCCTCAATCCATGCTTACTATTTGTCAATAAAAAACAACAATCCATTATAGCACTACCCTTTCAAAAAAATATACCCAATCTTATAAGACACAAAAAACCTGATGATTAAAAGTGTTCGTGACTACTCTTAATCATCAGGTCTGGATTGTAGAAAAAAACTTGTATTTTTTTAAAAATGTTTTATACTAAATGCAAGGTTATAATTAATCGTCGTCGGAGTTAGCTCTTCCACCTTTTTTACCAATTTCTTGGTAAAAGTCCTTGCCATGGGATTTGGAAGTTGCTTCTCCGCCTTTTTTTCCATTTTTTTGGTAGAATTCTTCATCATGAGCTTCTGAAGTTGCTTCTCCGCCCTTTTCGCCGATGTCTTGGTAGAAATCCTTGTCGTGAGTTTCGGAAGTTGCTTCCCCGCCTTTTTCACCAATGTCTTGGTAGAAATCCTTGTCATGCGAGTCTGCAGTTGCTTCGCCACCCTTTTTACCAATGTCTTGGTAGAAATCCTTGTCGTGTGATTTAGCGGTTGCTTCTCCGCCCTTCTTGCCTGCTTCTTCCCGAGTCATCTTTTCTTCTTCTTTAGCCATGTTTCATTCCTCCTTGAGTTAGTTTTTTTCTACGAGTGTTATGTTAAATGCTTTTTAAAGCGATTACAAATTTAACGCTTGCAGATGCTCAGAAAAAAATAGTTAGGAAAATGATAGTTTCTTACAGGTTGCTAAACCAGTTGAGATACCAGTATTTTTGGACAAGCTACACCCATTTTAATTGAATGAATTTGGGATCGTTCGTTAAAAATTGGGGCATTCTACCTATATTTTACATAATTAGCTATCATTTTATTTGCTTAATATATTTTGCCTATTAATTTATCACGTCAGTCCGATACATGGCCGGCGTGTGCACATATAAAATTTTAAATTTACTAGACAAGTCCGCATTTGTGGGCTTTTTTATATTGGTAACATAAGAAATAATTAATCAAAATCAGTTAACTTTTCTTTTTTTATTTATTATTTGCTTGTATAATACGGTTAAAATTAAATCAAGAACCATCAGTCTAAAAGGTAATGGATCCGATATAAAGTTTATTCTGGTAGTAATTTTTATATCCTTATCTACTCGATGACCAACAATCTGACGTCTATAAAAGCTGTACATTATTGGGAGGAATTTTACATGAATAAGTTATTAGACAGATTTGATCCATTCATGTTTGTCGTCGGAATCTTAAGCATTTTCGTTGCGGTTATTTCTTTAAGAAATCCACTAGCAACCTTTAGTGCGGTAGTCGTTATTGCGGCAATTACCGCGATTTTGTCCGGGATTTACAAATTAACCGTCCTTAGAAATGCTTTAGAAAACTCTGGATGGGTGGTTTTTAATGCGGTTATTGATATTATTATCGGGATTTTAATGTTGTTTAACGGAAAATTTGGGATTTTGTTTGTCGCAATTTCGTTTGCAATTATGTTTTTGATGGATTCGATAATATCATTGTGGCTCTCTAACGTTATTAAATTAGTTAACGAAAAGTATTTTATGGTTGACGTTATTTTATCCGTAATTGGTATTATTTTGGGCGTTCTTTTATTAATTTATCCAGCCTTTTCAATCCTATCAATCTATTACCTAGTAGGATTATTCTTTATGATTACTGGGATTGGTGCGCTTATTCATTCGATTTAATTTGCTATTTAAATTAAACCGCCTTTCCCGCTCTGGTGACCGGACACAGTTCGATTCTGTGTGCGGGAATAAGTCCAAAAATTGATGACTCTAAAAGCTAAGTTGTTTTAGGAGATGATTTCTTGCAAGAAGAAACTAAGGTTATTCGAATTATTGGCCGGATGGCTTCCGTACTCTCCGTATTGATGTACGTTTCATACATCCCCCAAATAATCTCCAATATGCATGGTGATTACGGGAATCCTATCCAACCGCTAGTTGCTGGGATTAACTGCACCGTTTGGACAATATACGGTTATTTCAAGGCTGAGCGCGACTGGCCAATTATTGTAGCCAACGTCCCGGGGATCTTTCTTGGATTCTTTACGTTCTATACAGCATTGCATTAATTCTTAAATATTTTATCGGTTAAATAAAAAGTGACTAATCCCCAGTGGTGGTATTAGTCACTTTTTTATGATTATCTCATTCCGTTTTGAATGATCCGCTTAACAATTATTGGCGATAAAGTTAACGTAAGTACTTAGTAATCGATAAACTAGCTTCTGGGGCTTTCTTAAAGTTCGTACTTCTCGATGCTCCGACCATTCAAATTTTGTAACGCTCGATTATTAGGAGCGGCAAATACGGAGGTATATCTGTTGAGTTGTTGCAAGTCAATCGTTAGCGCATTTTCAAATACCAACCATTCCACCCCCTCGGTCAACGGAGGGGTCGTCAGGGAACCGATGTACCGATAAAAATTTCCGTCTTGGGGGATTAATTCCTCTAAAATTAACGGCTGGGTCACCGCTCCGTCCTCCATAGCATCTAATATCTTCTCGAAAATTTCATTTTTAGGACCTATTTTAAATGTAACGCTAACCACCAGCGGTTGTTCCAAGCTACCATAATGGACAAAGTGCGCTTCTAAAACTCGTGGCTCGGCTTCACCTTCAAAACGATGTTCTGCCGGATGGTGAAAATGGACCTCCATTAATTGAAAGCGACGTCGGTCAGACTTAATTTCCCCATTAGCCGTCAAAGACAGGTTATTAAGGTTGTTATGTACCTCCGTAGCGACGTACGGTTTGGTTCTACTAATTACTTGGTTTTGTTTGCCTTCTAGCTCGGCTTTTTCAATCAAGATTGGTGATTGTGTCATCCGGTCTTCTTTTTCCCACTGGTCTTGGTGATTATAATTTAATTTTCGCATCGTTAATCCCTTCTTCAAATCAATTGCACGGCGCTATTTTTTGGTAATTAAAAGGCAGAATTGCTCCCCCACTTTTAATTTAGCTTAATGCTATCAATTGTAATAATCGACTACAAACAACCAAAAAGCCGATTTGGTTAAAATCACCAAATCGGCTGAGATATTTCTTGATATTGAGCTGTTCAAAAATTACTGCACTCGTTAGCGTTGCGTTGCATTATCAACCTCTTAGTCACTTAGCCAGGCTACCAGATCATCAAGTTCGCCGATCATGAAAATTAAAATACTAATTCTTCATCTTAGCGAAAAGATGCGGTAAAATCGTTGAACACGCACTCAGTAAGCTGATTTACTAATTACATATTTTTCTGATTATTAAGCCTGAAATGGGAAATTTTACAGTCTAATATTTGATATTCAACAAACTATTATTTTTAACGTCTTCAATTGTCTTCGTGCCTGCTAGTTGCATAACAATCTCCAATTCGTGGTTTAGGTGTTCGAATACCGACTGCACTCCCTTAGCTCCGCCTAAAGCTAATCCGTAAATTACTGGACGGCCTAAAGCAACTAAATCTGCTCCGCTGGCCAAAGCTTTAAACACGTCTGAACCTCGGCGCACGCCGCTATCAAAGATAATTGGTACTTGTTTATTAACCGCGGTAGCAATGTCTTCTAGGACGTCAAAAGAAGCGGGCCCCCCATTTAATTGGCGGCCTCCATGGTTGGATACGTAAATTCCGGCAGCTCCAGCATCGATTGCTCGAATGGCATCTTCAGGAGTTTGAATTCCCTTAACGATTACCGGTAAATTCGTATAATCAGCAATTCGCTTAACATCTTCCGGCCGAATGTTTTGCGCGGCAGAAGCATATATCTCTTCAATTCCTTTTCCCTGACCGTTTCCTTCAGAAAACTTAATTAAGTTCGCCATTGGCAAAGGGAACGTGAATTTATTTTTTATGTCAGCTTCCCGATATCCGTCCACGGTGGCGTCAACCGTCAAAATAATTGCCTTAACGTTAGCCTTTTTTGCTTCATCTAACAGACTCTCGTTAAAATTCCAATCCTTGCTCATGTACAGCTGGAAAAATTGGGGAGCGTCTCCGCCAGCGGCAGCAGTTTCGGCAATAGATACTGATGAATAGGTACTTTGCGCCATTAGTCCACCAACGGCTGCAAGCCCGCGCGCAGTATCCTTTTCTCCTTGAGAATGTGCTAGCCCCTGGGCAGCAGCTGGAGCCATCATTACCGGAGTATTTAAAGGAATTCCAAAAATTTCAGTGTTTAGCTCTGGCTTTTCAATCCCGCTTAAGGCCTTTGGAGCAATTTGTCGGTGATGAAACGCCATTCTATTTTGTTTAAGGGTCCACTCATCTTCAGAGCCACCAGCAATGTAACCAAATCCACCTGCTGGAATTATCTCCTCAGCCCGTTTTTCTAAGGATTCCAAATTCAAAATATCTATTTTTTCTTCCCGATCACTTTGTTCATAACCATTAATCATTGTCATGGTATCTTCCCCCCGATTAAAAATCTAACTATTCTAAAATGGCTTCATAACAAAGAATACGCTAATAATTCATTGCCGTTGTCATTTCACTTACTTATTGTAAGTAGATTGACGGTTAAATGCAAGTGTCAATTTGATATTGATCTCCTAACCATATTTTTTAGGCAAAAATCGGAGTGATAACCCTATAACATAGCACTTAAACGTGTGTAATACGATCACACCTGTAATCGTGTGATTGCGATGACATTAAATTTCATTACTATGCAAACCAATTTCCTTTTTAGACAAAAAAATAGAAATGCCGATATATCGACATTTCTATTTTTCGTATATTGCTCTAATGGTACCTATAAAGGAGAGTACAAGATTTGAAAACTCCTTATAAATGCCGTTATATCAACACTTTAATGTGTTTACCGCACCACTATAGCACCACAACAATATAGCAGTACTTCATGTTTAAATAAGCGGGCACCTATATGGGTGCTTTTTGTATTCTTCTTGATTCGGCTTTTTCTATTTTGTATCAGTAAATCGTGTCATCAATCGTAATATATTAGCCATGCATGTTGCTTGCAATGCTTCTATATTTGCTTTAATATAAATTCTGCGATTTATTTTGTATTAACGATGAATTTTACCCCTTAACTATATAAACCTGTCTTTTTCAGATATCAAAATAAATTACACAAACAAAAAATCACGCAGCCTATTTCTAAGCTGGTGATTTCCTGGCAAGCCTGATATTCTTTGGAGGAGAACCTAGCTTGCAACTTCATTGTAATACTTTAATCGTATTAAGGAAAGTCCACTTAACCAATTATTGGTCGAGTGGGCTTTTTCTGTATTTTAAGTTATTTTCCGAAATAATTGGCGTAAATAAGTTTTTTTCCTACATTGGAGAATAATGATGTCATTTCAATAAAAAATAGGAGAACTCAATTCAAGAGACTACTCCCCCCTTTAGCCCTTAAACTAATACTCCTACTGATGATTATCCTACACCCAAATACACTTTAAAACAACCTGTCCAGACAACAAAAAAGCCTCCGTCCGAAGACAGAGGCTAAATAATTACTTCCTATTTAGTTAAACTTAAAAATTACTATGATCGTTAATGCTAATCTGGAGTCGATCTAGCGGTTCGCCATACATGCCGGCCCACGAATCAAACCCTGAAACTGAACCATTATCAGCGCACACTCCTAGATAGCCAGCACGTTGTGTAGATTGTGAACGGTAGTATGCTTGTTGGTAAGTCTCACCTTTTGGTGTGGTGTAGTACATTTGCACGCCGTCAATAGTGTGGCCTTTAATACCAGCTACGCCGTTGACTGTATCGTTCTTGTTTGCTTTGTGTACCCACGGAAGCCAACCGTCTTCGATTGTGTGGACGCGGTATTTGATTGAACCACGGTTTACTTTAATGTAAAGCATATCGTGCGCACTGTATGGCATGCCTGCAAATCCGTTAGCACCTGAACCAGCATTTTTAACTGGTGACAACCAGCGACCATTACGTTGATGCATTGCGTAGGTTACATCTACGCGCTTCTTGTGCGTTGGTTTAACTGGTTTTGGTGCCGGTTGCTTGCCATCATAACCGTTGTGCGTAATTCCGGTTAAATCGATGTTGCCATCTAGTCCGCCATTAATATACGTAGATGTGAACTGCCAAATAGCCACTCCATCCATAGTTGGGAAAGTTCCCCAATATGGTGTACTACGGACTAAGTAATCGGGATAAGCTGCAATCCAAAGGCATGTACCGAACTTCTGTATAATGCGCTTGTAATCAACATGAGCAAGCGTATAAGGCTTATAACTGTAATACATCGGCGTATATCCAGCATCCTTGATTTGTTGCATACCAGCAATGATAGCGTCTGTATTAGCTTTAATGCTGCCACTTGCACCATCTTCATAATCGAGGGCAACAATCGAACCCTTGGGTGTTTTAACGCGTGGCAAGTAGTAGTTAAGGCATTGCTTACCGAGTGCTGTACTACCACCAACCCCATACCAAATATAAGTATGAGCTCGCATCCCTTGACTTAATGCACTAGCAACTTGACTGTTGTACGTAGCTTGGTTAATGAACGTTCCACCGTATGATCCACCAATTTGTGCAATCGCAAACTGGTCGTTCTTATAGCCTTTAACTCCGCTATATCCTTGATACTTAGCCCAGTCTACACCTTGGCTACGTACCGAAGTAACCGACTTTTTAGCTTTCGCCTTACCCGTTTTAGCTTTGGCAGTGGTGGAGTGTTTCTGAACCGCTTTATGCTGTACGTTGGTGTATTGGTTATTCGTAGCACCACCAGCATTGGCGCTGACCAGTGGAGCGGCACTTACTCCAACAAAAAAGGCTGCCGCAATTGCAGCAACCCATCTTAATTTATTTAGTTTTGTCATCTTGCCCTCCTGTCTGGTTACTAACGGTAGTTGTATCACTAATTACCCCTAGCATCCCTAGGATGGTTAGTACAGTGTTAATAATCCCTACAATGCTTTGCCAGTCGACTGGATAATTGTAACCAAAGGCTACCATTAACTGCTGAACCAAAACGATTAGTAAACTAATCAATCCTGCCCACAATTTACCATCATGCCAATTGATGTTTTTTACATTCTTCATTAATAACTACCTCCCCATATTTTGTTTTGCAAGTCCTTAATCCTTTCGTGGTGGCGGTCTAACCGCCGATCATGCTCGTCTACTCGCTTATCTAACTCATTAATGCTAACCTTTATTTCTCTCAGATTATCATTAAGTGCTTTAAAATTTTTGTTTAAATCTTTTATATCATCTTGAAATGGGCCAAAAACGATGTATTTAAAAAGCAGGCTAACTATGCCTGCCATAAAAAGAATGATAGTTACAATCGATGCCCATTCCCCCCAAGACAACCCCAACAGTGTGTGCAATCTTGCACCTTCTTTCTCCTTACTTTTTCCAAAATAAAAACGCCTATTGTGCAGGCGTTGGGTTAATTAATGAATCATATTCATCTTGAGTTAACAGTTCACCATTCAAAAGTGTTTTTAAATCGTCTTTAGTGTATAAACCTTCTTCGTAGTATTTTTTAATATATTTAAACATTATTTATTGCCTCCTAGTTTAGCTAACTGTAATAGAGTTTGAGCGTTGAATTCATCTTGTTCTTCCTTTTGCTTAGCTTGATTTATCATTATTTGAGCGTTAATTTTATCTTGTTCACTTGGACCAATCACTGGTGGTTTGGGTTCTACATAGTCTGGGTTCTCTACAATCTCATTATTTTTTAGTAAATAAAAAAACGGTTTATAATTTTCGTAGAAATCATCTGGTATTTTTCCATCATACTGAATAACGTTGTCACCAATTAATCCACTACCAATGGCATAATCAACAATGATATTTTGGTCGACTTTTAAACTAAGCATTATTGGACCACCCCCACAATTTTGCGAATTGATGCTAGGTTCGAAGCCGCAACCGGTCCAGCCGTGCCTTCGTTATAAGCGTCGGATACATTTTTAGTAATGCTGCCAGAGTCACCACTAATAGTAAGCGTTACTTCAAAATTATTCATACCCAAGTGCGTATTTTGGTGTTGAATGGCGTTAATTTTAAAAGTGTTCCCCACCGCCGGCGTTGTTACATCATAAAATGCCCCGTTATTAGAGTTTATTGTAAATATCAATCGTGTGTATTTTTCAATCTTGTCAGCTAAGGTGAAATTAGTACCTACAGTAGTCATACTACCCTCCCACAGAGTTGCTAACCTAGGAATTGCTGTCCAAACGCTCGGTGCATTGTAATTAGTCCCAGCTCCATTAGTGTGTTCGGTATAAAAATATGCTTGACCTGTATAGGATTTAATAACAGAAATTTGTTTTCCCATACCCTCAATTTCGGACACATCTACGGTAACAATTGCATCATCATCGGCTGCTAAAGGACCATTTTTATATTTAAGACCGTAATATTTTCCCGGCTCTAACGCCATAATGTCTTTACCGCCACCAGTGTAAGTTCGCTTTCCCGCAATCTCATAAAATTTTAGCCACAAGTCACGGGTCATAAAGCCTGCCTGATAACGACTAACTGGAGTATGAGCATTAACCCCACTACCAATGTGCGCATCGACAACCGCAGCTAGCTTTTGGATGGCCTCCATCATCCCCATCTCGGTAATTGCCTGGTCCCTATTAACATAGGGAGTTAAACTATTAACTATATCGTGCGCTGGATTATTAATTGATTTATTTGCCAAAATTATCCCTCCTATTATCCGTTAATGAATTTGAAATTTCGACTGGTAGCATGCCCAAAACTACGTAATTGGATTGTTTGATTTACCGGATCCACACTTACTACGACCCAACCATCGTCACTGGGATTGCTAGCGTCGCTTCCAACGGAACATGTGATCCCAATGTTGTTAAATCCAAGGTCACTAGTGTAATTATCTTGATGCTGATGTCCGTGAATGTAACCCGCCATAATTCGCTTACCCTGGCTTGTGAAGTCAGATTTAACAGAAACTTCCCAATTCTTCGTGTTACTTGTCACCATGCTGGATGTGCCACGCATGAAGTCGTTGATTACCTGATTAACTAGATCCACGTTGTAATAGTGATCTCCGTAGATGTTATCTTCGTCCACGCTATCTTTCATTGCATCCGCATGAATATGCCCGACAATTATAGTTGTGTAATCTTCTGGGACGTTCTGTAAAGCAACATTAGCTAACCAATTGATTTGTTCCTCTTGATAACCCATGTAGATTAATCCAAGATACTTCAATGTGCCGTCTGATTTGAGTACTTCAGGCGTATCATTGGAATCAAGTCCAATTAGTCGTACTTTCTTTTCGGGATAATCTTTATAAAAATAGTTGCTATTTCCATTCCGTATTTCTCCATTTAATAGAGCCGAATTGTTGTACATTCGCTTTAAATCATTGGCTGGAATTGGTGTGGTACCGGCAAATTGAGTATCACCAGTACGGAGATAGTTAACCGGGCGCCCACTTGCGTCATCATGATTGCCTTTCAAAATAAATTTATCCGATGAACCATTATGATAAAAAAGCATATCGTTGATAAATTCCTTATGTTGGCTTAACACGATATCATACAATGCTGAACCGCCATCAACATTATCGCCGCCAGCAATAATTGCATCGACTGAACCGTCCATCAATAGTGCATTGTTTAGACGGTCGAGCCCAGTGCGGTTCGGATCGTTCCACTGGTCGTAGTGGCAGTCTGTAAAAAACACAAAGTTGAACAAACTAGGATCCATCAACGATCGCAGGTTTTCAATCGCCGATTGATTGTTTTTCGAAACGAAATTACCAATCCGAATATTATCTCCAACAATAATATTGCCCTTTAACTTTTCAAGTGCATCTTCAATATTTTGATTAACAATTTTAATCTGAGCATCAAAATCAGCCTGTGTAAGCAACCCGTCAGCCTTAATCTTGTCCTCAAGTGCTGAAAGTTGAGTCTTAATCTCGGTAATTGTCAGGTTAATACCGCTAACGTCAGCATTAAGCTCAGTGATTAAGTCAGCTACATCTTTCTTCCATTGCGCCATTGCTGTTTCAAAGTCACCGTTAGCCTTAACGATGTAATCTTTGAGTTTGAAATACAAATCTTCGAACGGCGTTATATAATCCGATGGCACTAGGTCGTTATAGACAAGATCAGCTAGGACAGTTAGATCAAACTCAAGTGTAGTAATACTTTCACCGTCTCTAACGATTCTGAAAAACGCTTGAACATAGGATCCCGCAACTGCAAAAGCTTGCTTCGGCATATCAAAGCGGAATTTTCCGTTCTGTGCGTCCAATGTCACCCCGTGCTTAGCATCAATAATTTTATGGATGCCGTCCGGTAGCTTGCCTTGGAACCAGTAATTGCAACCAGTCAAATTAAATGGTGAGCCGTCTTCGTTTTTAACAGTTACAAAAACTTGCCGCATCCCATCTTCATTTTGCCGAGCTTGTAACCACTGCGGATTAGTTGATGTCTCTTTATCGATATGGAAATCAGTAATATCGTCAACTAAATTACGTTTATCTTTCCCGATAGTAAAAGTTAGATACATACTCATAGGCTACACACCCCTTTCATTTAACTTTTCATCAATAATACGGTCGAGCGTTGGTTCGTCGGTCCCCAGAATGATTCGGTCGATTTTCAACTGCCAATCCTCATCAAACTTTTTGAGTGCTTCTCGATTTTCTTTTCCAACATTTTCAATATTTGTTTTGTTGTCGTTAATTGATTTTTCAACCATTTCCGTTAATTTTTTAACGTCGGCACGGTAACCGATGATTTCATCTTTCAGGTCTTCAACATCACTGATAAGGTGGTTAACAACTTCTGAATCGTCAATCGTTTCAAATCCTTGTGCCATTGCTTCTCGCACCTCGCTTCCTAATTTCGCATGCCGGATTGTGTCGGCAATCTCGGCTACCTTTGCTGGGTCCTTTTTGATTTCGGTATAGTCTTTAAACACCTGTGTCATCAGCTACCAGCTCCTTCCAATTTCTTTAATCTTTCATTTAAATCTGCGATAGTTTTTTCATATTCAGCCAGCTTCTGTTTAGTCGATTCGTCATCTTCCTTTACAGTTTTCAGGTCTGTTTCAGCGGTAGTCAATCGTTCATCGGCTTTTTTGCTGAAATCTTGGATACCTTCAACGTCTTTCTGCAACTGTGGCACGTTGGTATTGCCTAACCGGTCGTAGATTGTTTGCAGTTGACTGCTAGAGTTACCCGCACCACCACGCATGGCAGAAACATCACCAGAGATAGTTGTGACTGTGCTTGCCAGCTTTGAAACTTCTTTGGATATATTTCGATTTTCGTTCTGGTAATCGGTCAACTTTGGCGTCTTATCGCCAATTGTTAGCGTGGACTTAAATGGATTGGTAATGTCGATCTCCTTGCTAACCACCGTCAGTAACTGCGTGTCAGCTACGTACGGATTAACGAATAAGTAGCGATCGTAAACCTTAAAGTGGTCGTAGTCCGGCAACTCTAATGCCGAGATGTTCCAAGAGTTGGTTGACGCTTTTTGGTTCCTGATCCAAGCCTTAGCCTTACTCAATAGCTCGTTCGGATCCTTAACATCATCCCACGTGACAGCACCATTAATGATCCCGAACTCTTTTTGAAAATCGGGAATCTCAAGGTAATCCTTACCATCGTTAACCGGCGCAATGGTATAACGGACACCGGATTTAATCGTGCCACCTTTTTGGTCACCCGATTCTTGCTCCGGTATATTTCCGCCAAAACGGTATAGGTACCAGTACCATTCGCCCTTCCAACCTTGTGAATTCCGTTTCCACCAAGCAGCTAAATTCTCATCACCGGATTTACCATGTTCAAACATATCGGCGCCACCTTGGTCATAACCATTGCTCCAACCTTGCGCGCACTCTAATAACGTATCCGCGTCCTTCATTACTGCGGTATGGCTTGGTTTGTCGCCTTTTTTGCCCAAAATAAAAACATCGCCAGTCTGCAATGCCGGGAGCGTCTTAGTGTTACCCTCGTAATGCAGTGCATAGCCATGTTTTTTCAAAAATCCGTGCAACGTGTCGGTTGTGTAGAGCGTTCGATCAGTTTCGTGTACTGCCAACTCTAGAAAGTAACTCACAAACGATGAGCAGTCGCCGTGTGCTTGATTAGACAAGATGTCCGCACGGAGGTAGTTGGTCTCATATTTTAAATGTGAAGACTTTGCCGCTTCGAACAGCTTTACCCCAGCTTCAATGTCAAGTGCTTGCTTAGCTAACGGCGAATCAGCAACTACCTGCTTAGCTAACGGCGAATCAGCAACTACCTGCTTAACCCTCAACATTATTCTCTTTTTTGATCCAAAAATTAACGGCTCCGGGTCAATCCATGTACCATTATTGGTAAACGAGTGTGCAACTGCGTAGTTGAAGTCCTTTTTTGTCACACCAACATGAAGGTGATTGGTTGTCCGTCTGCCGACTACTTGGCCAGTCTTAACGTAATCTCCAATCTTAACCTTGATGTTGCTACTACTGCCGAATGCTTCCTGATAGACCACGTTGTAGCCATCATCGGAATGGGTGACGAAGTAGTATGCCAATCCACCCATGTAGCCCTTATGCGTTACTCTACCGCCATGGACGGCGTGAACGTCGGTGCCGGGATACTTAGCCGTCCCAAAGTCTAAGCCGTCATGGAAGCCATTTTGTCGGAATTCTCCTCCAGGGTGAACGCCGAAAAGTTGTCCGCTTTCGAATGCTACGTGTCCGACAGAAGGGAACGGAGACCCCCAATTACCACCTCCGCTAGCAACTATTTCAACTGGTAATTTATCATAACGACGCTTACCGGTGGGCCCCCATCCACCAGTATGGACATCACTAGCCCAATTGGAATCATTGAACATCGCCAACAGTTGGTGGAAGCCTTTGAGAATATCGGTATAGCCTTCGATAGCGTACGCCTTAAAAGTCGTGTCAATGAATTGCAGTAGTCCCTTGCTTGGGTGCCCAGCTGCAGCGTTAGAATCCCAGTTATTAACCACTGTCTCGCTACCACCGGACTCATGTTGAATAACATTTTTGATAGTAGCAACTTGGGCGTTGGTCACCTTAGTGTTCATACATTGTGCCGCAAACTTAATCGCTGGCCCCCAGTCACCATTAACAGCATGCATTGGACCGCTTAACTTAGTCCCATCGTCCGAACTATCATCATTCTTTTTATCCGGGTTCTGGGTCTCGATCTGTGCACCTAGCGGAATCAATCTAGTAATTACCTTAGACGGGTCAATCGTAACGCTTGCCGATTGCATGTTTTCGGTAATGCGAATTGGTGTGTCGTTGTTATGGTCCTTGCCCGGTGCCTTAAGGTAATCCAGGTAGTTCTTACCGTCCTTATATTCAGTAATCAAAAAGCCACCAACGGAATCCGTTAGTAGCTTCTTAATGGTTTCTTTGGTTGTGGCATAGTCAATTGTTCGGAGTGCGTTATCCTTGCTATTATCAACCGTTACAGTTCTTAGATTGAACTGCTTATAAGCCGGTACTTGAGTATTGTGCTCCTCAATAACCTTCTCCAGAAATTGCTTAGGCGTTGCGTTTCTAACTTCTAAAAAGCGCTGAACGCTGTCGATTAGGTAGCTTGAAATGTCTTCAAACACATAGGTCTGCAGAAATTGTCCGGAATCTTTCATCTCTCGCGTAGGCTTTAACGCTCGCCCCCGAAAGATAAGCTTATCATCGTCGTAGACCTCAACGTGCGTGTGCATTGGTCTCACATTGCCGAAGAGAGGGTTATCTTGATTGATGGTTAGCGATAAATCGTTAACATCGGACTGCTTAAGATTCAGCTTGCCTTCACTAACCGATTCATTAACAGCGGGATCGTGGATAACAAAGCCTGCTGTATCAGTCGGCTCATTGTAAGCAATAATTCTATACATTACAGCAGTTCCTCCCTTCTGAATTTGAACCATATCGTTCCATTACCATCAAGCGTGATCTTGTTAATACCAACTTGGATTGGAATTGAAGACTTTTCATCGGTTTTCTCGTCTAGAGTTTTCGTACCGAACGCACCTTTGATAGTCACTTTTCCAGTCACTTCAAAATTACTCATCACCTTATGCGACCCAATGTTTTCTAACTGAATATTCTGCTTACCATTGACCGTAAATTTGACGGGTTGCCAAATCCAGTGATCGAAGTAGACGTCATCCCAAACGTCTGCACCTTCGAGATTGTTGGTAAAGGCAAACGGGTAGCAGTCAAATGCTACCGTGACGGTCAATAGTCCTTTTTCTGAATCATCGTCAGCTTCCACGCTCTTACACTTACCAATCCAGTAATAGATTTCCTCGTGTGTGTCAATCAACGCTTGCCGCCCTAATGGCATTAGCTGTCGCTTGATGTCTTGTTCGACGCCTTTTCGATCGTGATATACACCAATTGGGATAACTAACTTGTATGTGATTTCTCGATTTTCGAAAAAGCGCTCGTTTTGATACATTGAAAAATCGTAAACACCCTGCATGTAAGGCACACTCTCGGTGATCTCTTTTTCTTCTGGCGTAGGCGCTGTACGCTCAACTAAAAAAAGCCCTGCTTTTCGGCTATCAAAATCACCGAATGCAAAGCCTTCTTCTGGGTTGTCGTCAAACACATCTCTCAATGTTGGTTGTAAATTTCTAAACCGATATTGCATCTAGCGTCCCCACCTTTCATTAAGATCAGCATGATTACCGAGTGCCGAATCTGTGCGTGTATAAGTCCTACCAACTAGCGCATCACCATCAAGATAGATAGCCTGTTGCTTGTTGGCTATTTTCCTCAATAATAGATTGTTTTGTTGGCCCACCGTCGAATCTTGCAAGGCAACTGTGCCACTAAAGTTGGCTCCAAAGGTGTTCGATGATAGTGACTGAACTCTACGGAGACTATTGCTCATGTTTGAAGCATCAATCGAAGGCATCGTAAACTGCATGCTATCAGCTACCTGTCCTGCCATTGCAGTAACGTTGCTCTGTACATTGCTGAACTGCTTCATCAATCCTTCATTGAATCCAAGCATGATAGATTTACCAGCAGGGATTAATAACCGTCTATCGTAACTAATTGGCCCTTTATGCTGTTTAATCCAGCTGGCAATACCACTTATGAAACTCTGTACAGCACCATAAGCGGATTTCATACCATTCAGAAAACCATTAATAATAGATTGACCGGCACCAAATAATGAAATGCCACTAATTCCGTCTTTAACAGCGTTGGCATTTTTAGTACCAGAATTTCTAGACCCGGTCAGTCCATCCAAAATACCTTTAACGAAAATTCCAATAAGCTTGGTTCCTGATGCAAGTACTTGTCCTAGAGCATTACCAACACCATAGACGAATTTCTCAACAGCTTGAACAGCGACACTAGCAAGCCTAGGCATTGCATTAGCTATTCCTAAAATAAACTTAGCCAGCAAATTAATACCTGCATCGATAATCCTGCCTAAGTTATTTGCGATCCCGTTAATAAAAGCAACAATTACATTAACTGCTGCCGTTATTATGTTAGGGAGATTTTGCGCAATTCCATTTAAAAACGCAACGATCAAATTGGAACCTGCAGTAATTAGTTGTGGTAGGTATGTGGTAATCGTGTTCAAGATTGCGATTATCAATTGTGCAAACGCCTCTGTTATTTGCGGAGCGTACGTCACAATTGCATTAATTAACGCCATTAATAGCGTCATGAAAGTTTGGATAATTTGAGGTGTCAGGGTAACGATCACATTAAGGATTGTTTCTCCTAATGTGATAAATGCTTGTCCAATTAATGGTACATTAGTAATTACCGCATTAAGGATCCCGCTTAACAATGCACTCATGCCAGCACCGATAGCTCCCATCATTGGGATTACTAGTCCAATGTTGTTACCAAGCAAGATAAAAGCATTAACTAGCGCCGTGACACCTTTGCTAGCTAGGACTAACCCGGCTCCCATCGCAAGGATACCGGCTCCAAAAAGTGCAACACCGGCACCTGCAGCTACTACCGCAGCACCGAACGCGATTAATCCCACAGCGTTAGCTGTCAACACTGGTCCGAGCAGAGCGAAAACACCAGCCAACACGGCGACTGTTGCGCCAAACGCTACTAAGGCAACCACGCCGTCCATGCCTTGCTTAGCCAATTGCGCAATCGCAAGTACCAACACAGCCAGGCTAGCAATCACCAACGCGAATCCTGCCGCAATCTCAAGTGCAGCGAATCCCATTGCGATCATCTGTCCAGCACTTTTTTCAGCATTCTTTCCAACTGCTTTTTCACCAACAGCAGCACCTTCGGAAGTAGCACCTACAGCAGTGTTTCCGGTTGCTACGCCAAATAGCTTAGCGACTAAGCCAACTACTGCCTTACCTATCGAGTAGAAGCCCTTAGCAAGCTTTCCGACTGCCGATGCCACTTTTACTGTCGCAATTAACAAACCTCCAAAAATAACTAATGCAGGTCCTAAGACTGGAGATAGTCCAACAAAACCACGAATAACTTTCGCAATCCATGAATTAGAAGTTGTCGCCCACGTAATAGTATTATTGATCATGTCAATCATGGCACCGACAACGCCGTTTTTGCTATCCATAGCCTTGTTTCGTAAAGCTTCCCAGTTACCGCCTATTTGCTCAATTTTAGAGCCAACATTTTTCTGCATTTCTGATGCTTGCGTACTTAAAGTTTTTGATGCCGCTGAGGCACTGTAAGATCCGTTTTGAATTTCTTGAAACATGCCGTCCCACGACTTAGTAACAGAGCCTGATTTATCATTAATTGAATCAAGTAACGGTCCAATTGCTTGCATTCCGGCAGTACCAAACATTGCTTTAAGATTTTTTTGCTTTTCAGACGATGTCATCCCGTCCATTGACTTGCTAATTTCTTGAAGAATTGTAGGGAATGGCTTCATGTTTCCTTGGGCGTCAGTGAAGCTAATCCCTAAATTCTGCATAGCATTTTGTGCTACTTTGCTAGGAGCTTGCATTTGCAAAATAGCATGATTCAAATCATCAGAAGCTTGAGCCGCACTATAACCACGGTTAGTTAATAGCCCAATGGCTGTAGATGTGGTTTGTAAACTCATGTTGGACGCTTTCGCGGTGCCACCAATTGTTGCTAGCGCTTGTTGCATGTCCTCAATTGAGGCATTACTTGCATTAGCGGTTAATGTTAATGCCGCCGCAGCTTGTTTTGGTGATTCGAGGCTATCACCCCAAATGTTCATCGCATTCTGAACAACGCCAGCTGTTTGAATCAAGTCCGAACCCGCCGCAGTTGACGCTTCGGCTATTGCAGGAAACTGTTCTTTAATCTGCCCAACGTTCGCACCGGCTTGTGCCATTTCAATCATCGCATCTGCCGAATCTTGCGCTGATAGAGGCAGGTCGGCACCCATCTTATTAGCAACGTCTGCTAGTCCTGAAATGTCTTTTGACGTCCCACCAGCAGTTACAGCTGCCTTATTCAACGAAGCTTGGAAGTCACCGAAAGACTTAACAGAACTAACACCTAGTGCAGTGGTCGCTCCACCAATAACAGCCATTGACTTACCAACCCCGCTAGTAACGGCTCCAACCTTGGACGAAAAGGAAGCAGTCTGCTCAGCGGCTTTTGCCATGGTTGCACTGAAATTTTTATCAATTGCGCTTAATATCGCCGTTACATTATAACTTTCCGCCATTCTGCTTCCTCCTTTCCTTAATCTTCTGGTAAGCGGCATAGCGCTCAGCAATCATGCGACTACGTTCTTGCTTTTCAATTCGTTTAGAAGGTAATCCTTCGAACTGATGTCTAATCTCACTGATTTCAGCTTCAGCGTCGTATAACTTATCGAGTTGGTCGTACTTCGGATGCGGATTGTTTTTACTCTTAGGTGTCTGGACCATCTGATTAAAAAATGCTTGTAGTGCTAAGTTGGTACGATCTTCTACTTTGCGAAGCTGGTAGGCTTCTAAGCGCAAGTAATACTCGCTGATCGTCATACGCTCAATTTCTTGGATAGAAGTAAAGCCTAGATAAGCTAACGAAAATAGAATGATTTCGCGATATTCTTCATCGCTTGATCTTTTTCGTTTGCCATCTAGGCTTTCATGTTTTTTAATGCCAACTTAACTGCGTTAGCCTTTTTAAGTTCTTTGTTAACTTCTTTGAATAGTCCTTCAATATCAGTGTCTGGATTATCAATAAAATCATAGATTGATTCGAGGCTTGCCCGTGGTGAATTAGGGAAGGTCGCACAGTATAGGACTTGAGCCAGTACTGCTGTATCGTAGGCTTGTAAAGCTGGAATACTCTTTGTCAATCCAAAGCCCAACGAAATTCCATCGCGTTTAACTCCGATTACATTATCAAGTTCATTTACGAAACGTACTCCAAAATTCAATTCTTGTTTTTGCTTTCCAATTGTAATTTCCATGTCTTATTACTCCTTTAATTGCCGCCCCCGTAGGTATTGTTCATTTCGTTGGCGACTGAGTTTTATTTTTCGGTAACTGTAACCACGCATTCTGCGGAATAACCACCATCAACGGTTGTAGCTTTAATCGTTGACTTACCAACACCTTTTGCCACAACTAATCCTGTGTAATCAAACGTTGCCACCGCTTCGTCTGTAGATGAACAGGCAATTTTTTGATTGGTTGCATTAGGCGGTGAAATTACTGCTCCAATATAGGTTTGGTCGCCAACAGTCATTGATAGTTCACTTTTAGTTAACGTTATTCCTGTAACTGGTACTATTACAGTAAAGCCGGGCACATCTACCTTTCTAGATAGGCTTGTGCCATCGCTCCATGCAACTTGGTATTCGCCATTGGCTACTGATGTTCCTGGTTCAATACCAGTAATTGCCACTGTCTTTTTACCAATATCTCCTTCGAATTTTTTAACTCCTGTTTTGTCAAAAATAACCAAATGTTGATGTGCACGATCTGTACTCATTTAATCACCTACTGTGCAGAAACATTCGCTCCATCACTGGTTGGGTCAACTGTGACCTCGGCGGGTTCATCTGGCACTGGTGACAAAACTGTAAATCCTGGAACGTCTACTTTGTTTGATTCGTTAGTACCGTCGTTCCAAACGATCTGATAGTCACCATCTGCAACGACAGTTCCTGCATCCAGTCCAGTAATTGCGACCGTTGTTTCTCCAACCTTTCCTTCAAATTTCTTAGTACCAGACTTGTCATAGATAACCAAATGTTGATTAGTTCTATCTGCCATAATATGTCCTTCCTTTTAATGTGCTTGTACAAGAGCCCCATTTTTAGTGGGTGTACTAGAAACTCCCACTGGGGCTTCTATTTTGACGATGGTGTTGCGTCAGGCACGTTTGTCCCAGCGTCCGCATCTTCCCATGGAGTTCCGCCGTTGCTTTCGGTGCCATCCTCGCCGTCTGTGACCTGATCCAGACCGCGGAAGATATAATCCAATTCGGCTTGTTGATCAGCAGACAACGTTAACCAGCCCCGTTGTGGCACGCCTTGAATCGCAAACGACACGTCGCGTTCGGACTTGTCGCCTGCATCGTTGGAGTTGTCGTCTTCAGAAACAACACCACGCATGTACCACGCATAGTACTTACCATCTTTGTTTTTACGCTTCCGATTAACACCCCAAATCTCCATAACCTCGTTATTCATAATTGAATCAATGAGCTGGTCGGCAATTTTCGAAGTGTTGTTAATGAAGTCGATTTCCACATCCGTTTCCAACGAAGAACTAGTTTGGAATCCTCCATCTTTTGTGTCTTCCGTGTCGGCATCTCGCTTGAAGTCAATCTCAAATGAGGTTTGCCCAGGGATTAACTGTGCTGATTCTGTTTTGGCATTGGATAGCTTACGAACGTAACCGACAACATCGTCACCGGAGAACTTAAGCACGCTATCATTTTTGGTTTCTGGCATTTATTCTTCCTTCCTTTCTATTGAATCTGTAGTTCAACCGTTACAATTCCATGCAATAAAGTTGAATTAGGTACGCTGGTGTCAATCAAAATGCGGGTTGATTGCTGTTGAGCTTGCCCGTAATACGCGTAGCTTTCTGTGTTGATGTGTCCGATTGAGGCATAAAAAAAGCGCTCAACCATATCTGTAATGGTTAAACGCTGTTTCGGTGTGCCCCAACAATCAATGGTTAGCACGATTGATCCAGTCAATTCTGTTTTGGTGTTATTTTTGTTATCTTCGACGCTACTCATTACGACGAACGGATATTTGACCTTGTCAGGTGGCAAGTAGTCGTATGTGTCGTATCCCATTTTCCGGGAAAGCATGAAGTAGCGATCGTAGACGTCTTGTGCTGGTGATTTTCTGATATTAACCACCTACCTTACTAAATTATGCAAATCGCTTAAAAATAGTGGCCGTTCCTTTCGCCAAGCCGGACCCATGTATGGTTGAGCAGCCATAAAACGAGTACCAAATTCTTGGTACCCCGAGTATTCCGCAGAAGAAATAATGGCTCCTGCCATTCCGCCTTTTAGTAATTGTGAACTGATACCGCGTTTTAGATTACCTGTATCAACAGGGGCTAACTCTTGTGCTTTGCTCTCCATGTTCGCAGTATGGGATTTAACAATAGCTTTAACTGCACCTTTTTGAGCTTTTTGCTTCAATTTTCTAATTAAAAGGTCTTGACCTTTGATCGAAAAATTATAGTTACTCATTTTGTGTTTCCCCCACAATGAAACCCATTATCTTAAGCGGATGTACACCAGTCTGGAGCTTATAGAATGTATCTCCACCATTAACAGTCAGCACGTCCCAATCAATGCCATACGGCTTAATCAGGCGTACCACCAGCCTATCGGTATCGATGTCTCCAAACAGTTGCTGTGCCCGGGTCAAGCCCAGATGTGTCACGTTGGCAACAGTTTCCCCAACCTTAACTGGCTCTCCACTGGGATTATCGGGGTCATAATGGTCATTCAATTTGTAAAATTGAACCTTGTCTGTAAATCGCATCCCATCACTTCCCTTGGTATCCCGAAATAAAACTAACCTTACCTAACGATGTAGGCTTATCTTCTTCGTCCGATAGCCAATCGGCAATATCATCTAAAAAGTCATCGAAATCACTATCCTTGAAAGTGATTGTTTCACCTTCTTGCGAATAGTTAGTCATACCTTCGTTTTTAAACCGATTAAAGCGCCGCACAGCCACCTCTAACAGAATGTAATTAAGCTCTGCTGGTACATCGTCCTTAGCTTTGCGATGAAGCTTAATCTTAAGCGATGCTTTGGTGTTTTTGAGGATTAAATTCAGTAAGGTGTCCCTACTGTTATCACCTTCCATTGCTAACAACACTTTAAGATTCTTCAAATCTTCTGTTTCATCCATTTGACCACCCCCTAGACGGCGTCAGTGATTGTTACCGCTAATGTTGTGGTCAATTTGCCGCTAGTGAACGTGATAGTTGCTGTACCAGCCTTAACGCCCGCTACAGTAAACGTCCCATCACTCTTTTTGACAACCGTGGCAACAGTCTCATCACTTGATGTAGCTGTAGTAGCCTTAACTACGGCGTCAGCATCACTCGCATCTGTTGGATCACTAGTGATTGTAATATCTTTAGTGTCCCCCACCTTTTCGGACAACGTTTTTTGACTAGCTGTAATCCCGCTAGCAGGTGGGTTTACACTTTTGGGGCTGAGTAGACAAGGTTCTTGTCGTAGTAAACGTAAGCTGTATAATGTTCGTCAGCTGTCATGATGGTTGTCTTACGAGTAATGTCTCGGTCAGTTTCAACTTGCACACCACGCTTCATGATTAACTTAAGAGCTGGCTTAGTTGGATCCACCTTGATAAATACTGCTTCGCCTTCTTTTAACTTTTTAGAACGCACAATTTGAACACCTAATACGTCAAGGTATGTGCCGTTGATTAATTGGTTGGCGCCCACTTCTGAACCAAGCTTTTGTGCCATAGCATCTTTACGAACCTTAGCTGCATCCTTAGGGCTCATAATTGCCACTACTACCTTGTCATCTTCATCATCAAAGATATCAAGCGCGGCTTGAATGCCATCAACTGTTGGATCGAACGTGATTGTTTGAGTTGCTGTCTTAGCAGCTTCCAATACGTCGTCATCAACCTTATTGGCAAGCGACAAACCTAATTGACGAGTCGATTCGCCGAGTGGGTCTCCATATCCTGAAAGCACTGCTTCGTCAGTAATAGAAGTCCCTTTAGCAGCCTTCTTAATGGTTGCTTCTTGCGTTTCTGTCCCTAATTTATCAAGCGGAATAGCTTCACCTTCACCAATATCTTGTGCATCGCCGATGTAGGTAAACTTAGGAAACTTCAATGTTGTCCCTGGTTGACCTTGTAAAGTAGTATCTACATTTGCTAATGGTGAAAAATGAAGTGCCTTCTGTAATTCATAGGACACAATCGGTGCTAATACCTCTGGGTTTGTTAAATCTGCAATTTTTGTTGGGGCTGTATCTGCCATTATTTAATTCCTCCTGTTAATTTATTAAACTTGTCGGGATCGTTTGCAAGGAGTTGAACCTTTTCAGCCAATGTCATTTGATCAAAATCTTTTGTCGAAACCTTAGCTGATTTCTTGCCACTGATTCGTGGTGTCGATCCTTTCATAAACTCTTTTCTAGTATCTTCCTTAATGTTATTAATCAAGCCTGTCAACGCCTTTGCGTTTTCGTAAATAGCGTCATTATCAGTACCATTGCCTACAACCATGTTAAGGACGTCATCACTCACTACTAAGCCTTGGTCTTTAAAGACTGCATTAGTTTCATTGATAGCTTTAGTACGGGCGATTTCAGCCTTTAACTTAGCAATCTCATTATCTTTTTCAGTTTCTTCCTTTGACTTTTTGTCATCAGAAAAAAGCTCCTTGATTGATTTGCGTCCGGACTTCAAATCATCAAGCAATTGAGATTGTTCATCGTACTTTTGCTTCAAGTCATGGTTTTCAGCTGTTTTAGAATCTAGACGCTTCTTGAGTTTCTCAACGGTTTTATCGCCATCGATATTTTTATTTTTGCCATTTTCTTCTTCGTTTTCCTCTTGTTGTCTTTGTGCATCTTCCGAGCTAGCATGGGTGTCTGCATTAGGATCAAGATTATCATTAGTAGCATTGCCACTATCATCTGATGGTTCAGCGAAGAATTGTAAGTTCATTGGTAATTTTTCTTCTAGTTTCATAACGATTTCTCCTTTTGCTCGCATTTAAAGCCTTGGGAGGCTACTCAGTTGTTCTTTTAGCTCTGCAAACAGGAAAAAGAGCATAAAAATAGCGGTAACCGTAATTAGTCATCGCTATTAGTTTTGTCATGCCAAGCCGAAATGCTGCATCTACAATTGGGATGCACAGGTAAATCTGGAACATCATCGACCGAATAAACGCCGTCGTTATAGGATGCAATCTCAAGACAAATCTTACAGGCAGAAGGTTCTGCGTGCCATTTACAGGTTTTAATATTGTACTTCTTAAAGCTCCTCAACTGCGCCTGTGTCTGTACCCTAGCTGATTCAGTCCGTGCTAAACGTTCAGTTACATATCTAGCATTGTTAACCTCATCTTTAAGATAAGACTTCAAATATCGTGCAATCACCCTCGGATTCAATCCCTGCACCATCTGTTTGGTTAGCAATTGGTCAAGCTTAGCTTTAAAAACGTCGCTATTAGCCCATAATCGTTCGCTAAAATTAGCATTGCCCGTAGACGCCATTACAATGCTAGACGTTTCAGCTGCTTTAACTGCTCCAGCTGAATCTGATAAGATACCAGCCTGTCGTTTTAGCTCGTCTACGTACTCATTGTTGAGCCTGTCAGTCATTGAGCTGTATATATCCATATTGTTATCAATCATTTCTAAACCAATTTGGGCTTTAAGCATTTCCAAACGGTTAATTCGCATTGTAGCGTTATAGAGGCGTAACCGAGTGTTGACCTCGTCTGAAAAGTCGGCATATTCTACTTTGCCTTTCTTTTTGAAGATATCTCTCGCCTTTGCTACCAGCTTTTTGGCTTGGTTAGAAAACGCTTGGACGTCTTCTTGAGCCACCTTTTTACGAGCTTCGGCAAGCGTGTATCCTTCACGTTTTGCGTAACGTGTGTACTGCTCACTGATATCCTTGTTAATGCTATCTAACAGAGTGTCATAGTGCTCTTGAAGGAGCTTATCGAAGTCCTTATCGTTTTTGATGTTAGATTCAATCCACTTGCGTTCATTGGCTTCACGCTGCTTCCAATAATCATCACTATTCTTCTTCGCCACCGTCTACACCAGCTTTCTGTTGGTCGGTCAAATTGCCTGTAGCTTCAAGTGAGTTCTTAATTGAATCAGCTTGTTCTTTTTCCATGCGATTAATTTCTTCTTTTGGATCATCGACAATTGACAACGCCGATAATTGCGTTTCCTTGCTGGTAATTCCTTCAAGATTCTTAGCAGTGGCAGCTTCATCGGCAAGGTTGGCTGGGATGTTTTGTGAGAATTTAAATGATAAGTCTTGCCAAGCATCTTGCTTACTGTCACTCAATACCGTTCCAACGCTAAACAATAGCTTGTAGAGTTGTCTTAATGATTGAGTAAACTTACGTTCTTTATTCATTGCTAAGTTACGCATTGGCAATAATTTGTATTGCATTGCCACGCCCGAACTATTTCCCGCAAAAGCCTCATCGTTGAGATTAGATACCATGCTGATTTGATAAATCAGATTAGTAATTCGATCAATCAGATTTTCTTGCATGTTATCGCCATCGGGCTTAGATAGAAATTCTAATCTAGCATTAGTTGCATCGGCATCTGGCGAATAGATAACTTGTTGCCCTTCAAGATTAAGCTTAGGATTACCTTCCTCGTCCTCTTCAAGTTGCACGCCAAGCATTGCTAAATAGGCATTGTCAAAATATTCGACCTGATTAGCTTTTTGACTTAACGTATTATCCAACGCATCAATCAGCGTCTGCACATTATCTAAAACGCCTTGCCTGTCTTCGTTTTGAAAGAACTCAACGGCCGGAACTGTACCGAACTGATTAACTTCACCATCATCCATCTTGAACGTGTCAGACAAATCATACTTAATATCATTTGTGATGACTTGCCCATGGAGTCGATTATTGATGTAATAGTAATTAATGAACGCAATCGGGTTCATGTCAACTGTGTCATCGTAGATGATAAAAGCGGATAACGGGCTTGCGTACTGCACTCGTGTCTCACTATTCTCATCTTGATACAAAAAAGCAATCGAACGACCATAGATATCTACTTGCCGACTAATCTCGGATAGCTTATCTTGAAATGAATTCTTGTCGTTCCATTGCTTTAATTTTTCGTTATCTTGCTTATCATCAAGCGTAATTTTGGGTGGAATTCCAATAAAAAATCCGTTAAACGTTTCAACAATATAGTGTGCCAAATTAGCTACTAATCGGTTATCCGGGCGGTTACCGCGGTGCGTGTCTTTATGCAAGATGTCATGATCGCCGATGTAATCTTTTCGCAAACTTTTATAGTGTTCTGCAATCATCATGTGTTGCAAGATAAAATCTAATACATCTTGTCCCGTCAACTCTTTGTCTGCTGGAAATACCAGCGTATTGTTATCAGTTACTAATATGTTTTCATTAATTCCTTGGATAAGACCACCTCCTTAAATATAATCATTTCTCAATACTGCGGCTTTATTGCCTTGCTTAAGTCCTAGTTTGGAAGCTAGGTCCATAATGATGTACTTAAATGCGTCACACGTATGGTCGTCTTCTTTAATAACTTTAGGTTCGTCCAGTTCAAAAGTCTTATCATCCCATGAATAACGTTCATGCTGGTCAATAAAGATTTTATTGTCTTCATTATCCAAATAATAAACTCGTCCTTGAGCCAATAAGTTAGACACGAAGTCAATCATTTCAGCTTCCTTTTTCTTAATCACTCCGTGCCAACGCAAATTAAACTCCTTTACGAATTCGTTTCGCATAGCACCTTCTGCTGAATCAATCGTTAACTTGATGTATCGCTTGTTCCCATACCGTTTTTGTACGGAATCTAAAAAAGACTTAATCTCGGGGACTAAGTCGCTAGGCGCCTTCTTATTTGCTTTGTTGTGCGGACTATAGTAATAAGTGTCTAACACGATCACTTTTCCTTTAGACGTCAAGCCAATAACAACGGCTGTCGTAGCCGAATTAATGTGCCCCGCATCCAAACCAACGGCTAATGATTTAATCTCATCATCGGTTGGTATCTCTTGCAATTTGTGGAACAACTTCATGTTGTACACATTGTTACCGATACCGATTGATTTACCTAAGTACAGCCATGAATAATAGTTATAGTCATTCTGCTTGTATTTCTCAATCATGCGCAGTTGTTCAGGCTGGATAATACCTAGCCTATCCATAGTGTAATCAGACGTATCAATGAAATAGTCCTGGTCTCCTGCCATCTCTTCTGCCCATTGGTTAACCCAATTATATTTACTTTTAGGGGGGTTGAACGAGTAGAATATCTTAACGGCATCTACGAACGGGCTTTTTTGACGTACAAAAGTACTGTTAGATTGGTCAAATACTTCACCGCTCTTAAAGTTGCTTATTTCTTCGTACCAAAGTGCAATTACATTGCTAATCGTGTTCGACTTAAGCTTTTCTGGATTGTCAGCACCATAGAATCTAAAAGTAGAACCTGTACGTATGTGTTCAATTTTCATAGGACTAACACTAGATCTAAACTCACTAGTCATACCCAGCATATCAATTGCCCATTTAATCTGGTTAAAAACTGAATCACGTAAATTAACAGCATTCTCACGAACGCAAACTATGTTGGCTTTGTGATTGCGCTGAATCTGTTGCTTCATCATCATAACCAACTTAAGACTAATGGTACTGGACTTAAACGAATTACGCCCGCCTTTGAGAATGAAATAATTCTTGTTGGAATTAAAAAACTTGTAAAAGTGCGGTTGTATTAAGTCACTAAGTTTAATTACCTTATTCATCTGGCAAATCACTCACAATCACTGTCTTATCTTCTAAGTTTGTAGCATCGGTCATTACTTTGGCTTTGTACTCACTTATATCAGCTTCCGCGGTAATCTTTCTAATCTGTTGTTCAAGCAACTTATCGTTGTCAGGATAACGTTTAAGGATCTCTTTAGCAGCACTAATCTTGGTTTTAACATCAGCCGGCACCTTCACCGTGCTTACATCGTACTGTGTGGTGACCACCTTCGTTTCAAGCTCCTTGCCTCTAACTACATTAGTAAGGAATTCTAAAGCTTCCTGTGCCCCCATAATGCGGTCTGATTCAATCTCTCGCATCTTTTTATCGATGTACGATTTAATCACAGGTTTTAACAAGTTTTCTGAACCAATTTGTTGTGCTGAACTCTTCTTATAGCCCGCATCAATAGCTGATTGAGTAGCATTGCCAGTCTTGATGTAGTTATCCGCAAACTTCTTTTGTTTAGCTGTTAGTTTCATTACATATCACCACACCTCCTTTAGGACAAAATAAAAAGCCACACAACGATAGCGTCATGTGACCTTAGTTATAAGAATGAGATGGTAAGGATTTGCACCTTACATATACTGGATTTTGTACTCTCCTACTTGTTCTTGGCTTCTTTCAACCTTAGCTTCGGATAGCGTCTACCTATTCCGCCACATCTCACCTGGTAGTTGTCCCCGATGGTTTCCGAGTAGGACTTATGCTGGCCTTTATGTATCTCCACCAGACTTCTTTTGTGTTTGCTTATCCGTGACTACCAACTACGACGTCAAACACACCGGTAATAAGACAGCAAGGAATCGAACCTTGCGACAAATGTAACATGCCTTTCCTTGATTGAATTTGTTGAAACGGAAGTTCGCCGAACCATCTGCCTTACATCTTTCGATACTACCAATATAACGGATACTAACTCCAAAAGTACTCAAGTTTTACTCCAAATTTACTCCAGATTTACTCCACTTTTTTTATTTTACAAAAGCTTGGCACTCCAGCCTTTCAGCTACATCTAATAGTGCTGCTTCATGCCAATTAAAATAAGTAGTCGATGACATGTTGTAATACCTGTTGGGCAGTCGTTGCATTAACGCGTCCATGTAGTAGCCGTGATCTTCCTCATAGCCTTCACAATAGACAATTTTAAGCAACTCACGGTAATGATACTTTCTACAACTGTTGATCGCCCAATCTACCCATTTACAGAACACTTTACCTTTTTCGGCATTAATCATTCTTTGCTCAACATATTCTGGAGCTGGTGCCGTTGCACTTGGTGCCCCATCGCCAAAGCTGGAGGTAACTTTCGGGTTAATTGGAGCATTTATGTAAGCTTTGTACTTACGATATTTAGACAATATTTTTCTTGCGTTATACTTGGTCTGTTCTTTATCTAATTCTGGTAATAATGCCATGCCCCGTCACTCCTGCTATAATAATATTGTTGAGATTATTAGATCGAGGGCACGTCTACGAGGTGCTCTTTTTTGTTGACATCATTCATCTATGTTAATTTACCCGTTACTCTAGTTTCTTGCCACAAAATGGGCAATATTTAATTCTCAAGCTATCAACAACTGCATTTTCTTTTTTGAAAATCACTTTATAGCCACGGTCATCAAGGACAATACGTGCCGAAAATCCGTTCCCAACGTCCTTTGCTTCCCCCTTATGGTACTGACATAAGTATTGGGTCCATCTTTCCAATATTCGTTTTACCTTGTTTTCAAAATTAGCGCAAACATATCTTACCTTTATTTATCTCACCTCTTCATAAGTCTTCCTGAAAATGTCATCCGCGATTGGCCAATGTTCACCATCGACGCCTGTAGCAATCCAGTCACCTATATTGATAGCCAAACCGCCTTCAAGGGTTGGTATTGAAAACGTAGGACCCCAACCGTCAATTACAAAGTTTTCTTTCACAATTCCATATTTTTCTATCATCTCTGCCGAACCATCGAACTGTTCTGCTTTAATCGTTGCTGTCTTACGAAATTTCTTTAACATTATTCGCCCTCCATTTTATTGCTCGGTAGTTCTTTAATTTTAATTAAGGCTTCCACAGCTTCTTCCCAGGTCAAATAGCCAAGTACATCGTTAGTAATTGGTGTACCGTATTCTAGATCGCCCTCTGGGTTAACACTAAAATCTAACACAGCTAATTCCAAACCATAACTACCCGGAGCGTATATCAGGCTTGCACCATAATCATTAGGAAATCTATATTTATTTTGTAACCCCACAGTCATACGACTTTTAGGGATTTCATATTTTGAAAATTCATTTAATTTTTGAATCGGATTTATTTCAGTCATTTACTATTCCTCCGTTTTTCTACAGGCTTCCTACTGGCTTTAATTAAAACGCCTTATAAACGTTGATATTACGGCTTTCTTTTCTGCTGGTTTTCTTCCCTCTCTATAATTAGCGGTACATCGCATTTATCTCGACATTATTACTGATTAATTTTTCCGTTATCTGTCTTAATTCTTTCGCGAAATCATCATCATGCCGGTTAATGTTACGCAATACTCTTTCAAACTTGTTCATTAACTTTGCCTGTTCATCCTGTAATTTCTGCATTTCTGTTTCCCAATCCATTAGTCTTCTACCTCCTCAAACTCAAGCAATCCAGCGTTGTTGTAATTTTCAAACTCCGGCCACTTTTCTTTAGCTTCCTCCTCTGTGAGAGCACCACCCGTAATTCCATCACTGCCCACAAGGCCTAAAATTACCTTTCCTTCATCATCTAATCGAACGTACTTCCTAAGACCGTGTATTCCTTTTAACTTAACTACACGTCTTGGTTCTTCAACCTCGTAACCATTGGCAATTGCATTAAGCAATAGTTTTTGGTTGCTTATATCGTTTAGCCATTCATAATGTGATTCTGTACTACCAGCATGATTGCGTATCCAAAAAATAATTTCCAACAGATTTACTTCATCGCCATAATATGCTTTTGCCTTTTCAATCCAATCCGCAACAAACTTTGGAATAACTACTTTCTTTTCTTGCAAATTTTCTAAAAGTTTAATTGCGTAATCACAACCTGAGGCATACCCTTCTTGATATTCCCCACCCACAGGGTCTTCAATATAATCTGAATGTGCTTCCACCATGCGCTTTGTTAGCTCTTCTTTAACTTCTTCAATATCCACTATTAATCGCCCTCCTTAAATCTCTTTAATACTGGCTTAAATTGCTCTTCTAGTCGGTCCAATTCATCTAAATACTGCGACAATTCCATCACATCGTTGTTGTCACGGATCATTAAATGAATGGCAGCGTTAAGAGCGTGCCTGACACTCGGATAGAAACCAAGTTGCTTCATGACAGGTAAATTGTCCTTGTCTAACTTAATCGCCCCAGAATCATCTCTGACGAACTTCAACAAGGTGTGATTGTTGTGACTCTCAATTTTAATCTGGTAATCTTCGTTAATTTTAATAATCATTTTTTCTCCCCCTAATCAGATAAGCGATTCCACTAATCCACGTTTGTAAAATAATCGCTGCTATAAAGATTGCTACGCCAATCAGTCCGCTATGGACCGCATGCCCGATTAACACTGCTGGCAACAGCCAAAATACACATGAGAAATACCACAACATGAACATAATTAGATTTCCTCCGGTTCAAATTCCACATCAATGCCTACCTTCGCCATGCCGATCGCAATTTCTTCAGCTTCCTTTAACGCTGCTTCTTTTTCAGCAAACAGCTTGGCTTCTTCTTTCGGTGCTGTCCATGACACTTGGTTCATGTAGCCTTTATCGTCCTTATTCTTCAATATGTAGAACTTGTGCTGTTCGACTTCGAAGTTGACCTGTTCGCCAATCGGACTAATAGCCGCGTGTAAGATGTCCGCCTTCTGTTTTGCTTGCTTCCATTTTCTGAATACTGTGGCATCTTCAATACCCACGTATTGGTGGACTTGATTTCCTAGCCTACGATAATATCTATTAGTTCCTGTGATCTTAATCAAGTACATCTTTTTCATTCTCCTTTTTAAATTTCTTTTTCCGCCAATGTTCCTGTTCGTCGACTACGGCTTTTTCAATACGTTTTAAATCATCAATCGTGTAATTGTTGCCGTAGATTTCTCTAACAATTTCCTCTGCCGTCATAACTCTTCAACCTCCATTTCAACTCTAGGCTCTTCGGCATACATTTTTTCCATCTCAACGCTCACTATCTGGTTGTCATCGTGCCAGACAACGCCTGTGCACGCGTCTGTGACTGCTTTAAATAGATTATCTATGTCAGGTTTAAAGATGGGTCTATGCTCGTTAGATAGCCTTCTATTACGTTCAGCCTTTGATACGCTTTTCTGTACCGACCGATAAAACGTAGTCTTAACTTTCAGTGCGCCCATTAGTGGTTCGCCTTTGTATTGATTTCTTACGGTCAAATGTGCATTGTCCTTATATGCCTTGTATTTCGGGGCAATGTACGCCCAACCTTTCCGCGTCACTCTCGGTCTACTAGCGGCTACTGGTTCGCCATCAATTACTAGCTTAATCACTTGAGGACACCTTCTTTTTACATACCTTGTACCAATGACTAGCGACGTTATATCCTACCATGCCTAATTTTTCGGCAATTTCATCGAATGTTGCACCCTTGCTTCTTTCGGCAATCAGAAACGCGTCTTCTTTTTTAGTCCACGTCTTAGGTGTCCTCTTACTATTATCTTTTTTAATTTCAATTCCGAGTTCCCGCAAATCTGAATAAATCTTCTGGACCTCTACACCTAGCTTCCATGCAATGTCAGCATAGCTAAGACCCTTATCAAGCATTTCTGGAATTAGTTTTTGCCGGGCAACCTTCATCTTGTGCTTCATCATGCTAATCTCACCAATATACTTACGCTTTTTAACTTTGGAGATGCTCAATCCGCGAGCTTTGCGAAAACCTTCGTAGTCGCCACGATCCAATAACTCTTGCTCAATATCGGATTGTTTAACAGCTGTGCCTGCTTTTACATAGCGCATGGGCTCCGGCATGTCCATGTAAACGCTATCCTTACGGTCACCCTCATATTTTGTGTAGTTCTTAAGCATCCACTTATGCAGGTCCGACTTATGTTCGCTTTCGCCGTATACTTCCTTGCTATTAATCCCGACCAAACGCCACATTAGCTTCACGCTCCTTTTCCTTTCGGTATTCTACATTGCAATTCGGGCAGGGCATCACCTGCATAATTGCTCCATTCGTTTGGTACACAATCTGCGTACCGCCACATAATTTACACATTAGAAAATCGCCATCCTTTTATCTTCTGTTTTTTCAAATTTGATAATTGCGTCGTTCTTAACGACACCCTTGTACATCCGACTTAATAATTTCGGGTTATATATTTCCGATAGTTCCTTACTGCTCAAATTAGTAGTGATAATCGTCCGGCTCCGCTTGTTTAAGACGCCAAACAGTACCTGCTGTACATATTCACTTGCTTCTCTTGATTCCCGCTTAAACGACGCCTCACTGCCCAAATCGTCCAATACAAGCAAGCTAACCTTACCAAGCAAGTCCACCATGCGAGATTCGGTGTAGTAGCTATCCCGATGCTCGAACGAATCCTTAATCTTTCGCATCATCTCGTTTATCGAAATGAACAAACAGGAAGCGTTAGGCTTGATGTTCTCATTGACACCCTTAAGCATGGAGATTGCTAAATGCGACTTACCAACCCCCGGCTTACCAGTAATGATGGTGTTAGCTTGGTAATTGCGATCCATATACCTGTATGCAATTCGCTTAGCTTTTTTTAAGTTACTCTCCGCTTCACTACCAGCTTCAACCTCGTAATTGTCAAAGCTCGCCTGCCACAAGTCCTCATCATCAATGATCGAATCTTTTCGTAGCACATCATGGAAGCCACGCTTGTAGTTCCGCAATGCACCTATCGTGACTAACTCGTTATTTTTATGCCTACGCTTCTCCTCAACGCATCTAGGACAGAAAGGCTCATGGTTAGCCAACATTAATAACTTTTGGTCGGGATGAATTTGGCAGTATTCGTTTGTCTTTTTAACATGCTTTAAAAGTTCAAAATTCAACCCCGCCATACGAAGACCCTCTCTGTGCATTAGATTGTTGTCGCGTTTGATATTCATCATCAAAACGTCCATTAAACCAAGTAGATCCATTCATCGGTCGTTTCCACGTATTAATAGCTAGGTCTTGTTTATAGAGTGCCAACCGTTCCAATAGATACTCGTTAGTATTATTGGCGCTCTTTCGTCTCCAAGCCTTGTAATGACTGAAAGCTTGTTTCTTACCTGTTTTATTCGGGTAGTCTTTCCAGACTGCTTCAAATTCTTGTTCAAGGGATGGTTGTTCATCGTCAGATGAACTATTATTTATATCCTTACCTAACCTATCCTTACCTAACCTAACCTGTGGTGACGGGTCGTCGACGGCCCGTGGACGTAACGTATACGCACCATTTTCATCCTGCTCTAATTGTTCCTTTTCATCGCCGTAAATCGTGGTGTTGTAGGTATCCTTGCGGATATAGTTGTGGATTTTCCAATCCTTGATAACTACGACCCCGGATTCAAATGCAAATATAAATTGCTTAGCTAACAACAATTTCAAATCATCATCGCTTGAACCAATCATTCTTTTAATTGTTTTGGCGTTCGAAACGAAACCATCATCATCGGCGTGCATATTAAGGTGAAAGTACAATGCCTGTGATGATAGCGGCATGTCTAAGAACGTGTCTGTGTCGGTTATTTTCTTACTGAACATCCTTCGTTGTGCCAATCAATCACCCCCATAGTTTCCTTTAATTCCCAATTCCTTATAACTTCTGATTGATTGCTTTTGAATAAAGCCAATTGTCAACTAATATCAGGGCTTCTTGTATTTCAAGATAAGAAGCTCCTTTTTTCTGCATTTCTTCAACTATTTCATTTGCAAGTTTTAAGGATTGCTCCAGTATTAAAAGGTTCTGCCCCTTTAATTTGTAAATATTTTGCATATGTTGATCTATTTCTGTATTTAGTGGTTTTTCACTAAGCTTCATCGTAATTCCCCCTGATTTTTAATCGTTTTAAATCTTCGACACTCAATTTGATACCGTTTACTGGCACGTGATACTTAGCGGCAAACTTAGCTGATGTAATACTTTCAATTTCGCCATGATGCACTCTGCAAAGCGGTAGTACATGCCGTTTTGAATGGTCAATCTTATTTCGGTTCGTTCGCCCGACCACGTCCACATGATGGATATCTGCATACTTTCCGCAAATAAGACAGACCCGATGTCTACAGCATTGATAAATGAAGTACTGCTCCTCTCGTGGTAGCAATTCGTAGCCTTTTTTAAACGGTACTCGCCATTCGAACATGAAATCGATGACCAGGTCTAGCAACTGGTTAGCATCGCTGACCGTTGATTCTGTGTGGTCTGATAAGCTGATTTTTTTACCCGCGGTGTAATATTCGTATTGTGTATAGAACATTGATTTCAGAAATTCCGCGGGTACTACGAAGTACGTTTCAATGTCATGCAGCAGGGCGAAAAATAATCGTCGCTGTTGTACTCGTGCTTTCCGCGGGTCTGCAACCTCGAAATCAATATAAAACTCACTCTGTGACCCACTAACGGTCTGGATATGATCTTGATTTAGCGGTTGTTCTAGATGAATAACCAAGTCTTTGCCTCGTTGTTCCGCTCTCGCTCTCTGCATCTAATCATCCCTAGAACGGTAAATCGTCGTCACCAATATCAATTGACTGTCCGCCATTAGCGAATGGATCTCCCGGCGTTGATGCTGGCCGTGCGTTATTTTGCTGGTTGCCTTTTGGTTTCGAATCTAGCAGTGAGAAGTTATCCGCCACAATTTCAGTTACATAAACTCGTTGTCCTTGTTGGTTTTCGTACGAACGGGTTTGAATCCGCCCTTCAATACCTACCAATGAACCCTTGTGTGTATACTTAGCAAAGTTTTCCGCTGCTTTCCGCCACATTACACAGTTGATGAAATCTGCTTCACGTTCACCCTGTGAGTTGGTAAACTGTCGGTTAACTGCCACGGTAAAACTAGCTACCGCATCGCCTTTAGCTGTGTGGCGAAGCTCAACATCTTTAGTTAAACGTCCTATTAGTATTGTTCGATTAATCATGGTGCCCCTCCTGTGTTTTGCTGACGTGGTCCAGTTGCTTGGTTACAAGTACGATCATCTGGTTAGCTGTCTCGTAATTTAAGTCGTTGATATGGGCAACATGTGCCTTATTTAGATACGCCGATTTAACTACGGCCTCTGGCTTACCAGTGGCGGTTGCCATTGCCTTAAATAGTGCCGTTAATGTTTCGTTTTGTTCGTTAGAAATCGGGTCAGGTTGTTTTTTGCTTTCAACATTTTTTTGAAACGAATCGGGATCCATGTCGTCGGTTGCGATATTGAAAAACTTAAGTAGAAAGTACTTTTCACCGTAAGTTAGTGCCTTACCAACGCCCTTTTCACCTGCTGTGTCAACACCTTGCGCATACCATGGGCATTCGATTGTTTCTTCGGGGTTATCACTGTTAATCCACGTCATCGTCATAATCAGCTCGGTAAAGTACACCACTGCACCTTTCTTATTTGAGCTAGTCATTACATTTTTGCTCGTGATTCGAGGAATCAGTAGCACGCCTTCTTGGTCCATTAATTCGTGGATCTGTCCCAAGACGTCCGATGAACCGGCATAGCTGTACTGCGTTGATCGTTGCGATTTCTGCACATACTTTGCACTAGCATGGATTGTCTGTAGTTTTTGGTACAATGTTTTAGGTTTAACCTCTTCTTTTGTTTTAGTTGTTGCCATCTAGTCCACCGCCTTAACTGATAACTTGTCTGGTTTTTGTCGTGCTACATAAGGGATTAGTGCTCCAGTTTCCGTGTCGACTAGTTGCCCGTTTTTTGATGGAACAAATCGACCTTCGGCAACCATGCGTTTAATTGCTGATAAGTTAGGCTCTTGTTTTACTAACGCCTCATCAATTCCAGAAAGTGACTGCACAATTTCTTTAGGCTTCGCATTGTTTGCCTTCGTAACTTGCCACCACGTTGGTTTGCTAGGATTGCTTTCGGTTCGAACATAGCGCCAAGTAGCGGTCTGTAATTCACGTCCTTGAAATAAGTTGAGCTCCTCTTGTTCGACCTCACTAATCCGATCACGAAGCTCGTCAATTTGAATATTGATACCTTCTTTATCGTGCTTTAACTTGCGCAATTTACGATCTAATTTGCTTCGTTTAGCTTCTAACTCATCAATCTTCATCATGTTTGCTCCCTTCAAATAAAGCTTCGGTTTCTTTGTTTTCACGTTCTGTTTCCCAAGCTCTTTCTAAGCTTGCGCTTAACTGTTTATTGTTCATGTGGTACACTCTCCCTAAGGTGTTTTATTATTTTTGGCCTGCTATTGCTGTAGCAGGCTTTTTATTTTGATTCATAATTTATAGGTTCCTTCTTTCTTGTATAATCGATATAGAAAGGAGGTGAAATTTTTTGGAAACTAAAGTATTTAATTATCGATCAACACTACAATGGATGCCCTCTGCGGAAATTGAAATTCCATCATTATGTCCTAGGTGCTCGGTTTCAAATAACCCTATTTTTTATATTGAGGGACACAGAGCGTTTAAAGATGGTGATGTCGCTTTCATATCACTACAATGTTCTTATTGTTCACGTTGGTCATTTATTGTGATTCAAAAAGGCGAAAATCATCACTGGAATCTTTTATCAGTATCACCAAATAGTCTAAAAAGAGAATTCGATTCTGCTATAACCAAGTGCTCACCTCGCTTCGTTGAATCTTACAATGCTGCATATAATGCAGAACAAAATGGTTATCTAGATTTGGCCGGCTCAGGTTATCGCGCTTGTGCTGAAATATTAATAAAAGATTGGGCATTGAAATATTCTGGAGAAAGTAAAGAGCAAATTTCGAAATACAAATTAAACGATGCAATATCACATTTTTTTAATGGAAACATAGCAGCTTTTAATGCATCTGATGTAGTTCGTTATTTTGGAAATGACTTCACTCATTGGGACAGACCAGAAGACTTTGACGCGCGCAGAACACTGGATGAAGTTAAAATTTATCTAGATATTTTAATTCAAAATATTCTGCTACAATTAAAAATTGCTAACCCGCCAGTTGGACGTGGTCATTCTGTTTCAAAAAGTAATTGACCATCTTCACTTGAGTAATAATGTTCAACAAACCTAACTGGATTTTCTGTTGATCCATCTCCTTTTCTGGTGGTTATGTGAATAACTTTTAAAACCTCTACTTTGTAGGGGTTTTCTTTTTGGAGATTTGCAAGAACCTCTTCTTTACTTAGATATTTCATTGTCTTCACACCTCCTTACTCGAAAAATGAATTAAATCCAAAACGACCAAATGCGTAGGCCATCCCTGCTATTACCAACATTGCTATCAGAATTCTCATTGCTAATTCCCCCTCATAATCACTTCTTTGTTATCATCAATAAATTCCTTGATTTCATCGGCAAACATCCACCATGTACCACCTTTGCCACCGCCACCAAGTGCCCCCTTATCACGAAGCTCTTGCAATTGTCTGTATAAATGTGGATTAGCTAAGACGTTAGCGGTAATCCATTGAGTGCTCTTATTGAGCATGTAGCTTTTCAAGTCGTCCATTTTCCAAATTTCGTGAGCCTCCGCTTTCTTCTTGGTGATTTCCCATTCGATACGGTCAACTAAAACTTTGTCAGCTGGTATCTCGAACTTAATGTTCGCTTCAACAATTTGAGCCACCTCTGCTACCTCCTTACTCTCCTAAGGTTGTTTGCCCCGCTGGAACCTTACTCATCTCTTTAATGATCTGGACTGTTGCGGTAGATGGTTGCCAGTTATTGATGAATTCATTGGCTTTCTCAAAGTCTTTCTGACGTAATTGCGACCGCGTCTTAATTCCAGTTACTTCATTAAGTCCTCTGTTGATGTCCTTAAACAACTTGCTACGCTGTGCAGCTGTTAATGCCAGTCCGTGAATTTTGATATATTCATTAACTTTTTCCGAAACACGGCGTGAGATGTATCCATATTCGCCCACATCCAAGCGCTGATTATCCTTCAAATACTTAACGTCACTACCGATTCGGTTTACCTTGTTATTGGTTTCTTCTGTTGCATCAAACATCAATTTCAATGCTTCCATTGGCGTTTTGGGTAATTGAATACGTTCTGCCTTAATGGTTTTTTCCATCTGGTTGAAAGCTTCAATGTATTTAAGTTTGAATCCTAAGGCCTTTTTACCAGTGAATCCCATTGCCAACAACGTGAATCCATCTCGGTTCATATAGACCACTTTTCGATCGCGCCCATAAGAATCTGGTTCAGTGCCTTCCGAAAACATCTCCCCAAAATTGGGGACATCTTGTTTCATCTGAGAAATATCCCGCAAAATATGATCATGTCGCTTTCCAAACACTTCTGCTACTTGTAAGCTGGTTGTTACTGCTTGTTGGTCTTTCATGATTACTAATTCGTTCATTCTTATTTCCTTCTTTCTTGTCCCACACCTATATACATGTATAAAAATCTGAGAAAATGCCAGTTTTTGGTAAAATTCTTTTATTTTTTCTCCTAGATTTTAAAAGCGTCAATTATTTTTAAAATTAATTTATTAGCGCTTGGCCCGTGGTTTTCTCCGCTCAGTACTTTCTGCATATATGAATGTGATACGTTAAAAGTTTTTGCGAGACTACGGGAGCTAATTCCTTCTGACTTTAAAAATTCAATAATGGCATCACGCCCGCCTTTTGTTTCTGGCAACAAAATCACCCCCCTAATTTTTAAACTAATTTATCAAGTTTTGTTGACTTTTTTTAAACTATAGTTTAATATAAAGCCATATTAAATAAGCAATTAAAGCCCACTACCACCGCAATTCCTCGCCAAAGTTGTTGCCATTGATGGGTATGTTTTTTATTGCCTAATTACTTGATGAGTTAATAATATAACTATAGTTTAAATAATGCAAGTGTTTTTATAACTAAAGTTTACTTTTTTCTCATCAAACATAGGAGAAACGTTATTATGACAATGTTTGACAGAGTAAAAGAAATTTCAAAGAAAAGAGGATTAAGTCTTGCTCAGCTAAACGAAAAAGCGGGATTTAAGCCAAATGTTATATATTCTTGGAAAACAAAATCACCTTCTATTGATAAAGTTGAAGCTGTAGCAAATGTTCTAGGTGTATCTGTAGACTATTTATTAGGTAAAGAAGAGAAATCCTCTACCACCAATGAGCCTGTTGACTTAGACAAGGCTCTATCTGAGGAAGGTATAGCTATGTTCGACGGTAAGCCGTTATCGGAAGAATACAAAAAAGCTCTATTAGCAATGCTTAGAGCCAATAAAAACAGTGGTGAATAGTCTATGCGCAATGATTTACATGATGATTTATTAGCACGTCTTATCTATATTGCAGACAAGGCGGGGATTAAGATTACAGAAATTGAAGGAAATTCCAGCGACCCAGACGTCGCATTTTGCAAGCAAAGAATTATTAATGTAAATAAAAATTTTGAGAGCGATATTAGTGTGTCTTTTCGGCTTGCCCACGAAATTAGCCACATCCAATTTTCACCGCCAACATTTCTTTACACTTTTTCTCCTTACATAAGAAATAAGGAAGAACGTGAAACCAACGAACGTGCCATTCACATAATTTCACGTTTAATTTATGCCGAAGTCCCAAAGGAGCAGCGAAATTGGCTTAACTTTATGAATGAGTTTCATTTACCGACGTGGTTCGAACCTCTAGTTAAAAACATCATATATGATTAAAATAATTGCCCAATAATCTGATGGCTAAAAAAGCTGTACACATTTTGGAGGAGTGTTCGCTATGGTAACATCGTTTACAGTTATTTTATTAATAGCATTAATTGCTACTTGGTACTTTTGGAAAAAGTCTCCAAATAAAAAGTATAGAAACGTGTCTATTGTAATTGCTATAATCTCATTTTTTGTGGTTGGATATTTCGGTAAAGATAGTACCGCAAAACCTAACAAATCTGTAGAAACGGAAAAAGTTTCTACGTCAAAACAATCACGCTTTTCTAACATTAAACTTGGAATGACTAAGAAAGAAGTGATCAAAGAGCTTGGTAAGCCTGATTTTCAAACTTCCCGTAACTTAACCTACGGCAAAAAGGACATTTATCTAGTTGACAATAAAGTTATTGGTGGTAATTACAAATCACTGCAAAAACAAGTTGACAAGAAAAATGCTGAGAAAAAAGAAAAACAAGAGCAATTAAAAGGGGCTGCTCAAGCATTTGGAAAAAGGAGTACAAAACATTTAGAGAGTATGCCAAGTACCTATAAAAAGATACCCCTAGCTACCGGTGAAACCATGTATAGTTGGAAGACGGATTATGGATTACTAGTTCGCGTTGATTCAGCAGACGGAGCTACTACTAAAGTATACAAATATGATAAAAAGGCTGATGACGGGCTTGGTGAGTTGTTATTTACTGGTCAAAATTAATAATTGGAGGAAATCAGAATGAAGAAATCACTAACATTGGGAGTAGTACTTATATCATCGATTATATTAGCCGCCTGTGAGAACAAGAACTCGAATGTGGCTACTAATCATTCTAGTAGCTCATCAAAAGTGGAAAAAGCCACATCAAAAAAGACTGATCCGTCTAAGCGTAAGTGGACGTACAAAAATAATATTTTTGATGCGGGAATTGAAACTTATAAATTTACTAAAACTGAAATCCGTGATTCTGCTACCGTAGGCAAAAAAGTATTGGTCATGTATTGCGATATAACTAACAACTCTAAAAAAGAACAAGACCCATCTAATATCTACATGGTTGTCCACGCCTACCAAAAAACAGGCACCGCTGATAAGAATTTAAGTGTAGGGATGAATGCATACGACGAGAACGGCAATGATCCACTGCAAAAATATAATGACGGTCTACAAGACAAATTATTAGCAGGCAAAACTACGCACGCAGCTATTATGTTTACTCTGGCTAATGACAATGATGTTACTGTTACATTCCAAAACCCAGAATTTAAGACTATTGGTAAGAAAGTTATCTCAGTTAAAGGACTAGGTGCATCTACTTCATCTAGTTCATCGAATGCATCAAGTGCGTCATCGCAAGTAGCTCAAGCAAGTGCTTCACGGAAAAGCCAACCTAGTACTGCCCAAAGTTCTGTAGCTGCCAATAGTCAAAAGCAAAATCAAGTTGCTGCTTCATCCAATCCTAATCAATCGTTGACTGATTTTGTAAATGAATATGGCATGTCACCAGCAGCCTATAAGATGCAACATGACGGCATGTCCGAAAAAGAAGCTCTAGATTCGACTCCGCGTGGAATGAAAAGTTCCGGAGAAATCCAAAGGCAAAATGAATTAGACAATCAGCAATAAAATAAAAAAGCCACATCCCCTAACCGCCAAGTAAGATGTTAGAACGTGATTGGCCGATCATTGCAGCTAACATCCCTGGTATTTTCTTAGGATTTTTTACATTCTATACCGCGTTACATTAATACTTTATTTACAAAGGAGCGAATAGTTTATGGAAACGAGTATTATGGCTATCATTGGAATAATTATATTTTTTATTGGAGCATTAATAATAACTCTTGGTCGAACTTTAAATATCTTACGTTTCTTTTTTGGTGATCGTAGTATGTTTACGCAGATGTTTTGGGGAATTATCTTTATCTGCATTGGCTTATTTTTAATCATACTTGGTAGCCCTCAGCTTAGATGATATCCTCTTTCCACTCCGGTGACTAGATACAGTCCGACTCTGTATGTGGGAATTAAAAAAGCATCCCAATATGGATGCAGAAAGAAAGTGATTATTTATGAAATCAATGTCATTAAGAAAATACACAAAATTTAATATCCGAGAGGATGATGGTTCTTTAACAATTCAACATAAAGGTACAGACGTTGGTAATATTTCGAATCCTGGTGATTCTCGAATAATTTCAGGTACTGCTTTTAAAATTTTTGATTGTAATTTTTATAGAACCTTTGAGGAACAAATTATTTTAAATGACGGTTCAGTTGTAGATTCATATAAAAAATCAGAAAATTTTAGACTATATTTGTCTGAAAGTGAACATATATTGTTTGTACCTGGTGCGACGAGTACGATAAGGGCATTCTTAAAGGACTTACAAACATCATATCCTGATAAAATTGAACTTTCGCTAGTGAACTTTAATTTCAACGCAATTAGATCTAATGAATCAATAACTAAAGGCGTTTGGTTTAAAGTACAGGATGACATAGTTGATAGTAAAGCATTTTTTGGGGACGAAGTCGATCAAAATGATGAAGCTAATAATGCTTTAAATAATGAGGATGCTACCTACATTATCTCTCAATTCGATATAGCTGGGGTTGAAAGAACTATCGGTTTTTCTAAAAAGGGCGCGATTGTTTCTTACAATTATATTGCAGCTACTCCTGAAACACCATTGCCATATCTGCAACTATCATTTGATGTTTATAAACAAGTGTCATCTTTAATGTAGCTATCATTCAATAGTTGACAGAATAACGTATTTATCCAAAGACTTTTCAATATCTTCTTTATTCTTAGAAGTTATTGTTAATGTTCTAGGTTTTATTTTTATGGATGAATTAGTATAACTATCTTCAAAATTAAGATTAAAATCGTTTATATTTTCTTCATCCAATTTTCTTATAGAAAAATGGTAGAAAGGATTAAACTTAATAAATTTTAATGTAACGGAATAGAGCTCACTACTTAAAAAGACATCTTTATCAGCTGAATAATCCGCAATTTTTTGAAATTCACTAATAAAGTTTAAAAAAACCGAAAATTCATTAATGGAATCTTTATACGCCATCGAAGAAGTATACAAAATCTTTATTTGATTATAATCTGCGCCATTTGCAAGTATAAATTTTAGGTCTCTATTGTTTTTACTATCAAATATTTCCACGTGTAAATTATGCTCAGAATTACTAGGAGAAAGTTTCATACGAGTTCCATTTTTTTTATTGTTGTAGTTAGCTACATATTTTTGAACCAACTCCTTAAAATTGCAACTTTTTTCTATATTAAACTTATTTGTACTCGTCCAGTTTACGGTGTCGCCTTGTATCTTTAATTTTAATTTATTCCATAAAATATATACTGTGTTGGAATGATTTAAAAGCCACATACTATAAGCACTTATAGTAGTAAGAACAGTAACTGTTTGATTAACCCATTCTGCTGTAAAGGAGCCAATTCCAATACTAAATACCAATGCAAGTAAAAATAATATAGTTGCAATTGCTATTTTCAGTAACTCGCTAATTGTTGGTTTCATAGAACTAGTCCTCCTAACTGTAAAACTAATAACGCTATTATACAACATGTTTACTTTAATAATATAGGAAATGCATATTCGATACACTCTATGTTATACCCTTAATTGAAAAAAATAGTAGCTAAATAATTAAGTTAACTACATAACAAAAAAGCCACTTCCCCCACCGACCAAAGTTTGGGATGTGACTACCAAATTAGAAAAACCACGGAAGTGGCTCCTTTAATGTACGCTTATTTTAACATTGAAGCCTGCTTCCAACAACAGAACGGAGGTTCGCTTTTATGGCAAGTATTAAAAAACAAAATGGAAAATGGACTGCTAGGATAACCTGGCGAGATGAGGAGGGAAAACGTCACTACAAAAGCAAGTATAATTTTAAAACGCAATCCGAGGCAGAATTATGGGCCGCAGATTTCCAGTTAAATAAACGGGATATTGATAGCGAAACTTATTTTCCTGCTTATTTTTATGATTGGTACCTAACGTATAAAGAACCCTCAGTAACTAATCGGACTAAAGCTACTTACATGCAACTATATCACGTTTTAAAGAAGTCGTTACTTGCTAAAAAACCGGTTGGCGAGATCACCCGGAAAGATTACCAGCGATTCATCAATGTCTTTGGCAAGAAGCATGCTAAGTCCACCGTAACTAAATTTAATTCGTTGATTCATGCTTGTGTCAAAGATGCGCTCTACGATAAAGCCATTGAAAAAGATTTTGTCTACGGCGTTTCCATGGTTTTCAACAAGAGCAAAACTCGCAAAATTGATTATTTAAACATTGATGAGATGAACACTCTATCCACTTATCTTCGTAGTAGTTTAAATAAGCATTTTACAAGCAAGTACATGATTCTAACTGCGATTTATACTGGCGCTCGTCTAGGTGAAATTCAAGCCTTGACCTGGAAAGATATCAATACCACCTTTAATACCATCTCTATTCGACGGTCTTGGAATGATGAAGAACAAAAATTCCAACCAACTAAAAACGAATCGTCAGTGCGAATCATTAAGATTAACGACGATTTAGCACAGTTACTGAAACAGCTGAAACCTAAGAGCAGTAGCACCAAGATATTCACTAATCAATATGGTACGGTGCCCTCTTCCAGCGCAGTAAATAAAACACTCCGGGAATCATTAGCCCATTGTGGAATCGATAAACCTAGTTTTCACTTTCATTCGTTACGTCATACGCATGTGGCGTATCTCTTATCCGAAAACGTTGATTTATTTATCATATCAAAGCGATTAGGCCATTCTGATATATCAACAACCAGTCGAGTATATTCATATCTAATTGACGAATACAAACAAAAAGCTGATCTACGTATCGAAAAATCACTTGATAAGATTTCACTGAATTCAAAAAATGTGCGAAAAATTTTATAGCACCGGAGTAGCACCGAAGTGCATTTTTCATATAATATTCTCATTTTATTCTATCTAACAAAAAAGTGGCTTAACACCAGTGTTTCCAAGGTGTCAGCCACTTTTGCGACGTTTCATAAAACCTTCTAAAAGGGTACTAATAAGGAGAGTACAGGATTTGAACCTGCGCGCCGGTATTAACCGGTTCGCCGGATTTCGAGTCCGGTGCATTACCACTCTGCCAACTCTCCATAACAGCATTTATTATATCAGATGAATTATTAACCCGCAACACCAATCAAGTATTTTTTTTAATTTTATCATGAACTTTACTCACGAATAATAACACCCTTTTAATTATTTTAAAATCGCTTAATTCTAGTTAATTAAACTCTTTAGCGGTTTCAGAAAATTAATATAACCGCACCTCCTTCTTTAAGTGAAATTAGCTAATCTTTATGCCTATATAAAGTTTATTTAGTACTATTTTTAAAACATTTTACCGAATAACGTAAATATAGCACTCCTAAAATATCCGTTATCGAAAACATTTTCCGTTGATTAAGCATTTATCGTGTATAATTATATGTAACAGTAAATATTAAGGAGGAGCTAACCATAGATTCTACCAAATTAATGAACAAGCGCGATTTGCTTGCGTATCAATTATTACAATTTTTTAGTCAGAATAACGTAAAACCAATTAGTACCTCCTCGTTAGCTGAAATCTTCAACACGACTCCGTACAAAATTGAGGCTTCCATCGCTACTCTGAATGCTGATTTACAAACAATTACTGCTAATGACCACAGTGTTTACATAAGTGAAAAATCATATAAGGGAATTTGGAGCGGGCATAATCTTTTTCAAATCATTGTCGACAAAGTCAAATTACATTATATTGAACGGTCGACCGCTTTTCGTGCTATGGAATATTTATTGTTTTATAACGATTTGGTTACACCCAAAAAATATATTCCCAAGGCTTTCTCGAGTCGCGCCGTTTTTTATCGTCAACTAACTTTAGTTAAACAATTACTAACTGATGAGTTTAATAACTTAACAATCCAAACTGGTAAAGACCGGGAATTTCAGATTCGATTAGAAATCATTGAATTATACGAACAAATTTATAAGGGATTAAAAGAGCCCTTCCCCGAACTAGATCCATTAATAAGTGGAATTTTTGATAGCTTAACGCCCTTTTTTAAACATCAATTACAACATGGCGAAAAATTTAAATTATCAATATTTCTACGAATTTGGATATTACGCCATAATAACCACAAGTATGTTCGTTTTTCAGCGCCTCATCCGCTTAATGTTAAACGCTACGACAAAATTTATCACGTTTTAAAGCAAACCCTAGGCTGGCACTTTAAGCTAACCCATTCGGAAATGCTTTTTTTGTACGGTTTTTTATTAAATCAAGATTACTTAGATTATGCGGGGATTCCAAAGGATACGTGCAACTATCAATTAGTTAATAAAATTACGGATGATTTTCTAAATTGGATCAAATCGTTTAATATTTTAGCGGATTTTCCGTTGGAAGTTGAACAATCTTTAAGAAAAGACCTTATTAACGTCAATTTAAAATTATTTTCGTACTACGCGGAACTACTAGACGCAACTTACAAAAATTCAATCCATACCTTACGAGAAAACTATCCTACGTTTGATATTTTAATTCAGCAATTTTGGCAAAAACTTGCTGCTCAACCCGAGCTTAAAAAATACCATCTTAATAAGTACAACTTGTACTATGGTTACATGTTGGCATTAGCTAATAACATTCCCGCTAAATACAGTCGCGACCGGGTTAGAGTGGTGATTGATTTTTCAAAGGGCAGCCTGTATTCCCGGCTCTTCGTCAACTGTTGTTGGTAAACTAAATTTTGAAAGTTCTAATCACTTGGTGATTAGGGCTTTTTTAGTATGTATGCGGAAAACGTAAAGTACTCTAATCCTAAACTTAAAAAAACCTCGGTAGCCAAAGCCAGCTCTTTTAATAGCTTTGATTTTATTATTTAATCCTTCTAAAGGTCCATTTGAGTGTTGTGTAATGAAGGTATTATGGATTTCATCATGATGAGTTTGAAGCATTTTAAGCGTACTAAGCATTTCTTCAGAACAACCTTCGGTGTTCCAAAAGGCGGCATTGTAATTGTTCCAATCTTTGTGTTTAAGTGCAGCTTGAAGTTTATTTAAGACGTTGTAAGTTTGATTGAGAGCGGGATCAAGATTTAACAGCCGATCTACAATATCTTTGGCGGTGACCCAGTAAGGGAAATAAGTCCATTTATGAAATTGTTCAAAATCTAACTGCTCATGAGGCACTAGCAATAATTTCCAATAGCGTTTAAGTGCTTTAAATTCACGGGAAGATGGGGCAAATTTTTTCATTATGCGAACTCTAGTCTTATTAAACGCCCGATTAAGGGCGTTGACGATATGGAACTTATCTACGACGACAATCGCATTTGGAAAGATAGTTCTAGTCAACTTTGGGTATGTATAGTTCATATCTGTGACAATGATTCTGACATTTTCCCTGGCCGCTAGATCATAACGTTTAAAGTGTTTTTCTAGTCGTTGGATAGTCCGAAAAGGAAGAATATCAATTAATTTATGAGTTTTGGCGTCCATGAATTCAAAGCTCATGGCATCAGTAGCGGTTTTAGTACTTTTGATTTCATCCATCAAGATTACTTCTGGAAGCCAGTGAAAATTTGGCTTAAAATCGCGTTCAGCTCGTAATAGTTGACGTCCAACAAAGGAGTCGGATGTCGAAAGTTCATTAGCAATATGTTTTAAAGACACTGGTTCAGCAAGTTTTTCTAGGCAAGCTTTACGGGTTGGATTAGAAATTGTGCAGTGCTTGGGAACTAGACTGGTTTGTGCTAGAAAATTAGTTTGGCATTCTTTACAGCGAAAGTATCTGCGCTTTAACTTCAAGACGGTATCATTTCCAAGAGCTTTAGCAAAGCGAACGGTGGTCAACCGCCACCCATACCTAATAATCTGTCCATTATTCATAATGCCACATTTGGGACAAGCCATCGGCTTGTAATCTAAAGTGCCTTCCAAGCGAATAACTCCATCACATTTTCGAGCACCATTTTTAATTTTTATATGATTATCATCTATACCTAACAAAAGCTTAGTAGTATCATTACACATAAGGACATTCACTTCTTTCTGAAAATCTTCGTCGTGGTTGATTTTTTCTGAACGGACAGTGAGTGTCCGTTTTTTTATATACCTAAGCATACAAAAAATCTGTCATCAGCAATAGATAATTCTATTACCAACAACAGATATTGTAGAACCGTATTCCCAGTACGTTGATAATACGCTAAAATCCTTATATGGAAATAACGTAATTTTGACTAATCATTTAGAACCACAATCCGATCTCTTCTTATCAGATACGTATTCTTACAAAATTAAAATTCCACAGCTGATTTGGAAATCATTTCCAACAGTTGCAGATTGGACCAACTTGATTACCCTAATCAAGGAAACCCGATCAGCAAAAGCTCGGCAATTTTTCAAATAACAAATTAAAAGCGTGTAAGACAAAAATCGGCTAGTTTGCGAGAATTAACTGAAAAGCGACCGTTATGAATTGGCATAACGGTCGCTTTTTGATTAAGCAAAACTAACTGATTTTTAGCACATATTTTGCCTCTATTGGAGCCAAAATACCAAAATAGCTTTTTGAGAATCCTTGAAAAATATTTCTTTAACTTTGTTCAAGCCTCTCTCCAGCTCATCAGTTAAAAACATCCTTAATCGATATTCAAAATTTTACGTACCTTGTTAGGTACCTTATCCTTGCTGATCTCGTTAGGTCCCTTTATTACCCGTTTTTTCGAAATCTCAGCCTTAACGACCGCGTTAGGAGTAAACGGTTTAACCTTTTCTCCCGTTAACTCATAATCTAGCGTACGCTTTTCGCCATTTTTTAAGACAAACTCAAATTTATAGTCGTAAGCATGCACACCAGATATTTTCTTCCCGCTGTCGTCGGTAGCTTGTTTTTTAGCTGGAACCTCATTCGGCACCACTGCGTAAGCTGTTTCCGCTTGATAATTGTCCTGATAGTACTTCCACCCAAAAATAATCACCACTGCCGCGACTAAAATCGCTAAAACTCGCCCTGCATCTCTCATTTATATTCTCCTATCTAGTAAGCCGTTATCAAACGTCTAATATTTGTAAGAAATGATACCATTTTTCGATTTATCATTACAAAAATAATGACCTACGTTGTCCAAAATATTCCGGCGAATAAAATCTTTTTCTAGCATAAAAAAAGACGACCCCCTGCGGATCGTCCCTATTTAAAATATAAATAACTAAAAAATTGCTAATTCTTACGGCTTTGAAGGAACCAAGATACAACAGCTACTAGTACTACAGCTCCGATGATCGAAGGAATCAGTGCCATTCCAGCTAAGGATGGTCCCCAAGTTCCTAGTAAGCTTTGGCCTAACCAAGCACCTACTAAACCAGCAACGATGTTACCAATCCAACCAGCTGGTAAATCACGGCTAGTAAGCGCACCAGCAATTGCACCAATAATAGCTCCTACAATTAATGTCCAAATAATTCCCATTATTACGCCCCCCTTCACTGCACTAATAGTAACAAATGTTCATTTTATATACAAATAATATGCATTGTAACTAACTTTTGTAAAAAATAACCCGTCAAAGTAACCACAATAGTTTGCCGCTGCAATAGTGTTGTACGACTAATAATTCCACATAAAAGATGGAATCATTAGCAAAAATTCCTTTGTGCTGTATAATTTTTATTAGGCAAGAAAGGAAATTACGATGAATAAAGCAAGAGTTGAAGCATTTACTGACGCAGTCTTAGCAATAATTTTAACAATTATGATTTTAGAACTTAAAGTGCCCGATTCTAACCAACTGAGTGCTATTTTAAGCGAACTGCCATACCTCTTTTCATATACCGTTGGCTATCTACTTATTGGGGTTGCGTGGTACAGCCACCACTACATGTTTAGTAAAACTTCGGGAATTTCTAAAAGAGTTTATTGGGCAAATAATTTCTGGATGTTCACGACCTCCTTTATCCCCATGGCAACCGCCTGGATTGGGCGAGACTTAAAAGCCCAGGGTCCCGAAATCTTTTACGCCATCGTCTTTTACATCTGGACCGCCGCTTACCTCATATTAAGCTACGTGATTTCTAATGACGACCTGAAAAGGAAACAATATAAAAAAGCGCACGACATTAGGAAAATGAAAATTTACCAATACCTCACCAACGTAAAATATATGCTAATTCAGACCATTTTGTTGATCATTATTTTAGTTTTCAAGCCTGAATTCTTACTAGCGGTAGTCTTATGGCAAATACTGGCCTTTGCAATCTGGAATAATGACGATAGTGATAAATTATTTTAAAAAGTTCGACCCTGAATTTTTAGGTAAAACTATCCCTAAAACGCGAAGCGGTTTACCGTAGCAAATTAATCCTAGACACACAAAAACCACTTGAAATTAATCAAGTGGTTTTTTTAGGCATCTTTTATAAAATTATTTAGTAAATATTTCTAGGCTGCAGAACGTTTTGCGTTGATATAGTTAACGATAAACGTCAAGCCCATCAAGACCACTGGGTAAACCATGTAACGAATCAAGTCTAAGTAGTTCGTACTCTTCCCCGCAAGTTGAAGGGTCATCATCATCGCGGAGTCCTGAGGAATGACCATCGAGGCCGTAACCGCAAAAATGGAAATCACTCCGGCGAGCACCTTCTTATCAACTTGGTATTGGTCACCTAATTCCTTAGCAATCGGTGAAGTAATCAAAACCGAAATATTGTTATTAACGATTGCACCGGTAACACAGAAACTCAAAATCCCAATGAGGGCTTCACAGCTTGCCTTGCTCTTGATATGCCGGGTGAACACGTGGACCATCCAATCAATTCCGCCATAGTGTCGCATTAATGCAACCATTCCGTTAACCATCATCGCAAAGATTGCTAGCCAGAACATGCTTTCCATTCCACTACCAATCGCCTTTGCGCACGCAAACAGGGAGGCTTTACCCAGTGCCATCCCGATTGCACTAGCCATTACGGTTCCCAAAGCTAGCACTAACACTACGTCCATTCCCATAACGGCCAAAATTAAAACTACTAAGTAAGGCAAAATGGTAATTACGTTATAACTGCCAGCATGAATATTGCTAGCACTGCTATTATTTAAACTCATTAAAGTATAAATAATAATCGTGATTACCGCTGCTGGAACGGCGATTTTAATCTGCCATAAAAACTTATCACGCATTCTTGCGCCCACTCCCGCTGCCGCTGAAATGGTAGTTCCACCGATCATTGAAAGTCCGTCTCCAAAGTACGAACCGGTGATTACCGCTGCCCCAGCCATTCCTGCGTTTAGGTGTGCAGCTGCTACTAGCGAAAAGGTCACTGGCGCCATGGTTACGATCGTTCCCGTAGAAGTTCCGATACACAGTGAAATGATTGCCGCAATCAAGAAGATTCCTGGTACCAGAAATTGGCTTGGAATCAACGAAGTTCCTAAATTAACGATTGAAGACTGCCCTCCCGAAATTGCTACGGCTGAAGAAAAGCCCCCCGCCATCATTACAATCAAGGAAAGGTTCATTACTCCTGCGTTTCCAGCGTTGTTTAGGTAGATGTTCATTTTCTTGGCAAACTTTGCCCGCGGTTCGAAGAAAATTAAAGCAAACAACAACGCCACTAAAATTGCTACCTGTCGTGGCATGTACGAAGACGGATCCTTGGCACCTTTAATCGTAAAGACCGCTAAGCAGCCTACGTACAGCACCAAAAAAATCAGTAATGGTAACAAACCAGCCGCGCCATAATCTTTGCGCGTTTTCTTTTCCATTCTCAAATCCCCTTAAACATTTATTGGTCTAGCACTTATCTATAATACCAAAACCCCGTTCAATTAACATAACTACTAAACTAAAGTTAGAGGTTACCATTAATAAGTAAATTTTTCAAATAAAAACCCTCTGTAACAGGTAGTTCGGAGAAAAGCGCCCTTTTCTCCTGAATCGTAAAGTAATTTTTTCAATAAAAAGAGGCTGAGAAAAAATAAAGTAATCCTTTTTAAGGATGGATTTTTTGGAAAATCAGGCTGGAATGTTGCCTTTACTATCATAGAAGCAAAAGTCAATTTTTCGGTTCAATCCAAAAACGACCATTATGTACTAGGCCCTGTCAAGTTGACAGATGAAATAATATAAAATTAGGCGGCTTACTAAACGGCTTCATTCCAGTATTCATCTGGAGTGAGGCCGTTTCTTTTTGTTGATCGATCATAATGATTAAAATATTCAATTCCACTTTCAACTAACTTAATCAGCTCTTGATAAGTTTTAGGTGTTTCATGCCGTTCCATCCAACGTAGTTTAAATTCATTCCACCATCGCTCCATCGGAGCATTATCATACGGAGTTCCAGGACGTGACATACTTCGTTTAATGTTGAATTGATTAAGAAAATTGTTAAATGTTCCGGAGGTGTAGGCTGATCCACGGTCAGTATGAATTAACGGTTGAACACAACTTACCATTGAAAACGCCTGCTTAAATAGTTGTACCTGTGATTTGCTAGTTTCTGTTTCGCTTAAGGTATATGTAAGTAACTTTCGACCGTATAAATCTAGTACGCCACTAAGGCGTACCTTATATTCACTGTTTACTCCATAAGATAATTCAGTTGAATCTGCTAACCAAACTTCGTTTGGCTTGTTTACTTCAAAATTTTGATTTAATAAATTGTCTTGGATATATTGTTCGTTTTGTTTGTTTCGATTATGTTTCTTCGGTCGAATCTGACATCTAATACGCAATTTACGCATTACACGACGGACCATTTTAGTGGTCACAGGGAAATCAATCAGCTTATCTTTTTCTAAATTAACTAATATATTTCCAGCGCCAATACCTTGATGATGAAAATCAAACCAATATTGTACACGGTTATTTAATTGTTGATCTTGCCGTTCCCAATCCGTTTCTTTGCGTTTTAGAAATTTATAATAAGCCTGTCGGCTTAAACCTGCATTCCTCAAAAGAAGCGATACTGCTCCAAAGTGATATTGACTGATTTCTTTAATTGCTTGATAAATCAACCGATGTTGCTTTTTCACCCCCTGCGCTGAAGTTCCATGTATTTTTTTACGAATTCTTCAAGTATTTTTTTCTCAGCTAATTGTGCCTTGAGTTGCCGATTTTCGCGCTTTAATTTATCTGTTTCGGTTAATTCTGTAGTTGGTTTACGATGCCCACGATTATCTGCGAGGCTTTCATAACCACCAGTTTGAGCTTTGATAACCCATGAGCGAACTTGTTGGTATGATACCTTAAAGTGCTCAGCTGCTTCGGCATACGAATGTTTACCTTTGGTAATCCACTCGACAATTTCTATTCGCTCTTCAAAAGTTGTCTTACGACTCATAACGGGGACCTTCTTCCTAAACGGCGTAGCCGTTAAAGTTTTATCCTCATTATACTTGTTAATCCAGTCAATTAGTTGCTTACATGAACGTAATCCAAATTTACTCATTAATTCACTAAGGGTACCTTCACCATTCAAATATGCCATAACCGCTGTGTACTTAAAGTCAGTGGAATATTTATTATTTTTTTTAACTTCCATCAGACCTTTAATACCAAAGGTTTCGTAGCGTATTAACCAATCCTTAAAAGTGCTTCTTCGAAGACCATGATATTTAGCAAATGCTCTTTGACTAATATTCGATTGGTTAAATTCATTTATAAAATTTAATTTTTCTAATGCTGTGTACTTAGATCTAGACATTCAAAAATCCCTCCATGATTATCAGATGAATTATGTTATTTCATCTGACAACCATAAAGGGATTATCACATTAAACCAAATTCAGGCTTAATGGTCAGTTTTCAGTAAATGTTCCTAAACTACCCAACTTTTGTCTTCCTCTTTACTTAATTGGCTAGTCTTTTTGGGCAGTTAGATATTGCGTAAATACCGTAATATACATCTTAATAAAGTTTAAATATAGGTCCTTTTCAACGTATTCATCAACTTGGTGAACTCCGTCACCGGTCGGCCCCCAAATCGCAAATGGAAAACTTTCATCCTTATCCCTTAGCAAATTAGAAGCATCGGTGACCGCCGGAATCACCCCTGGTTTAATTGGCGCACCACGAAATTCGCTACCGACTCGTTGAATTAATTCCATCAGCCGGCTTTTTCCAGTTGTTTCCACCGCATCCTGAGTCATGTAGGCTTCCAATTTAACTTGCGCGCCCGCGTCGTTTTGCTGATCGACTAATTTTTGAAGGTCAGCAATCACCTGCTGATTGGTAAAATTTGGAATCGTCCGCGCGTTAATTTCTGCTTCTGCCGTTGCCGGAATCGAATTAACCTGGTTCCCGCCCTTAAAAATTGTGGTGTGGAAGGTTAACGGCCCAAGCAATTCATTTTCAACTGCGGAATCACGGAAATGGTGATTAGCCGCGTGCAAAATTTCAATTAACGGATCAATAGCGTTTTTACCGTCCTCGGGCATCGAACTGTGAGCGGACTGCCCCTTAGAAGTTAACCTAATATCCAAGGAACCCTTATGTGAAAATGCCGGATCATAGCCACTCGGTTCGCCAATCACTAAAGCATCCACGTCGTCCATCAGTCCCATTTCAGCAATTTTTTGCGATCCTTCTTCGCCCACTTCTTCACCAAAGGTCGCCATTAGCCGAATGGTCCCCTTCTTCAGCAGGCGGTTGTGCTTAATTTCAATCAAAGCGATTACCATAGCTGCTAAGCCAGATTTCATATCAGCCGCGCCACGTCCATACAAACGGCCATCACGCTCCGTTAGTTCAAATGGATTACTGGTCCATTCAGTTGGGTCACCTGCATCAACCACGTCCATGTGTCCCGAAATTCCTAGAACCGGGCTGCCTGAACCAATTTCCGCTAACAAATCTGCCCGAGTGTCACTATAGCGAAGAACTTTAGCGTCAATCCCATTTTCCTTTAATAATTTTTGTAAGTACTTTGCCACCGTAATTTCGTGATCGTTAGTAGAATTAATCGCAATTAAATCCCCTAAAATCGCTATACAATCCTCATTTGTAAATACCGGTCGTTTTAATTCAATGTCCATTTTATTCCTCCTTGCGTGCACATCTTAGTGAAAACGTCTTCATCATTAATTGAATGCATTTTATCACTAATACTCGTTAATTTACAAGAAAGACCCTCTAAAGGATTAATTTCTGGAATGTGGTGCGTTAAGTTGCTGAATTAGTTTTTGATTTTGGTAATTACGATAATAATAGAACGTGAGGATATGCAGTATTAAAGTAAGTATCAAGATTTCCCACCAGAAAGGCAAAACCATTTTAAGAATTTTACTAGAAAAAAGCCCTAGTCCACCAAGAAGTGCGCCAAAATTTATTAATGTTGTGCAGCCAATATTTCTAAGCGCCCCCCATGTTGTGTAGTTCCATATGTACGGATAGATAACGCCAAATACACTCCCGCCAATAATGGCGATTAATAAGAGATGCCATAGGTAACTAGGTGTCATTTCCAAATGCGGGCAAAATAGCTCAATTACTACTATCAACCACCCCATGAACAGAAAGCTCGTCTGAAAAAAGGTATGTTTTAGTTGAGTTATCAAATTAACCCCTCCTTCACTTTTTTAGCATAATGCCGGCTAACAATGAAACTTTCCGCATTTTTAGTATGTACTTCTATACGTGCATACGTCGCTTTCTTAAATTCGGTAACCTGGTCCATATTCAGTATCGTTGAATTATTAATCCGCATTAAATTTTTCAACGCCAATTTTTCTAAATCTTTCAACCTTCCCCTGATATAGTAGACTTGGTTATTTACCGTATAAAGTTTCGAAAGATGATCCATCGCTTCAATTAGATAAATCTGAGAAATATCAATCTTAAGCCTTCGTTCATTTTTGGGATTAATTACTTCCACCTGATCTTTGAAGTTAAAACTTCTTGTTATTTTGCTAGCGTACTTTTTATTATCGGGGTGTAGAGTAACGGTAGCTTTGTCAATTGCTTGTTTTAAATCCCATTTAAACTCAAGGTAAATCATTAAAAGCCTCCCTTCATCTACCAAGGTTACCGTCTTTTAGGGGAATCCACAATATTTCTAATTTTTGTTGCAAAAACGCTTCCTAAGTTGCTACCTTGCCTTACTAGTACGGTTTATTACGAAGTACTCGAAAAAGAGGCTTTACCACATGGTGATTAAAGCCCCTCCAATCTTTGTTATTTATATTTTTAAATTTGAGCGTCGGTTTTGCTTTATCGTTCTGCTTCACCAACAATTTTATTGATGTCCATGCCTAAAGCTCTTGCAACTCGGATGCCGTAATCATGATCAGCGTCATAAAATTGACTAATTTCCAGCTGTTTAATTTCGTCAGATTTAACCTGGCCTAAAGCTCCTTTAATTGTGTCGATTAACCGATCTTTTTCAGCTGCTGACATTAGGCGATAAAGATCGCCTGCTTGAGTCGTATAATCAACCTGGTATTCATAAGGTTGTGCCAGCGCTTCCCCGTCCACCTTGAAAGGTTTAATGGAAGCATCCCGATCTTCAGTAGGTCCGTCAAAGGAGTTGGGTTCATAATTTACTTCCGGTCCCTGCGTGGCCTTCATAGCGCCATCACGTTCATAATTGTGTACCGGGACTACCGGACGATTAATCGGCAAGTCTTCAAAATTTGCTCCCAAACGATATCTTTGCGTATCTTTATATGAAAATAGCCGACCTTGCAATAATTTATCTGGCGAAGCTTCAATTCCAGGAACTAAGTTAGCAGGTGACATTGCCGCTTCTTCCACGTCCGTGAAGTTATTAGTTGGATTTTCATTTAGCACCATCTTTCCAACCTTAATCAATGGGTAATCTTTATGAGAAATTACCTTGGTTACGTCAAAGATGTCCCACTTATAGTGAAGGCCTGCTTCGTACGGCAAAATCTGAACGTAGAGCGTCCACGATGGGCTCTCCGCCTAAGCAATGGCGTCATATAAATCATCTTGTAGATAGTCAGTGTCTTTAACCGTGGCCTCGGCTGCAGCTTCATTCGTCATGTTTTTAACGCCTTGGTCTGAAATGAAGTGGTACTTGACCCAGAAGGCTTCACCCTTTTGGTTAACCCATTTAAAAGTATGAGAGCCATAACCGTTCATCGTTCGATAAGATGCTGGGAGCCCCCGGTCACCCATTAAATAAGTAACTTGATGCAACGATTCTGGGGAATGGGCCCAAAAGTTCCACTGCATGTCTTGAGTGCGCCGATTAGTTTGCGGATCCCGCTTTTGAGAATGGATGAAATCAGGAAACTTGAGCGGATCGTTTACAAAGAATACCGGAGTATTATTTCCAACAATGTCGTAATTACCATCCTGAGTATAAAATTTGACCGCAAATCCGCGCACATCGCGAACCGTGTCTGGGTAGCCCTTTTCTCCAGCCACTTGGGAAAAGCGCACAATCAAGGGGGTTTGTTTGCCAACGCCGTTAAAAAGGTCCGCCTTAGTATACGGACTCATGTCATTTTCTAGTTTGAAGTACCCCTTCGCACCAGCTCCTTTGGCATGCACGACCCGTTCAGGAATCCGTTCCCGATCGAAATGGGCCAACTTCTCCAATAAATTGTAGTCCTGCATCAATACCGGACCGCGATTTCCAGCAGTTTGCGTGTGTTGGTTATTGGCCCACGGTTGTCCAGCCTCCGTTGTTAATTTTTCTGACATATCTACTCAACCCTTCTCTAAAAATTTTAGTAGATCTACTATTCAATAAAACTAATAACGTTATTTGCCACGGATTATAACACCCGCTCTGCCAATAAAGAAGCAATATGCCTTCCGTTCTCACCTTTGACCCGCAATGGATATGCATTATCAAACTGCTTGTATACCTATCGTTACAGTAATTTATTCCGCAATTGTTTCAACTCGTCGAACCGCATGTTGGTTACGTAATGATTTAGCCATTATCAAAATTAAACATCCCACAATTAAAATTCCAATAAGTACCAGAGGTCGCCATAAATCGGTCCAACTAACTGGATGAATTAACCAATTTGTGGGGTTCAAAAGGTTGGTGGGCGACCATTTCATAAATCCTTTAAGCTGGCTAAACAGACTGCTAATTAAAACGCCAATTTCAATTACACCCGCAGCTAAAAATGGTGCGCCTGAATATATGGCAATCGTACTTGCCAAAACAACACTCGTTACAATGCCTAACGTTTGTAACAGTAAACTTGGCCATACTAAGTCGAAACGAATGGTGCTGCTAAAGAAAGCCCAATCCACATAAACTGCCCAACCAGCCCCCATTACCGTGCCTAAAACCACACAAATTAATCCTGCCGCCATTTTTGGAAAATAAATTGGCCCAGCCTTTTTGGCACGTGTTAAATAAAAAAGTTGTTGTGCGGGATTTTTTCCTAAAGTACAGGCATCCGCAACCAAATATGCCATGATAAAAAGTACTACTTGCTCCGTACTTTGGAAGTAAGAAGTCATCAAACTATCCCAAGTCGGAGATGGAAGCTGAATACTGGCAGCACTGCCGCCACCAAATTTTTCTATCAGTTGATCACTATAATATGCCGATAATGGTGCTACAATCCCCATTAATGCAGCAATGAGTAATATTAAAAACATCCGCTGTTTTCGAATCCACTGTCGTAATTCTAATTTCATTTAGCTTTCTCCTTATCTTTTGCGTGAATCCACCGTTCAAAAGCATGGTTAAGGTCTTGACTACTTCGATTAATCATTACCACGTCATCAGCTAACCTACTTAATTCGCCTAGCCCTTTTTCAAAATCTTGTGCTGGAAACTCAATTTGGTGTTGTTGAATCTCCTTTACCACAATTTGACATTGCTGTAAGGCAGCCACTACCCGATCCTTAGCGTTAACCGATTTAACTAATATTTCAACCGAATCATCCGTTCCTGCGATAAAATCTGTCAACGCTCCTGAAAAAATCATTTCTCCACGATTAAGTACGAGCAATCGTTCGGCAATTTGCTGGATATCATTAAGTAGATGGCTCGAAATTACCACCGTGGTAGTTTGTGCTATTTCATTAATTAAACCCAACATTGCCTGTCGACCGAACGGGTCCAGTGCACTGGTAGGTTCGTCTAAAAATAGCAGTTGGGGTTTTAAGATGTTGGCAGCGGCGATTCCTAATCGTTGCTTCATTCCTCGAGAAAATCCACCTACTAAACGGTTTTGGTGTTCCGCTAAGCCAACTTGTTGCAACGCAGTTAAAATTTGTTTTTCATTTATGCGTTGATTATCCAAGCGAAGTGACTGTTGTAAAATTTCACGAGCAGTTAAATATTTTTCAAACTCGGGAGTATCTGGGCAATATGCCAACTTTGCCGTCTGGTCGATTAAGATTTGTCCATGCTCTACTGGTTCTTGACCAAAAATAGCGTGGATTAGGGTTGTTTTTCCTGCTCCATTTGGCCCAATCAGACCCACCACTCCCGGACGGTTAGTAATTTTACCGTTCACCTTTTTTAAAGCTGCGAAATCCTTGAAGCGGACCGTTAAATCATGAATTTCTACTAAATTTCTCATTTTACCAACTCCCTTCCCGTCGTTCTAATAGATAATATGCGATCCCGCCTACCGGAATTGCTAACAATGTCACCACTATCCAACCCCATTTAGGTAAGTAATGCGTTCGTGATATTCGGCAAATATCATTAATTGTCCAAAACAGATAAATCCCACCAACTAAAATTAGCGGAACAATAATCTTTAAATAAGCCATTATTGGTTCTCCTTTTCCTAAAACTAATTGCCTACCTCCTTTATAAATGATGACGTTGGGTCGTTAGCAAATACTTTTCGTTAAAAAATATTATTTATTAGATTTAAAATAAAAACGCGCGTTTTATAATTAAGTTAGCCACGCAGCCAAAATGGTAAAAAAAAAAAACACCAAGACGAAAAATTCAGGTATCATTGAAGTTCCTACAACAAACAATGAAAGAAGTTTTCGTCTTGATGCAAGAACAGTCTATCACACCACGCCCAAAAGGTCACCATTTATCGGAAATCGAACGCGGTCAAATCGCCGCTTGGCACATTGAAGGATGCTCAGCACGGCAAATAGCGATTCGATTAGGCGTCTGCCACCAGACCGTCAATAATGAGCTCAAGCGTGGTCGAGTCACGCAAGTTAAACGCGTTAATAATCAGAAACACTACTTTGAAATTTACAGCCCTGAAGCCGCTCAGAATCGCTATGAAATAAAGCGGCAAAACTGTGGACGTCCATTAAAATTTAGCCAAGTGACGGCCTTCTTAGCCTACTTTGATGATAAGTTCTGCCATGAGGGCTGGTCTCCGGACGCTGCTGTTGGTTATGCCCGTAAGCACCGGTTATTTAAGCCGGCCAAAATGGTCTGTACGAAGACTTTGTACAACTATATCGATGCGCAACTATTGGAGATCCGTAACCTTGATCTGCTGGAAAAAACAAAACGCCGGACGACCCAGCACCACTCGCACCAACATCAGCGCCTACTCGGTCGTAGTATTGAAGAACGGCCAAAGCGAGTAGAAACGCGCCACGAGTTTGGTCATTTTGAGATCGATACTGTCATTGGCAAACGTGCTGGTAGCGAGAGTGTCCTATTAACGTTTACCGAACGTAAAACGCGCTATGAGATTGTCCGCTTGATCGAGGGTAAAGACGCTGAATCTGTGGCTTATGCCATGCAAAATATTACGGCTGAATTCGGTGACGTTATGCGGACAGTCACGGCGGATAACGGAACAGAGTTCACCACGCTAACGGCTGCGCTTGAGGGTGTTGCCGAGACTTATTATGCCCACCCTTATAGCTCGGCCGAACGCGCCACTAATGAGGTCCACAATCGTATACTCAGACGTTACTTTCCTAAGGGGCAATCACTCGATCTAGCTACACCCAGTCTGGCCCGTCAAGCTGAATCTCGGCTCAACCATCTCCCGCGCCGCTTACTTAAGTTCTGTACACCAGCTGAAGTATTTCGAAAGGAATTAGCACGTGCGCGCAAAGGCCGCGCCGCCTAATCCTGATCCACCTGGAACTCCCATGAGCCCTTTCGTCTGTGTGCTTTATCGGCACTGGCTAACTTACTATTGCAATTTGCGTTTAAAATAAAAACGAGAAGCCTTCTTATGTAAGGCCCCTCCTCTAAACAAACTAAAACGTTAAATGTTAAGACCCTCGTCTTCGATTAACGATTTAAATTTGAGCACAAAAAAACGCCTACAGATTTTCATCCATAAACGTCACTTTACTTAGAACATCAATTAAATTGCTAGTAAAAATCAAAATTTACTATAATGTGCTAAAAGTTATTATCCCTAATTTTTAGTACTCCATTAAACTAAGCATGTCGTAATCACGAATCTTTTCGCGTCCGTGCAAGTCTTTAAGTTCAATTAAGAAGGCAGTGCCGACTACTACCCCGCCAAGCTGTTCAACTAGCTTGATGGTTGCGGCAATAGTTCCGCCGGTGGCTAGTAAATCATCGGTAATTAAAACCCGTTGCCCTGGTTTGATGGCAGATTTTTCCAAATATAACGACGACTTTCCGTATTCAAGTCCATAGGAAGCTTTAACCGTTTCAGTTGGCAATTTACCCTTCTTCCGTGCGGGAGCAAATCCCACTCCCAAGGCGTACGCGACTGGGCAGCCAACAATAAAACCGCGTGCTTCAGGTCCTACAACCATTTCAACCTTTTTTTCTTTAGCAAAGTCAATGATTTGGTTAGTAGCTTCTCGGAAAGCTTCTCCGTTTCCCATTAAAGGTGAAATATCCCGAAAAATAACTCCCTTTTCTGGAAAATCCGGAATACTTGCGATGTAATCATGTAAATCCAATGCCATTTAAGACACTCCCTCATTCTCAACGTTTAGTAACTGGGTTAGCATGGTTGCCAATTGATCACCGTTACTATAAAGTAGTTTTTCCTGCGTTTGAATTAAATCCAAACGTTTTTGGTAGATTGGAGCTTCAGATAATTGGTGAGTTTGAACTTCGTCATTTATCAAAAGCTTTCCTTGTTCCATTTTAACAAAATTTAGTTCAAAGAATACTTTTACCATAAAATTAACCTTTTCTTGGTCAATTTTTAATTGTTTTCCTAGCTGTAACAATGCCGCTTTAGTTAACGGTTGCCGTTTGACCGCCGCAAAAACTGTCGCAAATTCAGTACGACTCGGCATCCCACTTGCGTAGTAATCAGTTTGGTGGAAAAAGTAAGTTGTAATTTGGGTTGGTTGCCACTTTTGCAAAGCCTGTCGTAGAACTTTTAAACTAGGCGGACAATCAACCAGTACTACGGCTTGATGGGCCTGGATTGCCGGGGAATCGTAAAGATAAAGCTGACGGCCCAAGTTTTGTTTTTCAATTAAACTTAATAGTTTGGGATTGAAAAAGATGTACTGTTGCTCATCACGGAACAGACTCTTAGCTAAATTAGTGGTTCGCTGATCAACCACCTGCAATCCGTTAATTTTCAAATCCTCGGTCATTAATTGTAGTGTTACATTCCCCCGCCACTCGTTAATGCCCAACGTTCCGGCCAGGTCAATGGTGTTGGATAAGTGACTTAATTTATCCGCGATCTCCCCGCGTTGGAATGCAATGGCTGCTAATTGTTGGCCAGCTTGATTTGCCGTGAATTTTAAGTGAGCTTGGTTTTGACCAATTGCCTTCACATCGGTAACTCGTACGTTGGTAATTGCCAATTTAGGCACCGGATTATCCATTCCAAACGGACCTAATTGCTTAATTTTGGTTACTAAGTCCGTGGAAAGCTCGCTAATTGCAACCGTAGCATCTAAATTCAACTGCGGCCGTTGCCGAAAATCGAGTTGGGCTTGTTCCGCAGCCTTTTCAAGTTGGTCCGCTAAAACTGGCAAATTAGCCTCTTTAACGGTGATCCCAATTGCCATGTGATGCCCGCCAAAACCTTCAAAATGCTCGCGCGCCGGGTTCAAGGCTTCAAAAAGGTTTAAATTGGCCACGCTACGACCGGAACCTTTATATACGCCATCCTGGTTTTGATCGCTTAACACGATGGTTGGTTTGTTAGTCAGTTCGACTAAGCGGCTCGCAACAATCCCCAGTACTCCCTGATGCCAATCGTGGCCGCTAATTACTAAGGTCTGTAAATCGCGATGGCCTTCATCTTTAGCAATTTCTGCCGCCACCTCATAAATCTCGTTAACCAACCCTTGGCGTTTAGTATTGGTGGCGTTAATGTCCTTAGCAATCGCGGTAGCTTGTTCCTCGTCAAAGGTCGTCAATAATTTTACGGCTTGGCTAGCGTCTCCCAAGCGACCAACGGCATTAATTCGGGGTGCCACGGTAAAGCCGATTGTTTCTTCATCAATCTGGCTAGTTTCAACGCCCGCCACCGCAATTAATTTTTGCAACCCGATTCGGGAAGTTTCTGGGATTAGCTGCAATCCTAGCTTAACTAAGAGGCGATTCTCGTCAGTCATCGAAACTAAGTCCGCAATTGTACCGATTGCGTATAAGTCCAAAAACTCTTCGGGCACTTCTTCTAATAGCGCACAAGCCACCTTAAAAGCAACTCCCACGCCAGATAAATCTCCGAAGGGATATTCTCCTTCTGGATGTCGGGGATGGACGATTGCATATGCGTTAGGCAATTGATCGGGCATTTCGTGGTGATCAGTTACCACCACGTCCACACCGTGCTCTTGCGCGTAATTAATGGCTTCGTTGCCAGCAACCCCGTTATCAACCGTCACAATTAGTTGAACCTGCTCATTGTTAATAAAATGCTGGTACTCCGCTAAGTTTGGACCGTATCCATCCTTAAAACGGTTCGGCACAAAATAATTTACGTCCGCACCTAACTGAGCAAGGGTTTCATACATGATGGTCGTACTCGTCACCCCGTCAGCATCGTAGTCTCCATAGATCAAAATCTTTTCGTTGGCTTCAATTGCGGACATGATCCGTTCGACAGCTTTTTGCATATCGTGTAGTAAAAACGGGTCGTGTACCACACTTTGATCCATCGCCAAAAAATTGGTCATTTCGTCGGCAGTCCGGAACCCCCGGGCTACTAGGATTCTTACAATGATTGGATCCAGCTGGGTTGCCTTAGCTAACTCCGCAATATCCACATCCGGCAGTGAAGGTACCTGCCAATTAAATCGACTATCTTTCATTAAGTAACATACTCCAGTTATTTCCGGTTAATGATTGGACTGTTAACCAGTCCGTCACCTAAACGCGGAAAGATTTGATAAAATATTGCTCCTAAAGCCATTACCTTAGGAACGTTTACTTCGCGCAGATTTTGTTCAATTGCTCTACGAGTTAGCCACGCAACCCGGTCAGAACTAATGACGAAGTTTTGCACACCTTTAAGATACTTACCGCTTGGATCAGCAATGTTAAAAAAGTTAGTATCCATTGGACCCGGATTAATCGTGTGCACCCGCACGTTTCGCCGTTTTAATTCTAAGCGTAACGCGTTCGAAAAGCCCACCAGTCCAAACTTCGCCGCAGCATAAGTGGTGGTCTTAGCGGTAGCAACTTTTCCAGCAATCGAGGCAACGTTAACGATGTCTGCCGCCTCACCAACGTGGTCAACCATCAGCGGTAGCAACGCCCGCGTTAGCTTAATGGTTCCCGCTAAATCAGTGCTCAACGTTCGGTCAATTTCGGAAAAATCTTGATTCAACAACGTTTTAAAATAACCTAATCCAGCATTATTAACCAACAGGTCCACAGAGCCTAAATGGCTACGAATCCAACGCCCCGTTGCTTCGATTTGCGCTTCTTGGGTTAAATCACAAGATAACGTAAATACTTGCCGGGCGCCACATTTGAAACAGTCCTGCGCGGTTTGCTTCAACCTATCTGAATTTCGCCCTAAAAGGACCAAGTTATCGTAATAAGGGCAGTTCAAAATCGCAATTTGCCGGCCCAAACCACTTCCAGCACCCGTAATTACCGCAGTTTTCATCAAAGATCATCCTCCTTTATTTTTCCTAACTTCCTACCAAATAGGCCACCTCAGGCCTTTACGGAAGTGGAACGTCAATTTCATCAAAATCTTGAACCACTTTAGTATTGGCAAAAATTGTACAAGCATCTTTTTCTAGCTGTTTAGCAAGTTTACCAGTGTAACGAGCTGAAATGTGCGTTAACAATAGTTTTTTTACCCGACACTTTTGAGCAATTCGGGCGGCTTGCATATTGGTCGAATGGTAATATTTCCTTGCCAAACTACCCTCCTGCTTGCCAAACGTACTTTCGTGCACCAAAACGTCCGCGTGATAAGCTAATTTTTCAATATTGGCCGTCTGACGCGTATCACCAAGAATGGTGACTACCCGACCAGGTTGCGGCTTGCCGATGAAATCTTTGCCATCAATTACTCTTCCGTCCGGTAAAGTAACCTGTTTACCCTGCTTAATTTCCCCGTAAATCGGTCCAGCAGGAATTGCCATTTCCTTTAGCTTATCCACCAATAGTTCTCCGGGATGGTCCTTTTCGCGAACCCGGAATCCATAGCTTTTAATCCGGTGATCTAGTTCAGCAACTTCTACAACGTAGTTCGCATCTTCAAAGAGCTTGCCGCCCTTCGTAATTTCGACAAACCGGATGCGATAAGCCAGTTTAGTTTCCGAAATCCGTAGCGCCGTCATCACAAAGTCCTTAATCCCCGCTGGCCCATAAATGGTTAATTCAGAATCGCCACCTTGATTTGAGCGACTACTCAAAAAACCAGGCAATCCAAAAATATGGTCTCCATGCAAATGGCTAATAAAAATTTTGTCAATCTTTCGCGGACGGATATTAGTTTTTAAAATTTGGTGTTGAGTTGCTTCTCCACAGTCAAAGAGCCAAACTTCGTTACTTTCATCTAATAATTTCAATGCCACACTCGTGACGTTTCTAAAACGACCGGGGCTTCCCGCACCCGTTCCTAAAAATTCAAGTTGCATACTTTCACCTATACACTGCCTTAACATCCATTTTTTACTTAATTTAATTGTATCACTAGCATCCATTTTTCTTTTAAGCTATTCTTATTTTAGCAGAACCGCTTAAAGAATATTGAGGAGGGTTTCACTAATGAATTTAAGTAACTTTATCAAATCCACCGTGGAACTTCATTCCAACCTGATTCTCAAGGGCGAACAACAAAAGGCCGTTTCCATAATCACCAAGCTAACCCTCACCAATGACGGTCAAACCATTTTACTGCACGTGGCTAACCGACCGTCAAGTCATTCCGGCTTAACCTTAGGCCAATTACGCGCCCAAACCCGGTTGGCTCAGCCTCAAGCCAAGCTTTGGCTGGTAAATCCCACAAGCGGACTAACCAGTCCCCTCTTTGGCTATTACCTGCGTAAACAATTTTTAATTCTCAAGTGAAAAATCAGTGATTAACCCCGCACAAATGTTTTGTTAATTTGTGATGGTATTCAATCACTGATTTTTGCTATTCTACAAATTCAAATACAAAGTCTAAAATCTGTACGCTGTCCCCATTTCGAGCACCTAAGCGCCGTAGTTCATCATCGATTCCCATTCCTCGCATTTGCCGTGCAAAGCGCAACAAACTTTCGTCATGGGTGGTATCCGTCATCTTAAAGAGCTTTTCAATTTTAGCTCCCTTAATTACCCAGACACCGTCTTCGTTGTCGATTTCAAAGTCCTTGTCCGCGTTAAATTCGTAGGTCTTATCGGTCGAATCGACTGAATTATCCTTAACTACCGTTGGCTGAGGGGTCGATTCTAAGACATCGGCTGTCCGAGAAATCAGCTTGCTAAGGCCTTCATGCGTAATCGAAGAAATTGGGAAGATCTCAAAATCACGGTAACGTTCATCGGCCCGAACCTTTTTCTCGAATTCGGCTAATTGCTCGTCCGCACCCGGTAAATCCATCTTGGTTGGCACAATAATTTGCCGTCGCTTAATTAAATCGGGGTTGTATTTTTCTAGCTCCGCGTTAATCTGTTCAAAATTAGTAAACGGATCTGCTTCGGTAAGCCCACTCATATCTACCAGGTGAAGCAACACCCGAGTTCGTTCTACGTGTCGTAGGAATTCAAACCCGAGCCCCACGCCCTGAGAAGCTCCTTCAATTAGTCCTGGAATATCAGCAATAACAAAGTCACGTCCGTCATCTAACTGAACCATCCCTAAGTTAGGTACTAAGGTAGTAAAGTGGTATTCAGCGATCTTAGGTTTTGCACTAGTAACTACTGATAACAGCGTTGATTTGCCCACTGACGGAAATCCAAGCAATCCAACGTCTGCCAAAACTTTCAATTCTAATTGCAATTCCAGTTCTTCACCTGGTTCACCATTTTCGGCAATTTCTGGCGCCGGATTCCGTGGGTTAGCAAAATGCATATTGCCCCGACCGCCGCGGCCACCTTTGGCAACTACTAGTTCTTGACCATTTTCTGTTAAATCCCCGATTACTCGGCCAGTAGTTAAATCCCGAACGATTGTCCCACCCGGAACCATAATTACTAAATCTTCAGCACTCCGTCCGGTCATTTGCTTATTCATCCCATTTTTTCCGGATTCGGCCTTAAACTTGTGACGGTAACGGAAATCCATTAAGGTGCGCAAACCGGGATCGACCTTTAAGATCACATCTCCGCCGCGACCCCCATCGCCACCGGCAGGTCCACCGTTAGGAACGTACTTTTCACGCCGAAAGGCAACGATTCCGTTTCCCCCGTTACCGGCCTTAATATTTATTTTAACTTGATCTACAAACATGTTTTTCTCCTAATCTTTTTTAACTGCGTTAACCGTTAGTCACCGCTTCACCGCACTTAGCGAGATTTTAATCGTTTTAGCAACCTTCGCAGAGATTCCCAATGCTTCGATTTCTTCAATTTTAGCGTCTCGAATCTTATTCAGTGACCCAAATTCCCGTAAAAGTTTGTTACGTGTTTTTGGTCCAACCCCGTTAATCGAATCTAGTTGTGATGATAACGAGTTTTTGGCGTGCATTTGCCGGTGGAAAGTAATCGCAAACCGGTGCACTTCGTCTTGAATCCGTTGGACTAGGTAAAATCCCTGACTCTTAGGGTCAAGCTGCACCCGCTGGTCTTGATCACCAAAGATTAAATCTGCGGTTTTATGCTTATCATTCTTTACCATTCCAGCAACCGGAATGTGCAAACTAAGCTCATTCACCAGCACATCGCGCGCGGCATTTAACTGTACATCTCCGCCATCCATTAAAATCAAATCAGGCAGCGATTGGTGTTCCTTTAATAGTCTAACATACCGACGCCGAATTACCTCCCGGGTACTGGCAGCTTCATCCGCGTGATCAACAGTATTCAGCTTAAACTTGCGATACATCTTCTTGTCGGGTTTGCCGTCGGTAAAGACCACCATCGCCGAAACTAAATCGGCTCCTTGAATATGTGAATGGTCAAAAGCCTCGATCCGGTGTCCCTCGGGGATTCCCAGGGCATCGGTAATTTCCTTCATGGCTCCCACGGTTTTGCTTTCGTCAAGCTCTAACAAACGGAACTTTTCTTCTAACGTAATTTGGGCATTCTCGCGAGCCAAATTCATTAAGTCCCGCTTTTCCCCTCGTTTAGGCGTACGGACCGGCACTCCTAAAATTTCGCTAATAATTTGATTGTCCAATCCTTCTGGCACCAAAATTTCACTAGGCAACACTTTATTTTTATTATTGTAAAATTGTAAAATGAACGAAGAAAATTCGTCAGCCACATCCGAAGCAATTGGAAACAACCGTTTCTCGCGCTTCATCAACCGGGATTGACGGATGAAGAAAATCTGAATGGATAACCATCCCTTATCCAAATAAAAGTTGAACAGGTCCCGGGGGGTGCGGTCGTTAGAAATGATCCGCTGTTTTTCAACGGTAACTTCAATGTAGTGAATCTGATCCCTAATTTCAGCTGCCCGTTCGAATTCCATTGCCTCAGAAGCTTGCTGCATTTTTGCCTGCAACGACTTTTTAACTTTAGCAACGTTCCCTCGCAAAAAGGACTTAATTTTAGCAATCTGTTGGTCATATTCTTCTTTAGGAACCTCTTTAAAGCAGGCCCCCAGGCATTGCCCCATGTGGTAATACAGACAGGGCCGCCCTTGATATCCATTACAACGCCGTAAGGGATAAACCTTTTCTAAAAAATGAAGCGTTTCTTCAGCTGCGTAAACATTCGGGTACGGTCCAAAGTAGTATCCCCCATCACGCCGGACGTTAGAAACAATTTGCATCCGCGGATCCTTTTCATTTGTAATTTTAATGTAAGGATATCCGGTTCCCTTTTTCAACTTGATGTTGTAATAGGGCTGGTACTTCTTGATTAACGTAATTTCTAGTAAAAATGCTTCCTTATCACTGGCGGTGACGATGTAGTCGAAATCAGCAATTTCACTTACTAATTTAGCTGTTTTACCTTCATGACTGCTTTTAAAGTACGAGCGCACCCGGTTTTTTAGATTCTTCGCCTTACCGACGTAAATAATTTGACTATTCAAATTTTTCATCTGGTAACAGCCGGGTTTGTCCGGTAACAAAGCCAATTTATGCTCAATATGCTCTGACGCCAAATCACTGCCTCCTAGTTTACATAATTACTCGTAACTCATAACATTATACTCTGATTTAACCATAATTATCAATCAAAAGGAACCATTCCCATTACATAGTAAAACCCCCGCCGTTAATCGCAAAAATCACTTTTGGGGTTTTAAAATTAGCCAAGTCAATTAGTTTATTGCAAATTAATTTTCGAGAGAAAATCCTGGGCCCGGCTAGTTTGTGGCTGAACAAAAAAGCTATCGGGAGTTCCCTTTTCTTGAATATTAGCTGCATCCATAAACCAAATCTGGTCCGAGACCGATTTAGCAAATTGCATTTCGTGAGTAACCACTACCATTGTCATACCGGATTGGGCTAAATCCCGCATAACTGTTAAAACTTCGCCAACCATTTCCGGATCTAACGCCGAAGTGGGTTCATCGAATAACATTACAGCCGGTTCCATCGCTAACGCGCGAGCGATGGCAACCCGTTGCTTTTGTCCGCCTGACAGATTTCCCGGGTACGCATCCGTTTTATCTGCCAAGCCCACCTTTTCTAGCAGTTTTTGAGCCTGGCCCCGGGCTTCTTCTTCAGAAATTTCCTTTACCCGTCGTGGTGCTAATGTAATATTTTCCAACACCGTAAGGTTAGGAAATAAATTAAAGTTTTGAAAAACCATGCCCACCTTTTGCCGCACTTCTTCAATTTCACGTAAGCTTTTTTCTACTAGGTTCCGTCCTTCAAAAACCACCGCGCCCGCAGTTGGCCTTTCTAACAAGGTTAAGCAACGCAAGAAAGTGCTTTTCCCGGCTCCCGAAGGGCCAATCACACTAATCACCTCACCTTCCTTCACTTCCGCCGAAACGTCTTTTAAAATCACGTTCTGCGCAAACGATTTAGTTAAGTTTTCAATCTTAAAAATAGTTTTGGTCATTAGTTAAACTTCCCTTCGTAAAATTTTAATAACCGTGATAGCGAGAAAGTTAAAACGAAGTAAAGGACCATCGCTACTAAAATTGGTGCAACGCCCCGATAAGTATCTGATTGGACAATTTTTAACTGGTAAATTAGGTCCGTCACCCCAATAATGGAAACAATCGAACTTTCCTTGATTAGGGAAATAAATTCATTGCCAAGCGCTGGCCAAATATTTTTTAAGGCCTGTGGTAAAACTACGAAACGCAACCGGTCTTGATAATTTAGTCCTAAACTTTGGGCAGCTTCGACCTGTCCTTCATCAACCGAATTAATTCCTCCCCGAATCACTTCGGCAACGTAAGCCGCGCTATTTAAGGAAACTGCGATCATCCCAGCAGTCAGCGCCGGTAAATTCACCACAATTCCCAGACCAAAGTAAACCAACATCAGTTGCACCATTAGCGGAGTTCCCCGAACAAATTCTACATAAGCCAACGCAATTGCTCGCAGGCTAGTGTGTCGACTTAAGCGCATTAAGGCTAGCAGTGCTCCGATTATTGAACCAAAACAAACGCCCACTAACGAAATTAAGATCGTGTATCCCACTCCAAGTGCAAAGTACTTCCAATAATGGATCATGGAGGTGTCTACAGTATTGCCTTTTAAATAAGTTCCCGCCGTTTTTAAGTATTCTGGTAACCGTTTTTGCTTTTTTATCCGCGCAATGGTCTGGTTAATTTTAGCTTTTAAAACTGGAGAGCCCTTAGGTAAGGCTACTGCCGTGCTAGTTTCGTCATCATTCAATTTAAAATGGGCGTTGAGAATCTTTAATCCCCGGTTATTTGCGGCGTAGGCCTCCGCGGTGGGCTTTTCCATTACGATTCCATCGACTTTATTAGTTTGCAAGGCCAAAATCAAATCAGTTCCCTTCTCAATCCCCCTTACCGAAGCCCCCTTAATTTGCTTTTTGGCGAGGTTATATTGGATTGACCCCGTTTGGGCAGCCACCTTCCGTTGATGAAACGAGTTTTTATCCTTAAATAAATGCCCGTCCTTTTGATTGATAATAATACTTTGACCACCTTGATAATAAACGTTAGAAAAATCAACCGATTTCCGCCGAGCTGCACTAGGATTCATTCCCGAAAGAACCATATCAACCTTGCCAGTTTGTAATCCTACTAGTAAGGAATCAAAATCCATGTTTTTAATTTTTAGTTTTACTCCTAGATCATGGGCAATATCTTTAGCAACGCTGATATCCATTCCCACGTCCTTACTTTTTCCATTACTAGAAGTTTGAAACTCATAAGGCGCGTAATCTGGGCTCGTTCCCAAAACGATATATCCCCGCTCTCTAATTCGTTGATAAGTGGGGTCTTTCGTCGTAGCGTGCACCGTGTCCGCTATGTCAACTCCCGTACTAATCAAACATAATGAAAATATAATGAATAACCAATTAAAAAATGTCTTCTCTTTTCTCATCGCAATCTCCTTATTCATGTAATGTTTATTAATATACACTATGAATACTAATTTCGGAAGACCGATTGCGTTATTTTGAATTATTATTCATAATAATCTGAATATTAGTTATGGAAATGTATATTTCTGACAATTACTAATATTTTTGGTATGATATGCGCAAGGGAGTGATTATCAAATGGGATTAACCGTAAAAAGAACGACCGATTTAGAAAAAATGCTGGGGCAATTTACTAATCCGGCAACCACCGCTGAAGAAAAAAAGAAGAAAGATAAATTTTTAGCTAAAGATAAAGACAAAAAAGGACAAAAAAAATAACCATCGTTACCAACTTGCTTCATTTCACGAGGCCATTGGTAACGATGGTTTTTTATTTTTTATTTAAAGCTGTGCGGGTACCGTTTTGCTAAGTCTTTAATGTTTTTTTGGGCAACCTCTTCAAAAGGAATGTCCGCCCACTGTGCGACTTGGGATAAATACCAAAGTACGTCGCCCATTTCCTTGGTTAACTGTTCCTTATCTAAATCCGCGCCCCGGAAAGTATAGTTTTTAACTAAATTAACTACCTGACCACTTTCACCCGCTAGCCCCAAAGCACAATTCGTTAATACTTGTTCATTGCCTAAAAGGGTTTTATTAGCTTTTTTTTGATACTCGTTAAATTCCATTTCTAATCACCCATCCTATCTTCAATCCATTGCCAAATTGCGTCCTTGCCAAACTTAGTTTGCGCAGAAAACATTTGAAACGCGTCTTGCTGATCAAAATTAAGGACTTTTTTTATCCGGCTTTCATGCTGGTTCCATTTTCCGCGGGCAATTTTATCACTCTTAGTAGCAACCACTAATACCGGAATATCATAGTAGCGTAAATATTGATACATGGAAATATCATCATCAGTTGGATCATGCCGAGCATCCACCAGTGAAATTACTCCCTTAAGTTCCTTGCGAGAAGTCAAATATTTTTCAATCATCCGACCCCATTTTTCCCGTTCCTTTTGGGATACTTTTGCATATCCGTATCCGGGTACGTCAACAAAAAAGAGTTGATCTTCGACCCGGTAGAAATTTAGTGTCTGTGTCTTTCCTGGTTGTGAAGACGTCCGCGCGTACGACTTCCGGTTGATCAACGTGTTGGTCAACGAAGATTTTCCCACGTTAGAACGCCCTACCAAGGCAATTTCAGGGTAGCCTTGTTCGGGATACTGTTCAGGCTTTACAGCACTAATTTGTAACTCTACATTATGGACTTCCATTAAATTCCCACCTTCCAATTCCGCCTTTAATCATAACACGGATTCAAAAAAAAGAACCAGGCTTAAGTAATTCACCTAGTTCCAATTTTTGAAATTACGATGCTTGTTCGTTGGTTAGTTCCACTTCTGGTTCTACGCCGTCAACCACCGTTTTCTTGTTAACCGTAACTTTAGCAACGTTATCTCGGGACGGAATTTCAAACATGATGTCCCGCATCACGTTTTCAATAATCGACCGCAGACCCCGCGCCCCCGTATTCCGGCTAATTGCTTGTTCAGCAATCGCGTGCAACGCTTGCGGGGTAAACTTCAATTCAACCCCATCAAGGGCAAGCAAGGCTTTATATTGCTTAACTAAGGCGTTCTTAGGCTCGGTTAAAATCCGGACTAAGTCTTCTTCAGTTAATTTTTCTAAAGCAGTTAAAATTGGTAAACGACCGATAAATTCGGGAATCAAACCAAATTTTAACAAGTCTTCAGGGATTACTTGTTGCATCAAGCTCTTACTTTCATCTAACGAAGTGCTTGCATTCGTTCCAAACCCAATCGTCTTATCGCCTAAGCGATTCTTTACGATTGTTTCAATTCCGTCAAACGCACCCCCGACAATGAATAAGATGTTGGTAGTGTTAATTTGAATGAATTCTTGTTGCGGATGCTTCCGTCCACCTTGAGGAGGAACGTTAGCAATCGTGCCTTCCAAAATCTTTAGTAAAGCTTGTTGGACACCTTCACCCGAAACATCCCGGGTAATTGAAACATTTTCGCTCTTCTTAGCGATTTTATCAATTTCATCGATGTAGATAATCCCGTGTTCGGCTGCTTCAACGTCATAATCGGCATTTTGCAAAAGCTTGAGCAAGATGTTCTCAACATCTTCTCCCACGTACCCTGCTTCAGTTAAGGTAGTCGCATCCGCGATTGCAAACGGCACGTTCAAGATTTTAGCCAAACTTTGAGCCAAGAAAGTTTTACCGGAACCAGTTGGCCCAATTAAACTGATATTACTTTTTTGTAATTCAGGACCATCATCCTTAGCATCCGCCTGGGCCATTTTGTTAATCCGTTTATAGTGGTTATATACCGCTACGGATAACGTCTTTTTAGCCTCTTCTTGACCAATTACGTATTGGTCGAGGTAATCAACAATTTCCGCAGGAGTCGGGATGTTAGTGATTTCAGTGGGTTTCTTTTCCGAAGCAAGTTCTTCGTCAATGATTTCTTTACATAGGTCAACACATTCATTACAGATATATACATCTGGACCAGCAATAATCTTTTTTACTTGATCTTGCGTTTTACCACAAAAAGAGCAAGCAATTTGGTCAGATGTCTGTTGATCATCATACAATCCTGTCACCTCTCAAATATTTATACAACCATCATAGCAGAATCCCTAAGGATACGCCAATTTAAACGTTTTGCTAGCTGATGGCGCATTTATCCTAAATAAGTAGAAAGAGGCTGGAAAATTACCTTTTCCAACCTCTCTAGTACCACCGTTAACTCTTTAAATTACCGGTGGACAATTCGTAGCCAACTTGGTTACTTCCTACTTTAAAAAATTCAATTATTTCTTAGCACTCTTCTTAGCTTTTGACTTAGGTTCTTCAATTGCAGAATCCTTAATCAAGTCAACAGCTTGCTTAATTGCTACATCATGTTTAACCATGTCAGCAGTCAATGCAGAGCGAACTGCTTTTTCTTCCATGTTGTATTGTTCAGCTAAGCTCTTGTATTCAGCATCCAATTCTTCGTCAGAAGGATCGATCTTTTCAGCTTCAACGATTGCTTCAAGAACTAAGGTTGTCTTAACCCGGTTTTCAGCACCTTCACTAAGTTGTTGGCGAAGTTGGTCTTCTGATGAACCAGTTAATTGGAAGTACATGTCTGGGCTAATACCTTGTTGTTGCATGTTTGCAAGATATTGGTTAACTTGACGGTCAACGTCTTCACGCAGCATTGCTTCAGGAATTTCTTTGATTTCAGCATTGTCAACGGCTGCTTGGATTGCTTCGCTTTCCTTAGCTTCGTCAGCTGCTTGAATCTTACGTTCCTTGATTTGGTCCTTAGTTTTAGCTTTCAATTCTTCAAGTGAATCTACGTCTTCATCAACGTCCTTAGCGAATTCGTCGTCAAGTTCTGGAAGTTCCTTAGTCTTGATTTCATGAATCTTAACCTTGAATAGTGCTTCCTTACCTTGAAGTTCTTCGGCTTGGTAATCTTCTGGGAAGGTTACCTTAACGTCAACGTCGTCATCCGTGTTGTGACCAATTAATTGATCTTCAAAACCTGGGATAAAGGAGTTTGAACCAAGTTCTAAGTCATAGTTAGTGGCCTTACCGCCATCAAAAGGTACGCCGTCAATTGAACCATCAAAGTCGATAGTCACTGTGTCGCCCTTTTCAGCTGGTTTGCCTTCTTTTAAGACTAATTCAGCTTGTTGTTCACGTTTCTTTTCAATTTCTTCGTCAACTTCTTTTGAAGTTACGCGAGTGCTTTGCTTGATTACCTTAACACCCTTGTATTCGCCAAGCTTAACTTCTGGCTTAACGGTAACAATCGCGCTCAATACCCAAGGTTCGCCCTTTTCAAGCTTTTCAACGTCAACTTGTGGTTGGTCAACTGGTTCAATACCAGCTTCCTTAATTGCTGCTGAATAAGCATCTGGTAATACGATGTTTAAAGCATCTTGGTATAAAGCTTCTTCACCATAAAGTTTGTTAAAAATTTGGCGTGGTACATGTCCCTTACGGAATCCTGGAACATTTAAACTCTTCTTAGTACGTTGAAATGCTTTATCAACGCCTTCTTTAATCATATCAGTACCAACTTCGAAAGTTAATTTACCTTCGTTAGTACCTGTTTTTTCCCACTTTGCAGTCATTGTGTTCCCTCCGACAAATGATTTATTTCATTACAATTCTGGATTGCATACGCTTATAATCTTAACGTATATAATTCAAAAAGTAAATATGAATATAACAAAAAAACCCGCAAATAGCGGGTTTTTCGCGGGACTAATGTAAATATTAGTCGTCGATTTCTGATACAACACCGGCACCAACAGTGTGTCCACCTTCACGAACAGTGAACTTAGTACCTTTTTCAATAGCAACTGGTTCGATAAGTTCTACAGTAAATGTAACGTTATCACCAGGCATAACCATTTCAACGTTGTCAGGTAATTCGATAACACCTGTTACGTCAGTTGTATGGAAGTAGAATTGTGGGCGGTAGTTTGAGAAGAATGGAGTATGACGTCCACCTTCTTCTTTTGATAGAACATAAACTTCACCCTTGAACTTCTTGTGAGTTTGGATTGAGCCAGGAGCAGCCAATACTTGACCACGAACAACTTCGTCACGGTTGATACCACGTAGAAGTGCACCAACGTTATCGCCGGCTTCACCAACGTCAAGAGTCTTACGGAACATTTCAAGACCAGTAATTGTAGTCTTCTTAACGTCATCCTTAAGACCGATGATTTCTACTTCGTCACCAACTTTAACTTCACCACGGTCGATACGACCTGAAGCAACTGTACCACGACCAGTGATCGTAAATACGTCTTCAACAGGCATCAAGAATGGCTTGTCAGTTGAACGTTCTGGTGTTGGAATGTATTCATCAATTGTGTCCATAAGTTCCATGATAACTTTTTCTTGTTCTGGGTCGCCTTCAAGAGCCTTCAAAGCTGAACCGCGGAGAACAGGAACATCGTCACCAGGGAAATCATATTCAGATAGAAGTTCACGAACTTCCATTTCAACAAGGTCAACCAATTCGTCGTCATCAACAAGGTCAGTCTTGTTCAAGAATACAACGATGTAGTCAACACCAACTTGGTGAGCAAGAAGAATGTGTTCACGAGTTTGTGGCATAGGACCATCAGTTGCAGCAACAACCAAGATAGCACCATCCATTTGAGCAGCACCAGTGATCATGTTCTTAACGTAGTCAGCATGTCCTGGGGCGTCAATATGAGCGTAGTGACGCTTTTCTGTTTCGTATTCAACGTGAGCTGTGTTGATTGTAATCCCACGTTCCTTTTCTTCAGGAGCAGCATCAATATCAGCGTAATCTGAAGCTTGAGCTAATCCCTTTTCTGACAACACTTTTGTAATAGCAGCTGTCAAAGTAGTCTTCCCATGGTCAACGTGGCCAATTGTACCAATATTTACATGGGGTTTTGTTCTTTCGTAATGTTCTTTTGCCATTAATACGAACCTCCTGTATGTCGTAAGAATCACTCAGCATTCAAATGAATAACTGGATCCTTTAAAAAATATTATACTACATCCTCCACGAAAGGCAAAGCACCCTCAGAGAATCCTCTAGTATTGTATAATAATCGCCTTTATTTTGTAAACTAAAATATTATAATTATTTGGCTTTTTTATTAACTACCCATAATACTGTTCATGATTTTGTTTAAGTCGTGAAATTGTTTCACCTCTTTTCCAGCCAGAAACTGGGCTTGCAATGCTGCCAGCCATCCCGTAGCCGTAGCAAAAACCCGCTCTGGAAAAGGAAATGCTAAATCGTACATTAGCCCCGCTTGCTGAATCAATAACTCTGCCTGAACCGGATCTGCACTTTGTTCAATTAATCGCATAAGTTCTTTACGTAAACGACTGGCATCAATTTGGGCTGGGACCACCCGATAGCTTTTTTCGTCAAGCCAAATAAAATCTAATTCTCGTTCAACCCGTAAATCAACCAGGTCTTTTAGAATTGAAACGCGGGTAAGTTGGTTTAAGTACGGGTCGACTAAGTTAAAACTTGCTGCCCGAATATAGTTTTTTTGTGGCAAGTGGTATGCTTGCTTAATTGCTTTTATCTGATCCGCTAATTGACGATCACCGAGATGATAAAAATGGCGTTCATCGGCCCGCACGCTTTGCGGAAAATCTTCCTGATAGCGGACTTCGGCTTCTTCGAGGCGCGTCACCATCGCCGGTGTTTTCATCTGCTGATCGGCTGACGCTAAAGTTTTCCACGCCACAATGAAATTATTAGTAGCAATTAACGCCCCTAAATAATCCGCAAAAACTCCCGGATGATGCAAAAAATTGGTCGACTGATTTGCGACCAATTGTAATGCTTCAGAATATTGTTGATTAGCAACGTAAAAATGGTTTAATAATTCCGCAACCTGGGTGGTAGGCGTCTTTTCATCAAGTTCTTCCAAAATTTGGATCGCTTGGGCTTGTTTACCATCATCCCAGAGTTCTTTAGCCTGGGTGAGTTGTTCATCAATTTCCTTCATTATTTTTTCTTACTAACCTTTTTAGCTTTTTTATGGTGCTGATTAACTTCCATAATCACTGGCAAAATTACCGGACGCCGCTTAGTTTGGTCGTAAAGGTACTTACCTAATTTGTCGCGGACATCTTGTTTCAAATGTCCCCAATCAAATTCTTTGTTATCTAAGTTAGCTTGCACGGTTTTCTTAACCAATTTAGAACTTTCTTCAATTAGGTCACCGCTTGCTTTAACATACACAAACCCTTTTGAAGTGATCTTAGGTTCCTTAATAATAATTTTCTTCTTCCGGTCAATGGTAACTACCGCAACAAACACTCCATCTTCAGAAAGGATTTTCCGGTCCCTTAGCACAATGTTACCAATGTCACCGACCCCGATTCCATCGATCATTGTATTGCCAACTTCAATACCCTTACCATGGAACATTTCACCATCCTGGTACTCTAAAACGTCACCTTTATTGACGATGAAAATTTGTTCTGGTTTCATTCCAACCTGTTCAGCTAGCTCTTGGTGAGCCGCCAACAATCGGTACTCCCCCTGAATTGGAATCAAAAACTGGGGCTTAATTAAATTCAGCATCAACTGTAAATCGTTACGACTTGCGTGGCCGTTTGCATTAGCGCGGTCAGAAATCGACTTAACTTCGGCCCCTGCCCGGTAGAGCATATCCTTAGTCTTCGCAAAGGTTGTTTCCATTGCGTGGGAAGGGTTGGTAGCAATTAAAACTAAATCACCCTGCTCAATTCGTAATTTTCCTCGACGACGAGAAGCCATTTTTTGTAAGGCTTTGATTGGCTCGCCTAACTTACCCGTTTCTAAAACGATGGTTTCTTCTGGAGCAAGCTTATCAAGTTTATTTAACGGAACGATTAAGTCATCGTCTGGAATATTAATCTTATTCAATTTAATCGCCGTATTAACGATTTTTTCTAAATCGTGACCCGTCAAAACAACTTTGCGTCCCGACTGAACAGCCGCGTCGATTACTTGCTGAATTCGTAAAATATTCGATGCTACGGAAGCGACCACTACCCGGCCTTCGTGATACTTGATGATTTCAGCGATGCTTGCTGCAATTTCGGTTTCGTTAGAAGGCCGTTCAAAGTTTTCTGCGTTAGCTGAATCACTCAATAACGCAATTACCTTCTTAGTACCAATTTGGGCTAACCGTCCAAAATCAGTCGCGTATCCATCTGTAGCGGTTTGATCAAACTTGAAATCTCCGGTGTATACGATTCGTCCTTCATCACAATCCAAGACGATTCCTAATGAATCTGGAATGGTATGCGTAGTTTTGAAAAACGAGACCGTCACGTCCCCAAAATCAATTTCCTTCTTCTCGTCCACCACGTGAAAGTTTTTAAATTTGCGTAAGTCGGGGTCATCATTGACCGTAATTTTTGCCAACGCAATTGTCATTTCCGAACCGAATACCGGCACCTCAATTTCCTTTAAAAAGTAAGGTAATGCTCCAATGGCATCCGCATGGCCGTGGGTCAAGAACACCCCGACAATTCGGTCTTTATTTTCAACTAGATACGAGAAATCCGGAATTACTATGTCAATTCCCAATAACTCGTTTTCAGGGTACTTAAGCCCACAATCCAAAATATAAATATCATTATGGATTTCAACTGCATACATATTTTTTCCGTTTTCGCGAACGCCGCCAAACGGAATGATTTTTATAACATCACTCATTTTTTCACCTACATTAAATATTCTTTAGTTTCCGCACAATTTATATACTGCTTTAATTTTAGCATAGATTAATTGTCAAAAACAAAAAGCACGCAGGAAGACTTTGGCGTTCACTTTATCTATACGGCAAAATTTATCTAACAAATTTCTCTAAATTGACCACGGCCAGTGCTTGGTCTGCCGTTAACACATTAGTAAAACAAACCCATCCCCCATTTTTAATGCCGCTCATTTAGCAATTAGGAGGTTTTTTATTTAAAAATTTACTTTTCGCTTCCAAATAAAAAGCAGTCTCGCGCTCCGGAGACTGCTCCAATTTAACTAACTATTTTAGGATTTCAATAATTTATTAACCAGCTGATTAAGTCAACTTAATTATTAAGCAGAACTCCCTCGTATTTTTCTAGGGTAAACAAAAAAGCCCCGCATCGAGATGCAGAGGGCTTTATCTGACCAATCTTAACGACGAAGGCCAAGACTCTTGATTAATTCACGGTAACGTTGTACGTCTGTCTTACGTAGGTAAGCAAGTAAGTTACGACGATGACCGATCTTCTTCATCAATCCACGTTGTGAATGGAAGTCTTTCCGGTGAACACGGATGTGTTCGTTGATTTCGTTAATGTCTGCTGTCAAAACTGCGATTTGTACTTCTGCAGAACCTGTATCGCCTTCGTGACGAGCGTATTTTGCAATAATTTCGTTCTTCTTTGCTTGTGAAATTGCCATTTTATCCACCTCATTCTTTAAATTGCCCAAGACTGAGTAAATCGTCGGCAGATCGATAGACTAAGTAATGGGTTTGCTTTTATAAGCACATCCTAGTTTACCGAAACTCAAAACTTTTTTCAAGTTTATTCGAGCATTGCATTAATAACGTACTTTCTGTATAATACTACTGTTGTATTAAGCATACTCTGGAGGTGAATAATATGCCAGTTATCAAATCTGCAATGAAACGTGTTCGTACAAACGAAAAAGCTGCTGCTCGCAACCGTTCGCAATTGAGCGCAATGCGTACCAGCATCAAAGCATTTGAAATTGCTGCTAAGAACAACGCTGAAAACGCTAATGAACTTTTAAACACAGCTTACAGCCGTATTGACCGTGCTAAAACAAAGGGTCTTATCAAGGCTAACAACGCTGGACGTAAGAAGTCTCGCTTAGCAAAAATGCTTGCTAAATAAAAAAGCACCGGTGATCCGGTGTTTTTTTATTGCCATCCATTTTTAAATTTAACTAGAAACAACTCAAAGAGTTCCTGTGGGGGTCTTTGGGTTGTTTTTAATTGCTCTTCTAAATCAAGCAATCCGAGAAAAGCACGTTTGAGGCTAGCCATATCAAATTGGCGCACCGCCTGCATAGCTAATTTAATTCGGTACGGATGGACCTTTAATTCTTGAGCAAGTTTACCTTGAGAAAATCCCCGTTCCGTTAAAATTTTAACCTGTAAGAGTAACCGAAATTGACTAACTAAGGCGGCGTTAATTCGCAATGGTTGTTCTTGGTTAAGCAACAAGACGGAATAGTCTGCAATCGACTGTCGCACATCCCCCTTCATCAACACCTTAATCAAATCAAAAACATTTTGGGTCAGACTTTTGGGAACGAGTTTTTGTACCGCCTCTAGGTCAATGTGCTTCGAATCCGCTGCGTAAACGGTCAATTTTTCCAATTCATTAATCACTTGCGCTAAATTATTTCCCGTTCGTAAAATCAATTCTTCGACTGCCGGGCTGGCAATTTGAATTTGACGCTCGTTAACAAACTGTTGAATTAACTGCCGAGTATCAGCCTCTTTAGGCGGGTTAGCGTCAATAACGGTGGCCTGCTTTTTCAAATCTTTGACGATTTTTTTCCGGCCATCCAATTTCTCATATTTAGCAGCAAACACTAAAATAGTCGTGGGTTCGGGTTGCTTCAAGTAATTAATTAAGCCGTCCAAATTAAACTTAACTTTAGTTTTTTCACCAGTTAGAAAAACCGGATTATTAGCAATCACCAGCCGATAGTCCCCAAAAAATGGCGAGGATTGCGCATCGTCTAATAACAAGCCTAAATCGGTATTTTCTAAGTCGTACGTTCCAACATTCATCACTTGCTGGTCTTCTGGGATTAGCGCGGTTAGTATTTTTTTGGCTGCGTTTTGAATGTAGTTATCCGGCCCTTCAATCAAATAGATTGGCTGAAGGTTACCTTTAGCAACATCCTTTTTTAAATCAGTAAGTTTCATTGAACAATGCTTCCTTTTTTATCAATTCCTACCTTCCATCTTCCCATACCATTGAAAAAATATCTATAAGAAATCATCCCGTAATCTTGGGTAGAAACGACCGGAATTCGTAACCGTTGCAGGCGCTCAATCACTTCCGCATTTGGATGGCCGTACCGGTTATTTCGTCCCGCCGAAACGACCGTTAGTTTAGGGGAAATTGCGGATAACAATTCAGGCGAATTAGCAGTCTTGCTGCCATGGTGTCCCAATTTAAAAATATCCACCTTACCAACCAATTCTGGATTTTGTAGTAGTTTCTGTTCACCACTAATATCTAAATCACCAGTCAATAAAATTCTTTTTCCGCCAAATTTACCTTCCAGCACTAAAGAATCTTCGTTTGCACCCTTCCCCAGCCGTTCCGGATATAAAATTTGCAGCGGTAGTCGGGAAACTTGAGCACCTTTTAATACCTCAACGATCCGGGTTTGGTGGAGATAGGGCAAAATTTGGTAACGGAAGTTATCCGTTTTTTCTACCCCGGCGGGAAAGAGCAGCTGTTGGACCTTTAAATTTTGCAAAACCGCCTTTGCTTCTCCAATATGGTCAACGTCTTGGTGGGTCAAACAAAGTGTATCAATCTTACTAATGCCAATGCTTTGTAAATAATTAATTGAACTATTCTTAGCAATTGTAGAAGTCTGCTTTTGCCGGGAGCCAAACCGTAACTTACCACCCGTGTCCACCATGGTTACCGATCGGTTAAAAGGCTCCCGAATTAAAATACTGTCTCCTTGACCGACGTCAAAGAACGTAACCTCTCCAAAAGGCAGTAAACGAAAATAAACTCCCGTCGCTATCCAAGTTAACCAATAAACTTTAAAAAGTCGTTTCTTCAAGGTCTGTGCATCCGTGGATACAATTTTAAGTGCAATCACTAAAAGAAACATCACCAACCAGCGACTAGGCTTTCCGGTTAGTAAAAGTCCCGGAAGCTGATCTAACCGTTGCAATCCCCACTCTACCCCGATAATCACCTGATTAATCACGCTGGCAGTGAGTGGGAAACAAAAAGCTATTAAAACAGCCGGGATCACTAAGCTTGAAAAAAGCGGTACGCATAGTAAATTAAAAAGAACCGTCAAAAGGTGGATTTTGTACATCGAAAAGAGGATAATCGGTATTTCTACCAAAAATAGTTTAAATGAAATTTTTAAACTGCTAGTGGTACTTTGACTAATCAAAACTAGAGATAGCAAGTAACTTAGCTGACCACCCATTTGAAGCAGCACGAATGGATTCAGCCATAGATTAATCAATAAAACTATGCACCAAGCCTCTATGCCACCCCTAAAATTCAACCGTAGTCGTTGTGCCACCAGCTTAATTAAAACTAGCGTGACTGCCCGAAAAAGGCTTGTACTTCCCCCTCCAAGCACGAAATAAACCGGTAAAACTACCATTTGTATGGTAAACAAAGTCTCCCGATCAATTCGCAACAAGATTCCTATTTTTTCAATCAACTTGATGAAGTAAAAAACGTGTAATCCCGAAATACAAAATAAGTGAATAATCCCTAAATTACGCAGTTTTTCACTATTTTCTTTTAGAAAATCGGTCTGCTCGCCCAAAATGATTCCCGCGCAATAACTACGCAGCGGTTCTGCAAACTGCTGACAGCGGTCTAATAACTTCTTCCGCCAGTGGTGCATCCATGCTTGGTAACTCTTTAAGGGGAGTTGTCGAACATTGATCAGCTGCGTCTTGTTTAAGTTATAGTAAACCTTTTTACCGTACATAATGCGGCGAAAATCAAATTGGTTCACGTTGGTTGGTTGCGCTAACGGCCCCAGATTTCCCGCAACTTCTAGTTGTAAATCTTGCGAATTATTTTGGAAGCTTTGCTGTAATTTGGGAGACTCCAGTGGGATAAAAGCCTGAACTCCTTGGTGATCAAAATTATTATTAAACGCTCGGATGCTGATCCCATCTTCTCGAATTTTGACCTCATCAGGGTGCACGTTTAAGATTATCCGCACATTTTCATAACTTTTCTGATGTTGCCCGATAAAATGACTCACGTGACTAAAATGCCACCCAAAAAGCAATCCCAACGTCACAACTTGTACCAATGGGAAAAGCTGTCGCAACCAACAAACCCGGCCAAACCAAACAAATAGCAATACTAAAAAAACTATTGAACGAGTAAAAACATATCCCGCCAGCAAAAAGATCGTCACCGTTGCCCAAATTAAAGAACTACTACTTTCCATCCTTTAATAAAGTTTTGACATCGATTTTAGCTAAATCTTCGTCCGTAAACTTAATTTGCTTAACGGCAACATTTTTACGTTTCAAAAGTGCTACTGCATAAGGGTCGTTATTATAGTTTCGTAAATAATTAATTTTCACGATGCCCGTTTGTAAAAGCATTTTGGTACATTGCAGACACGGAAAGTCGGTAACGTAAATCTCCGCTCCGTCAGTTGCCACGCCAAATTTAGAGCATTGCAACACCGCGTTCATTTCAGCATGAATTGTCCGCACGCAATGGCCATCAACTAAGTAACATCCTTCGTCTAAGCAATGCACGTCGCCGCTAACCGATCCGTTATATCCTCCAGCAATTACGCGCCGGTCGCGGACAATAATTGCTCCGACAGAAAGCCGTTTGCATGTGCTCCGTAGCGATAATAATAGTGCCTGTGTCATGAAATATTGGTCCCAATCAATTCTTTTATCCATTTTAACCATCCTTTTTAAACCGTAATTGAATCCTTTAAACCTGCAAAAATTTTATCACCAATTCCTTGAACCTGCTTTAAATCATCGATGGTTTTAAAGCCACCCTGTTCTTCCCGATAGCTAATAATCTGATCCGCCTTTTTATCTCCAATCCCGTTTAACGTTAACAAAGCATTTTTATCAGCCGTATTGATGTTTACTAACTCACCAGCCGATGAAGAACTTGCCAGGCTTTCATTTCCAGCATTGCCAGCGGTTCCCATTAACTGCTTAGGGTCAAAGTCCTTAATTTCTCCTTTAATGGGTATGTACACTACCTGTTGGTCACTTAATTGTAAAGCCATATTAATGTTTTTGCGGTCCGCAGATTCAGTCAATCCGCCAGCCAGTTCAATTCCGTCGACGACCCGCATCCCCGGTTTTACTTCATAAACTCCCGGTTTTTTAACCGCACCCTTTACGTCCACCATTAACTTCTGCTTCCTAGCTGATTTTTGAACACTATCAGTCGAAGGGTTGCTAGTTACAGAGCTAGATTGAGCTTCCGAACCCGCCATCATCACTTCTGAGCTTTCTTGTGGGGACTGCACATTATTCTTCGGCCGTAGCAAACTAACAACTAACAAAATAGCCGCCATCAAGATGCTTCCTATTATAATTGGTTTTTGGTATTTTTCCCAAATTTCTTCCCACATTTTCACCCCTCCTCAACTATATATACAAAAAAAGACCGGAATTTCTTCCAGTCTTTAGTTTATTTATTTTTTAGTCGACTTTTAAGCTGTAGCTCCACTGCTTCCGGTACTAACCCGTGGATGCTACCACCCATTTTCACCACTTCTTTAATTAAACTTGAAGAGGTAAAGTTCCATTTAGGATCAGCTGGCAAAAAGACGGTTTCAACTTGTTCAGCCAAAAATTGGTTCATTTGTGCGACTTGTGTCTCAAAATCAAGGTCGGCGGCGTTCCGAACGCCACGTACCAAAACGTCCGCATTTAATTCTTTAAAAGTATCCACCGTCAACCCTTTAGACGTGGTAAAGCTCACGTTCTCCAAGTCCTGCATCGCCATCGTCAACAAGTTAACCCGCTCTTGAGGAGAAAATAACGGCTGCTTATTGGTATTAATAGCGACCACTACCACCAGTTCGTCAAAGATTCGCGCAGCACGGCGAATCAAGTCCACGTGTCCGTTAGTAACCGGGTCAAAACTTCCCGCATAAAGTGCCTTCGTCATTATGTTTTGCTTCCTTACTTAAAATATTTTATCTAGCTACCCGCCTTGTAGATAACAATCTTAGTAATACCGTAACGTTGCTCGCGTGTTTTAGCTAACCAGCCAATTTGGTCGGGCAATTCGACTTCTTCACTAGTTTCACAGACAATGGTGACGTCTTTAGCAAGTAAATCTAGCTCCATCAGGGACACAATATCTTGGGCGATGGTTTGCAATGCGTATGGCGGGTCAAAAAAGACCATGTTATACGATACCGCTTGCTTCGCTAAATTATGAATCACCTTTTTGGTATCACCCTTAATTATCTGAAACTGCTCCGGATGTTTCGTTACCTGTACATTATCCCGAATAGTCTTAATTGCCGCCATTTGTTTATCAATCAAGGTTGCTTGTTCCATGCCCCGCGAGACCGCCTCGATAGCGAGACCGCCGCTACCAGCATACATGTCTAAAACGGCGCCACCGGTAAAATATGGCCCGATAATGTTAAATACATTTTCCTTAATTTTATCAGTCGTGGGCCGGGTTTTCATCCCTGGGACCGCCTTTAACCGTCGGCCGCCAAAATCACCAGAAATAATTCTCATTGTTCATCTTCCTCTGTTATCGTATAGTCCTCATCGTAGTTGACTCGCAAATCAGCGCGTGGTGAAATATACGCCGTACGCACAAAATTAAAACTGCGGATTTTTTTCAGCGTTTCCGCTGCGTCAGCTCGGTTAACATACAAAATCAAGTAATGCATTTCTTTGGACAAATAATTAATATCCCCTAGCTTCTTCAAAGCCGTAACTTTTTTTAGGTGACTAAAGAAAATTACGATGCTTTGCCGTTCAGTTATCTCCATTTATTTTGCTTCCCTTTGCTCTATTCTTTGGCTTCTTTTTTGTGAAGCACTAATATTTAACAAAACGCCAATGGTGGCAGATAAAACAATCATACTCGACCCCCCGTAGCTAATAAAGGGAAAAGTTACCCCTGTAATCGGGATCAAGCCGGTAATTCCACCAACGTTGAAAAAGGTTTGAACTACTAAATAAGTCGCAATTCCGTAGCAAATTAACGTATCGTACATCCGGTTTGACTTGGTACCTAAGATAATTGCCCGGAAAATAATCACGAAGAGCACCGAAATAATGATAATCACCATAATTAACCCTAACTCTTCAGCTACCACGGACATGATGAAGTCGGTATTTGCTTCTGGCAAGTATCCCTTTTTCTGGATACTATTTCCTAAGCCAACGCCAAATATCCCACCATTACCGAGCGCGTAATAAGAATTAACTAATTGGTTTCCGGCTCCTTTGGATAGCTCAAACGGGTGTGCAAAGCCGACCAACCTTTGCAGCATGTAATTGGAGGTGTTGACGTCAATTTTAGAAGCTACCGTCGTCAACAACCCAAAAAAGACTGCCAAACCCGCAAAAATTATTGCAACACTTTGCCGATAATTTTTCCCGGCTGCCAAGAATAGCACAATTGCAATCGCTGCGTTAATTGTGGAACCCCCTAAATCGTGTTCCAAAAAGTTTAATACGATTAGTCCGAATACAATAACGGCCGGGCTCCAGGTCGTCTTCGCTGAAATCTCGTCACCTAATTCCATGCGGTGCTGGTGCAACGACAAGATATTAGCTAAGTAAAGAATGATGAACAGTTTTAAGTACTCAGCCGGCTGAATCCCAAACGAACCAATATAAATCCAACCAGTGGCTCCGTTAGTGTTAGGGCCAAAGAAAATTAAGTATACTGACGCCAAAAATAGCGCCACAAATGCGAACATCAAAATTTTCTTGTTTCGAAAAACTTTTTTGTTCATCAAAAAGACTAGCAAGGTAATCACAAATCCAACGGCTACCCACACCGCCTGCTTCAGCAAATAGCTTTTAGCGCTAATCCCATTTTGAATATAGTAGTCTGCACTGGCCGAATATACCATAATGATCCCAAAAATACTTAGCAACACGTATGGAAAAACGACCCATAAATCTAGGTCTGGAAGCCGCCGCTTTAGTTTTTGCGGCAGCCAATTGATAATGCTTTGCATTGTTATCCACCTTTATCCTAATAATACTGTTCTATTATATCCTATATTTTCCCCGGAAAATTAAAAAGAGGCCGAGAAAATTTTTCCCGACCCCTTCTTAAGAAGAACTTAAACAGCGTTATTTTCTAACGTGTTTACGTAAACCTAATATTCATTATTTTTTAGCAGCCATTTTACGTTTCTTAGCCGCTTTTTCACGTTCGTTAGTATTTAAGATTTGCTTACGGAGACGAATATTTTCTGGTGTAACTTCACAGTATTCATCTTCATTTAAGAATTCAAGGGATTCTTCAAGCGTCATGTGTAATGGTGCTTTAACCTTAGCAATATCTTCAGAACCAGCAGCCCGGACGTTAGTTTGGTTCCGTCCCCGGGTGATATTTACTGAAATATCATTTTCCCGGCTGTTTTGACCAACGATCATTCCTTCGTATACTTCGGTTCCGGCGTCAGTAAAGATTACCCCGCGATCTTGGATTGCCATGATTGCGTATGTGGTTACCTTACCTGAGTTAATGGATACCAAAGTACCGTTACGACGACCTGGGTTCCAATTCTTAATCACTGGTAGATATTCTTGGAAAGTATGGTTCATAATTCCGTATCCCCGAGTCATTGAAAGGAATTCGGTTGAGTACCCGATTAATCCGCGTGAAGGAGCTAAGAAAGTTAACCGAGTTTGTCCGTTTCCGGTTGATTCCATGTTTTTCATTTCACCTTTACGTTGTGAAAGTGAATCGATAACTGAACCAGTATATTCATCAGGAGTATCAATTTGAACTGATTCAAACGGTTCGCACATCTTACCGTCAACTTCTTTAAGGATAACTTCTGGACGAGAAACTTGTAGTTCGTAGCCTTCGCGACGAAGCATTTCAATCAAGATTGAAAGATGTAGTTCCCCACGGCCAGAAACCACCCAAGCACCGGGATCATCAGTATCGTCAACTCGTAAGGAAACGTCTGTATGCAATTCTTGCTTCAAACGTTGTTCCAATTGACGTGAAGTAACAAATTTTCCTTCCCGACCAGCAAAAGGCGAATCGTTAGTTCTGAAGGTCATTTGCAAAGTTGGTTCGTCAATCCGCAAAACTGGCAATGCTTCTGGGTGTTCGGCATCTGCAACGGTTTCCCCAACGAAAATGTCTTCCATCCCGGAAACGGCAATTAAATCACCGGCCTTAGCTTCCTTAATTTCCAGCCGTTTCAAGCCAAAGTAACCAAATAGCTTAGTAACCCGGAAGTTCTTCTTACTACCATCCAACTTCATTACGGTAACGCTATCGCCAACCTTAATGGTACCGCGGAATACCCGACCAATTCCGATCCGACCCACGAAATCGTTATAATCAAGCATTGCTACTTGGAATTGAAGTGGTTGTTCAGAAGTATCTTCCGGAGCAGGAATGGTCTTCACAATCGTGTCAAAAATTGGTTTCATCGTGTGTTCTTGTTCTGCAGGATCTGAGGAGAAGCTTGAAGTTCCGTTCAAAGCTGAAGCGTAAACCACTGGGAATTCAAGTTGATCTTCGTCAGCACCAAGTTCAATGAACAAGTCCAAAACCTCGTCAACTACTTCTTCAGGACGAGCACCGGGGCGGTCGATTTTGTTAACTACCACGATCGGAGTTAGGTGTTGTTCCAAAGCTTTCTTCAATACGAACCGGGTTTGCGGCATGGTACCTTCAAATGCGTCTACAACTAACAAGACCCCGTCAACCATGCGCATGATCCGTTCTACTTCACCACCGAAGTCCGCATGTCCTGGAGTATCTAAGATATTAATTTGCTTGTCGCCATAACGAACAGCCGTATTCTTAGAAAGAATGGTGATTCCACGTTCCTTTTCGATTGCGTTGGAGTCTAACGCCCGATCTTCGATTTGAACGTGTTCATCTAACGTGTCCGATTGTTTTAACAATTCATTAACTAACGTTGTTTTACCGTGGTCAACGTGAGCAATAATCGCAATATTTCTAATATCGTCTCTTAATTTCAAAATTTGTTTCTCCCTTTCGTTTTGCAATGGCTTTACATAAAAAAACCTGTGACTCATTGTTCGGTCACAGCACAAGCTCATTTTACTATGTTCATTATAGTAGCAAATGCCTTTTTCGTAGCAACTAGTACAACGCCCGATTTTAGCATATTAAGTGGGCTTCCGTCAACACGGTCAACCATGAGCCCCAACACCGTCGCTAAAGCGTTTCCAGCCGCAAAATCCCATGGCTTAAGCGTGGATACATAGCCGACTTGCTTACCTAAAATCACCCGGCTAAATTCAATCCCCGCACTTCCTAAGACCCGTGAACCTAAGCTTTGTGACTCAATTGTTTGAAAATTAAATTTATTTGCAATTAACATCGGCCCGCTTAGCCCTACCAACCCCTCTGCTAACGGCAGATTTTCTGGCGAGGTTAGTTTCATTTCGTTACAATAGGCGGCACCCAGTCCTGGTCCTCCGTGCAGCAATCGGTCACGCATCACGTCATAAATATAGCCCAAAATCGGGTGTCCGTCCTCATACAACGCAACCATTACGGCAAAGTCTTCACCCTGTTTTACAAAGTTCATGGTACCATCGATCGGATCGATTACCCACACTAAACCAGTAGAATCAGTGATTTGATGTTCAGTCTCTTCTGCCAATATTTTAGCTGGCTGCAATAACGGTTCTAAGAAGGCAATGATCCTTTGCTGGTTTTCTTTATCTAGCGAAGTTACTAAATCACGCCGCCCCGTTTTTTGTCCAACCGCATAATGTTTTTGCATTTGTTCTAAAATAAATCGGCGGTCCTGCCGCAAAAAATCACAAATTTGTTGATCAATTTGTTCTAATTGGGTTTTAGTGATATCCATTTTCGGTCACCTTAATAATTTTTACACCTTCATCACGAAGTTGTTTAACTGCTTGAAACGGCTGCATTCCTGAATTTTGTTCAAATTCACGATAAATTCGTTTCTCTTCACTTTTATTCGGAACCACTTGCCGAAATTTGTCATAGGCGTTCTTTAACGTTTGCTTTTTAACGCCCTTTTGATAGCTTTCTTCAATTTTAGTAAAGAAATCTACTACATCCGTAATCTCTTGAACGTTCCACCGTTCGTCCAACGGATAGCTAAAATTTTCCTTAATTCCCACAATGCTACCTCACTAAAGATTTATTTTGTATTCTCTTTAATCTATATTATACTTAATATCAGACAAATTGGAGGTTTTTATCTTGATTAAAATGAATGATATCACGCGAGATGGTAATCCAGTTTTGCGCAAACGGGCCGAAAAGCTGACTTTTCCTCTCGATCCCAAGTATCTTAAAGTTGCTGACGAAATGATGGAATACCTAAAAAACAGCCAAGATCCTAAAATCGCTCAAAAATATCATTTACGAGCGGGCGTTGGTTTGGCGGCTCCCCAAATTGGCCTATCAATCCAAATGGCCTCAGTTTTAGTTCCTGGACCAGATGACGAGATTATCTTTGAAGAAACCCTCGTAAATCCGGTTATCGTCAGTCAGTCCGTTCAAGTTGCTGCACTCGACGAAGGTGAAGGTTGCCTTTCAGTAGACAAAGAAGTCCCTGGCTACGTTCCCCGCTACGACCGAATCACCATTCGGTACCAAAACGTTGAGGGTGAAGAAAAAACCATAAAACTACGTGATTACCCCGCAATCGTATGTCAACATGAAATCGATCACCTTAAGGGAACCCTATTCTATGATCACATTAACAAAAAGGATCCATTTTCAATTGACGACAACGCCATTTTGATTGGTTAAAGATCATAAGAATGACAAAAGACGCAGGTTTCTCCATTATTTTAGGAGAAGCCCTGCGTCTTTTTATTTTCTATAATTTGCTTAAGTCCTTTAAGTAATTTTTAGTTTGCTCGTTAATCAGGTAAACTACATCAACCTCTAAAATGTTTTTGTTTGCCCATAAATCTGAAACACGCAACATCGGTTCTTGGTCTTCCATTAAATCTTTCCTTTGACAATACTGTGTTAGCCAATAATCAATTCGGTCACCTACATCTCTAAAATTGCCCTGGTCGTTAAGTTTAATCTTATAGTTAAACCCCACAACTGCCTGTCCCCAAACGTCTGCTACAGACGTACCGCGCTTAGTAACCAATACAAAACCCTGAGAACGCATTTGCTCAGCCACGAATCCCATGGCCTCATCAACGATGGTTTCGCCTGAGTTACGGACAATCGTCGCTGCTTTCGAAACCCTACGCCGTTTTATATAAACCATTAGCGCTAACACTACCAGCACAAGCAACAATCCCAAAATGATTAATTTCATTGAACGTCCGTCCTTTCAAAACCCTAATTCTATACTTATAAGTACCGCTGTGATAAAATATTCTAAGATGCGTTGTAGTAATACAACTTATTGAACGGGAAAAACTTTATTTTTATTGGAACACATTTTTATTGAAGAAGGAAGGAAAAAACATGATCTTTAAAATTTATTATCAAGAATCAAAAAAAGAAATGCCACGTCGGGAGAACACTCGCTCACTATATATTGAAGCTGACTCTCAACCAGAAGCAATTAAGCGTGTCGAAGACCACAATCCCGATTTTAACCTCGAACAAATTGAAGTTTTAGAGGGGAAAGCCCTTGAATACGAACAACAAGGGGTAAATTATAAGCTTGTGGAGTACTAAGCGATGGGTAAGATTAATATAAAAAATAACGAGACGGCCGTTTATGCAATCGGTGGTCTAAATGAGATTGGAAAAAACACCTATGGAATCCAATTTCAAGACGAAATTATTGTCGTAGATGCCGGTATCAAATTCCCTGAAGACGAACTTTTAGGAATCGATTACGTCATCCCCGATTATCAATTTTTAGTCGCAAACCAACAAAAAATAAAGGCTTTAGTGATCACCCATGGTCACGAAGACCACATTGGTGGAATCCCGTTTCTACTACAACAAATTAACGTGCCAATCTATGCTAGTCCACTAGCTGCCGCCTTAATCCGGGGCAAACTTGAAGAGCACGGATTGTTAAAAACTACCGAAATTCACGAAATTAACGAAGATACCGTGATTAAGTTCCCTAAAACTAGCGTAAGCTTTTTTAGGACCACCCATTCTATTCCGGACACTCTCGGAGTAGCGGTGCACACCCCTTCTGGCGTGATTGTGGAAACTGGTGACTTCAAGTTCGATCTCACCCCTACCACCCACCAGCCGCCTAATTTACAAAAAATGGCTAAGTTAGGTGACGAAGGCGTACTGTTATTGATGTCCGATAGTACGAATGCTGAACGTGACGAATTTACCAAATCCGAACGCTGGGTTGGTAAATCAATCCGTAAAATTTTTGAAGAAGTTCAAGGACGGATCATTTTTGCGACCTTTGCTTCCAATATTTCCCGGATTCAAATGGCCGCCGAGGCTGCGCTGAAGCACGGCCGTAAAATTGCGGTCTTTGGGCGCTCTATGGAAGCAGCGTTAGTTAACGGACGTGAACTAGGCTACTTAGATATTCCTGACGAAGCGTTGGTTAATGCTGAAGAAATCCGGCACCTCCCCGCTGATAAAGTATTGATTATGTGTACCGGCTCGCAGGGTGAGCCAATGGCCGCCCTAAGCCGAATCGCTAACGGGACTCACCGACAAATTTCGATTGAACCTGGTGATACAGTTGTATTTTCAAGTAATCCGATTCCTGGAAACACAATCAGTGTAAATAACGTAATCAACGAATTGGAAGAAGCCGGAGCACGAGTTATTCATGGTAAAGTCAACAACATCCACACTTCTGGACACGGTGGCCAAGATGAACAAAAATTAATGCTCCGTTTAATGAAACCTAAATACTTCATGCCAATCCATGGCGAATACCGGATGCTTCAATTGCATACCGAATTAGCTCACGACTGTGACATTCCCTTCGAAAATAGCTTTATCATGTCCAACGGGGACGTCTTAGCCTTAACTAAAGACTCTGCTCGGCGTTGCGGTCATTTTAATGCCGGGGACGTCTATGTTGATGGTAATGGCATTGGCGACATTGGTAACGTCGTTTTACGTGATCGTCAATTACTCTCTGAAGAAGGTTTAGTGGTCGTCGTAGCCACCATTAACCTCAAGACCAAAATGATTGAATCAGGACCAGATCTATTATCGCGTGGGTTTGTTTACATGCGTGAATCTGGGGAACTCATTAATGAAGGACGGCGGCGAATGTTTGCCACGATTCGGCAAGCCATGCGCAACCCCCACGCTAACGAAGCTTCAATTAATCGAGCAATCATTGATGATTTACAAAAATTCCTGTACGACCAGACCGAACGTCACCCGGTAATCATCCCAATGTTAATTATGGATTAAAATTTCAAACACCGCTAAATCAAAATTAGCGGTGTTTTTTAATATCTAACCACTTGCAATGTGGCTTAACTACTCCACTTAACTTGCCTACCCCTCCCCCCTGCGCAACAATCCTGCTAAATTTCACTATTGAAAATTGATTCCGTGCTAACAAGAACATACAAAAAGACCCCGCTAGTAAAAGCGGAGCCTTGTGAAGACGATTGTTAGTCAATCTTATTTAACTCTCCCAACAAAGCTTGGGTAGAAGTATGATGAAATTGTTTGTACTTTAACGTTTTGACCAAAGGTTGGTGCACTTGCGTATTGGTTGTTACCAAGGTAAATACCAACGTGGTAAGTTGCCCCTGGAGTACCCCAGAATAACAAGTCACCTGGTTGAGCAGCTGAAACTGACTCTTTGTTAACGTATGATTCCATTGCTACGGTGTAGCTTGGTAAGCTAATCCCTGCAGCATGTTGGAATACGTAAGATACAAAACCAGAGCAGTCAAATCCTGCAGGTGTCTTACCGCCCCAAACGTAAGGAATGGTGTTGTTAGCTAACGAAGTAGCCAAACCGGTAACTGATCCTGTGTTTTGGACGTTGCTAGTTGCTGCACTTGATGGTGCCGCTGATGAAGCGACGTGGTTTGTTGAAGCTGCAGGAGCTGCACTCGATGGTGCTGCCGATGAAGCGACATGATTAGTCGTTGCAGGAGCACTTGATGGTGCTACTGACGAAGCGACGTGATTTGTAGCTGCAGGAGCACTCGATGGTGCTACTGATGAAGCGACATGGTTTGTAGCTGCAGGAGCACTTGATGGTGCCACTGATGAAGCAGCTTGTTGTTGCTTACTAATTTGTGGAGCAGCTGAACTTGCTGCTTGGTTTGCATTAGTAGCAACCGAAGCACTGCTTGCTGCAGAAGCAGGTTTGCTGTAGCTATGGCTTGCTGCACTGTTTGCTTGAGTAGAAGAAGCTGTTGCTACACTACTTGGAGCAACTGAACTTGGAGCTACAGAGCTTGCTGCACTCGAAGTAACTGCACTACTTGGAGTTTGGCTAGCTGCAGAACTGCTTTGTACCGCTGAAGAAACTGCTGCACTATTGGAAGCTGCTGATTGAGTAGCTTGCGAAGTTGGAGTTTGTACTTGTGGCTTAGCAGCTGAACTTGCTGGTGCTGCAGGTGCTACATATGTACTGTGTGTTGAAACGGTATTTCCGCTAGGAATGTTAAGTTGTTGTCCCACAAGAATTAATGAGCTAGTCAAGTGGTTTACTTGCATTAAAGCGTTAACTGAAACACCATAACGCTGAGCAATTACTGAAAGACTGTCGCCACTCTTTACCGTAACCGAGTCAGCCTTTACTTTGTCACTAACACTTGTTTTGGGTTCGGCGTTGTTCTTTTCTGGAATATTGATTTCTTGACCAACAAAAATCAAGTGACTGTTTTGATTAATGTTATTCAAGGATTCAATACTCTTAATGGAAACTCCGTATTTTTGAGAAAGTGCCCAAACTGTGTCGTTCTTTTGAACTTTCACAGAATCAGCATGCGCAACTGCTTGTGAACCGCCAGCAACAAGTAATCCCGCACCGGCTACTCCGGCAAGCAATAATTTGGACGCATTTGATTTAGATTTAGATACCATTATAAGTTTGTCCACTCCTTAAAGTTTTCGATTTATATATTATTTCATTCGACTTTATTCAAAATAAATTATAATTGGTTTTGCACGTCTATAATATTAGCATTTTTCGCCAACTTTGAAAACACTATTTATACATTAGATATTCAATTTTTCTTTAGGAATTCTTATAAACCCCTTCAATACGGTGTTTAACAAAACTTAATAAATTCAAATTTTTTTGTCCCGCTTTTTTGATAAAAAGCTTAATTTCAAGCACATTTAGCTAGCGTTACAGTTTTGTTACAAAAAAAGCACATTGTTACAAACCTTGTAACAATATGCTTTATCGCATTAACTATTTTTATGCACAAAATGAATATTTATTAGTCATTAGTAGTGCGCCGTGGCTTCCAGATTCCCATAATGAACCCTGCAACTACTGCCCCAATTAAGACTGATAGGACGTAGAAGAGCTTGTGATCCGCTAACGCAATTACCCAAAGGCCACCATGCGGTGCAGGAACGCTAACTTTCCAAAGCTGACTTAGTCCACCACCAATTGCTGAGCCTACAATACTTGAGCCGATTACCCGGAGCGGATCAGCCGTAGCAAATGGAATTGCCCCTTCGGTAATGAAGGAAATTCCTAATACCCAGTTAGAAATCCCCGCTTCGCGTTCTTGTTCAGTGAACTTCTTTGGCCAGAAAGTTGTCGCAATGGCCGTTGCTAATGGTGGAACCATCCCACCTACCATTACGGCCGCCATTAGATCACCATTTTTGGTTGACGTAAAGGCCGCAATCGCAAATGCGTAAGCCGCTTTATTAAACGGACCACCCATATCAATCGACATCATTCCGGCTAAGACAGCTCCTAAGAGGACTGCATTACCAGTACCCATGCCTTCCAAAACACCAGTTACCCAAGCGTTTACCGCCGCAAATACCGGGTTAATAATGAAGAACATTAGGGCCCCAACTAACAATAAACTGACAATTGGGTAGAATAGCATCGGTTTCAAACCTTCTAATGATTTAGGAATGAAGCGGAAGAACTTCTTTAGCGCATTGACAATTAAACCAGCCGCAAAACCAGCGATCAATCCACCAATGAAACCTGAAACACTATTAGTATGCATAATGCTTGCCGCCGATTGGGTAGCCATGTAACCACCAACTACCCCGGGCATTAACGCAGGTAAATCACCAATTGATTGAGCAATAAACCCAGCTAAAATCGGAATTAAGAACGAAAAGGCGTAATTACCGATATCGTTTGGGAAGGTGAACCATAAGCTGGTTGCCGAAGTATATCGTTCAATAAAGAACGAAATCGCCATGATAATTCCACCACCAACTACGAATGGTAGCATGTGGGAAATTCCGTTCATCAAGTCCTTATATACTTCGTTCCAAAAACCGCCCTTAGATTCATCAGCAGCATCATCGCCATCGGCTTGGCTTGCACGGAACGTGCTTGCCTGATGGTTTTCGACCATTTCAATTAATTCATCAGCTTTGTTGATCCCATCAATTACCGGCCGATTTAGCAAGGGTTTCCCATTGAAACGCGCCATTTCAACCTTTTTATCGGCGGTGACAATTACTCCGTCTGCACGTTCAATATCTTCCTTAGTTAAACGATGCTTTACCCCTTCGGAACCGTTAGTTTCAACCTTAATATCGATTCCCTTATCTTTAGCTGCTTTTTTCAAAGCTGCTTCCGCCATGTAAGTGTGGGCAATTCCGTTAGGACAAGCTGAAACCGCAACAATAAATGGTTTTTGGGTTGCTGAAGTTTCTTCAGTTGCAGGAGCCGCATTCGTTGCAGGAGCTTCTTCTTGAGTATCTGCAGCATCTTCGGCATCCTTCGCCGCTTCCGCTTCTTCAAACAATTTAATCACGTCGTCAGCACTTTCCGCTTTTTTCAACTTCGCAACTAGGTCCGGGTTGATTAACAAACTGGAAAGTTTTGCCAGCGCTTGTAAATGGGCGTTATTCGCACCCTCAGGAGCTGCAATCATAAAGAAGAGGTGGACTGGTTGTCCATCTAAGGCATTAAAATCAACGCCTTGACTGCTCTTAGCAAATAACACGGCTGCTTGGTTAACCGCATCAGTTTTAGCATGTGGCATAGCAATCCCATCACCAATTCCGGTGGTGGATTCTGCTTCCCGATCTAATATCCCTTTAAGATATTTTGCACGATCGGTAACGACTCCTTCAGCCACGTACTTATCAATCATTTCGTTAATCGCTGCTTCTTTTGAATCAGCTTTTAAATCTAGAATCATCAAATTTGGTTTGAGTAGATCCTTAATTTTCATCCTTCATGCCTCACTTTTCAAAAATTTCAATTGCGTTAGCAACTTCATCAATCTTAGCTTTGGTGGCAATGTCTAGTGAAAAGGCCGTTGCACTACCACAAGCTAAGCCTTGTTTAAAGGCCCGTTGCTTATCGTGGGATTTAACCAATTCTCCAACAAATCCAGCAAGCATTGAATCACCTGCCCCAACCGAATTAACAACGGTGCCTTTAGGTGCAAAACTGCGGAAAACCTGATCCTCAGTAACGAGCATCCCTCCTTCGCCAGCCATTGAAATCATTACATTTTGAGCGCCCATTTCAATTAGCTTTTTACCATATTCTTCAATTTGGTCATCGGAAGTTAGCTTTACCCCGAATAAATCTCCGAGCTCATGATTGTTAGGCTTAACGACCAGCGGATGGCTATCCAACGTATCTAACAAACCTTGTCCTGTTGTATCAACCGCGAAGCTTGCTCCATTTTGGCCGATCTTCTTGATAATGTCATCGTACAAAGTTTGTGGTAAGTTTGCTGGAACACTACCGGAGAAAATCACTACGTCGCCTGCCCCAACCTGGTCGAACTTGGCCATGAATTGGCTTAGTTCTTCATCGTCAATATTAGGCCCCAACGCATTTAATTCCGTTTCTTGTTGAGCGTGAATTTTCACATTAATCCGGGTATCTTCCTTAATGCCAACAAAATCGGAATGGACCTTTAACTCTGTCAAGGCGTCGGCCACAAATTGCCCGGTAAATCCCCCTAAAAATCCAAGGGCGGTATTTTCCACATCTAGTTCATTAAGAATCCGGGAAACGTTGATCCCCTTTCCCCCAGGAAACTTAATTGCAGACTTCAATCGATTAACTAGCCCAACTTGCATTTCGTCTAAGCTGATTACGTAATCGATTGAGGGATTAAGCGTTACTGTATAAATCATTTTTGAACCTCCAAGTAATTTAGTTGCTGATCAGTTTTTAACCATTCTGGACATTCGTCAGCAATGATGGTTACGTCCTGTAAATCAGCAAACCTTGCAAAAGAAGTCTGATCAAATTTACTACAGTCTGCCAAAACATATGCGTCCCGACTTTGTTCAATTGCCGTGGATTTAATTTGCGCTTCCTGAATGTCCGGAGTGGTTAACCCTTGAACACGGTCGATTCCGTTCGTTCCCATAAAGCAGCGGTCAAAACGGAAAGTACGCAACCGATCGACCACTTCAGCGCCGATTAACGCTCGGGTCTTGTTTTTTAGCTGTCCGCCAACTAAGTAAGTCTTTATATCAAAATCAGACAATAAGCTAGCAATCGATAAGCCATTCGTGACCACTAGCAAACCCTTGAGTTCCGCTAAATAAGCAATCATTGAAGCGGTAGAAGTACCAGCGTCCAAAAAAATCACTTCGTTGTCTTGGACAAGCTCCGCGGCCCGTTTACCAATTTCATTCTTTTCTAGTAAGTTCAGTTTGGACTTTACTCGAAAATCAGTTTCATCTTGTAAATTGGTTTCTAAACGAGCTCCTCCATAAATCCTCTTCAACTTTCCGGCTGCTTCTAGGCGTTTTAAATCTCGCCGAACAGTGGAGATAGAAGCGTCGTTTTCTTGCATAATTTCATTAACCTTAACGAATTGACGTTCTTTTAACATTCGCAAAATGTTTTTCTCACGCAGTTCTGTAAGCATTTTCATCAACTCCCTAAAAGAATATATCACCATTCTTCGCCAAAATCAATCAAAATTGTTCAAAATAATTCATTTTTGTTCAAAAAGATTCAAACGAGCGTGGATTTTTATATTTACATCTTCTGGTATCGGGTCCTTTACAAAGTTACGCGCAAAAAAGTGGCCCGGGAAAACTAAAAAATCCTTTTTTAGGGTGAAACTATAAAAAAAATTTAACGGGTTGCCTTTAATAGCGTCAAAAGTCAACCCGTTCCGCTTAACAAAAAAACGACCATATGCCAATTTAGGCATAATAGTCGTTTATTAGTTAAGACGCACAAGCTAGCCGTCTTTTATTTGCCATAAACTATTAGTTTAAATTATTCAAATTCCTCTTCAATAGCTTCTTTGGGATTCTTTGGCCGGCGTCTTTTGATCTTAATTCCTAACAGATCAATAAAGAAGGCCACCGTAGGAATTCCCACGATTAACCCCCACGTTCCAATCATCTTTGCGCCAATGATTAGCGTGATGAAGGTGACAAACACTGGTAAATCCGTGGCTCCCGCCATTAGTCGAGGATGTAGGAAATACGATTCGAAAAAGTGGATTACCGCCACTAACGCTAACACTTCGACTACTGAAACCAATCCATTAGCCGAAAAAGCCACAATACTCAACGGAATTAGGGAGATTAACACCCCCGCGACCGGTATCAAGCCTAAAACAAAAACAATGATGGCCATTAACAAGAGTTTAGGAATCCCAATTATCCATAAACCAATCACCATCAGTCCGGTATTAATGCTACAAATGATTAGCTGCGTCTCAATCACGGTTCCTAAAATTAAGACGTACTTTCGTAACAAATAATATACAAGGTTAAATAGCCCTTGGTAACGGCTATGTAAAATTGCGTGTCCAAACTCCCGTAAGTGGTTGTAAGTTAAGTTGAAAACTAAGCTTAAGAATAACGCAATCATCACGTGCTCAGCCGCAATCCCAATCCGGCCTAATTGGTTCAATCCCGACATAGCAAGGTGCTGGCTGCCCTTAACCGCCGTGGTGTTTTTTGCAATTTCATTAATGATTCCTTGAAAATATTTGTTATTAAAAGCATCGCTGTTAATCGCTTGCCCAATCAACGCGGGGATCCCCTTTAATTGGTCATAAAGCATTGAAGCGGTGAAAGAAAATACCACGGCCGCAAACGCTAACAATACCGAGTAAAAAATCAAGGTACCGAGCGGTTGATTGACATGCAGATACTTTCGAATATTTTTAATACCCACGTGGGCAACAAACGAGAAAATGACAATCAGCAAAATTTGCGACATAAACCCGCGTAAAAGATACACAATTAATAGCAGAGCCGCCAACGTTGTCCAGAGTTGTACCGACTTCTTTTGCCAAATTCTTACTAAAACGTCCATTATTTTCCTCCAGTTATATCTTAAAAGGGCCTGCACAAATTATAATCTGTTGCAGGCCCTTTTGGGAAATATTTATTAATATTTAATGGTTATTTAATTAGTTTTTGCTTTTAAATAGCGGTGCGAGCGGTTCGTTGTTGTAAATCATCTTGATTGCGTTCCCTAATAAAGGTCCCACTGATAATTCGACTAACTTTTCAAAGCGCTTCTCCTCACCAATCCTAATGGAGTCGGTAACGATCACTTTAGATAGCTTGGAAGCTTGTAAAATTTGGGGTGCGTTCCGCGAAAAGATTGCGTGGGTAGCTGCACCATAAATTTCAGTAGCACCAGCATTATGCAAAGCTTCGGCCGAAATTGTCAGCCGGGTTCCCGTATCAATCATATCGTCGATCACTAAGGCAACTTTTCCTTTAACGTCACCGATGATCTCCGTAGGAATTTCGTTGAGGTTTTCCGCCGATTCTTCGTTACGGTTATCAATAATCGCAATTGGAGTTCCTAATAATTCCGCCATGTTCCGTGCCCGAGAGACACTCGCGTGGTCTGGAGAAACGACCACGAGGTTTTCAGAATCAAAATTATGTTCTTGGAAATAGCTTGCTAACAAAGGCGCCGCCGCCAAATGGTCGACTGGAACATCAAAGAATCCTTGGATCTGCGGAGCATGCAAATCTAGAGTCAATACCCGCGTAATGTCATCATCTTCCAACAAATTAGCGATTAATTTTGCCGTAATGGGTTCCCGTGAACGAGCCTTGCGATCTTGACGGGAATAGCCGTAGTAAGGAATCACTACGTTGATCTGCCGAGCACTTGCCCGCCGTAATGCATCAACCATGATTAACAGCTCCATCAAAGAATCGTTAATCGGATCCGAAATTGATTGAATCACGTACACTTCCGCTCCCCGAATACTTTCTTCGATGTTAACCTGAATTTCTCCGTCGCTGAATTGCTTAATGGTAGCCTTTCCTAATGGAATTCCTACTTCGTTTGCAATTTTTTCTGCTAACGCCCCATTCGAATTTAAAGAGAATATTTTCATTCTTCTTTTTGCTTTGCTTTCCACGGCTAAACCTCCAATTTTTATCTACCGCTATTATAGCCATCTTTAGTTATCAACTTCAACAAATACTTAAAGAAAATCCCGGGGAGTCACCCCGTCCATCCCAATCATCGGATCGATTTTTCCGGTTTCTACCAGTTGTTTAGTCAAAAGAGTTGGTTCATCCCCGCTAGTTGCGAAAGTTTCCGTAACTTCTGGCTTTGTAAGGATCGACTTACGCTGAGGTTCCCCTGCTTCGCTTTTTTCCGAAGTCGTTTTGGGTTCAGACTTTTCTGCAATTGGCTTTTCCGTTATGGTAATTTCCGGATTAAGTCGCTTAACTAAGCCAGTTTGCCGGTTAGCCGATTCGTTTTGTACAGCCCGTTGGTAAGCTTCTACCTCACCTAGTAAAATGATGGAGTCTGACGCCCGGGTTAACCCCGTATACAAAAGGTTGCGCTGTAACATCCGGTAATACTGGCGTACCATTGGTAAAATCACCACCGGAAACTCGCTTCCTTGCGATTTATGAATCGAAACGCAGTAAGCTAACGTCAACTGGTTTAGATCATTTTTTCCATAGGTAACCTCGTTGCCATCATAATCAACAATTAACTGTGCGTGACCCTTTCCCGCTTTTTCGGTAACTATTCCAGTTATTTCCCCGATATCCCCGTTAAAAATATTATTTTCAGGTGCGTTAACTAACTGTAAAACTTTATCACCAATCCGAAATTGCTGGTGATTTGCTTCTAAATATTTAGGGTGATCAGTTTGCGGGGGGTTAAGCACCCGTTGCAAATGGCGATTGATTTCATCGATCCCTGCGGCTCCGCGGTACATTGGCGCTAAAACTTGGAGGTCGTTTTTAGACAGTCCCCGAGCTACCGCGCGTTCCGCAATTTGATCGATTGCATCCGCAACTTGGTAAGCACTCGCCTTAATAAACGATTTGTCAGGACGATTTTGGGTAAAATCATCCGACATTTCTCCGTTTTGAATGCTGTGCGCCATTTGGATAATTGAAGAATCCTGCTCTTGCCGATAAATTTTAGTTAATGAAATTGTTGGAATTTTTTGACTACGAATCAAGTCACTAAAAACTTGTCCCGGTCCTACCGACGGTAACTGGTCCTTATCACCAACTAACACAACTTGCATTTCGGCGTTAATCGCTGAAATCAAGGTATTGAACAGCCCCGTATCCACCATGGACATTTCGTCCACCACGAGAAGTTCTCCCCGTAATTCTTGGATTTGTTCGTCGTGTAAATCGTCATTCCCGTTCAAGCCCAATAAACGATGGATGGTTTTAGCGGGAACACCGGTAACTTCACTCAACCGCTTTGCAGCCCGACCAGTGGGAGCAGCCAGTTGAATGGGATAATCCTGGTCCGGATTGGCGTTAGGGTCAAGATCTAGATCGTGCAGTTCCGCAAAACTATTGATTAGTCCCCTTACAATGGTGGTTTTACCAGTACCAGGCCCCCCAGTAATAATGGTAATTCCGTGAGACAGCGCCATTCTAATTGCGTTATTTTGAGTTTCGTCATACTCAAGCGCAAGATGTTCTTCCGCGCGTTTAATTGCCCGGTCAACCGCTTTTTCGTTAACCTTAGGAGGATTCTTAAGCAGATGCTGGAGCTGGTAGCCAATCGCTTCTTCCGCTTGGTAAAGCCATTTTAAATAGATTTGGCCGTTTTCTCCAACCACCCGTCCTTGTTTACCCAACTCAAGTACTTGTTCAGCAATCTTTTCAGCATTAATTTCGTTTCCCAATAGTTGCTGTGCCCTTTGCAGCATTATTTCCGCAACCATGTAAGTATCTCCGGTGCTGCTACACCACTCTTGAATCGTGGCTAAAATACCGCTTTGCAAGCGTCCTGGAAAATCAACCGGAAAATTTAGCTGCTGGCCAATTGCGTCGACACGCTTAAATCCAATATTTTCGATGTCATTAGCTAACTGATACGGATTTTCTTCGATAATTTTCAAGGTATCTTCGCGATATTTTGCAATTACGTTATCGGCGGTTTTGCCTGAAATCCCCAAATCCGCGAGTTTGATCAGGATCTTCTCCATCCCATTGGATTCAGCTAGCACCGTTTCAATCACGTCCGCCTGCGCGCTTGATAATCCGATATCCCTGAGCACCTGGGCATTATCCTTAATTACGTCAATGGCGTCCATCCCCAGTTGTTTAACAATCTTTTCAGCAGTTTTCTTTCCAATTCCCTTAAATTGCGAGCCCGCAAAATATTCAACTAACCCTTCCTTAGTATCTGGTCCTAACCGACTAGCCTGGCTTAATTGAATCTGGGTTCCGTACTTGGGGTGTTCCACCAATTTGCCCTTAAATTGGTACTTAGCTCCCTCCTGAACTTCCGCCATGTTGCCAGTTACCACAATTTGGGGTTCCTTCCAATCAAAGTCTTGATCAACCACGTCAATCAAAACCACCTTAAATAAACTAGTGGGACTTTCAAAAAAGACGGCGTTAACCGTCCCAGTTAACTCCACCATTTTATTCATGGAAGTTGCTTTTTTTGGAGGTGCTGCTGAACCTTCATCACCAAAAAGGTTTAGTTTCTCAAATGCCATTAATCTGCTTCCTTTGACGAATGCAATAGTTTATCAATATCGACTAGGCGTTGCTTTGCTTTACTGAAAAATTCGGGATCAATTTGTTTAGCTTTGGCAAAGTAATCGTTATCTGGTTGCTGGGTCAAGGTCATTTCGACCACTCCCCGGTTAAATAATAATTTCGCAGTATTTTTATTTTTCAACGCCACGTCGTAATATTTTTGGGCCGCTTGAGCCTCTCCCATTGCTAAATTGATATCGCCCATTAATTCATTAGTCTCTGGATCTTGCTGATGCTGTTCTAGCGCAGTCAATGCAAAGGCAAAGGCTAGCTTATACTGACTTTGTGCGTAATACCCTTGGGCAATCATTAGGTTAGCGTCGTGCCGGTATTGAGAATCTTTAACAGTTTGAAATGTAGCGTTGGCCCGCTCATAAAGCCCTGTTGCGTAATAAACATTGCCGAGCCCGTAAGTAAGTAAATCTTGGCTAGGTTGATCACTAAAAAGCCCCCGTGCTTTAACTAGGAGTTCTTCAGCTTGATCAAAGCTTTGCTGTTTAACCAAAACCGTGGCTAAAGCATAATAGTTTTGGGCATTGTGTGGGTCTTGATCAATTTTTTGAATTAATTCGTGAACTAAATTTTGGTTTTCTTCATTTTCTTTTTTTTCCGTCATCTTTTCACCTTAAATCACGTCTGTAGGATCTGTTTTTTTAGTTAAGTAGCTAGTATCGTTCCATTCCAAGAGCCGGTACGTCTTTCCCTGATCCCGGGTTTCTAGGATAGTGGTACTAGTGTTGGCGAGGCCGCCCCGTTTGCGTAAGTCGGGCAACGGAACCTCTAATAACGCGTTAATAATCGCGTTTAACGCGGCTCCGTGGCTTACAATAATTACCTGGTCATCATCGCCAGGGTTGGATTCACAAATCCGTAAAATTGCTGGACGCATTCGTTCAATGAGGTGTTGGAAGGTCTCTCCCTTGATTCGGGCGGGGAAATAGCGTTCGGGGTGGTTACGAAAAGCATCCACTTCTTCAGCATATTTCTTTTCAACGTCAACAAATTTCATTCCCTCCATCACACCTAAATCAAATTCCCGTAGACGACTGAGAATTGTTAAAGGGGTTGCGTGACCTTGCAATTCATCCAGTTCGTGTTGCAAGGTGGTGGCCGTCACCCGTGCCCGACGAAGCGGGCTAGCATATATGTGGCGGAACTGCTGGGGTGCTAAAAAGGCGGCTAATTGCTTAATTTCCGCGTAGCTTTCTTTTAAAAGCGGGGAGTCCCCCTTTGCTCCTTGATAACGCCCTTCTAAATTCCATTCGGTCTTTCCATGTCTTACAAAATATAATTTTGTCAAATCTCTCGTCCCTTTATCAATGTGTTTACCCACTATTTTAACATTAAACGCTAGATTGGTAATAGTAACGCTAGCCTTTTAACGGCAAAGAAAAAGGCCGGGGAAATTTTCCCCCGACCCTATTTGGTATTCTTTTTAATTGTACTGAAAGTCGTCTTTGCTAAACTTGCGTTATCAAACACGGAAAAATCAGCGAACCCTTTTTTAAACGTATTGCAATTGTTGCTTGCTCTCGCTATAGGCAGCATCAATAATTCCGCCACCGATGCACTCTTCACCATCGTAAAGCACGAGGGCTTGGCCTGGCGTAATTGCCCGAGCAGGCTCGTCAAAATCAACGGTAACCTTAGAGAAATCGTCGCTGAAATGTACCGTCACTGGAACATCCTTAGCACGATAACGGAACTTAGCCGTGCACCGGAAGTCATGGCCGCGCTCTTCGCCCAACCGGTTTACAAAATGCATGTCGGAAGCGTCCAAGCTAGCGGCGTAAAGGTGCGGATTATCAAATCCTTGACCAACGTACAGGATATTCTTGGAAAGGTCCTTACCAACCACGAACCAAGGCTCGTTGTTCTTAGAACCGCCCCCAATTCCGAGTCCGCGACGCTGACCGATGGTGTAGTACATCAATCCAGCGTGCTCGCCCTTAACTTCGCCATCAAGGGTCATCATCTTACCAGGCTTTGCAGGAAGGTAGTTGCTTAAGAACTCACGGAAGTTTTTCTCACCAATAAAGCAGATTCCCACCGAATCCTTCTTATCGTAAACTGCCAAACCAGCTTCCTTAGCAATTGCGCGAACCTCTGGCTTAACCATGCCCCCCAATGGGAACATAACCCGGTCAAGCTGTTCAGCACTAAGTTGGCTCAAGAAGTAGGTTTGATCCTTATTACTGTCCGTAGCGCGCAAAAGGTGCTGATGACCATTTTCGTCGCGCTCTACTTGTGCGTAGTGACCCGTTGCCACGTAATCAGCTCCTAAACTAATTGCGTAGTCTAGGAAAGCCTTAAACTTAATCTCGTTATTGCAAATTACGTCGGGATTAGGCGTCCGGCCCTTCTTGTACTCGTCTAAGAAGTAGGTAAAGACCCGATCCCAGTATTCCTTCTCAAAGTTAACGGAATAATAAGGAATCCCAATCTTAGCGGCTACCTTAGCCACGTCCTTGTAATCCTCGGTAGCAGTACAGTATCCATTTTCGTCAGTGTCGTCCCAATTTTTCATGAACACCCCAACGACGTCGTAGCCCTGCTTTTTAAGCAAATAGGCTACTACGGATGAGTCGACACCGCCGCTCATCCCGACTACAACACGCGTCTTGCTGTTGTCTGTCATTATATATCACCATCATTTCTAGAGATTCTGGAGAATCTTACGATTGAAGGTCGCAATAAATCCAGTAAATTACATTCTATAACAATCAATTCGGAAATTCCACCGTTAACAAAAAGTTAGTAAAAATTATTCTTGCACGAGGACTTCCCGTTCCAATAGTTGGTCAATAATGAAATGGTATTGCTCCACTAAGGGCTGGTCCTGCTCGCGCTTAAAGATGTTTGCTTTTTGCATTCCGTTAGCGGTCACCGTACTCATTTTAAATGCTGAAAAATCAGGTTTAATCATTATTTTTAACTTAATGCCCTGGTTGTACGGCGAAGTAGCATCCAACGACCGTTCCAAAATAAAGGTTCCGTTGTTTTTAGTAGTGAATCCTAAGTCAGTTAACGTATAACGCTTCAAGTTTTCGCTAAGCCGGTAAACGTGGGGGTCTCCGGCGATGGTAACTTCTTTAGTAAATGCCATGCCTACATCTCCTTACTTTTGTTTTAGGTGCTTTAAACGTTCCTCAATGGCAATAATCTGCTCACACAAGTAGTCTACATCTTCCGTGGTGGTGTTTTTACCAAAGCTAATCCGGATTGATTCCCCGATGCGTGGTGAATCAGCTCCGTACATCGCCGTGAGTACGTGGGAAGGTTCCAAACTCCCCGCCGTGCAAGCTGAACCGCCGGAAATTGCAACTCCGGCCAAATCCAAATTAGTTTGCATCACGTAGGTAGACATCCCCTTCAACCAGATGTTAAAGACGTGTTGTAAATTATCTGGCGAAAGTGAGCCATTAATTGCAAAATCAACGTCGTGGTCTTTAAGCTGCTGAATAATTTGTTGCTTAAAACCGGCGTAGCGTTTTTGTAAATCTGCTTTAGTCTGTTCATCCAGCAAACTTACCGCTTTAGCAAACCCCGCAAGGTTAGCAACGTTTTCCGTACCAGCCCGACGCTTATCTTCTTGTTCACCCCCGCGGATAAAACTATCAAAGTTAACTGCTTCATTTTTGTACAGAAAACCTGTCATTTTTGGTCCGTTGAGCTTGTGTGCCGAAGTGGACAAGAGGTCGATATGATCCCGCTTCACGTCAATATCTAACAACCCGTAAGCTTGAACCGCATCGGTATGGAAAACCGCCTGATGATCCTTTAAAATTTCACCAATTTCATGGATTGGCATCCGACTTCCCACTTCGTTGTTTCCCATCATGATGCTAACTAAGATGGTCTGATCGTTAAGAGCTTCTTTAAACTGGTCTAAGCTAATTACCCCGTCTTCGTTAACGTCTAAATAAACTACGTCAAAGCCCATTTCCTCTAAATGAGCCATCGGTTTTAGTACCGACGGATGTTCAATTTTAGTGGTAATGACCCGCTTACCAAGTTTACGGTTACGTAAAGCCACCTGCGTAATGGCGGTATTATTACTTTCGGTTCCGCCACTGGTAAAAATGATTTCATCATCGTTGGCATTAATACTTTGAGCGATTACGTGACGCGCTTCGTCCAACTGGGCCCGCGCTTGCCGCCCAAAGCCATGTAAACTGGAGGCATTGCCCCAGTTATTCTTGAGTTGGTCAGCAATGACATCCACTACTTCAGGAGCAGTTGGTGTAGTCGCCGCGTTATCTAAATATACTTGTTTCACGCTTGCTTCCCTTCCATCTTAAATAAATTAATTAGCATATTGGCAGAACGTTTTCCCGCCTCAATGATAAATTCATCAAAGGATACTCCAGCTTCGTCATCCCCCGTGTCAGACATCGCCCGGACTACGATAAACGGCTTATGGAACTGGTGGGCAACTTGTCCGATGGCTGCCCCTTCCATTTCACAACATAACGCATCGGGGAAATGGTCTAAAATTGCTTGGACCTTTTCTTGACTCGCAATAAATTGGTCTCCCGTGACGATTAATCCAGTTTTCACGTTTAAGTTAGTATCCTGAGCGGCTTGTTTAAACTTTTCTATTAACGCTGAATCCGCTGCATAACGGGCAACATCTTGTTCTGGTAATTGACCGTAAGCGTACCCAAACGCAGTCGCGTCCACGTCATGATAGGCAACTTCCGCAGACAACACCACGTCGCCTACCGCAAGTCCCTGTCCAATTCCACCAGCAGAACCGGAATGAATTAACGCATCGACTTTAAAATTAGTAATCAAAATTGCAGCAGTAATCCCAGCTTCAACTTTGCCAATTCCAGAACGGACTAGCACAACTTCGACATCTTCAATACGGCCTTCGTAAAAAATGACCCCGTTAATATCCGTTTGTTTAGTTAGCTCAAGATTTTCCTTAAGCGCCTTAATTTCTTCTTCCATTGCGCAAATTACGCCATACTTCATCTTCTTTTCCACCTATCCTATAAAAAATAAAACGAGAAATACTAATACAATTCCCACCGCTAAAAGTGCAATTGCAATGTTGAGTTTCTTTGCTAAAGCGCGACTTTTTTCTTCAGCAATCTCGTCGGTACTAAACCGCTGTTCGCGACTCGTCCGTAACCGTGATTCATTTTTAGAATCTTCATTTGCAGAAGTTTCCTCCGGCGCCTTTTGTGCGTGAATTTTTTTCTGGTATTCCGCACGGGTTTGATTCTTTTCGTCCAAAAAATCACCTACTTTGTGGTCGCCTGCCAATGGTAAATTGCAAGCACCGTTTTTGCATCTTCAATTTTACCGTCTTCGATTGCTTTTAGCGCTTCGGATAGTGAAAGTTCAAAAACTTTTAAGTTTTCACCTTGATCCCGCGGTAATTTATCTTCCACCGGTTTTAAATCAGTTGCCTTATAAACCGTCATGTATTCGTCCGTAAAGCCTGGTGCGGAATAAAAGCCGACCATTTTTTCGATCTTTCCGGCAGCGTAGCCCGTTTCTTCATTTAATTCACGCTTAGCGGTTTCTAAAAAATCTTCACCTGGTTCCACTTTGCCAGCGGGAATTTCAATCGTTGGTTTAGCAACTGGTGCCCGCCATTGTTTTTCAAAAAGGGCTTTACCGTCTGCAGTCAGCGCCAAGATTGCAATTGCATCCTGGTGTTTGACTACGTCTCGATTAGCCAACGTGCCATCCGGTAACTCTACCGTTTGTTGGTAAACGTCAACAATTTCTCCCTTATACCGGGAAACTGACTTAACTACTTTTTCTTCTAAATCCATTAATCCTGTTCTCCCTTACGAAATACTTTTACAGCCACCAATCCTTTGGGACCCTCAGCCACCATTAACTGGACGACCTCGTTTTCATCTAAAGTTTTAAAATCATCGGATTGTACCGCACTATAATGTACAAAAGCCTTTTCCCCGTTGTCAAGCTCGATGAAGCCGTAACCTTTGGTTTTATCAAAGCTCGTTACCGTACCAGTTTCCAAATTGCCCACTCCTTTTATTATTTAATACCATCATAATCGTGAGAACTACTTCTGTAAATTAAAAAAGAGACTGAATTTTTCAGCCTCTAATTTTAGAGCGTTAGTTATGGGCAAGTTTTTTCAAATATACCCGCCCTTTTAAATCTAACGGCGCCCTATTTTTCTTCAAAACCTTCGGTAACTGCTTCCGGATAATACTTTGTAACGATTGTAGCACAGCTAGCACATAAGGTTGGGAAGTGTTCGTCACTACCAACATCCGTCTTCGTCATTCGGCATCGTTCGCAAACTTCTCCTTCAGCAGGTGTGATTTGAACCGCAACTTGACCGTCAAAACTTGCCGCATCTTCAGGAGCTTCTGCGAGGTCCCGAACTTCTAATTGCGAAACAATCAAGATCAACCGCAGGTCGACGTTTAATTCGTCAACAACTTGCTTAGTAGCTTCGTCAAGGTACAAGGTTGCCTTTGCTTCCATTGATTTACCAATCATCTTTTGGTCCCGTGCTTCTTCAAGAGCCTTTAAGACGTGAGTCCGTAACTTCTTGACGGTTTGCCACTTAGCTAACAGGTCTGCTGCCCCGGATAATTCTTGCACTTCTGGCATTTCAGCAAGCTGGACAAATTCTTCCGGTTCAGAGAGGAACTGCCAAATTTCTTCCGTAGTGTGTGGTAGAACTGGCGTCATTAACTTCGTCAAACCGACTAAAATTTGGTAGAAGACGGTTTGCATTGACCGGCGTTTCAAACTATCTTCCGGTTCAATATAAACGACGTCCTTCGCAAAGTCGAGGTAGAACGCGGAAAGATCCGTAATGATGTAGTTCATCAAAGCCTTGTAAATTTCAATGAAATTATATTGGTCGTAATCTTGCCGAATTTCCTTAACTAATTCGTTAAACCGGACTAACATGTAACGATCTTCTGGTTGCAAGTCAGCGTAAGCTACGGTATTAGCTTGAGGATCAAAGTCCGCCGTGTTTGCTAATAGGTAACGGATTGTATTCCGGATCTTCTTGTAAGAATCTGAAATCTTTACAAAGTTATCTTGCGAAACCCGCACGTCAGACGATGAATCAATGGAAAGTACCCATAACCGAATGATTTCAGCACCCATCTTCTTAATGATGTCTGCTGGCACAATTGTGTTACCTAAGGACTTACTCATCTTATGGCCCTGTCCGTCAAGGGTAAAGCCTTGCGAAATCACCTGCTTGTATGGTGCGTGACCCGACATCGCTACACTAGTAATCAAACTAGAGTTGAACCAGCCGCGGTATTGGTCAGAACCTTCCAAAGTTAGGTCAGCTGGATACTTCAAGTAATCGCGTTTTGCCAAAACCCCTTGATGTGAAGAACCGGAGTCGAACCAAACGTCCATAATATCGGTTTCCTTGGTAAACGTTCCGTTTGGTGAATGTTCGCTAGTGTAGCCTTCTGGTAGCAAGTCCTTAGCATCCCATTCAAACCAGATGTCAGAACCATGTTTTTCAAATAGTTCCGCAACGTGTTCGATCGTTTCCCCATTCATGATTGGCGTACCGTCTTCAGCGTAGAAGATTGGTAGTGGCACACCCCAAACCCGTTGACGAGAGATTACCCAGTCGCCACGGTCCCGGATCATGTTGTGGAGTCGTTTTTGACCCCATTCTGGGAGGAACTTAACGTCTTTTAACGCGTCCAAGATTTGATCACGAATTTTGTCTACCGAAGCAAACCATTGTGGAGTAGCCCGGAAAATAATTGGCTTCTTAGTCCGCCAATCAAACGGATAACTATGTGTGTAATCCATCTGCTTAAGCAAAGCGTTAGTTGCTTTTAACTTGTTCAAGGCAATTTCATTAGCATCTTCGTAGAAGACCCCTTCAAAATCAGGACCCGCTTCAGCAGTGAGGTAACCACGATCATCGACTGGTACAAAAATATCGAGGCCGTATTCTTTACCAACCCGGAAATCGTCTTCCCCAAAGCCAGGTGCCGTATGAACTAATCCCGTTCCGGAATCTAAGGTTACGAAGTCCCCTAACATAACCACTAGCTTGCGATCACTATCAAATGGGTGGAGCGCCGTAATGTTTTCTAACTCCTGCCCGCGAACCGTCTTGATGGTTTCAACGTCTTGCCACCCAAATTGTTCAGTAGCGTAACTCAACCGGTCCGTGGCAATCACAAATTTGCGGTCGTCACCCGCGGGTTTCACAACGGAATAATCAAAACCAGCATCAATGGTAATTCCTTCTGAAGCCGGAATGGTCCATGGAGTCGTTGTCCAAACTACGAAGTAAGTGTCTTGATCCAAGACGCCCTTACCATCGCTTACTCGTTCCGCATAAAAAGCAGATGGCGAAGTAACGTCGTGATACTCAACTTCCGCTTCTGCCATTGCCGATTCGGAAGACCATGACCAAAATACGGGCTTTTTACCGCGATAAATCAAGCCTAACTCAACCATTTTAGCAAAAGTCCGAATTTCTTCTGCTTCAAAAGATGGTTGCAAAGTTAAGTATGGGTTATCCCATTCGGCAGCTACTCCCAAACGCTTGAAGTCTTCGCGTTGCTTGTCAACTTGTTTTAAGGCGTAATCGCGACATAATTTACGGAATTCAGTCGTCGACATTTTTTTACGGTCGTGGCCTTCCTTAGTTAATTGTTGTTCAATCGGTAAACCATGCGTATCCCAACCCGGAACGTACGGGCTCCGAAAACCACTCATTGATTTATATCGGACGATAATATCCTTAGAAATCTTGTTCATCGCGTGACCCATGTGAATGTTTCCGTTGGCATATGGCGGTCCGTCATGAAGAACAAAACTTGGCTTGCCCTCATTTAATTTTTGCCGTTGTTCATAAACTTTGTTTTCAAACCAAACGTCTTCGCGTTTCTTTTCGTTTACCGGAAGATTTCCGCGCATTTTAAACTTGGTTTTTCCTAGATTTAAAGTATCTTTAACCCGCACTAAAATCACTCGCTTTCCTAAGTATTATTCTTGAAATTTTAGACAATAAAAAAGACTCCATCCCTACTAGGGACGAAGTCAAATCGTGGTACCACCCAAATTCAAGGACGTTAAAAACGTCCTCCTCATTTTCCCATAACGGTGGAAACCGACAGCGTCTACTAAATACTTCAACGCTGCACTCAAAAGTGATTGTCCTTCTAACTAGCAGACTAACCTCACACCAACGTTAGCTCGCTGAACTGCTGATTGCTAGAAGTCCCTCTTTTTTTACGTTTTATTTTTTAGGATTTACGTGGAACCCTTGGTCAGTGGGTTTCCCCTGTTCGTTAGGTTGATCTTCTGGAAAGACCACCACCGTTTTTAGCTCATCTTCTTTGGGCTCTACAGCAGGTGTGTCCGGATCAATTTTCCCAACTTCTTCTGAGTGTACACTGTTTTCCTGAATAATGTCAAGCGCTCCGCTATTCCGCATTGCTTCCTTGATTTCACCAATCGTTAGCAATTCATCAGAACTCAATAAGTTATCCCAATCGCGTCCCTTGATCATTTGTAATTGTGATTCAAGAAGTACTTCCAGCTTTTGCCGGAAACTACGGGCTTGTTTTTTCAAGTCGTCAGTTGCCACAATAACCTTTTGAGCTTTGCCAGCAGCTTCGCCGATATAGCCGTCCGCTTTTTTGTGCGCATTTTTGACCACTACTTCAGCTTCTTTTTGAGCTTCTTTAGCAGTGAATTCCGCTTCCCGTTTAGAACTAATTTTAACCTTATCCGCGGCATCTTGGGCTACCATAATCGACTTGTTCAAGGATTCCTTCATCTCGTCGAAATATTCCACCCGGCTCTTGGCTTCGGCTAATTGGCGCCGTAACGAATCAATTTCATCATGCAAACGCCGTTGTTCAAAAGCAACGTCATCTAAAAATTCGTCAACTTCGTCGGGGTTATACCCGCGCATTTTGTTGGAAAAGTGTTTTTGTTGTATATCTTGTGGTTCAATTGCCATCTGAATAAAACCTCCGTAAATCGCTACCTAGTTTTAATTAAATCTAGTTGGGTTTTTAGCTTATCTTTTTTTGTTTTACCTAAAACTTCCACAAGCTTAATCCTACCATATTTTCGAACTGAAATGACATCATTTCTCGCAATTATTGTGTCTGCTTTTTCATCAATCATCCAGTTTAATTGGACTTGGCGGTGCTCAATCAACTCCTTAGCACGGTGACGAGAGATCGAAAAGGCGGTGGCCACTATCGAATCCAGTCGTAACGACGCAAGCGTCACTTGCGTTCTTTCCCAATCATTAACCGGTGTAAGTATCTCGGATGGGGTTGCCAGCTGCATCCGTACTTTAATCCGTCCAATTCGCGTAATCTCATTTGAAAAGAACTTCTCTAATTCACCGTTCGTGGCCACTTGCCAACGGTCTTGATAATGAACAATATCGCCAAACGTATCCCGTTGAATCCCAGAATTCGCTAACGTGCCTAAAATCTGGCGATGTTCCAATTCCGCGAATTTAACCGGATAATCAATTTCAAATATTTCAACTAGAAAATCCGCCTTTTCCGGAACAAAGTATTGGGGGTAAATCAAGCCCCGCTGGTTTTCTGCATTGGTAAATCCACCAAAAAAGGATAATTGTAATTCTTCATCCCGGTTAACCAGCGTCGTTAAAATGTGTTGTTGCCTTGGATTTAAAAAGTTGGTTAAAATAGACCGGTTTTGATCCTTGGCTTCTTGCACCAGCGCACTAAATTCTTCAATTAACGGTTGTTCATCCGGACGGAAGTGCTGACCAATCGGATTATCCATAAACCGTCACACCAAATAGCAGTGCTTCAATGTAGGTAAGCCCGTTAGAACACAATTCTAATACTAACAGAGCCAGAATTGGCGAAAAATCGATTCCCAAAATTGGTGGGATAAATCTAAACCAGCTCATGTATGGCTGACAAATTTTAGTCAGCCACTGGCCAAATGCAGATTGATAGGCACCTGGAAGCCAGGACATCAATACCCAAATAAAAATCAGCATCATGTAAATTTGGATTGCCCAGTGTAGTAATTGAAAAATTAACGCAATCATTATTTTTAATCACTCATTTCTTGTCATTATGCAATAAATGGGCTTGAGCCCTGCTCAAACCCATTTAAATACAAATTATTTTCTACGACGTTTGAAAAATGGAGGTGTATCCAATGATTCATCGTCAGAACTTGTATTGTTATTATCGTTAAACGCGTTAAACTCTTTCTTTTCCACGTTCTTAAATTCATCATCACTTGGCGATGATGGGCGAACGGTAGAGGAGTTATTTGATTGGCGAAGTTGCCAATCACCAAATGGATCGTTTGCAGCTTGTGTATTTTGGTTATTAGCTGCTCCATTATTATTAAGGTTATCAGTCGAACCAGCCCCGCGCATTTCAGTGTTTGCTGAAATGTTGTTTGTATTCGCAGTGTTTACACTACTTGGGTTCTCAAAAGAGGTGCGTGCTGGTTGACGGTGTAAAGACGCTCTACCAGCTTTTTTATCAATCCCAGTAGCGATAACCGTTACCCGAACGCCATCCTTTAACTCTTCGTCGATTGAAGTCCCAAAGATGATGTTAACGTCATCGTTAGCCGCTTCTGTAACGATTTGTGAAGCTGCTTGAGCTTCGAACAAGGAAAGGTCTGGGCCACCAGTGATGTTAAGCAAGACTTGTTCAGCACCATCAATTGATGTTTCCAACAATGGTGAAGAGATTGCCTTCTTGGTTGCCTCTTCGGTCCGGTTTTCGCCATTTGCGGAACCAATTCCCATCAAAGCGGAACCTTGGTTTTGCATAACTGTCTTAACGTCAGCAAAGTCCAAGTTAACGTAACCTGGTGAAGTAATCAAATCAGAAATACCTTGCACACCTTGACGCAAAACGTTATCGGCTTCGTTGAAGGCTTCCATCATTGGCGTCTTCTTGTCAACTAAGTCAAGCAAGCGGTTATTTGCAATAATAATTAAAGTATCTACGTGTTCTTTAAGGTTGCTTACCCCTTCAGCAGCAAAACGCGCACGTTTTGGTCCTTCGAAAGTAAATGGACGGGTAACTACCCCCACGGTAAGGGCACCTTGTTCTTTAGCAATTTTGGCTACCATTGGTGCAGCGCCGGTACCAGTACCGCCACCCATTCCGGCAGTAACGAAAATCATATCTGCGCCTTCTAAAGCTGAAGCAATTGTTTGTTGACTTTCTTCAGCAGCTTTAGCACCAACTTCAGGAGTTGATCCAGCACCTAGTCCCTTAGTTAATTTCGGTCCTAGTTGAATCTTTACGTCCGCATTTGACGCTTGTAAAGCTTGCACGTCGGTGTTAGCAACGATGAATTGTACCCCTTTGACACCTTCAGAAATCATCCGGTTTACGGCGTTACCACCACCGCCACCAACACCAATAACTTTGATGTTAGCGCCTTTACTCTTGTTATCATCCATTGAAAATTCCATGTTTAATTCCTCCATCGTTAATGTTAGTCAAAGAAATCACTAAACCATTTTTTGATTCCATCGAAGCGATTGGATGTCGCTTTTGGTGACGAATTACGTTCAACCGGCTTAGAGCGTTCTTGCGTTGGTTCAGGGTGCTTTACCGTTGCTTGAGCACGTTTAAATTTAGGTTTCTCATCCACAACTTCTTCTTGTGGCGTCTCTGAAACTGTCCGTTCACTTGAAACCATCGCATTTTTCGCTAAGATATCAACGTCGCTCATCCGTCCTTCATAATTTAGGATAGCTAGCGCCTGCGCAAAAGCGGGGTGTCTCAATCCCATTTGGTCAGGAACGTATAATTTAGCGTTAGTTTCGAAAATTCTTTCAACTAACTTTTCGATTCCAGGAAGGGCTGCCCCTCCACCGGTAATCACGATTCCACCTGGCATGTCCAGTGCACCAATTTTATCTAATTGCTTCTTGATATTAGTTAAAATCTGTTCCAAACGTGCTTCAATAATCTCACTCAAATACTCTTCATCAACCGCAACCGGCTCGTTTTGGCCAACCACGTTAACCGGGAAGGTTTCCTTACCGGCTTCGCTAGCAACCGCGTAACCGTATTGTTGTTTAATTTGTTCCGCGTTATCTAAAGAGGTGTTCAATACCACTGAGATATCCTTGGTTACAAATTGGCCACCCTCTTGTTCGACAAAAGTGTACTTGAGGTGGTGGTCATGAATCACTGCCACCGTCGACTGGCCTGCGCCTAAGTCTAACGTAATTGTACCAAAATCTTGTTCACCATCATTTAAGATTGTTTTACCCAGTGCTAGTGGATTAACTACAACGTCCACCAAGTTCAATCCCGCTTGACGAACCGCACTCTTCAAATTATGGATGATTGTTTTAGGTCCGGTAATCAATCCGCCGTTCATTTCCAGGCGAACCCCTACCATCCCTCTTGGATCCTTGATACCGTCGAAACCGTCCACAATAAACTCATCCGGAAGCACATCTACCACTTCTTGTTCCGGAGGTAAATTATGTACAGACGCCGCATTAGAAACTTCAATCACATCTTGATTATTAATCTCGCGTGAACTATCTGAGATAGCGATCATTCCCCGTACGGGTTCGATTCTTAATAAATTAGCTGGAATACCAGCCACTACATCTTGGATTTGAATATTTGCTTTGCGCTCTGCAGTTTCAATAGCCCGCTTAATGGCAATCGCTGCCTTATCAATATCAACGATTACACCACGATTGACTCCATCTGAGGGCTCTCTTCCCACACCAATAACGTTCATTTGTCCTTTGACATATTCAGCAACAATAACTTTTATTGAGGTGGTTCCAATATCCAGTCCAACGTAAATTCCTGAATTATCCATAATAAAGGAACCTCCTAGTCGTTTAACTGTTTCATTTATATACTTATCACATATATTAATTAGTTTACCATATTCATTCTTTATTTAGAACGCAGAATTCCACTAAAATTACAGCTTATTTCAACTAATTGCCGGTCAAAATGGTTCTTAGCCCTCTTAGTTTCCATCTGGGTTCTCTTCATCAGTCGCTGTAAAACCTTGCACACTATTTTGCGTAGCCCGTCGTTGTTGGGTTTGGTAGTCAACGTTGTCAATTGAAGAACTACTTGATGAATCTGCTGATTTACTCTTCGCGGAGGGTTCAACACTTAGTGATTTTTTTTTGCTGTCGGACGATTGACTTCCCTCTTCCGTCGGGTCAGTCGACGTCGAACTAGTTGACGATTCATCACTTTGCCCCCGCGGATACGAGTATGCACCGACTTGTAGGTCCACTATTCCCCTTTTTTTCATGCTTGCTGAAATTTCCGGGTAGTACTTCATTTTCTTAGCAAAGGTATTTAAAACCGCATATACTTCATTACCGTCATTCATAAAGAAGTGCAACTGGTGTCGTTCTTTTTTGGTTGCCGTATAGTCAACTTCTGCAACGTCGTTTTGCACTTCATTAGGTAACTTCGCGTATTCGCTCAGGAAACGTTTCAAAACCTGATTATCTTTAAACTGGCGGAAAACCGGGTAATCACCATCTGGTTGGGTAGCGCTTTTTTTAGATACCGTGCCGTCTTGTCGAACTGCGTAGTAGTATTTGTTGCGCACCACGTATCCCATTACGGCGTTTTCACGCACTTTAATTTTGACGTTACCTAATAACGAGACCGAGATTTGAGCATCCTTTAAATCCGGTAGCTTGTGAATTAGACGCGCTTCGTCGCCCCGTTCCTTAAACCAGGTCGCCGGAATCACGTCATTTTTCCTTACGGTTACTTTCTTTAAAATGTCACTTTTTTCCACCCGTTTATTCCCCTGCACGGCAATGGTTTGTACCCGGCTAATGGGAGCGCAGAGGTAAATCGTAACTAAAATCAAGATCCCAATCAAGCTAAGCAAACCAATTTTAATTCCTTTACCAATGTGTAAAGGCTGGCGGACTTTCTTTTGGGTTAACTTATTACGCTTTTTCCCCGGGTGCTTTTTTGCAGTACCACGCTTTGCGCCACCTAATTTAGAACTCTTTTTAGTCCGGTTACGTTGGTTATGCTCTTTTTGATAACGGGCCCACGGGGTTAGATTTTCATCATCTTTTTTCTTTTTCATTGGCATCACCCGTTAAGCTTTGATTACTGATTTCAAAACTGCGTACAATTTTTCTGCTGCTTGCGGCTGTCCCAATTTTTTAGTATTTTCGGCCATCTGCTTACGTTTTTGGTCATCGAGCATCAAATCATCCAACTTAGTTAACAGAGTCTTTGAAGTTAACTCATTTTCCGTAATCATTTCTGCAGCGTGTTGATCGACTAAGCTGCGCGCATTTTTAGTCTGGTGATCATTTGTGACGTACGGACTTGGAATTAAAATTGACGGAATTCCCAGGGAAGTAAGTTCGGCTAAGCTTGTTGCTCCCGCGCGACCTACCACGACTGCCATTCGAGGAAGCATTGCTGGCATATCAGCAATGTACGGTAGCACCGCCACTTTCCCTTTATAAGGGGTTAGGTCAACGTCCTTAGTTAAGTTATCAAAATGAACTCGCCCGGTCACGAAAATCGTTTGGTAATTACGTTTTACTAATTCATTCAAAGATTGCATGGTTACTTCGTTAATTTTTTCTGCTCCACGGCTACCGCCAAAAATTAACACGGTGGGCACGTCATCTTTTAAGCCAAATTGGTTTAGCGATTGCGGAGTAATTTTAACTACTTCGGTTGCTCGCGGATTCCCAGTTAAAACCACTTTTTCTTTGGGAAATTGGTCTTCTGCTGCTTCAAAGGAAATTGCAATCTTCTTAACAAACTTGCTTAAGAACTTATTGGTGACCCCCACCACGCTATTTTGTTCGTGGATCACCGTTGGAATCCCCATCATGCTGGCGGCAAATACTACCGCCCCGCTGACGTATCCTCCAGTTCCTAGTACAACGTCTGGTTTAAACTCCTTAATCATTTTACGCGCCTTAACCACGCTACTCAAAAACAGTCCCACTGTTTTAAAGTTTTCTAATGATAATGAACGTTTAAATCCTTGAATTTTAATCGTTTTAAAATCGATCCCCGCATTGGGAACAATTTTGTTTTCCAGTCCCTTATGCGTTCCCACATACAGTACTGCTGAATCGGGTTCGACTTCCCGAACTTGTTTAATAAGGGCAAGTGCTGGGTAAATGTGGCCGCCAGTTCCGCCTCCTGAAACCATCAGTCTCATTTAGTAACATCTCCTTTTTCCTTCGATAAATTTTCCACGGCGGTGATGAATTCATCGCCCCGTTCTTCAAAAGTTTGGTATTGATCCCAACTTGCTGCAGCTGGTGAAAGTAAAATTACGTCTCCAGGTTGGCTGTCTTCAAAGGCGATGGCAACCGAATCCTTAACCCGCGGGCTGTCCTTAACGACTTTAACGCCCGCCGCCTGTGCAGCTTCCTGCATGTGCGCAGCAGTTTGCCCGTTAACAATCACTTCCTTAACGTGGGGCTTCAAATCAGCCACCAGTCGAGTGTAGTCGTCTCCCCGGTCTAAACCTCCCGCAATCAAGATGATTGGCCGTTGAAAGGCCTTTAAAGCCACCTGCGTTGCTTCGATGTCGGTTGCTTTTGAATCATTATAGAATTGGCGGCCGGCTAAGGTTTTTACGTATTGAATCCTGTGTTTGACCCCGCTAAAAGTTTGGAGAACCTGCTTAATATGTTTATTAGCAACCCCTTCAATCTTAGCCACGGCAATTGCCGCGAGCGCATTTTCAACGTTCTGGTCCCCAGGCACCCCGATTTCATCGGCCGCCATGATCCGTTCATTTTTGAAATATAATTGTCCATCCTTGGCGTAGGCCCCGTTTTCAACTAAACCTTGGCGGGAAAACGGAACGACCTGCGCCGCAGTCCGTTGCGCTAATTGTTGCCATTCAGGATTATCCCAGTTAATGACAAAATAATCATCTTTGGTTTGGTTCTCCGTGATCCTCATCTTGTCATTAACGTAATTTTCCCGAGTTTTGTGCCAATCTAAGTGGTTAGAGAAAATGTTGTTAACCACGGCAATGTGGGGGTGCAACTGGTCAATCCCGGCGAGCATAAAGCTAGATAGCTCCATTACGACCCGGTCGTTGGCAGTAGCCTTTTGCACTACCGTAGTCGCAGGAACTCCAATATTTCCCGCCACGTATGCTGCATGATGATCTTGCTGATCTAGCATTAGTTGAATCATCGTGGTAACGGTTGTTTTTCCGTTACTACCGGTTACCCCAATTAATTCGCTGTCCATCACCCGGTATGCCAACTCAGGTTCGGCAATGATTGGCACGTTTTGCTCCTTAGCAGCTACCAAAACTGGGTTTGTATACGGGATTCCGGGATTCTTGACGATTAATTCAATATGATGCTGAGCCAAGATTCCCTTTGGGTGACTGCCTAAAATCATTTGGACGTCAGCCTTTTTAAGTTGTTCAATCAGTTCTTGCGGTTGTTCTGCCTTTGCGTCATTTACTAATACCTGCGCATTCAGTTTACGCAACAAAAGAGCGGCACTAACTCCGCTCTTTGCCATCCCCAAAACGAGAATATTCTTATTTGCTAAATCCTTTATCTCTGCTAATGCTTTCATTCTATAATCTCCCTACCAAATGCTAATTAACGTAATTAGCGCACCGATCAATCCAACAATCCAAAAGACGGTGTCGACTTTCCATTCACTCCAGCCTAACATTTCAAAATGATGGTGAATGGGACTCATCTTAAAAATTCGGCGTCCGGTTAGCTTAAAGGACAGTACTTGTAAAATTACGCTGAGGGTTTCCAATACGAATACGATTCCCACCAGTAGTAGTGACAATTCTTGATTCAAAATGATGGAAACCGCCCCTAAGGCACCGCCCAATGCTAAGGAGCCCATGTCTCCCATAAAGACCTTGGCTGGTTTGTGGTTAAATACGAGAAAGGCTAACATTGCGCCAACCACCGCCCAGCAAAATAGCATCACTGCAGGTTGATTGAGCTTCGCAGCAATAATTGCGTAAGTAGCAAACGCAATCGTCGATAAACCAGCAACTAGACCATCCAGTCCGTCCGAAAGGTTGACTGCATTGGAAAAGCCAACTAACCAGAAAATTACAAATAGTGCGTACCAACCGCCTAGATGCCAAACTCCGATTCCGGGAATTGATAATTGCAAGGCTACGCCAGTTTCTTTAATGACCCAGTAAAAAATCAATCCGCCAATGATTTGGCCAAGCAGCTTTTGCCAAGCTTTAAAACCTTCGTTTTGCCGCTTTAATAATTTAATACTGTCATCCCAGCAACCAATCAAACCGAATTCTAAAAGAACGAAAAGGAGCATCACTAGGTTGGTGGTCAATAAATGGAACGCTAACCCGCTGATGATCGCAGCCACGATAATGGCCACGATGAAAACTAGTCCTCCCATCGTGGGTGTCCCAGATTTCTTTTGATGCCATTTGGGGCCTTCCTCTCGGATCATTTGCCCTTCGTTCCGTGCCCGGAAATAATGGATAAAACTGGGCATCCCTATTAAAGTAATTACGGCACTTAAGCCGCCCGCTAACAAGTTACTCATTTTTCTTCTCCTATGCTATTTTTTGAGTGTTACCGTCATGGTCATTCCTGATTGAAGCGTGGTTCCTTTGGCGACCGACTGACCGGCTACAAAACCTTTACCTTGGTACTTAACTTCAATGTTAAACATTTTAGCAAGTTTAATCACGTCGTTTTTGGACCATCCCGTAAGGTCCGGCATGGTAACCGTTCCTCCGGTATTCAAAAGAATCCGCTGGCCCACTAACAACTTACTACCGGCCGATTCCGATTGTGCCAAAATCCGGCTCCCATTACCTAACCGAACCACAGCTACGTTATTTTTACCCAATTCCTTCACCGCGTCGTCAGCATCTTTACCCACCACGTTTGGTACTTCAATGGAACTATTAATGTCCGTATTCGCAGTGGATTTATCTTGTTCAAGGGCCTGCTTCATCACTGGCCCAAAAATTTCATCTAGTAACTGGGTTGCCGTCTTATCCGCAGGCAAGTTTGGTTTTTTCATCGTAATGTACATGATGTACTTCGGATTTTTTGCAGGAGCCATCGCGGCTACCGAATACAGGTAGCTGTCGTCACCAGAAGCGTAGTTCCCGTTACTTGCAACTTGCGCTGTACCGGTTTTTGCCGCAATCCGGTAACCCTTCAGCTTAAAGTCGCTCCCGATTCCGTATGGTTTGTAAACCACATCTTGCATTAGCTTACGGACTTCTTTAGTAGTTTTAGCTTTCACTGGCCGGCCCACTTTTTTGGTTTTCATTTGGTAGGTCGTTTTTCCCGTGTTGGGGTTCACCACTTTTTTAACAAACTGTGGCTTCACCATTTGTCCATTATTAGCAATCGCGGTGAAACCTTGCAACATTTGCATGGCCGTCACGTTAATTGCTTGCCCAAAGGCGGTGTCCGCTTGCTCAATTGGATAGTCAAACTGCATGCTGCCTTTAGATTCGCCTTCTAAACCAGAGTTAGTTGATTCTAGTAGGTGGAATCGTTTAATATACTTCTTCCAAGTTTTGGCACCCATCTTTTGTTCCAAATGGGCCATTGCCACGTTACTAGAAAGGGCAAATCCTTTTTCGTAGGAAATTAATCCCCAGCCTTCCCGCTTCCAATCGGGCACTACCTGCCCATCGATTTCGTAGGTACCCGACTTATACACCTCATCTGGGTCAAAATTACCACTATCAATTGCAGCAGCGGTGGTGAAAATCTTCATGGTTGAGCCCGGTTCATAAGTATCCTGTACTAAACCGTTATTCCAAGCTTTGGACAAGCCTTTCTTAGTGGAGGCATTAAACGTTGGACGTTGGGTAGTTGCTAAAATTGCCCCGGTCTTAGCGTTCATGATAGTTGCCCCGATCGACTCAGGATGTGCCTGAGACTGTACTTTGCTGACCGTGCTTTCCATGATGGTTTGTAACCGTTGATCTAAGGTGGTGTAGACCGTGCTTCCATCCCGCGCTGGACGTTCTACCTGTGATCCCGGCAATTGGTAACCAAATTTATCCTTTTGTAAGGATTTTTCCCCATCGGTTCCCGTCAACTGCTTGTTCAACATCTTTTCGAGCCCCATAACTCCTGAAAGTTGCGTGGTATCGCTACCCTTTTCTTGGGACTGTTGGGCAAAGCCGATTAAGTTTGAGGCGAAAACCCCGTTAGGATATAAGCGCGCTTCCGAGGAAACGAAGTTAATCCCGGTTAATTTGTATTTTTCAATTTTTTCCTTAGTTGCTACGGAAATGTTATTTCCCGCACTCCCAAATTCCACTTGGAAAGTCTTGGGATTACTAGGACTCAAAGTTTTTAACGCTTTTTTGTAGCTAATTGGTAGATACTTGCTCAGTACGCGCGCCGTTTTCTTTTTATCGGTTACGTACAGCGGTTGGCGATTTGGGCCCACCTGCTTTTTACTTACCACCGCGTAAATCGAATATGTACTAGTATCCTCGGCAATCGGGTTCCCGTTGGTATCTAAAATGGAACCTCGTTTAGCCTTAATAGTTTTATTGTCCGTGTATAGCCGTTTGGCTTGACTGCTGAGATTGACGCTTTCAATCGTCTTATTAATGGCAATATAAGAAAAGCGCCCAACAATCACTATAAATACTCCTGCTACAATCAATAAAAACCATTTTCCAAACATCATCCGATTGTGCTGAGTTTCCGTAGTATTAGTCGTTCGCTTTTTTGGGTTCATCATTTATTTACATTCCTTATATTCTCTGAATTAAGAGAAAGGCCTGCCTTTTTAGCAACTTTATTTAACCGATTTTGGTCGGATAACTGATTAACCTCTTGTTTCATAGTTGTATTTTTGCTTGATAAGGCCGTTGTCTTCTCTTGTGTTGCTTCAAGTTTATGCTGTGCATTAGATAAACTTATTTTACCAGAAACAACGGTAAGCATTAACCCTACCAAAATAAATCCGCAAAATGTTATCAAAAACTTTTCAAACTTCGACAAGGGCAGTTGTCGAGCAGTTACAACCTCCCGGGCTTTTTTTAATTCTTTTTTCCCTACTCCGGCAATTGAAGTTGGTTCGTTAATCATTCTTGAACGACCAGCATAATCATTATTTTGAGCCATTGGCGTCTACCCTTCCTGTAACTTTTCGATAATTCTTAATTTTGCACTATGTGCTCGACGATTTTCCTTTAGTTCGTCCTCAGAAGGAACGATTGGTTTACGATTAACCAATTTAAAATGCGGTTTTTTATCAGCTGGAATAACTGGTAGTCCAGCCGGTAAATCACCAATTTCTGTCTTTTCTTTAAACATGCGTTTTACTAAGCGATCTTCCAGCGATTGGAACGTAATCACTGAAATCCGACCGTTGTCGTTTAACAAATCTAAGGCTTGTTCCAATGATTCTTCTAAAGCCCCTAACTCATCATTGACCGCAATTCGAATTGCTTGAAACACCCGTTTAGCGGGGTGACCGCCCGTACGGCGCGCTGCCGCCGGAATTGCTTCTTTAATAATCTCGACTAGTTCCCCGGTAGTTACAATAGGATGTTGCTCGCGGACTTTTTCTATTCGCCGTGCAACTTGCTTTGCATACTTTTCTTCTCCATAACGGAAGAAAATCCGGACCAAATCGTTGTACGACCATTCGTTGACTACCGCTTGGGCCGTTAATTCTTGACTCTGATCCATGCGCATATCAAGCGGTGCGTCATAGCGATAGCTAAAGCCTCGCTGGGCATCGTCGAATTGCGGTGAGGAAACCCCTAAGTCGTATAGGATCCCATCAACGTGATCAATTCCTCGTTGGTTTAATTCATTTTTTAAGTTTCTAAAATTAGCCTTAATAAAGGTTACTTGCTGATTTGCTATGTATGGTGCCAAATGATCTTGATTGTAATCAATCGCTGTTTGATCTTGGTCAAACGAATACAAATGACCTGTAGAGCCCAGCTTAGATAAAATCAACTGACTGTGGCCGCCCCCGCCAAGGGTACAATCCACATAAACGCCGTCTTTGCGGATATTCAATCCAGCAACGGTTTCTTCCAATAGCACGGTGGTATGTTTAAATTCTGTCATTTATATCACAATCCAAAATCAATTAAATTTTCGGCAATATCGTCAAAGTTCGCTTCAGTTTCTTCGATAGCAGCTTCCCAGCGGGCCTTATTCCAAATTTCAATTCGGTTAGAAACCCCTACTAAAACACATTCTTTTTGCAAATCTGCGTGGACTCGCAACTTCTTAGGAATGATAATTCTTCCCTGCTTATCAAAGTTACATTGGGCTGCATCAGCAAACATAAAACGAACAAACGCCCGATTATTTTTCTTATTAGATGGTAGTTGACTAAGCTTTTCTTCGACGAGTTTCCATTCACTCAAGGGATAGCCAAATAAGCATCCATCTAGCCCTCGCGTAATTACGAAATCCTCGCCTAGTTGATCGCGGAATTTAGATGGTATGATCAAACGTCCCTTGTTGTCCAATGAATGTTCGAATTCACCCATGAACATGAAACCGCCTCCGTCAACTAAATCTATAACAATATTACCACTTCCCCCCACTTTCCACCACTTAATTACAAATGTTTTTTCCCAATTTTTTATTAAATTTAAACATTCTATAAAAGCTTGATACGAATAGGGTTTTCACTTGTTTTACGAGGTGGAGAAAAAGTGGGGGATTCATCCCTGGATTTGCCTAAAAAAATTACTTATTGTAGAATTGCTGTAAATCATGAGAAAGTAGTGTTTTTAAATGTATAATAATAAAAAGAAGAAAAAGAGCGGTCTGCAAAAGGTCATCATGGTCTTTGTTTGGATTATGATTATCTTGACCCTGGGCAGCGTACTTTACGCCCCCCTTGCCCAACTCCTGGGTGCTTAAACATCTAGATATAAAAGAGACGAGCGTGGGACAAAAGTCGGGTAGTTTGCGAGCATTAACTGAAAATTGACCATGATGCCTGAATTGGGCATGATGGTCAATTTTTTGGTTAAGCGGAACCAACTGCTTTTGGCACACGTTTTGGCTCTATTGAAGTCAAAATGCCAAAATAAAAACGGTTCATGAGGAAGTTTCACCTCATGAACCGTTTTTTGTTTAGAGACTTTTGGCACAGTCCCGTCTTTTTGAAATTGTCCTCAAAACATTAAGGATAGCTATTGCTCATCTTTAGTACGGTAAACTTTACGCGGCTTACTACCTTCTTGCGGACCGATCACCCCATTTTCCTCAAGCTGATCAATGATCCGCGCTGCCCGGTTGTAACCGATTCGAAACTTCCGTTGCAACATGGACGTGCTTGCTCGTTGCATTTCCGTTACTAACTCAACGGCTTCCGGATAATATTCATCCAATTCGTCAGTAGCTTCAGTTTCGGCAACTTCTTGATCCGTAACGTTTAGTTGATCATCGTATTCTGCAGTTTGTTGCTGCTTAACAAAATCAACGATTTCCTTAACGTCGTGATCCGAGATGAATGCTCCTTGAACCCGCTCTGGCTTGTTCTTGCCCATTGGGAAGAATAACATATCTCCTCGGCCAAGGAGCTTTTCAGCACCGTTAGCATCAATAATGGTTCGTGAATCGGTTCCCGAGGCTACGGCAAACGCAATTCGGGAAGGTACGTTAGCCTTAATCAATCCCGTTACCACGTCAACCGAAGGCCGCTGGGTAGCGATAATCATGTGAATTCCAGCAGCCCGCGCTAGTTGAGCTAAACGAATAATCGCATCTTCCACTTCGTTAGAAGCCACCATCATCAAGTCCGCTAACTCATCCACAATTACGACAATGTACGGCATTTTTGGCCGTTTTCCACCGTCCGCTGCATTTTTTTCCTCAATGAATTCGTTGTAACTTTTAATATTACGCTGATTCATTTCCGCAAACAAATCATAGCGGTGCTGCATTTCTGCAACCACTTTATGTAATGCTTTAGCAGCCTTCCGCGCATCGGTAACTACCGGGGTTAATAAGTGAGGAATGTCATTGTAAATTCCCAACTCAACCTTTTTAGGATCAATTAAAATCAACTTAACCTCGTCAGGTCGGGCATTCATTAGCAACCCGGTAATAATTACGTTAATCATTACCGACTTCCCTGAACCTGTTGCCCCGGCAATTAACAAATGTTGCATCTTAACTAAGTTAGCTTCAACTAGGTTACCCGAAACGTCACGCCCAATGGGTACTTTTAACGGATCATCTGGGTGCGCTGGTTGGGATTCAATGATGTCACGGAACGAAACCGTTGATATCGTCCGGTTAGGGACTTCAATTCCAACCAATGATTTTCCTGGAATGGGCGCTTCAATTCGAATATCCTTAGCAGCCAAAGCCAAGGCTAAGTCGTCCGCCAAACCAACGATTTTGCTAACCTTCACCCCAATTGCCGGATGAATTTCATATTCGGTGACTGATGGCCCCATTTTCACGCTTTCTACCGAGGCGTCCACCCCAAAACTATTCAAAGTGTCCTGTAAAATTTGGGTGTTCTTTTTGATTGAATCGTATTCTGAGCTTTGGTCAGCTTGCGGAATTTCGGTTAACAAGGTTGAAGATGGCAACCGATAGTTAGGATTCAACTTATTCTCGCTTTCAAATCCCACTTCCGGGTTAGCAGTTGATTGCTTTTCCTGATTCTTAGGTTTCCGCGGATTTCGTTGGTTATTGGTTGAAATCTCAATCTTTGGCTCCGCGGGGTGCTCAATACCACGAGTCCCATCGATCACCGGTTCTTCGGTAGTTAGCTCTACGCGCGTCCTTTCTGACTTAACGGACTGTTTAGTAGCACCATCCTCCGGCGGCTTCCTCTCCATGGGGGTTCGTTTAACATCCGGTTTGCTAATCGTAAAATCTAGCTGTTCCCACCAGTCCCAAACGCCGCGGGTTAATGCCCGAATTCCTTCAATTAACCGCTGTGTAATCCAAAGAATTGCGAGACCCGTCTTTGATAGAACTTCATCAAAAGGAATGCCAAAGAGGATTACTAAGCCCACCGTCATCAAAACAATTGCTAAAATGGCGCTGCCAATCTCACTCAACAAGAAGTGCGTGCCGCTATAAAAGACCGCCCCTAGCAAACCTCCTCCAATATCGTTAGTGGTGATTTGTTCTAAAAAGGATCGTTCGATTCCCTCGACGGCCCGGGCAACAAACCCGCTTTCCAAATTTAGCCCGCTTGCAAACCGGTACTCGACCCAAAGTAAATAACCAATCATGGTTAAGCTAAGCCCGATTACCCGGTCGCTAGCGCCTTTAAACCGTAGTTCCCGTCCCATAAATAGCAGGTAGAGCCCATAAAAAAATAGCAATACAAACCCCAGCGGGCTTAGGCTCCCCACAAAAATTCGAAACATATTGGCAACCAGCATTCCTAAGAATCCCCGGCCAAAATAACCTAAAAGGGCAACCAGTACGTACGCCAGCCCCAATAAATTTTGGGTAGGGAGGCTTTGTTGCTTCTTTCGTTTGCGCGTTGTTTTACGCCTTTTCTTTGCTTTTGCCATATCTAACCCTATTTCAATTTATCATTTTCGTATTCATGACTAATTTCTAAGTTAGGAAACTCCTGTTGTCGTAAAACTTCGTATATCACAATTGCTACCGAGTTTGATAGGTTCAATGCCCGAATATGTTGGTCATTTTGCGGAATACGGATTGCACAATCCGCATATTGGCGCATAAAGGCTTCCGGTAGTCCAGTCGTTTCCTTCCCGAAAAGAAAGTAGTTATCCACGTCGTCTTCAGCTCCAGTATAATCAGCTTGAGTATAAGCTTTTGAAGCAAATTTAGAAACCACAAAAAGTCGTTTTCGATCCTTAACGGTCGCTAAAAAATCAGGTAAGTTATCGTGGTAAACCACCTTAACGCTGTCCCAATAATCTAAGCCGGCCCGTTTTAAAGTCTTATCACTGATTTCAAAACCCAGTGGCTTAATTAAATGTAATACCGCGTTAGTTCCCGCACAAGTTCGGGCAATATTTCCGGTATTAGCCGGCATTAACGGCTCAAATAATACAATATGATTTGTCATTTTTAATCTCCATTTAGTCTTAAAATTAAAAACGTAGACACTCGGTATTGCGCGGCGAGTATCTACGTTCGTGAAGTCCCCGAATCGTTTCAAACGAAATCCCTTCGATATCCGCGTAACACGGGCTCCATCCGCATACTAACACTACTTTTTTCATTCTGCAAATTAGCTATTGTTCGTAACCGCCTACCCGACGCTTGAAAAGCTCAAAACCGTGGATAAACAGTACCTTTAACACTGCATAAGCAGGAATCCCAAAAATCACACCAACCAAACCAAACATTTGTCCCGACGCTAGTAAAACCACCAAAATAGTTACCGGATGAATCGCTAGGTTGCTTCCTAAAACTAATGGTGAAATGAAACGGCCTTCTAACGTTTGTTCAATTGCAAAAACAATCAGCACCTTGACCAACATCACCGGCGAGATGAACGCGCCAATTACTATGGAAGGAACCATTGCTAAAAACGACCCCAAGTAAGGAATTAAATTTAAAAATCCTGCCGCAACTGCGAGGGTAAGTGCAAATTTTAGCCCAATTACTAAGTAACCAATAAAAAACATCAGGGCCACGAAGAATGCGACCACTAACTGTCCCCGGATATACTGACTTAATTGGGTATTAATTTCACCAAGGATCTGGAGAAATTGAGGCCGATACCGTACGGGAAAAGTCTTCGCTAGGTATTCTGGAAGGTCATGTCCATCCCGCAATAAGTAAAACAAGATAAACGGCATGGTGATGATGCCAATCACCACCTTCGTAATTAAGCTCAATACGCTTCCCAACGAAGTGACCGTATTATTGGCAACGCTCGTTACTTTCTTTGACCACGATTGAATAGTTTCGCTACTAACTCCGTGGAATTGCTTTTGAAAATCACCTAAGCGTGGGTCATTTAAGATACCATTGATTTTTTCTATAGCAGCGTTCCAATAATCTGGCCAGTTTTGAATTAGCGCTGCAGTTTGTTCCCGAATCACGGGAATCACCGCCACTACTCCAGCAACGATTAAGATAGCCACCCCGACAAAAATAATACTGATGGAAACCACCCGTTTCATTTTAAAGCGGCTTTCTAACCGATCAACCAACGGATTCAACAAGTAATACAAAACGCCCGCTAAAATAATGGGAAATCCCACAATTTTAAAGAAGTCTTCCAGCGGCTTGAAAATCCAGGTAACTTTTGAAAACATAAATAAAATTAGTAACACTAATAACACGATGATCAAACTAACGACCGGCCGGTTATTGAGTACTAACTGGTTAAACCACGTTCTCCACCTAGGTACTTTAGGCTTGCGTTCCATCAACTTTCACCGTCCAATCACTTGTATTGAATAGTTTCCCCCACTTTAAAGTCGGGAAAAACATCCGGGCTAAGGTAAATTGCGCTCGCCAACGGCTGTTCAGGTACCTCTTTAAAAACCAGCGTCGTGTGACCAATGCTTTGCAAATTTTGATTTACCAAACTACCAACAAATTTAACGTCATAGGTTTGTTCACCAATTACGATTTGTGAACCCGCTTTTAAATTAAATTGCTGATCATTATCTTTTTCAATTTCTTGGACAACCGCAATTTTCTTTAAATCTGGCGTTGCGGTTTCGTCAAACAAAATTGCTAACCGATCTTGCTTAGCAATTGCCTCTGGTCCAATACTTTTTACCTTAGCTGAAATCATTTAACACACCCCTTACTCATTATGATTTTATTGTACCATAGTGGGGTTCTCACACCTTCAGAAAACGTATTCAATCCGTGAAATATGCTATACTTAACGGTGAGTTTTACCTAGAGAGGAGCACAAGTGCTATGATTGAAACCATTTTATTAGGTACCTACACCAAACAAACCAGTGAAGGAATCTATCAAGTTGAACTTGATACAACCCAAAAACAACTCCAAAACTTACAATTAGTTGCTAAAGTAGAAAACCCAACCTATCTAACGGTAAGTCAACAGCAAATGCTGTATGCTGTCGATCGTTACCAAGATCAAGGAGGCGTTTCGGTAACTCAACTAGGCGATCGTTCTCAAGTTTTACAACATTTAGTACAGCCGGGAACCCCGCCTGCTTACGTAACCGTAGACGAACACCGTCACCTAGTTTTTGACGCTAATTATCACGAAGGCACCGTTCATGCGTATCAAATTCAAGCCGACGGAACCCTTAATTTAGCACACACTTTTACTAATCAAGGCTCCGGCCCGCGTCCAGAACAAAGTGAAGCCCATCCCCATTACGTAGATCGTACTCCCGATGAGCACCTTGTGGTCTGTGATTTAGGTTGTGATGAAGTATTTATTTTAGATTATGATGCAGCCACCGGCTTCCAAACGGTTTCTAAGTACGAAACTGCTCCAGGGTTTGGCCCTCGTCACGTTGTATTTAACCAACAAGGAAACACGGCTTATTTAGTTGGTGAATTGGCAAGTGAAGTAGAAGTGCTTAATTACCACAATGGTGAATTTCGTCACGTTCAAACGCTAAAAACCATCCCCGACGACTGGGAGCAACATAATGGAGCCGCCGCAATTAGAATTACTAGCGACAACCGTTTCGTTTATGTATCCAACCGGGGCCATGATTCAATCGCCGTTTTTGCGGTTAATGACGATGGCACCCTCGAACTAATCCAAAATTTTGCCATTGCAGGCAGTTTCCCCCGTGATTTTGCCCTAAATGCTGACGAGCGTTTTCTTGTTTGTGGCAACCAGACCACCAATAACTTGAGTTTATTTGAAAGAAATTCCGAGAATGGTAAACTTAAACTTATTCAAAAAGACTTTGCCGCTCCAGAAGTGGTTTGCGTCTACTTTAAATAAAAACGAGGTTAATTATGCTTAAAGAAGTTCCAGTAGAAAATTACACTGACATTCCCCGGGTAATTGCCAACGGGGCTAATCGAATTGAGCTTTGTGACAACTTAGCGGTGGGCGGCACTACCGTCAGTCACGGGGTAATGGCGGAAAGCCAGAAATACGCTAGCGAACATCACATTCCGGTTATGGCTATGATCCGGCCCCGGGGCGGCAACTTTGTTTATAACGATATTGAATTAAAAATGATGGAAGCCGACCTTTTCCAAGCACAACAGCTTGGCGTTGATGGTGCAGCTTTCGGTGCATTGACTCCCCAAGGAACCATTGACGAAGAGGCAATGGAACAATTAATCGGTGCTGCCGGTGGTATGCAAATCACCTTCCACATGGCTTTTGACGCGATTCCGGTTGAGCACCAAGCCGCTAGTATTGATTGGCTGATTGACCACGACGTGGATCGGATCTTAACCCATGGTGGTCCGTTAACTAAACCCATTGAAGATACGCTTAGCCACCTCAAGGAAACCGTTGAATACGCTAAGGGCCGCATCATCGTAATGCCGGGTGGTGGCGTCACCGTTGATAACGCTGCTGAAATTGCTGAACAACTTCACGTTCCCGAACTACACGGCTCGAAATTAGTTTAATCCTAAAATAAAAGCATCGTGGTAATTCCCCTGATTCATGGAATTATCACGATGCTTTTTATACTATTAATTAACCTGTCCTAGTGAAAGTTCGCTAAGCAAATTGTCGCAATGTTAAAGTAAATTAAAATTGAAATAATATCACTAACGGTGGAAATCAGTGGTCCGCTAGCTACCCCTGGATCTTGACCTAACTTTTCCAGAATAATCGGAATTAAACTACCTACCAAATTAGCGATAAAAATAGCTCCCCACATGGCTGCCCCAACAATTATGCCAAGCATTAAGTTGTGTTGCCAAAGCAATACTACGACGAAAATCACTAAACCAGTAAGTACACTAGTTAAAAGTCCCGTTAGAATTTCATTTAAAATAATTTTAAATCCACTATTGTCATCTTCGTCATTTGCCAACCGGCGCATTGCGACCGCCAAACTTTGAGTACCTGCGTTACCAGCCGTCCCGGTAATCAAAGTGATGAAAACTGCCAGTACGCCAAATCGGTCAAGAACCCCTTGGAATTGGCTAATCACGACCGCACTGATCAATCCCAAAAATAACATGGTTACTAACCAAGGCATCCGGCTCTTGAAAGCTGCCCAAGGATTTTCCGACAGGTCTTCCGTACCAACCCCGGCCAACCGTGAATAATCTTGGGCGGACTCTTCGTCAATTACGTCGATGATGTCGTCAACGGTAATGATTCCCAACATTTTATTGTTCTTATCGACTACCGGTATCGCAATAAAATTGTAGTCCCGAATTTGAGTGGCAATCTCAACTTGGTCTTCGTTATCCAATACCGACACCACGTTGGTATTCATAATTCGTTTAATAAATACGTCGTCAGGATTAACAATCAAGTCCTTAACGGAGATTACCCCAATTAGTTGGTTAGATTCGTTTACTACGTAAATGTACGAAATAGTTTCCGCATATTGGGCTTCTTGCTTAACCTGGTTCATTGCGGAACCGACCGTGGCATCGACCGCTACCGAAATAAATTCGGTAGTCATCAACGCCCCCGCCGTCTTATCTTCGTATTTTAGCAGTTGCCGGACGCGAGCCGCATCCACGGGTTGCATATACGATAGTAACTTGTGCAACTTATCATTGCGAACCGCCCCCAATACGTCGGCTTCGTTATCATCATACATCCCGTTCAACAACGCTGCCGCATATCGCGGAGTCATTTCATCTAAGTATTCCGCAATCAAATCAGGCTCATCGTCAATTTCGTCAAAGGCGTCCGCCAGTTCATCTGGGCTGAGGTATTGATAAACCAGTTGCCGTTCAGGACCGGTTAGCTCCCCAAAAAAACGCCCCTGATCATAATTATGTAAGTCAAGGAAGTCTTCCTTGAAACTCTTTGCATCTTCTTTACTTAATTCTAATTTTAATTTATCAAAAATCGCTTGAGTATTATCCATTATTCTTTATCCTTTTCTTTCTTCCAATATTCAAGCATGTCATTTGGAATTGGCGCTTGTACGTCAATTTTCTTTCCTCTAAACACATTCTCAAACTTCAATGAAAAGCAGTGCAACGCCTGCCTTTGTAAACTCCTAAAGGAAGTTTCGTTATAAAGCGGATCTCCAATCAACGGATGGTGAAGTTCACTAAAATGAACCCGAATCTGATGGGTTCGTCCAGTGTGTAACTGCACTTTTAACAGGGAATCCGTAGCAGTCTGCTCCAGTACCCAATATTCGGTTTTTGAAGGTTTCCCATTGCCAGCGCTGGCCACCCTGCGCTTAATAAAGGAAGCTGGGTCCCTTTCAATCGGGGCGTCAATTAATCCGTGACTTTGTGCAAACCTTCCCGTCGCCATTGCTAAATAATATTTTTGCACCCGGTGTTGTCGTAAATCTTGGTCCATAATTGTATGTGCAAACCGGTGTTTGGCAAACAAAACTAGCCCCGAAGTATCTTGATCAAGTCGGGTCACCACGTGAACAACCTGGCTTTCATAATCCCTTTCCGCGTAATAATTCTTAACGCGATTTACTAGGGTATCCGTTTGATTTCGGGCGGACTGCACCGTTGGCAAAAATGGCGGCTTGTTTACCACTAAGTAGTCCTGGTCCTCGTAAATCACATCAATTGGTTGACGAGACCGAACCACGTGAGGGTTCCCTGGCTCTGGCGGTAATTCAACGGTTACTTGGTCACCAGCAGTCACCATCTCGTTAGTTCGCTTCGGCTGCTCATTAACTAAAATTTTCCCACCATTAAACTTAATACTTTTTAATAGTGCTCGGGAAATCCGTTTCCGTGTCAAAAAAGTTCGTAGATGTTGAGGGGACTCATCTTGAACTTGCCAACTAAATTTCATCTATTTGACCAATAAACGAATTCCGCACCCGGTTCCAAAAACCAGTGTGCCGGTATTTAAGAAACTTTACCTTAGGAACTGCAATTCCGTAATGTACGGATTGCACATTTTTATCTAAGATTCCTAGCCGATCCGCCGTAAAATTGTAAGTTCGGTGATAACTTGGCAAAGGCCGAATCGTAACGGTCTCATTTGGCGCTAAAATTAGTGCAGCCCCCACCGTCCGGAAAACACGGTTATTAATCGAAGCAATCTCCGCCATTTGCATTGCTTCTAACTGCGGATGCACGATTGCTCCGCCAACCGACCGGTTATACGCGGTTGATCCGGTCGGGGTTGAAATGCAAAGTCCATCCCCCCGGAAACGCTCAAATAATTGATCCCCAATTAAAACGTCCGCAACTAAAGTACCGTTTAATTTCCGTAACGTAGATTCGTTAATCGCCTTATAATTAGCCTTCGTTCCGTCGGTATGGATCACGTCAATATTTAATAACGGATACCCAATCTCGGAACATCCATCGCTTTTCAGCGCCTTAACCAAGTCGTCTAACTCATAATCTCGCCAATCGGTATAAAAACCTAAATGTCCCGTATGAACGCCCACAAAGCGAACTCGATCAATAATTGGTAAGTACTTCTGGATTGCCGATAGTAAAGTGCCGTCGCCGCCAATTGTGATTACCACCGTGGGGTCTTGATCATCCAAAGCAATGTGATTTTCCCGTAAGATTTGGCTCAAATCTTGGCCGACTTCGATCGAGTGTTCGTCACCTGAATGGTAGATTGCTATTTTCATTTTATTCATCACGTTGTTCCCTTTGTGCTAATAAAATTTGTTTACGAATGTCTGACATTTCTTTATCTAATTCGTACGACTTAACGGATGCCTTCTGCAAGCGAGTTCGTAGCTCTGCAGGGAAATTACCGTTAAACTTGTAATTTAGCGAATGTTCGATGGTTGCCCAGAAATTCATTTCTAAAGTCCGGACTTGAATTTCAGCCAAGACTTTCTTTTGCCCGGTTAACATTTGAACTGGGTATTCAATCACGATGTGGTACGACCGATACCCACTCGGCTTCTCATTTTCCACATAATCCCGCTCTTCAATCACGGTCATGTCGGTTCGTTTTCGGATCAGGTCAACCACCTGATAAATGTCTTCTACAAACTGACACATTACCCGCACGCCCGCGATATCTTGCATATCCTGTTCAATTCGTTCTTCTAAAATTTGGCGCCGAACCATCTTTTCTTTAATACTATCTACCGGCTTCACACGCCCAGTAACGAATTCAATTGGACTTTCTTCGTCACTTCTTAAAAATTGTGTGCGCATTGCTCTTAGCTTAACCTTTAGCTCTGAAACAGCCTGTGCATACGGCAATAAAAAACTATTCCAATCTTCAATCATACGGATCCCCCCGAATCAATTTAACAACCTCTTCTATTTTATCATAGAAACACGCTCAACTATTTTAAACATTCTCCAGAGTTTTTCAAGCAAAATAATTGCTTTTATGCCATAATTTGTTAAAGTATAATCAGTTTGACTTACGTATTCTTTGGAGGAATTTAAATGCTGGAAACATACCTTTTCATCACTCCGTGGGGTGATGAATGCTTCAAATGTGAAAAGGAGACCATTCGCTATTTTGGCCGTGCTGAGGAAAAAGTAGATTTAAAAATCTTTCCGGTTTTAAATATGCAGGTTGTCTTAAACTATATGAAGCATAACCAAGTCAAAAATGGTAATTACAACGACCTATTTAACCGCATGTATTTAACTTGCCTCGATTACAAGGCTGCTTGTTACCAAGGGCGTGCTAAAGGCCGCCAGTTCTTAGTTGCCATGCAAAAGTCAGTAATCGACAAGGGCGAAAGCTATTCTATCGAACTAGGCAGTCAACTTGCTCAACAAGTTGGTTTAGACTTAACCATGTTTGAAGATGACCGGCGTTCTGAAATGGTCCAAAAGGAATTTAAACATGACCAACAATTGGCCCATGAAATGGGTGCCGAAAGCATCCCCGCTGCGGTAATCTTTAACGTAAAAGATGAGGAATATGGCATTTTAATGGATCATTATGATTACCAGACCCTCGCTTCAGTTTGTAAACTGAAACTAGCATCTGATGACGATAATTCATTTATTCCCGAGACACTTTAGCTTGTAAGAGCACCGAAATTATTTTTCTGATTAATAGAATTTCAAGACAAATTCTATTCAGGGAGTTGTCTTGAAATTTATTTAGCCAGACTTATTCTCATACCACAGCAAATTTAAAGGCTGGATTAAGTTCCAGCCTTTTTTGTAAAATCTTTCCAGCAATTTACTTTCTCAATTCATTAAGATTACCTTTCAAAGCATTTATTTTGGTGGATGCATCCGGAAACCAAGTAACTGCCCTCCCTCGAAACTGCCACCGTTGCTCTCGTTTAACTATCCAATGATGATTAACTAAGTAATTCCAAAATTCTTGATCCACCTCTTCACTAATCCAACCATTAACACCGTTTGGTTCTTCCAGCATAAGTAAAATACAAATCCGATTTAAAATTGGCGGACTCAAATGCCAAAAATCCGTACAGTTTTGGGGAACGTGTACCACCCACGGACACCCTAGTAAAGAATGGCCCTTTTCATAACAAAGCTGTTGCACCTTAAGATAACGTTGATCAATTTTTGTTCCCAACACGTGTCTTTCAAGTTGGCGAACTTCCCTAATTAAGTTCGTTGAATTAGTTAAAGAATTTGGTTTAGTTTGAATACTAATTTTAGAATCATTTACTAGCAGGGGCTGTTTTAAGTAGGTGACTTTGCCAAATAGTTGCCGGTAAACTTGATAAAACAACCACGGTGTATTATCGGCTAAAGCATCCCACGCTAAAAACCACCACCCGTAGCGCGTGGCGTACCGACCAAACTTTTGCATCGTCGCTAGCAGTCCCTTTTCCTTACAGTGTTGCGGTCCTGCAATCCAGTAAACATGTTTACTAACTTGCTGGTAATCGTACGTTCTTTGGCGAATTTCCGAAACCGTGATGGGACTACACTGGTATTCAATCACGTAGATTTCGCCATGTGCCCGCACCACCACGTCTCCACGCCGTTTAATGTCTGGAAAATAATATTCCGTCTGCACTTCTAGGCCTAATTTCATAAAGTAATCTCTAAGTCGTGTTTTTCCAATTTTGTGCCGTCGACTTTCTTCGCTCCCTAATTTTGGCTTATTCTCAGCTACATGAGCAAAATACTTATTTCGATAACGTCCTGCACATAGTCGTAATGGCCGGTGGCATTGTGGGCAATAGTATCTGCCCTTAGCAATTGCAGTAGCGGCTTTCACCAATTTCCCCGTTTCTGTTAATGCAACCTTCATTAAATTCACCTCTATTAGCAAATACGCAAGCTAAAAGAGATTATTCGCGGAAATAAATGTTTTTACGCATTTTCATAAAATAGCAGCTACTTTTCCACAAAAAAGAGGTTAAGGAAAAATCTGTTCAGATTTCCCTAACCTCAAAGCCGTTTTCTGGCTAATCGTTACGCTTTAAAATAGTGTTTTGCTAACTCTAAAGCAGCACTATCAATAATTGTTTTCCCGTGTTCGCGAAGTACTTCGCTAGTAATTGACGTTTGATCGCCATACTCGTACGCCAAAGCTAAATTATCCTTGACCAACTCGGGAGTATTTTCACTCATATAGAAAACCAACTCTAAATAGTAACTATCTTTATAGCGATAAAGGACCGAATCCAGACCGTTCACATCGCTAATCGCGGCCGCAATTCCTGGTAAGCCTTCAAAATCGTTAAGTTTAATTACCTTTGTTTGGGTGTCGTCACTATCGCTACCATAACTATTAAAGTCTGCCGGATCTGCATCACGGCTCGGATTGCTCATATTGGCATCTTGTCCATCAGTTTCAGCAAGCTTTTTCTTCAAGAAATCAGAGACTTCATCTAGTTCTTCGTTACTAGGTGATTCGTTCTTCGCTACTGATTTCATTGCCTCTTCCATTCCGTTAGCGGGGTTTTTACTAATATACAATTCTAAGCCATTACGATTTGGTAAAACTTGGAAAGTTACTGCATCATTGTTAGCAAATTGATGATCAGTATCTACTTCTTCTAATACAGAATAAAAAAAGTTTTCTATTTCTTTGTGATTATCAAGCAAGTCTAGGAAGGTAACTCCCCTTTCGCTCAAATCTTCTGAGCTGATCTTGACTCGAATGGTATCTTCATTAATTCGTTCCATTTCCATTAAGCAGCACCTCCAGTTTAACGAAACTGAATGAAAAGAACCCACTAATATTAGTATATATTAGGTTCCCCACGATTATCCCATAAATTCATTAAAAATTCCACTTTCATAGCTGATTCAACCATTTTTGGTCTGTAATCAAGTAAAAATGAAGAGGGGCCGGAAAAAGTATTTTCCTAGCCCCTTAGTTTGAACTTTACCTATTCTTTTTAAGATCTCGTCAGCGAACCGACTTACCTAATTAATCATTATAAATTAGCAATCTTTTGTGCCCTTGCCAATTCAAGCTGTCTTACCTTACGTGGTAAGAAGCGCCGAATTTCATCTTCATTGTATCCCACTTGTAGACGCTTGTCGTCTACTAAGATTGGACGCCGAAGTAACCCAGGGTTCTTTTCAATTAAATCAATTAATTGTTTTAAAGAAAGATCGTCTAAATCGACATCTAATTCTTGGAAAACCTTTGAGCGCCGAGAAACGATTTCCTCTGTACCGTTTTCAGTTAACTGCAGAACTTGTTTAATCTCTGCAGCACTTAAAGGTTCAGAAAAAATATTTCTTTCCTTATATTGAATACCATGTTCTTCAAGCCATGCCTTAGCTTTCCGGCAAGATGTGCAACTTGGTGAAGTATATAAATTAACCATAACGTATGTCCCCCTTAACGTCGTTAAATATTACCTGTCTTATGGTTAATATTATACAGTTTTACCGGGTGTTTGTCTAGAACTATTTTTAAATTTACTTATAAAAAATAACTAAAAATAATCCTTAATTCGGGATTAAAGTTTTTGCTTATCGACCTATAATACTTTTAAAGTAAAAGTGTTCAATACACGAAGGAGCTATTTTCAAACATAACCTTATACCAACAAAACACTTTTACTTATAATAAAACCCTTATAATTCGATAACTTTTCCGGTAGCCGGTAATTCAATTTTTGTTGGATTTGCTGAAAAATGTTGCGTTTCTTCTAACATTATTTTTGGATCAATCTTTGGCGACAAGTGACTAATTATTAAACGTTGGGCATGTGCGTTATCAAACAATTGCGCAGTTTCTTTAGTTGTCAGGTGCCATTTAACTCCTTGATAATCACTCAAAAAGTTCGTATCCGTAATTAACAAATCACTATTCTGCGCAAAATCAGCTAATTGCGCGAAATAACGCGTATCCGACGTAAAGGTAAAGACTTTACCCGTGGCAACTTCCTCAATTCTGGTGGCAAATGCCGCTACCGGATGCTGTGTTTTTTCAAAGGAAATCTTCAATCCCCCTACTTTAATTACATCATTTACTTGATAACTAATTCCCTTGGACGCATTGGGCCAGGTTAGTGCACCAAAATTTAGCGGATCTTCTGTATGTCCATAAATCGGCAACGTTGCAACTTTTTTCTTCTCATTCAATTGCCAACGGTACTGTAAAACACCTAGATCGGCTGTATGATCGTGATGATAATGCGTGAGTAAAACCGCGTCTAGGTCTAGTGGATCGAGATGCTTTTCTAATTCTAAGAGAGTAGCCGATCCAGCATCGAGCAATAAATTAGTATCTTTGGTTTGAACTAGGTAACCGGTAGTCCCCGTATTTTTACTTGGATAACCACCATAGTATCCTAAAATTGTAATCTTCATAAAATCCCTCCATGTGACATCATTAACCCATTTTAACGCAAATTAATATCCTTATCGAACTTTAATATTTTTAGTTTGTCCATTGTAGCATTATAATGGTTATAAAATTGGAGGTGTTTCAATGTTTAAAACAATTACTACTTCTTTCGGCAGCTCTGCCGTTTTAAAATCGATTCAAAAAAAATATTCTTCGCGAAAGTTACTACTACTAGCTAATCAGAACGATAACGATAGCTTCCAGTTAGTCGATTTTTCAAATCAACCGACGATTTTTAAAACTCCCCAGCGCTACACCGTCTTGAATTCTTTTGATTCAATACAAAAGAACTCAATTTTTACGTACCACTTTTTCGAACTTAGTACAGATGCGTTAGATGCTTTCGATAGTCAGGTTGATAACCTTGCAGGCAAGACCGCCACTACCCTACTGAATTTAAAGCCGCTTGATCAAAAACCATATAATCGAGCAATTTTAGAAATCTCCCAAAATAGTGCGGTCCCAGAATCCCTACAAGCTCTTGTAAGTAAATACCGTAATCAAAATTATTATAAAACCAATTATCAGGTTGTCGGGTAGGTGTTATTTTATTACTTTTACAGTATACTGGTATATTGAATACGAAGGGAGTTGAAACTAATCTTTCCTACCAAGAAACCACAAATTCTTATTTATAACATCATATTTGACTTGATTGTAGGAATCTTTTTTGTCTACTACTTGAAAGTTTCTGCAAATTTGTCAACTTTTCTACGTGTTATTTTAATGGCTTTTGCAGCTTATGATTTCACCGATATGTTCTTTAGCATCAAATTACTTCTTGAACAACGTCGGCGTAATAAACATAAATGATGCATTTTAAAAACTGATCTCTTCCTATCGATTATTATGTCTTTAGGGAGGGATTTTTTTGCTAACTAACCAACTGTAATCTTACCAAACGCTCCTAAACAGGATTACTCGCAACCCAAACAAAAAAGCCTAACCCAAAATGAGTTAAGCTCTTATCGTATTCGATCAAAAGGCGGTAGACGGATTTGAACCGACGATGAAGGTTTTGCAGACCTCTGCCTTACCACTTGGCTATACCGCCATAACAAATAAAAAAGTGTAATCACCCGTGTAAAAAATACACGATAATTACACGAAACAAACTTTAATTATTTTAATGCCTCCGGTGGGGGTCGAACCCACACTCCCGTGAAGGAACTGGATTTTGAGTCCAGCGCGTCTGCCAATTCCGCCACAGAGGCAACTAAAAAAATCTAACAAACTGAGTTCCAATTACGAACTCAAAGGGCGGTAGGTGGGAATCGAACCCACGCGTGCCGGAGCCACAATCCGGTGCGTTAACCACTTCGCCACTACCGCCATCATGGCAGGGATAGTAGGAGTTGAACCCACACTGACGGTTTTGGAGACCGTAGTTCTACCATTAAACTATATCCCTATCATTGATAATAAGTGACTGTTATTAAATTAAGTGAACTATACCGTTCACAATGGCGCGGGACAGAATCGAACTGCCGACACATGGAGCTTCAATCCATTGCTCTACCGACTGAGCTACCGAGCCAAATAATATATATAAAATGGTGCAACGGTCCTAACGAGACTCGAACTCGTGATCTCCTGCGTGACAGGCAGGCGTCCTAACCAACTAGACCATAGGACCAAAACACTTTTGGAATGGAGGATACAGGGCTCGAACCTGTGACCTCCTGCTTGTAAGGCAGATGCTCTCCCAACTGAGCTAATCCTCCAAAATGACCCGTACGGGATTCGAACCCATGTTACTGCCGTGAAAGGGCAGTGTCTTAACCACTTGACCAACGGGTCAGATCATATTATACGGAGAGTAAGGGATTCGAACCCTTGAAACAGGCTTTAACCCGTTTACATCATTTCCAATGATGCTCCTTCGGCCAACTCGGACAACTCTCCAAATAAATGAAACTCCGGCAGGCGGACTCGAACCGTCGACACCCTGATTAACAGTCAGATGCTCTACCAACTGAGCTATGCCGGAATAATCGCATGGCAACGTCCTACCCTCGCAGGGGGCGATCCCCCAACTACTCTTGGCGTTAAGAAGCTTGACTTCTGTGTTCGACATGGGAACAGGTATATCCTTCTCACTATCGTCACCACACTCTGTGCTAACTTACGTTATCACTTGAGAAAACTTTTGTCCTCTCAAAACTGAATAATATCTACATTCTCTTTCGAGTTACTTGCCACGTTCTACTTGGTTAAGTCCTCGACCGATTAGTACTAGTCCGCTCCATGTATCGCTACACTTCCACTTCTAGCCTATCTACCTGATCATCTCTCAGGGGTCTTACTTGCCCGAAGGCAATGGGAAATCTCATCTTGAGGCGAGTTTCACACTTAGATGCTTTCAGCGTTTATCTCATCCACACATAGCTACCCAGCGATGCTCCTGGCGGAACAACTGGTACACCAGCGGTGTGTCCATCCCGGTCCTCTCGTACTAAGGACAGCTCCTCTCAAATTTCCTACGCCCGCGACGGATAGGGACCGAACTGTCTCACGACGTTCTGAACCCAGCTCGCGTACCGCTTTAATGGGCGAACAGCCCAACCCTTGGGACCGACTACAGCCCCAGGATGCGATGAGCCGACATCGAGGTGCCAAACCTCCCCGTCGATGTGAACTCTTGGGGGAGATAAGCCTGTTATCCCCAGGGTAGCTTTTATCCGTTGAGCGATGGCCCTTCCATACGGAACCACCGGATCACTAAGCCCGACTTTCGTCCCTGCTCGACCTGTCTGTCTCGCAGTCAAGCTCCCTTCTGCCTTTACACTCTGCGAATGATTTCCAACCATTCTGAGGGAACCTTTGGGCGCCTCCGTTACCTTTTAGGAGGCGACCGCCCCAGTCAAACTGCCCACCAGACACTGTCTCCCGCCACGATTAGTGGCGCGGGTTAGAGGGTTCATACAACGAGGGTAGTATCCCACTTGCGCCTCCTCCGAAACTAGCGTTCCGGATTCTACGGCTCCTACCTATCCTGTACAAGCTGTACAAACACTCAATATCAAGTTACAGTAAAGCTCCATGGGGTCTTTCCGTCCTGTCGCGGGTAACCCGCATCTTCACGGGTATTATAATTTCACCGAGTCTCTCGTTGAGACAGTGCCCAGATCGTTACGCCTTTCGTGCGGGTCGGAACTTACCCGACAAGGAATTTCGCTACCTTAGGACCGTTATAGTTACGGCCGCCGTTTACTGGGGCTTCAGTTCAAAGCTTCGCTTACGCTAACTCATCCCCTTAACCTTCCAGCACCGGGCAGGCGTCAGCCCCTATACGTCATCTTACGATTTTGCAGAAACCTGTGTTTTTGATAAACAGTCGCCTGGGCCTTTTCACTGCGGCTGATCTTGCGATCAGCACCCCTTCTCCCGAAGTTACGGGGTCATTTTGCCGAGTTCCTTAACGAGAGTTCTCTCGCTCACCTTAGGATACTCTCCTCGACTACCTGTGTCGGTTTGCGGTACGGGTAGTTAAACTCTAACTAGAAGCTTTTCTCGGCAGCGTGACGTCAGGAACTTCGTTACTTAAATTTCACTCCCCATCACCGCTTGTCCTTAAGAAATCAAGCATTTGACTCGACTTCAGACTTACGGCTTGGACACCCACTTCCAATCGGGTGCATTCCTTAGCCTCCTGCGTCCCTCCATTGTTCAAACAAGTTTAACTAGTACAGGAATCTCAACCTGTTATCCATCGCCTACGCCTCTCGGCCTCGGCTTAGGTCCCGACTAACCCTGGGAGGACGAGCCTTCCCCAGGAAACCTTAGTCATACGGTGGATAGGATTCTCACCTATCTTTCGCTACTCATACCGGCATTCTCACTTCTAAGCGCTCCAACAGTCCTCACGGTCTGCCTTCATCGCCCTTAGAACGCTCTCCTATCACGCCACCTAATGGTGGCATCCACAGTCTCGGTAATATGTTTAAGCCCCGGTACATTTTCGGCGCAGGATCACTCGACTAGTGAGCTATTACGCACTCTTTAAATGGTGGCTGCTTCTGAGCCAACATCCTAGTTGTCTATGCAACTCCACATCCTTTTCCACTTAACATATATTTAGGGACCTTAACTGGTGGTCTGGGCTGTTCCCCTTTCGACGATGGATCTTATCACTCACCGTCTGACTCCCGGACATAAATCGATGGCATTCGGAGTTTATCTGAATTCGGTAACCCATGACGGGCCCCTAGTCCAAACAGTGGCTCTACCTCCACGATCCTAATTCCGAGGCTAGCCCTAAAGCTATTTCGGAGAGAACCAGCTATCTCCAAGTTCGTTTGGAATTTCACCGCTACCCACACCTCATCTCAGCACTTTTCAACGTACACGAGTTCGGTCCTCCAGTGCGTTTTACCGCACCTTCAACCTGGACATGGGTAGGTCACTTGGTTTCGGGTCTACATCCGCATACTAATTCGCCCTCTTCAGACTCGCTTTCGCTTCGGCTCCGTCTCTTCAACTTAACCTGGCATACGAACGTAACTCGCCGGTTCATTCTACAAAAGGCACGCCATCACCCATTAACGGGCTCTGACTTCTTGTAGGCACATGGTTTCAAGAACTATTTCACTCCCCTTCCGGGGTGCTTTTCACCTTTCCCTCACGGTACTGGTTCACTATCGGTCACTAGGTAGTATTTAGCCTTGGGAGATGGTCCTCCCGGATTCCGACGGAATTTCACGTGCTCCGCCGTACTCAGGATCCTGAACTGAGGGAGTTTGATTTAACTTACGGGGCTGTCACCCTCTCTGGCTGGCCTTCCCAGGCCCTTCAGCTATCAAGCTCTTTGGTAACTCAAATGTTCAGTCCTACAACCCCAAGAAGCAAGCTTCTTGGTTTGGGCTGTTCCCGTTTCGCTCGCCGCTACTCAGGGAATCGAATTTTCTTTCTGTTCCTGTGGGTACTGAGATGTTTCAGTTCCCCACGTTTACCTTCACACATCCTATGAATTCAGATGCGGATAATAGTCGATTAAAACTATTGGGTTGCCCCATTCGGAAATCCCCGGATCAAAGCTTACTTACAGCTCCCCGAGGCATATCGGTGTTAGTCCCGTCCTTCATCAGCTCCTAGTACCAAGGCATCCACCATGCGCCCTTCCTAACTTAACCTAACTTTACCTACGGTAAAGCGATTAATTGAGTATTGCGATTATTTTGAACTAATCTTGTTTAACTCTTTAAAATTACGCGGTTTTCTCTCGGTTTAATTATGATTAATTAAAATTAGAAAATTATAGATATTATTCAGTTTTCAAAGAACAAAAGTGAGAGTAGACCTCTCAAAACTAAACAAAACTTTGACTCGTGTGCGGTTCCGTATTATTCCTTAGAAAGGAGGTGATCCAGCCGCAGGTTCTCCTACGGCTACCTTGTTACGACTTCACCCTAATCATCTGTCCCACCTTAGACGGCTAGCTCCTAAAAGGTTACCCCACCGGCTTTGGGTGTTACAAACTCTCATGGTGTGACGGGCGGTGTGTACAAGGCCCGGGAACGTATTCACCGCGGCATGCTGATCCGCGATTACTAGCGATTCCGACTTCGTGTAGGCGAGTTGCAGCCTACAGTCCGAACTGAGAATGGTTTTAAGAGATTAGCTAAACCTCGCGGTTTCGCGACTCGTTGTACCATCCATTGTAGCACGTGTGTAGCCCAGGTCATAAGGGGCATGATGATTTGACGTCGTCCCCACCTTCCTCCGGTTTGTCACCGGCAGTCTCACTAGAGTGCCCAACTGAATGCTGGCAACTAGTAATAAGGGTTGCGCTCGTTGCGGGACTTAACCCAACATCTCACGACACGAGCTGACGACAACCATGCACCACCTGTCATTCTGTCCCCGAAGGGAACGCCTAATCTCTTAGGTTGGCAGAAGATGTCAAGACCTGGTAAGGTTCTTCGCGTAGCTTCGAATTAAACCACATGCTCCACCGCTTGTGCGGGCCCCCGTCAATTCTTTTGAGTTTCAACCTTGCGGTCGTACTCCCCAGGCGGATTACTTAATGCGTTAGCTGCAGCACTGAAGGGCGGAAACCCTCCAACACTTAGTAATCATCGTTTACGGCATGGACTACCAGGGTATCTAATCCTGTTCGCTACCCATGCTTTCGAGCCTCAGCGTCAGTTACAGACCAGACAGCCGCCTTCGCCACTGGTGTTCTTCCATATATCTACGCATTTCACCGCTACACATGGAGTTCCACTGTCCTCTTCTGCACTCAAGTCTCCCAGTTTCCAATGCACTTCTTCGGTTGAGCCGAAGGCTTTCACATTAGACTTAAAAGACCGCCTGCGCTCGCTTTACGCCCAATAAATCCGGATAACGCTTGCCACCTACGTATTACCGCGGCTGCTGGCACGTAGTTAGCCGTGGCTTTCTGGTTAAATACCGTCACTGGGTGAACAGTTACTCTCACCCACGTTCTTCTTTAACAACAGAGCTTTACGAGCCGAAACCCTTCTTCACTCACGCGGCGTTGCTCCATCAGACTTGCGTCCATTGTGGAAGATTCCCTACTGCTGCCTCCCGTAGGAGTCTGGGCCGTGTCTCAGTCCCAATGTGGCCGATTACCCTCTCAGGTCGGCTACGCATCATCGCCTTGGTGAGCCGTTACCTCACCAACTAGCTAATGCGCCGCGGGTCCATCCAGAAGTGATAGCAGAGCCATCTTTTAAAAGAAAACCAGGCGGTTTTCTCTGTTATACGGTATTAGCATCTGTTTCCAGGTGTTATCCCCTGCTTCTGGGCAGGTTACCCACGTGTTACTCACCCGTCCGCCACTCACTTCGTGTTAAAATCTCATTCAGTGCAAGCACCTCATAATCAATTAACGGAAGTTCGTTCGACTTGCATGTATTAGGCACGCCGCCAGCGTTCATCCTGAGCCAAGATCAAACTCTCATATTAAAATGATGAGTCTTTTTCAAGCTCATTAATTGTTTGTTTTTGCGAATTGACTTCGCATGTTTGTTCTCACTAAATCAATTTGATTTGCGAGTCCTCACACGATCGTTTGTCAAAATTTTGTTCAGTTTTCAAAGGTCTACCAGCGTTGTCATATCAACGTTTATAACGTTTTTGACAACTATTTAAATATATCACCGTGAGAATCAATTGTCAACAACTTTTTTTAAATTGTTTTAATTTGAAATCTCATGAACGACGTCTTCCTTAACGCCGCTCAAATATAGTACCAAGTTTTATACGGGTACGTCAACCCATTTTTCTAAATTATTTTAATTTTTCCGCTTTCCACCCCTCCAAGTGCTCTGCTAACGGCTTAAAACCTGCATCATAGTGGCTTTTTGTCCAAAAATGCTTATGATTAACATAAAAATTAATTGGCCTAGGGTACTTACTTAAGTTACCCTTGGTTTCCTTTAAAGCACGAATTGACAGCGCAAAGCGTCGATTGCCATCATCTTCCATTACCACCGCTTGAACTTTTTCTCCAATATCAAAAGCGTGGTGCATATTTCTAATATACTGATTGTCACACTCGGAAACATGTATTAACCCCTTACGTCCCTTTTTATCCTGAATAAAAAGACCGTAATCCCGGATGCCAACGATTTTTACTTCAAGTATTTCTCCTAGTTTATACATATTGCTCTGCTCCCCCTCTAAAAGTTTAATTTTAAGGTAATCTTTTAAAAAAGCAAAGTTCCTTCCCTAACTGTATGATAATATAGACTGCGGATTCAAGAAAAGCGGGATTAAAACAAGGCTTTCTAGACGTTGAAAGTTAAATCCTCAATATATGATACCTAAATTTTTAGATAAGGAATGATTCTTTGCAAACTCTAATTGACTTTGTTCTTCACATTGACGAACACTTGGTAACTATTGTAAATAACTTCGGTAACTATTCTTACTTAATTCTATTTGCCATTATCTTTATTGAAACTGGTGCCGTAATTCTCCCGTTTCTACCAGGTGATTCCCTTTTATTTGCAGCTACTGCTCTTTCTGCTAAACCTGAATACGGGCTAAACGTTTGGGCGTTCATCATTTTATTTTCTCTTGCAGCCTTATTGGGAGACTCCCTAAACTTCTTTTTAGGAAAGCACGTCGGAATGGCACTGCGCAGGCATCCCTTCTTTGGTAAGTTTATCAGTGACGAAAAAATGGACGAAGCTCAGCAGTTTTTCGAGAAGCATGGTAACATTTCCATCACCCTAGCACGGTTCATGCCCATCATTAGAACTTTCGCTCCTTTTGTTGCTGCTGGAGCTAACATGCCTTACCGATCATTCATCCGCTATAACATCGTGGGGAATTTTGCTTGGGTAGCCGTTTGCTGTGGTGCTGGTTACTTCTTTGGCAACATCCCATTTGTAAAAGAGCATTTTTCATTAGTGGTAATTGGCATTATCGTCGTTTCCCTAATTCCTGCAATAATTTCGTTCATCAAGTCAAAATCAAAAAAACAGGTCAACTAACGTAACCCCACTTATTAAACGGAGGTCTACGTTAGGACCTGTTTTTTTATTATTCGATAAAAAATGATCATGTACATTTCAAAAAGAATTCCTATTAAGGCGAAACTAAGCGCGAAAAACCGATCCGTTAATACGTTGATAATCGGATCCGTTTTTGGATCAAAAATCCAATAATTATCCCTAAAAAAGACTTGATGAAAAATAATAAAATAACGGTTAAAATCCACTGCCAAGAAAAAAATGATTAACGGAGTTACCACAATGGCAATCTGAAAGAAACGCAACATTTGCCACTCCTGTTTTTCTCTAAAAATTCGGTGCCAAATTAATAGTAGTCCGCCGATTGCCAATACCAACGTAATGGAATTTAATAAAAACAGATTTTTTACCGCCGCCATATGAATTAACCCTCCCTTAGAAAAAGGGAAATCCGCCAAGTTAAGACGTTTCACCCAGGGAAATTCTAAGTACGCTAATAGTTGGTGATAATTTTTGATAACCTGCGCAGTAGTTAAACCCGTTGTGTGAACAGTTCGCGCCGTTAATGACCAATGAAACAACCAGGGCGAATTGATTGTAAGAAAAATCGCACCACTAATCCCAACCCAAATTGTCAATAAAGCTGCCATTAGTTTGCGCATTTTTATTGCCATTCATCAAAACTATTAATTTCGTGCGTAGGTTTAACCGCCTGCTTTGCCACCAATTCAGGCGTTGAAACCCCCGTATACACCAATAAAGTATCCATGCCAAAATTGATTCCAGCGGAAATGTCAGTCATGTAATTGTCTCCCACCATAACTACCTGATCCTTTGGCAACCCCATTACCTTTAATGCCTTTTCCATAATAATGGTTTCTGGCTTTCCGATATAAAAGGCCCTTTGCTGCGTTGAACGCTCTAGCAAAGCAATTACAGAGCCCGCACCCGGTACTAATCCCCGTTCATTAGGCAAATTAGTGTCCGCGTTGGTGCCAATAAATTTAGCACCTTTTTTTACTGCTAAGGTTGCTACCTCAAATTTATGATATGTAACATCGTAATCCAACCCGGCAACCACGTAGTCGGGGTGGTCTTCTTCCATTTCAAACCCCTTCGCTAAAATTGCACGTTTCAACCCGATTTCACCGATAATGTAGACTTTGCGATGATCTTTGTTAGCAATTCCATCCAAATAATCTGCAGTAGCCAAAGCAGCCGTATAAACATTTTCCGGTTTCACTTTAATATCATGGTTTTCCGTCAAATTTTTTGCTACGTCTTCTGGAGTTTTAGTCGTATTGTTAGTTACGAACAAAAACGGAATCTGCTTTTCCTGTAACCGTTCGACGAACCGCTTAGCTGCCGGAATCTTCTCTTTTCCCCGGTACATCGTTCCGTCTAAATCAATCATATATCCACCATAATTTTCAATCATTACTTCTTTTTCTCCCTTATTTTAAAAGTTTTTTGTCGTTTCTTTTTACCGGTACCCACCACTTCGTTACGTCGTTTTGCAACTGGCTTGCGTGATTTAGCCTTCTTCGAAACCGGTCGTTTTGCTTTATGCTTAGTTTCTGCGCGGTGCCATTCTTTAATCCAGCGTCGCTTTGAACGCTCATTAACTTGCATATTACGTAATATAAAGTATGGACACCCAAAACTACAAATTTCAAAAAGGTAGTCTTCGAAACGACTGATTTTTAATTCGTTAGGCACCTTTTCTTCATCTGCAAAAAAGCCCTTCAGCCGTAATTGTCCCGAACCGATATCCCCAACAATAAAGTCGTACCGGCTCAACAACCCGACAAAGCGTTCGGCCATCAATTCTTCATCAAACGCATCGCGATAATTTTTTTCTAAACGATATTCGTGATCGTTGATTAGAACCTCGTCTGTATTGACTTGAACGACCCGGTTAACCACCGGACGTCGCATTTCCGCCAACTCTTCATTTGTTTTTTTATTCATCACTATTCCCCGCTTATTGTATAGCACCATCCTAAATTAAAAGGAACGTACAGGTCAATATCTTACTTTAATTACCGTAACTTTTCCATAGCCTACAGCTTAACGCCGTTTTTTAAAGTCAATTCTTTTTCCGTCAATCATTTGTTCAATATCACTTTCAGAAAAGGGGGCGCCAAACGGAATTCGGTAATCTAAATAATCCTTTTCAGGAGTGTCGACCCCCACATTGATATTTTCCTTAATATTCACGCTGTAATGATGGATGTGCCCATGCAAATTAATCACTTGCTGGACAATCCCTAGCATAATTGGGTAGTGGCTCATAATTAACTGCCGGTGATTCATTTTAATAATTGTTCCTACCGAATGAAATTCAAATTTCGGCTTACCATTCACTAAGTAATTATGTTTAGATAAATATTTAAATAAACTCCGCGAATCATGATTCCCCTTAATTAAAACTAGTCGCCCGTTAAGCCGTTTTAATAGTTCGTACACCTCTTCATGCGCCTTTTTTTCTGGGCGCACAAAATTTAACGCAATGTCGCCTAAATGATAAACCACGTCCCGATCCGTCACCCGTTGATTCCAATTTTTAATTATTGCTTCGTGCATCGCATAAATATTTGTAAAATCACGTGGCGCAAAGTCATGGTCTTTTAGTAGCTCTTTATGAAAAAAATGGGTATCTGCCGTAAAAAAATTCAAATTATCATCCTCTTCATTACTTTCCCTTAATTTTTTCATTCTAACTAAGAATCATTTTTAATTGTACCGCGGCTATAAGAACTTTGTACAATTTCCCTCTACGAAAAAAACTGGAAACCTCTATCAGAGGTCTCCAGCCTGCGGCATCGGAATTATCGGGGGTAACTGTGCTTAAAAATAATTAAGCAATTTAAACAATTATTTTAAACTTTTTTGCGCCCATTTTTTGAAATCCTTGAGGAACGCCACCATTTCCTTTTGCTCCTTAAAGTCTGGGAATTCACCTAACAAAACTTGATCAGCCTGTTTAGCATTCTGACCCACCTTTTGCAGAATTAAAATCGATTTTTGTGCTTTAGCGTCTTTAAACATCTTACTTGGCAAGTTTAAAATCGCCTGTAAATAAATTTTGTCATGGAAAAATGCTAGTAGCTTTTTGGCCTCTTCCGTTTGAAAAAGGTTACTTGGAACTAAATAAACTCCAAAGCCGCCCGACCGTACCGCCTTCATTGATTGCTCAATTAATAAATGGTGTACAAAGGAATGTCCCTCCGAGCTACGCGTCTCAAAACCAACCGTTCGCTCATCAATTGGGTAATATCCAACCGGCAAATCTGAAACTACAATATCAGCATTTTTAACCAACAAATTATCGATGCTGTCTTGATGGTAGAGATCCACTTTTAAATGCTCGAAAATAAAGGACATACTTGCAATCGCAAGCATAGTATCGTCATTATCGATTCCTGTCCCGTTGAATTTAACTTGGTGATCTTGAAAATAATTCAAAATGGTTGATAGCAAGTTCCCCGTGCCAACTGCCGGGTCGAATATTGATACTTGATCTTGGGATAACGGCAAATTCTCAATGATGTAGTTAAAAAGCATTCCAATTGCTTCCGGAGTAAATTGGTGATTAGCTTGGATGCGTTCGACCCGGTTTGCTTGGATCATCACCAATTGGATGGCTTTGCGAAGCTCTTCAGGTTCATATTCCTGCCAGTTAAAATCTGCGTAAACTTGCTTTAATTTTTGCACTGTTGCTTGATCTGGTTTACCGTCTTCAACTTGGATTTCTCCCGTAATTAAGTTATCCCCCGTTTCAATGAACGCATCTAAAAAATCCACGTCCAAATTTTTTTGTAATAGTTCGGTTGATTCCTTAAAAACACGGTATATTTTTTCAATTTTTTCTGTATCCATTTGCGATCCTTCCTCACTAATATCCACTTTCGTTAAATCTAACCTTTACAGTATTACCTTTCTTGAGTTTTATCGTCAAGTTTTGATCCTGATTTAATTCTACCGTACCCAGTTTTTTATTAGTCAACTTTTTAATTTCTTTTTCTCGGTAACGTAATAAAAACTGGTTGGCTAAGATTTTAACTTGGGTGGTCGCTTGTTCATTTTTTAATCGCAAAATCGTTTGCCGTGCTTGGTCACTCAAAAACAGATTAATTCCCGCCATAAACGTTAATACAAACAAGGCGGTAATCATCGCGCTAGCTTTCTTTTTCGGCTGGTGGAATAAACGCGTACGCACTATAGTTGCCTCCATAAACCTTCATTTTAATTTGAACTAAATTACCGACCCGTTTGAAAGAAACCGCACGCACCCCCGGCATCAACGGCATATGCCCGGGAGTATAACGCAGCATATTTTTTTGCGAATAGTACTCCAGCTCGTAACGCTTCTTTTGCGCTTCTGAATACAAGATCAAGCGATTAGGGCGAACTTCTTTCAAACGAAAATCGTGCCGTTTTGATTCTAAATCTTGAACAACCTCGGTAATTTTGTCTTCAAAGTCAGCTTCAGCTTTATGCTTAGTTGCTTTGACTGCCATGATTGTTAAGTTAACAATCAGTACCATAATTAATAATGCTAAAATTGCTTCAGCCAATGTAAATCCGTATTTATAATTTTTGCCTGAGTTCATTTAAAACTTCCCGTTCTTGATTAAGCTCGATTCGGTTTTCCCTAATACTAACCTGCCAACTATGCCAAGTGTTCATCATAACTGCTAAAAAGCTTCCCAGAATAAATAGTCCCACGATTCCTTCATAAAGCAACGTGCCAGTCTTTTTATACCCGGGTAATTTCATAAACACCCCATCCTAACTGTGCTGCTAAGCGGTATTTGTTTTGGCCATTCTCCTGTAAAATCACCGTCGTGGGGGTAACAATCCCGTCTCGACCAATCCGAATGGTCCGGTCGGTATACGGCTCTAAGTTAGGAGGTAAATCTAAATATTTAGAGTGTCGCTCCCGTCCGTGCTGCCAATGAAACATCACGCTGTGATCGTCTTTAATAAAAATTACCGAGCCCTGGCAACCTTCATACATTGCCAACCGTTCCATTTCCTGCCAACCCATTTCAAAACGTTTAAAAAATATTTTCTCCTGCTGTTCACTATGGGCTCCCCGAAAATTAACCAACCCCATTCCAATTGTGCTACAAGTGATTAACAATACCACAATGCTTTCTAAAAGGGTAAATCCCGCTTTCCGGACATCAGCTACGGCTAACATGACCGCTACTATCTACTTTAATCCCGTCCCGATTAACTTGGTCCATTTGTTTATCCGATAAGTATCCTTTTTCCTTTAAATCATCTAAGCTTTCCGGTAAATGATTGTATTCATTTTCATACAAGTCCACTTGAGTTTGAACAACTTCGGTAAGTGCATCGCCCTGGATGTTGCGAGCATTATGTTTTTGACTAGTTACGTTTGGTAAAATGATTAGGATTAATAATGAAATGATAAACAACACGACCGTCATTTCAATTAATGTAAACGCTTTCTTAATTCTGTTTTTCATTACGACACTTCCTTTATTGAGTTATACATTGGCATCAATAGGTTCCAGTACATAATTACAATCACTATCCCAATAATGCCGAATAAGATTGGTTGAACTACTAAAATCAAACGTTCAATCCGACTAATTAAGCTTTTGTACTTCATCATTGACAACGCGTAAATTTCCGTTGCTAAGGCATCTTTTTGACTTCCTTTTTGGATTAGCAAACTTAGTTCGGTTGGCAGATAAACAGCCTTTTGAATAATTTGATCCACCTGCCGGCCGTTCGCAATGCTGTGTTCAACCTTCCGCCCAATTTGGTGCAACAACGATTTTGAATCTAACTGGTTAAGGTATTTACAAATACTTCCCACAGACATCCCGTTGGCAATTAGAAAAGATAGGTTTGCTAATAAATAATAGTGGCAATAATTTTGGTAAAGCGGCCCAATGATGGGCAAGCGACAAAGAAGGTTGACTTGGTTAGTAATGCTGGAACGTTTAAATTTCCAGAAATAATATCCTAGCGCTGCTAACGCAACCAAAAAGACTGCTGCCCACCCTGCCTTAATTAATTGGCTATCCCAACTTTTAGTTTCCCGATTCCAATCTGCTACTTCTGGCATGATGTAAATCCGCATTCCCACCATCATGAGTCCTAAAAACAATAGCAAAAATAACGGATATTGGATCACTGACCGTAGTTTTTTTCGTTGCCGTTCCTGACTGGTGAAAATTTGAGCAATCGTGTTGAGCGTCCTAACAAGGCCCCCATGCTGATCTGCAATTGCCAGTTGATAATAAATGTTCGTGCTTACGTAAGGCTGAAAGGCGGCCGAAAAAGATTGCCCGCGCTGCAGCTGTTCAATCACGTTTTGCATCGGTTTAGCAATCGAAGGTCGCATAATGCGAATAAAATCTACGCTTTTTCTTAGCGAAATGCCCATTTTTAACAAATCCACCATCGTGGAGAAGATAAATGCCTGATCTGCTAAAGGTATTTTACCCGTACTGGTAGTCCTGATATACTTCGTTGGTAATTTGGCCACTGTTTTTCCACTCCTCTAACTTGGTCTGCCACCTTGGTGACTTAGTTTTTAACAATGGGTGGAATGACTTCATTTCCGCTAGAATTCGGATAGAACCATTTTTAATTGGAATAATCCGTTGGTAAATGGTGGCAGTTAGCGCCTCCTTTAAATAATCTTCTTGCACTCCCAACTCTAGCAACCGGTCCCAAACCCCTTCCGTGCTTTTACAATGCAAAGTAGTTAATACTAAGTGACCACTTAGCGCAGCTTGAACCGCGATTTCGGCCGTTTTACTATCCCGAATTTCGCCAATAATAAATATATCTGGTCGGTTTCGTAGTCCACTTTTTAACAATGCTTGGTAGGTCATTCCGGACTTCTCGTTAACCTGTAATTGCAGGAAGTTATTTTCTTGAATTTCTACCGGATCTTCAATCGACATTACGAGTTTTGAACCACTTAACTTTTTAGCAATCTCGTAAATTAACGTAGTCTTCCCCGAACCAGTTGGCCCAGAAAAAACAATCATCCCCCTTAAACGCGCCGCCGCTTCAATATCTTGCAGGCTGACCGGGTCTAAAATTTCACGTTGCTGCTTCAACTCGTAAATAAAGCGAACCACCATCGAGGGACGGTCTAAAAAGTCACCTACCGTTGAAATTCGTAAATTTACCACCTGACCATCGGCTGCCAACCAGGTCATGGCGCCGCTTTGGGGTCGACGTCGTTCACTTATTGACATATCTGCGCGATACTTGATATATGACATAATTTGTTCGGCTTCCCGCTGTTCGATGTGCGTAGACTTGCGATATCCCTGCACATTTCGATAAAGCACCTGGTATTTATCGTTACGGGGCATAATAAACAAATCACTATCATGATGAACAATGCTTTCTTGCATAATTCGACTTAATTGGTTTGTTATATCCACTACTCATTTCGCCTCCTCATCATGTAGATACGAAAAGTCGGCAAATTTATTTTTTTAAACTTTTTTTTAATTAGTAAATTTGTTATCACCGCGGTGAGCAAAACTGCTAACCTTAATTACCTTAAAAAACTACAAAGGAACCCCTTAAGAATCGAAAAATTCTTAAGAGGTTCCTTTAATTTGGTCGCCATTTCTGGTAATAAATCGTATTTGCAAGCTTAATTGGCTTTACTTAACGGACAACCCACTTTGACTTTCTTACAACTAAATGTTTTTTACCTACCGAAATAGAAATTTATTTCAGAATATCTTTCCGAGTCGGAATTGAAGGTTGCGCCCCCATCTTTTGGACTGCTAACGAAGAGGCCTTGTTACCATACTCAATGGCGGTTTTTAAATTACTTAAATCAGGATTTAATTCCGAGCTTAAAGCACCTAAGAAAGTATCTCCCGCTGCAGTTGTATCCACCGCCCGGACTTTAAATGCCGGAACGATTCCGTGTTGCACACCATCGTCGTAGAACACACCCTTACTTCCTAGGGTGATAATTACGGTCGCCACGCCTAGGTCGTGTAAGCGTTGGGCTGCTTTTAACATTGCCGCTTCGTCAGTCACGGCAATTCCAGTTAAAATTTCGACTTCCGTTTCGTTCGGGGTGATCACATCCGTATTTTTTAGTAGCTCTGCTGGTAACTTAGCCACCGCTGGTGCGGGATTCAAAATGGTTTTAACTCCCAACTCTTTAGCCATTTGGAAAGCAAATTGCGTCGTTTCTACAGGAGTTTCTAGTTGGGCAACCATTAAATCTGCTGTAGCAATTTGTGTTTGGGCCTTCTTCACGTCTGTGGCGGATAATTGCGCATTGGCACCGCCATAAATTAAAATTCGGTTTTCGCCACTCTTTTCTACCATCACAAATGCTTGTCCAGTACCTGCATCCTCGTCTACCGCTACCAAGTCGGTAGTAACTCCGCTATTAACCAACTGTTGCAGCATGAACTTACCGTTTTCGTCTGCGCCAACCCGGCCAATAAAACTCGTTTGCGCACCAGAGCGAGCAGCAGCAATTGCCTGGTTAGCTCCTTTACCGCCACCGGCCATGTCTTGATTATTTAATGCTAATGTTTCGCCAGGTTCGGGGACTCGATCCATCTGTAAAATCCGATCCACGTTTAAACTACCTAGCACAACTACTTTATTAGTCATTTTGCCACCTCAATTATCATTACGTATGCAATGATTTTACCATACCGGTTTTATGCCCGCCTACCACCATTGAAACTTTCTTTTACTAAAACGGCACAAAAAAACCAACCCGCATAAAATGGGGTTGGTTCTGAAATTCATTATTATTCAGCGTCATCTGGTAAAACAGCAGCTTCGTATACTTCTGAAACGTCGTCGTTGTTTTCCAATTCGTCGATTAATCCCGTGTATTGCTTTACTTTATCAGCAGGAACTTGAGTTTCCGTTTCCGGAATCATAGTTAATTCAGCATTTGCCAAATCATAGCCCTTAGCTTCAAGTGCATCACGAACGGCAGCAAATTCTTTAGGATCCGTGTAGATTTCGAATACTTCATCAGAAGTTTGTACGTCATCCGCACCTGCTTCGATAGCATCTTCCATCATTTGGTCTTCGTCTTTATCCAAACCTTCGCGTTTAATAACGATGTAGCCCTTCCGGTCGAACATGTACGAAACTGAACCAGTAGCTCCTAGTGAACCACCATGATGAGTGAATGCAGAACGAACAGCTGCAGCCGTCCGGTTCTTATTATCAGTCAAAGCAGAAACGATAATTGCGGTTCCTGCTGGTCCATAACCTTCGTAAGTAATTTCTTCGTAGTTAGCTCCACCAGTACCGCTACCCTTGTCAATAGCACGTTTAATGTTATCTTTTGGCATGTTAGCTGCACGAGCTTTATCCATCATTAAGCGAAGTTGAGGGTTGGCAGAAGGGTCCGGACCCCCAGCTTTAACTGCCACGTAGATCTCCCGGGAGATCCGTTGGAAAATTTTACCACGTTTTGCGTCTTGGGCGTTTTTACGGCCTTGAATATTATGCCACTTTGAATGTCCTGACATTTCCGAACTCCTTCTTTCATATTATATTTATCGTATTCATAGACGCTTAATATAATACGCTTCCGAAATATGCTTGTCAACGGAAGTTCGTGCTCATCCAAGATCGCTTCCGCATCCGTAATCCGCCAAGTTTCTAACTGGAAGTCACTCCGATTGATTGCCGACCGCTAATGCACGTTAGCTCGTTGACCTTAACCGTAAAACACTCCCTAATTCCTACATTTTATGGTTCATTGGCATTAGATGATATTCAATTGGGTGATCTGGATCAAAAATTTCAATTTGGGCCATCATTCCGGTATCTTCGTGTTCCAAAATGTGGCAGTGGTACATAAAGATTCCTAATTTGGTAAATTTAACCTTAATCCGAACCGTTTCGTTAGGGTTAACTCCAATGGTATCTTTCCAACCGTGCTCGTTGGGATTAACCGCGTGCCCGTTGCGATCAATCAATTGGAATTGGCAGCCATGGATGTGGAACGGGTGAATCATCCCACCTTCCATGTCGTTAGTGTTGGAAACTTCCCAAATTTGGGTTTGATCAACTTGCTGGCGGGTGTCAATTCGTTGCATATCAAACAACTTGCCATCCAACCGCACTTGATCATCCATCCCGGACATCACCGTTTTGAAGACCGGAGTATTTTCGTCAACGGACAATGCTGGGATTTCTGCCAATGGTGATGGTAGCAGCATATTTTCCTTCTTAATGTCGCCAATTTTGAACTTAATTAAGTTAAAATCGTCGGTTTGCAAAATTACCTCTTGACCCGGTTGGTAATCGGAGAAGTTAACCAATACGTCGGCCCGTTCCGCACAGGTCAGCATAATGCGATCCATTTCAACGGCTTCCGGCAACAGTCCCCCGTCGCTACCAATCTGGGTGAAGGGATGATAATCCGCAAAGTGAAGCCGCCATTCCCGCCGGTTAGAACCATTCAAGAAACGTAACCGGACAATTGGCTTAGTAACGTTAACCACCGGATTGACCGTGCCGTTAACCAACGCGTAATCGCCCAAGGTCCCGTCCACATCGTAGTCGGCTTTGTAATCTAGTTGATTATCGTGATAGCTACGATCCTGCAATACCACTGGAAAATCATTAACTCCCCAGCGCCGCGGAAGCTTAAGGCTTTGTTCGTGTCCATCGGTAATAATTACCGGTGCTGCCAGCCCATTCCAAACTTGGCGCGCCGTTTCTGGACATGGATGCGGATGCAACCAAATGTTAGCCGCCGGTTGGTCGACCGTAAACGTAATTTTGCGTTCCCCGTGCGGATAGACTGGCGCATGAGGTCCCCCGTCTTCGTAGGGCCCCACAATATTCAATCCATGCCAATGGAAAGTAGTAACTTCGTCTAATTCATTTTTTAAAGTGACGTGGTAGGTCTTACCAGTTTCAAACTGAATTGCCGGACCTAAAATACTACCGTTGTACCCCCAAGTGTGCGTTGGCTTGCCAGGCAAAATCTTCGTTTCTCCAGCTTGTGCAGTTACCGTATAATAAATTTCATTTCCTTCTATTCGATCAGGTTTCAAAAAATCCGGAACGTTCAATGGGTGTTCTTCTCCGGGCGCCTTTTTTAACGGGCGGTACCCACCGTCATGGTAATCATAGGCGTTTTCATCATATAGATACTTTGTAATCATTTTGATTTCCCTCCCATTTTAAAGTTATGTATTAAGCATATTACTGACTCCAACAGCATTCCGCCCGCCATTACGTACATTGCAGGCATCATTTGGTTAGTAGCCACCAAGTAAAACAAATACACGTAGAGCAATACAAAAAATACCGACCCAATTTTAGACTTAATCATCAGCTAACCCCCATTTCTACTTTAGAACAATTAAAAAGTACACCCAATTGCCAAAAATGTAAAGGTTTCCCTAAAAGTCTAAAATAGTACTCAACTTTATCGCGGTTAACTTTCCTACTACGTTAACCGCTTCCATCCACGGAAACAAAAAAACTGGGAAAAATTCCCAGCTTCAAGCATTTCCTCGCAACGTCGTCTAACTGCGAAAAGTAGATTAATTATTCTATTCTAAGACTGCGCAATTACGCCCGTTTTGTGTAAGTACCCTTTTCGGTATTAATAATTAACGTTTCGCCCTCTTGGACAAAATCCGGAACGTTAACTACCAAACCGGTTTCCATAGTGGCTGGTTTACCAGAACCAGTTACCGTTGCCCCCTTAATGGAAGGTGAAGTTTCCACAACCTTGAGTTCTACCGTAGTTGGAAGAGTAATCCCAATCACTTCGTCACCATAGAAGTTGATTTTCACTTCCGTATTTTCTAGTAAGTATTTCATTTCTTGTTCAATACTTGAAATTGGCAGTTCGTATTGTTCGTAAGTCTCCGTGTCCATGAAAATCGCCGTATCGTCTTGCCGATATAGGTATTGGGCTTCCTTAGTATCCACAATTGCTTGCTCAACTTTTTCGGTTGGCCGCATCGTAGTTTGCACGGTAGCTCCCGAACGTACATCGTAAAGCTTCATTTGCATTACCGTGTTTCCCTTACCAGGCTTATGGTGGTTCGTTTCAAGAACTTTAATCAACTTACCATCCTTAATAAACGTCATTCCTGCTTTTAAATTAATTGCTTCAACCATTTAATCAATCTCCTTTAAGTTATTTACAATAAATATGGAATCCTCCCTAAAAACTTAGTTAGGAGGGATTGAAAAAATGCTTCGCATGATTTTTAGAGTAAAGCTCATCTGCGCCCTCCGCGATTTATTGTTTATCTCCATTCTAGCATAAAAAAGCGCTTAAATGGACGGCTTCTCTAGCGGGGCTAAAAAGCATTTAGCTATAAAAAAAGTGCAACGCCCACTTATCCACTAAGCTAGCACTACACTTCTTAATTTATTAGATACTCAATTTTATTTTAAATCAGCTATTCAATCGTCGCCCCTAACGCATTTTTAAAATGGGACAACGCCCATTCTTGACCGTGTTCGGTGAACGTTGCGACCGTCGTTGGGTCAATAATTAACTGGTAACCCAGGTCATAGGCATCAACTGCCGTATGCAAGACGCAAATATCCGTACAAACCCCTGCTAATCGCAAAGTATCTACGTGACGTTCACGTAAACGAATGTCTAAATCTGTGCCCGCAAAGGAACTATAACGAGTTTTAGCAAACTGCCGGACCCGCGGATTATCCTGATTCAATTCGTACCAGTCCTTTAATTGGCCGTACAATTCCCGTCCCCAGGATCCTTCTAAATTATGCGCATCAAATAATTTGGTTTCGGGATGGTAGGGATCCTTTTCAACATGTAGATCCGTTGGTAGCATTACCCAACCACCTTCGCGAAGTTCCCGATTAGCGGCTTTAATCAAGGCTGGTTCAATTGCTTGGCCCACCTTGCCAGTCGTTAACGCTCCGTTCGTAGCAACAAAATCATTTGTATAATCAATAATCAGTAAAGCTTCGTTTGCACCCATTTTAATTCCTCGCTTCCTGGTTTCGCACCTGCTTATTCTACGTTAATTCCACAACGTTGGTAAATCGCGTCAACGTTCTTCAAGTGGTAGCGATAGTTAAAAATTGATTTAACTTCTTCATCACTTAACGTCGTCTTTATTTTACTATCTTTAAGCAGTAAGTCCATAAAATGCTGCCCAGTATTCCAAACTTCCATGGCAATTGGTTGAACAGTGTCGTAAGCTTCTTCCCGAGTCCAACCTTTATCGATGAGCTTCAACATGACTTGTTGTGAGAAAATCAACCCGTGGGTCATTTCCAAATCCTTTTTAATTTCGTCTTCGTTAATGACCAGGTTATTTAAAATTCGGTTCATCCGGTTTAATACATAGTCCACCAAGGAAGTCGCGTCCGGTAAAATTACCCGTTCTGCCGAAGAATGCGAAATATCACGTTCGTGCCACAAATTCATGTTTTCAAAGGCCGTAACCATTTCGCCACGCACCACCCGACTTAAACCAGAAACATTTTCTGAGCCGATCGGATTACGTTTATGAGGCATTGCGGAAGAACCCTTTTGACCCTTGGCAAAGCCTTCCCGCATTTCGTTAACTTCGGTACGTTGTAAATGCCGAATTTCAGTTGCCATTTCTTCAATTTGGGAAGCAATCAATGCTAGCACGCTTAAGTATTCGGCGTGTAAATCCCGTGGCAAAATCTGGGTGGAAATTTCTTGGTGCCGGATTCCCAACATTTCGCAAACCCACTCTTCAATTTGAGGAGTGATATTAGCAAACGTTCCTACCGCACCGCTGATTTTACCCACTTCAATGTGTTGGCGAGCCTGCTTGAAGCGTTCAATATTGCGGTTGATTTCGGAATACCAGCGTAGGAATTTCAAACCGATCGTAGTTGGTTCCGCGTGAATCCCGTGGGTCCGCCCTACCGTAATCAGGTCTTTATACTTGGTTGCCATTTCCTTCAAAGTTGCTTGGAGCTTTTCTAAATCAGCTGCGATGATTTTGTTAGCTGCTTTAATCCGCAACGACTGTGCAGTGTCAACCACGTCGGTACTGGTCAAACCGTAATGGATCCATTTCCGTTCTTCACCTAAAGATTCGGAAACCGCCCTTGTAAAAGCAATCACGTCATGGTGAGTCTGACTTTCAATTTCATCAATTCGGTCAATATCAAAGCGCGCATTCTTCTCAATTAGCGCTAGGTCTTCATCCGGAACTTTTCCGACCTTATTCCAAGCTTTGACTACCGCAATTTCAACTTCTAGCCAGCTGTCAAACTGCGCTTGCCGGTTCCATATTTTTTGCATTTCAGGTCGCGTATAACGATCAATCATTTAGATTACCCCTCGTCCTAAAAAAATTATTTACTAACCTATTTTATCAAACTCTCCCTAATTAATAAACGCGAACTATCAAATGCTTAACCCTTCCAATAATTCGGGTCGACTCATTTAAATTTACCCTATTTTATGTTATTATCAGGAAGTTGTGTATTGATAAAAATGGAGGAATGAAGATGACAGCTACAGTAGTAATCGGCAGCCAGTGGGGCGACGAAGGAAAGGGTAAGATCATTGATTTTTTGGGACAAAACGCTGATGTTACCGTTCGTTACTCTGGTGGAGATAACGCAGGTCATTCCTTGGTCGTTAACGATCAAAAGCTTGCCTTGCGACTAATCCCATCCGGAATTTTGGCACCTAATTCAATTTGCATTATTGGCAACGGAACCGTGGTTAACCCACACACCCTATTAGACGAAATTAAAGAATTAAATCAAGCCGGCGTAAACACCGACCACTTAAGAATTTCTGACCGGGCACACATCATTTTCCCTTACCACATCTTGCAAGATCAACAACAAGAACGTGATCGCTCTAAAAACGGCGAAAAAATTGGTACTACCAATAAGGGCATTGGTCCGGCATACATGGATAAGATGCAACGGATCGGGATCCGGGCCGTCGACTTGCTTGACGCTGAAGGATTAAAAGAAAAGATTGCCTTCAACCTAGCTCAAAAGCAACGGGTTTTGGATGACGATCTTTGGGAACAATTACCAAGCGTGGATGAACTTACAAAGCAATACGCTGAATACGGACAAATCCTAAAAGATTACATCACCGATACCAGTTACTTAATCAACACTAAATTGCACGAACAAAAACGGGTTCTTTTTGAAGGCGCCCAAGGAACCATGCTTGATATTGACCATGGTACCTACCCATTCGTTACCTCCTCAAATCCGACGGCTGGTGGTGCTGCTACCGGCTCTGGAATTGGGGTAACTAAAATCAAGCACGTCATTGGCGTATGTAAGGCATACGTTTCTCGAGTTGGTGAAGGTCCTTTCCCAACCGAACAAATTAACGAAATTGGTGATCGCATTCGCGAAGTTGCTCACGAATACGGTACCGTTACCCACCGTCCGCGGCGGATTGGTTGGTTTGACGGAGTTTTGATGAAGTACGTTGCCGACGTCAACGGTTTGACTGACTTAGTCGTCAACTGTCTCGATGTCTTGTCCGGCTTCGACGAAGTGAAAATTTGTACCGGTTACCAAACCGATCACGGAATAATTAATTATTACCCAGCTTCTGAAAAGGAACTCGAAAACTTAACCCCAATTTACGAAACTTTGCCAGGTTGGCAAGAAGATTTAACCCAAATGCAGTCTTACGATGAATTACCTGCCAACGCGAAAAACTACCTTAAGAAGATCGAAGAAATTACTGGCGTACAAGTTAGTGCCTTTTCAATCGGTCCTGACCGTGAACAAACCGTGGTAGTAAATGATATGTGGGATTAAGCTTTATTAACCACCATAAATAGTAAAAATAAACTATGTAAAAAGGCCCTGTAACACCCGACTAGGATGTTGCAAGGCCATTTTTAATTTAAAAAATAGTCGGTACTAGTCCGCCGTCAATTCTCAAAGCTTCTCCAGAAAATGATGACGAATCCGGACTTGCCACAAAGGTTACGAACCGTCCAATTTCTGCAGGACGAATAAGACGCTGAATTTGTGATCTAGAGCGGTGGTTCTTCATGAAGTCTGCTTCCCATTGTTCTTCAGGAATTCCGCTACCCTGATACATTTCGGTAAGCATCTTTTGAACACCTTCCGTAAGGGTTGAACCTGGCATCACCGTATTTACCGTTACGTGAGTACCCACGGTCAGGTTCGATAGGCTCTTTGCCAAAGATAAGTTCATGGTCTTCGTCATGCTATACTGGGGCATTTCTCCCGAAGGCATAACGGCTTCTTCGCTAGCAATAAAAATTACCCGACCAAAGTCTTGTTTTAGCATGTGGGGCATGTAAAATTTAGCTAGTGCATTGCCAGCCAAAACGTTGGTCCGGAAATAACGTTCCCAGGTCTCATCATCAATATCCCAATACTTCATGGTGCCAAAAATCCCCATGTTATTCACTAAAATATCGACTTCGGGAAATTTTTCAAACAACACTTGCCGAATTTTATCATCAGTAATATCGAAAGGCGCTCCCTGCGGATGAGTTTTAGGAAACTGTGTTTTAATTTCATCGACTACCTTCTGTACGTCAGCAGCTCGACGACCATTAATAATTACGTTAGTCCCCTCCCGGGCCATTTCCATCGCAATTGCTTTTCCAATTCCCTTAGTTGAATCAGTTATTAACGCTAATTTACCATCTAAATGTAGTTCCATTTAATTATCCTCGCTTTCCAAATTAAAAATTAAACGTGTCCGGGTCGGGACCAACCCGTAAATTTTCATTTAGCTCATTAATTTTAGCCATCTCGGCGGCGGTTAGTTCAAAGTCAAAGACTTCCGCGTTACTCTTAATACGGGCGGGCTTGACCGATTTAACTACCAACAAAACGTCCCGTTGGATGTCCCAACGTAAAATAATTTGAGCAACGCTCTTTTGGTGGTTTTGCGCAATTTCGGTCAAAACAGGATTATCCAAAATTTTTCCCTGCATTAACGGCGACCAAGCTTGAATTTTCAAGTTGTGGGTGGTCGCAAATTCGATCAACTCCGTTTGGCTTAGCTTAGGGTGGGTCTCCACTTGGTTAACCACCGGCATGACTTCCGCAAATTCAGCCAGCTCTTTTAAATGGCTGATTTGGAAATTACTTACCCCAATCGCCTTGATTTTACCGTCGTGATAAAGTTTTTCTAACGCCTTCCAAGAATCCCGGAAAGCGTCTTGACCCGGCCAGTGAATTAAATACAAATCAAGATAATCCAAGTCCAATTTAGCCAAGCTATCTTGAAAAGCCCGGAGCGTTTCATCATAAGAAAGGTGGTCATTCCACACCTTAGAAGTGATGAATAAGTCTTCTCGCTTTAGCCCGGTTGCCGCCAAACCGGCTTTAATCCCGGCTCCGGTCCCCGCTTCATTGCCGTATACTTGGGCGGTGTCAATCAAACGGTACCCCGCTTTGATTCCTTCGGCAACAACTTGCGCAGTTTGCTCATTAGGAATCTGAAACACTCCCATCCCCAAACCTGGCATGGTCGTGCCGTTGTTTAAAGTTACGCGATCGTCTAAAGATTTAATCATATTAACAATGCTCCTTAATTAAATTAGTAAAGCAATTATAGAAACAAAGTTTCATTTAATCTAGTACCGACTTTATTGTGCTATACTTACCTAAAAGTTACTTTTAATAACTACAGGGGTGCAACTAATGGAGAAAAAAATATACAATATCGGGGTTGAAGCAACGATGGACGTGATTGGCGGAAAATGGAAGCCAATTATCCTGTGCAACCTCCGCCACGGGAAACAACGCCCAAGCGAATTGCGTCGGCAAATTTCTGGCATCAGCCAAAAAATGCTCACTCAAGAATTACGCGAACTAGAACGTGACCACATCGTCAACCGGAAAACTTACAACGTAATTCCTCCCAAGGTAGAGTATTCCCTTAGCGACTATGGACAGACTTTGTCCACTCTGTTAGACCAGTTATGTTCGTGGGGGGAAATGCACGTGCAGACTTTACAGAAAAATGGCGTTGCCGTTGAGTTAAATTGTGCCGACACGCTCGCCGAATAGCAATAAATCCGACTAAACAAAAATCGACTATTATGCCCACTTCAGGCATAATAGTCGATTTTTAATTAATGCTCGCAAGCTTGCCAACTCTGGCCTCGTTTTTCTCTCCTACCGTCGCTTCAACCCTTTGCGAATCGTAGTAAATCCCTTACCAAATACTGCTAAAACCACTCCTACCAAGAATAGCCCTAGCGCGATCGTAAATTCTCGTACCAATAAATCTTGTCCAGCAGTCTGCACGATTTGCTTAACCACTGGGTACTGAATCGGTAAATTACTCAATACGTTGCTTACGTATCCAATTCCGCAAATGATGGCTACAAATCCGCCGACTACTAGCAAGGTAGAACTAATGGTACTGAGCAGTCGTTTACGTAGCAACGCATATGCCAATGTCAAAACTAGCCCCACGCCACTAACCCAAATTACGGTTTGGTCAATCCGCGATAATTTTTGCACCTGGCCGGCGTATCGAGAAAGTTTCTGTGTATCTAGCTGACTATTAAAAACAGCCACTACTTTGCTAACTACCATTGCGTTAACCGTTTGTTGGAAATCCCCCGTAGCTTGGGTGCTTTGGTTGATTGCGTTAGTAATGATATTTTCATCAATGTGCACTTGCTGCCCATCGTAAAATTGCTGAACCATCGTTTTTAACTCATCGTTAACTAGATCATCTGGAATTAGGTTGCTTTGGTTAATCCCCGCTTGCTGTAACTGGGTATCCAACTGTTGATTAATTACTTCGGCAGCACTAGACTTTTCAATTTGCTGCTGGACGTAATTTGCATTAAACACGGTCTGTTTAGCCGAAACTGCGCCAAAGAAGAATAACCCAAATAAAATCATTAACACCCTTGCTACCACAAGGCGTGGCGGTCGAACGGGCACCTCCGTTTGATCAACTTTCTTTTCTGCTAAATGACTTTGCCTGCTCATCCTGGTTTCTTGAATTTTAACCACTTCCCCTTCTCAATCGTAATTAAACGTGCGTTTTCAACGCTTTGCATTGGTTAACAGCTTCATCCACTTCTTAGTTTATCATTTCGCCTGTTTTTTCTTCAATGAAAGCAGATGTAATTTATTTTTATTTTTGAAAACTCTCCCGAAAGCTTGCAAAATTGGTATTGCATATCCCCTTTTAGATAAGATATACTTTTAAACAGTGTGTCTCATTAAAATACTTTTTAAGGGAGTTAGATGATGGAATATAGTTTTTTTGCTAAATTAGCTGCTGAATTCTTGGGTACAGCTATTTTAGTCATTTTAGGAAATGGTTCGGTTGCCAACGTGGAACTTAAAGGAACTAAGGGAAACGGTAGTGACTGGCTTGTAATCGCCGTTGGTTACGGTTGTGGAGTCATGGTTCCGGCATTAATGTTTGGAACCGTGTCAGGAGCCCAAATCAACCCCGCCTTTACAATTGGGTTAGCCGTCTCCGGAATGTTTAGCTGGTCACAAGTTATCCCATTTATAATTGCTCAAATGCTGGGTGCGATTATTGGTCAACTAGTTGTTTACTGGGCTTACTTACCACATTACGATCAAACCACTGACCCAGAATCAATTTTAGGAACTTTTGGTACCATTGACGCAAGTGATAGCTTATGGAACGGCTTTGTTAACGAGTTTGTTGGTTCGTTCATCCTCTTCTTCGGTGCAACTGCCTTTACGCATGCCCCATATTTCAAGGAAAACATGAGCTCGGTATTTATCGCCCTCGGTTTCCTTGTAGGAACTTTGGTTGCTTCACTTGGTGGTGCAACTGGTCCAGCGTTAAACCCTGCACGGGATTTAGGTCCACGGTTAGTCCACGCTATTTTACCAATTAAACATAAGGGTTCTTCTCAATGGAACTACGCACCAATTCCAGTAATTGCCCCTATTTTAGCGGGAATCTGTGCCGTAGCGTTGTACAAAGGGATTTTCTTATAAAAGACTTATACATAAATAGTCCGTATAATATTAAAAAGGTGAAGATTGTTATTTTCGTAATGAAAAACAATCTTCACCTTTTTTGGTTTAATTAAAATAAAAAATGCTTTTCAAGGATTAAATATTCTTGAAAAGCATTTTGATTTGCTTTATTAGGGGTAAAAGCTGGTTTATTCTGCTAACCCGAACCTAGCGTAACGCTAAATTTCCGTTAACTTTCCCAAACTCCCCGACTTTCTGTACCCGCTCGTTTTTAGCTTATTTAGTTGATTGTCTGAACACCATGTCAAATGGCAAAGTAATGTTCCGTTCTTCAACTTCTTCTTTGTTCATTAACTTAGTCAATAGCCGCATTGCTACCGCCCCAGTGTCGTACATTGGGTGGCCAATTGAACTAATTTGCGGGCGCACCATCTTAGTTAAGTTAGTATTGTTGCTGGTCATGATTTCAAACTCTTCAGGTACTTTTACGTTAAGGTCTTGTAACCCATTTAAAAGTCCCACTGCTAAACGGTCGTTAGCAACGAAAGCAGCCGTGATATCGCTTGAAGCAATTTGCGAAGCTAACTTAATTCCGTCTTCGTAAGCGTTAGTAGTTTCAAATACGAGGCTTTCATCAAAATCAATGTTTGATTCAGCTAAAGCACGCTTGTATCCTTCGATCCGGAACTTTCCGTTTACCGGTTGTGAAAGTGGGCCAGAAACAAAAGCAACCTTCTTGTTTTTATTTTCAATTAGTTTTCGAACTGATTCGTAAACGGCCGCTTCGTTGTCGATGCTAACGGACGGTAACGCATGCTTGTCATCAACGGAACCCGCAAAAACCACGGGAGTCCGTGCTGACTTCAACGCTTCCCGTAACCGATCGTCGATTGCGTTCCCCATGTAAATAACACCGTCAACTTGCTTTGCAAGCAAGTTTTCAAGTACTTCCACCTTTTTATCGACATCTTCATCAGAATTTTCCAAAATGATATTGTACTTGTACATTGAAGCAATATCGTCAATCCCCCGTGCTAATGCAGCAAAGAACATTTCGGTGATGTCAGGTAAGATAACCCCGATAGTGGTTGATTTCTTACTTGCTAATCCGCGCGCAACCGCATTAGGATGGTAATCTAAGCGTTCGATTACTTCGTTAACCTTCTTACGGGTGTCGGGCTTAACGTTAGGGTTTCCGTTAACTACCCGAGAAACGGTTGCCATGGAAACGCCGGCTTCACGAGCAACGTCGTAAATTGTAATAGTTTGTTTTGACATGATAATTTCCTCTCCATATTGATTTGATTTGTTTTCATACTGTTTTCAACGCCATGAATACGTTATCAAATTTTGTACCTTCTTGCAAGCTTTTTTTCGTCTGTAGCCCAATTTTTTTGTGTGATATAATCGAAGTACCTTAAGTAAAGAAAGAAGCGATCAAATGTCACAACTAGAAAAAGTCCAAAAGTGGGTTGCTGATCACCGATTGGACGTTGCTTACATCAGTAATTTTGAAAGTATCAAGTATTTGACAGGTTTTGGGAGTGATCCGATTGAACGGGTTCTCGCGTTATTTGTTTTCCCTGACCAAGATCCATTCTTATTTGCTCCCGCTTTGGAAGTTGAAGCAATTAAAGACACCGGCTGGAAGTTCCCCGTTTATGGCTACCTCGACCATGAACAACCCTTCCATTTAATTGCAAACTACATCCGTGAACGTAACGCCAACCCGGTCCACTGGGGCATTGAAGAAGACAATCTCACCGTAGATCGGTACGAAGTTTTACGTTCTGAGTTTCCAAATGCTAAATTTGAAGCAAATCTCACCCCCGTTTTTGAAAAATTACGAATGGTGAAAACTGCGGATGAAATTGAAAAGCTAAAGGCTGCCGGTGCTGAAGCTGACTTTGCTTTCCAAGTTGGTTTTGATGCCGTTGCTGCGGGTAAAACTGAAGCTGAAGTGGCTGCTGAACTAGAATACGCCCTTAAAAAACGCGGCGTAATGGAAATGAGTTTCGACACCCTTATCCAGGCGGGTGCCCACGCTGCCGAACCTCATGGAGCAACTGCCATGAACAAGATTGAAAATAACGAATTAATTCTTTTCGACCTTGGAACCGTACATGATGGTTACATCAGTGACGCTTCACGGACGGTTGCCTTAGGACAACTAAGCGATAAACAGGCTGACATTTACAAGGTATGTCTTGAAGCGCAATTAACGGCGCAAGACTACGCTAAGCCAGGAATTACAGCTGCTAGTTTGGATAAAGTAGCTCGTGACATTATTGATAAAGCTGGCTACGGCGAATACTTTATTCACCGTTTAGGCCATGGAATGGGCATGGGCGAGCATGAATTTCCTTCAATCATGGAAGGAAATGATTTAGTCCTTGAAGAAGGCATGTGCTTCTCCATCGAACCTGGAATTTACATCCCCGGATTTGCCGGAGTTCGAATTGAAGACTGTGTTCACATTACCAAGGATGGCTGTGAACCATTTACCCATACTTCTAAAGAACTAAAATACCTATAAAATTTGAATATTTACCCAGCTTAGACTAAAAGTGGGAACTAGAAATCTGTTTCATAATTTCTAGTTCCCACTTTTTTACTACTATGTTACGTAAACAATTAATCTTCTAGTTTATGGGGCATGAAAACCTCAGTTGGCTTTTCATAAGGTGCCGTTGCCATTTTGTCGAGGATTACGTCCTCTTCTTCAGCAATTTCATCATCACCATTGAACTTTTCGTTAGCACGGTTAGCTAAGTCCATTCCCCGTTGCTTAAGTTCGTCTACCGAAGCTGCTGCCTGTTCTTTTAGGCTCGCCATATCAAAGTCGTTAGCTTCCATAAAGCCGTCAACTTTTTTCATAGCGGCTTCCTTTAATTCTGTCGGAGTCGTGTCCGTTAATTTAATTGCTGCTGCCGTAGCCGCTGCTCCACCTACGATTACACCTAATAAGAAACTACTTTTTGACATTTATTTAACCTCCTGCTTGTTTTTTTGCCGATTTTTGTATAAATTAACCGCGCCTTTGCCAACGTTCATAGCTGTGGCAACCTTTCCTGTTTTTTTAGTTTTTGCGGTACGGTTGACTTTACCAGCAAGTCGCCGGGTAGCTTGGTTTAAGTCCGAGGTACTCTCGCTCAAATCCGCAACCGCTTGGAAAAGTGGGTCAATCGTTGCGACCTTACCGTTAACGTCTTCCAGCAACTCGTTTGCATTAGCCATAATGCCTTCTGCTTCATGTGAAATCAAATCCACATCTCTAGTAATGATTGCTAAACTACGATTTATTTCTGCCAAGGTCTTTGAAGCATTCACCAGCACTAAGCCGATAAACAATACCAAAATCAACAACGCGATCGCCGCGATGATGGCTGCAATTCCGCCTCCTGTCATGCAATATCCCCTCCCGTTAGTTTATGTCTCCAGAATAGCATTGTGGCCCATGATGTGCAATGAAAACACCCTTAATCTCTGGTAAAATAAACTTACTTAACCGAACCAGAAAGGATTTTTAACATGCCCCAAACCTTACTTATCGGCGCTGCTTTTCAGCCGCTCCAAAGAGAATTATCGCGGATTGATTGGAGTCAAATTGGCGCTAATTTTCTTAAACATTTTTTACAAATAATTCTCATCAGTATTATTTTTTGGGTGATTAACCGGATTGGTAAACACTTAATTAACAAAAGTTTCGGTCCCTATCAAGCCCCTGAAAAGCAATCTGCTCGTTCTCAGACCATTTTCGTAGTAGTAAGAAACATTTTCAAATATTCCGTAATGTTTTTCTACGTTTACACGATTCTTTCCAACCTGGGGGTCCCCGTTGGTACACTGGTTGCTGGAGCTGGAATTCTTAGTGTGGCAATTGGTTTAGGAACTCAAGGGCTGGTTTCTGACGTAATTAACGGCTTGACCATCTTGATTGAGGGCCAATTACGGGTAGGCGACAGCGTAACCATCCAAAGCATTGATGGAACGGTGGTCTCCATCGGGTTACGGACCATTGAACTGCGAGCCTTAGACGGCACTTTGCATTATTTGCCGAACCGGAGCATTACAACCATTTCTAACCATTCGCAAGAAAACCAGAATATTACCATTTTCTTGCGGATCAAAGATCCGTTTAGGATTGATGAAGCCAAGGACTTGCTACAAGATCAACTACCCAAAGCTAAACACCACACCACCAAACTGAAGGCGGGAATCGTTATCCAAGCTCCGGTTGCCGAAAAAAGCCATGGTTACCTCGGAGTCCAAATCTCCACGAAGGTGGCACCCGGCTATCAAGCAGCGATGCAAACGATGATTCTTGACCGGACCTTGAAAATTCTACGGGAAGCTCAAATTGAAGTGGAAAACTAACGCTACTTTTTCATTGATTATGTGAACGGAAATTTCCCTTCAGAAAACTAAGTACTTCTTCATCACCAATTTTCAACAGTAAAATGTACGTTGATATTTATTACCAAAAAAAGCAATCTTTAAGGAAGCCCTTAGAGATTGCTTTTTAAATTACCAGAATTTATCAAACTTAGTTAATAAATCTTGGATGGCTAACGCCCGGTGACTAATTTGATTTTTTTCTTCCCGGGTCATTTGAGCCAACGTCTTTTGCTTTTCTTCAACGTAAAAAAGCGGGTCGTAGCCAAAGCCGTTGTCCCCGCGTGGAACGCTCAGAATCCGACCACGGAGGTTCCCGTTAGCCACTAATTCGGTGCCATCCGGTTTCCGAACCACCACGGTGGTGTGGAAGGTTGCGGTCCGCTTTTCGTCAGGAACCCCACCCAATTCAGTAAGCACTTTGGCGTTATTAGCAGCATCGTTATGGTCCCCAGCATACCGTGCTGAGAAAATTCCGGGGCGGCCGTTAAGTGCATCGATTTCTAACCCAGAATCATCTGCGAGGACCGGTATTCCAATAGTTTTAGCATAACTATCTGCCTTAAGACGCGCATTTTCTTCAAATGTTAAACCATTTTCTTGAACGTCAACATCTTCATCAACATCCTTTAACGACAGAACTTCAATTCCCTTCGCAGTAAAAATCTGTTTAAATTCTTTTAATTTACCTTCATTTTTGGTCGCTATTAAAATTTGATTACTCATTTTAATCTCCTAATCAATTTTTGCTAAATTTACTTGTATATCCGGAGCGAGGAAGCTTTGAGCAATAGTTCGAAAACTTGCAATATTTGCCGTAGCAAAATACTGTTCATCAGGTGTACTAGTGGCTTCTCGTAGAAGACCTTGTCGTTCAAGGACGTCCTTTAATTGCTGAACCGCTGCTACACCTGGATCAACTAGTTTAACCTGGTCGCCTACCGCTGTTTGAATTCCCTTCGCTAAAAGTGGAAAATGGGTGCATCCTAGGACCAATGTATCAATCCCCTGGTTCTTTAATCCGACAAGTTGTTGATCAATCACCTGCAAAGCTTCGGGTGTCGTCAACTGGTTATGTTCCGCCAATTCCACAAATGATTGGCAAGCAACCGGGAAAACCTCTGTTTGTGGTGCTAAAGCTGCTAACGCTGTTGAATACGCTTGTGATTTAATGGTTCCCTCAGTCGCAATTACTCCTATCCGATTGTTACGTGTAGTTGCCACTGCGGCTTGCGCTCCCGGTTGGATAACTCCAATCACTGGAATTGGTAACGTTGTACTTAAAATCTGAAAAGCCGCGTTCGTAGCCGTATTGCACGCAATTACCAACGCTTTAACATCCTTTTTGACCAAGAAATCCGCCATTTGTTGCGAAAACTTGATTACTTCCGCCGTGGGACGTGGCCCGTACGGTACCCGAGCTTCATCCCCAATAAAAACGACTGCTTCGTTAGGCATTAGTTCCTTAGCCGCCTTTACCACGGTTAATCCGCCGACTCCGGAATCCATAAATCCAATTGGACGATTATCCATGTTCTTTACCCCCAGACAAATCAATTACACATTGTCTATAATACTAAATTTTTGATAAAAAAGAAAAAAACGCTCCGTAAGAAACTAAAAAAGCATCAAAATAGCGTATGAGATAAAAGTCGGATAGGTTGTAAGGATTACTAAAAACGACCATTACGCCTAATTTTGGCATAATGATCGCTTTGAGGTTAAGGAAAATAAACTGTTTTTTAGTGTACGTTTATTAATATTATTTAATTTACCCTTTTTCTACCAATCGTAATCGGTAGGGTCTTGAATTCCCCGACCAGTTGCTTTATCTAACATAATCCGTTGTTCAAAGTGGGCCACGTTTCGTTTAGTTTCTTTAACCATATCGGGGTTAACCGAAACGTAATCGATTCCGCTTTGAATTAAGAAGTTGGTGAACTCTGGGAATTCCGATGGTGCTTGCCCACAAATTGAAACCGTCTTACCATCCTTATGGGCAGCCTCAATCAGGTGATGGATTGCACGTTTAACTGCTAAATTCCGCTCGTCAAAGAGCCGTGCAACCGTGTCGTTGTTCCGGTCACATCCTAAAATCAACATTGCTAAATCGTTTGAACCAATTGAGTATCCATCTATGAACTGGTTAAACTGGTCAGCTAAAATAATGTTGGATGGAATTTCTGCCATCATGTAAACTTTAAAGTCTGCACTCCTTACTAACCCTTCGTTTTGCATAATTTCGGTGACCTTCTGCGCTTCGTCAACCGTCCGAACAAATGGAATCATCACGTTCAAATTCTTTAACCCAAATTCATTACGAACCTTCTTGATTGCCGCTAGTTCAAGCTTGAAGGCGTCAACGTATTTCGGATCGTAGTACCGGGAAGCTCCCCGCCACCCCAACAAGTCTGCGGGTTCGTGCGGTTCGTATTTATCGCCGCCCTTTAGTTTCCGATATTCGCTAGACTTGAAATCGGATAACCGGAGTACTACTGGCCGAGGTGCCATTGTCCGGGTTACTTTAGCGATCCCTTCTGCGAGCATGTTAACCACCTTTTCGGGGTGGCCTTGCTCGATTAGGTATAACGGATGCTCGTGAATATAAGTGGTCCAGAGAAATTCTTCACGCATTAAACCAATCCCGTCAGCCGGTAAGCTAGAGTACTTTTCAACTAACTCAGGATCACCAAGGTTCATCATTACTCGGGTAGCGGTTGGTGCAAAGGTCTCAGCCGCTACCATTTGGTTGCCCTCCTGTTGTGCGGATGCGGCTTTCTTTAACATGCTGGCGACTTTGCCATGGTATACCACCCCATTTTTAGCATCGATCGTAACCACGTCTCCCGTCTTAAGGGCGTCGGTGGCAGCCAGATTTTTACTCTTAGTTCCTACGATACATGGAATCTGCATTTCCCGAGAAACAATTGCTGCATGACAGGTCATCCCACCATCGTTAGTAATAATCGCTGTCGCCTTCTTCATCGCTGGAACCCAGTCCGGGGAGGTCATCACCGTTACCAAAACTTCGCCTTGTTTAAATTGGTCAATATCTTTGGGATTGTCAATGACGTGCACTACGCCGCTTGCTAATCCCGGGCTAGCTGGAAGGCCTCGAACTGCAACCTCAGCATCTGCTTCCTTGACCACGTCGACATCTTCTTCATCCGCGTGATCCGCCGCCTTCCGTTGGGACCAAACTGTTTCAGGCCGTGCTTGCACAATCCATAAGCGGTCGGTATTGGCATCCAAAGCAAATTCCATATCCATGTAGCAGCCGTAATGCTCTTCAATTGCCTTCGCATAACCCGCCAACTCAATTACTTGGCTATCTGACAAAACTGGTTGCCCCTGAAGTTCTTCGGGAACCTTTTCTTCCACCGTTCCCCCATCGGCAACTCGGACTAGCTGAATTGGTTGCTTAATAATGTTCTTTTCAACAATTTTCATCGTTTCTTTGTCAATTACAAAATGATCCGGAGTTACTTTCCCTAAAACAACGTATTCGCCAAGCCCATAAATCGCATCGATCACAATTTTAGAGTCGTCTCCATCAGCGACGTTAACCGAGAACATAATCCCCGAAGCTTTAGAAAAGACCATCATTTGAACTGCTGCTGAAAGGGCAACTTTTTCGTGTGGAAAATGCTGTTTATGCCGGTAGTAGGTTGCCCGGTCGGTAAAGAGCGAAGAATAACAAAGTTGAACCCGGTTAACAACGTCGGCACCCCCCTTAATATTTAAGTAAGTTTCTTGCTGGCCAGCAAATGACGCATTAGGTAAATCTTCGGCCGTTGCGGAAGAACGAATCGCAACGAAGGGGGCATCTTGGTCAACTTTTTTGGCCAAATCCGCGTACGCTTGCTCAATGTCCTTTGCCAAATCTGCGGGCATGGTGGCGTTAACAATTAAATTCCGAATTTGTTCGCATACTGAATGCAATTCTTCAGAATTTTCGTAATCCTGAATACTTTCTAGCAACTCGTTAACTTGATCATTTAAACCCGTCTGCTCCATAAAGTACCGGTACGCCCGCGCAGTAGTTGCAAAACCAAACGGCACTGGAACGTCCATCGCCGACGTCATTTCCCCTAATGATGATGATTTACCACCAACCAGGTTTACATCTTCGCGATGCAATTCGTCAAACCACAATACATTTGCATTTTCACGGCTACTCATAAAATTACCTCCTCATCAACAGACACTTAACTTTAATCAAACAATTTTAAACAATCGATGGAAGCGTTTACATTCTACGCCTATATTGTAGTTCATTTCTGCACAAAGTAAAAGAGTTACTGGCAATTTTTTAAATTTAGTATGTTGAATATCAGCGTTTACTAATGCTCGTCAAGGGACGTTAACTCGCATTAATTCAAGGATTTAACCGTTCGAAGCTAGTAAGCAACTGGCGTTGGCATTGTTAATTTATTAAAGTGAAAAACAACACAATTATTTGCTAAACCACCCTAATTATTAGTAGATCTGATTAACTTAATAATCGGGGCCAGTCATCTTAATAAGCCCATTTAACTAAAAAGAGAGTGCGACAAAAGTCGGATAGTTTGCGAACATTAACCAAAAAAACGATTCATGAGGAAGCTTCACCCCATGAACCGTTTTTTTGTTTAGAGACTTTTATCACAGCCCCTTAATCATTCACCTGATTATAGGTATTGATTTAAAATCTTTGCTAACTGTTCTTTAGAATGGTAACCCACGATGGTATCAACTACCGCGCCATCCTTCTTTACCATTAGCGTGGGGATGCTCATAATCCCAAATTTCCGGGCAGTTTCCGGATTTTGGTCAACATCCATCTTCGTAAAGTTAACTTGGTCGCCCATTTCGTCGGCTAATTGTTCCACTACCGGGGACTGCATCCGACATGGACCGCACCAAGTCGCCCAAAAATCGGTCAACGTTACGCCAGTACCAGTTTTTTCTTCAAAATTTGCGTCCGTAATTGCTTCAACCATATTTTTAACCTTCTTTCTCAAAAAGTAACCATGTTGATATAGTAACTATAGCAGTTTTCAACCAAAAATTGAATTATTTTGCTTACGAATAATAAGAATCATCGTAAATGCACGATGGTAGCGCCATTACCTCCCGCATTAGCCGGGGCATACTCAAAACTTTTAATTCGCCGATTTTGTTTTAAATACTTTGTAATGCCGCTTCGTAACGCTCCAGTTCCCTTACCATGGATAATGGTGACTTCGTCATAACCGGCCAACAGTGCCGCGTCAATGTACCGGTCAGTTTCGGTAAGCGCCTCTTCATAGCGTTTTCCGCGAAGATCTAAGCTAGTTTTCACCCCAGCAGATTTGGTCCGGTGAACTACGTTGTGGCTGGCTGGTTTAGTGGTCCGTTCTGGTTTAACCTTTTCTAACTCGTCGGTAGCTACCTTCATTTTCAAAATTCCCATTTGGACTTCCCAATGGTGAGCGTCCACTTGCCGTAATAGCTCACCACGTTGTCCGTAGGTTAACACAATCACTTCATCGTTAACGTGGAGTTTCTGTGCTTCTTTAGCCTTACGGAGCACCTTGTTGCGCTTCAAGTTAGTATCTTGGTGCAAGGCGTTCAGCTTACTCTTAGCTTCAATCAAATCGTTTTCTTTGAAGTTTCCCGCTGATTTTTCTAGACGCCGCAACCGTTTAATAATCTGGTCGGCCTCGCTACGGCTATCGTTAACGATCTGGTTAGCTGATTCTTTGGCACTTTCTAACAAACGGTCCCTTTGTTGACTAAGCCGTTCCACTCCCTTAACCAGGGTATCGTTATACTCTTCAGTTTGTGACAACAAGGTTTGAACCTGCTCATTTAACTTCTGGGCCCGTTTTTGCCGGGTAGTTAAATCCTTAATCATGTTATTCAAATCTTGACTATCTTGGTCTACCAACCCTCGTGCTTGAGTAATGATGTCCTCGTCTAAGCCTAAGCGCCGTGAGATTTCAAAAGCATTACTCTGTCCAGGAATTCCCAGCAATAGCTTGTATGTGGGTTGCAACGTGTCTACGTCAAATTCCATGCTGGCGTTAATCGTTCCTGAGCGTTCGTACCCATACGTTTTCAGTTCTGGATAATGGGTGGTGGTAATCGAAACCGCCCCCCTTTGACGTACCCGGTCTAAAATCGCGATTGCTAAAGCCGCTCCTTCTTTAGGATCGGTTCCTGCCCCTAATTCGTCGAAAAGCGCTAACGAACGTTCGTTAAGGTGCTCTAAAATATGAATGGTGTTATCCATGTGCGACGAAAAGGTACTTAAATTCTGTTCGATGGATTGTTCGTCACCAATGTCAGCAAAAATCTCTTCAAAAACTCGCACCGTACTATTCTCGTTGGCTGGAATAAACATTCCCGATTGGGCCATTAGTTGGAGCAAGCCCACGGTTTTTAAAGTGATGGTCTTCCCACCAGTATTTGGTCCGGTAATTACTAAGGTGGAGTACTCCCCACCCAGTCTGATGTCGTTAGGAACCACCTTTTTCGGATCGATTAAGGGGTGTCGGGCCTGTCGCAAATTAATCCGGTTATTCGTTGAAATCTGTGGCTCCGTAGCCTTTAACTTATGCGCGTATTGCGCCTTAGCGTTAAGCAAGTCAAGGTGACCAAGCACCTTGCTATTATCTTTTAACGTGTCCGCGTATGGAGCAATCAACGCACTGAGTTCTTGCAAAATTCGCTGCTCTTCGTGTACCTCAGCAACCTGTTCTTGCCGAAGCTGATTATTTAAATCAACCACCGCTTCGGGTTCCACATAGAGGGTTTGCCCCGAAGAACTTTGGTCATGCACCACCCCGCCAAAACGGGACCGGGAATCGGCTCGAACCGGAATTACGTACCGCTCGCTTCGAATCGTGACAATGGGTTCACTTAGGTACTTTGCTTGACTTCCCCGGGTAAACTTTTCCATTCGCTGCCGAATTTCGCCTTCCACCCGCGTAATTGCGGCCCGAATCCGGCGCAACTCACTTGATGCGGAGTTTAATAAATGTCCATTTCCTTCGATTGAACTATTTAACCGTTCTTCAATTTCTGGAATCGTTTCTAACTGATTCACCACGCCGTTCAAGGTTTCCACCGTTACTTCCGTATCTGGTAAATCCGCAAAGAAATTAATTACTTCCCGGGTTGCTCGCAACACTCGCCCAATTTGCGCAATTTCGCGACCGTTGAGGGTAGCATCAATTTTTAAACGTTGTAATGGTTCGTCAATATCTTCTAAACGCGGAATGGGAATCCCACTTTTTACCCGGTAAATGTTAACCGCGTCTAGAGTTTCTTTAAGGGCGTTTTGCACTTTGGCGGAATCCGTCATTGGAACTAACTGGCGAAGCTCCTTGGCCCCGTTTTCGGTTGCAATGAACTGTTTAACCGCATTTTTCACTTTTTCATATTCTAAAACTTCTAAAATTTTACTGTTCATCATAATCTCATTTCATTTCAAATCAAAAACGGCCCGTTTGGTGGTCAGACATTGTATCTGCACACCAAACCGCGGCCGTTACTTGGATTATAAAACTTAGTCTTGGTCACCTAAGAAGGTATTTAAGACTTCTTCAACCATATCCCACTCTTCATCAGATTCGATTGGGATTAATTCACCTTCGCCTAAATCGTGATTTTCATCAGGTTCAAAGGCGTAAGCTTGAATATCCACTTCTTCATCATTTTCTGCTTCAGCCGGATAAAGTAGGACGTACGAACGACCATAGTCCTCTGAATCAAACGTAAACAATACGTTATATAGTTCTTCGTTGCCGTGTTCGTCTACTAGGGTAATTTTTTGTTCTTCGTTATCCATTGCGTGCCCTCACTTTAATTTATCGATTAATTTACCGTGACCATTGAGGTAGTTCTCTAAAATCAAACTAGCTGCTAATTTATCAATTACTTTCTTGCGCTTGGAGCGCGAAGTATCCGCTTGTTCAATCAACATACGTTCTGCTTCCACAGTGGTCAAACGCTCGTCTTGAAAATCAATTGGTAACCCAAACGTTTCCGTTAGTAGTTTACCATAATTACGCGCAGCTTCCACCCGGGGGCCCTCGGTATTATTCATATTTTTGGGTAAGCCAATTACAAAACCGGCCACCTCATACTGGCTGACTAACTCTTTAACTCGACTAATGCCGAATTCGCCCTCGTCCTCGTTAATTGGAATAATTTCTACTCCTTGAGCTGTCCAACCTAACTGATCACTTACCGCAATTCCCACGGTTCGTGAACCAACGTCCATTCCCATTAACCGCATTAATTCTTATCCTTCTTGCCACCAGCAACTTGATCTGCTAAATAGTATCTTACTAATTCTTCAATAATTTCGTCTCTTTGATGCTTACGGATTAAGTTCCGCGCATCGTTTAACCGCGGGATGTAAGCTGGATCACCAGAAATCAAATATCCCACGATTTGATCAATTGGGTTATAACCCTTTTCTTCAAGAGCATCGTATACGGTCTTTAACGTTCCCCGAACATCATTTGGCTTATTATCGCCAAAATCGAAGAACATGGTTTCATCAAGTTTTCCCACTGTTAGCACCCCTCTTCACATACTATGATTAATTTTACTTGATTAACCGCAAAATCACAATAAAAGGGCCCGCTCGTAACTGAAGTGTAATATTCAACTGCTAATTTAGGGGCCTTTTTCGGGAAATGTATCTTTTTTGGCGCATAAAAATGGCGCTCATAAATTTCCTAACGTCACTTTTGAGCTCGACGAACCAATTAACTAGTGACCAAATTAAAAAAATTGAGAGTGGGACAAAAGTCGGGTAGTTTGTGAGCAAAAATTGACCATGATACCTAAATTTGGCATCATGGTCAATTTTTGGTTAAGCGGAATATACTGACTTTTGGCACCCGTTTTGGCTCTATTGAAGTCAAACCACCAAAACAACTTTTTAAGGACCTTTTCATCCTTGAAAAGCATTTTTTTATTTTTTCCACCCTCAACCCTTTTAGTTATGTTGCAAATTTTACTACTAGTAGGGTTTAAAATTATTTACCTTGGGTCTCTAGCCATTCGCTAGCAGCTTTCAACGCTTCGTTAATTTTTTCTGGCGCAGAACCACCGGCTTGGGCCATGTTTGGACGGCCGCCACCGCCACCGTTAACCTTCGGTGCGATTGCTTTGATCAAATCGCCAGCCTTCAAGCCTTCCTTTACGAGCGGATCCTTTACGGCAGCAATTAAATTAGCCTTTTCACCAATCTTAGCACCTAAGACCAATACGTCAGATTGGTCCTTAGTTTTCCAATCGTCCGCCATTTGCCGCAATTGATCCATGCCGGAAACCTGCACTTCGGCAGTAATTAACCGAATTCCGTTGATTTCTTGTACTTGATCGTAGATGTTGGCAACTTCAGCTTGAGCAATCTTAGCTTCAAGTTGGTTAATCGTTTGGTTCAAATCCTTAACTTGAGCTTGTAACTGTTCAACTTTTGCAGGAACATCCTTCATTTGAGTACTCTTCAGCAATCCCGCTGCCTTTTGTAAAAGCGCTTCTTCCCCGTTTAAGAACTCTAGTGCCGCTTGGGAAGTAACGGCTTCGATCCGCCGGACTCCAGCTCCCACACCAGATTCAGAGACAATCTTGAATAAACCAATTTCATTAGTGTTCTTTACGTGGGTACCACCACAGAATTCTCTTGAGTAATCACCAACGCTAACTACCCGAACCTTTTTACCATATTTGTCATCAAACAGGGCAATTGCACCCATTTTCTTTCCGGTTTCTAGGTCCGTTTCGACGGTAGTTACTGGAATTTCATCGTAGATTTTATCGTTAATAATTTCTTCAACTTTTTGCAAATCTTCGTCAGTAACCTGTCCAAAATGGGTAAAGTCAAACCGTAAGTAGCCTGGTTCAACTAAGGAACCGGCTTGGTGAGTGTGTTCCCCTAAAACATCCCGGAGCGCTTGGTCAAGCAAGTGGGTCGCGGTATGGTTCTTTTCCACCTTCAAATGGAAAGCCCGGTCCACAATGAGGGTAAACGATTCACCGGCGTGCATTTCTCGTTTAGCCTTGATGGTGTGCAAGTTTTGTCCGTTAGGAGCGTGTTGCACATCCACAACTTCGGCTACCACGTTGCCATCAGCGTCCTCGATTACCCCTTGGTCAGCTACTTGACCACCCATTTCCGCATAGAATGGGGTTACGTCAAATAGTACGCGAGCTTCCCCCGGATTTACCGTATCGGTCAGCTGATCGTCTTGGATAATATCTTTAAGCACTGCAGCATCTACTTTCAAGGTGTCGTAGCCAACGTATTCACTTGGCGTCTTCAAGTCCGTTAATAGGTCGGATTGCACGCCCATTGACTTAGCGTTAGAACGTGCTGAACGAGCCCGTTCCTTTTGTTTTTGCATTTCGTCCGCAAAACCAGCTTCGTCAATTTCCATTCCTTGGTCTTCCGCGTATTCCTTCGCTAATTCCAATGGGAATCCGTAGGTATCGAATAACCGGAAAGCATCCTTACCAGAGATTACCTTAGAATGGTCCGCTTTGGTGTCAGCAATGATTGAATTTAATAATTCTAAGCCATCCGTTAAGGTTTCGTTAAAGCGGTCTTCCTCTGACTTGATTACTTTTTCAATGTAATCCTTGTCCGCAAGTACCTCCGGATAGTAGTCTTCCATAATTTTGCCGACTACTGGCACCATTTGATATAAGAATGGCTTATTAATGTTCAACTTCTTACCATGCATAACTGCCCGCCGGAGTAAGCGCCGAATTACGTATCCGCGACCTTCGTTAGATGGAATGGCACCGTCCCCAATTGCAAATGTAATTGCCCGCGCATGGTCAGCAATCACCTTGAAGGAAACGTCGTCATTTTTATCAACGCCATATTTCTTACCACTGAGCTTTTCTACTTCGTGAATAATTGGCAAGAAGAGGTCCGTTTCAAAGTTAGTTGGTGCATCTTGGAATACGGAAACCACCCGTTCTAAGCCCATCCCCGTATCAATGTTTTTATGTGGGAGTGGTTCGTAAGTTCCGTCCGGCTTATGGTTAAATTGAGAAAAGACAATGTTCCAGATTTCCAACCAGCGTTCATTTTCTCCACCAGGGTAGTTTTCTGGGTCATCATCGGCAAGGTTATTGAACTCCTCACCGCGATCGTAGAAGATTTCAGAATCGGGACCACTAGGACCTTCCCCAATATCCCAGAAGTTATCTTCCGCTTCCACAATATGGCTTGGATCTACGCCAGTTTCTAACCAGATCTTCTTTGCTTCCTCATCCTTCGGGTAAACCGTCACGTAAAGCTTTTCCGGATCCATGTCAAACCATTCTTTAGAAGTTAAAAGTTCCCACGCCCAGTGGATGGCCTCTTCTTTAAAGTAGTCGCCCACCGAAAAGTTTCCTAACATTTCAAAAAGCGTGTGGTGCCGCGCAGTGTGGCCAACGTTTTCAATATCGTTAGTCCGGATACTCTTTTGTGAACTAGTTAGCCGGGGAACTTCGGGAACTACGCTACCATCAAAGTATTTTTTCATTGTGGCAACTCCGGAGTTAACCCATAACAAAGTGGGGTCGTCCTTTGGAATTAGCGACGCACTGGGTTCCACCACGTGGCCCTTGCTTTTGAAGAAATCTAGATACATGCGTCGAATTTCGCTACTTGATTTTCTTTCCATTTTTTCCTCCTAAAATAAAAAACACCGTTGCTTGTAAAATAAAGACGCCGAAACGCGGTACCACTTTACTTGCAACGATGTTTAGATCGTATACCTCTTGAGTCTCATTAACGCTGAGCAGACGATTCATTATTAATCGGGTAGCACAACCGCGGCGCTTCGTTCTTTACACCAGCCAGAACGTCTCTACACTAAGCGTTGCACGGTTACATATCCCTAATGATTCTAAATATCACAGCTAATTATAGAAAACCAAATTAAGATTGTCAATTTATCTTCGCTTCGAACGCGATTGCCGCATTTTAGCTTTCTTAGCCTCACGAACTGCTTGATGCTGTTCCATCCGCCGGTCGCGAATTGCCTTTTCAGAGATTGCCTTTTTAATGCGCCGTTTATAACCTGGTTTAACTTTCTTCTTTTTCTTTTTAACTAACCCGACCAAGGTAGGGTCCAGTTTTTTCTGACTTAACCGCCGAGTCTGTCGCCGTTGCCGATCGTAAGTATCCACTAGTTCGTGGTTACGTAATTGTTGGGGAATAAACTTAACCCCCATTTTTTCAACTTCTGCCACTTCGGCTTCTTCGTTAGGCATGTATAACGTAATGGCCGTCCCTGGTAAACCATTTCGGCCAGTCCGACCTACCCGGTGAATGAAGAATTCTAAATCAGTTGGGATATCGTCGTTAATTACTAGCGAGACCCCTTCGATATCAATTCCCCGCGCCGCTAAATCAGTTGCCACCACGTATTGGTAACGTAAGCGGTGGATGTCTTTCATGATTCGTTTCCGCTCCCGAGGCGGAATTCCACCGTGAATTTTAGCCACCGGTAGTCCTTGCGACTTAAGGTAGTTAGTTAATTCGTCCGCCCGTTCCTTTGTATTAGTAAATACTAAGGCTAAGTACGGTTCCCCCATCGTCAACAACTGGTAAATCAAGTTGTTTTTATCCTGACTCTTGGTAGAAATCAAAATATTTTTAATCGTGGGACTAATCGTAGTCGCCACCGGAATTTCTTCAATTGCCGGGTGCTTCATGTATTTTTGTAAAAAGACGTTTAATTGCTGTGGAATCGTAGCGGAAAAGACCAACATCTGTAGATTTTCGGGCATGCTTGCTGCAATTTGGTCAACGGCGCTTAAAAATCCCATGTCCAAAGTCATATCCGCTTCGTCAATTACCAGATATTGAACTTGCCTGAAATTAAGTGCCCGAGCTTGAAGTAAATCAAGCACCCGGCCCGGAGTTCCAATGACAATTGCTGGTTGGCGGTGTTCTAATTTAGCAATCTGCCGTTTTTTGTCAGTTCCCCCAACGTAATTGCCAATTTCAATTGGGGTTTCTGAAGCAGTGGCCAATTGCTTAGCCGCCTCATAAATTTGGTAAGCTAACTCCCGACTAGGCGTGGTGATTACCGCTTGAATCGCGTTTTTGGCCGGGTCGATTTGATTAAAAATCGGTAGCAAAAACGCGTGGGTTTTCCCGCTTCCGGTTTGGGATTGGCCCACTACGCTTTGGCCTTCCGCAATTAGCGGGATGACACGCTCTTGGACCGGAGTCGGTTTCACAAAACCAATTTGATCCAAAGCCTGCATGAGAAATGGTTTTAGATTAAACTTTTGAAATTCGTTCATACTAGCTCCTTACTATTTATTGCAGAAAGCGGTAAGTGCTCGGGCATCCTTATAGAAGGTGCGCTTAAGTCAGGTATTTTTTGAACGTTAACGTAAAATCGGCCATCATGCCTGAATCTGGCATAACAGCCGATTTTGAATTAAGCCACACTAACTAACTTGTGGCATACGTTTTGGTTTTACTAAAGCCCACAAACTAAAAATTTACTTTTGGCGTTCACCAAAGATATCCAAGTTTTCTACCGCTTTACAAACTTTTAAACTAATTCTTCTAATTCTTTAACGATTTGAGTAACCTCATCACGATCCGCCGCTTTTGCACCACTGGCGAGCGGGTGGCCGCCCCCGTGGTGCCGCTTAGCTAATTCGTTGATAACCGGGCCCTTCGAACGTAACCGCACCCGGAAGGAGTGGTCATCTTGTTCAACAAAGATTGCCCAGCATTGAACTTGCGCGATGTGTCCAGGTAACGGCACAATTCCCGCCGTTCCGGCGTCTTTCAAGTCGAATTTTTCCAAGATTTCCTTGGTTAGCACCAAGTGGGCCGCCCCTCGTTCACTAATCGTGAGATGGTCATAAAGGTAGGCTGACAAATGGGCAACCGAAACCGGAATTTCGTCTAGGATTTGATTAATTTTAACCATATCAAAACCGGTCGCCATTAAGCCAGCCACCACTTCATGAGTGTGGGCACTCGTTGCTGAATACATAAAGCGCCCCGTATCACCAACAATTCCGGCATATAGATCACTAGCAGCATCTTGGGGCAATACTAGCTCTGACTTAAACTGATTGTAAAAATCATAGACTAGCTCCGAGCTACTGGAGGCAGCTTCTTTCACCCACATTAAGTCCCCAAAAGGTTCATCATTAGGATGGTGGTCAATTTTGATTAAATAGGCACCTTGATCGAACCGCCGATCATCGATTCGGGGAGCATTCGCCGTATCAATGACGATTACCAAAGCGTCATCAAAAAAATCATTGTCAACGTCGTCCATTTGCCCTAGCCAACTTAACCCATCAATCTGCTTTCCCACGACCTTGATTTGTTTGTGGGGAAAGGATGCTTGCAAAATCTTTGCTAGCCCAACCTGTGACCCGATTGCATCCGGATCCGGACGCTGGTGCCGATGAATCACAATCCGGTTGTACTTTTTAATTTGTGCTAAAATTTTTTCCTGTGTATCCATTTTTAACCTCATTCACTATATCTCAACTAAGCCGCGCCCGGCTCAATCTGTTTACTCGCGTGTTTAAGCATACCATAAAATCAGTCCTCATGCTTAAACAGCGGTAAAGAAACTTCTTGGAAACTCTGATCAGAAAGATTTGTAATGGTGATTCCCAGCAAACGAATTCCACGCGAAAAATCCGCAATTTCGTCAAAAATCTGCTTAGCATAAAAGTAGTAAGTCTCACTATCGGTAGGTAAAAATTCCGGACGAGTGATTCGCTTAGTAAGGGTTTCAAAATCACTATACCGTAATTTTAAGACTAATGTTTTACCATGCTTTTGTCGCTTGGTAACCGCTTGAGCTAGTTTTTTGGCAATTAAGTGAAGCCGTTGGTCGACTTCGTTTTCCGTCACCAACGGTTTGCCGTAGGTTTCTTCCTTACCGATTGATTTTCGTTCGCGCTGGTAAGCAACCGGACGGTCGTCTTGTCCGCGCACCCTTCGATAAAGTGTGTACCCAAATTTACCGAAATGGTGAATCAAATCGTTTTCGCTCAGTTTTAATAAATCCGCGCCTTTAAACACACCCAATTCGTGCATTTTAGGGATCGTCTTCTTGCCGACTCCCCGAAACTGTTCAATAGGCATTTCTTTTAAAAACGCTCCGACGTCATCTTTTTCAATAATTGCCACCCCGACTGGTTTAGCATATTCAGACGCCATTTTTGCCAAAAATTTATTATAAGAAATTCCGGTAGAACAGGTCAGCTGAGTATGGTTAAAAATTCGCTTTTGAATTTCATGGGCAATCAGTACCGCATCTTGCATCCCTTTCTTATCATCGGTTACGTCAAGGTAAGCTTCATCGAGGGCGACCGTTTCAATTTTATCGGTAAATTCGTGGAAAATATGGTGAATTTGGTCCGACACCGCCCGATATTTTTCAAAATCAGGAGTTTTAAAAACCGCCTGGGGACATAGTTCTAACGCTTTAGCAGCTGGCATTGCAGAATGAACTCCTGACTGACGGGCAACGTAATTAGCCGTTGCCACCACCCCGTGACCGCCAGTCTTTCGGGGATCTCGTGCCACCACTAGCGGTTTAGTACGAAATTCTGGATGATCACGCATTTCAATTGAAGCGTAGAAAGCGTCCATGTCAACATGAATAATTTTTCGAGAATCATCAATTATTAGCGGCGTTGACACCTGGTTTGCCAAAACGGTCACCTCCCACCTTGGCTATTTTTGGGGGTTAAAAATCCATTGCCGGCCGTCCCGATCTAATAAGTCATCCGCAGCTTGGGGGCCCATGCTGCCACTTGCGTAATTAGGGAAATCAGGAGTTTCAGCATCCCAAACCTGACGAATAACATCCACGATTTGCCAAGCTTTACGAACTTCGTGCCAGTGGGCAAAGTTAGTTTTATTACCCATTAAGGCGTCCCGGATTAAACTTTCGTATGCGTCCGGGGTTTTAGCCTTTTCTGAAGCTGACTTCCGGTAGCGTAAGTGCACTGGTGAAAGTTGGTAACCTTGATTACCCTTCTTAGTATTGAATTGCAGCGTAAATCCTTGGTCAGGTTCAATATGCAAGGTCAACACGTTGGTTTCTAGTTTTTGGTTAGGGTCGCTATTGAAAATATTCTGGTCGTCATTTTTAAAGACCACGTTAATTTGCGTTGACTTCTTTGCCAACCGCTTCCCCGTCCGTACGTAAATTGGCACCCCATCTAAAGAAGGATTGTGGGTAATTAATTTTCCAGCTACAAAGGTTTCAATGCTAGAATCATCCGCCGTTCCTTCTTCTTCACGGTAGGCTAATTGGGTATGCGCAGCATCTTCACCATATTGACCACGGACAAAGTTCTGCGCAGCTTCTTCCTTACTGTACGTTTGGATATTTTCTAACGCTTCAATTTTCTTGTCTTGCAAATGTTTGGAATCAAATACTTCCGGCCGTTCCATCGTTAATAGCGACACGATTTGCATGATATGGTTTTGCAGCATATCCCGCATTGCTCCAGCCGTTTCGTAATAACCAGCCCGTTCTTCAACCCCCAGTGATTCTGCTAAGGTGATTTGAATGTTGTCAATATGCTCCTTATTCCATAACGAGTTAAATAAGGCATTTCCAAAGCGAAGTCCCGCAATTGATTGAATCGGTTCCTTACCTAGGTAGTGGTCAATCCGAAAGATTTGTTCTTCGTCAAACGACCCAGAAATTGAATCATTGAGTTCTTTTGCACTTTGATAATCTCGCCCAAACGGCTTTTCAATAATTAACCGGTTAAAACCTGATCCTTCAGTCAAGAGTTTTTGATCCTTTAGATGGCCCGCAATTGTACCAAAGAAACGGGGTGCCATCGCTAAATAAAAAATCCGGTTTCCGTTTAATTGATACTTTTCGTCTAATTGATCAGCGAGATTACGCAAAGCAACGTAATGTTCTGCATCGTCAACGTTGTGGGATTGGTAATAAAAATGGCTAGCAAATTTACGAGGCAGTTCACTGTTCGTCCGCCCCGCGTCTCGGCCAGAATCCTCAATCGCACTCATGACTACTTCATGATAATGATCATTTGACCATGGCCGGCGGGCAGTTCCGATTACGGCAAAGTTTTCTTTTAAATACCCTTTTTCATATAGATTAAAAAGTGCCGGGTATAGCTTCCGGTAAGCTAAGTCCCCTGTACCACCAAAAATAATAAATAATGCCTTTTGCTCCATTTTTGACTCCTCACTTTCAGTCTTCAATGTTTTATATTATGAATCAGTTTGCCTCACCGAACAAGTAAAAACATTTCGTTGCATGCGAAACATTGTCCGCTTGCCCAACTATTAATTAACTAAGGATTTCTTTACCCCGACGTCTTGCTAATAAAGTGCTCGTGAATATTATTAGACTATAAAAAGCTAGGATTCCACCCACTTAACGAGCGCTCCTAGCTTTTAAAAAACTACTTTTCTTCCGTAGTTGAATCAGATTTTTCATCATCAGTTGTGTCAGTTGTATCTGCATTAGTTGGCTCAGTTGTTGATGCTGGGGCAACGTTTTGCTTCTTTTCAACTCGCATGATTGCCATTCGGTCAAATACCAAGTAAATCCCGTCACAATCTAACGTAACCGTCTTAGCTTCGTTGTCGATCGAGTCAACCACGCCGTGCAAACGACCAATTGTAACTACTTCATCACCAACGTTAAGTTGGTTCATCATTTCTTGGCGCTTTTGTTGTTGCTTACGTTGTGGACGAATCATCATGAAATACATTAAACCGAAGATCAAGATGAAGAAAACAATCGTACTCATCCCAAAACCACCATTTGCGGCTGCTAATAACATTTTTTCACCTCGCTAATTCATTTATATTAACTGTACCAAAAATATACCTACTAAACCAGTGGTGTTAGAAATTCTTACTATTTTCTTTGCCGTAACCGTACTCGTCAAAGAAGTTTTGCCGGAACTCTAGTAAATTATCATCCATAATTGCTTGCCGAACGTCCTTCATTAAATGTACTAAGAAGTAAACGTTATGAATGCTGGTTAGCCGGAGCCCAAAAGTTTCGTCCGTCTTTAGGAGGTGGCGCACGTACGCGCGGGTGAAGTTCCGGCAAGTGTAACAGTGACACTGGTCATCAATTGGGGTAAAGTCTCGCGCATACTTCGCATTTTTAACTACCAGTCGTCCGTGACTGGTCATGCAGGTTCCGTTCCGGGCAATTCGGGTTGGTAATACGCAATCAAACATATCCACTCCCCGAATTACTCCATCAATCAATGCGTCGGGCGAACCCACTCCCATCAAGTAACGCGGTTTATTTTCGGGAATTAATGGAGTGGTAAATTCAAGCACCCGGTTCATTTCTGCTTTGGATTCTCCAACCGAAAGCCCCCCAATTGAGTATCCAGGGAAATCCATGCTAACTAAATCATGGGCGCTTTGACGACGTAAATCTTCAAAGCCAGCTCCCTGAATAATCCCAAACAATCCTTGGGTACCGGGATTACGATGGGCCTTCAATCCCCGTTCAGCCCAACGACTTGTGCGAGCTACCGAATGTTTGACGTAGTCGTAACTTTCAAAAAATGGCGGGCATTCATCCAGACTCATCATAATGTCAGGGCCTAAATCATTTTCAATTTGAATGGCCTTTTCGGGTGACAGGAACATTTTCGCACCGTTAATTTCGTTTCGAAAATGCACCCCCTCTTCGGTGATGTCGCGCAACTTCGCTAGCGAAAATACCTGGAAGCCGCCCGAATCTGTCAAAATCCCCTTGTGCCAGTTCATAAATTGGTGCAAACCCCCCGCCTCTTTGACGATGTCTTCACCAGGGCGGACCCAGAGGTGGTAAGTGTTTGACAAGATAATATCCGCACCCAAGTCTTCTAGTTCCTCAGGTGACATTGCTTTAACGGTTGCTTGCGTTCCTACCGGCATAAAGATTGGTGTAGGAAAAGTGCCGTGTGGGGTAATAATCTCTCCCAGTCGGGCACCGGTATGCTTATCCTTTTTTATTAGTCGGTATTTGATTGCAGGTTCCACAGTATTCTCCATTCGTTATTTATTTAATAAACATCGCGTCGCCAAAACTAAAGAAGCGATACTTTTCTTCAACAGCATGCTTATACGCGTTTAAAATCGTTTCACGACCAGTAAATGCGGCGACTAACATTACTAAAGTTGACTTTGGTAAATGGAAATTAGTGATGAAGGCGTCGACCACTTTCCATTCGTAACCTGGTTTAATGAAAATATCGGTCCAACCGCTATCTGGCTTAATTTCGCCATTAAATTTAGTACCGATCGTTTCCAAGGTCCGAATTGATGTCGTTCCAGTAGCAATAATTCGACCACCGTTCTTCCGGACTTCGTTTAAAGTAGCGGCTGATTCCTCAGATAACCGGTAAAATTCACTGTGCATCTTATGATCTTCAATATTTTCTTCATCTACCGGCCGGAAAGTTCCTAACCCAACGTGCAAGGTTAGATAAACCAGCTTAACGCCCTTATCTTGAACTTTTTGAAGTAATTCCTTAGTCCAGTGCAAACCTGCGGTAGGTGCTGCTGCCGAACCCGGTTCCTTTGAGTAAACCGTTTGATAACGCTCTGGGTCATCTAACTTTTCTTTAATGTATGGTGGTAATGGCATTTCTCCAAGTTTTTCTAAGATTTCCATAAAAATGCCATCGTATTCAAATTCAATTTCACGTCCGCCATGGTCAAGTTCCTTTTTAACGGTCGCCGTTAAACTGCCATCTCCGAACGTAATCTTGGTACCTACTTTGGCACGTCGCGCTGGTTTTACCAACGTTTCCCAACGGTCGCCTTCAATGTTGTGCAGCAGTAAAACTTCGAGGTGGCCGCCGGTTTCTTCCTTGACCCCGTAAATCCGCGCTGGCATAACCCGGGAATCGTTCATTACGATCGCGTCTCCTGGATTAAGCTGGTCAACAATGTCGTAAAAATGTTTATCCGCCATTTCACCAGTTTTATGGTCTAATACCAGCATCCGGGAGGCGTCCCGCTTTTTAATCGGAGTTTGGGCAATTAATTCGTGTGGTAAATCATAGTTAAAATCTTCGGTTGTTAATGTCATTTTTTCCATTCCTCATTTATTCATATATAAATTTTCTAATCCTAAATGAGCGTATGCGCGCTCAGTAACCATCCGGCCGCGAGGGGTCCGCTTTAGAAAGCCAATTTGCAATAAATATGGCTCATACATTTCCGAAATTGTATCCGGCTCTTCGCCAATGTTAGCGGCAATGGTGGTTAATCCCACCGGCCCCCCACCGTATAGTTCGATCATCGTGGTGAGAACCTTTTTATCAGTTTGATCCAACCCCCGATCATCCACCTGAAGCAATTTCAAGGAGGTTTGAACTAACGTGCGGTCGATATGGGCATCATTTTCCACTTCCGCAAAATCACGGACCCGTTTTAAGAGACGGTTTGAAATTCGAGGAGTTCCCCGCGAGCGACGAGCAATTTCGTGAGCTCCCTGATCGTCAATGTTTGTTTTAAAAATTTCCGCCGATCGTTTGACAATGTTCGCTAAATCATCTTCGGTATAGTAGTTCATGTGCTCTACAATCCCAAAGCGATCCCGCAACGGTGCCGAAAGCAATCCGGCCCGGGTAGTCGCCCCAATCAACGTAAACGGTGGCAGAGGAAAGTGGATCGGATGTGCCGTAGGTCCTTGTCCGACCACGATGTCAACAAAGAAATCTTCCATTGCCGAATAAAGCATCTCTTCGACTACTTTAGGAAGCCGGTGAATTTCGTCAATAAATAAAATATCACCCGGTTGTAATTCATTCAAGAGGGCCACTAAATCGCCCGGCTTTTCAATTGCGGGACCACTGGTTGTTCGAATTTGGACTGCCATTTCATTTGCAATTACCATTGCTAAAGTGGTCTTCCCTAATCCCGGTGGTCCATACAACAGTACGTGGTCCAACGCTTCTTCACGTTTCTTCGCCGCTTCAATGTATACGGACAGTTCATGCTTAATTTGGGCTTGACCAATGTACTGTCTTAGGTTCTGGGGGCGTAACGATTGCTCGTTAGCCTCTTCTTGGGCTCCCTGAACGGCCGAAGACGTAATTCGTTCATCATCCATTAATCACACGCTATCCTTTCATTAACAATTTTAATCCTGCACTGATGTATTGGTCCGTAGTTTGGTTGCTAAGCTCATCCAACTTAGGCGTAATCTTTTTTAGTTCGCGTTCTGAATACCCTAAAGCTGCTAAGGCTTCGATCGCTTCGTCTAACGTATTATTAGTAGTAGTCGGCATTTCAAATAACGGGCCACTAGGTTCGTTGCTCGTAATTTTACCCTTCAGATCCAAAATAATTTGCTTAGCCGCTTTGGGGCCAATCTTAGGAAATTTTTTTAAGTAGTTGACGTCATCGTTGTTAACCGCCCGAATAAAGCCCTGGTGATCATCGTTAGCCAAAATTGCCAGCGCACTTTTAGGTCCAATTCCCTTAACCTTGAGCAGGTTCAAAAAGAGCTCTTTGTCCGCGTATTTTTTAAATCCGTACAACGTGTTTTCAGTCTCTGAAACCGCCTGATGCACGTAAACCTTTTGCTTTTTATCTGCTTTAAAGCTATACGGGTTAGCTACGTTAACCAAGTAGCCGACCCCGTTCACGTCAATTACGATGTAGGCGGGATTGATATCCACGACGACACCATTTAAATATTCATACATCTTTTAATCCCCATTTCAAAACGTTTGTTCGTATTAATAATTGTATCATAAGTCTTCGTCAATTAAGTTTGTATTATGGGGATCTTGGATCCGCTTGAACATCTTTTCCATATCCGTAGTGGAGAAATGTACGAGCACTGGCCGGCCGTGAGGACAGTTGAACGGATTTTCCACCTTCGCCAAATCCTTCAACAACTGTTTAGCTTGTAAATCGTCTAAATGATGGTTAGCCTTAATCGCCCGTTTACAACTCATCATAATTGCGGTTGCTTCCCGAAACTTAGCTACCGTCATGTTTCGGTCGTTCAAAACGTAATCCACCATTTCTTTAACGGTATCTTCCTCCTGTCCCTTCTTAAACCACGTCGGATGGTGACGGACAATAAACGTGTTTCGGCCGAACTCTTCAAGATATAACCCACACGCTTCTAAGACCGATTGCTTTTCCTTGATGCGTAACGTGTCGGTTGTCGAATAATCTAGATAAATTGGCACTAATAAATCTTGCTGGTCATCGCTAACTTCCCCAATTTGAACTCGATAATATTCGTAATTGATTCGTTCTTGGGCGGCGTGCTGATCAATAATGTATAAACCGTCGTCCGCTTCCGCAAACAAGTAGGTTCCATGCATCTGCCCAATGTACGTTAAAGCAGGAAAACGACTAGTGCTAGGAGTTTTCTCTTCACCTTCCCTGTTCTCATTTTTAGTAACGGGCGTAGTTGAATCGGCATATTTTTCTTTAAATTCTGTAATCCGATCCGATTGCAAGTCTTGCCGCGTGCTAATGATAATCGGCTTAGTAGCCGCAACGGAGGGATGCAACGCTGCTGCGGAATCATCCTCTTCCACAACAGCTGATTCAGTAGGCGTTGGCTTACCAAACGAACCCGAAAGTACAGTCTCAGTTAAGTCTAGTTGCTCACCAGCTGGCTTAGAAATTCGTTTTTTCTTCAGGTTATCTACTGCATCCGGAATCAAATTTTGGTCCGCTAACCGGTCAAAAATTGTTTTACTAATTAATTCCGTTAAGGCATTTTCTTCACTAATCCGAACTTCCAGCTTGGAGGGGTGCACGTTCACATCCACCAATAGCGGGTCAGTTTGAATATTGATTACCGCCACCGGATAACGACCCACCATTAGCTTTGAGCCGTATCCTTCAATAATCGCTTTACTGATGTGGAAATTTTTAATATACCGTCCGTTAACTAAAATAGTAATGTAGCTGCGGTTAGCTCGGGTAAATTCCGGCAAACTAACGTATCCATCAATGCGAAAATCGACACTTTCGCCATGGATATCTAACATTTTTTGGGCGTTATGGGTACCGTAAATGTTAGCTAGTACTTGTTGAACGTTGCCCTGCCCCGACGTACGCATTAACTGCCGTTCGTCATTTTGTAACGAGAACGCGATTTCTGGATAACTTAGAGCAATTCGGTTAATGATGTCGGTTATTTTTGACAGTTCCGTTGCCAAGGACTTTAAGTACTTTAACCGGGCAGGCGTGTTGAAAAATAAGTCACTGACCGTAATATCGGTTCCCTGTCGACTTTGGGCCTCCCGATGTTCGATTAGTTCTCCGCCCCGGTAATGCACGAATTGACCGGGTCCTTCGGCTGTGGAAGACGCCATTTTAACATCCGCAATTGATGCGATACTGGGTAACGCTTCGCCTCGAAAACCGAGGGTCCCCACCCGAAACAGGTCGGCACGCGAAGTTATTTTACTGGTTGCATGCCGTTTAAAGGCCGTCTCTACTTGATTACCCTCAATCCCGCTTCCGTTGTCAATTACCCGGATCATTTTTAATCCTGATTCAGCTAAGAGAATATCGATGCGGCTGCTTCCCGCATCAATTGCATTTTCTACTAGTTCCTTAACCACCGAAGCCGGTCGTTCAACTACTTCTCCTGCAGCAATCTGGTCGGCTAAAATATCGCTTAACTCTTGGATTTTTGCCATTTATCCGCACCTCATTTTCGTAGCTTCTTTTGCCACTTATACAATTGATTCATAACTTCCATCGGGGTCATATCCATTAAATTTAGGTTAGTTAGCTGTTCTACTACTTGCGTTTGTAACTGGTTCGTTTTCTTTTGCGCTGGAGTGGTGTCAAAGAGCGCCATTTGTTCTTCTACAACCTCCCGCGAAGAGCTTGTTACTGAACTTTCCTCCGCGCCGGATTGGTCAGCTGGTTGCGTCTCCGCAGCCTGAGAAGCGGTGAAAACTGGTTGTGGTGTTTCACTTGCGGTTAGCTTTGCAGCATCACCTTGGTTTTCGTTTTCTAACTGTTCTAGAATTACGGATGCCCTTGCCAATAATGAATCCGGCATTCCCGCTAACTTAGCAACGTGAATTCCGTATGACTTGTCTGCGGGGCCGTCTTCCATCTTATGCAAGAAAACTAAATTGCCATCCTGTTCTACCGCACCGACGTGCACGTTTTTCAACCGTGTCAGAGTCTGATCAAGTGCCGTCAACTCGTGGTAATGGGTCGAAAACAGAGTCTTAGCATGCACATTTTGGTGAATAAATTCAATAATTGATTGTGCTAACGCCATTCCATCGTAGGTTGCGGTCCCCCGACCAATTTCATCAAAGAGGATCAAACTGTTTGCAGTTCCGTCCTTTAACGCACGGTTAGCTTCCTGCATTTCAACCATGAAGGTACTCTGACCAGAAATTAAATCATCAGCAGCTCCTATGCGGGTGAAAATTTGGTCAAAAATTGGTAACGTAGCTTCCTCAGCTGGAACAAAACACCCCATCTGCGCCATAATGACGGTTAACGCGAGCTGGCGCATGTAAGTACTCTTACCAGACATATTTGGCCCGGTAATTAGTAAAATTTCCGTATCCTGATTCATTAAAATATCGTTAGGGACGTAACTTTGATGCCCCATTACCTTTTCAACCACCGGATGACGGCCAGCTTTGATTTCAATTTCATGGGATTCCGTCATGGTTGGTTTAACGAATTGGTACTCTTCGCTAACTACCGCGAAACTTTGTAAAACGTCTAATTCCGCAACCTGCTTAGCAAGGTTTTGAAGGCGTTCAATTTGCTCTTTAATCGTTTCTCGAATCTTTTTGAACAACTCGTACTCTAAATCCGTCGACTTTTGTTCGGCTTCTAGGATGATCCGTTCCTTTTCCTTGAGCTCGGGAGTAATGAACCGTTCAGCATTCGTTAAGGTTTGCTTACGCTCGTAACGTCCTTCCGGTACGCTAGCTAAATTAGCCCGCGTGACTTCAATGTAGTAGCCAAACACTTTGTTGTAGCCAATTTTAAGGTTTTTAATTCCGGTTGCTTGGCGTTCTTGGGCTTGTAAGTCAGCAATCCATTTTTTACCGTTCCGCATGGCGTCCCGATACTCGTCTAACTTGGGATTATAGCCATCTTTAATAACGTTACCTTCCGTAACGGAAATCGGGGCATCTTCGTCAATGGCCGCTTCAATCAAGTCCGCAATTTCGCTAACCGGATCTAACCGCGTAAGGGCCTCATCGAAAACGGGGTCGTCCAATTCCGCTAGTACGTGCCGAATTTTAGGAATTTGCAATAGCGAGGTTTTTAATTGAATTAAGTCCCGACCATTCACATTTCCAAAGGCGACCCGGCCAGCTAGTCGTTCCAAATCGTAAACTTTAGTTAACTCTTCTTGCAGATTGCTTCGTTCAAAAAAGTGTTCTAATAAAACCTGCACGCGACTTTGCCGAGCATTGATAGCGTCCTTACGAATTAACGGACGGTCCAGCCACTGCTTTAATAACCGCCCTCCCATTGCCGTTTTCGTTTCATCTAACAACCATAATAGCGTTCCTTGTTTTTTCCCCGTTCGAATTAAGCGAGTTAACTCGAGGTTATACTTTGACGCATGGTCCATTCGTAAGTAAAACGATGGTTCGTACGCAATTGCTTTTTGCATATGCGCCAGATTGCGCTTTTGGGTAACTTGAACGTACATTAATAGTTGTTTAACCACTTGCACGGCAATTGGGGATGTCAAATCTTGAATTAAATAACTTAATTCTGCCGAGATTTCGACGTTATTTTGTTGCGAAACTAAAATGTTTAATTCTTTAAACCGTTCCCCAAAGTGCTCCACAAAATACTGGTCCGCAACAATTTCACGGGTCCGTAATCCTACAGCCTCGTTGACCACGCTCTCAATATCGTCCAAAATTGCGACCTTCAATTCACCGGTTGACAGGTCCGTGTACGCAAACCCGTACTTTTTAGTTGCAGCGTCAAAACTCACTGCCGTTAAATAGTTATTTTCCTTAGCGTCTTCCGCCTTTTGATCCGTAGTGGTACCTGGGGTAACGAGTTGGATTACTTCCCGTTTCACCATTCCTTTGGCGGCCTTAGGGTCTTCCATCTGCTCACAAATTGCCACTTTATACCCTTGGTCAACTAAAATGTCGATGTAATTTTGGGCGGCATGATGCGGCACTCCGCACATTGGAATGGGGTCGTCCGCATTTTTCGACCTTGCCGTAAGCGTCAATTCTAGCAATTGTGAACCCTTAATGGCGTCGTCGTAAAACAACTCGTAAAAATCCCCGATCCGGTAGAATAAAAAAGCATCCGGATACTGTTTTTTAATTTCCATATATTGACGCATCATTGGCGTATCACTTGTCTTTTGTGGCATTTCGTATTCCTTCCGACTCTTAATTTTTCAGTTAATTACAAATACGTAAAAAATTAGTTTAACAATGGCTATTCTATCATATGCACCATATAAAAAAAGAGCGGGTCCACAGTGGCCCAACTCCTTACTTTGCAAAATCAACGGCGCGAACTTCTCGAACAATTGTTACTTTAATTTTGCCTGCATATTCTAATTGTTTCTCAATTGCTTTACGAATTTGATGCGTTAACATAACCGCTTTTAAGTCGTTAATCTTGGTTGGCTTAACGATTACCCGCACCTCGCGTCCGGCTTGAATTGCATAACTCTTTTTCACTCCATCAAATTGGTTAGCAATTTGTTCTAACTTCTCTAACCGATGGATATAGCTCTGTAATGTATCGCTACGTGCTCCGGGACGAGCTGCAGAAATCGAATCCGCCGCCGCCACCAACACGGAAATAACATGATTTGCTTCGTTATTGTTTCGGTGAGACGCAATCGCATCAACGACGACCGCGCTTTCTTTGTACTTCTTCGCCAATTCCACACCTAATTCAACGTGCGAAGTGTCGGTCTCATGTTGGACCGCTTTACCAATATCGTGTAATAATCCTGCGCGTTTTGCTACAGTAACATCTTCACCCAACTCAGCAGCTAACACTCCTGCCAAATTAGCAACCTCAATAGAATGGTTTAATACATTTTGACCATAACTCGTCCGATATCTTAATTGCCCAATTAACTTAATCAATTCAGGATTCATTGAATGAATACCAAGCTCAAATACTGCTTGCTCACCGGTCTTGCGAATGGTGTCATCCAATTCTTTCTTAGCCTTTTCCACCATTTCTTCAATCCGAGCAGGATGGATCCGGCCATCTTGGATCAGTTTTTCCAAAGCAATGTGTGCAATTTCACGACGAATCGGGTCAAAACTACTCAAAACGACCGCTTCCGGAGTATCATCAATAATTAAGTCAACTCCCGTGACGTTTTCAAAGTTACGGATATTCCGGCCTTCACGCCCGATAATTCGTCCCTTCATATCGTCATTTGGTAGCGAAACCACCGTAATAGTGGTCTCGGATGCCATATCTGCAGCACTTCTTTGAATCGCTTGCGCAATTACCTTCCGAGCTGTTTCATCAGCTTGGTTTTGAGCATCTTCTAAACTTTCTTTGATAATCAAAGCCCGTTCTTTTTCAAGTTTGGCTTTCACTTCCGAAATAATTAAACTTTTGGCATCTTCTTGAGTTAAATTTGAAACTCGCTCAAGCTCTTGTTGTCGTTCCTCAACGAGTGATGATGCTTTTTGTTGTTGTTCATCAATTAGCTTTTGATCTGCAGCTAGTTTCTGCTCTTTACGTTCTAGGCTGTTTTCGCGCTTTTCAAAGGAACTATCCTTACGATCAAGGACGTCTTCTCTTTGAAGAAGTCGGTCTTCTTGCTTTTGCAATTCCGCCCGACGTTCCTTAAGCTCTTTTTCAACCTGTGCACGATAACGATGACTTTCATCTTTTGCTTCCAAAAGCTTTTCCCGACGTTCGGTTTCCGCTTGTTGTCGCGCATTTTCAATAATTAGATCAGCTGAATTACTAGCATCTGCAGTTTGCTTTTCAATGAACCGCTTGTGCATGATGTATCCTGCACAATAGCCAACAACTATAGCGATGATTGCGAGGATAATATAATAAATTACCATCTTTGCCTCCAAATCATCAAGACCATAGTTATAATCTTTGAATGATGTTATTTGATTCTCACACTTATAATCATTTTAATATTTAGCCATAAGCGTGTCAATAAGTCTTTAGCGCCCAACGCTGATTAGTGCTAGCTTTGCGAAAGCTAGGTACTCCCTTAAGGGTTTGGTAAATTATTAGTTTAAACAGGTCTTTTCCAATTACTGATAACGTAGAAAAAGAAGCTGGAACTATTCCAACTTCTTTTCTCCCCATAAATATTTACCTTTATTTCAAGTCTAATTCAGCTTGGTCGTCTTGTTTGCTATCTTCCTTAACTTCACTAGCTGGATCAGCTACCATCCCGTACGCTTCTCGAACCTTAGCCAATACCTCGGCACGGACATCTGGGTGGTCCTCCATGTACTTCTTAGCATTTTCACGACCCTGTCCAATTCGTTCTTCACCATATGAGTACCAGGAACCGCTCTTACCAACGATGTCTTTTTCTACGGCCATATCGATCATTTCGCCCGTTTGCGAAATTCCTTCACCATACATAATATCGACTTCTGCCCGCTTAAACGGAGGTGCGACCTTATTTTTAACTACTTTAATCTTAACCCGGTTACCAATTACGTCAGAACCGTCTTTGATTTGTTCAGCACGCCGAACTTCCAAACGAATGGTTGCGTAGAACTTCAAGGCCCGACCACCCGGAGTGGTTTCGGGGTTTCCAAACATAATTCCAACCTTTTCACGGATTTGGTTAATGAAAAGGGCGATTGTTTTAGTTTTATTAATTGAACCCGAAAGTTTCCGTAGCGCTTGAGACATCATCCGTGCTTGTAAACCAACGTGAGCATCGCCCATTTCACCGTCGATTTCAGCACGCGGTACCAAGGCCGCAACCGAATCAATAACTACTAAGTCAATGGCTCCACTTGAAACTAAAGCGTCCGCGATTGCCAAACCTTCTTCCCCAGTATCTGGTTGGGAAAGTAAGAGGTCGTCAATGTTAACTCCCAGATTAGTTGCATAAGCTGGATCCATCGCATTTTCCGCGTCAATGTACGCAGCCGTTCCGCCTCGCTTTTGAACTTCGGCGACCGCGTGAAGCGCAACCGTAGTTTTCCCTGAACTTTCAGGACCGTAGATTTCAACAATCCGTCCTTTAGGATAACCGCCTACACCTAACGCATCGTCTAGCGCTAGCGAACCGCTTGGAATGGTGGAAATTTGCGTATCAACCGCATCCCCCATCCGCATGATGGAACCTTTTCCAAAGTTTTTTTCAATTTTTTTAAGAGCTTTATTCAAAGCTTCTTTTCTTTCATCTGCCACTTAATTAATAACCTCCTAATGGGTCTTATATTGCACGTTTCCAGTTAAGGCTGACGCTTCTAGTTGATTAAAATTTAAAATTATCCCAAAGTCGCCCTTAACCATCTATACTAAATATAATACCTAGTAATCTCCAAAAAAGCAATCAAAAAGCGAACAAAAGTTCGATATTATTTAACCACTTGTTCCCAAATCATTCGAAAACCATTCATTACTGCTAAATGGCGGATTTTTTCCCGGTTACCGCTAAAATGGAACCCCTTAGCCACGGTACTTCCATCTGGCAACGCCAACCCAATCCATACGTCACCAGGCGCGTGTCCTTCTAATCCTTCAGGTCCCGCTACTCCAGTAAAGCTAATCGCTAGGTCCGTACCTAATTGCTTTTGTGCCCCGCGCGCCATCTCTTCAGCAACCGGACGACTTACCACCGTGTATTGAGCGATAGTTTCCGGACGAACCCCCAATAAACTAGTTTTTACTTCATCAGAATACGTTACAAAGCCTCCCGAAAATACTGCGGAAGTACCCGCTGTTTTTACTAATTGATTTTGGAAAGCACCACCAGTCAAACTTTCTGCTGCCGTTAACGTTAGTTTTCGTTTGATTAATTCTTGTACTACAAAATCTGGAAAAGCGACCTGTTCACCTTCAGCATAGTAATAATCGCCTGCTCGAGCAAGGATTTCTGCCTTGGTTTTTTCTAACATTTGTTCTGCCTCATCTTTAGAATCCGCCTTCGCAGTTAGTCGGATGGTTACGTCAGTCGGTTTGAAGTATAACGCGATTGTAGGATTACTCTGTCGTCTGATCACGTCATCCACCCGGGTCGCCAAGTCGGCTTCCCCAACCCCTACGAAGTGTAACGTTTTGGATTGAATTGTTTTATCCAACGAGTACCGCTCTTTTAACAAAGGAAGCACTTCCTGGTTAACCATTGGCTTAAATTCACTAGGCGGTCCTGGTAAAACCAAGTAATCGGTCGTCGGAGTAGTGGCAAACAAGCCAATCGCTAACCCGTTGGGATTGTGCACCGGACGACTCCCTTTTAATAACAACGCCTGCCGTTCATTATTGGGAGTGATAGGACGCCCCTGCTTAGTAAAGTGCTCGTGCACCTTTTCTAGCGCCCGGTCGTCAACCACTAATTCTTCACCTAAAAACGCGGCCAACGTTGGTTTAGTAATATCATCTTCCGTCGGTCCTAATCCCCCAATGGTAATCACTAAGTCGCTGCGCTTGCTGGCAATTTCCAGCGTTTCCTTCATGGTAGTTGAATTATCGCCCACCGTTGCTTGGTGATAAACGTCAATTCCTAGCTGGGCTAATTGCTGACTCAAATAAACGGCGTTAGTATCGGTGATTTCACCTAACAAAATCTCGGTACCAACTGAAATAATTTCCGCCTTCATCTATTAACTTCCTCCTCATTATATAACTACGCTAATCTTACTGCTTTATTTTAACTTTTTCAGCAAAAAAAGGCTGTTTCCAAACCTTCCGAAGCTAAACTGGTTCGCTTCCGTTAGTTTTTCCACTAGCCTTTGTTTTAAAAAGAATCCGCAAAAATGGAGCGGTTTTGGTAAAAATAATCAATTCCAGAATAAATGGTAAAGAATAAGCATACGTAAAGCAAAACGGTTCCTGGCCCAAAGTGCAAATAGTTTGCAAATAAGTTGTTCAATAGCAAGAAAATAATTGCAAACATTTGGGAAAAGGTTTTAATTTTACCAGGCATCGCCGCAGCTAAAACTTCCCCTTCGTTTTCTACAATAATCAATCGCAACCCACTAACTGCCAGTTCCCGGCACACAATGATGGCTACCACCCACGCCGGAGCCATTTTCATGGACACCAGGATGATGAACGCCGACATTACTAACATTTTATCCGCAATCGGATCAGCAAATTTGCCAAAGTTAGTTACCAAATGTTGGCGCCGAGCAATTTGACCGTCAAGAAAATCAGTGATGGAAGCTACCGCAAAAACCACGGCTCCCCAAATTTTAGTGATGGCAATCGGGGTTCCCAACCACCATACGCTCCCTCCGACTTCTGGCATAACGGTCAAGATGATAAAAATCGGAATTAAAATAATCCGAAAAACGGTTAGTTTATTTGGTAAGTTCATGTTTTCTCCTTTCTAATTAACGACAATGGTCACGCTCCGTACCGTGACTCCCGTAGCAGGATCAGGCATTTTACGTCCCCCGATACTACCCTTTAATCCAATTGTATTTCCAATTTTCAAAACGTATGTATAGCCCTTTTTCAACTTAAAGTGCTGGGTTTGGTGAGCTTCCATAACTCCTTGAGCAACGGTAGCCGCTTGGGGAGCCGTCGCTGTTAACGAATTCCAAGATTGGTTATCGCCAGTCTTGAGTTTAAGCGTGGCGTGTTTTTGTTCGTCCGGCAAAGTCACCCGCAAATTATCTACACTGTCATTAACCTTTTCGATTTTCGGTTTTGTCGTGGTTTGCTTAGATTGCTTTTTAGCACTAGGATGCGTAGACTTGGTTTTACTTGCATTAGTTTTATGATGGCTTTTTTTAGTTTTATCAATCACCGTCGGATTTTTTTGTGCGACTAATTGTGACGGATAACGGTTGGCCATCTCACTAAAGGCTGCCCAAACTAATAACCATATCACCCCAACTAAAATAATTGCCATCAACCACGGGTGCTGATGAATTAAGCCGCTCAGTACCGACGGCTTTTGTTGAAGTTCTTTTTGCGCACGGCTAGTAACTTCTCCATGAGTTCGTCGCCATTCCTTGATACTTTCGGGCTCATTTTCTAAATGACGGTTGCCCACTTCCACCCCTAGTAAATTCGCGTATTGCTTAATTAGCGACTGGGTGTAATAGTCTCCTGGCAAATCATCATCTTCACCAGCTTCTAAAGCCATTAAATATCGTTTAGAAATTTGTAACTTTAGTTGAACTTCGTCAAGAGTCCAACCCTTTTTGAGACGGGCATCTTGCAACCGCATCCCAATTACTTTGTATTTTTTCGTCCCCATAAAAATACCCCAATTTATTTTAAATCAACAACCAGTATACCATTATTTTTGCCAGCCGCCGTCCACATAAATGGTCTGACCAGTTAAGTATGACGCCGTTTCGGCTAAAACAGTTTCCACTAGGTAGGCAATTTCGTCTGGTTTAGCAAACCGACCTACCGGGATTTCTTCACTGATTGCTTCAATTTCATCTTCCGCAAAGTTAGCGTTCATCTGTGTTTGAACTGCTCCTGGTGCAACCACGTTAACAGTAATCCCTAAGGAAGCCACCTCTTTAGCATAAGCATTTACAAAACTGCTCATTGCCCCTTTTAACATGCTGTAAGGAACTTCCATGGCGCTGCCCACCGCCCCATAAACCGAGCCAATAAAGACAATTCGTCCGTGACCGCCTTCTGCCAGTTTAGAAACTAATTTTTTAATTACCAATAACGGAACTTTAAGGTGTTCTAACCATAAATTTTCTAACTGGGTACCGTCAAATTCATCGAACAACTGGTAGATCGTGGTTCCCTGTGCAAAAACAATCGCGTCCAAGCTAAAAATTTGCGCATCGATTTCCTCTGCCGCCGCCTCGTTTCGAAAATCTGCTTGAACCATTAGGAAGTCTTGTTTTGGGTATTGCCGTTGTAATTCTTGCACTAATTCTTCTACCGTCGCAGCGTGCTGGTGGTAATGTAAATATAAGGACCAGCCTTGTTTAGCTAATCGTCGACTAATTGCCATCCCAATGTTTCCACTCGCTCCACATACCAACGCAAACTTCATTTTCTCGCCTACTTAATTATTTTGGTTTAATTTCAAAACTACTAATTACTTGTTCACTAACGAATTGGCCTAGCGCTTCAATCACTTCTGTAAGGGAGATCTCCTTAAACATCTGCGCTTCGTCAAAGATAGTGGCATTGCCGTAAAGAGCCCCTTCAAAAGAATTAGCAATTGCTTCTAATGAATTCATCCGGGCAATGCACCGACCGTACATTTCTTTTTTAGCCAAAGCAAAATCTGCTGCCAGCTCTGGGGTATCGGTAAGTCCCTGACGCAAAATTTCCTTCAAGGCAGCTGCTAATTGTTGGGGATGGCCGCTGTCGCCACCCATCGTCAAAAATAATTCGTCCCGCTCGTTATTTAAATCATAACCGAAAGTATCGTCTAAAAGTCCTTCATCGTATAATTTTAAGTAATTTTTAGAAGAAGAGCTTAATAGTAAATATAAACCTAAATCTAAGGTCAATAAGTACTTTAAGCGTTCCAGTCCCGGAGCTGGTAGGTAACGATTATTTCGAATTCCCAACATTACCTTAGGGCGGTTGGCCAGGCAAACTGCCGAGCTTTGCTCAACTACCGGAAGGATCTTCTGTTCAGCTTTTTGCAAATTAACCGGCTGAACAAATTCTGTAAACTGCTTTTGGCCCTGATTTTCTTCAACCCAGTCGACGACCATTTGCGGATCTAAATTGCCAGTAACGAACAAGTGCATGTTTTGGGGATGGTAAAACACCTGGTGGACCTTATACAGTAATTCAGGCGTAATCTGCGCAATTGAAGCGCTGGTTCCGGCAATGTCTTCACTTAACGCTTGTTTGGGAAATAGGTTACGCATCATTCCCATGTATAATTGCCAATCTACATCATCATTATACATCTGAATTTCTTGTCCAATGATCCCCTGCTCCTTAGCTACGGAAGCACTAGAAAAGTACGGATCCTGCACAAAATCTAGTAAAGTCGTCAAGTTCTCTTTCAGCCGGCTGGTTGCTGAAAATAAGTAGCTAGTCTTGCTATAGCTTGTAAACGCGTTCGAATCCGCTCCGTTTCGTGTAAAAATTTGAAAAGCGTCGTAGTCGGCTTTTTCAAATAGTTTATGCTCCAAAAAGTGCGCCGTTCCGGCTGGGATTTGTAACTTTTGTTCCCCAACCCGAAAATTACGATCCATTGACCCCAAGTTAGTGGTAAAAACGGCGTACGTTTTTTGAAAATCCGCTTTAGGCAAAATATTAATTTGTAAGCCGTTAGCTAACGTTGCCGAAAATAATCGTTCGTCAAAAACCGAATATGCCTTTTCCTTTATTTGCATTAGTCATTATCCCCATTTAAGAAAAATTCCGCTCGTGGCTTGAGTTGCCGAGCAATCTCAACAATTTCGGTCGCCCCGACCCGGTCTAAATCATTTAACCATTGCTCAGCTGGGCGATGGAAAACAAGTAGATATTCGTTAAGCCCCCGACGGTGAATCGTACGTTGTAAGTCTAAACCAGCGAGGTAATCTGAACGCAGCCCAGCTTTAATGCTGGTTAAATCACTCTCGGTAAACTGTCCCGCTTGTAAATCTACAATTTGTTGTTGAATGATTTGCTTGGCCTGAGCGTAATTGCTTGCTTCAATTCCCGTTTGCACGGTTAAAAGTCCGTTATACAAATCTAAGCTGGAACTAGCATAGTATGCCAAGCTAGCTTTTTCCCGCACGTTAAGGAACAGTTTCGATTGTGGCGAGCCGCCAAAGAGCGCGTTAAAAACAACGGCAGCGTGAAAATTATCGCTTACCACCGTAGCTGGAATATCATAGGCCAAGTTCAACCGAGCTTGTTGAACTGCTTGATTTGCCACTCTATGACGCGGTTTTGGCAACGAATTAAACTTCGTAATTACCGATCCTAACTGAACTTTCCGCTCGGGTAATTCTAAAATTGCCAAATCTTCTAACACTTTTTGTTCATCGACGTCACCTGAAACACTAATATGTACTAAGTCATGACGCAGCATGGATAAATACGTGGCGTAGACTTGTTCGTTTTGTAAATTCTGCAAATCCGCCCGACGTCCGTAACTAGGGACCCCTTGAATCCGGTTTGCTCCAAAAGCCAACTTGCGAAGCTGCTGACTCGCCCAAAACTGCTTGTCTTCAGTAGCAGAATCCACGTAATTAATTAAATTAGTCTTTTGACGGGCAAACGTCTGCTCGTCAAAGCGCCCGTTACTAGCCAACGGGTGACTAATCACCTCGTTTAAGAATTCGATAGCCATCCGCACTAAGGACTGACCGCCCGTGTAGTGATCATTAGCCACCGTAATTGAAAATCCAATGTCATGGAGGTTGCCTTTTTTACCTGCCCCCACGCCAAAACTCGCCCCGTACATTGCTGACAGGGCGTGCGTAAATTGGATTTGGTTAACATAGCGCTGGGTGCTCGTCTCTAAAAGATTCGCCACCAGGGTTCGAGGAGCTAACTCCGCTACCGTTGCGTTTTTTAAGAAATGTACGTCAATCCGTACCGTTTTAAACTTCTTGCTTGGAACAATTAAAGCCTGAACTCCAGGCCGCATTTGTACGTCCAAAGATGACGCCTCCTACCTTTTCACATGCGATTAATAATAGCGAAAAAGCATTGAAATATCAATGCTTCTTCGCTTTTTTACTACCTCATTCAATTAAAAAAATCTGCCACCTAATTTACCTGCTTTATAAGTAATCCGATTTCTTTGCCTTAAGTTCCACTTACAAAATTGGTGCAATCATTCGGCTGGCTAACTGGCGAAACTTCTTCCACCGTGATTGACTCGCAAAATACTGTTCATCGAGTTCATGAGCATCCTTAACGTCTTGTTTCATAATGGCGATCATTTTTTGCGCAACTTTTGCGTCGTAAATAAATGCATTTGCTTCAAAGTTTAGCTTGAAGGACCGAATGTCCCAATTTGCCGAACCCACACTAGTAATTGATTGGTCCACCACGATCGTCTTAGCGTGCATGAACCCCTTTTGATATGCGAATACTCGTGCTCCCGCTGCTAATAATTGCTTTGCGTAATATTCCGTCGCCCGATATACGAAGGGATGATCTGGCATTTTAGGAATTACCATCCAAACCTGAATCCCCGAACGTAGCGCAATCAGGAGTGCTTCCATAAGTGCATCGTCGGGAATGAAGTACGGAGTCTCAATCCAAATCGAGTGTTTGGCTCCCATAATCATTTTAATGTAGCCCTGCTTAATCTTTTGGATGTCATTTTCTGGACCGCTGCTTACAATTTGCATAGGCAACTTCTTTTCCAACGCGGTTTGCGGGAAATAATTCAAACTAAACGTTAACTTAGGCTCGGTAACCGACGCGTTCCAATCCATAAAGAACCGACTTTGTAATTGTAACACGACCGAGCCGACCAACCGCAAGTGGGTATCACGCCAATTGCCAAAACGACGATTTTTGCCTAAGTACTGGTCTCCCACGTTAAACCCGCCAATGTACCCGATTGAACCGTCAATTACGACGATTTTGCGGTGATTACGAAAATTAATTCGAAAACTATAATAGCCAAATTTAGAGCGCATAAACGGGGTAACTTCTCCACCGGCAGCAATCAACGGCCGAAAGAACTTTTGCTTAGCTCCTTTTGAACCAAATAAATCGTACAGCACCCGGACCCGCACCCCTTCGCGCGCTTTTTTCACGAGAATCTCCCGTAACTGGTGCCCTAAATCATCATCGTAAATGGTGAAGTATTCGATATTAATGTGATGTTGGGCACCCCTTAAATCTTGAAAAAGTTTTTTAAACTTAGCCTGGCCGTCGGTTAAAATTTGTAAATCATTTTGACTGGTCAAAATCGCGTCGTCCGTGTTTAAAAACATGGTTACTAAGTCATTTTCGAGGGTCGTAGACAACGAAACCCGATTTTGGGCGCTTTGCTTTTGGTGATCCGCCATGTCACTAATTCCCAAATGCTTTTGCGCTTTTAAATTAAAAATTTGTCGCTGACTTAATTTCCAGCCAAAGAACAAATAAATAATCAAGCCAATTCCCGGTAACAACACAATTACCAGTAACCAGGCCCACGCGGCTGAAATGTCCCGTTTTTCCATTAACGCAATCCCAAAGGCAAACAATAAGTTCAATAAATATCCCACTACACTAGCTAAAAGCATGGCGCTTCCTCCCTTAACCCCTCTTTGTTCTTTCAGTGTATCAAAAAGGCTGGAAATCGCTAAATTTCCAGCCTGAATGCCATTACTTACCGAACCATTTCTGGTTAATTCGTTGTAACTCACCCGTTTTACGTAAGTGTTCAATTCCTTGGTCAATTTTTTGTTTGACCTCTTGATTGCCTTTTTTAATGCCCACCGCAAAATATTCGTTAGGCATGCCACTCTTAATCACCCGGTAGTCACCTGGATTTGGTAAATGCTGCAGGTAGTAATTTGCATAGACACTATCAATCAGCAAGCCCTGAATCCGGTCGGCCTTCAAATCAATAAAAGCATTGTTAAACGTATCATAAAGTACGGGAGTATGCTTTTTAATTCGCTGTTTCAAAAGTTTCGGGTAACGGTCAATGTCCTGGGCCCCAGACGAGCCGCTTTGAACCCCTAGTGTTTTACCAGTCATATCCTGTGGTGAGTGAATATGCTGACTCTTTTTCACCACCAATACCTGTTGGTTGACCAAGTAGGGCTCGCTAAAGGTCATTGCCCGTTGCCGTTCATCGGTAATCGTCAGTCCGTTCCAAATCAAATCAACGGTTTGGTTACGCAATTCAGTAACGTTCATCGACCAGTCGATGGTTTGAAAATCGACCTTAATTCCATATTGCTTAAAAACGGCGCGGGCCAAATCGATATCGTATCCCGCCAGCTTCCCATTTTTTTGGCGAAAGCCCATCGGCACGAAGCTATCATCCAAGCCAATTACCACATGGTGTTTAGCTTGAATACTTTTCCAGCTGCTTGGCTGGGGATTATTTTGGGCAGTTTTTCCGCACCCTGCTAATCCTGGAATTAATAGCGCACAGGCCATCACGAGTAAGCTAAATTTTACTAACTTTTTCATTTAATTCACCGGCTTTACAGTCAAAGTTTCGTCAGCAATTTTTTCAGCAAATTCAATGTCATGCGTGATGATGACTTGCGTAATTTGATTTTGTTTCAGGTCTAGAATCATCCGACTAACTTCATCCCGAAGTTCTGGATCAAGCGCTGAAGTTGGCTCATCGTAGCAAAGGATCCGGGGATTCATCGCCAATGCGCGGGCAATTGCCACCCGTTGCTTTTGGCCCCCCGAAAGCTGGTAGGGGTATTGATTAATAATTTTAGCTAAGCTTAGTCGATCGATAATTTCTTCCACCCGTTGTAAAGCTTCTCGTTCACTAAGGTGCAACACGTTCATGGGTGCCAACGTAATGTTTTCAATTACCGATAAATTAGGAAATAGTTGAAAATCTTGGAAAACCACCCCGATGACGCTCTCACTGTCCCGCGTTTCAAACGGGTTAAACGGCTTACCATCTAATAGAAATGAACCCGAATCAATCTTTTCAAGCCCACTAATACACCTTAGCAAAGTAGTCTTTCCCGCTCCTGACGGTCCCACAATCGTTAAAATATGGCCATCTTGGATCTGCAGGTTTAAATTATCAATAATTGTCCGTCCGTTATAACTTTTAGAAATATTTTTTAATTCAAGCATATTGATTTCCCCCAATCCTAGCGAAAGTACGAATAGTGTTTTTCAACTTTACGTAAAAAGAAAGTGCAAATTCCGGTTAAAATCAAGTACATAATCCCGACCAGGATAAACGGAACCAAGGTAACGTCACGGGCCGCCGCTACGTTTCCTGCCCGGAGCAGGTCCCCAATCCCAATTACGTAAACTAGCGAAGAATCCTTAACCAGGTTAATTACTTCGTTACCAATCGATGGGAGGACAATTTTGGCTACCTGAGGCAAAACCACCTTTTTAGTTGTTTGCCAGTAGGTCATTTGCAAGACCCGGCCTGCTTCATACTGTCCCTTATCCACCGACTGCAACCCGCCCCGGAAGATTTCCGCAAAGTACGCTGCGTAATTTAGGATAAAGGCAAACAACGCCGCTTCGTAACGCGGAAAGACAATTCCTACGGTTGGTAGACCGTAAAAGACAAAAATTAATTGCAACAATAACGGAGTCCCCCGCATTAGCCAAACGTACGCGCTAATTATGTATTGCAACGGTTTGAATTTCGAAACCAGTCCTAGCGCTAAAAATACTCCCAAAATTAAAGAACCGATAATTGTCCAAATAAAAACTTGTAACGTCATCGCCGCTCCGGAAAGCAGCGAAGGCAATATTTCGCTAATGTATTGAATATTAAACATCTTTTCAACTCCCTTAGTATTAAAAAATCCCCTTAGACTAAATTGTCTAAGAGGACGAGTTAATCGCGGTTCCACCCCATTTTCGTTACTCGCTCGCGCAAAGTAACCTCACTAAGTTAAACACCCTTTATTGGTAAATGAGCCGTAACTACCCACGTTACTGTCTCCAGTACAGTGGGAAGCAAAATCTACCGCGAAAATAAAAAAATCCCCTTAGGCCGTAGCCTAAGAGGACGAATTATCGCGGTTCCACCTCATATTTATCAACTGCTCGCGCAGTCAACCTCAGAAAGTTGCATTAACTTAAATGATAACGGAATTACCGGATAACCCTAGTTATTTTTCAGGCTATCAACTCACAGATGTGGTTCATCTACGGCTTCGCCTAGGCTTGCACCATTCCCTAGGTCGCTTTTCGAAGTAACGTAGACTACTCTTCTGATCATTGTCAAATATAAGTAAAATAATAGCAATTATTCTTTAAATGTCAAGCACTCCTTAACCAAAACTCCGATAATTAGTTCCCCGGGTCCGCCGAAAGAAGGTCTTGATTGGGTAATATAAAACCACGAAGAGTGCCAAATTTAAAATAATGGTTGGGAAAAACGAATACCCAATAAAAAAGCTTGCCGACACGTTTGCCAAATGAATCGCTTGGAAAACTGCGTAGAATAGCACGTTGTACAATGCCATTGCAAGCGTATCAAGCACCATCACGATCAAAAACGATGTATTGACGTATAAGCGAACTTCCCGCACAAACATGACCACTAACGGGATAATGAAGGTATTTACCCCAAAGACCCCCGTATAGTACCAGTCAAAGACGATTCCAATCACGAACGCCCATAACGTAAAATTAATCTGGGACTCTCCTTCAAAAAAGATTCCCATCACAAACCACATCAGCGTTAGGTTGCAAATCATCGAGTACGGATATTGAAATAAAACCGCCGAAAATATTTGGTTTAAGGCGCCGTCCAAAAAGAAGGTCCCAAATAAAATAATTGGAAAAAGATATTTAAGTTTTGCCGATTGTAACATACTTTCACCCTAATCTAGCTTAGCAATATAAACATCGTTAACGTTGCTCAACTTTGCAGCTGGCTTAATCCGAATTTCATTTGCTAACCCATAATCTTCTTTTGAAACTTTTGCTACCTTCCCAACGTAGAGTCCCTTCGGGGTTACGCCTCCCAGACCGGAAGTAATTACCTGACTACCAACCGCCACATCTTTATCTTCAGTAACTTGTCCCATAATGATTTCGTTGGTCTTTTTGTCATAGCCAGTAATAATTCCATTAACGTAATTTCCGTCTTTAGCCTGGACTTGGATCGCAAACCGGTTAGCCGATTCATTATTGTCGCTGATCAACTCTACTTTACTGGTTGAATAGTTAGCTTCCACTACCCGGCCAACTAAGCCATTTCCGGCAAGCACTGGTTGATTTTTCTTAACTCCGTTAGCCGTTCCCTTATTGACGGTTACTAGGTCCTGCCACGAACTTGGTGAACGGGTCAGCACGATTGCTGGGGTTAAAGAATAATCCGTCATGGAGTTCTTCAACCCCACTAGTTGCTTTAATTCCCGATTTTCTTCCTTGAGGCTCTTGTTTTCAGCATGAGTCGCGCTTAATTTATCAATGTCTTGGCGCAATCGTTCATTTTCTTCGTAAGTTGCAACAAAGTTATTTAAGTTAGTCGATAACGTCTGCATACCGTGGGCAGGGATGGCGATCACCCGGCTAACGGCGCCAAAAAGGTCGTTTCCCAATTTTTGGACGGCCGGTGTCTTATCTTTCTTTCCCAATGCCAACGATCCCGTAATTAACCCTGCAGCAATAATTGCACAAATTACCGTTAACACTAGCTTTCGATTAGAAAAAAATTTATGCATGAGCTTTGAACCCCTTAATTAATCTCATTAAAATGACTTCATAAATTATAACACACAAAACGGCCAAACTAGCGCTAATTGAGATTGTTTAACAATCATTAAGAACTCGATTTTCCGCCGCACTCCAATAGGTTTGGTCACCCACAATCAGATGATCAATTAGCCGAATCCCCATTAAATCGCCAATTTTTTTCATCTTTTTAGTAAACGCCACGTCGTTCATGGAAGGCTCTACGTTTCCACTCGGATGATTGTGTACCAAAATAAAACCGTTCGAGCTATACCGTAAAACTTCCGCCATAATTTCTCGCGGATGCACTTCGGCAGAGTTTAACCCGCCTTTAAAAATTACCCGTTCCTGTTTAATTTGGTTTTTTGTGTCCAAACAAAGCAACACCAAGTGTTCTTGCGGATTTTTTTGAAAACGAGCTACCATCAAGTTCCCAATCTGCGCACTGCCCAACACCTTGCCTAATAGATGGATTGGTTGGCGTTGGACGCGGCGTCCTAACTCGATTGCGGCTTCTAGAGCTAACGACTCCGCTGGTAATTGCGAAAAAATCGTTTGCCGTTCTCGTTGGGTCAATAAACTATACCCCACTATATCGCCCACCTGATCCCAAAATTCTTGGGATAGCCGGTTAACCGCCTGCTCTTGACCGCAACAACTTAAAAACGCCCGCAATAATTCCGCGTTGGTCAAATTTTCTGCGCCAATTTTTGTAAGTTTTTCACGTGCGCCATCTTTTAATAACATTTTTACCACCTCTTAGATACAAAGTACCTAAAAAGCAGCTAATTATTTCTTAAACAACGGGCGAACTTCGGAAACGAAGTACAAGGATCCGGTGATGATCACGACGTCCCTGGGGTTGGCCTGCTTAATCAATTGCCGTAACGCCGTTCGCCAGTTCGCTTCATAATTAATTTGCCGCGCTTCATTGGCTACGAGTTCCGCGGATTGCACCACTTGCCGATGGAGCGGATTTTGAAAATTAGTTAACGTTAGTTGGGCGTTCGGAATCGTTAACAATTCATCAATCATCGGCTGAAATAGCTTATCATCAAGAATTGCCGCTAAGATATGGATGGGACGATCCTGCCAATAGGTTTGTAGCGACTGCTTTAACGCTTGTACCCCTGGTAGATTATGCGCTCCGTCAAGGACCACTAGCGGCGCTTGTTGCATGATTTCCATCCGACCCGGCCAGCGAGCCTGCAAGCTGGCTCTGCGAATCTGATCAGCGCTAAGTTTCCACCCCCGCTGTCGACTCAAGACTACCGCAGCTTGGATTGCTACGGCTAAATTTTTAAGTTGATAAACACCTAATAACCCGCTTTTTATATTTGAAACGTGGCAATCATTGCTTTCGAAATCTGCAGGATCACCAGTCAACTTAAAATCATCATCCAGTACCATTAACGGTGCATGCTGCTCGTTAGCAACCCGTTTAATTACTGTTAACGCTTCTGGCACTTGTACGCCAGTAACCACCGGAACGTGCGGTTTGATGATTCCCGCCTTTTGTTGGGCAATTTCCGGTAAAGTATTCCCTAAAAGTGCCATGTGGTCCCAGCCCACGTTTGTAATCACCGATACCAACGGGGTAAAGACGTTTGTGGAATCATACAATCCCCCAATTCCTACTTCTACCAAAACCACGTCAACCGAATGTTGCGCAAAGTATAAAAACATCATCGCGGTGACAATTTCAAACTCTAACGGGCCGCCCAATTCAGTTTGGTCCATTTTTTCCACCACCGGCCGTACTTGGGTAACTAAATTTGCCACCGCTTCATCGCTAATTGGCTGGCCATTAACCGCGATCCGCTCGTTAAAACGGGTAATAAATGGCGACGTAAAAGTCCCTACTTGACGACCTTCTTGGCCCAATAAACTAGTTAGAAAGGCGATCGTGGAACCTTTGCCATTGGTTCCAGCAACGTGGACCGCTTGGATTTTAGTTTGGGGATTTCCTAATTCGGTTAAAAATTGTCGCATCCTTTTTAAAGTGGGCGCCTTTCTTAACCGGGGCCGCCCGTGAACAAATGCCAGCGCCTCTTCATAGTTCATCCGCTCTCCTCCTTATCACGGTGCCATTAAAAAAGACCGAGAAAAATCGCGTAATTTTCCTCAGCCCCTATTTTTCAAGTACTAACGGTTCTAATCGCTAATCCTAACGAGGTTGGGAAAGTTGGTTCCCCATAACCTTAAAGTACTAATTTTTATTATTATTTTCCGGAACGGATATCTGCCAAACGACGACGAGTAGCCGCAAGCTTACCTTCGTAATCGGTCTTCTTGGTTCGCTGTTCTTCAACGACGGCTGCCGGAGCGTTATTAACAAATTTTTCGTTTTGAAGCTTCTTAACCACCCGGTTAACTTCTTGTTCGTACTTTTGCTCTTCTTTTTCCAGACGAGCAATTTCTTCGTCTAGGTCAACTAGTTCAGCTAGTGGAATGTAAATTTCACCATCGGTAATTACTGCCGACATGGAAAGCTTTGGCGCTTCGACAGTTGCCCCTAGTTCAAATTCTGCTGGATGGCAGAAGCGGTCAATGTAATCGCGGTTTTCGTTAAACAACTTAACCAACGCTTCGTTATCCGTCTTGATTAAGAGGTCTACAGGACTAGACATTGGAGCTCCTGCTTCAGAACGAATGTTTCGAACCGCCTTAATCAATTCGATTAAGTGGCTCATTCCTTCTTCAGCAGCTTCGTCAGTTAATTCTGGATGACTAACTGGGTAAGCCGCCGTTACCAACGATTCACCTTCGTGTGGCATCGATAACCAAATCTTTTCAGTTACAAACGGCATTACTGGATGTAAAAGCCGCAAAGTTTGGTCTAGGACGTATGCCAATACGTTTTGGGTATTTACTTGAGCAGTTTGGTCGTCACCGTTGAGAATTTCCTTACTCATTTCGATGTACCAATCACAGAAATCATCCCAAATGAAGGTGTACAATGCCCGACCGGCTTCCCCGAAGTCGTAAACGTCAAAGAAGTGGGTAACTTGTTCCACCGTGTGGTTTAGACGACTTAAAATCCAGCGGTCAGCAAGGTTAAGTTCGTTCAATGCTGGTAACTGTGGCTTATCAACTTGGTCTAAGTTCATAATTACGTAGCGGCTTGCGTTCCAAATCTTATTAATAAAGTTCCAAGCTGCATCCATCTTAGTGTAGCTAAACCGTAAATCTTGTCCTGCAGTAGAACCGTTAGAAAGGAACCAACGCAGTGCATCCGCACCATATTTATCAATTACGTCCATTGGGTCGATTCCGTTTCCTAGCGATTTACTCATCTTACGACCCTGTTCGTCACGGATTAATCCGTGCAACAATACGTCTTTAAACGGCCGCTTGCCGGTAAACTTCAAGCTTTGGAAGATCATCCGAGCAACCCAGAAGAAGATGATGTCATAGCCGGTTACCAACGTGCTAGTTGGGAAGTAGCGCTTAAAGTCCGCCGCGTTTTCGTCCGGCCAGCCCATCGTGGTAAATGGCCACAATGCACTAGAGAACCAAGTGTCTAGTACGTCGGGATCTTGTTCCCAGTTTTCAACGTCTTTAGGAGCTTCTTCGCCTACGTAAACTTCGCCAGTTTCCTTGTGATACCAAGCTGGGATTTGGTGTCCCCACCACAATTGCCGGGAAATTACCCAATCGTGAGCATTTTCCATCCACTGCTTGAAGGTGTGTTCAAAACGTTCGGGGATGAAATTAACCTTGCCATCCGTATCTTGATTTGCTAAAGCCATCTTAGCAAGTTTATCCATTTTAACGAACCATTGCGTCGACAAACGGGATTCCACTTGTACACCCGTCCGTTCCGAATGACCCACGCTATGAACAATTGGGTCAATCTTAATCATGTAGCCCTGGTCTTCGAGGTCCTTAACCATCGCCTTGCGTGCTTCAAACCGGTCTAGGCCTTCGTACTTGCCCGCGTTCTCGTTCATTGAAGCATCGTCATTCATTGTGTTGATCCGCTCAAGGTTATGCCGGTTACCCACTTGGAAATCGTTAGGGTCGTGCGCAGGCGTAATCTTCACCATTCCAGTCCCAAACTCGGGATCCACGTACTGGTCAGCAATGATTGGAAGATGACGGCCTTGAAGCGGCAAAATAACTTCCTTGCCTACCAAGTCTTGGTAACGTTCGTCGCTTGGGTGAACGGCAATGGCAACGTCCCCGAACATCGTTTCTGGCCGGGTTGTCGCAATTTCAATATAATTTTTCCCATTAAAAGTAAAATCAGGATCCGCAAAGAAGTACTTCACGTGGTAGAAAGCGCCTTGGTCGTCTTGGTGCTCTACTTCGATATCTGAAAGTGCCGTCCGCGCCTGCGGATCCCAGTTAATAATGTATTCACCACGATAAATCAACCCTTCGTTATATAAAGTAACGAATACTTTCCGAACGGCCTTGGAAAGTCCTTCGTCAAGGGTAAAACGTTCCCGACCGTAGTCGAGCGAAAGTCCCATTTTAGCCCATTGTTGATGGATGGTGTCGGCATATTCATCTTTCCATTCCCATACCTTATCAATGAACTTGTCCCGTCCAAGATCATAACGGGAAACTCCTTGTTCACGCAGTTTAGCTTCCACCTTTGCTTGGGTAGCGATTCCGGCATGGTCCATTCCTGGTACCCAAACCGTATCATATCCTTGCATCCGTTTTTGCCGGATCAACATATCTTGTAACGTAGTATCCCAAGCATGACCTAAATGCAATTTCCCGGTAACGTTAGGAGGCGGAATTACAATTGAATATGGTTTTGCTTTTTTATCTCCATTAGGCTTAAATAAACCCTTTTCGACCCACTCTTGGTAGCGGCCCTGTTCGACCTTTTGAGGTTCGTACTTTGTCGACATCTCAACTTCTTTGGTCATCAAACTTCACTTCCCTTTCCAAAATAAAAAGCACTTTCTTCCTAAGAAATAGGACGAAAGTGCTTCGCGGTACCACCTAAATTGGGCATAACTGCCCCGCTTTGTCTTTGATAACGAACGTACTGTTCGATCTTTAAGTTCTGTGCCTTAAAGATTGGTTCATAAGCAACCCGATCTTCCGTGTTTAGAGACTTGCAGCCCCGTCCCCTCTCTGAAAAACACTGATGGAAAATCTCCTCTTAATCATCACCGTCAAAAATAATAATAAAGAATAAATCTTGGTACGTCAATTAAGTTTTTACATTTGTTTAATTACTTCTAGCGCAGCTTCGTAGTTTGGCTCAGAATGTAATTCAGGAACGATTTCCCGGTAAACGATTTTACCAGATGCATCAGCAATGAAAATACTCCGTGCTAAGTAACCAGCATTCGGAATGTATAATTTCATTTCATAACCAAACGACAATTCGTGATCTGAAAGAACTTCTAGGTTATTAACCCCTTCGGCAGCACACCAATTTGCTTGATCTTGCGGTAAATTATTAGAAATCGTGACAAACCGAACTTCCGGATAGTTATCCGCCTGCTGGTTAAAGGCCTTTGTTTGAATGCTGCAAACTCGCGTATTCAAATCAGGCACCACGCTTAATAACAACGGTTTGCCAAGTAAATCACGTGTTTTTACTTTTGCGCCCTTTGCCGTAAAGACTTTAAACTTTGGTAATTGGTCGCCCACTTCTGGCGGGTTACCAACTAGTTCAACCTTTTGTCCACCACGTAATATTTCCATGACCTTACGCTCCTTTATTCTAACGACTAGTCAAAATGGATTGTTCTCCACTAACTTTGTCAGATAACTTAATTAGCCAACTAATCGAGGACTAAATTTCTCAATATCCACCGATATTTACGTTAACCTTATCCCAAAACACCCCAAATAGCAACTAATCAATTTAAGCTTAAAGAAGTTCTGCAAAAACTTCTTCATTCTGGTTCAAAAATTCTTCGCCAGCGTGGATGTTAGTAACTTGCACTCCGTCAAGAGCACGCTTCATCAAGCCTTCCACGTCAATCTTACTTTCGTAATAGCGGGCTTTTTCTAAATCCGGACGCGTCTTTGGAGCTGGCGGAGCGAAAATGGTACAACAGTCCTCAAATGGCATAATTGATAAATCGTAGGTATCAATTTCCTTGGCAATTTCAATGATTTCGTTTTTATCCATCGAAACTACCGGTCGGATAATTGGCATGGTAGTTACGTCGTTTATCGCCATCATGCTTTCCATTGTTTGAGAAGCCACTTGGCCGAGCGACTCGCCGTTAAAAATAGCTAAGCCACCCCGCTTTTGTGCTAACGCCACGGTCAAACGAAGCATCATCCGCCGTTGGATCGTCATTAAGTAACCTTCGGGACACTTCTCCTTAATGGTTTCTTGAATTTCAGCAAACGGAACTTGCAAAAACTGAACGTTCCCGGAGTAAGCAGCTAATTTACCGCTTAGCTCCTTAGCTTTTGCGAGGGCTTGTTCACTCGTGTATGGCGGGCTAAAGAAATGAACCATTTCCATCTCAACGCCCCGTTTCATACCTAGATATGCGGCAACTGGCGAATCAATCCCCCCAGAAAGCATCATCATTCCCTTACCAGCCGTTCCCACTGGCAAGCCGCCAGCTCCATCAATCACTTCGCTAGTTAGGAAGATTCCGTTTGAACGAATTTCCACTCGTAAAGTAATGTCAGGATTCTTCATTTTAACCTGACTTTCGGGAAAGTTTTCTAAAATGAATCCGCCTAGTTCCCGGTTCATCGTATCGGTATTGATAGGAAAGTCCTTATCTGAACGACGGGTGTTAATCTTAAAAGTCATCTGGGGCTTTAACTGTTCTTTCATCATTGCTAGCGCGCCTTCTTGAACAGCTTCCATTGATTTTTCAACTTTTAACATTGGTGATAAATTTTGAATTCCAAAAACCCGTTTCAAGCGGGCAATTACTGCCGCACTGCTCGCCCCGTTTAAAGTAACGTGGGTGCGGTCCCGATTAGGGTGGACCACCACTTGTTCAAAGTCTTTTAAACTTTTACGAATGTTACCGCCTAAGCGGGCAATAAAATCTTTTCGGTTTTTTCCCTTTGTAGATAGCTCGCCGTAGCGAACCATAATTTCCGTATATTCCATAAAAACTCCTATCTAAGCATTTTGATTAATTTTAGAAAAGTCTTGGTACAACTGGTCGAAAACTTTATTAAAGCGTTCAGCTTCTTCCATAGTGTTAGCACTGTCTAAACTGACCCGCACCGCACTAGTGGAAATCTGTTGATCAACGTTCATGGCCGTCAAGGTACTAGAAGCTTGTTGTTTTTTAGAAGAGCAAGCACTTGTCGTCGAGATGTAAATGTCGTGGCTTTCAAACGCGTGAACAATTGTTTCCCCTCGGACTCCCTTAATCGCAAAGCACAGGATGTGGGGCGCAAAACCAGCATCACATTTCGAAAAGGCGACTACTTTGTCAAAGCTAGTGACGTGATCATAAATAGCCTGTTTTACTTGAGCTTGGTGCGCAACTTTTTGCTTTTCGTCAGTTAGTAACAACCGCAAAGCCTTGGCCATCGCTGCAATTGCTGGTAAATTTTCGGTACCGCTGCGTAAATTCTTTTCTTGTCCGCCACCAGTCATTAACGGCGCAATTCGCCGACCTTGCCGCGCGTAGATAAAGCCAACGCCTCGCGGAGCGTGGAATTTATGTCCCGAGAAAGTGACAAAGTCTACCCGGTCGTTCATGATGGCCGATTGAATTCCCTTACCGATTCCTTGGACTGCATCCACATGAAAATGAATTTTAGGGTAATCCTTCAACACTTCGGCAACTTCGGTGAGCGGTTGTACCGTACCAATTTCATTGTTAACCGCCATGATTGAAACCAAAATTGTATCTGGCCGAATCGCATCCTTCAAATCTTGGATACTAATCCGCCCTTCGTCATCTACGGGTAAATAAGTAACGTCAAAGCCGAGTTGCTCTAATTGAGCCATCGTATTTTGGACCGCCGGATGTTCCACCGTAGTGGTAATCAGGTGTTTTCCGTAAGCACGTTTTTCGATTGCCGTTCCCTTAATCACCCAGTTGTCGCCTTCCGTACCTCCGCTGGTAAAGAAGATCTCGTGTGGCTGCACGTTTAACAAGTCCGCAATTTGTTTACGTGATTGTTCAAGCAAATTAAACGCAGTTTCACCCATGTTGTGTAAACTAGAGGGGTTTCCCCAAATCTGATTGCTAACCTTTTGGTAAGTTTCTAAGACTGTTTTATCAACTTGCGTAGTTGCACTATTGTCAAAGTAAATCATTTTCCTCATCCCTAACTTAAAATCCCGCTTAATCACATTCCATTATTCTACTTACAAATGGGAAGCGTGTCAAAATTTTACCATTTTCAAAACCAGTTAAAATTCTACCTAATTTTGAAAAAAATTCCATCCCCATTACATAAAACAGAGGCCGAGAAAAAATTTCCCAGCCTCCGTTGCCGCTTTTTAATTGTGGAACCTTGATCCCTATATCAGTTAACCTAATATTTCTAGATTAATATTCCGTTTTCTTTTGTTGGTAGTAGTTTTCCGTAATGTTCTCGATTGCTCCCGGTTCAACCTTGTCCAACGCCTTCGAAATTACTGAAAGGCTTTCGTTGTAACGGTGGTCTTTATCAAAAAGCTTTTGCGCTTGTTGACTGGCTGCCGCAACCTCTTCATCAGTATGCCGGTAACGGTTAGCGTATTGGATGGCCGCCTCACTAATTGCAGCATCATCGGTTAAATCAGAAGTCTTCTTAATCAAGGTTTGGATGTCGGTGCTAACCATGTCTAATTCGCGGTTAATCATCCCCATATTGATCCGGACTTGATTCATATCACTGCCAACTTTTTCGATTTCGTCGCTAACCACAAAGAAGTAATCCATGTAGCCTTCTGGAATACCAGGTAAGTTGAGCGTTTCGACGTGCCGTTTAATGTTATGAATTTCATTGTCGTATTGTTGCAAACGCGTCCGTGCGTCCTTTTCACTATCGACCATTTCCTGTAATTCACTATTCAAGGCTGCCTGCCGGTCTTCAATTTCAGTTAGCTGTTCATTTTCTTCCTTTAGCCGTTCTACGATTTCGGAATAAACCACCGGTTGGTTAGTAATGCGTTCCGTGTCCCGGTCGTGTTCATTGCGAATGTCGTTTAATTGACCCTCTAGAACTTGACCAAGGTTTAGCTGATCATCGTTTAAAACGTAGCTTTGGTCTAGCCGAGCAATTTCAGAGAGGAGCACTTTATTTTGTTTTTCAGCATGATCAAGGAATCGAGTAATTACGTTGAAGTTGTGCTCTACAGATTTACGAGCGTCAATTTCGGTTTGTAAAATGTCATATAATTCATCAATTCGAATTTCAATCGCCTTGTTATTAGCTCGCACAGCATCCAGCCGTAAATTGCTAAGGGTTTCTAAATTGTCATTAATCTTGGCTTTAATTGCCTTGATTTCATCCTTAACCGTGTCATTTTCAAAAGCGTAGTTATGATTAATTAACTGATCATAGCCATCGCGAACTTCTTCGATTTGTGAAGGAAATAAGTTGGTTAATTCATCGTATAACGAAGGAATTGCCTTAATTTCTGCTTCAATTTCAGAAGTGCTTGCCTTTAATTTCTTAAGTTGACCTTCGGCTTTTTCGTGATCCCCAGCATCCACGGTCTGGTTAAACGTATCGAAATCGTCGTTTAACCGGGATAACTTTTCTTCAAGCAAATCAATGCTTGGTCCCAGAGATAGGTTTTGGTCAAGCAGTTGCTTGCCAATCTCTTGGTACTTCATCCGGAGGACCTTAACCGCATCACGTTGTTCTTGATCAATTCGTTGGATATTATCCAATTGGTCATTCAAACGCTTGGTTTCTTCTTCAATCGCATCGAGAGTCTCACTAACCGTCGTAATATCTTTACGCGCCTCAAATATCTTCATATCATTAATATTTTGACGTGAATGGTTAGCGATATCTTCAACTTCGGGCAAGCGGTGATCAATGATTTCTTGGTAGTCATTGCGGATGTTATCTAAGCCGACCGCAGACGATCCGGTTAAGTTCATTGAAGATACTTCCATTAACTTCTGGCGGATCGGTGATTCGCTAATATCCGCCTTGCGGTTTAACAGTTCATCGACCTGTTTTAGTAAATAACGTTGATATGCAACAATCCCGAGGTAAACTAAAATCGCTACCACGATGACTGAAATCAATACTATGATCATATCTAAAATCCCATCCTTCTTGCTTCACTCAATTCCTTTATGAAAAACTTGCTTTTTAAGATTCTTCAATTTAGAATTTAATCCATTATAAATTATAGCATACCCTATCTACTGTTAAAGCAGTGATTTTAATTAAACTACTTAAAATTAGGAAGTGACCACCATGTCCAAGACAATTGCTCCAATTATCATTGACCAAATTGACGCCCTTTTAACTGACGAACCACACCCGATTGCTAACCTAGCTAACGCAGCGGCGTTGTTGTATAGCGAAATTAGCGACCTCAACTGGGCAGGTTTCTACCTATACGATGCTAATGCTGACGAACTCATCTTAGGTCCCTTCCAAGGCAAAGTTGCCTGCATGCATATTCAAAACGGCCGCGGCGTTTGTGGCACCGCTCTAAAACAGCAAAGTACTTTGCGCGTTGCTAACGTTCACGAATTTCCAGGCCACATTGCTTGCGATAGTGCATCTAACTCTGAAATTGTAATTCCTTTAATGGTAGAAAAGCAACCAATAGGCGTTTTAGATATTGATTCGCCTAGTTTAAACCGGTTCAGCGCAACGGATGAACAGGTTCTTAATGATTTTGTTGCTACTTTAATGAAACACATTGACAAGTCCGTTTTGCGTGCGTTAAACTAGCTAAAGTGTAAAATAATGCAGCGGTGGGCGGTAAGCTCGTCAACAGATTGTTGCCTTTTTAAATGGTTAATTAGTACCCTTAGCGGCTGCAAAGGTGAAAATTACAGAGCAATCTGCACGAATACTAAACCCACATTTGTTTATTTTACTCCAACAAAAATAATTTATTGGAGGATTTTTTAATGTCTAGATATACAGGTCCAAGTTGGAAAGTTTCTCGTCGTCTTGGTATTTCATTGTCAGGTACTGGTAAGGAATTGGCTCGCCGTCCTTACGCACCTGGTGACCACGGTCAAAACAACCGTCGTAAGATTTCTGAATACGGTATGCAACTTCGCGAAAAGCAAAAGTTACGGATGATGTACGGTTTAACTGAACGTCAATTCGCAAACCTTTTTGATCGTGCTAGCAAGATGCGCGAAGGTGTTCCAGGTACTAACTTCATGATCTTACTTGAACGTCGTTTGGACAACATGGTTTACCGTTTAGGTTTGGCAACTACTCGTCGTCAAGCTCGTCAATTAGTAAACCACGGCCACATCACTGTGGATGGCAAGCGCGTTGATATTCCATCATATGAAGTTGAAATTGGTCAAGTAATCGGCGTTCGTGAAAAATCAAAAGATCTTAAGATCATTAACGAAGCTGTTGAAGCAGTCGTTGGACGTCCTCAATTCGTTCAATTCGATGCTGACAAGCTTGAAGGTTCACTTGTTCGCCTTCCAGAACGTGACGAGCTTGAAGCAGAAATCGACGACTCACTTATCGTTGAATACTACAACAAGCTATAATAGGAAAACGGCTACGGCCGTTTTTTTTATTTACTTTCATTTATTTTGAGGAGGAAAAATGCAACCATTAGCATATCGGATGCGTCCCCGAACCCTTGAAGAAGTGGTTGGGCAAAAGCACTTAGTTGGCCCGGGAAAAATCATTAGCCGAATGGTCAAGGCCAAACGGTTATCTTCCATGATTTTATACGGTCCCCCTGGAACCGGAAAGACTAGTATCGCTAGTGCGATTGCTGGTTCAACCAAATACGCGTTTCGCATGTTAAATGCAGCTACGGATTCTAAAAAACAACTCCAGATTGTTGCCGAAGAAGCTAAAATGAGCGGGACGGTCGTCCTCTTGCTCGATGAAATTCATCGACTAGACAAGACTAAGCAGGACTTTTTGCTTCCCCACTTGGAAAGCGGGCAGATTATTTTAATTGGGGCCACTACGGAAAATCCATACATTAATATCAACCCGGCGATTCGTAGTCGTACTCAAATTTTTGAGGTTAAGCCCCTTACTCCTGCTGACATTAAGGAAGCTGTTGAAATGGCACTCCAGGATTCTCAACGTGGGTTGGGTGACCTTCCCCTCCAAATGGATGAAAACGCGTTGCAATTTGTTAGCGAAGCAACCGGGGGCGATCTCCGCAGCGCCTTAAACGCGGTAGAATTGGCCGCTCGTTCCACCTCACCAAGTGACGACGATAAAATCCACCTCACTTTGGAAATTCTTCAGGAATGTCTCCAAAAACGGGCACTCACCCAGGATAAGGACGGAGACGCCCATTACGACGTGATTTCAGCGTTTCAAAAATCAATTCGGGGCAGCGATACGGATGCCGCGCTGCATTACATGGCCCGTTTATTAGAAAGCGGTGACTTAAAGAGCGTAATTCGCCGTCTGCTTGTAATCGCTTATGAAGACATAGGTCTTGCAAATCCTCCCGTATGTCAACGAACGGTCGCTGCGGTTACCGCGGCCGAACACATTGGCTTACCCGAAGCCCGGATTCCCCTTGCTAACGCCGTAATTGAATTATGTGTTTCTCCCAAATCAAATGCTGCAATTACGGCAATTGATAACGCACTCGGTGACATTCGCGATGGCAAAATCGGTGAAGTCCCTGATCACCTGCGTGATGCCCACTACCAAGGAGCAAAAGCATTGGGTCGGGGAACTGACTATCTTTACCCGCATAATTATCAAAACGACTGGGTTCCCCAGCAATATTTGCCTGATCAATTAAAGAATGCTACCTACCTTGAGGCTAAGGGAAATAGTCCTTTTGAATCTAAAATTTACGAACAGTACCAAAACCTGAAAAAATCACAAAAATCAGGACTTTAATATTGTCTTTTAGGTAAAAATTATAGTACTATGAATGTGAAGAAACCGAGGCATGCGAGAGAATTGGTTTCATATTCTTCCAACAAACATCTAACCGGGAACCCGGATCGTACGTGAATTGTAGGCTCGTAAGCGAGAAACGTGCAGCGTAGGTATGGGTACCCACCTTGCCTTTTGGGTTAGATCCTGGCCAATCTGAACGGTGTCGTTAGTTCTTCCCCCACGTTAGGTGGGGCTTTTTTTATATCATGAAAGTAGGTTATTTTATGTTAATTCCAGGCTTAATGGTTATTTTTTCACTTATTATTTTTTACATCGGCAATTATTTATATCGCCATCAGCACCGAGATTTTATGTTATTTAAACCAACTTCTAATTCGCTTTTAAGCAGTAGTCTACGAATTATCGGTATTTTACTTATGATCGTTAGCATGCTGACTTTAATTGCGGGAATTAGTAGCAGTACTCCCCTAATTGTGGCTGGGTTGGTACTTGGAATTGTGTCAACCACGGGCACGCTGCTATTTTTATTAAAATTTTTATAGCAAATTCCTTTTTATTTTCTAATTTTTAACGTACAATTAGTGTAAATAGATAGGGGTGGTTATGTTATGGCTCAACAATACAAGCATATTCTCGTGCCAGTAGATGGTTCTAAGGAAGCAGAATTAGCCTTTCGCAAGGCGGTCGCGGTAGCTAAACGTAATGATGGAGCTGAATTGCATCTCCTTCACGTAATTGATACCCGTGCCTTTCAAAATATTTCTAACTTTGACAACGCAATGGTGGAACAAGTTACGGAAACTGCCAAAAAGACGTTAGACCGTTACGTTGAGGAAGCTAAAAACGATGGTTTAGAAAACATCGCCTATTCAATCGAATACGGTACGCCAAAAGCAGTGATTTCTCAGGACGTCCCCAAAGAATTGCACACGGACTTAATCATGATCGGTGCGACCGGTTTGAATGCTGTTGAACGCTTATTAATCGGTTCAGTAACCGAATACGTCACCCGGACAGCAACTTGCGACGTGTTAGTTGTTCGTACTAGTCTAGAAAACAACTAAATTGTTAGTATAGAGTAACTAAAAGTCGAGCTTTTTACGCAACTAACGCTGGAAACTCATCAAATTGATAAATTAAAGCGGCTGGAAAAAATTAAACAACTTTTCAAGGATGCAAAGGTCCTCGAAAAGTTGTTTTGGTGATTTGACTTCAATAGAGCCAAAAGTCAGTTTGTTCCGCTTAATCAAAAATTGACCATGATGCCAAATTTAGGCATCATGGTCAATTTTCAGTTAATGCTCGCAAACTACCAACTTTTGTCCCACTCTCTTTTTAATTTTCCAACTTAAGAATTAATTACCTAATTCCACTTTTGATAATACTCGCAGTTGACCCAGTGCCCGTTAAGTAATCCTGCATCTTGTAGAAAAAAGCTGACGTTTCGGGGACCAACAAATTCAAACCCCTGCGCCTTCATTTCCTGGCAAACTCGTTTAGCAACCGGATGCTGAACCAGCACCTTTGTATTAGTCCGTTGCTGTAAGTCTAGGGGAACGAAACCCACTTGTGACCATAACCAGTCGCTGAAGGATTGCTTATGCTGGGCCATTTGCTGGATTATCCGCGCATTATGGATTACTGAGCGAACCTTACGTTCATTTTTAATCATCAGTGGGTCTTGTAAAAGCTGTTGGACCTTAGCTTCTGAATACCGGCTGACCGCCTCAATTTGCCAGTCGTCCATTACAGGCGCCATCTCAGGAAGTTTAGCTAACACCATTTGCATTTTGAGCCCGGATTGAAAAACCTGACGAGTTAAACTTTCAAATAGCGCTTGGTCAGTAAACACGGGCCTTCCCCAAACTTGATCATGATACTTTTTTAACACTGGGCTAACCGTGGCCCATTGACAACTTTCTCGCATAAAAAACCTCCTTTAGATGTAGTTACTCTAAGGGAGGTTTCTTTATTTATTTTTCTGCTTCTTGATAAAGTTTTTGCTTGCCTAGAATGATGCTTTCACAGAGGTCCTCATAACTGATTCCCGCTGCTTCTGCCTCTTGTGGCAATAGTGATAGCGGCGTCATGCCCGGTAAGTTGTTTGCTTCAATTACGTAAACTCCCTGGTCATTAACCAAGAAATCCACCCGGCCATAGTTAGTCATTCCCAGTACCTTCATGGTTTTTACCGCAACCCGCTTCATTTCGTCATGGACTTCTTCATCGATATCCGGTGGCGTGATAAATTGGGTCGTTGTACCAGTCTTAAACTTATGCTCGTAGTCATACCAACCATCGTTAACCACAATTTCAATTGCGGGCATGGCTTGTTCATTAACTACCCCAAGCGAAAATTCCCGGCCAGTAATGAACTCTTCCACAATGATTTCATCGTCAAATCGGTAAGCATCACGTAACGAATCAGCCAATTCTTCTTCGTCGTGAACAATCATCGTTCCTACACTAGATCCCCCGCTATTAGGTTTAACCACTACTGGAAAACCAAAATCTAACTGAGGATGAATTCCGTCTTCTTCATGGAGAACCACAAAGCGTGCCGTCTTAATATCGTTATAAAGCATAATTTCCTTTGAAATCGCCTTATCCATTGCAATTCCCGATGCTAAAGTTCCGCTTCCCGTATACTTAATATCGTTCAGGTCTAAAACAGCTTGTACCTTACCATTTTCGCCATCACCACCGTGTAATGCGAGAAAAACAAAGTCGGCAGCCCGGAGGATTTCCAAAACATTTTTCCCAAATAATCCAACCGTGCCATCCGTCCGAAGTTTTTCGATATCAGCATCCGTTAAAACGTCCGTCTGAATTTCGTAGTCCGAATCCGTATTACTAGTCTCAAAAACATCTTCAACAGTCTGCCCTTCTTGTAGATCATATCCCAAGAATAGGTCGATCATCGTTGCTTCATGGCCTTTAGCACGCAAAGCATCGGTGATTTTTGAACCAGAGGAAAGTGAAACGTTTCGTTCCGTACTCTTTCCACCAGCAAGCACTGCAATTTTCATTTTTTTCACCTCATGTGTAAGATAATTACAAACTTCAGTTTGCTCCGCCAATTATCAAACGTTTTTTGAAACTCAAGTATACCACAAAACAACTTCAAGAATGAGATGAAAATTAAAAATATCACGCTTAAATTGTAAAATCATTCGAATCTTCTAAATATTCCACCACTGCCTTAGCCATGTTGGAGTTTAGCATCATGGCTTGTAGTAATCGCTGCCGGTTAAAAATCGCATTCCACATTGCTTGGGTTTCCCGGACTTGGGTTGATGCCAGGGCGCGACGCCATTCGCGAAGTTCGATTAATAAAAACTGCTGGTAGACGTCATCTTCCAATAATTGATCAGCAAAATAAACCGCTAAACGCGTTGGTTCACCGTATATTAAAGGGGTGGTGAGTCGGCGGAATTTTTCAATGACCGTTGCCATTAATAAAATTTTATCAGCGCGTAACAGTTCTTCATCACTAGCTAGCTCATCCAAAACGTTGCCAATGTGGGTATATGCGTGAACCCATCCTTGGTTAGCCACAAATCCCCTAGTATCATTTTCCAACATTATATATATGGCTAGTTGCTCGACTAGCTTATTTTTTCGCGCATGGTCGATAAACGCTGCCCCGGCTCGGTCAATATAAATTAACGATGCCAGCATCATCACTGCAAAGGAACGCAAAAAGGATGCGTCATTTTCTTTTTCATTGATGTGTGCAAATAACACTTGGTCGCTAGTTAGTCGATCAAACGTCCGCACCATCTGCGCCTTAGTTAAAACTTGGTTTTGAATAAGATCGTTAAAAAGGTAAAAAACCCCCTTATCCCGAATAATTGGGTTGGGCGATCCCAAATGTTGCAACATTAAGTCTAAATCAGCGTCACTAAGCTCTTCTAGTTTTCCCTTCCCCAAGGCTGCCCGAATTCGCTGGAGCAACTCTTCAATGCCGTCCTGATCATCAGGCAATGCCACTGGTTTAACCGCTTGATTCTCGTTAGCAGCGTCAATAATTGCCCCTACCGAACGACCTAAAGAGGCAAAAATTTTGCCCTGTTGCAGCCTAACGCGTAATTGTCTTAGCTTCTGGCGGGTCGTTTCGATTGCATCCATTTTTTCGTACTCCTCTTCTTTTTACTACTTTGATTCTAACACTTTCCATAACCTACACGAAGAAACTTGCCGTTACGATTTCCTACAAAAACTTTCCTTAAATTAACATCAGATTAAAAAATGATGATAATTTATGGTATGATATTTAAATCAGATACTTTTACGAGGGGGAAAGCTGATGAGTTCATTCATTAAAAAGTTTATTCATAAAGAGGATCCTTCCCAATACGAAGATAAGGACGCCAACCTGGTGCGCACGTTGACTGTCAAAGATTTTCTATCTTTAGGGGTGGGAACCATTGTTTCGACCACTATTTTTACACTACCTGGAGTGGTGGCTGCGGAACACGCTGGTCCGGCGGTAGTTCTATCATTTCTAGCTGCAGCGGTAGTTGCTGGTTTAGTAGCCTTTGCTTACGCTGAAATGGCTTCGGCAATGCCGTTCGCCGGTTCGGCATATTCCTGGATCAACGTAATTTTTGGGGAAGGCTTTGGTTGGATTGCTGGCTGGGCTCTTCTAGCCGAGTATTTCATCGCAGTAGCCTTTGTAGCTTCCGGGCTTTCGGCTAATTTCCGGGGGTTAATTTCTACGGTAGGCTTAAAACTGCCGGCTGCCCTAGCCAATCCCCTAGGAACCAACGGCGGCATCATTGACATTGTCGCCTTGATTGTCATCCTACTGGTTGCCATTCTACTGGCCTGTGGAACTTCTGAGGCCGCACGGATCGAAAACGCCCTCGTGGTATTAAAGGTTTTGGCCATTATTTTATTTATCATCGTAGGCGTTACTTCGGTTCATTTATCTAATTACGTTCCCTTTATTCCACATCCGCGCGTGTTACCCGACGGTAGTCATTTTGGCGGCTGGAGCGGAATTTACGCTGGAGTTTCGATGATTTTCTTATCCTACATTGGTTTTGATTCAATCGCTGCCAACGCTGGTGAAGCTAAGGATCCCCAAAAAACGATGCCGCGTGGGATTTTGGGATCCCTAGCAATTGCGGTAACCCTTTTTGTGGCGGTTGCCCTTGTGCTAGTCGGGATGTTTCATTACTCTAATTACGCAAATAATGCGGAACCGGTCGGCTGGGCATTACGCACTGCCGGACATCCTGCAGTAGCTAGCTTAGTACAAGCAATCGCGGTAATCGGAATGTTTACCGCCCTGATTGGAATGATGATGGCTGGTTCCCGGTTGCTGTATTCATTTGGCCGGGACGGCATGCTGCCTAAGTGGCTTGGTAAATTAAATCGTCATCAATTGCCTAACCAAGCGTTGCTATTTTTAACCGTCACCGGAATTATTATTGGGTCGCTGTTCCCGTTTGCCTTTTTGGCACAATTAATTTCAGCAGGGACGTTAATTGCCTTCATGTTTGTTACGTTAGGAATTTACGCCCTTCGTCCGCGTGAAGGAAAGGATATCGCGGTGCCAAGCTTCAAGATGCCATTTTACCCAGTTTTACCTGCGTTAGCCTTTTTAGGAACGTTGGCAGTGTTCTGGGGACTAGATTACCAAGCTAAGTTGTACTCGTTGATCTGGTTTGCAATTGGCTTGGTAGTATACTTGGCATACGGGGCGAGAAATTCGAGGATTAAATAAAGAGAACGGAAGCCACCGGGTAATCTTCGAGGATTAGCTTAATCATTCGATCAATCGCCAAAAGTAGCGATTAATCGAATGATTGGGGCTAAACGGAAAAGATTGGTGGCTGGAGTTCATTTCAACCATATTGCAGAGAATACTAAAAGGACTAACCACGAAATTCGTGGTTAGTCCTTTAATTTAGTTAACCGGAAGAAGCTAGGTTGCACAGTTCATTTCAACTCCGCAACAAGCAACCACACTTAACAAACCAAAAAATTCCTTCTACGATTAGAACCCTTGAGGCGCTCCCATTCTTAGAAGGAATTTTTAATATTTTTAGATAGCAAGTTTTATCTTATCTTTATGCAAAAATTTCTGGCACCACTTGCTTACCCCGTTTTTCAACTAAATCTTCGTAAAAGGCGGTGTACACTCCGTTACGGTACGGAATGTACCATAGGAAGCCAATTCCAAAGGTTAATACGCTTAGGATAAACCAGCCCAACAACGATAATTGAAGCAGTAAGAAGCGAGCTTTGTAGCCGTTCATCAAGCGACGACTAAACGTAATAAAGGTGACAAATTCAAATTGGTCCGTCAATTGCCGTTCTTGTGCGTCCTTGTACAGCAAATACGACTGCGAATAAGAGTAAAACTTAATAATCGCGGGAATTACGAACAAAAAGGACCACAGCGTTAAGAAAATAAACTCAAATAAAAAGATGGCCAACGTGGACGTAAAGTATTTCCGAGTAAACGTTTGAAATGGCGCTCCCCACGAAGGAATCCGGGTCCGATTGCGCAACCAATCTAAAGTACCGTATTGAATTCCTACCATAAAGAAGGTCGCGATTGCCATTGATAGAAAATCACGCGCCATCCCCGTTCCGGAATATGCAGAATTAACACTCGCTGCTTGATCATAATTTGTAGCCTGACGCAACGCCGCTGGGTCAGTTTGGGTAAATACTACTACGGCAATCCCAATAAAAGTCATAATCATAAAACTAGTAAACGCGGCACTTATAATTGGTAAGATATTGGCTTTAATGGCCGCCATCCAATTTCCTTGATACGTATCCAAAGTACGTTTCTTTAGTGCTTTAATACTTGTAAAATCATTCATTAAACGGCTATTCTCCTCGTTTCAGTCTTAAGCGCACGTTTAACCATCGCGAAATTGCTAAACATGCTAACATTAATACTAACATAATTATGGAAGGAACTACCGGGTTAAGATGCCCCATTGGCCCTGTATCACCCATAACAAATCTAATGAAATTATCAATTCTTTCCCACGTAATTACTTTTTCACTAACCATTCGTCCAATAATCGTGAAAATAACAATCAGCACTAGCGGAATCCCCACTAGGATTGCCCGCTGCTGCCGCCGGTTAAGCAGTGCAAAGAGTGCCCCTAACATCATTCCACCCGCTGCCACTAGGAGCAGAAAAATTAAGTTAGTTAGAATCATTGAAAGGATGTTGAGGACGCCATTCTTATAAAAATGTCCGTAAAGTGACCAGTAAAAGGAAACATTCTTGCTCTGGTCACCCATTAAGGAAAGCATGTTAGCTAATAAGCCATAAATAATGGCTACCCCAGCTAAAACTAAGAGCGAAATTAATTTAGCAATCCACCCCGTTCGCCGAGAGACCCCATTTTGGATTAAAAATGCAAATCGTTCGTAAGTTAGGAAACCACAATAAAATATCAGCACGAGGTTAACGAAAATTGCGCCAAACGATAGCGTCGTTAATTGTGCCCCAATTGTCTCGGCAGTTCCCGTAAAGCCTTTGCCAATTACGTGAATAATGGTTGGCACCCCCAGCATTAACCCGATAATCCACGCGTACGCGATTAGCACGAGGCGTAAATAATTGCTTAAATCATATTTAACCACCGCCGCAATTTTATTCATGAGTTTCTCCCCCATTTGTTAAATTAATAAAAAGCGTCTGTAAATCCATTGGATCGATATTGATCTCATCTGGAATCGGTCGATCATTTAGCGGCCCATACACGTAATTAGCCTTAATCCGTGCTAGTCGATCACTGCCAATGACGTTTAACCCCGCGGTGTACTGATCAACTGCTTGAACAGGCCCGCTGATGGTGTATGCGTTCGCCAAGACCGTTTCCGTTTCGTCGTCAACCACGATCCGCCCCTGGTCCATAACCATTACGTGCTCAATTAATTTGGCAAATTCTTCAATTAAATGAGTAGCAATCACAAAAGTTCGGGGCTTTTCCGCGTAACTTTCTACTAATGCATTGTAAAAAAGTTCCCGGTGGTTAGCATCCAAACCTAAAACTGGTTCATCTAAAAAAACATACTCAGCCGGGACAGATAACGCCACAATTAACTTAGTAATTGTTCGGTATCCCGTAGAGAGATGGTGAAAAAGCATGGACTCTTTTAAACCGAATTGTTTACTCAACGAATGTGCCAACTCACTATCAAAGCTACCGTAAAAATTGGCAGACCATTTAAAAATGTCCTTAACCCGAATATTTTTGGGATAAAGGTCCACTTCGCTCATTAAGAATAGCTTTCCAAGTTGCCGATCATTATCACCAATCAATTCGTTATCCAGCTTAATTTCGCCTTCATCGGGCCTAATTCGGTTAACCAGCAAATTCAAAAGCGTACTTTTTCCAGCCCCGTTTCGCCCTAGTAAACCGTATATCTTGTTCGGTTCTAGAGTTAATCCAATTCCATTTAAAACTAAGTGGTGGTCAAAAGTTTTCGTTACTTGCCTTACTTCGATACCTTTCATAACGATTGATACCCCTGTTCAATTAATTTTTTTAACTCTGTTTCGGTGATGTTTAAGCGAATCGCTTCCTTAACGACGCCCACCACGTACTTTTGGTAAAAATTCTGTTGCCGGTCTAAAGTAATTTGTTTACTCGCCCCGGGAACCACAAACATGCCGACTCCCCGATGTTTTTCTAAGAGGTTCCGCGCTACCAACTGGTTCATTCCTTTTAAAACCGTTGCCGGATTGATGTGAAACTCCTTAGAAATTTCCGTTGTTGAGGGGATTTGTTCTCCTTCTTTAAAACCGCCCGTGAAAATTGCATCTTCGATTTGTTGGGCGACTTGGAGATAGATTGGTTCGCTGCTATTAAAGTTAAAATGCATAAAATCCACCTTCAAATTATATTATTTACTAACCTAATTACTCACGTAACTAACTATATGGGTTCTCAGCCTAAAAGTCAATTGCCGCCCATCGTCTAAACAATTAATTCCCTTACGAGTTGGTCCTTTTTCCATAAAAAAGAGTGGGACCAAAGTCGGGTAGTTTGTGAGCATTAACCGAAAATTGACCATTATGTGATAATCCCTTTATGGTTGTCAGATGAAATAACATAATTCATCTGATAATCATGGAGGGATTTTTGAATGTCTAGATCTAAGTACACAGCATTAGAAAAATTAAATTTTATAAATGAATTTAACCAATCGAATATTAGTCAAAGAGCATTTGCTAAATATCATGGTCTTCGAAGAAGCACTTTTAAGGATTGGTTAATACGCTACGAAACCTTTGGTATTAAAGGTCTGATGGAAGTTAAAAAAAATAATAAATATTCCACTGACTTTAAGTACACAGCGGTTATGGCATATTTGAATGGTGAAGGTACCCTTAGTGAATTAATGAGTAAATTTGGATTACGTTCATGTAAGCAACTAATTGACTGGATTAACAAGTATAATGAGGATAAAACTTTAACGGCTACGCCGTTTAGGAAGAAGGTCCCCGTTATGAGTCGTAAGACAACTTTTGAAGAGCGAATAGAAATTGTCGAGTGGATTACCAAAGGTAAACATTCGTATGCCGAAGCAGCTGAGCACTTTAAGGTATCATACCAACAAGTTCGCTCATGGGTTATCAAAGCTCAAACTGGTGGTTATGAAAGCCTCGCAGATAATCGTGGGCATCGTAAACCAACTACAGAATTAACCGAAACAGATAAATTAAAGCGCGAAAATCGGCAACTCAAGGCACAATTAGCTGAGAAAAAAATACTTGAAGAATTCGTAAAAAAATACATGGAACTTCAGCGCAGGGGGTGAAAAAGCAACATCGGTTGATTTATCAAGCAATTAAAGAAATCAGTCAATATCACTTTGGAGCAGTATCGCTTCTTTTGAGGAATGCAGGTTTAAGCCGACAGGCTTATTATAAATTTCTAAAACGCAAAGAAACGGATTGGGAACGGCAAGATCAACAATTAAATAACCGTGTACAATATTGGTTTGATTTTCATCATCAAGGTATTGGCGCTGGAAATATATTAGTTAATTTAGAAAAAGATAAGCTGATTGATTTCCCTGTGACCACTAAAATGGTCCGTCGTGTAATGCGTAAATTGCGTATTAGATGTCAGATTCGACCGAAGAAACATAATCGAAACAAACAAAACGAACAATATATCCAAGACAATTTATTAAATCAAAATTTTGAAGTAAACAAGCCAAACGAAGTTTGGTTAGCAGATTCAACTGAATTATCTTATGGAGTAAACAGTGAATATAAGGTACGCCTTAGTGGCGTACTAGATTTATACGGTCGAAAGTTACTTACATATACCTTAAGCGAAACAGAAACTAGCAAATCACAGGTACAACTATTTAAGCAGGCGTTTTCAATGGTAAGTTGTGTTCAACCGTTAATTCATACTGACCGTGGATCAGCCTACACCTCCGGAACATTTAACAATTTTCTTAATCAATTCAACATTAAACGAAGTATGTCACGTCCTGGAACTCCGTATGATAATGCTCCGATGGAGCGATGGTGGAATGAATTTAAACTACGTTGGATGGAACGGCATGAAACACCTAAAACTTATCAAGAGCTGATTAAGTTAGTTGAAAGTGGAATTGAATATTTTAATCATTATGATCGATCAACAAAAAGAAACGGCCTCACTCCAGATGAATACTGGAATGAAGCCGTTTAGTAAGCCGCCTAATTTTATATTATTTCATCTGTCAACTTGACAGGGCCTAGTACATTAGGCAAAATTCAAGCATAATGGTCAATTTTTGGTTAAGCGGAACCAACTGACTTTTGGCACACGTTTTGGCTCTATTAAAGTCAAAAAACTAAAACCACTTTTTAAAGACCCTTTCATCTTTGAAAAGCATTTTTTAGTTTTGTCCCACTCTTCTTGCTAGGATTTAGTCATAGCAATGGAAAAGTTCTCCTATTCAACAGGAGCAACCGCACCCTTGAAATGTTTTTTAATCCATTTCTGAGTTGACTTGGACTTTAATTCCTTCATGAGTTTTTTAATGGCTGACCGATTTTTTTCATCCGGTCGAATAGCAACAATATTACTATAAGGAGAGGCGGAGTTTTCCGTTGCAATCGCGTCCTTTTGTGGATTTAAATGCGCTTGCACCGCATAATTAGAATTAATTACTTCCGCACTGCCCTGTTTATTTTTAAGCAGCTGGGGCATAATTTTTGGTTCGTAACCCGTCTTAAATTGCAATTGCTTAGGATTCTTTGCGATGTCACTAAATTTTGCCTTAGTTAGGTCGGTACCCTTCTTTAAGGTAATTAATCCGGCATCCCGAAAAATTTGTAGCACCCGGCCATAATCCGAAACGTTATTGCTAACCAAAATTTTAGCATGCTTAGGCAATTCCTTTAAAGAATTATATTTTTTAGAATAAACCGCAATCGGCTCCAAGTGGACCGCCCCAGCGCTCACCAAGTGCCCGTGATTCTTTTCATTCCATTCTTTTAAAAAGGGGCCATGTTGAAAATAGTTGGCATCAATGTTGCCGCTCGCGAGGGCTTTATTAGGTAAAACGTAATCCTGAAAAGTTTTGATATCTAATTCGACACCCTCTTTTTTTAATGCGGGTTGGATATGTTTTAGAATTTCCGTGTGGGGAACCGCTGAAGCACCAATCGTGATTTTTTGAGTATTCGCGGATTTTTTTCCACATCCTGCTAAAAGCAAGATGATTGCTAAGCCACTAACTAAAAAAATTAATTTATTTCTTTTCATTTAACCACTCCTAAACTAACCGCTTATCGATTTTCTTAACTAACCAATCGCCAGTCCACTGTAATGCAAAAACAAAAAGTACGATCAAAACGGTGGCAACTAAGATAATGGCTCCGTTATATTGCAAAAAACCATTATTGTAAGCCAACGCACCCAGACCGCCGGCCCCGATTGCCCCCGCCATAGCGGTGTACCCCACTAACGAAATGGCGGTAACCGTCAAGCCGGAAACTAGCGCAGGCATGCTTTCCGGAAGCAATACTTTGAAAATGATGGTCGATTTTTTGGCACCCATGGCGGCAGCGGCTTCCAAAACTCCGGAATCAATTTCTCGAAATGCAATTTCCACCAATCGCCCAAAAAATGGTGCCGCGGCTAAAATCAGCGATGGCAACGCCGCGGTTGGCCCCACAATGGTATGCACCAACACGTTAGTTACCGGGATTAAAATTACAATCAAAATAATATATGGAATCGAGCGAAATACGTTTACCAAGAAGGATACCAGCCAATTGATTAGGCGAATCCCCCAATTTTTACTATTTCGGGTTTCAAAAAGCAGTAGGCCGATTAGTAGTCCCAAGACAGCAGTAAAAATGACCGCCACCAGCGTTACCCAAATCGTTTCCCAAGTTGCTTGACCCATTTCATTCCAATCTACGGTACTAAAGTCTAAGATACTACTGTTCATCACTAACTACCTCCGTTTCCACCCTTAACTTACGTAGAAAACTTACCGCGCCATCCAACTGACTTTGGGGCCCGGTTAATTGCACGTACAAGCTTCCAATTGAACCTTCCTGAGTCTGCTTGATATTTCCCGCGATGATGTTTAGCGCCACCTCTGGAAATTCATGAACCATTTCAGAAACGATTGGCAATTTAGCTTGATCACCGTGGAAAGTTAACCGCACCACCCGTCCGTTTGGATTCTGGTCAACTAATTCATCCAAAATTATTTCGGTATCTTGCGGAGTTGGATCGGTTTCTGCGGTAATAAATCGTTTGGTTAATGCTTGCTGTGGGTGTTTAAAAACGTCTAATACCGCTCCATCTTCAATGATTTTTCCGCCGTCGAGAACCGCCACTTGGTCACAAATTTTACGGATTACGTGCATTTCATGAGTAATCAAGACAATTGTAATTTTTCGCTTACGCTTAATTTCTAATAACAAATCTAAAACTTCATCCGTAGTTTCGGGGTCTAATGCACTAGTTGCCTCGTCTGATAAAAGAATTTCCGGGTCGTTCGCCAACGCACGGGCGATGCCCACCCGTTGTTTTTGTCCGCCAGACAGCTCACTAGGGTAACGATCTTCCTTTCCAGTAAGCCCCACTAGTTCGATTAGTTCACGTACTTTTTGCTCCCGTTGCGGGCGACTAACTCCCGCAATTTCTAGCGGAAACATGATGTTAGCCTTTACCGTTCGGGACCATAATAGGTTAAAATGCTGGAAAATCATCCCAATTTTATGCCGCTGTTGCGCTAGTGCCGCGCCCGTTAGTTGATTAATGACCACATCATTGATTTTAACTTCACCCGTGGTCGGCTTTTCTAGTCCGTTTAACATCCGGATCAAAGTTGTTTTTCCCGCACCGGAATAACCAATGATGCCAAAAATTTGACCATTTGGAATCGCTAAATTAACATCCTCAATTGCGGTTACTGGCCCCGTCTTGGTCGAGAAAGTTTTGGACACGTTCTTAAATTCAATCATTTCAGTTCCTCCTTCAAACAAAAAAACTTCCGTCCGAGAATAATGACTAAGCACCATTCTCAAGGACGAAAGTTTATCGCGTTACCACCTTGTTTTTCCACCCTCCTCACGAAGGGCAGACTCTGCGGGTCCATCAACCCGTGCGCTATATTGGGCGCTCCCATGATTTGCTAGCACCGGGCTCACAAATCGCTGAAAATAACCAAAGACCATCTTCGATAACGTTCTCGTTCCTTTTTCACCACCCAAGGACTCTCTAAGCGTAGAACCGTAATCTACTCATCTTTTTTTAATAATTTGTTAATACGCTAAAGTATACCTTCCAATATCAAGCCTTGTCAACAACTAAATCACTAAAAAAGAACCCTTCCGGTGAAGTACCTCAGTACGAGCACTTCCCCCGGTGCGGATTCTTTCAATGGCTTAATTAAAAATCGGCGTTTTCTTCGATGCTTGCCTTACTATACGAATAGTAATGGTAGCGCATCGACATTATCAATCCAATTCCAATCATGTTTCCAATTAACGCGGAACCACCGGCACTAACAAATGGTAGTGGGATCCCGGTCAACGGCAAAAGTCCGATATTCATTCCGATGTTTTCAAAAACGTGGAATAAAATCATCATGATGACTCCGGTAGCTACGTAAGCGTAAAACTCGTTTTTGGTGTCAAAAATTACTTGTAAAATTTTGTAAATCAATAAAAAGTACAAACCAATCAGAACAATACTTCCAATGAATCCAAAGTTTTCGCCAATTACGGAAAAAATCATATCGGATTCCCGGACCGGCACGTTAACGTTAGAGACGTTGAAGCCCTTGCCAAATAATTGACCCGAACCAATCGCCTTCATGCTTTGCCAAAGTTGATATCCGGAATTGGTAGTATCCGAAGACGGATGCAACCAGTTATCTACCCGAGCAAATTGGTAACTTTCAAAGCCGATCTTTTGCAATAGGGCTTGCCCCCAAGGAAGCGCCACTAACATAAGCGTCGTACTACCTAAAACTACCATTCCTACGAAGGATGGGATTAAGATCCGCCAGGTTACCCCAGAAACAACTACCAGCCCAATAAAGATTGCAATAAACACCAACATGGTTCCAAAGTCATGCTGGAGCAACAACAGGATTGGAATCGGCAAAGTCCAAAGGGCCATGGTTCCAATTAACCGCCAATCTGATTGAATTGTACGATTTTTTACCCGGTGGTTATAAACCGTAATCACCCGCGCCATCATCAAAATGTACGCAGGCTTCATTACCTCGGACGGCTGAAAGGTAAAGCCCCCAAAGGCAAACCAACTCTTAGCTCCGGTATTTGCGGCGTACGAGCGACTGTACAAGAAGAGCACCAGGATGAGCAAAACGATCCCTGCTCCGTACGCAATTGGTGCTAACCACCAAAGCTGGTCTGCATCAAATTGCATAAGTACCACCACGATGCCGACTCCCAAAAGGTACCAAATTAGTTGGGAGAACACTTGGCGAAATACGCTGGTAGCACTAGTATCGTGCGTAGCAGCTACATAGATCGATGCTAGCCCAATAATGGCCAACATAAGTACCGGAAAGATAATTCCATAGTCAATGCGAGAGCTGTCGTCTTTACGCGCTACTCGAGAATCATTTCTTTCCATCGAAGTAGCTCCTTTCTATAGCGAATGTAAATTAAATTCAGCGATAATCCACTGAATCCCCTCATCAATTGATTTTACTCGCATTTCTCCGCTTTGGTTGGAAGCTACCCAATTCTTATCATTTACTTGAGATATTTGTCCAATCATCCGTTGGTTAACGTAAACTTCGTTAACCGTAGTACCGTTATTGTTAGTTTCTTTGACTCCAATAGCAAACTTTTTTTCTTTTCGTGACATTTTAACTCCTATTTTCTTTCTGCACTATTTTTTGAATTTCTTTTTAAAGAAAATTGATCAGGCACGGGGTCGTAACCACCCCGTACGAACGGATTACACCGCAGAATCCGGGCAATTCCCATTAAAGTGCCCTGCAACGCACCAAAGCGCTTGAGCGCCCCCACCATGTAATTAGAACACGTTGGATAGTAACGGCACGAAGGGGGAAATAAAGGTGAGATCACCCTTTGATATCCGCGAACCAGCATTAATAAGAAGCTCTTCATTATCGCTAACCTTCTAACGCACTAAAAAAGTTAAGTTCTGAATTGCCGTAATCAAACCTAAGAAAAAACTAGCAACGGTGTAGCCTAACGCAATTGAAAGCAAAACAATTAACATTTTTGCCTGACTTTCAAACCGGCCCATAAACTTATGAAACGGAATTGCTTGAATACACCAAAAAGCCAGTAAAATAAAGAATAAATAACTAATTAACGTAATTATGGCTTGAATTCCCAATCGCTTTCCCTCCAAAATTCATACATATAGTATTGTACCAGAAAATTAAGCTAAGAATAACTTTTTACTCACAAAAACAGTGGTTAATTCGCTCCGCAATTCTGCTCAATTTGTGAAAATTTACCGGCCCATTCCCAAAAAAAACGTTCAGTTGTGAGGAAAAATTCCTCATAAACTGAACGTTATCAATAATAATATTAACTAGCTTTAATGTTTTGAAACGTTGATTCGGTTAATCGCCCGCCGCAAATGAATTTGCGCACGCCGAAGCTCGCTATTATCGTGAGCTTGTTGTGCTTTACGGATCGTTGCCTCAGCACGTTTCTTAGCACTTTCAGCTCGCGCTACGTCAATGTCAGCTTGATTTTCAGCAGTATCCGCAACAATCGTTGCCGTGTTATCTGAAAACTCAACAAAACCACCGTTCACCGCCACTACATCTTCAGCTTTGTCATGCTTAATGCGCACTTCGTCAATCGCTAAAGTTGCAATTACTGGAACGTGATTAGGTAAGATTCCCAATTCACCTTCTCTGGTATTGACTACCAGCATGGTAACTTGGTCATCATTATAAATCTGACCATCAGGAGTAACAATACTAACTGTTAATACTGAATTTTCAGCCAATTAGATCCCTCCTAATCTTCTGTAGCAGTTAATTTCTTAGCCTTTTCAACCACATCGTCAATTGAACCAACCAAACGGAATGCTTCTTCTGGAAGGTCATCGTACTTACCTTCAAGGATGCCCTTGAAGCCAGCGATGGTGTCTTCCAATTTGACGTAATGTCCTGGTAAACCAGTAAATTGTGCCGCAACACTAAAGTCTTGTGACAAGAAGAGTTGAATCCGCCGTGCCCGTGCAACTACGGTCTTTTCTTCGTCAGACAGTTCATCCATCCCAAGGATTGAGATAATATCTTGCAATTCCTTGTAACGTTGGAGAACATGTTGTACTTCACTAGCAACTTCGTAATGTTCTTCGCCAACAATTTCTGGGTCCAAAGCTGTCGATGTGGAAGCTAATGGATCCACCGCAGGATAAATCCCTTGTTGGGTTAAGCTACGTTCCAAGTTGGTTGTAGCATCCAAGTGGGCGAAGGTAGTTGCTGGCGCAGGGTCAGTATAGTCATCGGCAGGAACGTAAACCGCTTGAATCGAAGTAACTGAACCTTTCTTCGTAGAAGTGATCCGTTCTTGCAATTGACCCATTTCAGTAGCCAAGGTTGGTTGGTAACCAACGGCTGAAGGAATCCGACCAAGTAAGGCAGAAACTTCTGAACCAGCTTGGGTAAAGCGGAAAATGTTGTCAATGAATAACAACACGTCTTGACCTTCAACATCACGGAAGTGTTCCGCAATCGTCAAACCAGTCAAAGCAACCCGCATCCGAGCCCCAGGCGGCTCGTTCATTTGTCCATACACCATGGCCGTACGTTCAAGAACGCCCGATTCCTTCATTTCGAAGTACAAGTCGTTACCTTCACGTGTCCGTTCTCCAACCCCAGTAAATACTGAGATACCATTATGTTCTTGTGCAATGTTATGAATTAATTCCTGAATCAAAACGGTTTTACCAACTCCGGCACCACCGAAGAGACCAATCTTACCACCCCGAATATATGGAGCAAGTAAGTCAATAACTTTGATCCCTGTTTCAAGAATTTCTGTACTTGGATTCAATTCGTCGTATTCTGGTGGGTCACGATGAATTGGATCGCGTTTTATATCTGGACCTAGCTCTTTACCACCATCAATTGTTTCACCCAAGACGTTGAAAACACGACCAAGTGTTTCATCACCAACTGGTACTTTAATTGAGTCTCCAGTATCTTCAACTTCCAGGCCACGTTGTAGCCCTTCCGTTCCGTCCATAGCGATGGTTCTTACGACACCATCACCTAACTCAAGCGTTACTTCAGAAACTAAAATTGTACCGTCTGCTTTTTTAATTTTCAAAGCATTATTGATTGTTGGGATTTCTTCGTCAAGGGGGAATTCAACGTCGATAACTGGTCCGATAACTTGAACAACTTTACCAGTACTCATATTGTTTAATTCCTCTCGTTAATTTATTCAAGTGCGGCTTGACCACCGGTAATTTCGGTGATTTCAGTCGTAATAGCACTTTGTCTAGCGCGATTATACTGTAGCTCTAAATCTGCAATTAAATCACTTGCATTATCAGAAGCGGTGCGCATAGCTGAAGAACTAGCGGCGTGTTCCGCCGTCTTAGCATCTAAAATGGCACCGTAAACCAAACTCTCAGCATACTGTGGCAAGATTTCTTGCAACAATACTTCGGGAGATGGTTCGGTTTCATATTCAGCAGTGATTGTTTCGTGCTTACCATCGTTTACCAATTCTTCGCCGCCAATTGGCAACAATTTAGTAACGTGGAAGCTGTTCGAAAGTCGATTTACAAAGTGATTGTAGCAAACGTATAATTCATCGAATTCACCGTCTTTGTACATCTTGGTGACGGTAGTGACGATTTCCCGAACTTCGTTAAAAGTAGGCACGTCGCTAACCCCGCGGTATTCGTAGCCGACCTTTTGTGGGCGATTCTTGTAAAAATCAGCCCCGGTACTACCTACCGCAAGAATTATGGCATCATCACCGCCATCATGACCGTGTTCTTTCATGAAATCGTTAGTTTGCTTAATCACACTACTGTTATATGAGCCCACTAACCCGCGATCAGACGTAATAACTAAGTATCCGGTCTTTTTCACTGGCCGTTGAACTAATAAATCAGCTGCTGATATAGCCTGATCAGAGCTAGCTTTGCCAGCCACTCCCGCATTCATTAAATGCGATTTAGCCAGGTGAGCAACAATACTCTCAACTTTCTGCGCGTACACTTGATATCCAACTGTATGTTTCTGAATCTGGCTTAACTTAGCCGTTGAAACCATTTGCATAGCAGTCGTAATCTGACTAGTTTTCTTAGTCGAATCAATTCGCCGCTTAACATCTTGTTCAGATATTGCCATTAATTCTCACCACTTTTCCTCTCGTTAGCTGATATCCTTATTTAGCTTCCTTGGTTGGTTGAAAATGTTCTGCAAAAGCCTTGATGGCTGCATCCATTTTTTCCGTGTCCGGAAGTTGTTTTGTTTCACGGATTTCGTCGGTGAGCTCTTTGTTGTTGCTTGCAACATAATCAAAGAGTTCATCTTGGAACCGTTGAATATCATCTACTGGAACCTTATCCAAGAAACCATGTGTCAAAGCGTAAAGAATCAACACTTGGTCTTCAACAGGAAGTGGTTTGTGTAGCGGTTGCTTCAAAACTTCTACCGTCCGACGTCCCCGAGCTAATTTAGCTTGGGTTGCCTTATCCAAATCAGAACCAAATTGAGCAAATGATTCCAATTCACGGTAAGAAGCTAGGTCTAGACGCAACGTTCCAGAAACTTTCTTCATCGCCTTGATTTGCGCATCCCCACCAACCCGGGAAACTGACGTACCAGCGTCGATCGCTGGACGAACTCCGGAATGGAAGTAGTCGCTATCCAAGAAGACTTGTCCATCAGTGATGGAAATTACGTTAGTTGGAATGTAAGCTGAAACGTCTCCAGCCTTGGTTTCAACAAATGGCAAGGCGGTCATTGAACCACCGCCCAAGTCATCGCTTAACTTAGCTGCCCGTTCTAGCAAACGTGAGTGGGTATAGAAAATATCCCCAGGGTAAGCTTCACGCCCAGGCGGCCGACGAAGAATCAAGGAGAGCTCACGATAAGCGTCAGCTTGTTTTGATAGATCATCATAAACGATCAAAACGTGCTTGCCGTTGTACATAAACTCTTCACCCATCGCTGCCCCCGCATATGGTGCAAGGTATAGTAATGGAGCTGGTTCTGAAGGACCCGCACTAACCACGATGGTGTAATCCATCGCGCCATAACGCCGAAGCGTTTCTACTTGGGTCCGAACAGTTGATTCCTTTTGTCCGATCGCAACATAGATACAAATCATATCTTCGTTCTTTTGGTTCAAAATTGTATCAATTGCTAAAGCAGTTTTACCAGTTTTCCGGTCCCCGATAATCAACTCACGTTGACCACGGCCAATTGGTACTAACGAGTCAATCGCCTTAATACCAGTTTGGAGAGGTTGATCAACGGATTTCCGTTGCATAACCCCTGGAGCCTTATGTTCAACTGGACGAGTTTTGTCAGTTTTAATGGCGCCTTTACCATCAAGCGGTTCACCTAATGGGTTAACAACTCGACCGATTAAGGCATCTCCTACTGGAACTTCCATGATCCGACCAGTTCTCTTAACGGTGTCACCTTCGTGAATTTCATCATAGTTACCCATGATAACAATCCCGACGTCGTTTGATTCAAGGTTTTGAACCATTCCGTAAACACCGTTAGAGAATTCGAGAAGTTCACCAGAAAGAGCATTATCTAAGCCATGAGCGCGAGCAATCCCGTCACCAACGTAGGTAACTGTACCCGTTTCTTCAACGTTAAGCTCGGCTTGGTAGTTTTCTAATTGCTGTTTGATTAGAGCACTGATTTCCTCAGCCTTAATGCTCATAAAAGTTTCACCTCTTTACAAATTTCGAGCTAACCAACGAGGCGCTGTCTAATTTGATTAATTTGGGTTTGAATACTACCGTCGTAGATCAAACCATCTGTTTTAATGATTGCACCGCCGATAATCGAATTATCGACTTCACTATCCAAAATAACCTTGCTAACTTTCAAACGTTTAGCAAAGTTTTCAGCCATTTTTTGAAGTTGTTCATCACTTAATGGAATGGCGGAAATAACTTTAGCACGAACGACTGAAGCATCAGCATCGCATAAGCGGTTAAACTCAGCGATGATTGCGGTCAAATCATCCATTCGACCGTAATCAAAAGCCATTTTAATTAAGTTGCCAACGTACTTTGAAGCATCCTTGGTCAAAAGCGCCATAATTGAACGTTTTTGATCATCCTTCAAACCCTTATCGGTCAACATTTTGCCTAATCCTTCATTATCATCAAAGATCTGTTGAATTTGCTTTAATTCATCTCGAACTTGATCAATTTGGTTTTGTTCAGCGACCACGTCAAACAAAGCTTTGGAGTAGCGCTTAGCAATTGTAGTTTTATCTAAACTCATTTACTCTCACCTAAACCTTCAATGTACGAATCAATCAATTCTTTTTGACTATTTTCATCAAGTTCTTTTTTGATAACTTTGGAAGCAATCTCAATAGATAATGACGCAATATCGTCTTGTGCACTCTTGAGTGCGTCAGCACGTTCTTGTTCAATATCTTGTTTAGCTTTGTCCTTCAATGACTTCGCTTCTGCTTGAGCATTGCCGACAATTAGTTCACGTTCCTTAGCACCACTATTCTTAGCATTGTTAATAATGGTGGTTGCTTCGGCGTGAGAGTTGTCTAAGGCTTCCTTGCGTTGTTCAGCAAGTTTTTGGGCTTCCTTTTTAGCTTGTTCAGCTGATTCGATATCATTAGAAATCCGATCCGCACGTTCTTTTAACATTGCATTGACCGGACCCCAAGCAAACTTAGCAATTAATGCCATTAAGACCACAAAAAGGATCGCATAAAACAACATATCGCCAACGTACAAAGTACTACCTTGTGCCGCTCCTAATATCATGTGCGAAAACATCTATTGACACCTCCTTCTTTCGATAAATTGCTTAATTTATCACGCTTACTTGTTCATTACAAGAAGTGAAATAACGAAGGCTAAGATTGGCATAGCTTCAACCAAACCAACACCAATGAACATGGTTGTTCTTAATTGACCTGATAATTCAGGTTGACGAGCCATACCTTCAAGCATTTTTGCGATAACGATTCCGTCACCGATACCACCACCAATAGCGGCTCCAAACATAGCGATTCCAGCTGCAATAGCACCCATAATAGTTGTTCCTCCTACCTAAAAATATAATATTATTCGTCTTCGACCTTATGAGAAATATAAACGGTTGTCAACGTAACGAATACGAACGCTTGAATACTACCTAAGAATACGGAAAATCCTTGCCAAATCAAGGCAAGTGGAATGGCGATTACCATATTTAAGATGCCACCAGAGAACGCAATTCCCCCGATCATCTTAAGTAACATTTCACCAGCGAAAATAACACCGAAGATACGTAACCCAAGGGTCAAGAAATCAATGAATTCTGTAAAAACACCAATCGGTAACCAAACTTTAAATGGCGACAAGTACGTTCTTTCGAAGTACGATTTGAAGCCAAATTTTGCCACACCAGAATAGTGCGCTATCATCATTGTGATCAACGATAATGTTAAAGTGACAATCGGATCAGCTGTCGGGCTTCTTAGATACGTAACATCGTTCCACGCAATTTGTAGAAACAGCCCAAGCTGATTGGCAACAAAAATGAATAAGAACAATGTAAATGCATACAAGCCGAAGTTACGGGTTTCCGTTTCGTCAACTGAGCTCCGCAAAATTCCATTTGTAAAATCAATTACCCACTCTAAGGCATTTTGTTTACCAGTCGGCTTTAGTTTTAAATTTCGAGAAAATGCAAACACAACTGCAAATACAATTATGGCCGCAACCAATCCCGAAATGACGTTTGCCGTACTAAATGTTAGACCAAGAAACTGAAAAGTTGAAATTGATTCACCACCCACAGAATATCACCTCTTTTCTACCTAAGTGTACCTAAATTTACCATCCAAAAATGATAAAAATTAAGTCAAAAACTTGAACAAAAGACAGTATTTTCCGTCCGAAAATACAATTGAAATGATACCACCAATTTTGACAAAAGACAAAGCAATGATTACCGATATCTACGACTTTTTTTATATGGTACCGCTTCAATTTTTAAACACACTTTTTTATCGTTGAATTCTTGTCAAATTCTCACCCTAATCGTTGGACTTCAATGCCGCTACCATGTCGATTTTTTGGAGTTTTCGGTGGGTAATATAAACTACGACTAGGTTAAAGATGACCATTAACAAAACCGCCACCAAATAAGCGAATGGTTTGATAGTTAGCGGAAAAATTACGTTATTAGTTTCGGCTTGTCTGATCACGTAACCAGTTAAAAGGTTGCCCAAGCCAAAACCAGCTAAAATACCAATTATCGCTAGAATAATACTTTCCCGAGCTACGTAAAGCGTCACCTCTCGATTATAAAACCCTAAAACTTTAATAGTAGAAAGTTCGTATAATCGCTCCGCAATATTGATATTGTTTAAATTGTAAAGTACTACAAACGACAGGATGGCTGAAAGTCCAATAAAAATCATTACAATCGGTCCTAACTGCTTGGTCATTTTTTGGATCATTTCTGCTTGGTCAGCCATTAAACTAATGCCTAAAATTTTGTCGTTATCCGACATCCACCGTTTTGTAAGCCGCGCTGAAGGCTGGTGATCAGTCTTAACTAAGACGCTCGCAAAATTTGGTGCGTGGCTAAACGCACGTTGATAGGCGCTTGGTGATGCATAGATAACGTTACCGGCGTAATTTGTCACTACCTTAGTGATTCGAACCCGGACCGTTTTTTGATTAGGCACCCGCATTTTAATTTGGTCGCCAACCTGTACGTGCAAAATTCGGGCTACCTTAGGTGAAACCACCACTCCCCTAGTTGGTAAACCAATGGAATGATTGCTCTGATAATCACGTAACCGGACAAACTGGTCAAATTGCCCTGGATTCTTTGGCACGGTCAACGTAACGTCCCGAACGGTCTTTTGTCGTTGATTAACTTGTACTACCGCGGTATAAACTGGTAGCGTTGCTCGAGTAGCCGCGCTCCGTTCTAAAGAATTTTGGACACTCGTTAAATCTTTCGGTTGCCGAGCTCGTACTACTGCGTCATACCGAAGAACGTGTTGAAACTGCTGATTTCCAGCCTCTTTGATTGAGCTCGCAATTCCAAATCCGGTCAAAATTAAGGCCGTGCCGCCAGCAATTCCTAAAATGGTCATTAATCCTCGTAGCTTAGCGCGTGATAAATTACGGTAGCTAATTTTTTGGAAGAACCGTAGCCGCCGCCATAACCCGGGCACCCGTTCTAAAAGGATTTTATGCGCCGCACGGGGAGCTCGGGGCCGGAGTAACGCTGCTGGGGAGGTACGCACCTCTCGAAGCGAAACTAAGGTTGCCGCCCCAATAGTTACTAATAGCGTCAGGAGTGCCGCTAAAGCAATTGCGCGCCAATCCACAGGAATTTTAACGATTTCTACCACATACTCCTGGTACATTGCTAACACGATCCGGGGAATCAACTGGTTCCCTAGCACTGCTCCCACAGCTGCACCGCTAATTCCGGCTAAACCTGCGTAGGCAACGTATTGGAAAACAATTGCACCTTTCCCATAGCCCAAAGCCTTAAGCGTCCCCATTTGTCCGCGCTGTTCCTCCACCATTCGCGTTACGGTTGTGAAGGTGATTAAGCCCGCTAATAGGAAGAAAAATAACGGGAAAACGTTGGCAATTGCTGCAATCCGTTGCGAACTTTCTCCGTAGCCCGTAAAACCTGGCAGGTCTTGGCGGGTTTGGTAAAGTAATGACGGTTGCAGCGCTTTTTTAATCCGCTGCGCTTGCTGATCAAGCTGCCGACGTTGTTGCTGCAACTTTGCTTTTTGACGTTGTAAGGTGCGCATTGCAGACGCGTCGGTTAAACCTTGCTGTTTAAGCACTTGTTGGGCAGCTACCAGCTTTTGCCGGCTCTGTGCCAGCCTTTGTTTTCCTTGTTCAATTTGTGTTAGTGCATTTTTTGTCAAACTTTGCCGGCGTTTTTTAACTGCCGGCGTTAATTGGCGGCGTACTTGAGCAGTTTTTCGTTTTACCGCCCGCTCATACTTGTTAGAAAACATTTTTTGGTTTTGCAGCTCCGGAAAATATACTTGCATCCCGGAGTACACGGACGAGCGGAAAGCTAAGTGGGATACATAAGCAAAGTAGGTTACTTTCCCAGTACCTAAATTACTCGCTCCCCTAGTCGAATGGTCAACATATTGGGGAGAATCCGCAAAGCCCACGATTCGGTATTTTTGATATTTCAGCTGGGGATTTTTCTCTAAATTAAAGTAGTCCCCAATTTTGTAACCCCCACGTAGCCGGGCCTGCTGGTCTAAAACAATTTCGTGCTGATTGCGGGGAAGCCGACCTTGTTTCAGAATCAACTGATTTTGGAGATTATTTTTTTGATAACCATACAAGGCGATTGCGTCCCGATTCTTGCCGCCAAGCACGTTTTGCAATAAAACCCCTTCAACCTGCGCTCCCGGAACCTGCCGAACTGCTTTAAGTTCGGTTTCGGTGAAGCCTTGGCTAGACAAAATCTCTAAATCACTTAGATGATGCTTTACCACGGTTGCTTGCAGCGAATCGTTGAGTGCCGGGCCGGTCGCCTTTACCCCCACAAAAATCAGCGTCCCCAGCATAATGATCAAACTAATTGCAATGAAGCGCCCCAAAGAATTCTTAATCGTGCGTAACAATAGTTTTATCATCTCAGCCACCTACCACTCAATTTCTTCGACCGGAGCAGGCTGAGGATTATCTACGATGCTCCGGACCTGGGCATCATTAATTTGAATTACTCGATCCGCCATTTTCGCAATTGCTGAATTATGGGTGATAATGATGACCGTCTTTTTAAATTTTCGGCTAGCATCGTGGAGCAGTTGTAAAATTTGTTTACCCGTTTGATAATCCAATGCACCAGTCGGTTCGTCACATAGTAATAGCTTCGGATTCTTCGCTAAAGCTCGGGCGATTGCCAGCCGTTGCTGCTCACCGCCAGATAACTGGGCAGGAAAATTATCCAAACGTTCTACCAGCCCAACGTCTCTTAGGACGGTTACCGGATCTAACCCATCATTGACCAGTGCGGTAGCTAATTCTACGTTTTCGGTAGTCGTTAGATTCGGAATTAGATTGTAAAATTGAAAAATAAACCCAACGTCGTTACGCCGATACTTCGTTAACTGGCGGTCGTTAAATTGCGCAATGTCCGTCCCGGCAACGTTGATGCTCCCCTTCGTCGGGCTGTCCATGCCCCCGAGCATATTTAAAACCGTGGATTTTCCCGCCCCGCTCGGTCCTAAAATCACGGCAATCTGCCCTTGCTCAATCGTAAAATTCACGTCCCGGTTCGCGACAATTTGATTGTCCCCCATTTGATAAATTTTAAATTCATGTTGTACTTCGATGTAAGCCATACGTTCCTCCTGATTTGTAAGCGCATTCTATTAACCCCATAATAAAACTATTTTTTCTCAATTGACAAATCTTTTCACTTACCAAACCGCGCAGAAAACAAAAAAGAGAGTGGGACAAAAGTCGGGTAGTTTGCGCGCATTAACTGAAAATTGACCATGATGCCTGATTTTGGCATGATGGTCAATTTTTGGTTAAGCGGAACAAACTGACTTTTGTCCCACGTTTTGGCTCTATTGAAGTCAAAACGCCAAAATAAAAACGATTCATGAGGAAGTTTCACCTCATGAATCGTTTTTTGTTTAAAGACTTTTGTCACAGCAGCTTAACCGTTGGTTATAAAATCCAACGCACCTATTTATTTAGTACCAAACAAGCGGTCACCGGCGTCACCTAGTCCAGGAACGATGTAACCATCTTCATTTAGTTTTTCATCTAATGCAGCTGTATAAATATCAATATCTGGATGAGCTTCTTCTAAAGCTTTTACCCCTTCAGGAGCGGCTACTAGACTGCAAAAACGAATGTCCCTTGCGCCACGTTTTTTCAACGCATCCACCGCCATGATTGCTGAACCACCGGTGGCAAGCATTGGGTCAACTACGAATACTTGGCGTTCGCTAATGTCGCTTGGCAACTTAACAAAGTATTCGGTTGGCTTTAAGGTCTCTTCATCGCGATACATCCCGATATGACCAATCCGAGCAACGGGTAGCAATTCAGCCATCCCGTCTACCATTCCTAATCCCGCACGTAAAATTGGCACGATGGCCACTTTTTTACCCGAGATTTGTTTTTGAATAGATTTTCCGATTGGTGTTTCGATTTCAACATCTTCTAACGGCATATCCCGTGAAACTTCATAAGCCATCAATGTTGAAATTTCGTTAACTATTTCACGAAACTCCTTTGTACTGCAATTCTTGTCTCTAATTAACGTCAACTTATGTTGAATCAACGGGTGGTCGAGAACTTCAAACTTCCCCATGTCTAAACTCGCTCCTTTCAAATTCCTTATCAATTGTAGCTAAAAAACCGTAAAAAAACTAGGTTTAATTTAAGATAGTGGATATTGATCCGTTAAATCAAACACTTCTTGTTTAATTTGGGCGAGTACTTCTGGTTCGTCAACGTGGTGAATTGCGCGAATGATCAGCTCCGCGACCTTACGACTGTCTGCTTCGTTAAAACCCCGGGTAGTAACGGCGGGGGTCCCAATCCGAATTCCCGAAGTTTTAAATGGGCTTAACTTTTCGTCAGGGATTGCCTCTTTATTTAGCGTGATATAAACGGTATCTAATAAGTCTTGAATTTCCTTCCCGTTATGTCCGGTTTGGGTCAAATCAACCGTCATTAAGTGATTATCAGTCCCACCGGTAACTACGTGCAAATCTGGTTCGTTTTCAAAAACTTCCGCCATTGCTTGCGCATTTTTGATCACCTGAGCTTGATAACTCTTAAACTCGGGGCATAAAGCTTCCCCTAACGCAACTGCTTTAGCAGCAATCACGTGTTCTAACGGACCACCCTGGTTTTGAGGAAAGACTGCGAAGTTAATTTGTTTTGCGTATTTTGCTTGCGACAAAATCATCCCGCCTCGAGGTCCCCGAAGCGTTTTGTGGGTAGTAGTAGTGACTACGTCAGCAATCCCCACTGGTGACGGATGCAATCCGACAGCCACTAGTCCCGCAATATGCGCCATGTCCACCATTAAGAAGGCGCCCACTTCGTCAGCAATTTCTCGGAACTTTTGCCAATCGATAATCCGACTATATGCCGAAGCCCCCGCCACGATCATTTGTGGCCGTTCCTTCAAGGCAATCTGCCGGATTTGTTCATAATCTAACCGTTCGGTCTGCGGATCAATTCCGTAAGTCACCGATTCATAGAATGTACCGCTGAAACTAACCTTGGCACCGTGGGTTAAGTGACCGCCCGCGTTCAGATCCATTCCAAGGATTTTATCCCCGGGTTTGATAAATGCAGCGTACGCGGCTGCGTTAGCTTGGGAACCGGAGTGGGGCTGCACGTTGACATATTCCGCGCCAAACAGTTCTTTAGCCCGATCAATGGCTAATTGTTCTACTTGGTCAATGTACTCGCAACCACCATAATAACGGCGTCCTGGGTAACCTTCCGCATACTTATTAGTTAAAACGCTGCCTTGCGCAGCCCGGACCGCTGCCGAAACAATGTTTTCTGAAGCAATCAATTCAATATTATGTTGTTGGCGATCGGCTTCCCGATCAATCGCTGTCCACAATTGCGGATCCTGTTCTTGGTAGTTCATTGGCAATCCCTCCTAGTTAATTTCGTCGAAGTAAGTATTCCCCGCAGATTTCTGCAACCGGTTCATATAAGCTGCCCCAATCCCAGTAGGGTCAAACGCTTGCGCAAAAATCACCTTAATCTGCGGATTTCCATCAAAGGTACGCAATCCGTCAAAGAGGTGGTGACTTGCGGTTCGCGCATCTTCTCCTAACGAAATAAAATCAACGTTATCAAAATCAATCAACTTGGTACTATCAAAAATGGCCGACGTTGCTAATACCCCAACGGGTTGTTGTGCATGTTGGGCTACCCAATCCGCCACTTTTGACCACTGAGCGTCCTTGACGATGTACACCTGGGCGTTCGGAGCGTAGTGCTTATACTTCATTCCTGGAGCTTTCGGCACTTCGTCCTTACCAACTTTATGGTGATCAGTTTGCACTTCTCCTAAGATTGGGGTTAAATCTTCAGGAGTAACGGCACCTGGCCGTAAAACGCTTGGTACTGCACCGGACATATCCAATACCGTCGACTCAACCCCGATTTTAGTTTCGCCACCATCTAAAACGCCCGCAATTTTGCCATCTAAATCGTGCATAACGTGCGCTGGCTTAGTTGGACTCGGCTTTCCCGAAGTATTTGCAGAAGGCCCCACTAACGGCACACCCGCCTGCTCGATTAACTTAAGGGTTAACGGGGTATCTGGGTTACGAAACGCAGCGGTCGTCAAGCCTCCAGTTACTACTGGATCCAATACGTGCGGTTTGATCGGCAAAATAATGGTGAGCGGTCCTGGCCAAAAAGTATCCATCAACTGCTTACTTTGGGCGTCGATTTCGGCAAATTCGGCTACCTGTGCTGGACCCGTAACGTGAACAATCAACGGGTTATCTGATGGCCGGCCCTTTGCTTGATAAACTTTCTTTACCGCATCTGGGTTAGTAGCATCCGCTCCTAAGCCGTATACGGTTTCGGTTGGAAATGCCACCAATTCCCCGCGCTGAATTGCCGCGGCTGCGTCAGCTAAATTTTCACTTTGAAATATTTCACTCATTCTAAATCACCGATCCTCCCCTTACCCAAAGTATCCGGTCATGGCCACTTAAGTCTTGGAGCACGTCCACGTCCTTAACTCCAGGTAATTCACTAAAATATTGTTTTAACTTTGCTCCTTGATGATAACCAAATTCACACCATAACTGGCCAGCATTCGTTAAATGATTAGCCAGCTGTCTACCAATTTGTTTATACCAAAACAAACCATCGTCCGGTGCAAAAAGTGCCTTATCTGGTTCGTATTCTATCACGGATTGGTCCATTACGTCCCGCTCATTTTCGGCAATGTACGGCGGATTGCTAACAATGATGTCAAAACGTTCCCCTTTAACCGCGTCAAATAAGGAACCTTGCCGAAAATCAACCACCGCTTCTTGCTGGTGAGCATTTTGCTGGGCGACCGCTAATGCCTCACTAGCAATGTCTACGGCGGTAACTTGCCAATCTGGACGTTCAAGTTTTAAAGTGATGGCAATGTTGCCGCTTCCTGTTCCAATGTCTAAAACCCGGAGCGGTTGGTTTAATTGAGGGTGCGCATTTAAAATGTGTTCAACTAATTCTTCAGTCTCCACCCGCGGGATTAGCACCCGAGAATCCACGTAAAATTCACGCCCATAAAAATTGGCCTTGTTAGTAATGTACTGGACGGGTTCCCCTTTAACCGCTCGTTGAACGTCTTTTTGAAACTGTTGCCACTGGTCAAGACGTAATTGCTGGCGATAGTGTACAAGTAATTCCGTCCGATTCCATTCCATCCGGTCCATCATAATCAGTTCGGGAGCATTTTCATCGCCATGATGTTCCTGAATAAGCAAAGAAGCCCATTTCAGAGCTTCAAAATATGTTGGATTATTCATTTCGTAAAGCTTCCATTTTCTTAGCTTGATCGTCTAGGATTAACGCTTCAATAATTTCATTAAGCTCCCCATTCATCACCCGGTCCAACTTGTTCAACGTCAAACCAATGCGGTGGTCGGTAACCCGGTTTTGCGGGAAGTTGTAAGTCCGGATCCGTTCCGAACGGTCCCCCGTTCCGACGGCGTTCTTCCGTTCTTCATTATAAGCATCTTCTTCTTGGGATTGGTAATAGTCGTAAACCCGGGCCTTCAAAATTCGCATAGCCTTTTCCCGGTTTTGTTGCTGAGAACGTTCATCTTGCATCGCAACCACAATTCCGGTTGGCAAGTGGGTCATCCGCACCGCAGAAGAAGTCTTATTAATATGCTGTCCACCAGCACCTGAAGAACGGTATACGTCGGTACGAATGTCCTTAGGATCAATCTCGATATCCACGTCTTCAGCTTCGGGCATTACCCCCACCGTGGCGGTAGAAGTGTGCACCCGTCCAGCGGATTCCGTTACCGGCACCCGTTGAACTCGGTGAGCGCCGTTTTCGTACTTCAATTTAGAGTAAACTTTGTCACCTGAGATCATCAAAACGATTTCCTTGAAACCACCTACATCCGTGGCGTTTTCGTCGACAATTTGTACTTTCCAGCCTTGTGATTCGGCATAGCGAGTGTACATATTGTATAAATCAGCCGCAAACAAACTGGCTTCATCTCCGCCAGCCGCCCCGTGAATTTCCATAATGATGTTTTTATCGTCGTTAGGGTCCTTAGGCAACATTAATACTTTAATTTCTTCTTCAAGCTTTTCCTTTTGGTCGCGTAAGTCCGCTAGCTCCGCTTTTACCAAACTATCCATTTCTGGATCAAGCTTTTCGCGTTGTAGTTCTTCGTTTTCTGCAATTGAATCAACCACTTTGCGGTATTCCCGGTATTTTTCTACCGTTTCACGGATTTCGCCTTCTTCTTTTGATAATTCTTGATAACGTTGTGAATCAGCCAACACTTCCGGATCCGCCAACAATTCGCTTAATTCATCGTAGCGATCCGCAACTGCTTGCACTTTATCCATAATATCCATTAATTAATTCCTCATTTCTTCAATTAGTGGGTTAAAGTAGTGACGCCGGCAAACCGGATAGTAAGATTCATTTCCGCCGATTTGGACCTGTTCGCCTTCGTAAACTGGTTTACCATTATGCACCCGTAAGTTCATTAGCGCTTTATGTTTGCAGAACCAGCAAATGGTCTTCATTTCGACAATCTTATCCGCGTATAACAAAAGGTACTTCGAACCTTCAAAAAGTTCGTTGCGGAAGTCGTTTTTTAAGCCAAAAGTCATCACGGGAATCCCTAGTTCATCAACCACCTTGGCCAATTCTAGTACGTGATGCTTCTTTAAAAACTGGGCTTCATCAATCAGCACGCACGCCGGATTCGTTTCCGCCTGTTTGATTCCCGCGTAAATATCGGTATCGTCAAAAATTGGAAATGCATCCCGGCGTAACCCAATTCGGCTGGAAATTTCGCCAACTCCAGAACGGGTGTCAATGCCACTAGTCATTAAAACAACCTGTTTGTCCTGCTCTTCGTAATTATGAGCAACCTTTAAAATCTCAATCGATTTGCCACTATTCATGGCTCCATAATGGAAAAATAACTGTGCCATTTTGCCCCACTCCTAATTTTATTCTCCAAGAAATAAGTATAGCTGATATAAACTAAAAATTCATCCGCTCAAAAATAAAATGTAGTTTTTTCCTCAAACAGGGGTAACGCAACGTTTAAACGCCTTTTTCCGGTCCGAAATATTCAAAATCTTCCTATTACTACCTTAACAATCCGGCTTTCAAGATTTAATAACCGCTCCGCTTGGCTGAATGCCGGCCTAAAATAGTTAAGATTTTACACAGCCCGCTACTCTTTGCTTTTCTTTTTGCCAAAATCAGCTTAAAATATTGTTTTAGATGTTTGAGAAGAATCGGGAGGAGTAGCATGTCATTTAGAAGTTCAATTGCCAAAATGGCGGGAAAATCATCGTATTGGTTTTTGCATACATTTCGTTCCGGAGGTAGTTCACTCCCTGGTAAAATCACTACCAAAATTGACCCTACAATTTTAAAAGATCTGGGCCAAAACTATGACGTAATCGTCATCACGGGAACTAACGGGAAGACCTTAACAACCGCACTTACGGTAAAGGTTTTACGTCAAAAATACGAGCACGTTTTAACCAACCCCACGGGTTCTAATATGGAGCAAGGGATCGTCACCACTTTTTTGACCGACCACCGTTCTAAAAACGGGAAAAACATTGCCGTTTTAGAAGTTGACGAGGCTAACGTAATTAAGGTCACCCAGTATATTAAACCGATTGCCTTTGTATTTACCAACATTTTCCGGGATCAAATGGACCGGTACGGCGAAATTTACACCACTTACCAAAAAATCTTAGACGGGGTCAAGTTAGCTCCAGAAGCCACCATCATTGCTAACGGCGACATGCCAATCTTTAATTCGGTGGATTTACCAAACCCGATTTTATATTACGGTTTTAATAACCAAGCGGATGGCGAAATGAAGGCCGACCCAAATACGGACGGCGTAGTTTGTCCGCGTTGTGAACACATTATTCACTATAAATTCATTAGCTATAGCAACCAAGGTAAGTACTACTGCCCTCACTGCGGTTGGCACCGGCCAGAACTTAATTTCCAACTAACGCAGATTACTAAGTTGACACCTAACTATTCTAAGTTTTTCATCGACGCGTCCAACTTTACCCTGCACATCGGTGGGTTGTACAACGTCTACAACGCCCTTGCGGCTTACTCCGTGGGTAAGTTCATGGGCGTACCCACTTCGCAAATTCAAAAGGCGCTTAACGATCCTGACGAACGGGTCTTTGGCCGCCAAGAGCAAATTAACGTGGATGGTAAGGAACTAACCATTGTGCTGGTGAAGAACCCGGTAGGTTTAAACCAGGTCATCGACATGGTGGGTACCGAAACCGAGCCGTTCTCCTTCGTGGGTCTTTTAAATGCCAACTACGCCGACGGAATTGATACAAGCTGGATTTGGGACGGTAATTTCGAAAAATTAGCACAAATGAACATTCAACAATACATCACCGGTGGCGAGCGGTACAAAGACATTACCTTCCGTTTGAAGGTGGCTGGCGTCACTGATGACCAACTTTGGACTTACGATAACTTGCCCGACGCGATTGCAAATATTAAACGGCTCCCTACTACCCGGGTTTACGTTTTTGCAACCTACACGGCCATGTTACAACTACGTAAGCAACTAATTAGTGATGGCTATATTAAGGAGGGGGTTTAATTATGAAATACGAATTAAAGGTCGCCCATTTATATGGTGATTTGCTTAATACCTACGGGGATAACGGCAACTTATTAGCCCTTAACTACTACGCTAAAATGATGGACACTAAGTTAGACACCCAAATCGTTAGCCTTGACGACCAGTTTGTCGCTAAGGATTGGGACATCGTTTTCTTCGGTGGCGGTCAAGATTACGAACAAACCATCGTTTCCCGGGACTTACAAAATAAAAAAGCGGAGCTGACCAGCTATATTGAAGATGGCGGTCCCCTTCTAGCAATCTGTGGAGGCTACCAACTCCTTGGTCACTATTACGTAGGTGCAAACGGTGAAAAAATTAGCGGGATTGGTGCCTTAGATCACTACACATTGAGTCAAGACGATAACCGGTTCATTGGCGATATCGTAATTAAAAACCAGGAAACTGGCGAAACTTACCATGGTTTTGAAAACCACAACGGTAAAACTTATCTAGGTAAGGACGAACGTCCCCTAGGGAAAGTGGTCACCGGAAACGGAAATAACGGTGAAGACGAATCGGAAGGCGTTATCTACAAAAATGTTTACGGTTCGTATTTCCACGGTCCGATTCTTACTAGAAACGGAAACCTCGCCAAGCGAATTCTCCTGACAGCGTTACACCGGCGTTACCCTGATGCTGATTTAAGCGCCCAGGAAGCATTAAAAATCGAACCAACCTTTTAACATCAAATATTAAAAAGAGTAGGAAGAGTAACCGCGTGATTACCTTTCCTACTCTTTTTATTTATAGTTCAATAACTATTTTTACTATTCTTCGCCAGGCTCGCTAACGATTAATTCTAAGCTACCTTGATAACGCCACTGCTTAACTGGGTTCGGTAAAATGAAGTGTTGCCCCTTCTTAATTGGATAGTCTTGACCATCCACCGTGAGCGTTCCTTCACCGTCTAACACCGAAACTAAGGTGTACAAACCTTCCCGGTTGAATTCTGCGCTACCATCATGTAGTTCCACCCGTTTAACCGAGAAATACTTCGATACTGGCGGTTGCACAAAGGTGGTTACTTGAGCATCCCCAACTTGTTCATTGGTAATGTTTAATTGGGGATCGTGATGAGGCACGTTAGTAACGTCGATGGACTGTTGTAAGTGTAGCTCGCGTTTCTTACCAGTCGTCTTATCCACCCGGTCAAAATCGTACAACCGGTAAGTGGTGTCACTGCTTTGTTGGGTTTCTAGTACCATAATGCCCTTACCCAACGCATGAATGGTTCCGCTAGGTACGTAGTAAAATTCGCCCGCCTTAACCGGAACTTTGCGGAATAATTCATCCCATTTACCATGGTTAATCCAGTCGGCAAGTTCTTCGCGAGTTTGCGCATTATGTCCGTAGTATAATTCAGCCCCTGGCTCAGCTGAAATAATGTACCAACATTCAGTCTTGCCCAATTCATGTTCGTGTTCGGCAGCGTAAGCATCGTCCGGATGGACCTGCACGGACAAGTCTTGGTTAGCATCTAAAATTTTAGTCAATAAAGGAAAAACCTCGCCCTTGGCATTGCCAAACTGCTCGCGATGCTGGTCCCATAATTGATCGAGGGTCATCCCCTTAAATTCACCGTTCGCAATTGCGGCAGGTCCGTGTGGATGGGCAGAAATTGCCCAACATTCTCCGGTATGGTCACTAGGAATATCATAACCAAACTTAGTCTTCAAATGGTCGCCGCCCCAAATTTTCTCATGGAAAACCGGGTTCAAAAATAATGGTTCGCTCATAGTTTATAAAACCCCTTTCATTCACTCAATAATAAGAATACCATAACCCCTTTTTATCTTTAAGCCCTTACTTTAATTTATCTTCTGCCGCAAAAGTTTGATAAATTTGTTGGCGATAATCCAAAAATTCTAAGTTAGGTTCTGGATAAAGCCGGTTGGACAACAGCACTAACGCATTTTGGGTCATTCGGTCCCATAAGATAAACGTCCCGGTAAATCCGCTATGCCGCAACACCGCTTGGTCAGCATTGCGGCAAACAAACGCCCAGCCCCATGAGCGTTGTAACGCTGGATTAGCAGTTTGGTTATTTAAAAAATCCTGCTGCTGGTTAAACCCGAACAGTTCGTTTTGGGGCGCTAGCATTTTTTGGGTGAATTTAACTACGTCAGCCTTGGTCGCAAACAACCCTGCCGAGGCGGCATGTGCTCCCAGGGAGGCGGCTTTTGGGTCATGAACTTGTCCGCGTAATAAGACGCCATTCCGAATTCCCGTCGGCACTGTTTGGAACGAATCCGGGTTGAACGTGCTCTGGGTGAGCTGCCACGGCATTAAAACTAATTGCTGGATTGCCTTTTGAACTGGCAGATGGGTTATTTTTTCCGCAATGAAGCCCAGTAAAAGGTAGTTATAATCGTTATATTCAATTTCTTGGTTGAACTTCGTCCCAAAACTAACTTGGGCGTATATAGCTTCGCGCAGTTGACTGGCGGACAAGTCATCCCGGTGGTCAATCCACGCGGTGACTCCCGACGTGTGCGTTAATAAGTGCCGGATGGTAACCCGGGTGTCCTTAATTTCTGGTAAGTATGTACTTACCGATTCATCAAGTTCCAATTGTTTTTCCGCCGCTAACCGCAAAATCAGTGGCACTGTCCCCATCACCTTGGTCAGTGACGCTAAATCAAAATAACGACCTTCAGTTAACTTTCGCGCACCTGGAGCCCCCGTTTCAGTTCCTTGCGTTACCGTATACTTAACTTTTCCGTGCTGAATTAGCGTATAGTCCACTCCAGGAATGATTTGTCGCTCAAGCATTTCGGCAATTAACGCCCGCGTTTTTTCAAAGCTCATTTTATCCCCCGCTTTTTTCCAAACTAAATTTCCACTTGAATTATATCCTACTTTCCATAACAAAAACGTTCGGGAAAACAAAAAGGTGTTTTAGTATTTTGACTTTAATAGAGCCGAAACGTGTGTCAAAAGCCAGTTTGTGCCGCTTAACAAAAAATTGACCATTATGCCAAATTCAGGCATAATGGTCAATTTCCAGTTAATGCTCGCAAACTCCCCGGCTTTTGTCCCACTCTCTATAGTCAATTAACGTTAACGAAGTCAAGATATCATCCACACACATCGATGCTGATTATACTAAGCTTCGTTCCCGTTTTAATTTTTTAGCCCGGTAAATTAAATCACTTCACCACTGGCAAACTGTGAATTATATAAATCAGCGTAGAAGCCATTTTGGGCCATTAAGCCGTCATGGTTACCAGTTTCTACAATCTGTCCATGGTTCATGACCACAATATTTTGGGCATTTCGGATGGTCGAGAGTCGGTGCGCAACCACAAAACTAGTCCGGTTCTTCAACAACCGGTTCATTGCTTTTTGAATCAGCACTTCCGTCCGGGTATCTACCGAACTAGTTGCTTCATCCAAAATTAAGATGTCAGGGTCTGCTAAGAACGCGCGGGCAATCGTTAGTAATTGTCGCTGCCCTTGCGAAATGTTAGATGCCGCCTCATTTAAGACCGTGTCATAGCCGTCTGGTAATTGGCGGATGAAGCCGTCCGCGTGGGCTGCTTTGGCTGCCGCGTACATTTCTTCGTCAGTAGCCCCTTCCCGACCATACTTAATATTTTCCCGAATGGTTCCGGTAAATAGCCAGGTATCTTGCAATACCATGGCAATGTGTTTCCGTAGTTCATTGCGGGACATGTTACGAGTATCTTCTCCATCTAAATAAATGGTCCCGGAGTTAACGTCGTAAAAACGTTCTAACAGGTTAATGATGGTGGTTTTTCCAGCCCCAGTTGGTCCAACAATTGCAACCATTTCGCCCGGTTCAACCCGCAAGTTAAAGTTACGGATCAACGGTTTGTCCGGCACGTAACGGAAATCAACGTCATCAATAATTACCTTAGCACTCGTATCAACCTTAGCAACGTCCGTATGGGTTTCTTCCATTTCAGGTTGATCCAGTACTTCAAAGACCCGTTCTGCAGACGCCATGGTCATTTGCAAGGTGTTGGCAATGTTGGCGACTTGCGTAATCGGTTGAGAAAATTGTTGTGTGTATTGCAGAAATGCTTGTACGTTACCTAATGATAACCTTCCGTGAGCTACCTGAACACCACCTAATACGGCAACCATCAAGTAACCCAAGTTCTTAACAAAGTTCATTAACGGCATGATCAGCCCACTGATAAATTGGGCTTTCCAAGCTGACCGATAATACTTAACGTTTTCTTTTTCAAAATCTTCAATGGCTTTTTGCTCGTGGTTGTAAGTTTTAATTACCGTGTGTCCGGCATAAGTTTCTTCAACCTGGTCGTTCATCAATCCTAGATGCTTTTGTTGGGACTTGAAGTAACGTTGTGACTTAGGAGCAACGATCGTTACCACAATCAAACTTAATGGAACGGTAGCCACGGCTACTAAAGTCAATTTCCAACTAATCGTCAACATCATGTACAAAACACCGACGAATTGCAAAGCACTCGTGACCAACTGGGTCAAACTTTGTTGCAACGTGGAACTGATATTATCCATATCGTTAGTCATTCGACTCATGATGTCCCCGTTTGAATGGGTATCATAGTACGAAATCGGTAATTTTTGCATCTTGTCTTTAAAATCGCTCCGCAATTGGGCAACTGCCTTTTGCGAAACCCGGGTCATTACCACTTGTTGAATAAAGCTGAAGGCTGCGGAGAGTCCGTAAAGAATTCCTACCGTAACCAAGATTTGGAAGACTTTATCAAAATTAACCGGAAAATGATGAACGGGCATCCCCATCTTCATTTTCATAGCGCCCTTCATCACGCCTTTAAAAATTTCGGTAGTTGCTTCTCCTAAAACTTTCGGTGCCCGAATTTGCAGAAGGGTCGAAAGTGCTGCGAGGATCAACACGATGATGAAGCCAAACATCCAAGGAGATAAATACTTTGCTAACCGAACCGCTGATTTCCAAAAGTTCTGCGGTTTTTCAATTACCCCACCGGGGCCGCCATGTCGTCCAGGACGAGGTGCATTTACTGGTTTTGTTGGTTTAGCCATTTGCTTGGTCTCCTTTCTTGATTTGGGAATCGATAATTTCTCTATAGGTTTCGTTGTTAGCCTTCAATTCAGCATGCGTTCCTTGGCCAACAACCTTTCCGCCGTCCAAGACGAGGATTAAGTCAGCATCCGCAACCGTTGCAATCCGTTGGGCCACGATAATCACAATCCCCTTTTTGATTTCTGGATCTTCGCGTAACGCCTTCCGTAAGTTAGCGTCGGTTTTAAAATCGAGTGCTGAAAATGAATCATCAAACACGTAAACTTGGGCCTTTTTAACCAACGTGCGGGCAATCGACAAGCGTTGCTTTTGCCCACCAGAGAAATTATCCCCGTTTTGTTCTACAAAGGTATCCAATCCATCGCCGTCCCGACTAATAAATTCGGTTGCTTGGGCCACTTCCAAGGCGTGCCAAATTTCCTCATCGGTTGCCTTAGGGTTACCGTAACGCATGTTTTCACGAATCGTTCCCTTGAAGAGCACGGCCTTTTGTTGTGCAAAGGCAATTTGATCGTGCAATACGTGCTGGCTGAGCTGGCGGATATCAACTCCGTCCAGTTCCACCTTTCCTGCCGTCACGTCAAACAACCGTGGTAGTAAACTAATCAAGGTTGTCTTTCCTGAACCAGTTCCCCCAATGATTGCCACGGTATCACCTGCTTTAGCTTGGAAATTGGCGTTATCAATCGAAAGTCGTTCTGCGCCAGGATAGCGGAATTCTACATTCTTATAAGCTAGCGTAGTTGCTGGTTGGGCTGGTAAATCCGTTGTCTTTGCTTGGTCGTTAACGCTGTTTTGGGTTTCCAAAACTTCGTTGATCCGGGCTGCTGAAGCAGAAGCCCGCGGAATCATTACGAAAACCATCGAAAGCATCATAAAACTCATTAAAATTTGAGTTGCGTACGTCATGAAGGCCACTAGGTTACCAACTTCCATCGTCCGATCGGCAATTAAATGCGCCCCGTACCAAACGATTCCAATGTTAGTTCCGCTCATGATTAACGTCATGATTGGGAACATGAACGAGACGATGGTAAATACCTTAATTCCGGTGCGCATGTAATCATGGTTAGCGTCGGCAAACCGGTCTTGTTCAAATTGGTCTTGGTTAAACGCCCGGATTACCCGCACACCGGTTAAGCCTTCCCGGAAAACCAAGTTAATCCGGTCAATCTTCTTCTGTAATCCTTTAAAGAGCGGAACCGCGAAGTACATTACCAAGCCCACAAAAATTGCCAGCACCGGTAACGCAACGAGAAAGACGCCCGTGAGTTCTGATTGTTTCTGGTAAGCCATGAAGCCGGCACCCACTAACATAATTGGGGACATCAGCATCATTCGCAAAATCATTACCACTACGTTTTGAATTTGAATAACGTCGTTAGTGGTCCGGGTAATTAATGAAGCTTCCCCAAACCGTTCGAATTCATAGTTAGACATGAAGGAAATCTTTTTAAATAAAGAACTCCGCAACTTATTGCCAACCTTTTGTGCTTGGGTTGCGGCAAAATACACGTTCACCGCGGCACCAATTAACCCAATCAAGGAAACGCCTAACATTTTAAATCCTGAGTTCCAAATGTAGTCGATATTGTTCTTAGCAACCCCGTTATTGATAATGTCCGAGGTGATGTTTGGTAAAATTAAATCGCCAACAATTTGAACGACTAAAAAGACGGTGCCGATTAAAACAGCTCCCCAGCTTAACCGTTTTTTCAATATTTTCCACATAAACTACTTTTCCTCCGTTCTTCTTACGCCATATTCTAGCCAATCCAAGTTATGTTCAATTTCTTTTTGCACCGTAGCAGGTTCTTCATCCGTTTCATCAGCGTGGATAAAATAACTAGCAAATGCATGAAAGAAAATCATCATGATCAACTGTTGAATCATGGCTTGGTCTTTTTGACTGGTAACTTTTAATTGATCCCAGTCGACTACCTCCCGCAATTGGGAACGCAATTCCCGCATCCGTTTGGAGTGGAAGACGTTAAATCCGGTGCCCGGGTGATGATTTTCACGGGCGCGAATCGAAGCGTTAGCTCCCAAAAAGAAATTCCGGTAGAAATCGCGGTGCTCGCCCGCAAGGATCTCTTCCAAAAAAACGCCCGCGTACTTTCGCACCGCAGCAAAAATGTCTCCGTGATTTTGGCGAACCTCGTCAATGAGTCTCGCTTGAATATCTTCCAAAATCAAACTAAAATAATAGCCATATAAATCAGCAATATCCTCAAAATATTGGTAAAAACTCCCCCGGGGAATTTTAGCTTCTTTAATGATATTGTTGATGGAGCTTTCATATAAAGGGTGGTGACTAAATTCACTTCGCGCCGCCGCGATAATTCGGCGCTGCTTTTCATCCTTTAAATTAAAGAAAGTTTGTTTTGGCATGTTGCACCTCCCAAAAATGACAACTTGTCATAAACAGCTATTATACACTGGTATACACGAATTGCAACAACTTTAAGCCAAAAAATAACCGTTACAGAAAGGAACTTACCATGGCCACCAATTCTGATTCTTTGTACAATGTTTTATACCGGATCGACAATAAACCTGAAATGGCACGGATCAATCCGCTAGGCTACCGAAACGTTTTAAACATGACTTTCCCAGATAGCACCCCCGTCGCTAATCCGGAGGTTTATTTCCCGGATAATAGTTTGCTAGTGGACCGCTTTGCTGACGACTTTGTGGCCAAAAACGGGGCATTATTGGGACGGTTCCTTGCTAAAACTGAAGCACTTGATCACGGACTTGATTCAGTTTGGGTCACCACTTCGCATATTGTTGACCAACATGAATACATGATTGAACTAACTTTTGAATCTTCACCAATGTAAAGGACCTGAGCATATGCAACCCCAATTCGTACCGATGACTAAAACCGGATATCAAAAGATTCAACAAGAGATTGCTGATCTAAAAAAGACCCGCCCCGGCTTGATTAAGGCGTTAGCGGACGCCCGCGCACTGGGTGATTTATCCGAAAATGCGGAATATAGTGCAGCCAAACGGGATTTACGCCGAATGGAAGGCCGCCTACGCTATCTGGAACGGCAGATTAACTACTCCAAGATTGTGGAAAACACGGATCGTACTAAAATTGACCTCGGCAGCAACGTCACTCTCCGATTTTTGGATGACGACTTCACCGTCACTTACGAAATTGTGGGTAAACATGAAGCCGACGTGGCTCAGCAAAAAGTTTCTTATCAATCTCCGCTAGGCGCTGCCCTACTACACCACCACCTTCATGACGTGGTGACGGTTAACGCCCCCGATGAGCAATATCAGGTGGAAATTTTAGCAATTAATTAACCATTTTTCGCTTAGTTTATTGACGAAATGCAAAATTTAGTGTAAATTAATATAGTAATTTGCCCGCTGGTCAAATTGGTTAAGACGTCGGCCTCTCAAGCCGGAGTTACGGGTTCGATCCCCGTGCGGGTGATTTATTGGCCATTCGCCAAATTGGTAAGGCAGCGGACTCTGAATCCGTAATTTACTGGTTCGAACCCAGTATGGCCAATCATTTAAAAAGCTGTCATCCTCAAGATCAGAGGGTGGCAGCTTTTTTGTTTAACCACAAAAAAATCCGTTGGCATTTAGTTTACAGGCTTAATACCAACGGATTTTATTTTCGCTTCCTAAGCCTTCCGTTCAGCTCCCGCAATTTTTAGCTGAACGCCGACTTGTTGACTTAACTTTTCTAATAATGCCTCCCCGCTTTCCAAAGAAGGGTTATCTTCTGACATGATTGCAATAGTACAACTGTTCTCGCCCTTGCCTAAGTAACCAATGCTGTTAACAATCCAGTGCCCGTTAGGCATCTGTTTCCAACCATTCTTTAGCCAAGCATACTCGGAACCTGCTGAAATTCCCCAGTCTTGGTCGTCGGCAACGTTAGCCATCAAATTTTTAGTATAGGCCTTTGACTTATTTGAGATATAGCCGTTCTCGTAAAAAATCTTGTTTAACACCTTAATTTGGTCACGGGGGGTGGTGGGTGTCAGCGCCCACCCACTTGCTAACGCAGTCGAGTTAGTCATTTTTAAGTTGTTAAACAATTGCCCTAAACCTCGCGCGCTGCCGATATCATTGTAGATACTCGTGGCCGCATCGTTGTCACTATTTTTAATCATCTGTATCGTCGCGTTTTGCTCTCCGGTGGTTAAAGCGCTGGCTTTTTGGTGACGCTGATGCAACAGTTCTACTAAAAGGTCGGTTTTAATAATACTTGCCGAAGGGAAAGTAGTCTGCTTGGTATTGGTCGCCTCATAAAGCTGATGGTCTCGTTTTGAATACACTGCAACCGCAACCTTTGCATTTGTATTCGCTAAAAACGGACGTAATTGTTCAGCAAATCCCTTAGCGGTCGCTTTATTGACGGCTTTCTTCATTGGAACTTGTGGGTTTGTCGCGGGTTGATGCTTAGCCGAACCCTTTTTGTTTACTGGGCCGCGTGGCGATTGTGATTGCGCAACTTCTTGGTGTGCGCTAACCCGTAACATTTCTAAGCCCACTACGCTAGTTATCAAGACCAAGATGGTTACCATTGAATAAAATCGCGTCCAATTTAATCTTGGGGAAGGCTTTTGCCAATTTTGATTCATTTAATCTAAACTCCTACTCAATAAACTTTAATACTGGATCCCAAGCGCAACAGCTACTCAAGTTGTTCAATCACCCGCACAAATTTAAGAAACTTTTGCAAAATTTGTTCAAGAAAAGCCACCATTCTTGCATCCCGCAAATCACCGGCTTCATTGAAAGCTGTTTTTGCACTACTTAGCAAAAACTCATTGCCCGATATAACGATCCCATTGACGTATAAGCGCCTCTAGGATCTGTTTCAAATGCAATTGAGTGCAGGAAGCCCCTTGTCTATACTGTCACCCGGATTGATTTCCCATCGGGTAATTTAAACGAAAACCATTTAATAAGTTTTTTCAGAGCTGCAGGGATAGCATGATTATGTTCTGGAGCGGCGAAAATTATCCCATCGGTCACATTATTTTTTGATTTAACTCCTGTAAAACGAGAAGGGCGCTTAGGTCTTGATCCTCGTTAAATAGGTGAACTTGCCGAAGATCTAGCACTTCAATTGTCACGTTTTTTGAAAATATTGCCGTAAATGCTCCACTAACATTCGTTTATATGATTGCTCGCCAATCGATCCGGCAATTACCCCGAATTTTATTTTATCACACCCCCTCTCGAGGGCTATCGCCATTTTGGCGCACAAATTACTTTAATTCTGTTTCATAGCTTGATGAGCATGGTTTAACTGCTGGACATTTTTAGTTTGATCAATTAAATCACCACGTTCATCAAATACTTGTGGAGAATTCTCCAACAAAAATTCAGTACTAGGCAAAATCCGGGCTTTCAGTTCTGATGCGCCTAAAATTTTCCGTAGCTGAGTATACGCTCTTGAAGCGCCCAAATTACCGTAAGCGGCAGCCGTGATTATTAGTGATTTATCTAAAATGCGATGAATGCCGTGCGTTAATGTGCGTTAATCCCCATATCGCAACAAGTTGTTTCATTTCGCTAACCTCCTCCAAATTAGCTTTGTCCATCAAACCGCTTTACACTTCATTACCATTATACGACTCCTAATGTAAACGCTTAACCTATTTTTTGACGAATTCGATTTTTTATAAAGTTAACCCCATTTACAAAGTTAAAAAAACGTGGTATCTTGATCAACAAATAACTACTAACATTGCTGGGGTGCCACGCGGCTGAGATTATACCCATTGAACCTGATCTAATTAGGATTAGCGCAGGGAGCAGTGCATTAGCCAAGCTACGTATAATTGTGTTTTTACTGATTTTATGTAACCAGCGGTGTCCTGCTTTGCGGGAGACCGCTTTTTAACTGGGCTTTTTAGGTAGCATCCCCTAGCTAAAATTGATTTTGGAGGAATTACCATGCAAAATAAAACCACTTTACGACTGGCCATCGCTGCTTTACTGATCGCCATCGACGTAGTTACTTCCCCGCTTTTTCGGATTGAAGGAATGGCTCCCATGTCGAGCGTGCTAAACGTAATCATTGGCTGTTTGGTCGGCCCCTTTTACGCATTCGCGATCACTTTAATGACCGGAATAATTCGGATGCTCATTCTGGGAATTCCCCCGCTCGCCTTAACTGGTGCAGTATTTGGTGGCGTTCTTTCCGCCCTCTTTTACCGGTGGACTAACCGGGTCGGCGGCGCTTGGCTAGGAGAAATCATCGGTACCGGAATTATTGGCTCCCTGCTAAGCTATCCGGTGATGATTTTATTCACCGGCAGTAGTAACGGCTTGTATTGGTTCATTTACACGCCGCGTTTCCTCGCTGCGACCCTTTTTGGCGGCTTAGTGGGCACCATTTTAACTAAGATTCTGCTTAAGAGTCCGCGTTTTCTACGATATCAACAGCTGTTTAGCAAATTAAAACTGTAAATAAAAAATCCTGACCACAATTTTTAAATTGCGATCAGGATTTTTAAATACTAGCCTAGTTTAAAATTATTTTAAACGAGCATTTAATTCTTCAGTCTTATCTTCGTAACCTGGTTTACCAAGTAAAGCAAACATGTTGGACTTGTATGCTTCAACACCTGGTTGGTTGAATGGGTTGATTCCGTTCAAGTAACCAGAAACGGCAACGGCTGCTTCAAAGAAGTAAATCATGTAACCAAGCGTGTAAGCAGTTTGGTCAGGGATATTAAGCGTCATTACTGGTACGCCACCATCGTTGTGTGCAAGGGTAACCCCTTGGTAAGCTTTCTTATTAACTTCGTCCATTGTCCGACCTTCTAGGTAACGGAGACCATCAAGGTTTTCTGCTTCCTTAGGAATGTCGATGTCATGGTTTGGCTTTTCAACGTTAATTACAGTTTCCATTAAGTCGCGACGACCTTCTTGGATGTATTGTCCAAGTGAGTGTAAATCAGTTGAGAAGTTCGCTGATGAAGGGTAAATGCCCTTTTGGTCCTTACCTTCGGATTCGCCCATTAATTGCTTCCACCATTCGCCAAAGTATTGTAACGTTGGTTCGTAGTTTTCAAGCAATTCGGTAGTGTACCCCTTCCGGTAAAGGATGTTCCGCAATGCGGCATACTTGTATGCGTCGTTTTTGTTAACGTCAGCATCTGTGTATTCCTTGCTTGCGTCTTCGGCACCCTTCATTAATTGATCGATGTCGCCACCAGCTACGGCAATTGGAAGTAAACCAACTGCAGAAAGTACTGAGAAACGTCCCCCGATGTCATCAGGCACAACAAATTCTTCGTAGCCTTCAGCATCTGCTTCAGTCTTCAAAGCACCTTTTGCACGGTCAGTTGTAGCGTAGATCCGTTTCTTAGCTTCTTCTTCACCGTATTTTGCAATCAATTTTTCCTTCAAAACGCGGAAAGCAATTGCAGGTTCGGTAGTTGTACCCGACTTAGAAATTACGTTGATCGAGAAGTCACGGTCACCAATCAAGTTCAAAACGTCTGCAAGGTATGTGGAACTAATTGAGTTACCAGCAAAAATTACTTGAGGTGCACCGTTACGTTGTTCCTTAGTCAACATGTTGTAGAACGTGTTGTTTAAGAAATCAATTGCGGCACGGGCTCCCAAATATGAGCCACCAATTCCGATTGCAACAAAGACTTCGGAATCTTCGCGAATCTTTTCAGCAGCTTTCTTAATCCGTGCGAATTCTTCCTTATCGTAGTTAGATGGTAAGTCTAACCAGCCCCGGAAGTCGCTTCCTGCACCAGTACCTTTGCGAACTAATTCGTCGGCAGCGGTAACCATTGGTTGGATTTCAGCAAGTTCATTTTCATGAACGAAATCAGCCACGTTGGAACTATCAAATGAAATGTGTGCCATTTTAAATACCCCTTTTATTTAGAATTCCCTACTATTATACAATAGTTTGCCAGACTTTGAAGAACTTTGGACAACTTGAAGCGGTTAAATTTTCCTTAAACAAATTAGCGTCCGTCAGCAAGTCACTTTAAAAATTAAGTTTTTCTAAAGAAAATTGGTCTATATCTTTTGTCGAATTCTACGCAAAAGCTCCTCATGTTTTTATATGATTGCATAAAAAAGACTGAGAATTTTATAATCCCAGTCTTTTTTCTTCATATTAAGATTTCTATTTTAACGTTGCTAGTAACGTTTCACCGATAATAATTAAAATCGAGCCGATAATCACGAACTGCATTTCGCGATGGGTCTTACGCTCGCCTAGTAACCAAATTGATCCGAAAGTAGAAATTACAATTCCAGCTTGTGCTAAAGAGTAGCTAATTGCTAGTCCAACTGATGGAATTGCCAAGAACATGAAGATGTTCCCGATTCCCCAAATCAAACCAGTAGTAATGTTTAAGAACGTCGGTTTCTTTGCAATTTGATCCGTTTCTTTAGCAAAGAAAACAAATAAGAAAGCTCCGAGCAACATTCCAACTGCTTGTGGGAAAATAATTGCCTTCGCATCAACATTTGCAAAACGCACGATTACCGTATAACCGATGTACCCAATCGTCGAAATTGTCAGCGCTTGAATTCCGGCTGGCATATTTTCGTCATCGTTTTCCGTCGTGGAATCGCTCTTATCTTTTAGCGACGTTAATGCCGCACCAACGATTAAAGCGATTACCGCGATGGTACCAACCATAATCATATTACCGGAAGTCCATTCGTGCCAAATCAGTACCCCTGCAAGGGCGTTCCCTGCCAACTGTAAGCCGGTTGAAATTGGCACTGTCTTAGAAACCCCAATGTGCTTCATTGAACTAAACTGGTTAAATTGCCCAACTGCCCAAAAAAGGCCAGAAATCAAACCAGCAATCCAAATCTTGCCGTTTAACGTTGGCTGGTAAATCACGAGGGTCACTAAGGAGAAAATCACCGCACCCATCGTCATTCCTAACGTTTGCTGCGACGCACTCCCGCCTAAGCGGCCACTCACTAAACCAATACTTCCCCACATAATTGCGGGAACCAAAGCGAGTAAAATATTCATATCAATATCTCCTATATATTTATCAATCTCTGTCTCTCTCATAAGACAAAGTATTATTGTACCAGTTATGAAAACGAATTCCAACATTTTTTTTGAAATAAAAATGGTATACTTCATTTTTCATTTTTTGAAACTCGTTATGAAAATAACCATTAGATGCATTAAAAGTAATCGAGTAGTTTTATGAAAACTCGTATAAAATTTTAAGGTTTTGTGCTAGAATAGAAGTGTTGCGAAGAGGAGAACTCTTTGTCTGTATAAAAATATTGGGAGGAACCAGTTTTATGTCATTTATTAATGGTACAGAAACATTTGCAGCTGCTCGTAAGGGCCACTACGCTGTAGGTGCTTTCAACACAAATAACCTTGAATGGACTCGTGCTATTCTAGCAGCAGGTCAAGAAACACACACACCAATCTTGATCCAATCATCAATGGGTGCTGCTAAGTACATGGGTGGTTACAAAGCTGTTAAGAACCTTGTTGAAAGCGAAGTAGAATCAATGGGCATCACTGTTCCAGTTATCATGCACTTAGACCATGGTAACTACGAAGCTGCTAAGGAAGCTATTGCTGCTGGATACAGCTCAGTTATGTTTGACGGTCATGACCTTGATTTCGAAGATAACTTGGTTAAAACAAAAGAAATCGTTGCTTTGGCACATGCTCAAGGTATTTCTGTTGAAGCTGAAGTTGGTTCAATCGGTGGTGAAGAAGACGGAATCGTTGGTGCTGGTGAATTAGCTGACGTTGAAGAAGCTAAGACACTTGCAGCTACAGGTGTTGACTACCTTGCCGTTGGTATTGGTAACATCCATGGTGTTTACCCTGAAAACTGGAAAGGTTTGAACTTCGATCGTCTTCAAGAATTAGCTGACGCTATCGACACACCACTTGTATTGCACGGTGGTTCAGGAATTCCTAAGGAACAAATTGTTAAGGCAATTTCAATGGGTATTTCAAAAGTTAACGTTAATACTGAACAACAAATTGCTTGGTCAGAAGCTGTTCGTAAGTACTACGAAGAAGACAATGACAAGAAGCCTAAAGGATTTGACCCTCGTAAGGTTCTTGCTTCTGGTACAGAAGCTATCAAGAACACTGTTAAGGAACGTATTGAATGGTTCAATACTCCTTCAATGTGGTAAAAATAAACCTTTAATTAAAAAGCTTGGCGGATTTATTCGTCAGGCTTTTTTCTTTGTCACAAAATCAAGCCCCACTGTTTAACTAAATGGCAGCAAAAATAAAAGGAGTTGTCCAAGAACCTAAAGATTCTCGCCAACTCCTTAGTATATCGCCTTTAACGATGTTGCAACGTACCCTATATTTACAACCCAAGCCCCTATTGATCTTCGGATGCTTTAGGAAAATGCAATTTAAAGGTGGTCCCCCGGCCTGGCGCGCTTGAAACTTCAATTTTACCGCCGTGAATTTGGACTAGTTCGTGCACGATTGCCATCCCCAAACCAGATTCACCCTTCGTCTGGATTCGCGAAGCATCTGCTTTGTAGTACCGTTCCCAAATATTTTTAATTTGATCCTCGGTCATTCCAATCCCGTTATCGCTAATTTGAATATTGGTTCCGTCACTTGCATTCTGCGCACGCACCGTGATTTGGCCGTTTTGGGTAAATTGAATCCCGTTTTGCACAATGTTGAATAGAATTTGAATTAACCGGTCGGGATCTGCGTACACCACCACGTCACTATTCATCTCTACTATAAGCTGGTCATTTTCCTTTTCCGCCTTTTTACCCAGCTGTTCTACTACGCGAAGAACAGCTTGTTTTAAGTTAACCATCTGGCAATCTAGTTTAATTTTATTGGTGCGAATTCGCTCATAATCTAAGTTGTCGTTAACCAACCGAATCAATCGCTTAGTTTCCCTTTGCATCAGTCGAATGCTTTCTTCCTTACTATCTTCCGGAATGGCGTCGTATTCTAAGCCCTCTAAAAGACCGTTAATTGTCGTTAACGGTGTGCGCATTTCATGAGCCGCATCCGCCATAAAAGCTCGCCGTCGTTCTTCTTGACGCTTAATTTCATCATTAGATTCTTTAAGTGACTTAGTCATTAAGTTAAAATCGGCACTTAACTCGCCAATTTCGTCCTGTCGACCAGGATCCAGCTGCACCTCAAAATCCCCTTCGGTAACTCGGTGAGCTGCTTGACGAATCTTTTGAATCCGGCGAACCATGTACCGGGATAAGAAATAGGAAGCCACGATTGCTACCAGGATTGCTAAGCCAAACGTGACTAACAAGTTCTTCTGTACCTGTTGAATATCAGCCTGCACCCTTGCCAAGGGGGAGCCCACCGCAATTACACAAATTAACTTTCCTTGACGGTCAAAATACGGTTTTTTAAGCTCCGTCATGGTGATTCGGTGTTTTACCTGCCCGACCGCCATGCGGGATTCTTGACGAAGAATATTACCCTTGTTCAACTCTCGCCACTGTTTTTTACTGATTTGCGTCGCGGTATTGTCATTAGGGTAGCTAACCCGTTCGCCATTTTCCGTATAAATGGTGAAATGAATGTGCTGATTATTTAATAAACGCTCCATCCCCATCAATTGATCTACCCGAACGGTCGTCACCGACGAATCTTGTGGGTCTAGGACTACCGATTGCTGGAAAATGCTATCTGCATATTCTTGCAAAGAATGCCACTTAGTGCGGTAAACTGAATCACGTGTAAATTGAATAAATACTAAACCAACAATTAGTAGCGTCGCCACGGTTACCGCTAAGAAGGCCATCATTTGTTGAAAAAACAACTTCATTAGTTATCCCTCGTCAATTTTACTATCATCGAATTTGTAACCAACGCCCCAAACCGTTTGCACTACTTGTGGGCCTACTGCCTCAAGTTTTTGTCGAAGCTTTTTAATGTGAGCGTCCACGGTTCGTTCATCACCATAATACTCGTAATCCCACACCATTTGTAATAATTGCTCCCGGGAGAAAACTTGCATTGGCTTTTGCGCCAAGGTTTTTAGTAGATCAAACTCCTTCGGCGTCAAATCTGAAATTAATTTTCCGTCTAAATAGACTTCGCGGGTTGCCGTGCTAATCTTTAAGTGCGCCGTCCGCACGTCGAATTTACCAGCCTGTTGCTCCGCATTACTATTGTGTTTATTCATCAAGACCCGGCGGTGTAATGCCTTAATCCTTGCAATCAGAGTAATTGGGCTAAATGGTTTAGTAATGTACTCGTCTGCTCCCATTTCTAACCCTAATACTTGGTCACTTTCAGAGTCTCGGGCAGTCAACATTATTAGCGGCACTGTACGTGAAGTCCGTCGTAATTCTGCTGCCACTTCCATTCCATCTTTTCCTGGTAAATTTAAATCCAGCAAAACAATGTCCCATTGTTGCGGATCCGCCTTAAAAATTTCTAACGCCTTGACCCCGTCATAAGCAAAAGTAACTTTCCACTTTTCCTTCTTAAAAAACATTCCCATCATATCAGAAACTGATTTATTATCTTCAATCATTAATATCTGCATTGAAATTCCTCCAATTTCATTTACATCACTCAGTATAGTCTTTTTAATCGAAAAATTTATGAAAAATACGGAAAAAGACCCTTAGTTTTGGCCGTCCCCTTTTATGATAACGAAATTAAAGGCGCAAAAACACCTTAAAAAAGTCGCTTTTAACGTTCAACAAGTGGGCAGACCACGTAATGCTTCAATTGACGCAAACCGTCCGAATACAGGCATTATCGCTAAAATGCTATATTAGACTCCTTACTAAATCGTTCTCCATCGCATTTTCTTTAAAATCTAGATAAAATTATAAAAAGCTAAAAATCCTTTCAAGAACGAAAATTTTCCAAAAATCATTTTGCTGTCTTGGCTTTAATAACGCCCAAACTTACGTAAAAAGGCATTTTATACTGCTTAACTAAAAATCGACCATTATGCCCAAATTCGGCATAATGATCGATGTCTTAGTTAGTGCTCACAAACTTCTCTGATCTTTTTTCCACTCTACAATTATTAAATTTGTTGACAATTATGCTTGATCTAAACATTGATTGTCACATAATTTCGACATAATTTTCGTTAGCAATTATCGGTTAAATTTAATTCTTACTTACGAGCGTTACTATTCAAAATAGCTTTGCACCGTTTATTAATCGAGTAATGCTATTTTGGAAATCCTACACCGTCCCTAAAAACCCCATTACCTTATCTAAAAGTTGCTCGGTTTCCTCGCTGGGTAAAAATGCCCTTTGTTTAATTACTTTTTTCCATTTTGTTTTTGGCTCCAATTTTCTCGAATAAAAGTTGATGACGTCTGGCGCTAAGACTACCCGAAATTCCGTTTCTCCAAACTGATTACCAGTTTCTTTCATGATTAACGCCTGCAAAAGCAAGTGTTCGAATAGATCGCAATAAACTAGTTGTTCTTTTTGCTGGAGTTCGAAGGAGTATTGATATTTTTTTATCCATTCTAGATCCGCTAAATGCTCATGATGATTTTCATTTACGTGATGACAATATAAACCTAACGCTGTTTTTGAAAAATTTCCTTTTTCTGGGAATTTTATTTTCCCATTCAAAAACCGCTCATAAGACTTCTCGCGAAAATAGTCGTCTTCCACCATTCCATACTTTTCTTTTAACTGTGCTACCGCTTCCGCGTAGCTATTTTCCAACAGTGATTCGTAGTACGCAAGTTTAACTCCATATTCCTTATCCATCCACGCATCTCCTAACGGGTTATTTTAAAACTATTTTTCCTAGGCACAGCCAGCAACCATTACTATCTCAGCATTGAAGTGCCTTCTTTGATAACCAGGTTTCCACTTCTAAACGAAAACAGAGACCAGAATTTCGTAAATTCTGGTCTCTGCCATGGTTTGGGACTATTTTCCCAGTTTTTAACGTATAAATATTTTTATTTTAGTACCAACCTTGTGATACCCAAGCGTTCTTAGCAGCACTCCAGCTACCGTAACGTGACTTAACGTAGTTGTCAGCAACACGTTCTTGGTTAGCTGCGGAGTAGTCACCATTTAAGTATGATGAAGATAATTGATACTTACCAACGTATTGCCCGTTACGAGCTGTGTATGAACCACCTGATTCGCGCGCAGCGATCCAAGCTTTAGCAGCAGCTTCATTGCCAGTTGCGTTTGATGAGTATGAGCGATTGTTGTTAGTTGTGCTTGCTTGACGAACTGGAGCAGCCTTTTGAACAGGTGCTTGGCTAGTTTGCGTTTGTGCTTGAGTTTGAGTTTGAGTTGTTTGTGCTTGGCTTGCGCCAGCAGCGTTTGTGTTTTGCTTTACTTCAGGAAGTTGTTGAACATCTTTGTTTGTAGCTTGCTTGATGTCACCATCGTTAGTGATCTTCAACTTTTGACCAACGTAAATTACGTTTACGTCAGCAATGTTGTTAGCCTTAGCGATGGTGTTGTAATCACCGTTTAAGCCAAATGAGTAACTAATTTCTGAGAGTGTATCGCCAGATTTTACTGTGTAAATTTCATCAGCGCTAGCACTACCACTGGTAGTAATCATAGCAGCACCAATTGCGGCACCAGAAAGTAATGCGATTGACATTTTAGAAATTTTACTTTTAATTGACATTTAATTATTTCTCCTTATTTTTAAAAACACTTTTTTCTTCTTTGTTTCAACATCAGTAACTTTACACGATGATTATTACAGAACTATTTTCGAATTCTGATAAATCACTGAAATTTTGTAAAGTTAAGTAACATTTTGTAACAAACCAACCCGTTAGCCTTGCTATCATTGCTTTTTTACGCTTAGGTTAATTGTCAAAAATGAAATATTATTTTCTAAGATCCGATATTTATCAGCTTATTCTCCCCAAGCTGATAAACCTTGTGCGTTATAAACGTTAGTTGCCATGTTGATTTGTTCAGCAACTGACATTCCAGCATGTTCACCGTGACCTAATAATTGGAACAAACCGTAAGCTCCGGAAGAAGCGTTAGATACGTTAGCGTTCCCGCCAGATTCACGCATGATAATTTGTTGCCACTTAGCAGCAGAAACTCCCGTCCGGGATGCCATTTCGTTAGCAACTGAAGATACTGAGCTGTTTCCACTGTAACTTGCTGTTTTAGTAGAAGTTGCCTTTGGTGTAGCAGTCTTTGCAGGAGTTGCTTGCTTAGTAGCTGCTGCAGCATTAGTATCTTTATCAACTTCTGGAAGCGACTTGATTTCTGACTTAGTAGCCTTTTGAATGCTTCCGTTATCCTTAATTACTAATTTTTGACCAACCGTAATGAAGTTAACGTCTTTAATGTGGTTAGCTTGTGCGATTGCATCGTAGTTACCGTTAAGGTTAAACGCGTAGCTGATTTCTGAAAGAGTATCACCAGATTTTACAGTGTAAATTTCGTCCGCATTTGCACTACCACTTGTAATTGCCGTTGCACCGATTGCTGCACCCGCAAGTAAAGCAATAGATAGTTTTGAAAATTTACTTTTGATTGACATATAGATTAAATATCTCCTTTATGTTTAAAAAATCATGTCCGTGTTTCTTTCGTTTCAACAGGTTATTACTTTACCGAACCTATATTACAAACATATTGGGATATTTTGGGAAATAGGGATATTTTGTAAGATTCTGTAACATTTTGTAATAAAAACTCCGTCATCCCCCAACAAATTAGGATTCCATCCTTACAGAGATATTTGCAAAATGAAATATTTTTTTTGCAAAAAGCCTTATTTCTGCCTTTTTTCTCCTAAATTCCCATAAATAAAGCGTTTTCTGTACAAGACTTCTTAGCGGATTTTTTATAAAAAAACGTGATAGAGAAACTAAAAAAGACTTCCCAAGAAGCTAAAAATCCTTGAAAAGTCCCTCTAATTTATCAAACATCACAGCGCTAAACCTTGTATCCATAGTCAATTTATATTGTATTAGACGGTCGCCGGCTAACCAGATCCACCAGCTAATCTAAGTTTTTTAAAAAATCTTGTGTATTCTCGAAACATTCTTTACCAGCCCGGCTATCCAAATCAAACTGGTATTCATGGTTAACTTTTCGTCCTTTACCGAAAAATAACGCCTGCGTAGCCACTCCTTCCTCACGTAATTTATGGTATAGCTCTTTTCCTTGGGCTTCAAAAGATCCATTATTACCATCTGTAATAAAAATCGGTGGGAATTGCTTATTCACGTAATTCACCGTGGAAACCAACCGCCCCTTTGCCGAACTTTTCCAATCCTTGTCGCCTAGGTATGCCCAGCCGACTTGATTAACAAAAAGTTTCGTCATGGTATCTACGTGCTTTTTATTTACCATTTGTTTAATATCATACGGCCCACAGTATAATAATCCGCCAACAATTTTTACATCTCTCAAATGGTGATAATTTATTGCGGTAGCTAGCTGATGGTTACACTGCGCGGCAATTACTTGAGACGCAATATGGGCCCCAGCTGAATCACCACCGACGACTACTTTTTGCACATTTAATTGTTTTGCATAGTTACGATGCACGAATTGAATGGCTTCCCGCATCTGGTTCACTTGGGTGGGATACTGGCGATCCGGAGCAAGCGTGTAGTTAATTGACACGACGTTATACCCATTTGCCGCCATTTTCGTGGCCCAATAAGTGGTTCCCGACTTATCGCCAGCAACAAAGGCACCCCCGTGCGCCCAAATAATCGTTGGTTTAGTACGGTTATCCTTTTTATAAAAAATATCCATGGTGTTTTTAGCGGATTGCGATGAATATCTGACATCCTTTTTAATGGAAATCTGATCCCGATAACCCTGATACGCGCGTGGCCTAATTGCAGCTTCGTCTTTTGCAGCGTGATTTAAAAAGAAGACGAATGGTCTCGGAGAAACATTAATTGCAATAGCAATCGCTAAGCCAGCTCCCCCAATTAAGATTAGTAAATATTTGATGATGCGCTTAAAAAGCTTCATGCCTACTCCCCTAACTTTACTACTGTATCCTAAATAAATTATTCACCGTTCTTTGGATTATTAAATTACGTTGATTGTTCCGTAATAACGTAGTTTTTAACTCTAAAATCCATCTTATCAAAAACTTTCTTTCCTATATAGTAGTCTCCAACAATATGATGATTTTTTGCTAAACACCCTTTGTTGATGTAAATAGTCGGCTTGATGCAAATTAAAAGGACTTGGCCATTTTTAACCAAATCCTTTAATTGTTCTACCTATTAAATTATTTTTTTAGATTGTAATTATTTTTCAACGTGAGTACCATCTGTAATTGCGTTATACCACTAAACTCAGAACCAATACTCCTGCTAAGCCTACTACGGAAATTACCGTTTCGAGCATCGTCCACGTTAGAAGAGTTTCCTTAACAGTTAAATCAAAATACTCTTTAAACATCCAAAATCCAGAATCGTTAACATGACTAGCCGCTAAACTACCTGCTCCAACAGAAAGAACCATCAGTGCGGGATCGATTCCCGCTCCTTGCATCAAAGGTAGTACCAAGCCTGCCGCGGTGAGGGCTGAAACGGTAGCTGATCCTAGTGCCACCCGCAAAATCACGGCAATTAGCCAACCTAAAATTAATGGTGAAATGCTTGAAGAAGCAAACGCCGTTTTAATGGCGTCGCCCACTCCCCCGTCAATCAAAACTTGCTTGAAGGCACCGCCCCCACCAATTACGAGGAGTAACATCGCGATTGACTTTACCGCGTCTTCTAAAGTATTCATAATCTCACCACTAGGAATGTTACGGTGATAACCCATTGACCAAATTGCGAATAATAAGGAAATTAACATTGCAATACTTGGCGAACCGATGAAACTAATTAAGTTGTCCAAGAAGTTTGGATGTGTAGGTGTGACCCCGTTGTGAACCACCAGGTCATAAATCGTTGTGATGGCCATCAAAATTACTGGAAATAGTGAGGTTAACACCGCCATTCCAAAACTTGGCGTCTCTGACAACTTAAATTCCTTTTGGGGACCCAAAGCCTTTAAATTACCCGTCCGTTCAAAAGCGCTTGGCACCATTTTACGTGCAACCTTAGTAAATAAAATTCCCGCAACGTAAACCGTTGGAATGGCCACGATAATTCCGTAAAGCAGTACCTTACCCGCGTTAGCATTCAAAACTGTCGCAATTGCGGTTGGTGCTGGATGGGGTGGTAAAAACCCGTGGGTAACTGATAAAGCCGTTGCCATTGGAATCCCTAGCGCGAGAACTGAAACCCCGGCTTCAGTAGCGATTGCAAACACAATTGGAACTAAGAGTACAATGCCGACTTCGAAGAACAACGCAATCCCAATAATAAAGGAAGCCACTACTACCGCCATTTGCAAGAAACGCCGGCCAAACTTATTAATTAAGGTATGGGCAATGCGATAAGCACCACCTGCGTTGGCAACTAACCGTCCTAACATTGCCCCAAAACCAAAGACTAGTGCTAATTCGCCCAGTTGACTGCCAATCCCGTTTTGAATGGTGTCCGCGATTTTACTTGCGGGCATTCCCAGTCCCAGTCCCACGACTACTGACGTAACGATCAATGAAACGTATGTGTTAAATTTAAATTTAATAATTAAAGTGAGTAATAAAATAATTCCAACAATTAGAACTATAAACTCCATTGTTTTCACTCCTTATCAGCGCTAGGTAAGCGTTTGCATGCTTTTCCAAAAATACAGGAGACTGAAAAACTTCCTATTTATAATAGTTCATTCAGTCTCCAGTTTTTTGAATCGCGGTGCTGGTAGCTTACGATTGCTACTTTTTAAAATTTCTGACTAAATTACGGCCCTACCTTGACAATTAATCTTCTTCCGCAATTCGCGCGTGAGGGTTAGGGTGTTTGCGCTGGAAGTCCGCAATGCTGTCATATTCGCCTGCTAATTCGTCCGTTAACCGGATCCAAATTGGTAATAGTTCCCGGTAAACCCCGAAGTTTTCTTGGTTAGGATGGTGTTGGTGTGTAACCCCCACCATTGATTTAACGGCACTGAGGTCGTCAATAATTCCCAAACTCTTCATTCCGATTACAACCGCTCCAAGTGCTGAACTTTCAAAACTTTCCGGAATGTTAACGTCTTGCTCGAAAATATCCGCTAGCATTTGCCGCCATAATTCGCTTCGCGCAAATCCGCCGGTGGCTTGAATTGATTTCGGTTTCCCCGCAACCCCTTCGATCATCAGCATGACCATGTAAAGGTTATAAACAATTCCCTCTAGTGCAGCCCGGACCATGTGTGCTCGGGTATGTTGCCGCGTAAGTCCAAAGAAACTGCCCCGGGCGTTAGCGTCCCAGATCGGTGCCCGTTCGCCACCTAAGTACGGGTGGAATAATAACCCGTCAGCGCCGGCGGGAATCTTAGCAGCAATGTCAGTTAAAATTTCGTATGAGTTAACTTGCATCTGTTCTGCAGTAATTTTTTCTGGAGAAAACAGCTGGTCGCGAACCCACCGGAAAACAATTCCGCCGTTATTTACCGGTCCACCAACTACCCATTTGTTATCGTCAAGGTAGTAGGTGAACAAGCGCCCACGGGGGTCGACTACCGGGTGGTCAACCACCACCCGCACCGCGCCCGAGGTACCAATTGTGACCGCCAAAACTCCTGGATCAATGGCGTTCACACCTAGATTACTTAAGGTTCCGTCACTGGCTCCTAAAATAAACGGCGTATCGGGATTGATTCCGGTCACCTCTGCGTAAGAACGGTCCATTCCAACTAATTGTTCTTCTGGGGTAACTAACTCAGGAAGTTGTTCCCGACTGATTCCAACGGTTTCTAGGGCTAAACTGTCCCAATCCTTTTCAAAAATATTAAATAAACCAGTTGCGTTGGCTAGTGAATAATCCTGGACGTATTTGCCGTATAGGCGGAACAATACGTAGTCCTTAATGCCAATAAAATGCTTAGCTTTTTTAAATAATTCTGGTTGATCTTTTTTTAACCAAAGTAACTTAACCATTGGCGACATTGGATGGGTAGGCACCCCGGTGCGCGCGTATAACTTGGCACCTAAGCCGTTTTCCTTAAGTTCTTCAGCTTCTCGGCTAGCCCGGTTGTCTGCCCACGTAATCACCCGAGTTAACGGTTGGTCGTTTTGATCCATTAAAATCAAACTGTGCATCGCACTGGAAAATGAGACCCCAGCAATTTGGTCAGCCGCAACTCGACTTTTCCGCATTACTTCCGTCAAGCCACTGATTACCGCGTCAAAAATTTCTTCCGGATCCTCTTCCGCCATGTCAGGAGTTTCTTGATACAAAGGATATGGATTATTGGCGTACGCAATCGATTTTCCCTTTAAATCAAATAAAACTACCTTGGTACTGGTAGTCCCCAAATCAACACCAATCATGTACTTCATCTGCTTCATCCCCTATTTTTCCTGATGGTCAACTGCATGACCGCCGAATTCATTTCGTAATGCCGCAACTACTTTTCCGGTCATCGTATCGTCTTTTTCCGAACGGTAACGCATCATCAATGCACTCGAAATTACCGGAGTAGGCACCCGCAACCGCAACGCCTCTTGTACCGTCCATGCTCCTTCACCAGAGCTATGCATTACACCCTTAATTTCATCTAAGTTAGCATCTTTACTAAAGGCATCTTGGGCTAGTTCCATAAGCCAGCTCCGGACCACCGAACCGTGGTTCCAAACTTTAGCAACCGCTTCGTTATCATAGTCAAATTGGCTTTCACTCAAAACTTCGAAACCTTCCCCAATTGCTTGCATCATGCCGTATTCAATTCCGTTATGCACCATCTTTAAGTAATGTCCTGAACCTGCTTTACCGGTATACAAGTAGCCATCTTCAGCGGCAATCGCTTTAAATAGGGGTTCAATTCGAGCAAAGATTGCTTGAGGCCCCCCAATCATAAAGTTACCATTTTGCCGGGCACCAGCCTTACCACCTGAGGTTCCAACATCAAAGAAGTGAATTCCTTGTTCCTTTAAAATTTCTGCATGGCGAATCGAATCTTGGTAAAACGAATTTCCACCGTCAATTACCACGTCGTCTTCGTCTAGCAACTCACTGAGCTCTTTAATTGTATCGTCAGTGGGTTTGCCAGCTGGTAGCATTGACCAAACGATTCGGGGATGCGTTAGCCCCTTCACTAAAGATTGAAGGTCGGTAACCGTCTTGATTTGGGCCTTGGTTGCCGCTTGGCGCGCCTCGGCAAACAGATCAAAAGCAACCACCTCAATTTGGTGGTCACGCATATTCTTAGCTAAGTTAAGTCCCATCTTGCCTAAACCGATTAATCCAATTTCCATAATAACCCCTCGCTTATCTTCGTATAATTAATTCCATATCCATTCTATGAAAATATTTTACATAAATCAAGCGCTTTCATGAAATTATTTTTCTGAGCTAGATTTAGTGATATACTGAACATAAGTAAACTTGATGGGAGTATCTACACAATGTCAAATTTTGCGTTACGTATTCAGGCGTGCCAAAGCAACTTTAGCGATAAAGAACGCCAATTAGCAACGTTTCTTTTAAAGAATCAAAGTCAAATTAGTCACGCCACCATTTCTGAACTAAGTCAAAAAACTGCGATTTCTACCGCGACCATTTCACGCTTCGCTAAAAATTTGGGGTTTAAAAATTTTCAGGAGCTAAAGTTAAGTCTCGCCCAGACCGAAAATTCCGATAACCTTTTTGCAGAGATTAGTCCTAGTGATTCCCCAGTCACCGTTGCCGAAAAGGTTTTTGCGGCTAACGCAGATGCTTTAAAAGCCACGGTGAAATCCCTTAGCGAAACTGACTTAGCAATCTGCGTTCAACTCTTATTAGACGCCCAGCAGGTGGGCATTTTTGGACTGGGAGCTAGTAACATTGTTGCCCTGGATGGCTATCATAAATTCCTGCGAACCCCGCTAGACGTGGTTTACGCAAATGATTTTCATATGCAAATCATGGCAGCAACTCGTCTAACTGCTAAGGACGTAATGCTTTTGATTTCGCATTCGGGCGAAGACCGGGATGCGATTGCCTTAGCTAACTTAGCGTTACAACACCAAGTTCCCTTAATTTTAATCACTAGCTCTGCAAACGCCACCCTAGCTAAAATGGCGGACGTTACCCTAATTTCGGTTGCTGAAGAAGCACTATACCGTTCCGAAGCTCTTCACGCACTAATTGCGCAGATGAGTATTATGGACGCCCTCTTTATGTCGGTAGCAATCAAGACCAACCATAAAATTGCTTTGAAAATTCACCAAGAAATTAAAAAAACTCGTAAAAATGACCCGTTGTTTTAAAACCAAAAGAGTACGAGACCAAAATTGAGTAATTTACGAGCGTTAACTAAAAATTGACCATCACACCTGAATTGGGCATGATGGTCAATTTTAGATTACGCGGAACAAACTGACTTTTGGCTCTCCTGAAGTTAAATCACAAAACAACTTTTTAAAAATCTTTTCATCCTTGAAAAGCAATCTTCAGTTTTTCCCAGCTGCTCCAGAACTTTGAAACAAAAAAATTAGCGTTTTTTAGTCGAGGCGTAATCCTTCAAACGCCTTAACCAGCATTTCACGATCCGCCTTCTTAAAGAACTTAAATTGGCTTGCTTCTAGTTCGTTAAATTCTTCAATCAACATGTACGCCGTTAAGTAACGCTTTAGTGCGTCCTTGCTTGCGCGAACATCATCGGGGTTATCTAACTTAGAGCCGCTGATTACTGCCAAAGCGAATTCATTCGGGTTAATCTTAATTTTTTTCTCAGCCATCCTTCATTCTCCTTAACGTATATATTTGTGTCTCCGGTATTATATTCCTTAGTTCCTCACTTTTCAAGTAACCAAAAAAATGAGTGGGCCTTCCTCACTAACTAAGGACTGCACCACTCATTAATTTATTGTTTAGGTTCGACTTTGGAAACATTTAAACCTAAATCAAGCATTTTCTGGTAATCTTCACTACTTACTATTACGCGTTGAACGTAGTCGATTTCATCTTCCATAATTAACTTCAGATTTCCTTTGACTTGGTCCCCATCAAAAGCAGGTTCTTCTAAGTAAAGGGTGTTCTTAGATTGCGTGTCTTTTAATGCATCTAATTCCACACCTAGATAAGTAATTCCTACTTCATCTTCCGGTTTAACAATTTTAGCAACTTGAGCAGCCTGAAATTGGGACATATTGTCATATTTCTCAATAATTTCCTTAGTTTTCGGATCTTCAATCGTAATCAGGTTAATTGAACCTTCGTACAAGTAATAACGTAACCGAACATTTTGATCATTATCAAAGAAATCAATTTCTTGGACGTTATCATCATAGTAAAAAATATTACTGAAAGGCTTACCATCAAAGGTATATTCTTCAATCATATCACGACTGCCATCTACATTAAGGAATTTGATGTCTTGCACTAACCGCCGGGTGCGGGGAAAAACTCGCATTTCTCCAATTACTACTCCGTCTTTAACAATCGTAATGACGCCGTCCCGATTCATAATTATTTCAGCACCCTGTACGGTATCCACTTTATCAAAAAATAGCGAACTGTTTTCGTCGTAATTTCTTTTAGTAACGTAATCAATAACGTTAATCATCTTGGAATATTCTTCTTTTCGCAAACGAACGAAAAGTGGTTCCGGAAATAACGTAATTAAAGTTCCATTATTTTTTTCTACGCGTTCTTTTTGGGATTTCCAGTTATCCGTTTCTGGTCGTAAGACACTTACCAACTCATAGTTCATTAATCAATTTCCTCCATTTATCAGCAATAACGTGATCACGATAGTTTTCTACAGACTTGAAGATGTCTTCCTTCATTTCTTTGATGTCTCGATCCATCAATTTTTGAATTCCCTTTTCTAATTGACTGACGTCGAAATCTAAGTCTTCTCGTTTAAAGGTCATTAAGTAACCATTTTTACCATCTTCAATTAACTCTAAAGAACCAAAACGAGCGGCAAAGGTAACTACTGGCAGCCCAGCATTTAACGCTTCAATGTAGGTTAAGCCAAATCCTTCAGAGAAGGAAGCCGAAACAAAGGCATCATACTTAGGATAAACTTCGTCAGCGTGATGAGTGAGCCCCCGCATCTTAATATATTTTTTAGCCTGAACCTTTTCAATTAGTTCTTTCAACTTCTTGTCTTCTTCGCCGGCACCGTAGATATCTAAACTAACTTTATTGCCTTGTTTATGTAAGTTAGCCACCGCTTTAACAATTAAGTCAATATGCTTTTCAGATGCTAGACGAGAAATCGTGACTAATTTAAATTCTTTGTGCGGAATGCCTTTGACTTGTTTAATTTCGTCATCCACTCCTCCAACCGGAATCGTTACAATTTCCTTTCCCCTATCCGGAAAATCAATTAATAGATCTTTTCTTTGAAGTTCGGTAGCAACCACCATTCGATCAATCCGGTCCATGTGGGTAAGCGCATATTCATAATAGTTATTCCAAAACGGTGCTTTAGGATCATCCCGATCAGCTAAATGATCCGCATGGACAATTTCCACTAGTTTCCGGTTTGGTTTTGGCATATCTTCATCCATTAAAGCAACTTCGTTCATTTCTCCACGATCTAGAACGAAGATATTCTTTCCAGAATATAACCGTTCAATTTGATGGAAAAAGTATCTCCGCAACTGGACTGAATTAGGGAAGAAGAGCTCGCCATTAGGTTGATTATATAAATGAATATTTACAATTTGATTACCTTGATCGTTGTGCGGATCCTGTAAAAATTCAAACGCAACCTTTCGCAAATTAGTCTGCGCATCATATAATTCAACCCGGTCAATTCTAACCAGTAAAGGTGGATTTTTCTTTGGATTAGGGAACTTCACATAATGCCGAACGACCCGGATTCCCGCTGAAGTAACTTTATTCTCTAATCGTAAGGTGTTCGTACTATCAATTACGTTCTTACTCTTTACTTTGGTACGCTGCTTTAAACCATGCAATGCATAATCATCACCGTAAACAAAATACTCCCAAATATTAATTACTTGGTCGTCACGTAAGTTCCATTTGTCCATCGCTTCATGTAGGTTATCAACCAGTGCCATGAAGATGAATTTATAATCTAAGTTAGCTTGGTCAAAGCGTTTTGCACGGTAAAATTGGGCATGTTCTACTCCCGAATTACCAATTCCCATTGCTTCATTAACAAAAAAATTCATATTTTTCCTCCAAAATATAGGATTTCTAAAATTATTTATTTTTACCGCCTATAAAAATGCAATATTTTTGACAATTCAATAGTTGCATACTTTTCTACCGCGGTTAACCGTTCTTCTTGCGGTGAAAGTAAAACTGTTTTTGGCGATAGTGCGTCAAACGCCATTTTGTTTTTCCTAACCACCTTTTCAAACGACTTAAATGTTGTAGAAATTTCTTTCCGCAATTCCTGTGCTTGCCAATTAGCTCGACTGTCAAACTCCACAAAAATACGTAGGGTACTCTTTTTACCTAAATAAGCTCCTGAATATAGCAGTCGACTACGTAAATAGACTTCTACATCTTCAAAAAAATCGTCTTGGCGGTTCCATATATAGGTAGTATTCATGTAACCACTAGTTGTGGCAACTGCAAACTCACTTTCTAAGGGTTCGATCACTAAATTTTCGAATTCTAATGATCTATTATTCAAGTTAACCAAACTAAGTTGGTAGTGATCCATCTCTTCAGGAACTACAAATTCACCATCTAAATCAATGGTGAGCGGGCCATCAATAATTTCGTCTCGATTATCAAAGAAATCTAACTGGACTTGGACCGATCCCTCGGGAACTACCTCTGCCTTAGCATTTACCTGATACTTAACCCCTCTTTTTAACAACGGTAATTGTGAAAATTCAGAATCACGAATATGGTAATTAAATTTTGATTTCCAAGTGTGGATTCGTTCTCCCGGACTCATCCGCTCATTTTTGAAATAAATTTTGCCTTTTTGATAGTTGATTACCGATCCAAAGCTGTACGTATTATTCATTCGTAACGGCCATCTAATCACAAAATAGTTACTCATCGTCTTCATCATCCTCCTGCGGGCTAAAGTCACGACCGTAGTTGGTTGTTAATATATTTTGGTATTGATTTTTAAACCAAGCACCGAGAGCACCAGTTTGATCATTATGCCGGCCAGTAAATCCTTTATGAATGATCCGCGACGTCGGTGAATGCTTACGTAAGAAGCGATCCAGTTTTTCAAATGCTTCCCCATCGTAATCGTCATCTTTCATATAGACAATTACAAAATTAGTTTTTGAATGATCGTGTTTAGTAAATGAATTCCAAAAAATATCGTCGGCCTGCTTAATATTTTCATCCGCGATTCCACCAGTTAACCGTAATACCACGTCTAAAGAAGTTGGAAATCCGCCAGGTCGGTTGATGCGTTCGTTAGCAGCAATCTCACCTAAGCTAGTTAAGGGCTTACCAACAATTACCCAGTCAGGATTGAGAAACGATGAGTAGTATAAACTAGCAAAGGTTCCCATCGAGAGACCGGATAGGATCAATTCATTTGGTTTAAAGCCTAATTTTTTCAGAGTTGACTGAATAAGATTGATAATTTGGCTCTCTAATTTCTTACCCCCAACGTAGAATGCCCCCCCAAGGATTCGGAAGTCTTCAATTAAAAGGCTTGGCCCCTTTAAACTTCGCATCATGTACATCCCTTCGACACCGGGATTAAAACGAAAACCGGAAAAGTACACCATCAATGGTGGTTTGAAATCACCGGGATCAAAGTAATGGTACAGCGGTTCGCCCATTGCTTCATCGTCAATTTCCATATCTTCACCAATTAGCAAAGTTCCTCTTCCATCACGACCCTCGTTTAAAGTAATCGCTCCCATAGTTAGGTCGACATCCTTACCCTTAACCATCAGTTCAACAAGGATGAAGGCCCCATCGTCATTGACTTCTAGTGGAATGTCATTCTTTAGTTGATCATTATCCACCTCTTTGGAATAGTAAATTTGAGCATCCGCGGGGCTTATTAGTGAAACTCGTAACCGAACGTTAGTAGTGGGGTTATTACGTTTGAATTCCGTATGAATTTCCCAGAGCGTATTTCCCCCAACACCGATCGGGCCATCCCAATTAGCCACTCGTTGGTATTCCTCAATATCATTATCTATAATTCTTAGATAATTATGTCCCAATTGTTTTACAGTTCCCTTAAAAAGAGAATCAAATTGGATGTTATCAAAAGTGTATTTAAAACCAAGTTGGTCATTATAAAATACCTCTTTAAATTGCTTGGCCAAATTCTCTGCATTTGGAATGCTAATGAATTGAGCATTTTTCAAGTGGAGCGCCTGAGTAGCCTCCTTAGAAAGTTCCAGCCGGTCATCTATCAAAATGTTATTTGCTGGTAGTTCTTTTAAAAGGCTGCTTTGTTCAGCAGCTAAATATTCTGGTTGGGTAATTAAAAACATATCATGACGAAAAGCTAAGTTTAGTGCTCCCTTGATGAGCAACCTCTTTTTTTCTTTACCGATCGGCTGATTAACAACTTCCAATGGAACATCAAAAATTTCAAAGTCGTTCTCAATTAGTTCTGCTAATCCTTCAATCTTGGGCCCCAGATGTATAATTTTCATTTTACTCATAGTGTATCCTTCTCTCCCACCAATCGGATTGACGCCTAAATTCTAGTTGTTCCATATATTTAGCCGTGTTTACCAAGGCTACGTTCCAATTGCCTAATTTTTTCAAATAAAAATCTAGCCCTTGCGTTAAACTATGCCCCTCTTTAACAATCCATCCGTTTTCCTGATCAATTACAAACGGACTTTCAACATTATTAATTTGGGGAATTCCGGCACTAATCGCATTAAACTGCATTCGTGCGTCATACGGTTCGCCCATATCAACCAAAATTCTTGCGCGTGATAAATCGTCAAAAATTTGATAGTCCTGCGGCTCTACCCTAATAAGGACGTTCGCAATGTCGGTAGCAAATCTCTCCCAGTCAATTTTTTCACTTGGAGCTTCTTCACCAACCGTTACTGTCATCTCACCCTTCTTAATTGGATGTTCAATTTGCCATTCTTGCCACAGTCGGAACCGTACTTGATTTACTAAATTTTGCACTTCCGTTGCGTTGTTAGGGTTACGTAAAATCTTATCTAAGGTTTCCCGATCTTCAGCTTCAGTGAGAAAATCGTATTGGCCGATTATCTTGTCCAAAATTTTTGAAGATACGATCCTCGCCTTGTCTTCATCAAGCGTTGCTATTATTAACCCTGTATTTTCATATTTTAAATAATAGTCCGTTAATTCGTTACACGCGTTTGTAATATTAGAATCATCATTAGCATCGCCAATATTCCAATAAACAATTAGTTGGCGTTCTTCATTACTATTTCCTAAACGCATGTCAGCGCCATACGGATAGCTAGTTCTAAATGGCTTTGACTAAGTTCATCAACTTCAAGCTGAAATTGTTCAAAAATTGCATAATTCGGAACCACAAAGCTAGCTGCTCCCCTAATTTGCGGAGTTAATTTTTTAATATCTGTCGAATCAACCGTTCCTTGGTGATCTAGCAGATAAGTGACTGGCATCTGTCTTTGAATTTTAAGCATCAACGGTCGAATCATTTCGTCACTGCTAGCAATTAAGCCATCCGCTTGGGGATCAAATTCATTTGCAAATTTCTTATTAACAAATTCTAAATATACATCATCCAAACTAGCGTATTCAGTATGGTTAAAATTATCGTAATTACTTAAAATTCGTACAGGGACTTTAGCATCAGGTTCATAACGCAAAACACATTGTCCAACTTCGTCAAACCAATCTTGCCGTACTAATCGATCTTCATTCATATACTTGGTTGAAGCTTTGAATCCACGGTCATCGTAGATATCAAAAAAGTGTTTTCCAGACTCAATGTTTTCCACAGTCTGAACAAACCCTTGACTATTACCAATCAACGTTGCTGCTAATTCATTTCCTCGGTATCCGAGCATTGCCCAAGGTCCCTGGACTATTCGCACGTCATCAGGGATCTCTAAACTCTCCGGGCCAAGCGGCATCCCGTCCGTTCGCTCAATCCCTAAAATGGCGTCCCAGAGGTTCCAAAACGGAAGGTTAGTTAATCCATTTACGTGTAAAAGATACCTTAGATTAGGCAAGAAATTTAGTACCAGTAATTTTACTGGTTTATCCCCGCTATTTAACAAACTGATTAAGTTTTTTAACGGATTGTGATTTAATTCTTTAATATCATTTGTCCATGCTGGGGCAATATAAAACATTCGCTTTACTCCTTATAACTTACAAAAGATCGTACTGCGTTCTTAAGTACATTGTCTTTAGCTGTTCTAACGTAGTGTCCATAATCGTAACCACGATTAAAATACTAGAATACGCAAACGTAAAATTAGTTACGCCCGGTACGTATAACCCAATTATTAATGGGGTTGCGATTACCGTTAAAAAGTATCCGTTGGCAGCTGTACTTAACCTAATTACGTGGTAATTCAAATATTTTTTGGTATCCTTACCTGGCGCAATTCCAAAAATATAGTCTCCCGATTTTTTTAAATTTTCTGCCTGGCGTTCCGTTTGCAGGTTCATAAAACTAAACGCGTAACTTAAGAACACTACGACTCCACAATAAATTGCAATCCCAACTGGATTACTAAAATTAATGTACGTTTGAGTAAAATGGCTAAAACTGCTATCCGGATTAAAATTAGCAATATAAGTAGGCATAATAAATACCGTAGTGGTAAACATGAATGGCATGCTTCCTGAAGTTAAAAAGCGAATTGGTAAGTATGATTCTGAAAAATCATTTTGGATATTTGGGCGCTGTAACGGAATTCTTAATTCTGCCTTATTGAAAAATACCGTAGCGATAAAGACCACTAATACTGATACTATTAAGGCTATCCAGAGGTTGGTTGAAAACGTCTTAACTTGATAGCTTCCCACTCCGGGACCGTGCATCACCATCATTGGCATACTAATGAAAATTCCCGGCATAATCATAACTCCAGCACCGCCGACCCCATATTTAGTTGTCATGTCAGCCATCCACGATACCATCATTGCTCCCGCAACCAAGACCATAAATGCCGTTGCCACGTTAAAATCAAAGCCCCATAGTTTGACTCCTGAAGGGGTGATTTGATCACGCATTACAAACATAAATTGTAGTGTTTGAAGTATCGCAATTACTAAAGTAATCCACCGTTGGATATATCCTCGTTTTGAATCACTAATCTTGTCCATTAAATTAGTATTAACCAACTGAACGGCCTGAAATAAAATCATCCCAGTCATGTATGGTCCTAAACCAATTGAAAATAGCGATGCAAACCTATACTGTCCCCCAGTAAGCATTGAAACATTTCTCAATAAAGCTGAACCATTCAATGCTTTACGACTCATTTCAGGATCTAAGCCTGGAACAGCAATTTGCCGGCCTAACTCCATTAAAATAATCATAAACAGCGTAAAGGCAATGCTAGAAACCAACTCTTTTTTTTCACTACTTTTTCTCATGGAAATTCCACCTTAATTGATTCATTTTTACCAACGATCAAATCTGACAACAACATATATTTGATCGTATCGCGCCAAAATGATTTCTTCATTTGTTTAAATGAATTCATGGCCTCTTTTTCGTACTCAAATATCGGGTTATGCTGTCCTAACGCCCGACTAGATACTACCGTTTTTAACTGTGTCAGGTTATCCACTTGTTCAATCCAAGCCATGTCCAACGCCTTTAAAATTGACAGCCTCTTTAAGTAATTTTGCTTAAATTCGTTATCTAAAATTACTTTTTGATCTTCCCATTTTTGTTTTGCAATGTTTACAACGTATTGCTCAATTTGTTCGGGACTTTCCAGAATTTTAGAATCGATTTGTAAATTGTTGTAGTTATAATCCAAATTATTGATGATAAAGTCGCTCAATTTTTCCCTTGTTAGGTTCTTTTGGCGCGCGTATGCTTTAAAAAAGTTATCCCAAATTCGTTGCGTAATTTCAGTTAAGTCCCCATCAGACATTACGTAATCACGAAAATCATAAATCATTTCACGTTGAATCCGTAAGGTATCGTCCATTTTCACAGAACTTTTACGACCTGCTTCAGCTTGTGCATCCGCGGCTTGTTGCGCATGTTCTACAATATTTCGATCGCGCCGTCCTTTTAACGGCTCGCCGTATTTTCTTTTACCATCTTTAAGTGCTTGGGCTAAACGAATTCGATACTTTTCTACCCATTCGGGAGCATTCTCAATCACCACTTTATCGTCAAGTGAAACTAGAAAAATACTTTCTCCAGGGTCTCCTTGTCGTCCGGCGCGCCCCCGTAACTGGTCATCTACCCGGCGGCTATCCATTCGTTCCGTTCCAATTACCAACAAGCCGCCCTTTTCTTTTACTCCAGGGCCAAGTTTAATATCGGTTCCCCGACCGGCCATTGAAGTTGCAACGGTAATCGCACCGGCTTGTCCAGCATCAGCAACGATCAGCGCTTCTTTAGACGCACTCTGCGCATTTAAAACGTTATGAACAATCCCATTTTTGAGCAGCACCCGTGAGTATAATCTCGACAACGATAACGAACCCATTTTTAATAAAACCGGCCGTTGAATTTCATATGCGTTTTTCACTAATTTTATGGTCGCGTCAATTTTTTCGTCCATGGTTGCGTAAACAACATCGGGACGGTCTATCCGAATATTCGGTTTATGGGTAGGCACCCTTAAGACCGGTAAGTTGTAAACGTCCATAAACTCCCGGGCGGACGTAACCGCGGTCCCCGTCATCCCGGAAAGCTTCTTAAACATCTTGAAGAAATTCTGCAACGTAATTGAAGCCATTGACCGAGTTTGATCAGTAAGGGGGACTTCTTCCTTAGCTTCCATCGCTTGGTGAATCCCAGATTCACGTTTCATCCCCGTCAGTGCCCGACCATTTTCGCTATCTAAAAGCAATACTTGGTTATCGACCACCACATAATCTAGGTTTCGTTTAATCGTATAATTTGCTTGTAGTGCTAATACCAAGTGACGATATAATTCGGACCATTTTGGAGAAACTAAATCGTCTACTCCTAAATACTCTTCTAAATGTTTGATTCCTGCTTTTGTGAACCAAACGCTCTTTAAATCTTCACTAAACTCGTAATCTTTGTCTTTTTGCAAACTTTTTACAATGCGATCCGTTGAGTTAAAAAGGTTCGATTGGACCCGCGGAGAACCCGAAATTACCAATGGCGTTTGCGCAGCATCAAGTAACACGGAATCCACTTCATCAACTAACGCAAAATTTAAATCGTTAAGCTTTTTATCTGTGACATTTTCCACCAAGTTGTCAGTTAAGTAATCAAAGCCCAGCGCACTATTCGTTGTATAAACAATGTCATGGTTATAAACCGCATGCATATCTAATTCTTCGTCATCTTCGCTTACTCCAGCCGTACTAGTTAAACCCATCCAGTGGTAAACTTTACCGGTTTCTTCCGCATCCCGGTTTGCCAAATATCCATTTACCGTAACCAAAAAATTACCCGGGCCAGTCAGCCCGTTTAAGTACATTGGCATGGTGGCGGTTAAAGTCTTACCTTCACCGGTATTCATCTGGGCTACTGCTCCAAAGTGTAAAATCACGCCACCTAGCACTTGGTTTTCAAATGGTTTTAGCCCTAAAATTCGGTAATCAGCTTCACGGATGGTGGCGTACGCATCTACCAGAATCGAATCCAAACTTGCACCCTGTGCGAGTTTTTCTCTAAAGAAGGTAGTTTTTGCTTGCAACTGCTCATCCGTCAATTGTTGGTATTCTTTATCTAAAGCTAAAATCTTTTTAGTGATTTTCGAATACTTTCTGAGACGAAAGTCATTAAAATCGAATCTCATCTGTCTACCTCTATTCTTTATCGTACATTCAATGTAACACACCACGTTTATTTTTTACAGGAAGTATGTTACACGACGTTAATTTTTTTGCGATTTTACTTAGCCTATTTACTTTTAAGTAGAAAATTGTTTAAATGGCATTAAGAACAGCTCGTAATTAAAGGGGGTCTTTACCATTAATAATTCGTCCGAACAAAAAAGTCAGCTACTTGAAAAGGATATCGAAAAAAGGGTATCTTATGAGAAGGAAATCCAAACTCCTCCGCGTACACAAAAGAAAAAGAAGGGCCAAGCACCGGAAAAAATTATTTCCGTAGTTTTCTTCTTAATTATCTTAAGTAACTTAGTTTACATGGCCGTTGGTTTCATGCATCACTAACTAGTTCCCATTTTGGATTAGGGACCTTCCGTAATTGAGAAGGTTCTTTTTGTATATTCACTGATTTTGTTGTATAAATTAGCCAACGCTTTCATAATTTAACATTCTTGATTTATATTACCCTTTAATGTTACACCCTTAACCAAGATTGTCTGTCTCAAGATTTTAAAAAAACAGCATAAAATAGAAAACTATTTTTTTGCATTAACTAAATTACCTTTTATACAAAAACAGCTTTAAAATTACCGGCTCTCACCCAATTAATTTTAAAGCTGCTTAATCTAACCCACGGGGGATTTAAAATAGCTTCGCTAAGCTCTCTTCCCAGCCCATTTCTTTATAGTCAAATTGCTAACCACTGCTTAGTTTAGATCCCTTAACCCGCTTATTTATGTTTAAACCAGGCGCTACTACGTTCTTGGAACCCGTTAAAAATAGTACTAACCTCTCGACCGTGAATTAAGCGGTTACTAAAATAACGGTAGGCCACATAATTCGAAATCAACATTTCAAAATGTCCTAAATTGTAAGAAGCATCTCCCTGTTTGACTTTCAATTCGGCTTCGGTAATTAATTTAACCATAATTCCTAAATACTCGATTAAAACATCCCGAGTCCCCACCATCACACCTAAATTTAGGATTGGTAAATCATTATTTTCCCAAATAAAATCCCTCATGTAGGTAGGGGCATCATTACTAATAATTATCGACGTGTTAAAAATTGGGCTTGTTTCATCACCCATATACAAAATCCCCTCTTGTACATTATCAAAGGGATAATTAAGCATTGTTACATCAGCTGCATCGGTTAGGGCAGCTTTTTTAATTTCTGGGTGAGCTTTTAAAAAGTCAAAAGCCATTAAAAGTCGTTGGAAATACAAGGTTAAGTTAGGAAAATGTTCAAATAAGTCGAGATGAACAATGGTTAGTCCGCCACCAATGTGCTCCCTGCCCGGCCCGTTCGTTAATACGTAATAAGGAACTTTAAAATCCGCCAAAGAGTCTGCTTGTTCCTTCACTTTTTCAGCAACGTCTACATTGCTATTGTCTTCTCCGTGAAGTTCATCAACCATATTAATGATGAATTCACTTATTACGACGTTTGGTTCCACTTTCATATAAAACTCCCTCATCTATGCTTTGGCATAATAATTATACCGGACGTTAAAATTCCATCTCGTTAATTATAACTTCTACACAGTGAATTGTCTACGTCATCAATTAGCGCACATTTTTTATTATCAGCTAGTTCCGTCATAATCTTACTTCTGGATAATTTTTACCTCTACTATCTTTCAACAATAATTTCCTAATAAAAAAGCTAGGAAAGTTTGTCAACTCTCCTAGCTTAATTAATGGTTATTACCCTTGGTAACCAATTGTCATCCCGATAATTAGAATAATTAAAACAATTGTCGTAATCGTTACGTACAGTCGATCCCCTTCCTTAGCAAAGGCGTAGATTGACACCACGACTCGCAAGACAGGGGTTAAAATTAGCAGAAAGATTCCCAACATTAAAACTGCGTAGGGCTTTAATTGCATAGCTCCTTGGAAAATTATTCCCAATCGGGTTGGTAAGGCACCGGCATAACCCGAACCATTTTTTACTAACCATAAACCGATTCCGCAGATAATGACGATTGCGGAAATATAAACCCCAACTTGTAAAATACGGCCAATCAATAATTCGACGTGATTCATTTCTTTTTGTTTAGCGTTCATCTAAAAGTTCACCCCAAATCCTTTTAAAACCATTTGTAAGCCCATGTATAGCAATACCGGAATGAAGATTAACCGAATCCACCGGGGACGAAGGCGCTGCATAATTCGGCTCCCTAATTGGGCACCAAATAAAATTCCAATTGCTAAGGGGCCCGCAATGTCAGCATGAATCGAGCCGTTGAAGAAGTAAACCATCGCACTAGCCGCAGCGGTGACTCCCATCATTAAATTGCTAGTGGCGCTAGAAGGTTTTAACGGCATCTTCATGATGTTATCCATCGCCATCACCTTAAACGCGCCGCTTCCGATTCCTAAGAGTCCGCTAGCTAATCCAGCGCCAAACATCACTGCCGAACCTCCTGGAACATTTTCCACTTGGTAATCAATTTGTTTTTTCAGCGCCTTATCGTAGTAACTGCCATTAAGGTTAAGTTGGTTAGCTAAGCGATCATTCTTTGCGCTACCTTCTTCACTGCCCCCTTGACGGAGTTTTCGGTACATGTTCCAACTCGAAAAAACGAGAAACGATCCAAACAGTACGTAGAGGACCGTCGAATTAAAAAGCCCGGTCATGATCGCCCCCACAATCGCTCCGACCGTGGTCGCAATTTCCAAAAACATCGCTACCCGCAAATTAAGCATCTCGTCCCTTAAGTAGGCAATGGTAGCACCTGAACTAGTCGCAATTACGGCGATGATACTTGCCCCAATTGCGTATTTAATATCGAGTCCCATCCCAATGGTCAAGACCGGGGTGATAATCATCCCGCCCCCAATACCAAGGATGGCGCCAAACACTCCGGCCAATAGACCGACCAGCAGTAAAATGATTAAATGACTTGCCATAAATCAAAGTCTCCTTCTAACTTAATTAAATTTTTAAAACTCCACGATTCTTAACTAGTATTTTAATCTAAAAAACAAAAGAGGTTGGGAAAAATTTCCCAACCTCTCCATGCTAATTCTTAATTTTGTTTGGGCTAATCGTGAGTCCCTTAAATTGTTAATATCTATTTATCTTCTTGGGTAACAGTATCTGCGGAACTACTTCCTGAATGACTGCTATCTTCCGAAGAATTGTTGCTTGAAGAACTCGAACTAGCCGCCTTCTCTTCATTTTCTGGTAATTCCGGTGCATCGGTTACGTAATCGTCAATCGTTGACCGGCCGTGATTTTGTTCGAGCAAACTAGTCTTGGATTTTTGCGCCTTCTTTAGATTCTTCAAGGCAGTTTTCTTAGTGTAGCTGTAATCCGCCTTATTGACCTTCTTAAACCAGTCTAAGTCTGCAAAGCGCAACAAATCACCATTAATGATTCGATCGGAATAATTCAACTCATTATTAACGTACTGTTGAATTTGTTTAACCTCTCGTTTTTGACTAGCCGTTTCGTCAGTAATCTGCTCCCCAGTAGCCGTGTAGTATAAATCACCACCGTACTTGGTGTACTTCTTAGAAACGAAATCCCCGTTTCGGAACGCCACAATTTGGTTATACTGCTTAGAATTAATGTCGTGACCAAATTGATAAGCTCCTGGCGTATCAATTCCTAAGAGGTTCAATAGGGTTGGCATCACGTCAATTTCACCACTGTAGTTGTGGTTGACGCCTCCCTTTAGACCCGGAGCATGAATCATGAACGGTACCTTTTGGAACATAGCCAAATCATAATTAGTAACCCCTTTTAGACCTAAAATCTTGGCAATTGCGGGTTTATGATTGTTTGAAATTCCATAATGATCACCGTACATCATGATCAAACTCTTATCGTAAAGTCCGGTCTTCTTCAAGTAACTAATTAGTTCCCCAACCGCTTGGTCAAGGTAATGGGCCGTTTGAACGTACGGGTCAACGGTTGAATCCCCCGTCTCCCACGGATCAATAGAAACGTTTTTCTTTTCGATTCCGTAAGGATAGTGGTTAGAAACCGTGATTAATTTTGCATAGAACGGCTGTGGAAGCTCTTCAAGGAATTTCGCGGACTGTTGTAAGAACAACTTATCCTTCATTCCATATCCACTTACGTAACCCTTCTTCAACGAGTAGTATTGCTTACTGAAGAAGTACTGGTAACCAAATGATTTATAAGCGTTATCCCGGTTCCAGAAACTAGCTACGTCCCCGTGGAAGGCTGCGGTAGTGTAACCGTGCTGATCCATAATTGCGGGCATGGATTGGAAGGTGTTGGTAGTACCATCCGTAACCATCGCTGATCCTTCAGGTAATCCAAACAACGAATTTTCTAACATCATCTCGGCGTCGGCCGTCTTTCCTTGTCCAACTTGGTTAAAGAAGTTGTCATAAGCTAGCGTGTTCTTGTCATTGTAGAACTTATTGATGTTAGGAGTAATTTCCTTTCCCTTCCACTTTTGGTTAATGACAAATTGTTGCAAACTTTCCAAGTGAATAATAATTACGTTCTTACCCTTCGCAACACCCTTATATTCGATGTTGGCGGGCACGTTATTCTTCTTTAAAAACTCGTTAATTGGTTTTAATTGAGAACTTTTGGCTTCTTTCTTTTTATTACTATTCTGAACGGTCTTAACGCCGTCATACAGGGTGAAGCTTTGTAATCCCAAATACTTAACAATGTAATTATTATCAAACGTCCGGGTCAGCAATCCGGAACGGTTTGAATAAGCAAGGGCTAAGTTAGCAGCTAGGACTCCAATTGACAAAATCGTGACCGCTAATGAATTAACCAGCTTGAAACGCTGTTGGTCAATTTTAACAAAACCAAACGCTAAAATTGCAATGACGAAGATTACATCCACAAACACTAAAAAGTCGGTTGGTCGTAAAATTCCCATCAAGCTTTTTCCCAGGTTATCCGAAGCGGCACCCGAGCCCTTGATTAAGTTAAAGGTGATAAAATCTGAAAACTCTCGGTAGTATAAAATGTTGGCAAACAGCCAGGTTGATAAGATTGCATCCATTACAATCATGTACCAATAGGCCCATTTACCCCGGATATATAATCCAATTCCAAATAATAGAATGGCAAAGCCAAGGGGGCTGATGGCTAAAATTAATTCCTGCATCCCACCTTGAACACCCAACGTAAACTTAGTTTGGTACGCAATGTATGATTTCAACCAAAATAGCCCGGTAATCAACATAAAGAACCCAAACTTGGTGTTCACACCCCGGCGAAACTTACCCCATAAACGATTCATGCTATCGTTCCTCCACATGATATTTCTTAAATAACTTATCCATTATAGCCCATAATTTACCTAGTTGGCTGTTTGAATCAGTTACTTTAGAAAGTTTTATTTTTTAAAGTTTTGCGGTGAGTTCTACGTCAGGATACTTGCCTTTGAACCAACGTTCCGCGAATTGATTTTCGAATAGGAAGAGCGGTTGTCCAGCGCGGTCCTTCACCAACAAATTCCGGGAAGACGACATTTTTTCGTCCAGTTGTTCCGGATTGATCCAGCGGGCAATTTTCTTGCCCATTGGTTGCATTACCACTTCCGAATTGTATTCGTTTTGCATCCGGAATTGGAACACTTCAAATTGCAATTGACCTACGGCGCCAAGGATGTAATCCCCCGTAGTGTAGTTTGTGTACAACTGCACCGCACCTTCCTGCACCAATTGCTGAATTCCCTTATGGAAGGATTTTTGTTTCATTACGTTCTTTGCAGAAACGCCCATGAACAATTCTGGAGTAAATTGCGGCAGCTTTTCAAATTGTACCGGTTGCTTGCCAGCGTAAATTGTATCCCCAATCTGGAAATTCCCCGTATCGTATAAACCGATAATATCTCCAGCAACCGCACGTTCAACATTTTCCCGTGCATCCGCCATAAATTGAGTTGAATTGGAAAGCCGCAACGTCTTACCAGTCCGGTTTAAAGTAACGTCCATTCCCCGATCAAATTCTCCGGAACAGATCCGTAAAAAGGCAATCCGGTCCCGATGGTTAGGGTTCATATTCGCCTGAATCTTAAAAACAAATCCGGAGAATTCTTCGTCAGTAGGTTGAATTTGTTCGCCGTCCGCCACTTTATGCGCGGATGGTGCCGGAGCAAATTGTAAATAAGCATCTAGGAAAGTTTTTACCCCAAAATTAGTTAAAGCTGAACCGAAGAAAACCGGAGTCAATTCACCCTTAGCAATCTTAGCCTCGTCAAATTGGTTCCCCGCTTCCTTCATCAAGTCCACTTCCATCATTGCGTCTTGGAAGACACTTTCTTCTTCAATGGGATTAGGTTCTTTTAGTTCACCGTTACTATCAAGCGCTAAATATTCGGGCTCGTCAGTATGTAGTTCAATCCGGTTGTTGTAAATGTCATACAAGCCTGCCAGACCTTTTCCCATCCCAATTGGCCAATTCATTGGGTAAGCGTCAATTCCCAGAACTTCTTCTAGTTCATTTACTAGGTCGAGAGGTTCACGGCCGTCGCGGTCCAACTTGTTCATAAAGGTAAAAATTGGAATTCCACGCATCTTACAAATTTGGAATAACTTTTTAGTTTGGGGCTCAATCCCCTTTGCGGAATCGATCACCATCACCGCGGAGTCCACGGCCATTAGGGTCCGGTAAGTATCTTCCGAAAAATCCTCATGTCCAGGAGTATCCAAAATGTTGATTCGTTTTCCTGCATAATCAAACTGCATCACTGAACTAGTTACGGAGATTCCCCGCTTCTTTTCAATTTCCATCCAGTCTGACTTAGCGTAGTTACCCGTCTTCCGAGCCTTAACCGTTCCGGCTTCTCGCACTACGCCCCCAAACAATAGTAATTGCTCGGTAATGGTGGTTTTCCCCGCATCCGGGTGAGAAATAATCGCAAAAGTGCGTCGCTTATCGACCGCCGCTTTTAATTCTGCCTGGTTCATATTCGTTCCTTTCCCTCTAAAAAATAAGATTGGAATCATTTTGATATCCCAATCTTAACTGTTGTCTTAATCTTTTTTATAATCACCAAGACCTAAATCACGCTTGATTTTAGTTGTCGAGATTCCTTCGGTCCGTGGTAAATAAATAACTTTACAGTAATCCTTGAGAAAATCAAATTGACCCTTCCAGTCGTCGCCCATTACGAAAATATCAATATCATTTTCCTTAACGTCATTTATCTTTTGATCCCATCCGCGTTCTGGAATCACTTCGTCAACATATTTAATCGCTTCTAAAATATACTTTCGGTCTTCGTACGGGGTGTAAGCTTTCTTGCCCTTAACCGCATTAAACTCGTCCGTTGATAAACATACTGTCAAATGGTCGCCTAATTCACGTGCCCGCTTTAACAACCGGACGTGTCCTTTATGCAACAGGTCGAAAGTCCCGTAAGTAATTACTCTTGTCAAGATTTTTTTCTCCTTGAAATAATTTATCTAACTCTGTAGATATTACCATATTAATAGCAAACTACCAAATTTAGCCTATTTTTCTGGCTTAACCTTTTCTTCAATCTTATCTCGGTCTAAAACCCAGATATGGTGGATAAAGTTAATTAAAACTTTAACAATTGCGTAAGTCGGTACCGCCAAAATCATTCCCAAAATTCCTGCAAGTTTTCCCGCTACCAACAATAAAATAATGATGGTTAACGGATGAATTTGCAAGGACTTGCCAATCACGTTCGGGTATATTAGATTTCCGTCCACTTGTTGGACAATTAAGACCACGATGATCACCGAAATCACCTGTTCGGGAGACTGGGCAATTGCTACTAGTAGCGAAGGAAAAATCCCAAAATAAGGTCCAACATACGGGATGATGTTGCAAATCCCCGCGATCACGCCGAGCACCAACCCATACGGCTGATGGATAATCATATAGCCAATCACGGTAAAGGTTCCCACGAAAATACATTCAATTACTTGTCCAGAAATGTAAGAAGACAGCGTGTCACTCATTGAATAAAATAAATTTAACACACTTTTGCGGTTGTGTTCTGGGACAATCCGCGAAATTGTCGGGATTAATTTGTAACCGTCCTTTAACATGTAAAACAGAATAATGGGCACCGTAATCACGATGACTGTGATGTTAGTAAGCGCCGCGATAATATTACCGATGCTGTTAGTCATGTTCGCCAAAAATTGCTCTGCGTATTGGCCAATCTCATTATTAAGATTTTTTAAATACGGGTCAAAATCAACCTTGCGAAGCCAGGAATGGTCGACTAGCTGAGGAATGGCAACCTGCAGTTTCTTGGCAATCATTGGTAAATTCCCTAACATTTGGGAAATTTGATCGATCAAACTGGGCAAGAAAGAGCTGATTCCCCAAACAATTAGGAGCAGGAATCCCACAAATACCAACACCACTGCCCAGGTACGCGATATCCGAAACTTCTTATAATGGACCTTCATCAACAACTTCACCAACGGATGGAGCATGTAGTATAAGAAGGTCGCCAAAATTAACGGCATGAATACCGTGCTAATAAACGTTCCAATCGGGCTAAACAAAAAATCAATTTTAGTACAAACCCACAGCAAGGTCGCAATAATTAACAATTCCAACGACCAGTACATTAAGGGCGTTTTACGAAATTTCTCAAACATTTACCAGACTCCTCATTTTCATCTATGTTCAGTGTATTCTTTTTTAAAGAAAAGGGAAGTGCTCTTCACACCTCCCTTTTTACCGAGTATTGCGCTCCGCTATATTCAGATAACGTTTGTACCAAATATTAATAAACTCAACCGAAAACGGTCCACGCTTTTTATTTATCCAATCCGTCAGTTCCCGTACACTATCCAGCAAAATCTGAATCGTGTCCGCGGAATAGTGCCACTGCCGACTGAACTGCTCGAATTCGTCCGTATCCAAAAGGCGTCGTTCGCCATTGGGAAACACCTTAACATCTAAATCGTAATCAATGTACTTGAGGGCTTCGCGATCCAAAACATATGGTGACGCAATGTTACAGTAATAGGAAACTCCGTTATCCCGAATCATCGCCACCACGTTAAACCAAGTATGCTTATTAAAATAAACCAGCGCCGGTTCCCGAGTCACCCAGCGGCGGTCGTTATCCTCAATCACCACCGTGTGATCATTACAGCCAATAAACTCGTCTTGACTATTTTTTAGAACCATTGTTTCACGCCAAGTCCGATGCAAACTACCATCATGCTTATAGCTTTTTATCGCAATATACTCGCCTTCCTTTGGTCCATCTGAGTATTGAGACATAGCATAAGCCTACTTCCTACAGCTGAAAGCTTTCAATTTCTCTTCAATTATACCAAAGTGGACTTTAATTTTGCACTATCCATTCCAGAAACTTAAGAATCATTTTCGTTTAAAAAACGTTCAATTAATTCCATTTCAAAGCCTTTTTGATATAACGACCGTTTAATTTTAGTGGTTCGCTGGTATTCCGGTTGCCCCTGGTACCGACGTAACAGTCGTTCACCTAATTTACGTAGCTTTTCGTATTCTGCATCGCTATCGACCGTAAATTCGATTTCAGCAAGTGCTTTTTCGATAATTTCGCTAGTGAAACCCTTTTGCATCAAATTTTGCCGAATTTTCAACTGTTGTTGCCGGAGTGCTTGTGCCTGATGCCGTTTTTGCAGTTTCTGTCCGACCCGGACTGCTAGAGCCACCTGTTCAGCATCAGTAAATAGCTGCAATCCCGCTTGCAAGTCGTTTTCCAGCACCCCTTTTTGCCGTAAATGATTAATTAGGTACCGGGGCCCCTTGTCGCCCGTCCGCATCATCGTGCGCACGTAGCTTTTGGCATACTCCCGATCGTCTAATAGATTCAAATCAGCTAGCTTAGCAATCACCGCTTCGATTACCGACTCCTCGTAATCCTGCTGACGTAATTTTTGGCGTACCTCATTTTCCGTACGCAACTGCCCGGTTATATAGGTTAGCGCAATATTATAAGCCTCGGCATTAGTTTCATACTCGCCAATTTCCTTTAATAAAGTGCCGTTCACGGCCATCCCCTTACCTAACCGAAAGTGAATGAAGGTTTCCTCGCTAATTGGAAAAGCGTACTCGCCGTCCAAAAAAACGTTGTAACGCCCTGCTCGTTTTTGTGCGGTAATTTTAGTAATTTTTTTAGTTTCTTCAGAATTAATGTTAATCAACTCCTTTTTTGCTATACTTTGATAGGAAAATATTGGAAAGAAGGATCAAACTATGCCAACTGCAAAAGTTGTTTTTGCTACCATCACTGGTAATAATGAGGACTGTGCTGACATCATTACCGAAGCTTTAGAAGATTTAGGCGTGGAAGTTGACGAAACCGAAATTTCACAAACCGACGCTGCCGAACTTAAAGACTACGACATTAACGTCATTGTCCCCTACACCTATGACGAAGGAGCACTGCCCGAAGAGGGGCTCGACTTTTACGACGACCTAGCCGACCTTGATTTGAGCGGCAAAATTTACGGAGTCGCTGGATCAGGAGACACATTCTACGAAGAATTTTATTGCGTCGCCGTTGACAAGTTTAGTGAAGCTCTCACTAAGGCTAACGCAACTAAGGGAACTGCCGATCTTAAGATTAACTTAGCTCCCGAATCGCAAGAGGATCTCGATCACCTAGATCAATTCGCCCAAGATTTGGTTGACGCCTATAATGCCCAAAATTAATTCTTGTATGTAGCAAAGCGTAGAAGCCGAATTTGGTTCAGTTTCTACGCTTTTTGGTTTGCAAACTTTTACTGCCGAATCCTAACCACCACGATTAAAGATTTCCTTCGACTCTATTATAGCAAAGGTACCCACTAAAAAAGCTAAACCCGTCACTTAAAGACGGAGCGCCTCGTAATCGTGACGAGTTTACTTTTCAAGTTAAGCTAATTGCCCGGGAAGAACACGCTTTTCTTTTGACGGAAATTGCTGGTCAAATTTATTAACGTCGCTTTCACTGACGTAATATGCTGAAGGCGTGTAGTAGAGTGCTCCTTGTACTTGCTCAAAGAAGCCTTTCCGTAATTCCTTTGCCAAAAAATATGGGATTTCTCCGTTTTCAGGTTCACTTGCGTAACGAATTCCCTTGGTAGTCGCAACTTCAAAACCAGCGTGCTTATAAAAAGCTAAGTTACCTTCAATGCATAGTGCGGAGGCACCCCATTTACGCGCTTGAGCAATGCCATAATCGAGCAGCTTTTTCCCATACCCCTTTCGTTGGTATGCCGGGGCAATTGATAATGGTCCAAATGTTAAAACGGGCACTTCATTCCCGTTTTTATCAACCATTTTTGCCTTCACAAAGCAAATTTGCCCGATAATTTGGTGGCCTTTTACCATCACCAAGTTAAGCTGAGGGACAAACTCGCGACTTTTTCGTAGGACATGTAATACGTAATGTTCATAGCAACCTGGCCGATAAACATTCCAAAAAGCTTCCCGCACCATCGCTTCCGTTTCCCGGTAGTCAGCTGGTTGTTCTAAACGAATCAAATAATCTTTTTCCATTTTAACGCTCTCCTTAAGAATTGAATTCAATGGCAATTCCAGAAGATTTGTAGGCCAAACCTTCTGGCTAACCTACAATCGCTAAGCTGCTGTAATTAATCATTCAACCTCTCCTTAATAAATTTGTTTTGAGCTTATCAAAGAGGGTTAGGAAATTCAAGAAAATACCTTACAAGTACAAATTTTCAGAATCGTTTTAATTGCCATTGGAGTTATTTTGGCTAACTTAGCGGGTAATCATTAAAATAACTGCCATATGTAAAAAAGTGTGCCCCTAGTATTCAATAGGGGTACACTTTTTAGTTTGCTAAACATTTTAATTATTTTTGCCTTTTAGTTTCCATTTGCAGAAAACCCATTATTTCTTCGTCGCTTAGCTCCTCGACATTACTGTGACGCTCTCAACATGCGGCGTCTGCGGGAACTGGTCCACTGGCGTGATTGGTTGATCCACCTTGTAGCCTTGAGCCTGGAACCGGTCGATGTCTCGAACCAGCGTTGCTGGGTTACAACTGACGTAAACCACTCGTTTAGGAGCCATTGCCACGGTTGCGTTAATCACACTTTCGTCGAGGCCTTTGCGTGGCGGATCCACTACCACAACGTCTGGTTGCATCCCTTCAGCTTGCCACTTCGCCATTTGGTCTTCCGCCTTGCCGACCACAAATTTAACGTTCTTAGCTTGGTTTTGAACGGCGTTAACCTTCGCGTCCTGGACGGCTTCCTTAACAATTTCGACTCCGTAAACTTTCTTGGCGGCTTGCGCCATCGCTAGGGAAATCGTCCCAATTCCACTATAAACGTCCAAGACCGTTTCTTTACCAGTTAGGCCGGCTTTTTCGATTGCTAGCTGGTAAAGCTTTTCAGTTTGCACTGGGTTAACTTGGTAGAAGGAATGTGCTGAAATAATGAATTTTTGACCCAACAGTTCATCGTGAATAACCGATTCACCAGCTAACAGGCGATCTTCCTTCCCCATAATTACGTTAGTCTGCTTAGGGTTAATATTTTGAATTACGCTAACTACCCCATCAATTTGATGAATTGCCTCAGCAATTTCGTCTAAATGGGGAACTGAGCTGGTGCGGGTGATCAACACCACCATAATTTCGCCCGAACGCCGGCCCCGACGGACCATGATATTCCGCACTACGCCGCGTTGGTTAATTTCGTCGTAAGGTTCAATTTGGTATTCGCGTAAAATGTCCCGAACTTGGAGGATTACTTGGTCAATTACTGGGTCTTGAATGTAAAAATCTTCAATCGGCACTAAATCATGTGAACCGCGCTTGAAAAAGCCGGTGGCTAACTGTCCCTTAACTTTTCGAACCGGAACCTGCGCTTTATTTCGGTATCCCGTTGGATTTTCCATCCCGACCGTTTCCGCAACTTCAATTTGTTCCAAGTGAGACTTTTGCAATAAGTTCTTAATTTGAGTTTGCTTAAATTTTAATTGCGCGGGGTACGCAATGTGTTGCAACGGTGCAATTCCCGTTTGCGTATACGCGGCATCATTTCCCGCAACCCGGTCTGGGCTTTCCACTAGAACCTTTTCTACCCGGCCAAACGCAAAATTTTTCTGCACTTTAGTGATTTTGACTTGAATTTGTTCGCCTGGGATACTGTCGGCAATGAAAATTGGAAAATGCTCGATTTTAGCTACGCCCATTCCTTGATAAGTTAAGTCGGTAATGGCTACCGTATACGTTTGGTTTTTTTCTACTGGTGCTTTAATTTTCATTGATTTCCCCTTATTGATAATCTAATAAACAGAGTGGGACAAAAGCCGGGTAGTTTGTGAGCATTAACCGGAAATCGCCGGTTCCGACTGATGTTGCCGGAATTACCGATTTCAGGTTAAGCGGAGCAAACTGACTTTTGTCCCACATTTTAGCTTCATTTAAGTTAATGGTCCAAAGTGCTTTTCAGTGCTTTATGGATCCTTGAAAAACACTTTTGATTTTTAATGCATGACGATTAGCAGTGATCAACCGTAGTTAGTCACGGTGCATGATCACTCTTGATCATCATCCTGTGATAAATTTTGAACTTCAGCAACAAATTGTTCTTCAACTTGGCGATACTCATCGTCTTCCGGTTCGCTGACCGGGACGCTATCTAAATTAGTAAACATGTCGATATGCCGTTTTAGGTTCTTGAAAACCATTGGGGCATCACCACCATATTCACCATCTAAATTAACCATGACCCGTTCATTAACCGGATTAACGACGACCTTACGCGCCTTTCGGTAAATAATCCGCGGGTCGTCAACGTGCTTGCCGTTAAGCGCCTTGACCATCAAGTGTAACAAGTCAGGTAAACTGCTAGATTTCACGATGATCATGGTGAATTTTCCATCATCTAACGAGGCGTCGGGCACAATTTGTTCAAAGCCCCCAATTGAATTGGTTAATGCCAAGAAGAACATGGACGCTTGCCCATGGAAATGTTCTCCATCGTACTCAATATCCATCTCGACCGGCTTCACCCGGGGCAACATTTCCGCCCCCTTCACGATGTAAGCTAAGTATCCAAAAATACTCTTCAAGTTGGATGGCACGTCGTAGGTCAATTCGGTCAGCAAACCACCCGCTGCGATATTAATGAAGTAGTTATCCCCGGCTTTACCAATGTCCATCTTCATCCGTTGATTTTGGAGCACTACCTTTGCGGCCGCCACCGGATCTTCCCGGGGAATCCGTAAAGCCCGGGCGTAGTCGTTGGTGGTTCCAGCAGGGATGATTGCCAATTTAGGCCGCCGGTGGAGCGGAGCAATTCCGTTGACCACCTCGTTAATGGTCCCGTCGCCGCCCGCTGCCACAACTAAGTCAAAACCATCCTTAGCAGCTCGGTGCGCTTCGTTTTTGGCAGAATTAGGTTCCGGAGTTGTTGCAAATGCACTGGTCTCATATCCCGCCTTCTCAAATACCGCCAGAATTTCAACTAAATGCTGCTTGATCATTTCCCGACCCGAAGTCGGGTTATATATAATACGCGCACGTTTTCGCATCGCACGTTTTCCTCCGCTTCTATTCCACTAACGAGCGTTGAGCTCTTGCATTAAGATTTGATTTACCACCTTCGGGTTCGCCTGTCCCTTAGTTTGTTTCATGATTTGCCCAACTAAGAAACCAACGGCCCGATCTTTTCCGTTCTTAAAGTCAATTACCGATTGTTCGTTATCATCAACTACTTGCGTAATGATTGGCTTCAAAACTGCTGGATCGGAAAGTTGTACCAAGCCCTTTTCCTTTACCCAGCTAACTGGTTCTTCGCCCTTAGTAATTGCCTTGAAGACTTTCTTAGCAATCTTCGAAGAAATGGTTTCGTCACTGATCATCTTAACCATGCTAGCAAGGTGTTCTGGCGTAATCTTCGTGTCTTGTAAGTCAACCTTTTGATCGTTCAAGTAGGCGTTTACGTCACCCATTAAGTAGTTAGCAACCAACTTAGGATCTGCATCAAAGGCAATTGCTGCTTCAAAGAAGTCGGACATTTCCTTTGTTTGGGTAAGCACCATGGCATCGTAGTCACTTAAGCCCAGTTCGTTAACGTAACGCGCACGCCGTTTACCAGGCATTTCCGGCATCTTGTCTTCTACCGCCTTGATCCATTCATCACTGATGGTGATGCTTGGTAAATCTGGCTCAGGGAAGTAACGGTAATCGTCCGCGCCTTCCTTAACCCGCATTAGGATGGTTTGACCAGTGGCTTCATCGTAACGCCGAGTTTCCGGACGCACTTCTCCACCGGATAATAAAAGTTTTTGCTGCCGCTTTTCTTCGTAAGCCAATCCCTTCCGGACGAAGTTAAAGGAGTTGATATTCTTCAATTCGGCCTTGGTACCATAAGTATTTGAGCCTTCCGGACGGATGGAAATGTTAACGTCCACCCGCATGGAACCTTCTTCCATCTTCACGTCTGAAATCCCAGTAAACTGAATCCGTTGCCGAAGTGCTTCCAAATATGCGTAAGCTTCGTCCGGTGATTCAATATCTGGTTTAGAAACAATTTCAATTAGCGGGGTTCCCTGCCGGTTCAAATCGACGTAGGAGTAGCCGTTAGGGTTATGGGTATTCTTACCGGCATCTTCTTCGATGTGCATTTCGGCAATCCCAACTTTTTTCTTCTTGCCGTCTACTTCGATTTCAATCCAGCCGTCCGTTCCAATGGGCGTATCTGCTTGGGTAATTTGGTATGCCTTAGGATTATCCGGATAGAAGTAATTCTTCCGGTCAAAATGCTGGGTCCGAGCAATGTTAGCATGCAATGCCTTGGCGGCCATCATTCCGGCTTCCACAACCCCTTTGTTAGTTTGGGGCAAAACGCCGGGATATCCCCAGTCAATTACGTTAGTATTTTCGTTCGGCTGATCCCCAAATTCTACGGGTGAAGGACTAAATATTTTGGAATTAGTTTTTAATTCGATGTGGACTTCAAGTCCGATAGTGGTTTTAAAATTCATTATTTGTCCTCCGTTTCAGGGTGTTTTTGGTAAAAATTAGTTGCCGCTTCAAAAGCAGCCCCTGCTTGATACATAGTTTGTTCGTCAAATGGTTTAGCAATCATTTGTAAACCAACCGGCATCCCTTCGCTGAAGCCTGCTGGTAATGACATTGCTGGCAATCCCGCTAAGTTAACTGGGATCGTCAACACGTCGTTCATGTACATGGTCGTTGGGTCATCAACTTCCGCACCAATTTTATAAGCTGGAGTTGGTGCAGTTGGCCCAATGATTAAGTCGTAATTTTCGAAAACTTTATTGAAGTCGTCGATGATTAAAGTCCGCACTTGGGCAGCCTTCTTGAAGAATGCATCGTATGATCCAGCTGAAAGTGCGTAAGTTCCCAGCATGATCCGGCGCTTAACTTCATCGCCAAATCCTTCGGAACGAGATTTTACGTAAACGTCTTCTAGGTTCTTTACGTCGTTCGCCCGGTAACCGTAGCGAATCCCATCAAAACGTTGCAAGTTGGAAGAAGCTTCTGACGAACCAATGATGTAGTAAGCCGCCACCCCGTAGTTGCTCCGTGGTAGGGAAACTTCTTCGACCGTTGCTCCTAAATCTGTTAGCGTTTGAACGGCTTGTTTGATGGTTGCCTTAACGTCTTCGTTAATTCCCTTGCCAAGGTATTCTTTAGGAAGGGCGATCTTCATCCCTTTAATATCTTGTCCAATCTTAGCCGTGAAATCGGGAACTTTCTTGTCCGAACTAGTAAGGTCCCGTTCGTCCATTCCAGCAATGATGTTCAATAAGGCTGCGTTATCCTTGACCGTTCTCGTCATCGGACCGATTTGGTCTAAGCTTGAACCAAATGCGATCAATCCGTAACGCGAAATCCGACCGTACGTTGGTTTTACCCCAACAATTCCGGTATAGGAAGCTGGTTGGCGAATGGAGCCCCCGGTATCTGAACCAAGTGCGGCAATCGAATTCCCAGCCGCGACCGTAGTAGCTGAACCACCAGAAGAACCACCGGGAACTTTAGTGTGGTCCCATGGATTCCGGGTCGTACCGTAAAAAGAAGTTTCTGTTGAACCACCCATCGCAAATTCATCTAGGTTAGTTTTTCCAATGACGATTACGTCGTTAGCCTTTAAACGTTCAATTACCGTCGCGTCGTAAATGGGCGTAAAATTACTCAACATCTTTGAAGAAGCGGTCGTTTTTAAGCCTTTAGTAACGATGTTGTCCTTAACGGCAATGGGAATCCCTGCCCATAAGTTGTCAGGGTCAACGCCCTTTTCGTCAATCGCTTGTGCTTGCTTTAAAGCTTCGCCGCGGTTAATGGTGACAAAATCGTTTAAAACGGCTTGGTCAGCTTCGATTTGGTCTAACGTTTGGGATACCAACTCCGTAACGGTTAATTCCCGGTCAACCAATTTTTGATGGAGTTCGGTCACCGTAATATCAAAAAACTTCATTATGCTTCCTCACTTTCATCAAGAATTGCGGGAACCCGAATGAACCCGTCTTCAGTATCGGGTGCGTTATTTAAGAGTGCTTCCTTATCTCCTGAACGAACGGCTTGATCTTCGCGCATCCGGTTCAATTGATCAGTTACGTTGAACGTTGGTTCCACATTAGTCGTATCGACTTCGTTTAATTGTTCAACTAGGTCGATGATGTCCTCGAATTGATTTGTAAACTTTTCTAATTGGGCATCATCTAATTTTAATTTAGCCAACGTAGCTACGTGTGCTACGTCGTTTTTGGTAATGTTATTTTCAACTGTCATTGCTTGCTTCCTTTCAGAATTAATAGCTTGTAAAGACGTGCGAACTAAAGGTCTTATCCTTTGATGAACGGGATAAGAAGCTTTGAACGTCGTCACTCGAACGAATCGTAATGTCGATATTTACCCCGCTTGGCAGGTATTTTTCTGCCTGGGTCGAAACAAACTGCGTGAAACTATTAATTTCTGTCTCACTATAGAATTGAGTGGTAATCGTCACGCTCATTCCTTGCATTGAATCCCCTTTGTAACGAGCCTTCGCGGTAATTCCGCTCAAGTTAGGGAAGAAACTTTCCACTTGAGTTTTGAAATTATCAAAAGCAGTCGAATCGTTGCTATTCGGCGTACTTTCGTTATCCCCGATTGGGTAAACCACGTTCTTATAATCCAAGTTTTTCCAACTAGCTAGTTGATTACCCTGGTTATTAGAATACCGGATAAAGGTTCCCCCGGTCAAACTATCATTAGACGCTTGTTTATAAACGGCAATCACGATCGGGATATCTTTGAATTCGTCTTTCTTCCGCAATCGTTGCAGTACTTCTTTAGCAATCCGCGTACTTTGCTCTTTAATTTCCGCGTCCGAAATTTTAGTTTCGTATTCTGCACCATACTGCTTCTTTTGGTAATAGTCGACCGTGTTCATTGCTAGTCCAATCGTGACCCCCTTCAACTTCAAGGAGTTCCCCGATTTTTGCATGTAGTCTTGTTCTTCAAGTGCCTGCAAATAAATCGGGTTTCGCTTATCAGGATCTTTAGAACCATTATCCTTCGGATTGAGGCCATCAGGGTTCTTCTTGGACTTTCGGTCTAGCCAACTTTGAACCGTATCCGAACTAAGGTATTGCCCCTCTTGGAAAACGTATTTAGATGGCGCGAAAACTTCTTTGGAGACGTCTTGCAAGCCCGTTTCAAAACTCTTCGTATTATTTACGTTGCCATTTTGATCCGCAGTTAACCCACGGGACTTGCTGACCACGTACTTTCCATTTTTTATCACTCCGGCGTATTGTCCAGAAGAAGAGCCCGTTGTTTGATAAGTTGTCTTTTTATTTTTTTCACCGGTCACGTTATTGGTTGCCGACGACATAGAAGAATTATTTAATCCCCCACAAGCCGACAAACCGACTCCGAGTAATAACGTGGCAACTAATAAGCTGATTTTTTTAGTTACTTTCATAGAAAAGTTCCTCAAACTTTCGTTATATACCTAATTATACCGCTAAAATAAATCACATCTTGTCTAAGGTTAAGCTTAGTCCGTAACCCGCTTAATCGGTGCAAAGGCTGCTAATAGACGCTTAATCCCCTGATCTTTAAAGGCGATGTCTAATTCCACGTCTTCGCCAGTTCCAGAAACCTTAACCACCGTACCAACACCCCAAGCTTTGTGTTGCACTTTATCGCCAGCCGCCCAACTAACTTTTTCTGCGCCAGTACCTTGGTTAGTAGATACTTTAGCACGTTGAGTACCGTAAACACTAGCAGTTGCCCGGGCGTTTCGTTCCCGATCAAACGGATATTTATTTCTACTGCTTGAGCTGAACCCTTGAACTTGTTCGTTTTCGTCTTGTAAATATTCTGCGCTAATTTCCCCAATAAAGCGAGATGCAGGGTTATTTTGCGTCCGCCCGTATAACATTCGGGAATAAGCGTTCGTTAAGTATAACTTCTTTTGTGCGCGGGTAATTCCCACGTAAGCCAACCGGCGTTCTTCTTCAAGTTCGTCAGGATCGGTAGCCGCCCTAGATAATGGGAAGACCCCTTCTTCCATTCCTACTAAGAAGACTACGGGGAATTCAAGCCCCTTCGCCGCGTGCAAGGTCATCAGCGTTACTGCCGATGGTTCTTCTTCTACATCGTCTTGGTCAGAAACTAAGGCAAGGTCTGCTAAAAAGTCCACTAAGCGAACGTTATCACCATTTTCATCGGCAACTTCGGTTCCTTCCGCGTCGTTTTGTTCGTCAAATTGCTTAGTTACCGTGAGGAATTCGTTGATATTTTCTAACCGAGCTTCCGCTTCCATGGTTCGGGTTTGTTCCAAGGCTGCCCGGTAGCCGGTTTTATCTAGTAAAGTTTCCGTTAATTCCGTGATGGAAAGAAATTCGGCGGACTTCCGTAAAGCATCGATTGTCTTGGCAAAATCTTCAATCGCGTTGCGCGTGCGCCGAGCAATTCCGTTAGCAATCTGCACGTTGCGCGCCGCTTGTAAAAGTGACCAACTATTTTCGTCCGCAAACGCCTGTAGCTTAGCCATTGAAGTTGCACCAATCCCTCGTTTGGGTTCGTTGATTACCCGTTCAAAACTCATGGAATCCTCTTCGTTAGCGATCAACGTGAGGTAACTGAGAACGTCCCGAATTTCCTTGCGGTCATAGAACTTATGTCCCCCCACCATGGTATAAGGAATGTTGGCCTTCACGAAGGTATCTTCAATCAACCGGGATTGGGCGTTCGTCCGGTATAGGATTGCAAAATCACCGTAATCAAAATTATTTTCTTCAATTTGCTTGCGAATTTGTTGAACAATGAAATGGACCTCATCATTGCCGGTTTGCCCCCGGTAGTACGAAATTTTAGCCCCTTCAGCATTATCCGTCCACAATTGCTTAGGCTTGCGTTCCACGTTGTTAGCAATCACGTCGTTAGCCGCGTTCAAAATATTTTGGGTAGAACGGTAATTTTGTTCCAACATCACCGTGTGCGCGTCGGGATAATCAGATTCAAAATTCAAAATATTTTGCATGTCGGCACCCCGCCAACCGTAAATACTTTGGTCAGAATCCCCCACTACGCATAGGTTCCGAAAACCTTTTGCCAACATGGTAACCAGTTGGTATTGCGCTTGGTTAGTATCCTGGTATTCATCCACGTGAATATAGTGGAATTTGTTTTGGTAAAATTGCAACGTTTCGGGACTTTGTTCAAACAACCGAATTGTTTGCATGATTAAGTCGTCAAAGTCCAACGCTTGGTTGGCTTTTAACCGTCGTTGATATTCGTCATAAATCTTACCAACCGCCTCATCATGCGGGTTACTTGCATTTTCTTGGTAATCCGCCGGAGTCATTAAATCGTTTTTGGCGTTGGAAATCTTTCCCAATACCGACCGAGGATCGTATACTTTTGGATCGTAATTCAAATCTGCAAGTACGTGTTTGATCAGCGTCCGTTGTTCACTAGGGTCGGCGATTGAAAAAGCCCGGTTGTACCCGATCTGTTCAATGTCGCGCCGTAAAATTCGTACGCACAACGCATGGAAAGTGGAGACCCAAATTTCAGATGCCACTTCGCCCAATAAATTAGCCACCCGTTCACGCATCTCCCGAGCCGCCTTATTGGTAAAGGTAATGGCCAAAATGTTCCAAGGATTTACATCCTTTTCTTCAATCAAATAGGCCACCCGGTGCGTTAACACCCGTGTCTTTCCACTACCAGCACCCGCCATGATCAGCAACGGGCCCTCCGTTGTTTGGACGGCTTGCTGTTGCATATCATTAAGACCTTTTAATAAATCATTTTCAGGCAATTCGTTCAATCCTCTCTATTTGTAACTAAAAAACAACCACAGACCATTATAGCAAAAAAGCCGGTTCATTAACCGACTTTAAAGCGACTTTTACCAAACATCTGTATTATCAATTTGCTCTTGAATTTGCTTGGCGTTGTCGCCATCCGCCAACACGTAGCCCACGTGATTTTCATCCTTGTGTTCGCTAACCTGCGGATAGAAATGGAAGTGCCAATTATCTTTGATTAACCACTGTGTTTTAATTTTTTGCATTTGCGGTTCGGCAACGTTCAACATGATGGTCGGCACTTGAAGCCGAATATCACTGATCACCATCCCACTGAGGGCCCGCAAGGTTTCTTCGTAAACCGTTGTATTCGAAGCTAAGTTAAAGATATTTTGGGAACGGTGAATTCCAGGAATCAACCGTTTTAAGTAAATTTCTCCATCTTGGACGTAGAACACAATTGAAAAGACCCCTACGTATTCAATTGAATTGGCGATTTTCGTTGCTTGTTCCAATAGGTTATTTTGAATCCGCGGATCAATATCTACTGGAACCCGAGTTTCTTTTAAGTGATGGTTTTGATAGATATTCTCCACCATTGGGAACATCTTTTGCCGGTGTTTTTGGCCCTTCACTACGCTTAACGCAACTTCACGACCAGTGTCCGGCCATGATTGTAGTAAATAGGTCCCCCGTTCGAGCAATGGCGCCGCCTTGGGAACGTCAATTTCACTTTCCAACAGCAAGCTTTGTTCATTTAACGGATCTTTCAAGATTGGTTGTAAAATTCCGGGATACCCAATCTCATTAACCGAATCGTATAGATCATCCAAATCGACGATGGTAACGTATGGTGCCGTTTTAATTCCGAGTTGTTCCATCGTGGCCTTTTCAATGATTCGATCTTGGTTGAGCTCAAGCAACTGGGTTCCTTGAGGGATGGAAACAAATTGTTGTAGGTATTTAATGATCTTAATATCGACCATCTCGGATTCATACATCACGATTTTGCAGCGTTCCGCAAATCGTTGAAGTTTTTCCCCATCGTTTAAGCTTCCCACGAAACTTTTATCCGCATAGTGAACCACTTCATTTTGCTCCGACGTGACGTAAACGGAAACTTTAAAGCCCATCGACTTAGCGGTGGTTACCAATTGAACACTGGAACGCCCTTCGCCGATAATCCCAATCATATCGCCTGGATAAATAATCTTTTTCGAAGTAATTACCTCATTTTCCACTTTTGATCATCCTGCCTGTTCCTCAATCTATAATTACTCAAATTCAACTTGACCATCGTCAGTTAACGCCTTAATTTTAGCTAAGGACTCTAGTTGCACGTTGCGATCCTTGATGATTTGACTTCCCTTTTGGAAGGTCTTTTCAATCACGATTCCGACGCCCACCACGTCGATTTTAGCAGCGTCCGCAATGTCAAATAAACCAGACACGGCTTGTCCATTAGCTAAGAAGTCGTCAATAATTAGTACCCGATCGTTAGAATCAATGAACCGTTTGGAAATCGAAATTTGATTGCTGGTTTGTTTGGTATATGAATAAACTGACGCCGTATATAAGTCATCTTTCAACGTTAAACTTTTGTGCTTCCGCGCAAAAATTACCGGAACGTCCATTGCCAATCCGGTCATTACTGCGGGAGCAATCCCTGAAGATTCTACGGTTAAGATTTTAGTTACCTTTTGGTCCTTAAACAACCGCGCGAATTCTTTTCCAATTTCAAACATTAATTGTGGATCAACTTGATGATTTAAGAAGCCATCAACCTTTAAGACATTGTGTGGTAAAACAATTCCTTCTGATCTAATCTTGTCTTCAAGTAACTTCATCCCGTAACTCCCCCTGAATTATTATTTATCATATTGATTTAAATTATATTTTTGAATCAAGTTAATTAACTTGGCTGGATAATCCGGATCCGTGGCGTATTGAGCGTCGTACAGCGCTTGGGCAGCTTGCTTATAATCACTTGCCGTAATTACCGCTTGATATTGCCGTGGGTTCCAATTAGTCCCGTTCACCAGTAGTAGCGAATGGTCACGCATTGACTCTTGCCACGAAGAATAAACTTTAAAACGGGCCGCCACCGTGACCCATTTGCCGTTTACAAATTCCTGCGTTTTAAAATAACGACTGTTCTGATCAGAGTCACCTTTAATTCCGTAGTAATTATTAAACTTTTTGGACAGCGTACTTTGTCCCCAGTCTGATTCTAGAATTGCCTGAGCCATCGTAATGCTCGGCAAAATACCATATTGCCGCTGCATCTGCTGAGCATATGGCGCAATTGTTTTTATAAACTGTTGGTGACGCTGTGCGGTGGCACTGGTGGTGGTCAAGTTATCCGTAACCTGGGTAGCTTCCGTTCGGAGCTTCATTCCCAGTTCAACTACCAAGCATACCACTAAAAGCAGCCCAATAATTGACGAAACTTTTAACTGTCCCTGTTGATAAAAAAAGTTATTCTTTCGCCTACGTTTTTTCTTCGCCACTGGTGGTCAAGACCCTCCATTTTAGTGTACATACTTAGTTTAACCGAAGCACCTTAAAAATAATAGTCCGGTTCTCCGAGATTAAACAAAAAATAACTTTTTACTGCTTAAACCGTTGCTGCCCGACTTTAGAATACTTTAATAGCGGTACAGCTAATAACGGAGCAATAATTCCAGCAGCAATGGCTTCGGGAATTCCGTGTACACCGGCAACCGTTAATAAGTATGGCATTAACTCCTTTAAATTAAGTGCTGCGTAGACTTGTGAGCCGTTATGATAGAAAACGTAAATCAAACTCAGCACTAACACCGTGTTAACTAATGAGCCAAGCACGGAACTGATTATAAATGTGACCTGTTGAGGCAGTTTGGTTTTAATTAACCAGTTGACTAACCACCCGGTGATTACCCCAATTAAGATGCGGGGGACGATTGAAATCAACGGATTAACCATTACGACATTACCTAGTGCACTAGACGTGACGGTAATGGCCCGTAACCAGTCAACTAGTCCCCAGATTCCACCAACGATACCTCCATCTACGGGTCCTAAAAGAATTGCCGCTACGATGACCGTGATGTGGATTGTCGTAATTTCTAGCATCCCCACTGGAATGTAACCGACTAAAGGAACGTAATTTTGAATAATAATGATTGCTGCAAATAAAGCTAAAATACTAATTTTACGTGCATGATTTTGCTTTTGCATAATTAAACTCCTCGTTGGAAAAAGATTGGATATATTATAGCACGAGCTGACGACCAATCCGGGGAGGTTCTTAACGATCAATTAAATTTAATAGCGTACTTCCTGTAGAATTTTTGTCCCTCTAATAGCGCAGGTGGTTTCTCGCAACTATTTACCCTTTAATAACTTTCTTCGTGGACGAGGATCGGGTAAATTAGTTACCTCGTCCAGTTAATTACCGTCTACATAAATACATTCCCCATTTTAATTACTAATTTGGCTATTAACTAACTCAAAATTTGGCTTAAGTTACAAAACCTGCCCGTCAGTCGCAACCACTTTAAATAACGATTATTTAAATTAAATTTAACGGTACTTTTCCCAAAAGCGCGGTAAAATACATGTAACATTGATAAACTACGTTTTTAAGGAGCACTTATGAATCTTGAACCTAACTTTAATAATTCAATTTTAGCCGCACTTAGTAATTACCAGCTGCCTGCTGAAAATGAGTACCTCCCCCAATTAATTACTAACCAAACTGCCGTCAACCTTAAGCTCCATTTAGAACAAGAGTTGCAAAATTGTACTGGGTTTACCTTAGCCGTTGCTTTCATTACAAACGGTGTCCTCACCGATTTAAAGGTCCAGTTTGCTGATTTAGCTATTCAAAATATTTCTGGTCGCATTTTAACTTCAACTTATTTATATTTTAACCATCCCCATGTGTTCGAGGAACTTTTGAAGATTCCTAATGTGGAAGTCCGCATTATTGATCAACAACAAAATTTTCACGCCAAAGCCTACCTTTTTGACAAACCGGAGGGCTACCAAACCTTTATCCTCGGGAGCGCTAATCTAACTGAAGCAGCGTTAATACAAAATTACGAGTGGAACATTAAACTAACTGCGCATCGGCACGGACAACTAGCTCGCACAATTAATCACGAAGTGGACCAGCTTTGGCAAAATGCGCGTCCGCTTGATGAAATTTGGCTTAGCCAATATCGCAAAGCTTATCAGCAAGCCGCCCCTCGGTTAACATCGACACCGTCATCGTCACCAACTACTTCGATTACCCCTAACGTCATGCAAAAGGATGCCCTCGCCTCACTAACCGAATTACGGCAATCCGGCGCCAAGCGTGGCCTTATCGTTTCCGCTACCGGAACTGGTAAAACTTACTTAGGCGCTTTTGACGTACGGAATTTTAATCCTCGTAAATTTTTGTTCGTCGTTCACCGCGAACAGATTTTACGCAAGGCATTACGTAGTTTTCGAAAAGTACTTGGCGGTCCGGCAAGTGATTACGGAATTCTTTCCGGAAATCAGCACGATACCAACTGTAAATATCTTTTTGCTACCATTCAAACCTTGTCACGCGAGTCAATTTTACAATCCTTGCCCGCAGATATGTTTGACTACGTTTTGATCGACGAAGCACATAAAGCTGGCGCGCCCACCTACCAACAGGTGATCGACCATTTCCAGCCCGAGTTTCTTTTAGGGATGACCGCCACTCCGGAACGAACGGACGATTTTAACATTTACGAGCTTTTTGATTACCACATTGCCTATGAAATTCGCTTGCAAGCTGCCATTGAATCCGATATGCTCAGCCAATTTCATTACGTAGGAATTACCGATTACGAATACCAGGGTCAGTTAATTGACGAAAAAACTCCGTTACGCCATTTACTCGCTCAAGAACGAATGGACTACGTGGCTGAACAAATTGATTACTATGGTCACGATGGAGAAAGAGTCTATGGCTTAATTTTTTGTAGTCGTCAGGCTGAAGCCGTGGAGGTCGCTCAAATCATGACGGCAAAGGGGCATCCCACCCGCGCTTTGACCGGAAACACCTCGGTAAGCGAGCGTGAAAAAATCATTCGGCGATTTGAAAAGGGTGAATTAGAATATTTAGTTACCGTCGACATTTTTAATGAAGGGGTCGACATTCCGAAGGTTAACCAAGTGATTATGCTACGCAATACCGAATCCAGCATCATCTTCATTCAACAACTCGGACGTGGCTTAAGAAAAGCTCCGGAAAAATCTTTCGTAACGATTATTGACTTTATTGGTAATTACAAAAACAACTACTTAATTCCAATTGCGTTGACTGGTGACCAATCCCTGAATAAAAATCGGCTTCGGCAGCAAATTGCCACCAATCAAACCATCGGGTTGTCTTCCATTAACTTTAGTCGAATTGCTAAGGAACGGATCTATCAGTCGATCAACCATAGTAATCTCACCCTGTTGGCAACCTTACGTGAGGCCTATCAAGCATTGAAAAATAAATTGGGCCGCGTGCCCCGATTAGCCGATTTTCAAAAATTCGGCTCGGTAGATGGTCAAGTTTTAGTCGATAAGTACGAAAACTATCAGCAGTTTTTGATTAAAATGCATGACGAACAGCCACTTACTAAGTCAGCAGACGCCTTTTTACGCCTAATTTCGCGGGAATTTTTAAACGGCATGCGCATTCATGAACTAGTTTTACTACAACAGTTGTTTAAGCAGCCCCGGTACGCTAAGCAAGCGTTGGTCAGCCGACTTCACGAACTGGGAACTTATACTGATCCAGCAACTTTGCAGTCGGTAAACAACCATCTCGATTTAAGTTATTTTCAGCCTCGTGATCAAGTTAAATACGGGCAAACAGCTTGGGTTACTCTGCAAGATGGTTACTATCAGCTTAACGATGAGCTCTGGGCACAATATCAGCAAAATCCGTACTTTAAAAACTTGGTTGACGATGCCTTACAAGTTGGCATGTGGAATAGTAAACGATACGACCAACAAACGAAGTTCACCCGCAACCAACGTTACACCCGCCGACACGTCAACCGCTTATTAGGCTGGCCTAAAGACCAATCTTCCGCGATTTACGGCTACAAAGCTAATCAAGGAAGTTGTCCGCTTTTTGTCATTTACCAAAAACGTCCCCAGTCTCCGGTTGCTGCTCGCCACCAAAACGTTTTCTACGATACCCAGACGTTAAGCTGGTTCACCAAAACGCCTCGTAAGTTAGATTCTAAAGAAGTGGTCCACCTTCTTAAGGGAAATCGGCAACAAACCATCGCTTTTCCCCTCTTCGTAAAGAAAAGTGAGGACGAAGGTGCGGATTTCTACTATCTCGGCCTGGTAGATTTTGATTTTCAGTCTTTAGAACAACAGACCCGGATAATCAATGGACACGAAAAGCCAATTGTTAAAGCTAACTTACAATTGCGGACGCCGGTAGACTATCAACTGTATCTAAACCTCATTAATTAAGGTACACTATAAACTGTAAACAATTATTCAGTTTGGAGGAGTAATTTTGCAGAATTTAAAACGAACTTTCGGCTGGTTAGCTAGTATTGGAATGGGAGCCTTATTACTAACCGCCTGCGGAAATTCTAATTCTTCATCATCGTCCGTGCACCAAAATACCGCAACGGACCTCACTAAATCGAGTCAAGCACGCTCAACCACCCACAAAGCAACCCCAAGCGCGCTGTGGGATCCACGGAAAGCTGAACAACTTAGCAGCTTTATGGAATCCTTCGGTCAAACGATGGATCAAAGTTATACTGCTTGTACTCCTGGGCATAACACCACTTACGCCGGATTGCATTACCCTGACGATCTCAAACAGCGACGCACTGCTTTTGACGATCAAAAGCTTTCTGCCGGATGGGCACCCACTGGGAAGGGACATTATCGCGTTAATGTCGTAGCAGTATATGAAGATCCCGGACAAGGTACCTTAGGCGGTCACGTTTACCTGTTCGCCATTAAAGATGGCAAACCCGTCGTGTACCACACTTCCCAAAATCAGGGAATGCCAGACAACCTTACCCACTTCACCACTACTGAGAATCAGACGCTTAGGCAAGGATTCGCTAAGATTGTTGCGGGCCAGCAAGTAGCGTTGCCAAATAAGTCCTCATCTTCTAAAAAAGCGGTAGCTCCTACGCACCATTACGTTAAGTTTGTTTTTCCACAATGGATGCAGGGAACTTGGTATTCTGCTGATGACGATGGCAAAATCGAAAAATTAGTCGTTACTGGTAACCTCCTTAATACGGACGGCGTGAAAACCCCGACCTACGACGGAGCGTCCCGCACCGCAGCCGACATGAAAGTATTGAATGGCGGCGGAAAACCCGATCCTGCCAAAACCGATTGGGGTGCCGGAGGGTTAAACAGCCCTTCTGAAAGTTTATTTGACGACCCTAGCAAAGTTTCGCAAGTAGTCAACGTCCGCGGCTGGTATCAAGGTGCTGGAGACGGCACGTACTTTTATACTAGTACCGAAAAAGATGGCGGACAGCCGTTCACCGTCCTTACTCAAGCTGGCGGGGCCGGCATGTGGCTGACTGCGCACTATTACCGTAGTGTGGACCTCGCTAAACAACACCAAGACGAGCATTACTCAACTGATCGCGATAATTAAGCCCCTACGCCTTCCTAACAAAAATAGACTAAAAAATGCTTTTCAAGAACTTAAAAATTCTCGAAAAGCATTTTAAATTTGTTGATTTTAAAATAGGTTCAACAGGTACGTTAAAAATTAGTTTATCCTGCTTATCTGGAACAGTAATTATGCTAAATTCAGCCCTAATTACTAGTTTTCAGTTAGCACTCGTAAACTACCCGATATACCATTATTCTCTATACTAATTCACCATTAACAAATCAGGAGGTTGTCCTAGCTTTGTTAATGGTGTTTTTTACTGCTGATTTGTTTAATTTCTTCACGTGCTAATTCGTTTAAATCCAAGTCTAAATAAACTGCCAATGCAAATAGCGCTTCAATTGACATTCGTCGCGGTACTGGAGTTAATTCATCTTCATAACGAGAAAGCATACTAGTTGATATGTCAATTCCATACTCATCATGAATACTACGAATCAACTCGATTTGTGACAGATTTCGTTGCTTTCGTGCATTTTTCAGTATAGTTCCAAAAATCAAAGGTAAATCCTCCTTACTACTAGATGTATTAATTCTAGTACATTTATACCGAATAGAGTACAAAGCATTGCTAAGGAGACCCTTTTAGGGTTATAATCCCACAAGAGGAATCTTTAAAAGGAATAAAAAATCGAACTAATTGGATGGTGATTTTTTTGTGTGATAACTACCGGGATTTTCGCGGCGTCTTAGCTTATCTAAAAGAAAATCAAATTAAACAGGAAACGGTCGCAAATTTTTTAGGCATTGGTCGGACCACCCTGAACCGTAAGTTAAACGGCGCAAGTGAATTTAAGCTCTCTGAAGTCAAATTGATTCATGAGCATTTTAACGTACCTTTAGAAATCTTTTTTAAAGATGTCTGAGTTAATCGATTAAATATCAGTTCACTATCAATTAGTTGCATTATCCTTATTGATAACTAACTATAAATTTAGCAATTATATTTTAAACATCATTGCAGTAGTCTTGTCCGAAGTTAGGTATTCCCCATATGCCGTGATTCATGTCAGCCAACGTGAAGATAAACTTCTACTACTGCTGCAATGTTTTCATCCGCAATGTAGTCGTGCAGACTCATTGCGGTTTTACTTTTGCCAAAATAAAGTTTAAATTTTTGATAACGTTGTTACACATTTAATTTATTACGCCTTACAAATATTCGTTTCAGAATCCCATTTATCTCCAGGCGAAAATGATATACCTTAAATAAAAGTTATCCCTTATATCATTATCATCTTTTTTGTAATTTTAGCTCAAAAACTAAAAAAATTGAGACGCACCTAATCTCAATTTGTCTTATTATAATGTTGCAACATAAAGTTGCGAATTCGCTTGTATTTTTTAATGCTTCTCCGCACTCAAAAAATATATCGAGTTATCTTTTCTTTCTAACCGCTGAACGTCCTCCTCGGGACGTTCTTTTTTTACGACCCCTTCCCTGGTTCTTCTCCGATCCCATAGTGTTTTTCATCCCATTGTAGTTTTGCCGTTCGCTGTTCAGCATCCCTTTTCAACGCATTTAAATGGTCAGATAAATAGTATCCCTGCCATTTAATGATGCCCCGGTCAACGTAATAATAATCAAAAAATTCTTGTACATCCGCTTCCGTAAATCGATCGTATCGCATTATAATTTTCTCCTAAAGAACCGTAATTAAACTATTCGTACGCGTTTCCGCCATTATGGCCTCCTACCAAGCCGGCACGGTTAATCGCCGTAGCCCCCGGAGTTTTACTTCGTGCGTATACTAGCGCTTTAAAACCATACTGCTGGCGAATTTTGTCCACGGCTTTTTCGATATCGTAATACTTAATCTGCTGGGTAGCTGGGTGAAATAAATCTAGTTGCTGGCCAGTTGCGGGAGCTAATTTACTTGCATAAACGGCAATATTTCGCACCGCTTCTCCTTGCCAATTTTCTCGAAAAAGCTGAATCAGGACATGCGTAAGCGCAAAATTTTCGTTAGTAGGCGTAATTTTTTGGGCCACGTGAAAACCGCCCCGTCCATCCTCAACGCTGGCCGCGTAGGAAAAACCAATCCCTAATGAAATGCACCGGGTCTGCTTTTGGCGATGGCGTAACCGGGCTGCTACTTGTTCTCCAATTTCCTTGATTACCGTCTCAATTTCTAACTGTTGACAATAATCGCGGGGTAAAACCTGCGAATTCCCCACACTACTATCCTTAGGCTGAATCGGCTGTTGTAATTTACTACGGTCAATCCCCCACGCGGTGGCGTAAAGTTGCCAGCCAATAATTCCTAACGCTTCTTTTAGCTTAAAGGGATTGGCGTGAGCAAGTTCTGCCATTGTATTGATTCCTAACCGATTCAACCGCCGTTCAGTGCGTTTACCGATTCCCCAAACTTCCGTTAAGTTAGTAATTGGCCAAATTTTTTGAGCCACGCTTTCATAATGAATCTCGCCAATTAGCGCGGGACTTTTTTTCGCGTAAAGATCAAGCGCTAACTTTGCTTGCACTGGGTTATCCCCAATTCCAATCGTGGTGTAGAGCCCCAGTTGCTCACAAACGGTGCGTTGGATTTTTTGGGCAACTTCCCGCGGAGTTCGGCCAAATAATCGCCACGAACGGGTAACGTCTAAAATTGATTCATCAATTGAATATGGCAACAAATCTTCATCAGCGACAAACTGCCGAAAAATATTGTTAATTTGCAGATTCTTTTGAATGTAGAGGTTCATCCGCGGCGGAACTACTAACAACTGCTTCGTATTAGGCAAATCCCGTTGGCGAGAGACGTTTGCGTGCAAATTAAACAGTTTTTTAGCCATCGGGGAAGTTGCCAACACTAATCCTCCGTTAGTATTAGCTTGTTCCGACATTACCACCATCACCGCCCTTAGTGGGTTAAGCCCCCGCTGAACCGCCTCCACGCTGGCGTAAAAGGATTTATTATCAATCAGAAAAAACACGCCCCGGGGTTCCTTTCGATAATCCATCTGTTAATTGCCACCTTTAAATTAACTTATTCATCACCATTATCGAACAAGTGTTCGCGTCGGTCAAGTAAAAAAGCCAGGAACTTACTTAGTTCCTAGCCCTCGCATCCGTATGCTTAAGCAAAGTTGCCACTTGTTTGACCGTTCAAGGATCGGTCCGTTCAATAATGTGATTTTTAGAATATAGTTCGTACAGTGCAAATCCTACCACGAGCCATCCTAAATAAAACTCCCATGCCGAAAAAGTAATATTAGCCAATAAAAGCGCACAAATTAACATCGCAGCGATTGGGATTACGTTCCCCAACGGGATTCTAAAGGGTCGTGGCAAATCCGGATACTGCCGACGTAATAAAATCACGATTAAGGAAATTAAGAAAAATACCGATAACGAGCCCACGTTAGCAATCAACGCTAGATTTCGTAAATCGAAAAAGCCAGCTAGCAACGCCGCAAAACATCCACTAATCCACAATGCTAAGTTAGGACTTTGCGTTTTTGGGTTTAGTTTTGCCCAGTTTTGGGGTAAGAACCCGCCCCGGCTCATCGCCTTCATGACGTTGGAGTTAGCGTAAATAAACGCGTAAACTACCGCCATAATCCCCAAAATAGCTCCTGCGGAAACCACTTGCGCCGCTAAATCATGCCCCTTGATCAATAAAACATACGCCATTGCTTCCGAAACGTTTAGGTGTGGATAAGCCACCACTCCGGTCATTACCATGCTGACCACAATGTAAAGTGAGGTGGTTACCACTAACGAGATGATAATCGCGCGCGGGAGGTTGTGACGCACATTTTTAGCGTCTTCGGCCGAAGTTGCTAGCGCGTCAAATCCAAGAAACGTGAAGAAAACGGTCGAAGCTCCCGTGACAATCCCCTTAATTCCATACGGATTAAAGGAACTCCAATTACCCGCCTTGACATTGGGGACGCTCACCACGATAAATAGCGAAATGATCGTCAACTTCACTAAGACCAGCGCGTTATTGACCCACTTACTTTCTCCCGTCCCCTTCGTTAAAACGAAGGTGATTAAAAGGATCATCAAAAAGGCTGGTAAATTCATCCAACCGCCCATGGACGGCGCCACTAACAGCTGGTGGGGCAAGTTAACTCCCACTTCATGCAAAAATGAATGAACATAGCCGGTCCAACCATTTGCAACTGTAGCTGCCGTAGTCACGTACACACCTAATAAGGTCCAACCTGCTAAAAAACCTACGAGTTGACCAATGCTAACCCAAGCATAAACGTAAGCGCTGCCCGAATTAGGGATCGTCGTTGCCAATTCGGAATAGCATAGCCCAATTAATCCACTAGCCAACGCTGCAATTAAAAAGGAGAAAACTACCGCTGGCCCGGCGGTAGTGGCTGCCACAATTCCGGTTAACACCAAAATTCCAGTCCCAATAATCGCGCCTATTCCCAAAATTGATAAATCAAACAAACTCAGCGTTCGTTCTGCTTCACTTTTAGCAGCACTTTTAAAGATAAGCTCTAAATTAATTCTATTTTTCATAAGATCATCAACTAACTCATAAACGGTGTGTATTCGATATTTAGACTATCCGCAACCGCCTTAGAAGTTAATTGTCCATTGAAAGTGTTAATTCCAGTCAGAACGGTTTGATTAGCGGCCGCCGCTTCCACTCCCTGGTTAGCAATCATCACTGCGTAACGAACCGTTGCGCTAGTTAATGCATCCGTAGCGGTTTTAGGCACCGACCCCGGCACGTTAGCAACCGTATAATGGATCACCCCGTGAGATACGTAGATTGGATCGTCCAACGTGGTTGCTTTAACACTAGTTTCAAAAATTCCACCTTGATCAATTGGAATGTCTACCACCACTGATCCCGGCTCCATACTATCAATCATTGCGGTAGTAACTAACTTCGGCGCCAACGCTCCCGGAATCAACACCGCTCCGATTACCAAGTCGGCTTCCTTAACTGCCCTTGCAATGTTATGGGAGTTTGATGACAAGGTTTGGATATTACCGTTGAAAATATTATCAACTTCAGCTAAGCGTTGCGCATTAATATCCAAAATAGTTACTTGAGCACCAAGCCCTACCGCAATTTTGGCGGCATTAAACCCTACGGTTCCGGCACCGATAATTGCTACTTTCCGCCGAGCCACTCCGGTAACTCCCGATAACAGGACGCCCTTTCCAGACTGCGGTCGCTCTAAGAAGTGAGCTCCTACTTGGACTGACATTCTCCCAGCAATTTCACTCATTGGAAAAAGCAGTGGTAAATCGCCGGCCGGCCCAACCATGGTCTCGTAAGCAATGCTAGTAACTTTGCTTTTCAACAGTGCTTCAGTTAGTCGGCGATCCGCTGCCAGATGAAAATAAGTGTAAATGATCAATCCTGGACGGAAGTATTGGTATTCTGCCGGTAACGGTTCTTTAACCTTCATAACCATTTCGCAGTTCCAAACGTCTTCTACGAAGCCCAGCTTTGCACCCATATTTTCATAAGTCTCGTCAGAATAACCCGAACCAATGCCCGCACCTTTTTCAATAACTACTTCATGTCCGGCCTGAACTAAATTTGCCACCGTATTTGGAGAAGCTCCGATTCGTTGCTCTTGCGCCTTAATCTCTTTAGGTATACCAATTTTCATAAGATTCCATTCCCTTCTTTTGTGAACAACTTAACGACGATCATTAAACCGGTACATTTTACTTATTCAAACGTACCTTGCTTCACTAAGTTATCGTTTTAAATCCAGGGTAGAATATTCTATCAATATCGCTAAAAAGCATTGTCTTTTCGGCATTTACCACTATTTAATTTTACATCCCCGCTCACCTCCAACCACCCTTTTTCGGTTCTAGAATAACACACTTAAGCGTAAATTGCAGTAAGAATCCAAATAAAAAGTCTGGTTGATTTTATCTTCTAAAAGCAACCAGACCAATTTCATTATCTTTTTTACTACAACTAATTAATTATTTTACGTTTTTTTGAGTAATCCACGGGACTTTCCATTAATAACCATAAAATCAAGTACACGATGATTCCCGGAAAAATCGGTGTGAAGCTTAAAAGTAGGTAAATTATTCGAACGTGACTGGCATTCCATCCGTAATGCTCCGATAGTCCTCCCAAAACTCCAGCCAATAACCGATTATTTGCCGAGCGGTGAATGTTAATTTTCATACTTTCCCCTCCTCGTAGTTTTTATCAATTCTACCATTTAAATGATTTACCCGGTATTTTAATGCTTCACGATCGGCTTTTTAAAAGTTATTAAAATTCCTCCAACGGTTAGCATCCCGGAATAAAACGTTCTTTATTAAATGATAATCACCTTTATATTCTTCAATAAAAATAATTTAACTTCAAAGAGGCCCGTTCTATTTTATCGTTTAGTTTCCATTCCAAAATAGATAACATGACAACTTAATTACTAGTCGCAGTTATGACTGCACAAAAAAACACCCTCCATTCCTGGAAGGTGTTGTAATCGTTGTGTATAGTAACGATTAACGTTTTGAGAATTGTGCAGCCTTACGAGCTTTCTTAAGACCGTACTTCTTACGTTCCTTCATACGAGGGTCACGTGTAAGTAAACCAGCCTTCTTCAAAGGTGCACGGAAATCAGGATCAACATCCAAAAGAGCACGAGCAATACCATGACGGATTGCGCCAGCTTGTCCGGAGAATCCACCACCATTAACGTTAGCAATAACGTCATAGTTGCCGTTTGTTTCAGTTACGCCGAATGGTTGGATAACTACTTGACGTAAGTTTGCAAATGGAATGTATTCTTCGATTGGACGATCGTTTACAGTGATTTTACCGGTTCCCGGTACAAGACGTACACGAGCAACGGAGTTTTTACGACGGCCAGTGCCGCGATATTGTGCTTCAGCCAAAATTCATTTCCTCCTTAAATTAAGTTCGTGATGTCAAGCTTTTCTGGGTTTTGAGCTTGATGTTTATGATCTGTACCAGCATAAACATGCAACTTCAAACCAAGCTTACGACCTAGTGAGTTGTGTGGAAGCATACCCTTAACTGATGTTTCAATCAAGCGTTCAGGAGTCTTTTCACGCATTTCACCTGCAGTCTTCATCTTCAAACCACCTGGATGCAATGTGTGGTGGTAGTAGATCTTGTCTGTCGCCTTGTGACCAGTCAACTTAACCTTGTTTGCATTAATAACGATAACGAAGTCACCAGTATCCACATTAGGAGTGTATGTTGGTTTGTTCTTACCACGTAAAATAGATGCAACAACTGTTGAAAGACGTCCCAAAGGAACATCGGTCGCATCAACGACATACCATTTACGTTCTACTTCACCTGGTTTAGCCATATATGTTGTACGCACTTGAATTTCCTCCAATTTCTGTTTTGTTTAACTCAACTATAATAAGTTTCCGGGGCTTATTTTGTGGAGGTAAACAATACCAACTTCCATTATATTGACAGTCCCGGTTAAAGTCAATCAAAAATCTAATAATCGACTTCTTTTAAATATAACCCACTTGCTGGGGCAGTTCCCCGGGCTTGATTGCGATCCTTGACCGCCAAAAGCCGCGGGATATCATCCACCGGCCGCCGTTTACTACCAATTTCAACTAAAACGGCCACCATGATTCGCACCATGTTATATAAAAAACCATTGCCATAAAATTCAAAAATAATTTCGTTTTGGGCTTCATCCTTCCAAGCCTTGGCCTCGTAAATGGTCCGCACGTGATTTTTGGCCGTGCTTCCGGAAGCCACAAAACTAGAAAAGTCGTGGGTGCCCTCTAAATCTTTAATTGCTTGTTGAATCAATTCAATGCTAATCGGAAATTTCCAATGTCCGGTGTAATTGCGTTTAAACGGGTCAACAAATTCCCCTAACGCCATCCGGTACTGATATCGTTTGCCATGGGTGGTAAAGCGTGCGTGAAAGTCTTCGTCCACGATCTCCACCTTTTTTACCTGCGTATCTAACGGTAAAATACTGTTCAACGCGTGCAACATGTTATTGGCCGTCATTTCAATTGGCAGATCAAAATGCACTACCTGACCGAAGGCGTGGACTCCGGCGTCCGTTCGACCAGAACCGAAAATTGGAATTTCAGGTTGGGGGTTCTTCGCAATTTTATTCACCGCGCGTTTTAAAACTCCCTCAACCGTTCGTTGGTTAGGCTGCGCTTGAAAGCCCGCAAAGTTAGTTCCATCGTAAGCCATTGTAATCTTATAACGCATGTCAACCTCATCTTCTAAGGGCGATAATCACTACTGCTGCAAGCAGCATCGTTACCGTCCCGATAATATCATTTTTTGTATAATTTAAAACCCGATACTTACTGCGCCCTTCTCCACCTTGGTAACCGCGCGATTCCATCGCCGTAGCGAGCTCCTCAGCGCGACTAAAGGCACTTTCAAACAGTGGAATGAGGATGGCTACGAGCTTCTTTAAACGCACCAAAATCGACCCAGAGCTAAAATCAGCCCCCCGGGACCGTTGTGCATTTAAAATCTTTTCCGTTTCGTCGATTAATGTTGGCACAAACCGCAAAGCAATCGACAGCATTAACGCCATTTCGTAAACTGGGAAGTGCACTTTCTTTAGCGGCATAAAAATGGCTTCAATCGCTCCCGAAATTTCCAAGGGAGAAGTTGTCAGTGTAAGTACGGTAGAAACTAGAATAATTAAAATAAACCTTATCGCAATGTACACGGCATTTAAAAGTCCGTTGCTGGTTATGGACAGGATTCCCCAATGCCAGTAGACGTGACCCCCGACACCAAAGAACACCTGGATAATCATCGTCAGTAAAATGACCCCAATTAACGGCTTTACCCCGTCCCAAAAGAAACGTGGACCAATTGCCGACGCTGCGATAATCACCATTGCTAAAACAAAGCTTGCTAGGTAAGCTGCCCAACTATTGGCAAGAAATACGGCGACAATGTATACCAAACTTAAAATTAGCTTAGCGCGCGGATCCATTCGATGGATAAAAGAATGACCGGGAATGTACCGCCCAAATAAAATCTTATTCACGTGCACGGCCCCCGTTCTGCTTAAGCTGTTCAATTAGTTCGCCCATTTGCAGCGGAACTGGGTCGAAGTGAAACCCACGTTGCATTAACCGTTGGGCAAACTCCGTAACCTGGGGCAGCCCTAACTGGTGTTCTAATAACCACTCTGGAGCGCTGAAAACGGCTCGGGGACTCCCCACCTTAATAATTTGTCCGTCATCCATTACCACAACCTGATCGGCATAATTGGCAACGTCATCCATCTGGTGGGTCACTAACAGGATTGTTAAGTGCTCTTGTTCATGTAATTCCGCAAAAAGCTCCATCATTTCGGTCCGTCCCTGCGGATCCAGACCTGCCGTGGGCTCGTCCAAAATTAAGATTGCCGGGTTGGTTGCTAAAATTCCGGCAATTGCCACCCGACGCATTTGCCCACCCGATAATTCAAAAGGTGATTTTTGCCAAGTGTTTTCGGGCATGTGTACCTTTGCAAGTGCCTGCTGAGCTCGTTGAGTCGCTTCCGCGTCACTTAAACCAAAATTTAGCGGACCGAATTTAACGTCGTCCAACACGGTTTCCGCAAATAACTGACTTTCAGGAAATTGAAAAACAATTCCCACGTGCTGCCTTAGAGCCACCAGCGCCTTATTTTTTGTGGTTGCATCAATTACTTGATTATCAACCTCGACCGTCCCCGTCGTGGGCTTCAATAGACCATTAACGTGCTGAATCAGCGTCGACTTTCCACTACCAGTGTGGCCAATGATTGCGGTATACGAGCCAGTAGGAATTGTTAAATCAACGCCCTTTAACGTCAGGTTTTCAAAAGGAGTATGGGCTTGGTAAACGTAACTTACTGATTTGAACTTAATTGACATACCCATTCCTCCAATTTAGCTTCGTTCATTTTTAATGCTGGTGGCACGTTGAATCCATGGGCCACGAGTTCGTCATAGAGCTGACCGCTAAAGGGCTTTTCTAGCCCAGTCTGCTCTAAAAGCTGGTTGTCCGCAAAAACCGCTTGAGGGGTACCCGTAGTGACTACTTTACCGTCATTTAATACAATTACCTGATCGGCTAGCATTGCTTCGCTAACGTCATGGGTAATTGAAAGAACGGTTAAATCTTGTTGTTGGTGCACTTGGTTGATTAGTTGAATAATTTCCGTGCGTCCCTGTGGATCAAGCATGCTGGTGGCCTCGTCCAAAATCATAATTTCCGGTTTAGTCGCCAACACTCCGGCAATCGCCACCCGCTGTTTTTGCCCACCAGACAACTGGTCGGGTTGCCGGGACTTAAAGTCACTCATTCGCACCTGAGTAAGCACCCGCTCAACAATCTGGTGCATCTCCGCAGTAGGAATTCCTAAGTTTTCCAGTCCAAAGGCCACGTCATCTTCCACCGTGGCGCCAACAAACTGATTGTCTGGATTCTGAAAAATCATGCCAATCTTTTTTCTGACGTCCCATACCGTATCCTCACTAAGGGGAATTCCGGCTACCGTGACCGTGCCTTCCCGAAACGTCATCAATCCGTCAATTGTGCGTGCTAAGGTGCTTTTACCGCTCCCGTTATGTCCAACAATTGCCGTCCAGGTTCCCTTTTGAATAGCGACCGAGACATCATCCAGTGCTTTTTTATCACCGTTATTAGCGTATTTATACGTAAGATGTTTTACTTCAATAATGTTTTCCACAGTCCTACTCTCCCGATACAATATGGAACTAATTTTATCATTGTATACAAAAAAAATCACTGAAGATAAAGGTAGCAAGTCCGTAAACTCGCCGTGGGCTAGACTCGGATTTCTCCAGCATCGTAACACCCTACCAATATCTTAGTGATAGATTTTGTTATTCTTATAATTGCTTAGAATTAGTCAACTAATTCTAAGACAACCATTGGGGCACCGTCTCCGCGGCGTGGCATCGTTTTGTAGATACGAGTATATCCACCATTACGATCAGCATAACGTGGAGCCAATTCAGCAAATAATTTTTGAAGTGCTGAAGAAACTTTAACATCTTCACCATCTTCTGTAACATCAGCAACGACGTTACGAACAAATGCTGCAGCTTGACGACGGGCATGTAAGTCGCCACGCTTACCCAATGTAATCATTTTTTCAGTTGTAGAACGTACTTCCTTAGCACGGGCTTCAGTTGTAACGATCTTTTCATTAACAATTAATTCTGTTGTAAGATCGCGAAGCAACGCTTTACGTTGGGAGCTTGTACGACCTAATTTACGATAACTCATCTATGGGAACCCTCCTTATGATTAGTCTTCTGAACGGAAACTCAAGCCCAAAGCATTCAGTTTTTCTTGGATTTCAACAAGTGATTTACGTCCAAGGTTACGAACTTTCATCATTTGAGCCTCAGTGCGATCAGTTAATTCTTGAACACTGTTAATACCTGCTCGTTTTAAGCAATTGTATGAGCGAACCGAAAGATCTAACTCTTCGATTGTCATTTCAAGCATTTTTTCCTTGTGAGTTTCTTCTTTTTCCACCATAATTTCAGTCTCTTTAGCCTGGTCATTAAGGTTTACAAAGATAGCAAGGTGTTCAGTTAAAATTTTAGCAGATAAACTTGTTGCCTCACTAGGAGTGATCGAACCATCAGTCCAAATATCGAGCGTAAGTTTATCGTAGTCATCTCGTTGACCAACACGAGTTTTTTCAACTTGATAATTAACACGTTCAATTGGGGTATAAATAGAATCGATTGGCAATACGCCAATTGGCATATCCGCCTTTCGAGCCTTGTTTTCGTCCGCAGAAGTATATCCACGGCCAGTATCAGCAGTTAAAACGGCATGGAATGTCGTTCCTTCTGCAACAGTACAAATTGGTGAATCTGGATTGAGAACCGTAACATCACCGTCTCCCATAATATCACCAGCAGTAACGTTGGCAGGTCCCACTACGTTGATATCTAACGTCTTTTCGTCATCAGATTCAATCTTTAAGGAAACCTTCTTTAGGTTCAAAATAATTTGTGTAACGTCTTCTACAACACCTTCAATAGTGGAGAATTCGTGTAACACGTTATCAATTTGAACACTGGTAATCGCTGCTCCTGGAAGCGACGATAATAGGATTCGACGAAGTGAATTACCAAGCGTTGTACCATATCCCCGTTCTAAGGGTTCAATAACAAATCGGCCATAATTGTCATTTTCGTCAATTTTATGAATTTTTGGCTTCTCAAATTCGATCATTCTAATTTTTACCCCTTTCAAAACGCAGTCTGCATTTCGACTTTGAATGCATTATAAAGTTTGCCCTCAAACAGAACCGAACTCTATACACGACGGCGCTTTGGAGGACGAGATCCGTTATGAGGAACTGGTGTAACATCACGAATTGCGCTTACTTCAAGCCCAGTTGCTTGGAGAGCACGAATTGCAGCTTCACGACCAGAACCAGGTCCCTTAACAGCAACTTCAACATTCTTCATACCATGTTCCATAGCAGCCTTTGCAGCAGCTTCTGAAGCCATTTGAGCAGCAAATGGAGTCGATTTACGACTACCCTTGAAACCAAGTGCACCAGCAGATGACCAAGCAACTGCGTTACCTTGAGGGTCTGTAATCATAACCAGAGTATTGTTGAATGTTGAATGGATATGAGCTACTCCAGATTCAATATTCTTTTTTACTCGACGCTTACGAGTATTTCTTTTCGTTGCCATAAATGTTTAGCCTCCTTTAATTATTTTTTTCTACCTGCGATAGAAACTTTCTTACCTTTACGTGTCCGAGCGTTATTCTTCGTGTGTTGTCCACGAACTGGCAAACCACGACGATGACGCATACCACGGTATGAACCGATTTCTTGGAGACGTTTGATATTGAGACTAACTGTACGACGAAGATCACCTTCAACAAGATACTTGTCTACTTCTGCACGAATCTTGTCTTCTTGATCTGCTGTTAAATCGCGAACGCGAACATCTTCAGAAACATCTGCGTCCTTTAAGATTTTTTGAGCGGTAGTGTTACCAATACCGTAAATATATGTCAAACCGATGACAATACGCTTATCACGTGGTAAATCAACACCTGCAATACGGGCCATTAAATTTCACCTCCAAGTATAATAATTATTTTCCTTGACGCTGTTTGTGCTTAGGATTTGCTGAGCAAATTACCATAACGCGTCCTTTACGTTTAATGATCTTGCAATGTTCACACATTGGCTTAACTGATGGACGTACCTTCATGAATAAATCCTCCTAAACGAATAAAACTTATTTGAAACGATAGGTAATGCGACCCTTGGTAAGATCGTACGGCGACATCTCAACCGTAACCCGATCTCCAGGTAGAATCTTGATGTAATGCATCCGAATCTTACCCGAAACGTGGGCAAGAATTTCATGACCATTTTCAAGCTCTACTTTAAACATCGCATTAGGCATAGTTTCTTTGACTTTGCCCTCAATTTCAATGACATTATCTTTAGCCACTAAATTTGTGCCTCCTAATTAACTTTTCTAACAGTAAAAACCAACAAAAAGCTTCAAAATATGTATTCCGAAGCTAAACCTGAATCAGCTTACCATACGAAAAAACTATTTGCAAACAATGAACGTTATCTATAGTACCAACAAGCACGAAATTAGAGAGCCTCTAATACTTTTTTGACTTCAGAATAAACATCGTTGATATCCTGATCGCCATTAATATTGTAAAGGAGATGCTTTTCTTCATAGTAATCAATCAAAGGCGCGTTAAGTTTTGTGTTAACGGCAATTCGATTTTTTACCGTTTCTGGCTTGTCGTCCTCACGTTGATAGAATTCATGATGTCCGCAAACATCACAAGTTCCTTCAACCTTTGGTGGATTGTAGAGCTTATGATAAGTAGCTCCACAATTCTTACAAATAAATCTGCCAGATAGTCTTTCAACCAAGACTTCAGGTTCAACATGAATGTTGATCACTGCCGTCAATGGTTTATTTAAGCGAGATGTCATTTCGTCTAACGCCTTAGCTTGTTCGAGGTTTCGAGGGAAACCATCAAGCATAAAACCATCATTGACATCGTCCATTGCTAGACGATCTTCGACAATCCCGTTAGTTACACTATCGGGAACTAGTTCACCCTTATCGATGAACTTTTTAGCTTCAATCCCCATCTTGGTTTCATTTTTCATTGCTTCACGGAAAATGTCACCGGTGGAGATGTGCGGAATTTTAAAATCCTCAATAATCTTTTGAGCTTGGGTACCTTTACCAGCACCAGGCAAACCCATCAAAACGAGGTTTAATTTAGTCATTAGTAATTCTCCTTCATTGCTAAACGACGAATTAGTTACGAATAAACCCGATGTATTCTCGTTTCATCATTAGACCTTCAAGTTGGTCAAACAACTGAATTGCAACTCCGACCACGATTAGTAAGCTTGTTCCACCCAATCCAATCGATTCATCTAAACCAAAGATGTTAGATGCAAGTAACGGAATTAACGCAACTAAACCTAAGAAAAGTGCTCCGACTACGCTCAACCGAATCAAAAGACTCGAAACGTAGCTTTGCGTTTTCTTCCCAGGCCAAACACCTGGGATGTAACTGCCCTGTTTTTGTAAATTCTCCGCTAATTTTTCGGGATTAACCTGAACAAATGCGTAGAAGAACGTGAACAAGACGATTAACACGGTGTATAAGATTGCGCCATCCGTGGTTTGCATATTAAACACGTTGGTCAAGATATTGTACCAATCATCTTCTGAATGAGATGAAGCAAACGCCATTAAGATGGTCTGGGGAGTTGAAATAAACGAACTAGCAAAAATTACCGGAATAACTCCCGCAACGTTAACTTTTAATGGTAAGTAACTGCTGTCAGATGCGCCCGAAGCCCGGCGTGTATATTGGATTGGAATTTTACGGCTTGCTTGTTGTACCCAAGTTACGAAAATAACAATGGCTAAAACCGCAAGTAAAATTAATCCAACATACAAGAAGCTTTGGCCCCACTGACTTTTCGGCGTATTAACAAACTGTTCAGTATAAATTTGTTGAATTCCAGTTGGTGTCCGGGCAATGATCCCTGCGAAGATGATCATTGAAACCCCTTGACCAATACCCCGTTCTGTAATCATATCTCCTAACCAAGTTGTTAACATCGTTCCCGCTGTTAAAATCAACCCGATGGTTAAGAAGGTGTGTACATTTGGTGTTTCAACTAAATTCATTTGACTCAAGTAGTTAAAACCAGCAGTGATTCCGATTGATTGCGCAAAAGCAAGGACGATTGTTAACCACCGGGTTGCTTGATTAAGCTTCCGACGACCAACCTCACCTTGCTTACTCCATTCCACAAATTTTGGAACAATGTCCATTTGTAACAATTGAACAATAATTTGTGCCGTAATGTATGGAGAAACTCCCATTGCGAAAATGGAGTAGTTTGTCAATCCGCCACCACTAAAGGTATTAAGAATTCCAACTAATCCCGAAGAGGAAATGCTTTGCAAAGCATGCGCATTAACTCCCGGAACGGTGATGTATGATCCTAACCGAAATACAATCAAAATACCAAGTGTGAAGAATATCTTATGACGGATATCCTTCACTTTTAAAGCATTGATGACGGTCGAAAACATTAAATCACCTCGGTCTTACCACCAGCAGCTTCGATTGCCTTTACAGCACTCGCAGAGAATTTTTGAGCTTTAACAGTGAATTTCTTTGAAACTTCACCATTACCGAGAATTTTAACACCGCTAAGTTGTTTCTTGATGATACCAGCCTTAAGCAATGCTTCAGGTGTAATTTCAGCACCTTCGTCAAATACGTTAAGTGCATCAAGATTAACAATTGCGTATTCTTTGCGGTTAATGTTTGTAAAACCACGTTTTGGAATCCGACGGTAAAGAGGCATTTGGCCACCTTCAAAACCTAAACGAACTTTTCCACGTGCCTTTTGTCCCTTTTGACCACGACCAGCTGTCTTACCGTTACCGCTTGAATCACCACGGCCGATCCGTTTGCGGCTAGTCCGTGAGCCTTCGCTAGGCTTTAATTCATTCAACTTCATGCAAGGAAACCTCCAATCTTACAATATTATTTTACTTCTTCGACTTCGATTAAGTGTGCAATGTGGAAAATTGCTCCACGAGTTGCCTCATTGTTAGGTAGGACAACCGAACTGTTAACCCGGCCAAGACCTAATTCCTTAACAATTTTTCTTTGTTTAGGGAGGCGATGTGCGGCACTTTTAATTAATGTAACTTTTAATTGTGACATCAGAATATCCTCCTTATTCAGCTAAATGATCGACTGAAACCCCACGTAGGGCAGCAACTTCTTCTGCATTACGCATGCTCTTAAGGCCTTCGAAAGTAGCACGGATAACGTTAACTGGGGTGTTTGAACCCAAACGCTTACTTGTAACATCATCAACACCGGCTAATTCCATAACGGCACGAACAGCACCACCAGCAGTAACTCCAGAACCTTCAGCAGCTGGCTTCATCAGAATCCGTCCACCACCGTAAACACCGATGGCTTCGTGAGGGAGAGTTGTTCCAACGATTGGAACTTCGATCAAACTCTTACGTGCAGTTTCAACTGCTTTACGGATTGCTTCTGGAACTTCTTGAGCTTTACCAGTACCAAAACCAACATGACCGTTCTTGTCACCAACAACGACTAAAGCAGCAAAACGAAGACGACGTCCACCTTTAACAACCTTTGTAACCCGGTTGATGGCAACTACGCGGTCTTCCAATTCCAATTTTTCTGGATCGATAAACTTAGACATGTACGTATTTCCCTCCTATCCTTAAAATTTAAGTCCGTTTTCGCGAGCAGCTTCAGCTAAAGCTTGCACACGACCATGGTAAAGGTATCCACCACGATCAAAAACGACATTTTCGATTTTCTTTTCAACAGCTCTCTTGGCAACCAAAGCACCAACTTGTGCAGCAGCTTCAGTCTTTGAGCCACCTGAAACTTCGCTATCTAATGTTGAGGCACTAACTAGCGTTACACCCGCTACGTCATCAATTACTTGAGCGTAGATGTTTTTGTTAGAACGATATACATTTAAGCGTGGGCACTCTGCAGTACCAGAGATTTTTGAACGAATACGTGCGTGACGACGTTGACGTTTCTTATTCTTATCTGGTTTTGAAATCAAAATTTTCACCTCATATTTTTAAATTATCAGCTAACTATATCAAGCTGCTAGATTACTTACCTGTCTTACCTTCCTTGCGGCGAACGTATTCACCAACGTAGCGAACCCCTTTACCTTTGTAAGGTTCTGGTGAACGTACGGCACGGATTTCAGCGGCAAAATCACCAACGCGTTGCTTGCTAATTCCACTGATATTAATGTGTGTGTTGTCAGGTACTTCTACCTTAAGGTCTTCAGGAGCTTCCATTTCAACTGGGTTTGAGTAACCTAGGTTCAAAACAAGCTTCTTACCTTTAAGTTGAGCACGGTAACCAACACCGACTAATTCGAGTTTCTTTTCGAAACCGTTGGTTACTCCTTCAACCATGTTGTTAAAGTTAGCGCGTGTAGTACCATGTAATGCGCGCATCTTGTTATCATCGCTTGGACGATCAAATGTAACAACATTTCCTTCAACGTTCATTTTAATATCCGCACTCATTGTGCGTGTTAATTCACCCTTAGGTCCTTTAACAGTAACGACGTTTCCGTCTTGTTTAATTTCAACACCAGCTGGAACTTCAACTGGTTTTCTACCGATACGGCTCATTGAACGGCACCTCCTTATCTAAAAAATTACCAGATGTAAGCTAATACTTCTCCACCGATTTTCTTAGCGCGTGCTTCTTTATCTGTGATTACACCTTCAGAAGTTGAGATGATTGCGATACCCAAACCATTCAACACCTTCGGAACTTCATCAGCTTTTACGTATGAACGTAATCCAGGTTTTGAAATACGCTTCAAACCAGAGATAACTCGTTCGTTGTTCTTTCCATATTTTAGGAATACACGAATGATGCCTTGTTTGTCATCGTCAATATATTCAACATCTTTGATAAAGCCTTCGTTCTTAAGAATTTCAGCAATATCCTTCTTAATTTTTGATGCAGGTACTTCTAAAGATTCGTGACGAACCATGTTCGCATTACGAATACGAGTAAGAAAGTCTGCAATCGGATCTGTCATAGACATTCAGTATTACCCTCCTTTAACTCTGATTTCTTTTTACCAACTAGCTTTCTTCATACCAGGAATTTGTCCTTCATGAGCTAATTCACGAAGGCAAATACGGCATAAATGGAATTTACGGTATACAGAGTGTGGACGGCCACAACGTTCGCAACGAGTATATGCTTGAGTTGAGAACTTAGCAGGACGTTCACTCTTTACAACTAATGATTTTTTAGCCAATTTGTTTGCTCCCTTCGCTTACTTTTCAAATGGCATTCCAAATTCTGCCAATAATTCACGTGATTCTTCGTCAGTGTTTGCTGTCGTAACGATTACGATATCCAAACCACGAACACGGTTAACATTATCAAAATCGATTTCTGGGAAAATCAATTGTTCGCGAACACCTAATGTGTAGTTACCGCGGCCATCAAAGGCGGTACGGCTAACACCGTGGAAATCACGAACTCGAGGTAATGAAACGTTGATCAACTTGTCTAAGAAGTCATACATTCTTTCACCACGAAGTGTAACTTTGGCACCAATTGACATACCTTCACGAAGACGGAATCCAGCAATTGACTTTTTAGCCTTTGTAACAAGTGGCTTTTGTCCTGAAATAAGTGCTAATTCAGCAACAGCTTCATCAAGGTTCTTTGAGTTAGCAACTGCATCACCAACACCCATATTCAAAACGATTTTTTCAATCTTTGGTACTTGCATAACTGATGTGTAGTCAAATTTCTTAACTAGATCAGGTGTAATTTCGTTAACGAACTTTTCTTTTAAACGATTTGCCATGAATTTATTTTCCTCCCTCCGTTTAGATTACTTGTCGATACTTTCGCCAGTTTTTTTAGAAACACGAACTTTTTTACCATCAACAACCTTGAAACCAACCCGAGTTGGTTCATTAGTTGATGGATCGATAAGCATTACGTTTGAAACATCGATTGGTGCTTCAATATCAAGAATTCCACCTTGAGGATTTGCATTGTTAGGCTTTTGATGTTTTTTAATCATGTTAATGCCTTCAACAACAACACGGTTCTTTTTAGCAAGTGTTTGTTTGATGGTACCTTCCTTGCCCTTGTCTTTTCCGCTGATTACGCGAACTTTGTCGCCAACTTTTACGAACATTTAATGGCGCACCTCCTTCGTTATGATGGTCGATTACAATACTTCAGGAGCCAAAGAAACAATCTTCATGTAGTCCTTATCACGTAATTCACGTGCAACTGGGCCAAAGATACGTGTTCCTTGTGGACTCTTATCATCTTTAATTAATACTGCAGCATTTTCGTCAAATTTGATGTATGAACCATCAGCACGATGTGCGCCTTGTTTTGTACGAACAACAACCGCTTTGACAACGTCACCTTTTTTGACAACGCCACCTGGTGTTGCTTGTTTAACCGTAGCAACCACAACGTCACCAATGTAACCAAATTTAACACGGGAACCACCCAATACCTTAATAACCAACAGTTCACGTGCTCCAGAATTGTCAGCAACTTTCAAACGACTCTCTTGTTGGATCACAGTTAGTGTCCTCCCTTCAATTTTGTATCAGAATACGAAACATGAGCTAGATAATAACTGCTTTTTCAACGATATCAAGCAAACGGAATCTCTTTGTTGCAGACAAAGGTCTTGTTTCCATGATTGTTACGATATCGCCCTTCTTTGCAGCGTTATTTTCGTCATGTGCCTTATATTTCTTTGAGTACTTTACACGTTTACCGTAAACTGGATGTGTCTTGTAAGTATCGATTTGGACTGTGATAGTCTTATCCATCTTGTCAGAAACTACGCGTCCTTGGTAAACCTTTCGTGCGTTACGTTCTTCACTCATTGACTAAGTCCTCCCTTCGTATTCTTTTACTTGTTTAATTCTTGTTGACGTAGAGCAGTTTTGATCCGCGCAATGTTCTTGCGAACAGCTTTAAGGCGAGCAGTGTTTTCAAGTTGGCCAGTTGCCAATTGGAAACGTAGGTTGAATAACTCGTCCTTGTACTCTTTTTCCTTGTTGATCATTTCGTCAGTGGTTAATTCATTAATTTCTTTAGCCTTCATCTGATTCGCCACCTACTTCCTCGCGTGCGATAATCTTTGTCTTAACAGGAAGTTTCATAGCTGCCAAGCGAAGAGCTTCGCGGGCAACTTCTTCAGGAACACCTGCAACTTCAAACATAACCTTTTCGCGTTTTACTGGTGCAACCCAGCCTTCTGGAGTACCTTTACCATTACCCATACGAACACCCACACCTTTAGATGTGTATGATTTATGAGGGAAAATCTTAATCCAAACTTTACCGCCACGCTTCATGTAACGCGTCATTGCGATACGAGCAGCTTCAATTTGGCGGTTAGTAATCCATGATGAAGTCAATGCTTGTAAGCCGAATTCACCAAAAGTAACTGTCTTACCGCCTTTAGCGGCACCACGCATCCGTCCACGATGTTCGCGACGATGTTTTACTCTCTTAGGTACTAACATGCTTATTTCCCTCCTTGTTCTTTAGAGTTGTTATTAGCTTCCTTTGCTTCAGGTAAAATTTCACCACGGTAAACCCATGTCTTAACACCAAGTTGACCGTATGTAGTACGAGCTTCAACCCAAGCGTAATCCACATCAGCACGTAATGTGTGAAGAGGAACCTTACCTTCGGAATAGTGTTCTACACGTGACATGTCGGCTCCGTTTAGACGACCTGCAACTTGTGTCTTAATACCTTTAGCGCCGGCACGCATTGAGCGTTGCATAGCTTGTTTCATAGCACGACGGAATGCAACCCGTCCTTCTAGTTGAGCAGCAATGTTTTCACCAACAAGTTTTGCTTCAAGATCAGGTTTCTTGATTTCAACGATGTTGATGTGAACACGTTTGCCAGTTAATTCATTTAGTTGTTTACGCAACTTTTCAACTTCTGATCCACCTTTACCGATAACCATACCTGGTTTTGCAGTGTGAATTGAAATGTTAACACGATTTGCAGCACGTTCAATTTCAACAGTAGATACGGAAGCATCAGTGAGTTGCTTTGCGATAAATTCACGAATCTTGATGTCTTCGCCAAGGAACTTAGCAAAGTCTTTATCAGCATACCATTTTGCTTGCCAATCACGAATGACACCAACACGGAATCCATTAGGATTTACTTTTTGACCCACGCGTTATCCCTCCTATTTTTCTGATACTACAACTGTAATATGACTTGTCCGTTTGTTGATTGGTGATGCCGAGCCCTTAGCACGTGGACGGAAACGTTTCAACGTTGGTCCTTCGTTAACAAAGACTTTGCTAATTACCAAATCTTCACGATCCAAATCAAAGTTATTTTCAGCATTCGCCACTGCAGACTTCAATACCTTTTCTACGATAGGTGAAGCACTGCGCGGTGTAAATTTAAGAATTGCAAAAGCTTCAGCGACACTTTTACCTCTGATAAGATCGACTACGAGACGAACCTTACGAGCGGCAATCCGAACAGTCTTTGCAGTTGCCTGTGCAGATGTTACTTGTTCAGCCATGATTCATCCTCCTTACTTTCCAGATGTCTTTTTGTCGTCGCCACCGTGACCACGGAATGTGCGAGTTGGAACAAATTCGCCAAGCTTATGACCAACCATATCATCTTGGATATAAACTGGAACATGTTTTCTACCATCGTATACAGCGATTGTGTAACCGATGAAACTTGGAAAAATTGTTGAACGACGTGACCATGTCTTGATAACTGATTTCTTTTCTTGATCTTTTTGTGCATCGATCTTCTTCAAAAGATGTTCATCAGCGAATGGTCCCTTTTTTAAACTACGACCCATTAATTTGACCTCCTTCGAAAACTGTTCTAGATATTACCTAAGCGACCGCGTTTACGACCACGAACGATAAATTTGTTTGACTTGTTATGTTTGTTACGAGTCTTCTTACCAATTGTTTTCTTACCCCATGGAGAAAGTGGAGATGGACGTCCGATAGGTGCCTTACCTTCACCACCACCATGTGGATGATCGTTAGGGTTCATTACAGAACCACGAACGTGTGGACGTTGACCAGCGTAACGGTTACGACCAGCTTTACCAACGTTGATTAATTCGTGTTCTTCGTTACCTACAGCACCAATTGTGGCACGGTTTGTAGCAAGAATCATACGAACTTCTGAAGATGCAAGACGAACAAGTGCATACTTGCCTTCTTTACCAAGTAATTGAGCTGATGTACCAGCAGAACGAACAAGTTGTCCACCCTTACCTGGTTTTAATTCGATATTGTGGATAACTGTACCAACAGGAATGTTTGCAAGTGGTAGCGCGTTACCTACTTTAATGTCGGCTTCAGGTCCAGATTGAACTTGGTCGCCAACTTTTAAACCTTTAGGAGCAATGATGTATGATTTAACACCATCAGCGTAAACAAGCAATGCAATGTTAGCTGAACGGTTTGGATCATATTCGATTGCCTTAACTGTTGCTGGCACATCGTCTTTAATCCGCTTAAAGTCGATGATCCGGTATTGACGCTTGTTACCACCACCACGATGGCGAACCGTCATCCGACCGTAGTTGTTACGACCAGCTGAATGGCTTTGAGATTCCAACAATGACTTTTCTGGACGCTTCTTTGTAATTTCAGCGTAGTCCAATTGTGTCATGCCACGACGAGCATTCGTTGTTGGCTTAAATTTCTTAATCCCCACGTTGTTTCCCTCCTATTTTTTATTCTTCACCAAATAATTGGATTTCTTTTGAATCTTCTGAAAGTTGAACGATTGCCTTACGACGCTTCTTTGTGTAACCAGCGTAACGGCCTTGGCGCTTCAACTTACCTTTAACATTCATAATGTTAACCTTGATTACCTTAACATCAAAGATCTCTTCGATAGCTTTCTTAACTTGAGTCTTTGTAGCACGAGGATCTACGTCAAACGTGTAACGCTTGTCGTCAATCAACGCCATGGATGCTTCGGTAACAACTGGGCGTAAAATAATATCACGTGATTCCATTATGCTAGAGCCTCCTCTACTTGAGAAAGAGCCTTTTGTGTAATGACAAGTTTGTCGCTATTCATAATATCTAAAACGTTGATACCAGTTGGTTCAACAATTTTTACGTTAGATAAATTACGAGCAGCCAATACAGCACTTTCGTTATCTTCTTCAAGAACTAATAGAGCTTTCTTTTCAACATTAAGTTTGCTTAATGATTGAGCAAAGTCCTTTGTCTTTGGAGTTTCGAACTTAAATTCATCAACAACAACCAAGCTTTCATCCAATACCTTTTGTGAAAGTACTGACTTCAATGCTAAGCGACGCATTTTCTTTGGAATGCTGTATGCGTATGAACGAGGAGTAGGTCCGAAGACAATTCCTCCGCCACGCCATTGTGGTGAACGAATTGAACCTTGACGAGCACGTCCAGTACCCTTTTGACGCCATGGTTTCTTACCACCACCACGTACAGCACTACGATTCTTTACTGCGTGTGTTCCTTGGCGCATAGATGCACGTTGCATAACTACGGCTTCAAAGACCACATCGTTGTTGGGTTCAATACCGAAGATGTCGGCATTTAATTCAACGGTTCCGTTTTGAGTTCCGTCTTGTTTGAATAATGATACGTTAGCCATTTATTGGTCCTCCTCTCTTATTTAGATGTGTTTTTTACAGTACTCTTAACAACTACGTATGACTTCTTAGCGCCAGGTACGTTACCCTTAACCAAAAGTACGTTGTTTTCTGTATCTGCCTTAACGATTTCTAGATTTTGAATTGTAACTGTCTTGTTACCCATGCGACCTGGCAACTTCTTACCTGGGAACACGCGGTTAATAATTGCTCCCAATGAACCAGGACGACGGTGGTAACGAGAACCGTGCGCCATCGGACCACGACGTTGACCGTCTTTTTTGATAACACCTTGGAAACCATGTCCCTTAGTAGTACCAGTTACATCGACGAAGTCACCTGCTTCAAAGATGTCTGCTGCGATCTTGTCTCCGACTTTAACATCTTCCCCAAGCTCAACATCTCTGATTTCGTGAATGAAGCGCTTAGGATTTGTATTTGCTTTTGCTACGTGGCCTTGTTCAGGTTTGTTACTCAATACTTGACGCTTGTCGTCAAAACCTAATTGAGCTGCTGCATAACCGTCGTTTTCAACAGTCTTAAGTTGCAATACAACGTTAGGAGTAGTATCGATTACTGTAACTGGGATTAATTCACCAGCTTCAGTGAAAACCTGTGTCATTCCGACCTTCTTACCTAAGATTCCTTTTGTGGTCATTAGTACACCTCCGTTTGTGCTTTAAAATTATAATTTGATTTCGATATCTACACCGCTTGGCAAGTCAAGCTTCATCAAAGAATCAACTGTCTTTGGTGTAGGGTTAACGATATCAATCAAACGCTTATGTGTGCGCATTTCAAACTGTTCACGAGCCTTCTTGAACTTGTGTGGAGAACTCAAAACAGTGTAAACTGTGCGTTCTGTTGGCAATGGGATTGGACCCGAAATTGTTGCACCAGTGCGTTTTGCTGTTTCAACAATCTTGTCAGCAGATTGATCTAAAATACGATGTTCGTAAGCCTTAAGGCGAATACGAATTTTTTGTTTTGCCATTGTGTTACCTCCCTCGTCTATTTTAAAAATAAGACTTGCTCCGTGAAAATTACCGCCACACCCTGTGGCAAAGCGGCCGGGTGTGTCGCAACCTTTCACATCAACGCTCTGCTTATACACCACCGTGGGGAGGGCAGTATGCCCCCTCGTTTTTACACGGTACTTGATTATGATACATGAAAAACGCCCCCGTGGCAAGGGCATTTAGCGATTTTTTTGCAAAAAAAGAAGTTCCCTTCCCTAACGCTTTAAACGTTAAAAAAGAGAACTTCGATTTTAGAAATTATTCAGCTTTTCCGCCATTTTTCTTGATAATTTCTTCTTGGATTGACTTTGGAACTGGTTCGTAGTGATCAAAGGTCATTGTAAATGTACCACGACCTTGTGATGCAGAACGAAGCGTAGTTGCATAGCCAAACATTTCTGAAAGTGGAACAAATGCGTGGATTTCTTCAGCACCAGCAATTGCTTCCATACCTTCAACACGACCACGACGAGCAGTTACTTGACCCATGATATCACCCATGTATTCTTCTGGAACACGGATTTCAACCTTCATAACTGGTTCTAAGATAACTGGTGCAGCCGTCTTAGCAGCTTCCCGTAAAGCGATTGAAGCAGCAACCTTGAAGGCAGCTTCACTAGAATCGACTTCGTGGTAACTACCATCGTATAACTTAGCCTTCAAGTCAACTAATGGATAACCTGCAAGAACACCGTTATTCATAGCTTCCTTCAAACCTTGTTCAACTGATGGAATGTATTCACGAGGAACTACACCACCAACGATAGCGTCTTCGAATTCGAATCCTTTACCTTCTTCGTTAGGTGTGAATTCGATCCAAACATCACCATATTGACCTTTACCACCAGATTGACGAACAAACTTACCTTGAGCAGAAGTTTGTTTTGTAAATGCTTCACGGTAAGAAACTTGTGGAGCACCAATCTTAGCTTCAACGTTAAATTCACGCTTCATCCGGTCAACGATGATATCCAAGTGAAGTTCACCCATTCCGGCGATAACTGTTTCCCCAGTTTCTGGGTTAGTTTCAGCACGGAATGAAGGATCTTCTTCAGCAAGTTTTTGTAAAGCAACGTCCATCTTATCTTGGTCAGCCTTTGATTTTGGTTCAACGGCAACTTCGATAACTGGTTCTGGGAATTGCATTGATTCCAAGTGTAATGGATGATCTGGATCAGTTAAAGAATCACCAGTAGTAGTGTTCTTCAAACCGATTGCGGCAGCGATATCACCAGAGAATACTTCTGGGATTTCTTGACGTTGGTTAGAGTGCATTTGTAGCAAACGACCAACCCGTTCACGCTTGTTCTTTGTAGCATTTAATACGTATGAACCAGATTCCAAAGTACCTTGGTAAACACGGATAAATGTCAAACGACCAACAAATGGGTCAGTAGCAACCTTAAATGCCAAAGCAGCAAATGGCTTGTCGTCGCCGGCAATCAATTGAACTTCTTCACCAGTATCAGGATCTGTAGCACCGTATGGCTTAACATCCAATGGAGATGGTAAGTAATCCACAACAGCGTCTAACATCATTTGAACACCCTTGTTCTTGAATGCTGAACCAGCAAGTACTGGGAACAATTCAAGTGACAAAGTACCCTTACGGATAGCAGCTTTGATTTCATCAGTAGAAATTTCTTCACCGCCAAGGTATTTTTCCATGATGTTTTCGTCAACGTCAGCTAAAATTTCAAGCATTTCGCCACGACGTTTTTCAGCTTCTTCCCTGTATTGGTCAGGAATTTCAACGGTATCCCATTCGGTACCTAATTCGTCTTCATCATACAAGTCGGCCTTCATTTCAACTAAGTCAATAACCCCTTCAAAGTCATCTTCGGCACCGATTGGCATTTGAATTGGTAAAGCATTAGCTTGAAGACGGTCACGTAATGATTGTACGGAGAAGTCGAAGTTAGCACCGATCTTATCCATCTTGTTAGCAAAAACGATCCGGGGAACGTTGTAATCAGAAGCTTGACGCCAAACTGTTTCAGTTTGTGGTTCAACCCCTGCTTGTGCATCAAGAACGGCTACCGCACCATCAAGCACCCGGAGGGAACGTTCAACTTCGATAGTGAAGTCCACGTGTCCTGGGGTATCAATGATGTTAATCCGGTGGTCTTTCCATGCTGCAGTTGTAGCAGCGGATGTGATTGTGATCCCACGTTCTTGTTCTTGTTCCATCCAGTCCATTTGTGAAGCACCATCATGGGTTTCACCGATTTTGTGGATTTTACCTGTATAGTACAAGATTCGTTCGGTTGTGGTAGTCTTACCAGCATCAATGTGAGCCATGATACCGATGTTACGAGTCTTTTCTAAAGGAAACTCACGTTTGTTAGCCATTATTTAAAGTTTCTCCTTCCAATGAAATCAATTAATAGCCTGTTAGAAAAAATGACTACTATATGCATCCATATAATAGTCATCAATGGTTGCAACAAGTAATTGCAACGACTGAATTTTACCAACGATAATGTGCAAAGGCACGGTTAGCTTCAGCCATCTTATGTGTATCTTCACGTTTCTTAACAGATGCACCAGTGTTGTTAGCAGCATCCATGATTTCACGTGCAAGACGTTCTGACATTGTGTGTTCACCACGGAGACGAGCGTAGTTAACTAACCAACGTAAACCAAGGGTTGTACGACGGTCTGGACGTACTTCGATCGGAACTTGGTAGTTAGAACCACCAACACGACGAGCCTTAACTTCAAGGACAGGCATGATGTTGTTCATTGCTTCTTCGAATACTTCAGTTGGTTGAGAACCCGTTTCCTTTTCGATAATATCGAAAGCTTTGTATAGAATCTTTGAAGCTTTTCCACGCTTACCATCTAACATTAAACGGTTGATTAAGCGTGTAACAAGCTTTGAGTTATAAATTGGATCTGGTAATACTTCGCGTTTTGGTGCTGGACCTTTTCTTGGCATTTATACACGACCTCCTTACTTCTTAGGCTTCTTTGTACCGTATTTAGAACGGCTTTGTTTACGATCAGTAACCCCTGCTGTATCAAGTGCACCACGGATAACATGGTAACGAACACCAGGTAAATCCTTTACACGTCCACCACGGATCAAGACAACACTATGTTCTTGAAGGTTGTGACCAATACCAGGAATGTATGCTGTAACTTCGATCAAGTTAGATAAACGAACACGAGCATACTTACGCAAAGCTGAGTTAGGCTTCTTAGGTGTCATAGTACCGACACGTGTTGCAACTCCACGTTTTTGAGGAGCTGGATTATTAACTTGAGACTTCTTCATGCTGTTGTAGCCGTAGTTCAAAGCTGGAGCCTTTGACTTCGAGCTTTGAGAACGACGACCCTTACGAACCAATTGGTTAATTGTAGGCATCGATGTTTCTCCTTCCAAATAATTGAAAAATAATTTAAGTATTTTTAAGTACACATATCCAGGCGGTTCTTTTTTTGCTATAAAAAAGATGGCCAGGACGGGTACCAGGGCTAACGTTTCCAGTCAGCATGTCTGCATTTGCGCAGAGAACCTGTCCACAAAAAGCACCTTAAATAGAATATCACGCAATTTTATTGAATGCAAGTTAATCAATTAAAAAAACGCTCCGTTAGTTTCGTAGTTTTATACTTAGTTACGGTTACCGAGGAGGAAAATTCAATGCTATTATTCTATCATTTTTTAATTTTTTACTTTGGCTGTTCGTGGGGATCTTTTTTAATGGCTACTTATCAACGTCGCTTAACCGGGGATTCCATTACTTTTCCCGCTTCCCATTGTGATTATTGTTTAACTCCCCTACCCTACTTTTGTTTATTCCCTATTTTTAGCTACTGCTTTAGCAAGGGGCGCTGTCTTTTTTGCGGAAACCAGATTCCCCTCAAAATGCTGGGTCTCGAAGTCGTTAGCGGGATCGGCTTTTGGTTAACCATACAACTAACTACTGGCGAACCCTTTACACTTCTAACTCTGCTGATTCTAAGTTTTCTTAGTGTAGAAGATTACGCCACTAGACAAATCCACTCCCAAATTTTGCTATTTCCCGCGCTATTTGAAACTTACCAATCCTTTAGCGGTGTGAAATTTGCAGCACTCGTGCTATTAACCGTTTTACTATTAAATAACTTTGAAAACCAGCGTTTTTTTCAAAAAATGGGTCAAGGCGACCTTGAAGTAATGGTTTTTCTTGCCCTCCTATTCGGGACGTCCGTAACTTCAGGAATTATTTGCTTAGCCTGCTTAATTGCGTTAGTGCGCATAATGGTTACCAAACAACGAATGGTTGCCTTCGTCCCCTGCCTTTTTGCCGCCAATTGGTTAATCCTTACCTATATTAACCATTCAGCTCCACAACTAATTATGCTAAGATAACCATAATCAAATTTAGGGGGTTACCATCATGCAAAAAATTTATTTCAATCACGACGGCAACGTTGATGATTTAGTTTCGTTGATTTTATTACTCGCTTTTCCAGATACGGAAATTGTCGGGGTTAGTGCCGTGGGCGCCGACTCTTACGTCGAACCCGCCGTTTCGGCATCGCGCAAAATTATCGATCTATTCGGTTCGCCTAGCCAACTCGAAGTGGCCCAATCCGATTCCCGACCAGTCAACCAATTTCCTAAGGAATGGCGGCTAAGTGCATTTTCGTTCGATGATTTCCCGATTTTAAATGAACACCTCAATGAGGGTAATCCCCAAACTCGGTTAGCTAAACAGCCGGCGCACCTCGACATGGTCCAAAAGCTTCAGCAATCATCTGTGCCAGTCACCCTCGTAATGACTGGTCCATTGACTGATTTAGCACGTGCTTTAGCAGTTGATCCCACCATCACCGCCAAAATTGATCGGCTATTCTGGATGGGGGGCTCAATGAACGGGATCGGAAACGTAGCCGAACCTGCACACGACGGCTCTGCTGAATGGAACGCTTTTTGGGACCCCGAGGCAGTGCAAACTGTATTTGATAACGATTTACCGATTACTATCGTCAGCCTAGACAGTACTAACCAAGTCCCCCTCACCACTGCGCTACGTCAACGTTGGGCAAAACAACGGCAGTACCCCGCTCTCGACTTGATTGGTCAAGGTTACTCATTAGTGCACTCTTTCGAAGCTAATTCAACTTACTACCTTTGGGACGTGCTCACCACCTTAATTAGCAAGTATCCTGAACTAGTTTCTAGCAAGCCACTAAATGTAAAGGTGGTTTCTAAGGGGATTTCGGCTGGAAAAACGTATCCGGATCCGACGGGACGTCCCGTCACCTTTGTTACCCAGGTTAATGCAGCTGCCTTTTACGACCGCTTCGACCAGCTCGCCCAAAGTCTGCGCAGCAACTTCTAAAATTAAATTCCATTCCTAACAAAAAAGGGTGTTCCAAGTCAAAATAACTTGGAACACCCTTTTAAAATTCACAATTAATTTTCAATTGTTTCGTTCATTTCTTTTTCAACGTCGCTTAACGTTTGTGGTTGTTCAGTATTGCCACCAACCACTTCTGGTTTAATTTGACGGTAGTCTGTCATTCCAGTACCGGCAGGAATAATCTTACCGATAATAACATTTTCCTTCAAACCAACCAACGGATCGTTCTTACCGCGAATAGCTGCGTCCGTCAATACTCGGGTAGTTTCTTGGAAGGAAGCCGCGGATAAGAAACTATTAGTTTCCAAAGCAGCCTTAGTAATACCAAGAATTACTGGACGAGATGTTGCCGGGATTCCACCAGCGATCAAGGTCTTGTAGTTATCCTTCTTGAAGTCGTCGATGTCCATCAACGTTCCTGGAAGAATATCTGTGTCACCTGGATCCATAACCCGTACTTTCCGAAGCATTTGACGAATCATGATTTCAACGTGCTTGTCACTGATTTCAATACCTTGCATACGGTAAACCTTTTGGATTTCACTGAGCAAGTAGTTTTCAGTAGAAAGTACGTCACGAACCTTGATAAGCTTCTTCGGATCGATAGAACCTTCGTTAAGTGGTGCACCACGGTGGATGTAGTCACCTTCAGCTACCTTCATGCGGGCAGTGATTGGTAAGCTATACGTCCGGGTATCTGTTTCACCCTTAACGGTAACTTCCTTAGTACCTTCGGCAGGATCTTCTTCAATGGATTCAACCACCCCAGTAACTTCGGAAATTTCAGCAGGTCCCTTAGGATTACGAGCTTCCACAATTTCTTGGATACGTGGAAGACCTTGGGTAATATCGGCGTTACCAGCAACCCCACCAGTATGGAAGTTACGCATGGTAAGCTGAGTACCTGGTTCACCGATTGATTGAGCAGCAACTGTACCAACTGCTTCACCAACTTCAACCCGGTCACCAGTAGCCATGTTCCGGCCGTAACACTTTTCACAAACCCCGTGAGCCGTGTTACATGTAAATGCGGAACGGATAGTTACTTCTTGGATACCAGCATCAATGATTTCTTGTGCACTACGTTCGTCGATCATTTCGTTTTGACCCACGATCACCTTGCCAGTTTCTGGATTGATAACCGACTTCATGGTGTAACGACCAAGGATCCGGTCGTAAAGTGGTTCAATCATTTCGTTACCTTCTGCAATCGCAGTGATCAATAGACCGCGGTCAGTACCACAATCCTTTTCACGAACGATAACATCTTGGGCAACGTCAACCAAACGACGAGTCAAGTAACCTGAGTTAGCGGTCTTCAAGGCCGTATCGGTCATTCCTTTACGAGCACCGTGAGTAGAAATAAACATTTCCAAAACGCTAAGTCCTTCACGGAAGTTTGACAAGATTGGCAATTCCATGATCTTACCATTAGGCGCAGCCATCAAACCACGCATCCCGGCAAGCTGCGTAAAGTTAGAGATGTTACCACGAGCACCAGAATCCGACATCATGAAGATTGGATTTTGTGGATCGAAGGTATCCATCAACCGTTGTTGAATTTCATCCTTAGCATCGTTCCAAATTCCAATAACCCGTTCATAACGTTCGTCATCCGTAATCAAACCACGACGGAATTGTTTAGTAACCGTTGCGACCTTCTTATGCGCTGCAGCAATAATCGCAGGCTTGTCCGGCAAGTTGGTAATATCCGCAATCCCCACGGTTAATCCAGAAAGTGTGGAACGGTAGAAACCAAGATCCTTCATCCGGTCAAGGAGCAAGGAAGTTTCGGTAACTTTGTATTGCTTGTAAACTTCCGCAATTACATCACTCAAGAATCCAGACTTGAACGGTGAAAGTAGCGGACGTTGGTTCAATTGTTCATGAATATCTTCACCAGCTTCAAGGAAGTATTCATCCGGCGTACCGTTAACTAAGTTTTCGTTAGTTGGCGCGTTCAGATAAACAAAATCCTTTGGCAAAATGTCGTTGAACAACATCTTACCAGCCGTGGTGATCAAAATTTGTTGCCGTTGTTGATCGGTAAATGGCTTTTCAGGCATTGAACTTGCCCGCACCCCAATTCGGGTGTGAATTGATACGTAACCATTTTGCAAAGCAAGTTTAACTTCGTCGAGGTCGTTAAAGATCATTCCTTCCCCGACGCTTTCAGCACGTTCCATGGTTAACCAGTAGTTACCGATAACCATATCTTGAGAAGGCGTAACCACTGGCTTACCATCCTTAGGTGCCAAAATGTGGTGAGCAGCAAGCATTAAGAGCCGTGCTTCTGCTTGAGCTTCGTTAGATAGCGGAACGTGGATCGCCATTTGGTCCCCATCAAAGTCAGCGTTATAAGCTTCACAAGCTAATGGGTGAAGCCGCATTGCCTTACCACTAACAAGAACTGGTTCAAAGGCTTGAATACCAAGTCGATGCAAAGTAGGGGCCCGGTTCAATAGCACGGGATGTTCCTTAATAACATCTTCTAAAACGTCATAAACTTCTTCGTCTTTACGATCGATTTTCCGCTTAGCGTTCTTAATGTTAGAAGCTAAGTTCCGGCTAACCAATTCCTTCATAATGAATGGCTTGAATAATTCCATTGCCATTGGAACTGGGAGACCCATTTGGTTCATCTTTAATGATGGACCAACATCAATAACCGAACGTCCGGAGTAGTCAACCCGCTTACCAAGTAAGTTTTGACGGAAACGTCCTTGCTTACCTTTCAGCATGTGAGAGAGTGACTTCAACGGACGGTTACCAGGACCAGCAACCGGACGACCACGCCGACCATTATCGATCAACGCATCTACCGCTTCTTGGAGCATCCGTTTTTCGTTTTGCACGATAATTCCCGGTGCGTTCAAGTCTAATAAGCGTTTCAACCGGTTATTCCGGTTAATTACCCGCCGATACAAATCGTTCAAGTCGGAAGTAGCAAAACGGCCACCATCCAATTGAACCATTGGACGAAGATCTGGCGGAATAACTGGGATAGCATCCATTACCATCCAATCCGGATGGTTACCAGACTTGATGAAGGCTTCAATAATGTCCAAACGACGTACGGCACGCGTCCGTTTTTGGCCAGAAGCTTCCTTCAATTCTTCTTTTAGTAAGTTAGCTTCTTTTTCTAGATCCACGCTTTGTAGCAAGGCTTGGATAGCTTCCCCACCAATCTTAGCTACGAAACGATTTCCGTATTCGTCTAACTTAGCCCGGTATTCACGTTCAGTTAGCAATTGCTTCTTTTCAAGTGGAGTATCACCAGGATCAACAACTACGTAAGAAGCAAAGTAAATAATTTCTTCCAATGAACGAGGGCTCATGTCAAGTACTAAGCCCATCCGACTTGGAATACCTTTAAAGTACCAGATGTGAGTTACTGGAGCTGCAAGTTCAATATGTCCCATCCGTTCGCGACGAACTTTTGACTTAGTAACTTCAACACCACAACGATCACAAACAATTCCCTTATAACGAATCCGTTTGTACTTTCCACAAGCACATTCGTAATCCTTAGTCGGTCCAAAAATGCGTTCGTCGAATAACCCATCTTTTTCTGGTTTTAAAGTTCGATAGTTGATGGTTTCTGGTTTCTTAACTTCCCCATACGACCACATCCGGATCTTATCAGGCGAAGCTAAACCGATTTGCATACTTTCGAATTTATTAACATCGATCAACGGACTGACCTCCTCTTTCTTTTATAAAAATTAATTTTGGTTGTTTTCAGTTTCCACAGGAGTAGATTCCGTTGTTGACGAGTCAGCTTCGTTAGCATTAGCCGCCTTTTGCTTTTCGGCATACTTGCTTAGAGCATCAACGTTGACAACTTCATCATCATCTTCGTCCATATCACGAAGTTCAACCTCTTGCTTATCTTCTCCAAGAACCTTCATGTCTAGTCCTAAAGCTTGCAATTCCTTAACCAACACGCGGAATGATTCCGGTACGCCAGGACGAGGAATTGATTCACCCTTCACGATTGCTTCATAAGTCTTAACCCGTCCCACAATATCATCAGACTTGTAAGTTAAGATTTCTTGCAATGTGTAAGCTGCACCATAAGCTTCAAGGGCCCAAACTTCCATTTCACCAAAACGCTGTCCACCAAATTGTGCTTTACCACCAAGTGGTTGTTGCGTAACTAATGAGTAAGGTCCAATAGAACGAGCATGAATCTTATCGTCAACCATGTGGGCGAGCTTCATGTAGTGCATGACACCAACCGCAACCCGTTGTTCAAACGGTTCACCTGTTCGGCCATCGTACAATACAGACTTCGCATCGGAGTCCATACCAGCTTCGGCAACGGCTTCCCAAATGTCTTCGTCACGAGCACCATCAAAAACAGGTGTAGTCATGTGAATTCCTAGGTTCCGAGCTGCCATTCCCAAATGCAATTCCAAAACTTGTCCGATATTCATACGGGAAGGCACACCCATTGGACTAAGCATAATGTCGATTGGAGTACCATCTGGCATGTATGGCATATCTTCTTCTGGAATAACTACCGAAACGGTACCCTTGTTACCATGACGGCCGGCCATCTTATCCCCAACTTGAAGCTTACGTTTTTGAGCAATGTAAACTCGAACCATCATGTTAACGCCAGGAGAAAGTTCATCACCATTTTCCCGAGTGAAGATCTTCACGTCTTGGACGATACCGCCGCCACCATGTGGCACACGGAGTGATGTATCGCGAACTTCACGAGCCTTTTCACCAAAGATAGCGTGTAACAACCGTTCTTCAGCGGAAAGTTCTGTCACCCCTTTAGGAGTAACTTTACCAACTAAGATGTCGCCATCTTGGACTTCAGCACCAATCCGCACAATTCCGTCTTGGTCAAGGTTACGCAATGCATCTTCACCAACGTTTGGAATTTCACGGGTCATTTCTTCCGGTCCTAACTTCGTGTCACGCGCTTCTGATTCATATTCTTCAATATGAATAGAAGTATAAACGTCGTCGCGAACCAAGCGTTCGTTAATCGCAATCGCATCTTCGAAGTTATAACCTTGCCACGTCATGAAGGCAATCAATGGGTTTTGACCGAGCGCTAATTCACCTAATTCCATTGATGGACCATCAGCCAATACATCGTCGGCGTCAACCTTGTCGTTAACCCGCACAATTGGACGTTGGTTGTAGTTCTTACCACCGTTAGAACGGCGGAACTTCATCAATTTGTAAGTGTCTAGTGCACCGTCATCACGACGAACCCGAATTTCACGAGCGTCAACGTATTCAACAACCCCAGGATGTTGACATAACAAAGCAACTCCTGAGTCGTGTGCAGCTTTATATTCAATACCAGTACCAATCAATGGTGCGTGAGGGTCAAGCAAAGGAACCGCCTGACGCTGCATGTTCGCACCCATCAAAGCACGGTTAGAGTCATCGTTTTCCAAGAAAGGAATACATGCCGTCGCAACCGCAACTACTTGCTTAGGTGAAACGTCCATGTAGTCGACGTTTTCAATGCTGGTTTCAATGTTGTCACTTTCATGACGAGCCATAACTACGTCATCAACGAAGGAACCATCGTCATTTAGCGGCGAGTTCGCTTGGGCGATAACGAATTGGTCTTCTTCGTCAGCAGTCAAGTAATCGATCCGGTCGGTTACCTTGTGATCTTTCCAAGAAACCCGGCGGTATGGTGTTTCAATAAAGCCGTAACGGTTAATCTTTCCGTAAGAAGCCAAGTTATTGATCAATCCGATATTAGGACCTTCGGGAGTTTCAATTGGGCACATCCGACCATAGTGAGTATAGTGAACGTCCCGGACTTCGTATCCAGCACGGTCACGAGTCAAACCACCTGGTCCAAGAGCTGAAAGACGACGCTTATGCGACAATTCGCCAAGCGGGTTGGTTTGATCCATGAACTGTGACAATTGTGAAGAACCAAAGAATTCTTTAGTTGCTGCCACTACTGGACGAATATTGATTAATTGTTGTGGCGTAACGGTTTCGGCATCTTGGATTGACATCCGTTCGCGAACAACTCGTTCCATCCGAGCTAAACCAATTCGGAATTGGTTTTGTAACAATTCACCAACTGAACGAATCCGACGATTACCCAAGTGATCAATATCATCAGTGCTACCAATTCCTTGTTGCAATAGGAAGAAGTAGTTAATTGAAGCAATAATATCGGCAGGAGTAATGTGCTTGAGCTTCAAATCAATGTTCCCATTACCGATCATCTTTAATTCACGTTCAGGATCGTTAGGGTCTTGAATCTTAATTACTTGAATCGTCATTGGTTCTGGAACTACCGCTTCATCAGAAGGTTGGTAAGTAACCATCTTGAAATCTTGACGATCAAGGTAAGGTGCCAACTTCTTCATTACGTCTTTGTCAACAACGTCACCCTTTTGAGCCAATACTTCCCCTGTATCTGGGTCAGCAAGGGTTTCAGCGAGGGTTTGACCTAGCAAGCGGGTCTTCAAGCTTAACTTCTTGTTAACTTTGTAACGACCAACTGGTGCCATATCGTAACGCTTTGGATCAAAGAAGCGCGCAGTCAATAAGCTCCGCGAACTGTCCGCAGTTTTAGGTTCACCAGGACGAAGGCGTTCATAAATGTCCTTTAAGGATTCCGCAACTCGCGAATCTTCCGGATTTTTATGCACATCTTTATCAAGGGTAAAGTCTAAACTGTCTGACCCACCAAAGATATCAATGATTTCTTCGTCAGAACCAAAACCAAGTGCCCGAACTAATTCCGTCATTGGGATCTTCCGAGTCCGGTCGATACGAACGTAAGAAACTTCCTTAGCATCAGTTTCATATTCTAACCAAGCACCCCGGTTAGGAATTACCGTTGCGCCCCAAATATTACGATTATTTTTGTCAACGTCTAAGTTGTAATAAACCCCTGGTGAACGAACCAATTGTGAAACAATAACCCGTTCAGCACCATTAATAATGAAAGTTCCTTGTTCCGTCATTAATGGGAAGTCACCAAAGAAGACGTCTTGAGACTTGATTTCACCCGTTTCATGGTTAGTCAACTGCAACGTAACGTGCAATGGCGCAGAGTAATTTGCTTCATGTTCACGAGCTTCATCAACGGTATACTTTGGTTCTAACAACTGATAGTCAACGAACTCAAGTGACAATTTACCGGCAAAATCTTCAATCGGCATAATGTCGTTGAACATTTCCCGAAGACCTTCGTCTAAGAACCATTGGTACGAATCCGTTTGAATCTCGATTAAGTTTGGTAAATCGAGTACTTCTTTAATTCGTGCATAGCTCCGGCGCGTACGATGTTTACCATACTTAACTAAATGTCCTGCCAAGTTATTCACCTCTCCAATTTCTAAGACAAGTTAAATGTTACAGTTTGATTACAAATTGATCCAGCACCTGTTTTTTAGCAAAAAAAAACCAAAAACAGTTCCTAATTCAAGAAACTATTTTTGCTTTTTTTCTAAAACACTGCGGACAATAGATCGCACTGTTTCATTTAACCCAGCTTTAACATACAGATTATATTCTATGCTCTTTTAAAAGCTTTGTCAAATCATTTATTTACTTGTACTGCTTACCGGTTTAGCATCCTTCACTTTAAAAGTGATTTTGTGGTTGCGGGCCCCGATCGTCACGTCGTCGCCTACCTTAACTTGCCCAGCAAGCAACATTTCACTAAGTTGATCTTCTACTTGTGTTTGAAGTGCTCGACGAATTGGGCGAGCACCGTATTCAGGATCAAACCCGGCTTCGGCTACCACGTCAATTGCGGCTGGAGTGAACTTCATGTTAATTCCTTGCGCACTCATCCGCCGAATAATATCCTTCGACATCAATTTTACAATTTGATGCAACTCTGGCTTGGTTAAGGAATGGAAGACAATCGTTTCGTCAATCCGGTTTAAGAATTCTGGTCGGAAACTTTGCTTCAAGACTTCCTTAACCTTTGCGGCCATTGCTTGGTAATCATCAGCCATGTTTTGGGCTCCAAAACCGACTGATTTTTCATCCCGCAACGCCGTCGCCCCTAAATTAGAAGTCATAATGATGATCGTATTTCTAAAGTCGACCCGGCGACCCTTCGAATCGGTCAAGAATCCATCATCGAAGACTTGGAGCAACAAATTAAACACGTCCGGATGGGCCTTTTCAACTTCATCAAATAAGACTACCGAGTATGGCTTGCGCCGAACTTGTTCGGTCAGTTGGCCACCTTCGTCATAGCCAACATATCCAGGAGCCGAACCTACTAACCGGCTGGTGCTAAAACGTTCCATGTATTCCGACATGTCAATCCGGATCATGTTATCTTCTGAACCAAACATTACGTTAGCAAGGGTCTTCGCCAGCTCCGTCTTCCCTACCCCAGTTGGGCCAAGGAACATAAATGAACCAATTGGTCGTTTAGGATTTTTCAATCCGGACCGGGCCCGTCGGATTGCCCGAGCTACTGAAGAAACGGCCTCGTCTTGCCCAATTACGTGTTCGTGCAAGATTTTTTCTAAGTTAACCAACCGTTCCGATTCAGATTGCTTCATTTGAGTAACCGGCACCCCGGTCCAATCGGAAACAATTTGAGCAACGTCTTCACCAGTTTCTTGTAACTTATATTCAACCGGCTGTTCCGCTTCTGCTTGCCGGGCAGCTGCTCGTTCGACCTTTTTCCGCAGTTTCATTTCCTTTTTCCGAATTTCGGCCGCGGTTTCAAAGTCTTGGCGGTCAATGGCGGCTTCCTTATCTGTCTTCAACCGGGCTAACTTATCTTCGTCAGTTTCTCGTTTACTCTGCTTTTCGGCAGCGTCGATTCGAATCTTAGCGGCTGCTTCGTCAATTAAATCAATCGCCTTATCAGGAAGGAACCGGTCGGAAATGTAACGAGCCGACAAGTTTACCGCCTGTTGAATTGCTTCATCAGTAATCCGAACTTTATGGTGTTCTTCATATTTTGGCCGAATTCCTTGTAAAATTTGGACTGCTTCCGCTTGGGTAGGTTCATCAACTTCTACCTTAGCAAACCGGCGTTCTAAAGCTGCATCCGCTTCAATATATTTTTGATATTCATTTAGGGTTGTCGCCCCGATGGTTTGTAGTTCGCCACGCGCTAACGCCGGTTTCAAGATGTTGGAAGCATCAATGGCACCTTCCGCACCACCAGCCCCGATTAAGGTGTGTAATTCGTCAATAAATAGGATAACTTTGCCATCTTGGCGAATTTCTTCGATAACCTTCTTCAAGCGGTCTTCAAATTCGCCCCGGTACTTGGTTCCCGCAACCAACGCACCCATTTCAAGCATCATCAAGCGTTTGTTTTTCATATCTTCAGGCACGTCATCGGTAATGATTCGTTGTGCGAGACCTTCCGCAATCGCCGTTTTACCAACTCCAGGTTCCCCAATCAATACCGGGTTGTTCTTGGTTCGCCGACTCAAAATTTGAATAACCCGTCGGAGTTCGTTTTCTCGCCCGATCATTGGGTCAATTTTGCCGGCTTCCGCCATGGCAGTTAAATCCCGGGCAACCGAATCCAATGTTGGAGTTCCCTTCGTTGTCGTCGCCCGTTGCTTAGCACGCCGACTTTGGGTTGCTGGGTTAACCCCCAGCTTACGTAACGTTACTTTACGGACGTCCGCAACGTCAGTATCCAACGCTAACAGAACTCGTGAAGATAAGATGGTCTCATCTTGAATCAGCGCTAATAGAATGTGTTCTGTACCAATCTTAGCAGCTTTTAATTGCCGCGCTTGGTCTCCCGCATTCGCTAAAATCTCTTTAGCCTTTGGCGAATATGGCAAGTAATCATTTTTGGTTAAGCGTAAGTTGCCGTAACCCGTAAACTGCTCAATTTCTTCAATTACATCAATTTCGGTGACATTAAATTGTTCTAACACACTGTGGGCAACGCCGTTGTTTTCAATCGTTAGTGCTAATAGTAAATGCTCCGTTCCCACCGCGGGATGTTTAAACCGTTTGGCTTGCTCTTGAGCAATAATTAACACGTTGCGTGCGCTAGGAGTAAATAAATTTTCCATTGTCCACCTGTCTTTCTCTAAACTCGTTACTCATATCGAAGGTGATTTAAAACTCCGATAATGATTTTTGCGCGAATCTGGTCTTCTAGTTTCCGATCACCAATGTTTAAGGTACTCTTGGCAATTGTTGCAGCTAGTAGATTAGCTTCCCGCTTACTTAAAACCGCATCTTCATATAAACTGCTTAAAATAGAAATTGCGTCTCGTTCATTAATTGAATCGCCAATCACCTGGATCAACGAATCTAATACGTCAATATCATCTAGCAATTTAACTTTTTCAATCCGGATATAGCCACCGCCGCCGCGCTTACTTTCAACTAAATAACCGTTTTGGATGGTAAACCGGGTTTTAATTACGTAGTTAATTTGGGATGGTACTACGTCAAACTGATCCGCAATTTCAGAACGCCGAATCTCAACTTCCTCCGAATCAGCTAAAATTTCTTTCAAGTATCGCTCGATTATATCCGAAATATTCTGTCCTTGCATAACGACCACCTCTCCCTACTTTGACTAATATTGACTATTATTATACGAAACTGGTCGGCAATTGTAAAAGATATTGTTCAAAATTATCGGTATTAACCGGTTTCACGATATTTTTCCGTTCTTGGGCTAAGAGCACAAAAAGAAGTGGCGTTTAGAATTTAATTAAATTCCGCTTCCACTTCTTTTCTGAAGGTTTCTATCTTATTTTAAATGAGTTTAAAATGCAAGCTTAGTAAACTATTTTTCCACACCAAACTTAGCAAAGTAATCCGTTAGCGGCTTCAATTCGGATCCATCGTAGTCGCTAAAGAAATCACTGACTGACTTTTCACCGTGGGTTGCTTGATAAGCAGCCGAGATCTTTTCGGTGAAGTTTGCCGCTTGATTGTCGAATTCCAATTCTTCAACAGGCAATCCCCGTTGGTCGGTAATTTTAGCGTCAATTACTACTGGTTCGCCAGCTTTTTGATATTCTAACGCCTTATCAAAGGCCGCTGGTAATTCATCTAAGGTTCTAATTGTAATTCCCTTTGCACCCATTGCTTCCGCAATTTTGGCATAGTCAGCGTCTTCAAGATCAATTCCAGAATGATTCATTTGAATATCATCTTGTTCTGACTTAATAAAGTTAAGGGTTTGGTTAGAAGTGATGATGTTAATAATTGGCAAGTGGTATTTCACTTCGGTCAACAAGTCGTGAATTACCATTGAAGCTGCCCCATCTCCTGAAATACTAAATACTTGCCGGTCTGGATATGCAAGTTTTGCTGCGATTGCAGCCGGAATTCCGTATCCCATCGTGGCAAATAATGCAGAAATCGTCCACTGTTTGTCGCCCTTCAAGTCAAGGAAGCGGAAGGAGTTGATGATGTTGTCACCAGTATCAATGCCAAAGACCGCATCTTTATCCGCAATTCGGTTAATTTCCCGATAAATTTGTTCGTAAGATAGCGGACCGTCCGCCTTCTTCATTAACTTATTCAAGTATGCTTTCCAATCTTGCATGTCGGCAACCGTTGCTTGGTAGAATGGCCGATTTTCAACAGCTTCGGAACGTTCCAAAACTTTTTCCAAGAACTTGCCCGAATCAGCCCAGATTCCTAAGTCCAAGAAATGATGGCGCCCAAATTGAGATTCGTCGTTATCAATTTGAACAAACTTAAAATCATGAGTCCGGTAAACTAGGTTGGCAAACGGAAAGTCAGCGCCGAGCGCAATCACTAAGTCAGCAGTTGCAAAGGCTTCGTCAGCCGCCTTGGATGCTGCCCGGTTAGTGGTACCCAGGTTACCTTCCCAATCGTCGTCAACCTTACCCTTTGCTAGACCAGTAATCGTTACGGGGATTTGTAATTTTTCAGCAACTTTCTTCAAGAGTTCTTGATGGTCCTTAATTCCGGAACCCACGTGGAAGACTGGCCGCTTAGCTTCGCGAACCATCTTCAAGAATTGATCTACTTCTTCGTCAGTTGGTGTTTGTTTAGGAGTTTGTTTTTCTAATAACGCAGTCGAAGCATAATTTACGTCCGGAATTTGAACGTAACCGAAATCATTAGGAATTACCACTACCGCTGGCCCGCGGTTTTTGTATGCTGCCCGAATAGCCTTATCAACCACGTATGGAAGGCTTTCCGGGGTCATTACGCAACGGTCATAAACGGCCACGTCCTGGAACATTGGAACTTCAGGAAATTCCTGGAAGAAATCGTAATTCATGTTGCTATGAGGTACTTGCCCAACTAGTGCCAACACGGGAGTATGGTCTTCCTTAGCGTCATATAAACCATTCAACATGTTAACAGCTCCGGGACCTGCTGAACCAAAGGCAACTCCAATCTTGCCCGTTAGCTTTGCTTCAGCAGCGGCAGCGAGGGCACCAACTTGTTCATGGCGGACTTGCACATATTGAATTCGATCCTTTTCTAGGTCTAAAGCGTTCATTGTTGAATTAAACGAACCACCTGGATATCCAAAAACACGTTTAATATCCCAAGCCTGAAGGACTCTTAACATTGCGACACTTGCTGGTACAGTCTTTTCACTCATCTAAACTTACCTCGATTTTATATTTGTAATGTTGTAATCGTTTACAAATAATAACTTACAACTATACTTACTTTATGTCAACATTTTTGCCTGCGCTAACGAATACCGTGGATTTTAAGCATCGCGTTTCGGTTTTTTCCCTAAGTAAATTCATCACATAAATAATCACTTACTATAACTAATTCTGTAACGGGTGCTGGAAAATTCCGCTCAGGTTCAAAAATAAAAAAGCATCTTTCAAGAACTTAAATTTCTTGAAAAACGCTTTTTATTTCGGTGGCTTGGGTAGTGACCAATATGGTCAAATACTCACTTTATTCGCTTAATCGATAAATCGGGAAAACAGGATTTGAACCTGCGACCCCCACGTCCCGAACGTGGTGCTCTACCAAGCTGAGCTATTTCCCGAGCAACTTCGTATTTAGAAGCTTAAAAATGAAAAAGCACTACTCAGCCATGCTGACCAATGCTTAATCAATGCACCCAGTAGGACTCGAACCTACAACCTTCTGATTCGTAGTCAGACACTCTATCCAGTTGCGCTATGGGTGCAAATAATCAATTGTTAAGAATACTCGCAAGAGCCTTCCAACACTTAAAAAGTATATCACAAAATTTAATTTTCGCAATCGCTGTTTTTCACAATGGCGCACTTTGCCAATTAGACAATTTCAAAATAACCCGAATCTCTCGTCACGTTGGTTCAGGGCACAAAAAAACGCCGATCCACCGATTGACGTTTCAAGGATGCACCCAGCAGGAGTCGAACCTGCAACCTTCTGATTCGTAGTCAGACACTCTATCCAGTTGCGCTATGGGTGCATAATTATTAAGTTAAAGCGGAAGACGGGATTCGAACCCGCGACCCCCACCATGGCAAGGTGATGTTCTACCACTGAACTACTTCCGCAAAATGCCGACTAGAGGATTCGAACCTCCGACCCTCTGTTTACAAGACAGATGCTCTGCCAACTGAGCTAAGTCGGCTTAATCCCTATGCGGGCGAAGGGATTCGAACCCCCACACCTTTCGATACAAGAACCTAAATCTTGCGCGTCTGCCAATTCCGCCACGCCCGCATGTAACATTTAAAACCACTGAGAATAATCTCAATGGAGGATACAGGGCTCGAACCTGTGACCTCCTGCTTGTAAGGCAGATGCTCTCCCAACTGAGCTAATCCTCCATAAACCTCGTGAACACATTTATATATAATACGGATTAAACCATTAGTTGTCAATCACTTTTTTAAACTTTTTTTCGAAACACTAAATTAAAACGTTTGCTACGGATGATCGCCCACTACATCGGCACGTAAAATGGTCAAAAAAATAAGGATTAACCTTCTGCAATAAAAGATTAATCCTTATTTATAAGCATCTTGGATAAAACACCAAGCCCTGCCGTTATTTTTAACCTAAATTATTAATTTTTACCAATTACCTTGGTTCCTTGCATATATGGTACCAAAACGTCTGGAACGGTAACCGTACCATCTTCATTTTGGTAGTTTTCCAAAATTGCGGCTACCGTCCGGCCAACAGCAAGTCCCGAACCATTTAACGTGTGGACATACTGTAACTTACCATTTTCATCGCGATACCGGATCTGAGCACGACGCGCTTGAAAATCAGTGGTGTTCGAACAACTTGAAATTTCGCGGTATTTATTTTGCGCTGGAATCCATACTTCTAAGTCGTGAGTCATTGCAGCCGTAAAGCTCATGTCCCCGGTCGTCAACGTAATTACGTGGTATGGCAACCCTAGCTTTTGTAAGAGGGTTTCGGCGTGGTGCGTAAGCTTTTCTAATTCTTGCCAAGAATCTTCTGGTTTTGTGATCTTGACCATTTCTACCTTATTAAATTGGTGCATCCGGATTAAACCACGGGTGTCCCGTCCGGCGCTCCCTGCTTCCGAACGAAAGGCTGGTGAAAGTGCAGTTACGTTAATTGGCAACTGGTCTTCATCTAAAATTTCATCCCGGTAGAAGTTAACTAATGGCACTTCCGCCGTCGGAATTAAGGTTAGTTGTTCATCTTTAATTTCATAACCAGCGTGCGTTTCCTTAAACTTAGGAAATTGGCCAGTTCCATACATCGAGGCATCGTTAACCATGTAAGGCGTGATTTCTTCGGTAAATCCGGCCGCCACGTTTTGATCTAAGAAGAAATTGTAAACTGCACGTTCGAGACGCGCACCATCGCCAACGTAGTAAACAAACCGACTACCAGCAACCTTAGCAGCCCGTTCAAAGTCTAAAATTCCCAAAGCTTCGCCAATTTCCCAATGGGCTTTGGGCTTGAAATCAAACTTCCGAGGGGTGCCAAATTTACGTAATTCAACGCTGCCTTCTTCAGTTAAACTTACCGGTACGTCAGGATGTGGTAAGTTAGGCAAGTGGGCCGCTTGGTCTTCTACTTCCGCAGCAACTTTTTCTAATTGCTCATCGAGTTCTTTAATTTCTTGGCTAACTTTCCGCATTTTTTGAATTGGTTCGTTAGCATCTTCGTGGTTACGTTTCATCTGGGAAATTTGGTCCGAAACGTCATTACGAACTTTCTTTAAGCTTTCGCTCTTTACAATCAACTCCCGGCGTTGGTTATCCTTTGCCAATAACTGGTCAATCGTTTCTGGCTGAACCCCACGGGTAGCTAACTTTTCTTTAACTTCATCAGTATGGTTACGAATCATCTTTAAATCTAACATGCAAATTCCTCCTTACTAAAATCAAAATAAAAAGAGCCTCCCTCCCAATTGGGACGAAGAGGCTCTTTTCGCGGTACCACCCAAGTTCACCATCACTGGCGCACTTTCATGATGGTAACGGAATCACCGAATGGCATTACCCATTTGTTTAATCAGCGCCGGAGTTTCGGTTAGTCCTTTCCACCATCCGGACCTCTCTAAAAACCTACTTAAAACGCCTTGTTAACAACTGAACTATTTATTTGTTAACCGTATTATACAAAAAAGATGCAACTTCTGCAATTAAATTTGCGAAATCTTTTCTTCAACTAATTGGATAACTTGTTGACGTGCGCTAGGTTCTTCCACAAAGTCATACTTATCGCCATCAATTCTAATCTTAGGGCTTTGATCGTAGTTTTCAAACCACGATACGTAACGCCGATTTAATTCCTTATAGTAATCGTATAAGGACGGGTCGTTTTCAATCTGTTCGTATGAACGACCGCGCTTTTTAATCCGTTTTAACATGGTATCAAACGAAATATCAATATGAATCAAAAGGTCCGGGTTTTTCTTGTATGAAAGCCGTGGTAATTCTTGCATCATGTTGCTCAACAACGAATCGTAAATCTTGACTTCGGTTTCAGTTGCCCGTCCTAAATCAGCGTTTAGATGGAAGAGTAACGAATCCTCATAAATTGAGCGATCCATCACGCTTCTAAAACCGTCATTAGCTTGCTTGATGCTATCTAGCCGTTTATTTAGAAAATAAATCTGTAATAAAAATGCGTAACGTTTTGGATCCTTATAGAAAAGCGGCAAAATTTTGTTGTCATCTACCGATTCATAATAAGCATCGCTACCCCAATGCTGGGTTAATAATTCCGTCAGTGACGTCTTGCCGGCGCCGATTGGACCTGATAAAGCAATCATTTAAGATACCCCTTTTTCATTTAATAGCACCACATATTGTACCACCAAACGAAAGCAAAACAACATCTTGAAAAAATCACTTTTTCGTGATATTCGGCCGACTTAAGTCGATCTCCTCTAATGGAATTAATTTGGTCTTATACTTAATTTTGTAATATGCAAAAAGCACTATAAACAGCGGAACCGACATGTAGGTAATCCCAATCGCCTGCCAGTTAAGGTTGATTAAGGAATTAATGTCCTGTCCTAAGATAACCACAATACTTAACACAAAGGCAAACAACGGTCCAAACGGGAACCACTTTGCCCGATACTTCAATTCGCTTAGATCATGGTTTTGCTTGACGAATGCGCGTCGGAACCGCCAATGGGATACGGCAATCCCCATCCAGGCGATGAAGCCGGTCAATCCGCTAGCCGCAACTAACCAAGCATAAATCTTGGTTCCCATAATACTGGTAATAAAGGTTAATAAGCCCACCACGGTGGTTCCAATTAGGGCTACATAAGGAATGCCTCGCTTGGTCGTCCGACCGAAAATTTTAGCTGCATAACCTTGCTTTGCCAACGAGAACAACATCCGTGAAGATGCGTACATCCCCGAGTTAGCCGAAGAAAGCACCGATGTAAGGATAATGGCGTTCATTACCCCCGCTGCACCTGCTAAACCAGCCCGTCGAAATACAAGGGTAAACGGACTAATTGAAACGTCGCTTGCCGAAGTTCCTAGCAAATCTGGACTAGTATACGGTAAGAGACAGGCAATTACGAAAATCGCCAAAATGTAGAATAATAAAATCCGCCAGAAAACCTGGTTGATTGCCTTAGGAACGCTGCTTTCCGGAGTTTCTGATTCCCCAGCCGTAATCCCGATTAACTCGGTTCCTTGGAAAGAGAATCCGGCAACGACGAAGACGCTTAAGATTGCTGGAATTCCCCCAACAAACGGTGCCTTCCGGTATACAAAGTTTTCTAAGTAAGTTGCGTGGCCACCCATAATCCCGAAAATGGTAAGGGTTCCGACTGCCAAGAAAACAAAGACGGTAACCACCTTAATTAAGGCTAACCAGTACTCGGTTTCCCCGAACGCTTTAACGGTCAACGCATTAATCAGGACTACTAGCGCTAACGCAATCAAACTCCAAATCCATCCCGGAACGTTAGGTAACCAGAATTTCATAATCAGCGCAATCGTACTAATATCCACGGCGACCGTAATCGCCCAGTTGAACCAGTAGTTCCACCCCATTGCAAACCCAAAGGCGGGATCGACGTACTTAGAAGCGTACGTAGCAAACGATCCCGAAACTGGCATGTAGGTCGCCATTTCGCCTAAACTAGTCATCAAGAAGTACACCATAATTCCCATCCCGACGTATGCTAGTAGGGCACCACCCGGGCCGGCTTGAGAAATTGCTAAACCACTAGCGACGAACAGGCCGGTCCCGATACTGCCGCCTAGTGAAATCATTGAGATGTGACGAGTCTTCAGCGCCCGCTGGACGTGATTGCCGCTCGCCTGCTTTTGTAACTGTGCCATAATAGAGAACCTCCTAAAAATTAAAAGAGGCGCTGTGATTATCCCAGAACAAAATAAAAAGCCTTTTTGCGCGCACTTACACAAAAAGACCGTTTAAAATCGTTAGTCAAATCGTAGATAGCGCTCCGCAACCGTAATTGCGACAGTCCTTGGCTTATTCAACCAAGTCCCAAATCGTGCAGAATTAAGTCTGCAGTCATTTCGGCCTCGTTACCTTTCTCCCTGGGTCCCAGATGCTTAATCATCTTACCAGGGTTACTCATCATTGAGGCGACCTCTTCTTTCGATGTGATTCAAATTATAGCAAACTTGATTAATTATGCAAGCTTAAGGTTCAATTCGTATAAATATTCTTTCCGGACGCGGCCGTCATACCCGGATACATTTTCAAACACTCCCGGTTGGCGAATAAACCCATTCTTTTCTAAAACCCGCTGAGAGGCCTGGTTATCCGTTAAAACGTTGGCCTGAACTTTTACGGTACTCATCGTTGTCGATTGCCGATTCCTTAAACTCTTCAACGCAAAATGGACTGCCCGCGACATAATTCCTTGGTTCCAATACTCTTCAGCCAGTAAATATCCTAATTCAAAAACGGCTTCTTCCGCCTGTTGAAAAATAAAGATTCCCCCGCTCAACCGGTTTTCCTCGTTAACAATCGCTAGAAAATTCGGGCTGCCTACCATCCCTTTAAAAGCTAGCCACTGCTCTAATTCCGTTTTTAAAACTTGCATTCCCGCTAGTCGCGCGAGTTTTTCGTTATTCATCAGTACTTGATAATCTGCAAAGTCACTCGTTGCAAAGTATCGTAGTTTAAATTTCATTTATTTCTCCCAAATTATTTTTCGTATGACTCAAAAAGATTTAAGATAGTCTATAGATAATCTATGTGAATATATTTTACTACTTAAAAGGAGTCGATCTTATGCAAATAATTAAAACACCACTTAACCAGGTAAATCCTCAATCTCAAGCAGAGTTAATTTCCTACGTTGATCCCAGCCTTACCAACGCGCTTAACCCTGCGCTAATTTTTGTACCGGGAGGCTCTTATACTCACATTGATTTTAAGCAATCCGAAAAAGTTGCGCTACGCTTTTTGTCACTTGGTTTTCAAGTTTCCATCTTACGGTACTCTTTTGTCGACGAAGTTCAACCGCTCTTCCCGGCTCCCCTATTGGAAACTGCGCAAGCAATCGCCACTACTAAACAAAACGCCGCACAATGGCACGTTGATCGCCAAAAAGTCATGTTGATGGGCTTTTCCGTCGGTGGACACGTAGTCGCTAATTACAACAATTTATGGTCTTCAGACTGGTTACAAGCCCAAACCCACTTATCTGCAGAAGATTTAAAGCCCGCCGCTACTATTTTAGGTTACCCAGTAATTACCCCATTTGATGGCTTCCCTGACCAACCTACTTTGGCGCAGTGGACTAACAATCCCGATGAGATTGCTGCTGACCAACACGTAACCGCCGACAATGCTCCAACTTTCATTTGGGCCACCACTGACGACCAGTTAGTTTCTTCAAAAAATGCCGTGGACTACTTCTTAGCGCTCCAAGCTCATCAAGTGCCCACCGAATTACACCTTTACCACCACGGTCCTCACGGAATGGCGTTAGCTGACGAAACTACGGCTTACGACGAGCGTCACCAAGATTCTCGCATTGCCGATTGGATTGCTAATGCATTAGCTTTTTTACGCGAACTATAACAGAGCTTATTTTCCATTAATAAAGAAAATAGACCTTTATTCCTTAAAAGCATAAAAAACTACTTTTTATACACTAAATATTAAACTTTAGTTAATTCAATCAAACCACCAAATAAATTTGGTATTATATTAGTAATTGATTTTTAACATTGTGGAGGAAACTTGTATGAGTGAAGACTCACGTAATTCCAATTTAAGCCGATTTAGCGGCAACCAGTTTAATTCGGTGCCGGAGGAAAATGATTCTAACGCCGATGAGCAAAATAACCCAACCAGTGGCAGCCGGCAAAAACGGCAACGCAATCCCCGTCCGCCTAAGAAGTGGCATCCTTGGCGCTGGGTTGTTTGTGCCGTTATCGCCCTCCTGTTGATTGTTTTCGGGGTCAAAAAATGGTATACCGCTAAAAATGCGGTCGATTCAATTTTTGATAGTGCTCGCATTCAAAAGGCACGGGACGTTTCCAGCGAACTAAAACACGGCAAGCCGATTTCCATCCTATTACTGGGTACCGATACTGGGGCGCTAGGCCGGAATTATCGTGGTCGCACTGACACAATGATCGTCGCTACGTTAAATCCCAAAAAGAAGAAGATGACTTTGACTAGCATTCCCCGGGATACCGTAATGTCGATTCCGGGATATTCCAGTTATTCACCATCCAAAATTAATTCTGCCTACGATTTTGGCGGAGCCGGAACGGCCATTCGAGCGGTTCAAAAATTGTTAAACGTTCCAATTGACTACTACGGGTTAATCAACATGGGTGGACTAGAAAAGATTGTCGACGGTGTAGGCGGGATTGACGTCACCCCTAAGCTAACCTTTAAGTATGGCAACGCCGACGTTAAGAAGGGTGTTAAAATCCATCTTGATGGTAAAGCTGCCCTTGATTACTCCCGGATGCGTTACGATGATCCTAAAGGAGATTACGGAAGGCAAACTCGGCAGCGCCAAGTTTTGATGGCCATCTTAAGAAAGAGCGATTCGATCACCGCGTTGCTCAACCAAAACTTCTTAAATTCTCTGCAAAAACAAACTAAAACTGATTTAACCTTTAATGAGTTGCTAGCCCTTTCAAGTAACTATCGGGTTGCTACCCACCATTTGAAATCAACCCATTTACAAGGTGAAGGAATCACCATTAATGGCGGTTCTTATGAATACGTTCCGCAAAAAGAACGACAGCGCGTTACTAACTTCATTCGCAATGCGCTTGATTTACCACACAAAACTACCGGTACGACTGGAATCAGTAGCATGTATACCGGCGAAGTTGAGGAAAATGATGCAACATCTGGTGCTGATGATAATAGCAGTACTTCTTCAAACTACAATGATCCTAACAACCAAGCAACTCCTACCCCCACTACGCCTAGTACAGGGACAGGAGCAACTACGGGATATCAAGGCTATTAAGCAATAAATACCCAATTAAAACGACTTCGTTTGACTTGAACATCTGCAAAGCAGAATTTAAAATTCGACATTGATTCTGTTTAAACTGCGAAGCTTCCAAAATTAAAACGCCCCACAAGAGTATCACAACCCTTGCGAGGCGTTTTTCAATTTCATTTATTCTTTGTTTATTGGTAGCCCTTATTTATTTTCCCGGACCTTTTTGAAACGCACTACTAATTTACGTTGCAAGCGGTCAATGAACTCAGCCATCAAAAAGCCGATCCCGATTGACCCCGCAATTACCCCCACTTCCAACATAAAATGAGTGGCAAGCCGCGTATTGGACAACGCAAAGTTACGAATCATTTGGTAAGCCTGTCCGCCGGGGACCAGGGGCACAATCCCGGGAATACTGAAAACAATCATTGGCATTTTCAACCGCCGGGCCGCAAATAAACTTAGTAAGGCAATCACCGTCGTGGCCGTTAAGGAGCTTAATGCGAGCCCTAAGTGAAATTGCAACATTTCCCAGTAGATTCCCCAAGAGATTCCACCAATTATTCCAGCAGTTAACAACGCCCGGTGCGGGATGTTAATAATAATCCCAAACCCAACCGTGGCAATCCCCGCCATCACAAATTCCAATAATAACTGCATCAATCTTCCTCCATCACATCATATGAACCGAAATACGAACGCAATCCCAAAGCCAATCGCGCATGCGGATAACAGGGCCTCCACACCGCGTGCTGGCCCACTAACTAAATGGCCGTTTAAAATATCTCGGACCGCGTTAGTCAGTGGCACTCCGGGAACAAGGGGCATGACTGAGCCGATGATAATATCATCTAACGATTGCCCCCAGCCCATTCGAACGATTAAGACCGCTAAAATACCGATTACGATCGAGGCAAAAAACTCGCTTATGTACTTAACGTTCAAAAGACGGTTACTCAGGTAAAAGACGGTGTACCCGAGGGCTCCCACCAACATGGTGACCCCCAAATCTACCAAATTCCCCGAAAAGGCTACCATGAGGGGACCACTTACCAGTGCAGCACCCAACACCTGCAGCCAAAACGGGAAAAACGGTGTTGCTTCATCCAACGTGCTTAACTTTTCATAAAACTCGTCTAGGGTGATTTGTTTTGCCGCGTATTCTCGTGAAAAGGAATTGACCGCAGAAACCTTCTCTAGATCAAAGGCTCGCCGCGTAATTTGTTCCACCTGGGAAGTTAACGAGTTCGGAACCGAAACAATCAAGCCGGTAATTGTACCGAATAATTGTAAATCATCAATTCCTGAATTAATCGCAATCCGTTTCATGGTATCCTCGGCTCGCGACATTTCGGAGCCATTTTCAATCATTATTCGTCCAGCAAGCAGACAAGTCTTAATTACTTTTTTTAAATCACGCATCCACCGCACCTCCGCTTTAACTTCTTCATTATACCGAATAAGCCAGCGATTCGTTAATGATTTTATTTTTATAACGTAATTTTCTTCGCCAAATTACACAAAAAAAGCAGCGTGCCGAAGCACCCTGCTTTTTCAGTAATTTTTTAAATTAGTTTTTTTCAACGTTTACGGCTTGAGGTCCGCGGTCGCTTTCTTCAACATCGAAGCTAACTGATTGGCCTTCTTCAAGAGTTTTGAAGCCGTCGCTTTGGATAGCTGAGAAGTGAACGAATACGTCACTACCATCTTCGCGAGTAATAAAACCAAAACCTTTGTCTGCGTTAAACCATTTAACTGTACCTTGTTCCATTATGAACATCCTCCTGTAAAACCATGATGCATGGCTGTTTTAAAATTTGTAGCTTGAGCCGGTAGTAATGGGGATAGTTCACAATAAAACAATCTGACCAAAAGCACCTAACCAAAAGCACATCTATAGTATAGCATGCCCTTCTCAAAAAAAACAGCAATATCCTTAATTTCTTTCAAAAAAATTAAAACGCTATCAATTATCACTCGCTAAACGTCGTCTTTATTAGTCGTAAAAATCTGATATTCCTTGCCCCGATCAACTTCAGCTTGCAAAGTTGCGTGTTCGATATTGTACTTATCCTTTAGCAATTTTCTAATCTTTTGGTAAATTGGTTCAACTTCGCTGAGTTCTTGATCCTCTAAAGCAATGTGTGCGGTTAGCATAATCCTGTGTTCGTCAATCATCCAAGTGTGTACGTGATGAATATTAACCACTCCTGGAACGCTTAGCACCGTTGCTTTGACCGCGCGATAGTCCAACCGTGGTCCCGCCTCCATTAAAATATTAGTCGCTTCGATGATAATTGGAATCGTCTTGTAAGCAATGTAGACGGAAACCACAATGGTCATCAACGGGTCCGCCCAAACCACGTGGAATATTTTTATAATTAACGCACCTAAAATAACTCCCCCAGAGGCAAATGCATCACTTAAAATGTGCAAATAGGTCGCCTTTAGGTTTAAGTTATTGTGCGAACCGCTATGTAGCAACCACGCTGAAAAACCATTGGCTAACAAACCAACTACCGCTACAACTAACATTAATCCGCCGTTAACCGGGTGCGGATGAGCGAATCGCCGAATTGCTTCCCAAATTAACAGGGCTGACATTACTAACAAAAAAATTGCGTTAAAGTACGACGATAAAATTTCTGCCCGCCGGTAGCCATAAGTCTTAGACTGATTAGAATTTCGCTGACTAATCCGACTAGCCACGTAAGCCATTACGATTGAGGCACTGTCGCCCAAGTTGTGAATCGCATCGGACAAGAGCGCTAAACTGCCGGAGAGCAATCCGCCCCCGAATTCAACCGCCGTGATTACTAAATTTAAAACCGTCGCTTCCAAAAATCTCAAACCGTGTTGAGCTTTGTCATCTTTAAATTCCATAAAAACTCACCCCCACTGCAACTATCCTTATTATCCTTCATTTAGAAAGCACCTTCAATACTTCTCGAAGTAACAATTAATTTCGTTCTAAAATTAAAAAGCTTCCCAAGAATCTAAAAATTCTTGAGAAGCTCTTTGTAATATAAGTACGATTAACGCTTACCATGTGGAGAACTCCCTTTAATCCACCCAAATAAGCTTTAACTATACTCTTAGGGATCCAAATTACTACCGCTGGTGGTGCCGACCCACGCTAGGTTCTATGTAGTTAGCAATCGTATCGTACAAGCTGTGATATAACATGATGGCCACCCATAGCCAAACGGTTCCTAAGCCAACCGCCACTAAGGTATCGGTGAGGTAATGGGCCCCCAAAAAAATCCGGGACCAAATTACCAAAATCTGCCAAATTACCAACCCGGCGGTGCAAGCTTTTTTCAACGATGATTCTGCCATTGGCCGTACGAAGAATAGGTAAAGAAACGCTAAAACTAAGAACGCTTCAAAAGTGTGGCCGCTCGGCATACTATATCCCGTTTCAGGGATAATTTGAGCAATCGTAGGCCGCGGACGTTTGACAAATTCCTTTAAAAGGTAAGCCACAACTGCTCCGCCAAACATCGTGCAAATCACCCAAATTGCATCAACCCGTTGCCCTTGCCGCAACCACAAGTACGCTGCGATCAATACTGCGTAAATCAATCCCATTTTAGTGTCGGCAATCATCGTGATTAGTCGCATCACGGGTTCTAAAAACATCATAAATTCACTTTGTACGGCGCTGCTAAACAGTTGGTCCACAAAAAGCATAAACATGCTTTGCATCTTGACCCCTGCTACCAAAACGATTACCACTAACGCCGCTAGTATCACAAATCGTTTTGGCACATTAGGCATATCTCGTAACATCCCTAACTCCTCCTAGTTTTCTTGATTCCATTCGGCAATAAATTCCGTTAAAAACGACTTCATCCGCTGGGTGCGTTTTTCAGCAATTTGTTGGGCTAATGGAGTGTTCATTTCGTCCTTTAGCTTAAGTAGCTTTTCATAGAAATGGTTAATTACCGACTGATTTTGCCGATACTCGGCATGTGTCATTACCTCACGCGGCGCAATCTCAGGATCATACATTATGTGCCCATGCGCGCCCCCATAATAAAAAGTGCGTGCAATTCCAATGGCCCCAATTGCATCCAACCGGTCGGCATCCTGCACAATCTGCCCTTCTAAAGAAAGCTTATACTTATGTTCTAAATTATCCGAAAATGACATGTGCGTAATGATATCGAAAATATGCGCAATGTCATAGTCACTAACCGCCAATTCCCGCAAAAAACGGGTCACTTCGTCTTCAGCAGTTTTGGTTTGTTCAACAATCTTTTCGTCAATCACGTCGTGCAACGTGGCAGCCGCAAAGACCACAAAACGGTTGATTTTCTCATCACGATCATCCATCAACTTTTGGGCCATCTTTACCACCCGTTGGATATGGGCGTAATCATGTCCGGTCAAGTCGTTTTGCAATTTCTTCATCACAAAATGGTTGATTTGGTTTAATTGTTCGACATTATCTTGACTCATGCTTGCTTTTTCTCCGCGTATTCTACAATTTCCAGTTTTCTAACCACCGTAACCTTGACCTGTCCTGGATAAGTAACCTCATCTTCAATGCGGTCCTTAACGTGAGTAGCCACGTTCTTAATACTGCGATCGTTAGTTTCCTTAGGCAAAACGATTACCCGTAGCTCGCGACCCGCTTGAATTGCGTAACTTTCCTGTACTTCCGGCTGGTCATTAGCAATTCCTTCCAAGCTTTTAATCCGTTGCAAATAATCTGCCGCTGATTCGCTTCGGGCTCCTTGACGAGCACCAGAAATCGCGTCCGCTGCTTCAACAAGGTCAGCAATTACGTACTTAGATTCAACGTCTCCATGGTGCGAAGCAATCGTGTTAATCACCACTGGGTTTTCTCGGAATTTCGTGGTTAGCTCTACTCCCAGTTCAACGTGCGTAGCTTCAATATCCCGGTCAATAGATTTCCCAATATCATGTAAAAGCCCCGCACGCCGGGCCAATGCAGCATTTTCGCCCAATTCAGTAGCAAAAATTCCTGCTAGTTTAGCCGTTTCGATAGAATGTTCCAAAATATTTTGTCCGTAACTGGTTCGATAATGCATCCGCCCAATAATTTTAATCAAGTCTGGTGCCACGTGCTTCAGCTTCAATTCCCGAACCGCATTTTCACCGTAATGTCGAATGCGTTCGTCAATCGTCCGGTTAGCTTGGTTCACCAGCCGTTCAATCGTGTCGGGAAGCACTCGTTTTTCACCCTTAATAGATTTAATTACTTCCATAGCCGTAGCACGCCGCACCGGGTCATATCCGTTGATGATTACTTCTTTCGTTTGGTCATCAATGATCACGTCTACCCCGGTCAAGGCTTCAATCGCTCGGACATTTTGTCCGGAGTTACCAATAATTTTTCCCAAGTATTCTTGGTTATCGGCAACCAAGCCGCGGTGATTTTCATACTGCACGCTGACCACGTTACTATGTTCCATTGCCAACGCAATCAAATCTTCTGCTTCCCGTTCCTTTGAACTTTCTAATTCGGTTGCTGCATTGTTAACAAACTCTTCTTGGGATTGTTCCGCATCTTCCTTAGTGGCTTGCAAAACCGCGTCACGTGCCTGCGCTTCAGGTAAATCAGCCACGTTTTGCAACGTTTGCCATCGTTCAGCAATCAACTGGTCCGCCTGCTTCAAAGTTTCCTTAACCGTATTTTTCCGGCCCTGCAACTCGTGGCGCTTCTGTGATAACAGGTTTGCTCGGTTGGCAAGTGCATTGCGCTTTTGCTCCAACAACTTCATTCGTTGCTCAATCCAAGCACCCTTGCGTTGGTTATCACGTTGATCATCGTCGAGTTCTTGACTAATGGTCATCCGGTACTGTTCCGTTTCTTGGTGACTTTTTTGTTGATATTCTTGAACTGCTTGGCGGGTCGCTTCTTGTTGCTGGGCAGTCAGCTTTTTAGCTGCTTGCCGCGCTTCTCGTAAAACTTCCTGGTGCTTTTGCGCCCGACGCCAAAATCCGCCGCCTAGTGCCAGCACCAACAAAATTACGATTAAAATCGTTACCATCGCGTTGCCCCCTTCTTCTTCATAATCGGATTTTATTATAGCATAATTCCACTAGGTCATTTTCCGGCCATTCCAACGTTTTACCAGATGTTTAAACATCGCCTGAGGGCCTCTTAAATGATTCTCAGCTAAACTTGCGGGCTTGTCTTACAATTCCACCATTCGCCACATGCCTTCGCCGGCTTTTTCCAAGTCGTTTACAAAACTCAAAACCATCTTTGCCCGGTTCGGATTCTTTTCGTACAAACGGTTCAATCCCTGGCCAGTCGTCAACGGCGTGCCTAGGTTAAACTGTCCGTCCGTTTGCGTTCCTTCCGAAAAGGCCACTACCCAATCGCCAGTTTCAATCGCGGTGTATAGGAAAAATAAGGCGTAATCTTCACTCAAGTATGCGGGAACCGCCCAAACCTGGTCACCGACTTCCTGAGTCAAGTTACCCATGAAATTGTATTCGGACGCGTTGCTACTGTTCACCTCGTGATTTAACTGCATTAGCATGGCGTCAAACGCTGGGTCTCCTAACGTTACGTTTATGTTTTCAAAATTGCCTTCTGTTGTCATAACTACCTCTTCAATCAATTATTTTCTACTCGTTTAAAGTTGTTCGAAACTACCTACATCCCGATTGCTTGTAAATCTGCGGGCAAGGGAGCCGTAAACTCTAATTTCTGATTCGTGAATGGATCAAAAAAGCGGATGGATTGCGCGTGCAAAGCCTGTCGCTCAATTCCCCGGTCCATGGGACCACCATATAGTTGGTCGCCCACTAACGGATGCCCCGCGTCCGCAAAGTGTACGCGGATTTGATGAGTACGTCCAGTTTTTAAATGAACCTGTACCAACGTTTGATTTGCAAAACGTTGGACCACTTTAAAGCTGGTCGTAGCGCTTTGCCCGCCTTCTTGAACCTCCCGGTGGATTCCATCGGCAGCTAGTCCTAGCGGCTGGTTAAAGGTCCCTTTTTCAGCACTAACCACCCCGTCAACTAGCGCAAGGTACGTTTTTTTAATCTTTCGGTGACGTACTTGCTCGCTTAGAAGGCTGTTAGCCACTTGATGACGAGCTACGAGGGTGATCCCGCTCGTAAACCGGTCCAACCGGGTGATTAAATGGGGTACCAAGTTAACTGCTCCGTTAGCTTGCCAGTGCCCCTTAATCCGATTAACTAAGGTATCCGTACGGTTACTTGGCCCGGGAACCGCAGTTAGACCCGCAGGTTTATTAACCACTAACCAATTATCATCTTCATAAATAACGTCGAGCGGTTGATCACTAACTGGTACCGCTGGGTCAGAATCCTCATCCGGCAGTTCAATCCAAAAGGGTTCAAAGGGCATAACCTTGTCTTTTAACGCCACCGCCCGCTCGTTTTCGTCAACTAACCGCCCGTCTTGGCGAATTTTTTGCATTAACCGTTGACTGGCTCCTAACCGTTGTAATACTTTTTGTGCACTAATAATTTCTTCTAAATTATTTTCAATTCGATATCGCATATTTTCTCCATTCGTTTGTGCTTTCTTCCTTCACTCATTTCCATTATAGCTAATTTCCGATTCGCTTACCGAAAACTTTTTTCCTTGAATTTCAAGTAAAAGGGACTACAATAAATTTAGCTCTATCAATGGAGTAGGAATCGGTGCGTTAAGTGTCGTCGAGACGGAGAGTTGTTCGACGAACGAATGCCTAGCAGCGATATCGGTTCCGCATCTCGCCGTTGAAGAGGGAATTTTTCATGCTATTTCCTTTTCGTTTTGCGGCCAATAAAGAAATGGAGGGATTTGCATGAAGGATTTTTTTAGTATTAAGGGAGTTTTTTCCGTGCGAAACCTAACCATGATGGCTTTATTGGCGGCCTTAGATGTAGTGTTGGCTCGTTACACAACCATCCATCTAACGCCCCAGTTTACCTTGGTTAGTTTCGAGTATATTCCATCGGCCATCGTTGCCGGGCTGTTTGGCCCCTGGGCTGGAATTGTGTTTGGGTTGGTCAGTGACACGGTCGGTTACTTTTCTAACCCGGTTGGTCCGTACCTTCCCGTATGGGCCATTAGCGCCATGGTGGGCAACGTCATTCAATCAGTTTTCCTATATCAAGGTAAGTTTGACTGGTGGCGAATTTTGATTGCCCGCCTTCTCGTTATGCTGGTGGTTACCATGGGCTTAAACTTCATCTGGCAGTCGATTTACTTTGGCGCGGCGGCGGCTGCGTACTACAATTCGGCACGGATCATTAGCAACATCATTCAGTTGCCAATCCAAGTGGTGTTAATTCGCGTATTTGGTCAGCTGGCTCTACGAATTGTGACCCGGATGAACGCTAGCCGGCAATCCGTCTAATAATTTATTTGCTTTTCTCCATTATTCATCATAAAATAGTAATTGATTATTTTTTTGCTGAGGAGGAAGACCATGAAGTCACCATATAATTCATTCGCCCGTGCACGTAAAGTTTCTGGCAAACGCGAACGTCGTCGCCGTCAAGCACGGATCGTAGCGATTCAAAAATTTGCTAAAGGCAAGACTGATACAATCGCTGAAACACCAAAAGTTAAATAAGAACTCAAAAGAGGTTGGAATTTTTCCAACCTCTTTTTCTGTATTATTTTTATCTCATTTTTCGCCTTCATTAAATTAAAAACGACAATTATGCCCAATCCAGACAATAACCGTCGTTTTTTGTTAACGTGCGTAGGCTATTCGGCTGAGGATTCGCGCGTTTCGTCTAGTCCCTTAGAACCATTTAATAGAAGATTCATGATGATCGCCGTCACGCACCCAACCACCATTCCGTTATCTAAAATGGTTTGCACGGTTGCCGGTAAAATGTGGAACAAGGTTGGCTGGGTAGTTACCCCTAAACCAACGCCAATTGAAACCGCAATTACTAATAGGTTATTTACCGTCATGTCAACCGCCGCCAGCATCTTAATTCCTTGGGCTCCAACCATGCCAAACATTACTAGCATCGCCCCGCCAAGGACTGACGTAGGAATTAACGTTGCAATCGCGCTAAACTTCGGAATCAATCCTAAAATTAACAACATCCCCGCCGAGAAATAGATCGGCCGCAGCTTTTTAATTCCGGATAATTGCACAATTCCCACGTTTTGGGAAAAGGTTGAATACGGGAAGGTGTTAAAAATTCCGCCTAGGATTGCCGCAATCCCTTCCGAGCGGTACCCGCGTTTTAAATCGTCCGCCGTTAGTTTCCGTTCCGTGATATCCGCCAAAGCAAAGTAAACTCCGGTAGATTCAATCATACAAGTTACCGCGGCTAACAACATCGTTAAGATGGAGGACCATTCAAACTTCGGAGTCGCAAAGTAAAACGGTAGCGGAATTTTTAACCAGCTTGCTTGACTGATCGGCGTTGGATCAATTAATCCCATCAAAACCGCGATTACCGACCCGGCTACAATGCCAATCAAAACTGAAATCCGTTTAACGAACCCGTGAGTGAACACTTGAATTAAAATAATAATTAGTGCAGTTACAAAACCTAAAATCAAGTTGCTAGCACTCCCAAAATGCGGATCCGCAACGTTGCCGCCCCCGATATTCTGAAAAGCAACCGGGATTAACGTAAAGCCAATTAAGGTAATTAGTGATCCGGTCACCACTACCGGAAAGAATTTCCGTAGTCGCGCAAAAAGTCCGCTAATTAAGAAAACAAAAATTCCGGCGGCAATGACGCCCCCGTACATGTATCCCCAACCAAAGGTGTTTCCAATGTGCTCCATCGGGGCCAAATATTCCACAGCCGAGCCGAGCACCACCGGTAAGGCAATCCCAGTCAGCGGCGTACGCTTAATCTGTAAGAAAGTTGCTATCCCGCACATAAAAATGTCCACGGAAATTAAATAGGTCATTTGTTGGGCGTTAAATTTTAAAGCTGCCCAATCAAAAGCGGGATTAAAATATCCCCCGCGTACATTGCTAGCAAGTGCTGAAACGCCAGCAGAATTGTCTTTGGCGTCGACAACCGTTCTTCTTGTAAAACTTGCGACTCAAATTCCTTCATCTCATCCTCCACTATATCAGTAATCATTTTCAGTTTATAACGAACATTTTAGCATAATAATCGGCTTTTAAAAAGACGAATAACGAACTTTATTTCACTTAAAGGGTATTTCGAATAAATATTGTTCGCCTATTGTTCCTGTGAGTTTTGTGTAAAAGTTATATAATGAACATATAAAATAATAAAGGAGTGTTTATCAATGAACAAACGCATTCACGGTTCTTGTACCACTATCTTAGTTGGTAAAAAGGCCTCCATCGATGGTTCAACGATTATTTCACGGAACGACGACGGCCATGAAGCCCTCGATCCCCAACGTTTTGTCGTTGTTAATCCCGATGAACAACCCCAAAATTATCGTGCCGTAATCAGCGGCGTGGAAGTTAAGCTTCCCGATAATCCATTACGTTACACTTCCATGCCAAACTCCATTTTAACGAACGGAATTTGGCCGGCAGCCGGAATCAACAGCGAAAACGTTGCAATGTCCGCTACCGAAACCATCACCACTAATTCCCGGATTCTTGGAATTGATCCTTACGTAGAAAACGGGATTGGCGAAGAAGACATCGTTACGTTAGTTTTACCATACATTCACAGCGCCCGGGAAGGTGTTTTGCGGATGGGTGAACTATTAGAAGAATACGGAACCTACGAACCAAACGGAATTGCCTTTTCTGATAAGGAAGAAGTTTGGTGGCTTGAAACCATCGGCGGACACCACTGGGCAGCGGTACGGATTCCTGACGATGCTTACGTAGTTGCTCCTAACCGGATGAACATCGACCACTTTGACTTTAATTCTGACGACACTTTGTGCTCAGCAGACTTAAAAGATTTGATCGAAAAATATCACCTTAATCCCGACTACGATGGGTACAACTTCCGCCACATTTTCGGTAGTGCATCGATTAAAGACACGGTTTACAACAACCCGCGGACATGGTACGGACAAAAATACTTCAATCCGGAAATCGAACACGACCCGATGGACCAAGACTTACCGTTCATTTGCCACGCCGACAAGAAGATTTCAATTGAAGACGTTAAGTTTGTTTTGAGTTCGCATTTTGAAAATACGGAATACGACCCTTACGGTAACGGCACCGAAGACCAAAAGAAACTCTTCCGGCCAATCGGCATTAACCGGAACCACAACGTGCACATCTTGCAAATTCGTAACGACGTGCCTGCTGAAATTGCCGGTATCCACTGGCTAGCATACGGGGCCAACACGTTTAACACGGTGGTTCCATTCTATGCAAACGTCAACGATACCCCGGACGTTTATAAAAATGCCACCGGCACGTTCGACCTTAACAACATGTACTGGTTAAGCTGCACAACCGCTCTCCTCGGTGATACCGATTACGATCTGTACGTTGACTTACGGAACACCTTTGAACTTGAAGCAATGGGTGCTTACCGGCATATCCAAAATGAAGCCGACCAAAACTTCGCTACGCAAAGCGATCCCGTGAAGTATTTGGAAGCAGCTAACGAAAAATTAGCTCACGAATCCTTCACCCGTCAAACTAAGCTACTCGGCGAAATGGTTACTTTAGGTTCGGCTCACATGAAGTTAAGATACAATTTAAACGACTAATTTTTTAGTTAACGGCTCAAAGAATAAAAAACGAGAGTGCGACAAAAGTCGGGTAGTTTGCGAGCATTAACTGAAAATTGACCATGATGTCTGAATTTGGCATCATGGTCAATTTTTGGTTAAGCGGAACAAACTGGCTTTTGGCACACGTTTCGACTCTATTGAAGTCAAAACCCCAAAATAAAAACGATTCGTGAGGACGTTTTACCTCACGAACCGTTTTTTTGTTTAAAGACTTTTATCACAGCCCCGTTTTAATTTGGTTAACTCTACATTGATAGTAAGCATTGCAAAATCTAAGGCTGGTTGCCTACTCGCCAATTTCCAAGTTTTATCCTGGCCCTTTTTTGCGGTTAATGACGTTTACGTTGCATTTGTAAACTGTGCCGCAACGCTTTAAAAATTCCCTTGTTGTTATAAACAAGCACGTTGCGCTCGTAAGCGTTCGCGCTCAGCCAACAAAAAACTAGCAAGAAAATCACGTTAATAATCCCGGCCACCCCGGTTGCACTCAGACTCGCTTGGTCAACGCCATAACGCACCGGCATTACCATCGGACTGGTAAACGGCAGGTAACTTAGCACAGTCGTCACCATCCCTTGACTATCCGGAGCCTGAATTGCCGCGAAGAAGCCCACCATCGCGATTAAAGTGGCTGGTACCGCTGCTTGCGCAATTTGTTCCTGGTTGGTAACCAGTGAACCGCAAAGGGCCGCTAAAATTGCGTACGTAAAGACTCCCAAGATGAAAAAGCCAATTGAAATACTGAGGAACGGCAGATCGATTTCGTGCCACGGAATTTGATTAATTAAATCGTGCAGTTTGCCAGATTGGCCGCTGGTTAACCAAACCACCACCCCAACTACCAGGTAAACCAGTAGGTGGATTAAAGTCAAAATCCCCACACCAAGCAATTTGCCGTAAAATTGGGTTTTCGCCTTCACCGCGGTTAAAATTGATTCTTCAATTCGAGAACCCTTTTCTGTACCAATTTCTTGGGCAATTACGTTTCCATAACTAATTAAGAAAATGTACATTGGTAACGCAATTAATTGGGCAACAATCATTCTGAGTTGCCGGTTGCCGGAATTGATCGTGGTTAACCGTCCCTTCTTAAGGCTAACCATTTTCGTAGTTAGCTCCGGAGTCCGTAACAATTGGGCTAGCTGCTGTTGGCTTAAACCGAGTGCTTTGGCCGTATTAGCCGTATTTAAAACCGCTAAATCTTGTTGAATGTTGGTCTCTTCAACGTCGGCCCCCTCTTTATTGACCGTTAGTTTTGAATGTTGCATACGCGCATCGATGGTTAGGATCCCATCAACCTTAGTGCTTTTCAGCGCTCGTTCAGCATCCTTTTTAGAGGAGTATCCCCGATAGCGCAAATCTGCGTGTTGTGTAGCAGAAAGTTCCTGCACAATTTCTGACGGCGCCACCACCGCCACGGTAGCTTTAGAGTCTTTATGTCCGCTATAAATACCAATGCCCACCATGACCCCCGCGATAATCAGCGGCAATAAGACCAGCGACCACCAAGAAAAACTAGTCACGTTCTTTTTTAAAACTTGTTTTGCGATAATCATTAATTTATTCATCTTAGTCACCAGCCTTAATTTTGAAAATTTCGTCTAAAGTAGGCGGTTGTTGGCTAAATTCTTTTAGGTAGCCATCCTTAGTTACCAATTCAAAAATTCGGCGGCCCACCGCGGGCGTTTCTAATTCCAGAATAAACTGGTCTGCCCTTTGACTTACCCGTTGTACTCCCGGAATGGCCGCTAGCTCTGGTTGGGTGAATCGGTTTGTCTGCAAGTACACCCGCGTATCGCCAAACTGCTGGCGAATTTCGTTGACCTTCCCATTTAAAACTACTTTGCCGTCCTTTAGCATCACCAGCTGATCCGACAAATCTTCAATGTTTGTCATATCGTGACTAGAAAAAATAATCGCGGTACCATTCTGTCGTAAGAACCGAATACCTGCTTTTAATAACCCCGCGTTCACCGGATCCAACCCTGAAAAAGGTTCATCTAGAATCGCCAGCTTAGGCATGAATATCAATGCCGCAATCAGCTGGACCTTTTGCTGATTTCCTTTGGATAAGTTCTTAATTTTTTCTTTGCGTTTCCCCTTAACTTGGAAACGCTCCATCCATTCATCTAGCTGAGCTAAAATATCGCGCTTCTTCATCCCGTGTAACTGGCCAAAAAACAGTACTTGTTGTTCAATAGTCATCTTGGGGTATAACCCCCGTTCTTCAGGAAGGTAGCCAATCCAGTCGCGTTTCAACTGGTTAATTGGTTTTCCATCCCACCTAATTTGCCCTTCATCAGGCGTTAAAAAATCTAAAATCATCCGAAAAGTAGTCGTCTTTCCCGCGCCGTTTTGACCAATCAAACCTAAAATTTCACCTGGACGAACCACAAAAGACTCTTCACTGACGGCACAATATGTACCAAAGTATTTACTAACCTGGTCAATTTCTAACATTAATGACTCCCCTCTTTCTAATACATCCCCATCATTGAATATGGGTATTATAGCAAAGCATATAAACTATGTATGCGTTTTATCGATAAAAGTATTAAAAAGACCGTAAAACCTTGTGCAGGTTTTGCGGTCTAATCAATAAATAATTTTTATTTTAATTACTAAGGCACGAGTAACTTCTCCGACGCTACATTGCTAACCGTTATTTTTTTCGTTGTAGTAATTCAATAATATCAATGAAGTTCTTAGACAACTCTTCCGCTTCCAATTCATTCATCTCTTCTAAAATCCGCATTAGTTTAGTTAAATATAATCCTCGATGCTGTTGCCGATTTTCATTGACCTGTAATAGTTCAATTGTACTCAACCCTAATGCTTCAGCAATTGCTTCGATATTCTTCCAGCTAATGTTTTGGTTATCAGTTCTTTCAATTCGCGAAATGAAGTTAACTGATAAATCACTTTTCTCAGCTAACTCTTCTTGGGTCAACCCGCTCTCCTTACGAACTTGTTTAATTAATTTTCCAATATTTATATTTGCACTCATATTGCACCTCGCGTCTTGTTATAAGTCGACAATAAAGGTTTTTGGTTCTGTTGATAACAAAATATAGTCAACTATATAATATACATATATTATTACAACCAAAAAAGATTCGCGATTTTACCGTCCCCAAACCCCGAACCTTACCAAAAAATTAACCTTTTACCATTCGATTCCGAACAATCTTTGTCTACCAAAGTTAATGTATCGTTTATTATACTTTTAACCATTTTACCGCTGTTAAAAAATAATTTCTAGTAGCGATTGTACTATGAAAAAAATAAACCGTTTTACCCGGCCTCGTTTGTTAGTAGTTACTCCTCAAGTATACGCCAGCGTTGCTAAATAGAGTCTTTCGCTCCTTTCTAGAATTTACGAAATACGCTAAAGACCGTTACTAATTTTAGATTAAGTGGTTTCTAGTCCACCATTAATTTCCTAAAACAGTAATAATTGCATATCGGTGACTTATCACACCCTTTCCTTATTCTTTAAACCTGGTTACTTTATTTTTTAGCACTAAAAGTTTTATTTTTGATACTTAAAATGCTTTTTTGACGGCATTTTCCGACCTTTAATTATTTTTCTCAAACTACTGTATCGTTTATTATACGTGCATATGTTAATGCTCTTCAGCACACTTTGTGGTGATTCGACAAAGCTAATCACTTTGTTAACCGCGCGGTGAACTACCTGTCTTTAAAGATTGGCTAACCATGGTGAAGCTAGGATAACTCGCTAACCTCTTGCCTACGGATTTATTCGCAAGACCGATGCAAAAAAAGGACGAATTCAGAAATCCTGAATTCGCCCTTTAATACGTTCGTAATTATAGAAATTCGATTATCTAGTTTTTGCGTTGCTTCTTAACTAAGCCAACTACTGCCAATAGACTTAACATTGCTAAGCCAATTACGCTAAGTAACGTTGTAGATTGTTTCTTTTCATTCGTTTGTGGCAAAGTCTTAGCAGATGCTTGGTTAGATTGTTTAGAACGGGTTTGGCCGTTTGCACGATCTTGTGGCGCAAACACCGCATTTGATTGTGCGCCAGCATAATCAGTGGCATTACCGTTGTTAATACCACCATTTGGATCAACAATTACCCCACCATTTTGTTGGTTGTTAGCGTCGGTTGCTTGCGCATTATTTGCAGCAGTGTCGTCTCCATTAGCGTGCTTTCCATTATTTACATCATTTGCATTTGATGCATTGCTGCCAGCATTGTTCTTACCATCATTTTGTGCAGGTTGGTTACTGTCAGCGTTGTTTTTGCCGTTGTTTTGGTCTGGCTTATTACCGTCAGCATCGTCTTTGCCATCATTTTGGTCTGGCTTATTGTTGTTGGTATCGTTCTTGCCATCATTTTGACCCGGCTTATTGTTGTTGGTATCATTCTTGCCATCATTCTGACCTGAATTATTGCTATGAGAGTCGTCTTTATCGTTGTTTGGTTGATTATCGTCGTTTGTAACTAACGTATACGTCTCTGCTTTGTCACTACCGTTTTTATTGAGGAAGTCTTCAATTTCATCAGAAGTATAGGTTTTACCCGTACTTTCAATTTTCCATTTTTTATCATCCCCAGCTCTCAATACAAAGTACACATTCGAGGTAACTGGTCCAACCGTAACACTCTTTAGATAATTTGAATCAGTAAAATCTAAATTACTATCAATATAAAGCCCACCTAAGTTTAAATGCTCAATACCGGAACCAGTAAACATGGACCTATAATCATGCCCTTCACTAATCGCCGAATTTTTCCAACTACTTAAGTCTAAATCACTTAAACTAGTTGTCATATTAAACATACTGTTAAAGGAGTGTACTTTAGATACATCCCATCCCTTAACATTTAAATTACTCAATGATCTGCATTGGGCAAACATAATCCCCATATTTTCAACTTGACTTGTATCCCATTTTGACAAATCTAAATTATTTAGACTACTATCTCCTTGAAAAACAGATGCTAACCTTGTTAGATGACTTGTATCCCATTTTTCAATTCCCTCAATCGTCTTTAATTGTGGGTTATCAGCAAATGAAATTGTTTCCGAGCTTCCAAAGCTTAATTTGTCTGCATTAATGATTTTAGTTAAATTTTCATATTCACTAAAAAAGTAGTCTCCAAAAGTTTCAAAATTCCATGTGACTTCCCCATCAAATTGAATGACCTTTACATCATTTTTATTCCAATTTTTATCATATCTTCCATGCTCTAAATCCCCACTATTTAGATGTAAAGTTCCTTGGTTATCAAGGGTCCAATTTACCGTACCTACTGTACCGGAGTCTTTTTTATTATCTTGCGTAACTTTTGTGGATTCCTTAGTTCCATCATTATTCTTTACATCTTTTTGGCTATCTTCAGGATTGTGAGCTGTAAATTCATTTATATCTTTCTTATCATCTGCAACTGCATTTTTTGCAATTTGACTATCTTTAGCCTTATTAACCACTGATGTTGAAGCCACGCTACTTGAGGCTGTCGCACTAGTTGGGGCTGCTGAACTATTTACTTTTCTGGAAGCCGCACTAACCGAATTTGCAGCACTACTGTCGGCTTTAACAGTCGCACTAGTTACGGCCGCCGTGCTTTCTTGAACTTGTTCAGTTTGGAGTGTTTGTGCGGGAGCGTTAGCTGTTGCGACTTCGTCGGCGTTCGCACTTACCACGCTACCAGCCGTTACCATTCCTCCGGCGACAATTGCCGCTACAAGCCATTTTTTACCACTCTTATACATTTTAAAACGCTTTTTAGTTTCCATAATCCTACTCCTTAATATGTATTAATTAATCCTCTCACTCATACCTTTAAAGTGTAACTCTTACGCAATGCTATTTCAACATTATATTCATATAAAAAAAGTATATAAAATGGCACAAAAAAGTAACGGCACCATCCTTAAAATCCAAGTATCCTTCCCCTAAAAGGTCAATGTACCATCCATTTTGACTGAATTTATCAGTTATACCATAAATTTAAATCTAGTCTACCATTTGGAAAACCCTCAAAATAATACATATTTTTTCATTTCATCTATATGAATATAAAAACATTAGTGATAACATTTTATAGTGTCTACGGTACTAATACCTAAAATTTTTATAGGGAGGGAATATCAGATTAGTAACGTAAATAATTATGTCTTTCATTGAATTGTTTGCGTACTAAGAAATTAATCACTAGTCATTGACGCCTTTTGAGAAATCAATCACCTTATCCAAATCCATTTTTTAGTATTTATTTTTTTCGGTTACTAGGAAATGAATTTTTTTATGTGTTTATTAAAGCCCTTATATCTACTTAGGATTAGTTGCTTAAAAGGTGCGATCTGGACTAGTAGTTAAAGTATCGAGGACGATTGCCAAAATACTTATTAACCAAAATACTATGGAGGAGTTAAGGAATGAATTTTATTAAACAACATAAGTGGATCGCCATCATCGTTGTAATCTTAATCGCCATTGCCGGCGGTTATCGTTATGCCAATCGCGGTCAATACGCCGTGCAAAACAAAGTCATGACGGTTGGAATGCGTGCTGATGATGACGTAACCTACGATAAATCCGCAAAAGCGGTTTTCAAACCTGACCATGAAGTAAAGTTTTCAGGTAACCAAGACAGCATGGATGGTTTTGGCAAAGTTAAGTGGTCTGCTAAGGGAAGCAAGGTTTTCTTGAAGAGCTGGGGAGTACGCTTAGCTACCATTGATACAGCTCATAAAGTAACTTTTAAAGGGCATCCTGCATATCGGGCGAATATTGATTTGAAGAAAGTCCTTGCGGGAGCTGGATACGATGACGCTAGTGAATTAGTCGATGACGATTATAGTGTGACGCTCTACTTTGTCTTGAAATAATTAAAGGAGATTACAATGGATAAATTTAAAACATTTATTACCCAAAATAAAAAATTAGTGTACGGCGTGATTGCAATCATTATCATTGCTGCAGGTGCAAAAATAGGATACGACTACCACAGCAACAACATCATTTCCCGGATTGAAGTAAAATTCTATGGTTATAACGGACATGGTGATGCAGCAATAAGTAACGCCGAATCCGTAAATAAGTACATGACCCGGCGCGTATTGCAAAAGGATCACATAAAAAAAGACGTAATTAATAAAATAGTGTCTCATCCTGACACATTTGATTACAGTATGCTTTCTTCAGAAGATCAATATAAAATTCAATCATCAATAGAGGACCTTTCTTCGACTAGATTAGAATTCAAAGGGAAATCAACCGAACTTAAAAATGGCGATAAGGTTACCGTAACGTTTAAAAACAGCAATTCGGAACTTCCTTTCCGTGACGGCAAAAAAACGTTCACAGTTAAGGGATTGAAAAAAACTACCAAAGTTTCTTCCAATAAGATTTTTAACCAACTTAAAATCAAAGCCCTCGGAATTAATGGCAAGGGACAAATAGCACTTTCAAGTAAAAATTCTGACTTAATCAATAGCAACATTAAGGTTAAAAACAATGGTCACCTTAGCAACGGAGATGTTATTTCACTCACGCTCCCAAAAGCAGCCTTTAAAGATAGTAGTGGTAAGCACCAATACACTGGTTCAAGAACGTTCAAGTATAAGATTTCCGGACTAATTGATAGTAAATCAATTACTAACGTTGACGACATTACGGATGCCACCGACACTGTCATGTCTGATTATACAGATGACAAACAATTCGCTGATGAAAAATACACATCCAAGTTTGTTAACTTGTACGTAACTCCGTATAACGAAAATGAAGAAGAATACTACGATGACGACGACAACGAAGTTTCAAGCAAAGTAGAAGTCGCAGATGCATCCGAAAATAGTACTTCATCTAGCAACAAATTATCAATTGTTGCAATTTATAGCGTCAATTCTTCGGACGCAGATGACGATGACGAACCTGAAAATGTTGCCGTTGAAGTAAACAACCTATCGTTAAACGATGGTAAATTAAACATCAAAGATAAAAAGATTACTTCTGATGACAACGTTTCTACCCTTAGTGATTCCATTAAGACCTATGAACGTAACTTGGAAGTTTCTGGTTTGAAACTAAAATAAGTTAATACTAATTAAGAAGACTAGGAAAGTTACGCGCGTTTTATAATTAAGTTAGCCACGCAGCCAAAATGGTAAAAAAAAAAAACACCAAGACGAAAAATTCAGGTATCATTGAAGTTCCTACAACAAACAATGAAAGAAGTTTTCGTCTTGATGCAAGAACAGTCTATCACACCACGCCCAAAAGGTCACCATTTATCGGAAATCGAACGCGGTCAAATCGCCGCTTGGCACATTGAAGGATGCTCAGCACGGCAAATAGCGATTCGATTAGGCGTCTGCCACCAGACCGTCAATAATGAGCTCAAGCGTGGTCGAGTCACGCAAGTTAAACGCGTTAATAATCAGAAACACTACTTTGAAATTTACAGCCCTGAAGCCGCTCAGAATCGCTATGAAATAAAGCGGCAAAACTGTGGACGTCCATTAAAATTTAGCCAAGTGACGGCCTTCTTAGCCTACTTTGATGATAAGTTCTGCCATGAGGGCTGGTCTCCGGACGCTGCTGTTGGTTATGCCCGTAAGCACCGGTTATTTAAGCCGGCCAAAATGGTCTGTACGAAGACTTTGTACAACTATATCGATGCGCAACTATTGGAGATCCGTAACCTTGATCTGCTGGAAAAAACAAAACGCCGGACGACCCAGCACCACTCGCACCAACATCAGCGCCTACTCGGTCGTAGTATTGAAGAACGGCCAAAGCGAGTAGAAACGCGCCACGAGTTTGGTCATTTTGAGATCGATACTGTCATTGGCAAACGTGCTGGTAGCGAGAGTGTCCTATTAACGTTTACCGAACGTAAAACGCGCTATGAGATTGTCCGCTTGATCGAGGGTAAAGACGCTGAATCTGTGGCTTATGCCATGCAAAATATTACGGCTGAATTCGGTGACGTTATGCGGACAGTCACGGCGGATAACGGAACAGAGTTCACCACGCTAACGGCTGCGCTTGAGGGTGTTGCCGAGACTTATTATGCCCACCCTTATAGCTCGGCCGAACGCGCCACTAATGAGGTCCACAATCGTATACTCAGACGTTACTTTCCTAAGGGGCAATCACTCGATCTAGCTACACCCAGTCTGGCCCGTCAAGCTGAATCTCGGCTCAACCATCTCCCGCGCCGCTTACTTAAGTTCTGTACACCAGCTGAAGTATTTCGAAAGGAATTAGCACGTGCGCGCAAAGGCCGCGCCGCCTAATCCTGATCCACCTGGAACTCCCATGAGCCCTTTCGTCTGTGTGCTTTATCGGCACTGGCTAACTTACTATTGCAATTTGCGACTAGGAAAGTTAGATAAATTTCCTAGTTTTTTTATTAATGAAGCAGGGTGGACTTGTTTCTCCTGCTGATACTTTGTAAAAGAGGTTTACAAAACCTTAATTGTGAATATATAATGGTTATATCTGTTAATTTAGGAGGAATAACAATGGTACAATCTGCAGTTGTTGAAAACGATAGCGATGCGTTTTCCGTTAGTTTATTAGCGTTTTAGGTAAAGGGAAGCATTACACTAGATGACGCCTTCTTACGGGTAAATATGCCAAATACAGTTTTCTTTGGTTTGGTTCCTGCCGGTAAGCAAAAAGATTCATCTCCCCTTTCAGGAATTACTAACGTATACACATCGAAATCATATAAGCTGAGCTCAATCTTTTTAGGATTATTAATTGCAATTATTGGAGTAGCGCTAATGGGCTCGTCATTCTTTTCGACACTAATCGCAATTATCGTTGGGGTGCTTTTAATTGGTAGTGGAATCAGAACCACGTTTAACTATGAACGTTCCGGAATTAGTAAAACAATTGACTTACCTTTCTTCGAAGCACATCATAGTGAAGAATTAGAAGAAAAACTCACCCAAAAATTAGCTACATATCAAGCGGATCGCAACGTGAGAGCACAAACGGACCGCACAATTCAACAAGGAGCTCAAAACACACAACAAATTGTTAACGCCGTAAGCGGAGATGCAAATAATGCCGCATCATCAGCGAGCGCATTTTGTGGTAGTTGTGGCGCACCGCTTGCTCAAGGTGCTAAGTTCTGCAACAAGTGTGGCGCTCAAGCTAACTAATCGAGTTATAAATTTGATTAATTACAAATAAAAAGAGACCAGAATTTTTCACAAATTCTGGTCTCTTTTTTGAGTCAACGAGCACGAAACTCAACCAAATTAAAGTTCACTAGCAAGATGCCAGCTTTTTCCAAAAATCCATCCCTTTCTTAGCAAATCTAAGATTTTTCCACTATCTTAGTATTCTATATACTTATGCACCTATCTTTTAAATTAAAGACCACGTATCCATAACCCATTCTTAAGCTAATAAAAAAACTTACCGCAATATATAAACAGTAAGCCTTCAATACATTTATTCTAATTCTTCAATTTCCCGCCGGTTAATTCCGTAAATTAGCGATTGTAGTTCCACAGAAAGGTCCACGTCTTGCACAATCACTTTTTCTGGCACGGTCAGTGGAACCGTAGTAAAGTTCAAAATTCCTTGAATCCCAACTTCTAGCAGCTGGTCAGTAAGTTCTTGAGCTTTTTCTGCAGGAACCGCTAAAATTGCCACGGTAATTTGTTGTTCTTTAATTTGTTCCTTTAGGTTTTTAATGTCATAAACTGGAATCTGGTTTTGCACCGTGTTCACCAATTTAGGATCAACGTCAAAAGCCGCGGTAATCCGTGCATTTCCAACCCGGTGGAACTTGAAGTTTAGTAACGCCCGTCCGAGGTTCCCTACCCCTACTAAAGCAACGTTTGCGTTAATATCTTGTCTTAACGCGTCATCAAAGAGTTCCAAAAGCTTTTGAACATCGTAGCCGTACCCACGCCGGCCCATTTGTCCAAAGTAAGAAAAATCCCGTCGAATGGTTGCTGCATCAATTTGTAAATATTCAGCCAACATTGCGGAGGAAACTTTTTCTACTTTTTGGTCTGATAAACGCCGCAAATAGCGGTAATACAAAGGTAACCGACGGGTGGTCGGAATTGAAAGTTTAAAATTAGCCATTTTTTCCACATCCTCTATTGAACAACTTTTAATATTTCGTCACGCATTGCCACGTGGACCTTTTCATCCTCGATATAATCGTGTAGCAACACGAGACCATGTTTATTTTGGTTATTAAAGGCAATTAACCCAGTTGGGCTGCTGCCGTAAAAGACATCGCGGTTTTCCTTGAAACGGCACCAGCCGAGCGATTGGCCGTCGACATCCACCTTCTTGATTCCATCAAACAACTGCGGATCAAGAATTTCTTTGCCTTGGTAACTTCCCCGATTAATCATCATTTCGGTGAAAACCGTTAGATCATTTAACGTTGAGAATAGGCCTGCATGCCCGCTTTCTCCATTTAACAACAATCCTAACTGATCTTCAACCTGGCCTTGAATTTGTCCCCGTTTAGGATCGTTTCTCGTTGGCACAAAACGCATCTTAGGGCGGTTAAGGTTAAACCCACTGTTAGTCATTGCCAACGGATACAAAATCTTGTCCTGTACCGCCCGGTCAATGGAACCGTCCACCGTCCGAATGATAATTCCCAGAAGGGCAAAATTTAACGGAGAAACTTGCACGTGGTCGCCAGGCTCAAAATCCGTGTCAACCATGTAAAGCGCATTGATAAATTCAATCCCGGTCAACCGGTACATTCCCGGAATTTCCACCGGAATCCCACTAGTGTGCGTTAACAAATGCAACACTAGCACATTCGGGTTGGAAAACCCTGGCAGGTACTTTTTAATCGGATCTTTTAACCGGATTTCTTGAATCGCTAAAAGCTGAAAAATCCGGGTCGTGGTCGCAATTACTTCAGTCATTGAACCGACGTCGTAAATCATCGAAGGATCAAGGCACACATTGCCTTCCTTACCGCCCTGCACGCCTTCGTAACGGCTTTCAATTTCGTTTGGTAAAATGAAGCTGTACGAAGCTCCATTAATATAGTGTTGTTGAATTCCCTTTTCAATCACCTGATGAATCTGGTGCATTTGCTCAGTCATCTTTGCCACCTCTTTTTATTTAGTCGCGCCCGGTTCCCAATCAAACTCTAGGCTCGGATCGGCATTAAGCGTCAAATCGGCTAATACTCCGTGACGCATCAGCATTTCGCCGGCTGCCCCAATCATTGCGCCATTATCTCCACAAAGTTTTAAGGGCGCCTTCACGAAATCTAAATCATTAAATTGGGCGCTGAGTTGTTGGTCTAAGGCATCCCGTAATCCCCGGTTCGCAGCAACGCCGCCCGCTAAAATCAACTGTTTGATTTCTAACGCTTTGCAAGCGCGGACCGTCTTGGCCACGATTACGTCAACCACGCTTTGCTGAAAACTAGCCGCTAAGTCCGCTTTATCCAATTCTTCGTGAACTTGGTCCGCGTGGTGTACCGTGTTGATAAACGCGCTCTTTAACCCGCTAAAACTAAAGTCAAAGTTGTCGTCGTGCTCCATGGCCCGTGGAAAATGGAACGTATCTTGTCCTTGGTGCGCCAATTCATCAATTGCTTTGCCGGCAGGATACTTTAATCCCATTACCCTACCTACTTTATCATAAGCTTCTCCGGCCGCGTCGTCACGTGTTTCGCCAATAATCTTAAATTCATTTTCCGCTGCCATATATACTAGTTCGGTATGTCCTCCGGAAACTAGCAACGCTAAAGCAGGGAATTTAATTGGTTTGACGAACCGAGCTGCGTAGATATGTCCCATCATATGGTTAACCGGAATCAATGGCAAATGATTTGCAAACGCAAAGGCCTTCGCCGCAGAAACCCCTACTAAGAGGGCACCCACTAGTCCAGGTCCGTAAGTAACCGCCACTGCACTTAGGTCCGTTGGCTGGACTTGTGCTTGTTTCATTGCTTGGTCAATGCACAGGGTGATTTGTTCAATGTGGTGTCTGCTAGCCACTTCTGGAACCACCCCGCCAAACCGTTGGTGACTGTCAATTTGGGTGGCAATGATGTTTGATAAAATAGTGTCACCATTTTTAATAACCGCTACGCTAGTTTCATCGCAGCTGGATTCGATTGCTAATATTAAACTATCTTGTTCCACGATATCCTCCCCGCCATTTCGATAAATCTAGTTGCATATCGATGGCGTCCTCATGGTCACCAAAGTAATAGCCCTTTTTCAAACCGACGTTTTCAAAACCAATCTTCAAATATAACGCCTGGGCATTAATATTACTCTTCCGCACCTCTAAGGTAACCTTCTTATACTCAATAAACTGGGCCTTCCGCACAATTGCTTCAATTAAAAACGAACCAATCCCTTGATTTTGGTATTCGGGAAGAATGGCCACGTTGGTAATGTGGGCAGTCTTCGCCCGGTCGTTAAATGAAGCCCCGATAAAGCCCATCAACTGGTCATTATGGCGAATCACCAAGTATAACCGGTCGACCTTTCTTCTTAGCTCGTTTGCAAATGCCGTCCGGTCCCAGGGAGTCTGTCCATCATACACGGCCCGTTCCACCATTAAAATCTCGGGGATGTCCGTATTAGTTGCCTGAGCCACAAAGTAGCTTTGTCCTTCAATTACCACGTTATGATGTGCAATTTCGAAGGCTTCTTCCCTTAGCCGGCGCGTTCGATTAAATAAGGTTCCTTGTGCCCAATTAATTAATTTGTCGAACATATGATTCTTTACTCTCATCGTTTGGATGTTTTTCCTTCCAATTTCTTTCCGCTTCAGTTACTCGTAAATATGCTGGTACAAAAGTATAGTAATTTTCTAACGCTTGTTTTTGCAAGCCTAGCAAACCTAGCGCATAGGCGTTCGGCAAGCTATTCAACGTGGTCGAATGCTCAGCAATTACTCGCAAAGTGTCTTCTACCATCGGTTGAAATTTTTCAAAATGGTTATTAATAAAGTAAACCGATCGTCCCAGTTCATTGATTTTTGCCAGCAAAGATTCAAAACTCAGGTGCTGGTCGGCAACCACCGGCGTAACTTCCATGCCATGCTTTTCGTAAATTCCCGCAAAAACATTTTGGTTGCGTGCATCAAAGAACGGAACTACCAATCCGTCGTTAGGTGCGTTTGGCACTAACATTGCTAAACTAGAAATGCCGACCAATTCAATTTCCAGCGTCATTGCTAACGTTTTTGCCGTGGTGACCGCAATGCGCAACCCGGTGTATGAACCGGGGCCTTTGGCTACCACGATGCGGTCTAAATCTGCTAACGAAACTTCTGCCGTTTTTAGCGTCTGTGAAATAATTGGCATCAGCTGTTTACTGTGATTTCTTTTAATGTTAGTGGTTTGGATCGCCAGTAATTGATCATTTTCAAGTACTGCTACACTAAGTGCAACGTTAGACGTATCCAATGCTAAAATTTTCATTTAGTTCGCTCCTCTTTTAGTCCCTTCTCACATTATCCTACAGAAACCGGCTTCCGACAACTATAGGAACGCATAGAGGCTGAGAAAAAATTTTTCTCAGCCTCTATTGTAAAATGTTTTATCAATTGTTTTCTATAATCATCATAAAAACGTATTTAAAATTTAACGATCTTCATAACCGCGAGGATGCTGTTGCTTCCAATTCCACGCTGTTTGGATAATTTCCTTAACATCATCGTATTGTGGTTGCCATTGCAAAACGTCCCGCGCTTTTTGGCTAGCCGCGATTAGTGAATCAGGATCTCCGGGACGACGTTCGGCAATTTCAGCTGGAATTGGTTCGCCAGTAACTTCTCGCGCAGCTTCAACCATTTGCTTAACCGAAAAACCGGTTGAAGAACCGAGGTTGAATACGTCACTATCGTTGCCAGCTTTGAGGTAGTTAATCGCTAAAATGTGAGCATCAACCAAGTCTAAAACGTGCACGTAGTCTCGAACGTTGGTTCCGTCAGGCGTATTGTAGTCGTCGCCAAAAATCTTCAATTGGTCTCGTTGACCGGCCGCCACTTGTAAAATAATGGGGGTCAAGTGGGTTTCGGGACCATGATCTTCACCAATTGAACCATCCGGGTAAGCCCCCGCAACGTTGAAGTACCGTAGCGCCACGAATTTAATTCCGTAAGCTTGGTCAGCCCAACGAATGATTTTTTCCATCATTAACTTGCTTTCCCCGTAAGGATTGATCGGTGCTTGGCGATCGTTTTCCTCAATTGGTGATTTTTCAGGAACCCCATACGTTGCCGCTGTGGAAGAGAAAATAATTCGTTTAACGTCGTGATCGCGCATTTCTTCAAGCAACGCCACCATTCCGGCGGTGTTATTGTCAAAATACTTCAACGGTTTTTCCATGGATTCGGGCACGATTGAAAAGGCCGCAAAATGAACCACGGTATCAATATTTTCCCGGTCAAAAACTCCCTTTAGAAACACATGGTTGCGGATGTCGCCTTCGTAAAAGCGAGCTTTTTCGTCAACCGCCTTTCGGTGACCAGTCGATAAATTGTCCACCACGACTACTTCTTGGCCTTGTTCAATTAGTCGTTTTACCATGTGAGAGCCGATGTAACCGGCGCCCCCTACTACAAGTATACTCATTAACTTCTCCTCCATTCCAAACTATAAACAAGTTAATTGTACCCTTAACGCCGTGCCCATTCAACATTGGCTTCACAGCATAAGGTGTCGCCTACCGAAATTTGATGACTGCTTCGCAAACTGTTCCGGTCAAACTCAACGACGCTATGCACCATTTGGTGAGGTTGAATTTCGACATGATAGCGAATGTTAACCATTTTAGGGAAGTAGTTATCTAAAATATCGTCATTCACGGTATTAAAAATCCATTCAAAATAACGTGCGTTGTTAACGTGGTGGTTCATATCAATATCGAAGTAACGAACGGCGTAGTCCTGCTGGTTCGTTTCCCCGGTAATTTCTTGTAACTTAGGCAATCGGACAATTCGTTTTATGTAATCCGATTCGTACGGATCAATGATTTCTGGCAACAATTTGCGCATCCTTCGCGTAGTGCGGTCCATCAAAACAAACATCGCGGTAGTTTCCACAATCTTTTCCCCATCCAGGGTCTTAATCCAAAAATCCCGTTGGCAGAAGTAGTCGTTGTGGTTCACCGCTTGGGTCCCCACCACGATCCGTTCGCCCACGTTAGGCAATCTCCGTAGCTGCATTACGTACTGGGTGATGACCCAACCTAGCCCGGTCTGATCCACCACCTCGGGGCCGACGCCTAAGGCTTGGCTTTGGTTATCCGATACTAACAGCATTACGTTTACCATCATGGAAACCGTCATCGTTCCCGTTTGGTCTCCTTCATAGTAGGTTACCAAGTGTTCTTCTTCATGTATCTTTCCAGCCATTTTTCTCTCCTAAATACTGCTTTGCATTATAAGTTAAAGTTGATGATAAATGTCATAGACCTCTTGTTTGGCGAGTCCGCGTAATTTAGCGACCTGCTTAATTGCAATGGTCGGTTTGACTTTTTCTTCATCAATAATCTTTTGCACATGTTCATTAATGGTTAACGATTCCCAATCTTGGTTTTCCACAGCCTGGGGATGGGGATTTCCCGCCACCATTACCACGAATTCACCGCGGATTTCCGTGGACGCAATCCACTCCTGAACTTCTGCTACGCTGCCCCGAATAAATTCTTCGTAACGCTTGGTTAATTCTCGCGCTAAAACCATTTGCCGTTCCGTTCCCATTACGGCGGCGATGTTCTTCACCGTCTTTGCCAACCGGTGCGGAGCTTCATAGAAGATCAACGTGTCGGGATGGTTCTTTAACTTTTCTAGTTCCGCCCGTTGTTCTTTGGGTTTCCGAGCCAAAAACCCGTAAAAAGTGAACGGCTGGGGCGCTAATCCCGAAGCAATCAAGGCCGTGGTTCCGGCATTGGCTCCCGGTAGCGGAATCACTTTTAAGCCCGCTTGTACGGCCGCCTGCACCAGTTCCTTTCCAGGGTCGCTAATCGAGGGCATCCCCGCGTCCGAAACCTGGGCAATTGTGCGTCCATCCGCTAACATTTCTAAAATCGCTGGAATTCGCTCTTGGGTGTTGTGCTCGTGAAAACTCATTTGCTTGGTGTCAACTGCAAAATGGTTGAGCAATTTTTGGGTATTACGGGTATCTTCCGCAAGGATCAGGTCCGCTTCCTTTAAGATCTGGACCGCCCGAAACGTCATATCATCTAAATTTCCGATGGGGGTGGGCACTAAATATAAAGACCCCGCCGATGACGGGGTAAAACTCTTTTGGGTTAACATATTAACGATCTCCATAAATAACGGTTAAGCAAAAAGCACATTCTTCATCGTCTTGCCGGTGCTTGCCAAAGAATTCGTTGCAAATATGGTAGCCGCTAGCATAAAGCTTTTCCAAATTTTGCAATGATTTTGATAAACCGTGCTTCGTATTCTTGGTTCCTTCATTTTCGTGTTCCGCGGCAGTGGCCTGTTTAAGCCGTTCCCTTAAGTGTTGGTTTTCAATCTTAAGTTCGGCATTTTCCTCCATGATTTCTACCATGGCACTTTGGGTTTCGTGTAGTTTATTTAACAAATCCTCAGCGTTGTGCGTAACTTCTGTTATTTGATCAAATAAATCTTTCTTTTCCACACTATCACCCTCTCATTTTAAAAATATCACATAATTCAATTGTCACTTTTTCCACAATTCCCTGAAAATTCAAATTTTGCTTTAGCTTCCCGCGTAACGGCAATAGTAAATCGCTAACCTTAAGCAACTGGCTGACCGTTGTTTGCTCCGCGACCTGACGTAACGCTGCTTGATCAGTAAGGTACGTAAGGTCGACTTGACCAAACTTAAGTGCCAACAAATCCATCGCGTACAACATCATCATGTCTAAAACAATTGCTTGGTGTTCCCGGTCCTTAGCTAGTCCAATAATCCGAGTTTGGACGTCCACAAATGCACTCATGTCGCCCTTGGTAACGGCACCAAACCATTTTTCAAGAGCCTTATGCGCGTCTTCTATCCAATTATTTTCTAACAAGTTCTGCATTTCTTCACGGTCGCTAGTTAACCGAACTAACAGATGGGCGGTGCTCTCCGTTACCTCACCGTCCGCAGTTAGTTCAGCAACTAGCTGACTTTTCTGAAGCGGTTTCAGCTCGATAATTTCCGTTCGCGACATGATGGTTGGCAAAATTAAATTTTTGCTTTCCGTGAGTAAGAAGGCGGTCACGTTCCCCGCCGGCTCCTCAATAAATTTCAGCAAACTATTTGCCGCACTGGTAGTCATTAAGTGCGCCTGGTCGATAATGAAAACCTTCCGATTTCCTTCGACCCCGCTTTTGGAAAATTCGGCCTTTAAAAATCGAACCTGATCGACCTTGATCGACTGGCCGTCGGGTTCGATTTCTACTACGTCGGGATGCTGCCCAGTACTAATTCGATGACATTCTTCACATTTTCCACAGGGCATCCCGTCTTGTAAGTTTTGACAAAATAGCAGCTCGGCAACCCACCGGGCCACCTCTTTTTTGCCAGTTCCGCTTGCGCCGGTTAGCAAGTAGGCGTGTGCGAGGTGGCGGTTGTCAATCATTTGTTGAAAACGTTCGATGACCGCGGGTTGTTTAGTTACGGCCGGATTCTTTACTGCTGCTGTCAAGGCCGTTTAGAACCGTTCGAATTGGTCAACCGGCAAGACAAATACCGTAGCTCCACCGACTTGGACCTTAATTGGATACCCGGTTGCCCCTTCCATATTCACGTCCATATTTACCGATGGGGTCATGAACTCTTCCCGGGAGTGACTAGCCTTTTTAATGGTATCTAGAACCATTGGAACCCGTTCTTCTTCCACCCCGATTAAAAAGGTGGTGTTCCCAGATTGTAAAAATCCTCCGGTAGTCGATAATTTAGTTGCCCGGATGTTTTGGTCAATAAATTGATCACTAAGATGGTTAGCGTCCTTATCTTGAACAATTGCAATAACTAATTTGGTTGCCATAATGTGTTTCCCCCACTATTTTAAAATTTGGTCTAAAACATTGATAACTGCTTTTTTTACGTCGCCAATTGATTGACTAGCATCAATCACCACGATTCGTTCCGGATACCGTTTGGCTAATGCTAAATAGGCGTCACGAACTCGTTCGTGAAAATCAAGCTGCTCTAAATCAAGTCGATCAACATCGTCGGTGCGGTGAGTCATGATCCGTTTTAAGCCCACTTCAGCGCTCACGTCTAAATAAATAGTTTTTTCCGGTAAACACCCCTCCGTAGCAAACAAGTTCATTTGGTAGACTGCTTCCGGGCCAATTTCACGTCCGGCTCCTTGGTACGCAATCGAGCTATCCACGTAACGGTCACAGAAAACTACCTGACCGCGTGCTAACGCCGGTAAAATTGTTTCCGTCAAATGTTGCCGACGGGCTGCCGCATATAACAAAGCTTCCGTTCGAGCATCCATTTCTGTGTTATTTTTATCCAAAATAATTGCGCGAATTGCCTCTGAAATCGGATTGCCTCCGGGTTCGCGGGTCACCGTCAAACGATCTGCAAGTCGAGTGCGGTAATGCTCCACCATCGCCTCCAAAATCGTTGTTTTGCCAGCCCCGTCAGGCCCTTCAAATGAAATAAAATGCCCATTCACCAGTTATTCCCTACCTTATGATTTTTTATATTGATTATTTTTATTCTACTTTAGATTTTCTAGACTGTCTATTAACTACTCTAAAAACTCGTCCCGGTTTAGCCTTTGATATGCCGGTCAGCGTCGATATTTTAAATTTTTTAAAATAGTTGGCGCAATGCATTTCTCCGGCCAGTTATTTAATCCCGCAGTCTTTATATTTGCCACCAAATGGTTAAGTTTTGCACAGCCTACTGGGAGGAGTGCAGTTGTTCGTAAACTAAAAAGTTTTCCACAGCTCCCACTTCATTCTAACAACCCTGGTCGAAAGAACCAACGGTAAATCAAAAAGAGCCCCATGACCAATTTCGTAGTCATGAAGCTCTTTGATACGACCGGAACTTTAGAAGCTCTCCATTTAAATTAGCTTACCGTGCTCGGATCATTACATCTCTGTCCGACCTTCGACCGCTTTATACAAAGTCATCTGGTCAGCATACTCAATGTCACTCCCCACGGAAAGTCCGTGCGCCAGTCTGGTTACCTTAATACCCGAAGGCTTAATCAATCGAGAGATATACATTGCGGTCGCTTCCCCCTCGGGAGTGGCGTTAGTCGCAATGATTACTTCCTTGATTGCTTCGTTTTTCTGGAGCCGGGTCAGCAAGCTCGCGATGTTAATATCTTCGGGCCCCTTCCCGTCCATTGGCGACAACACGCCGTGTAGCACGTGGTAAAGTCCATGATATTCCTTCATTTGTTCCATTGACATTACGTCCTTGGAATCTTCAACGACTAGGACCGTTTTTTGGTCCCGGCTTGCATCTTGGCAAATATCACAAGGGTCGTCTTCCGTGATGTTGCCACAAATGCTACAAAAACGTAAGTCACGTTGTGCAGAAATTAACGCCTTGGCGAAGTCCGTCACATCATCTTTTTGCATATCAAGCGTAAAGAAGGCCAACCGGGTCGCGGTTTTATAGCCAATCCCTGGTAACTTCATAAAACTATCAATTAACTTAGCAATTGGTTCTGGATATTGCATCCGGACACTCACCTACGATTCTTTTATAGTCCGGGAATTCCCTTAGTGTATTTCCCCATGGTCTTGTTGGTTTCACTGTCGATTTTGCTCATTGCGTCGTTAACCGCGGCAACTACTAAATCTTGCAACATGTCGGGGTCGTCTTCGTCAATGGCTTCTGGATTAATAACGATGTCCTTCATCTTATGGTTTCCGGTAAAGGTTACCTTCACCATGTCATCGGGCGCAACGCCGATAAATTCGGTTTCGTTTAGTCGTTCTTGTTCTTCCGTCACTTGTTTTTGCATCTTTTGTACTTGACGCATCATATTTTGCATGTTTCCCATTCCACCACGCATAGTCATTACCATCCTTTAATCATTTTTTACATTAACGTTTTCGGAACCGAATAGTTCCACAGCCTTTTCCACTACGGCGCTATCTTCAGGGGCCACCGTCGTTGGTTGGGACGGTTCTTCCTCTTTAGATGCACTTTCGGTTTCCTTACTTAAATGGTGCGTTTTAATAAATTCTGCCCGCACCGTTGGCCACTCTTCAACTGTAACATAGACAACTTGATAATCTGAACCAGTTAGCTTAGCCAAATTTTGTTGTAATTCGTCACGCAAGCTTTCATTATCCACAGCCTTTTCAAACAAAAAGTCATAATCGAAAGCCACCACGACGCCCTCTTCGCTGGCAGCCACTGGTTTAGAAACGTGCATCAAGGCTCGTTTCGTGACCGATAGCATATCCATCAAATCGCGCCAAAGGTTTTGCATTTCCACCAAGCTATCTTTAGTGGCGTTCTCCAAAATTGGGTAAATTTTAGTCAGGTTGGCCGGCGTCTTCACGTTGCGACCTCCCGAAGCCCGTTTTTTCGGCGCTGCGGATGCTGGTTTAGCAGGCGCGGGGGCTGCAGAAGTTGTCCGCTCTTTGAGGCGGTTAACCTCCCCCTGCAAACGGTCAACTTCATTTTTAAGCTGTTGTACCTCTTCGTTATCTGCTGTCGCACTCGCTGGAGTTGCGGACCGCTGAGAGAGCTTAATCGTCAACACTTCCAGGTAAACGTCAGGGTGCGTCGTAAACCGCATTTGTTGTTGAATCTGGTTTAACGTGTCGATCATTTCGTACAACTCGCTGCCGCTAACCATGTCCGCTTCTTTGACAAAGTCTTCGCTAAGGTCGCTCAAACTCTGTTCCTTAACTAGCTGGGGATCTTCTTGGTATAAAAGCAGGTTGCGTTCTACCGCAATCAGATCTTCAATCAGCCGCTGACCGTCCTTACCTTCGTCCAAAATTTGGTGCAACGTTTCTAACGCTGCGGGAGTATCCTTTTCGAAAATCTGGGTTAGGTATTGATCCAGTAACTGCTGGTTAACGCTCCCGGTTACCAGCAACGCGTTGTCCATCGTTACCGTTTCGTTTCCAAACGAGATAACCTGGTCCAGAATACTGAGTGCATCCCGCATTCCGCCTTCCGCAGCCTTGGCGATGATTGATAACGCCTTAGGATCGTATTCAATCCCCTTTTGTTCCAAAATATAAACCATCCGGTCGTAACTTTGGGTCGGGGTAATACGCTTAAAATCAAACCGTTGGGTCCGTGAAATAATTGTTAGCGGAATTTTTTGGGGTTCGGTCGTCGCTAAAATGAAGATTACGTTAGTCGGCGGCTCTTCCAAAGTTTTGAGGAGTGCGTTAAACGCCCCCGTCGACAGCATGTGCACTTCGTCGATAATGTAAACCTTATAATCTGCCTCCGTGGGTGCGTACTTTGCCTTATCACGAATATCACGAATTTCTTCAACCCCGTTGTTCGAGGCCGCGTCAATTTCAATCACGTCATTTAAATTACCGTCCGTAATTGCCCGACAAGTCGCACATTCATTACACGGTTCGCCATCTTTTAAGTAATGACAGTTAACCGCCTTAGCAAAAATCTTAGCTGCCGAGGTCTTCCCCGTTCCCCGGGGACCCGTAAACAGATACGCATGACTAGTCTGCTTAGTTATTAACGCATTTTTCAAAGTTCTGGTAACCACTTCTTGACCAACCATGTCGGCAAACTTCTGCGGCCGCCAAACGCGGTACAATGCTTGATAACTCATTAAATTTCCTTCCCCGATTTCTGTTTTTAAAGAAAGAACCCTTAGCCCCGATGGACTAAGAGTTCCGTTGATTTGCTCAATAACTTAAGGCACAAGCCAGAGCATACTTAGTGCTGCTTCCTTCCGGACCTGACACAATTCGTAAGTCCAACCTTGCCTCAAGGCCTTACGGCAATAACTATGATACTCGAATTTTAATAAAATTTCCACTATTTTACCGATTTTTTTTTCGACGTTCGCGAATTGCCTTGAAGAAACTTTTCATTAACCCGGCCGCTTGGTCTGCAGCCACCCCTTCGCGGACTTCCACCTGGTGATTTAAACGCTGGTCTTCTAAGACCGTATACAAACTTCGGACTGCGCCCGCCTTCGGATCCCGTGCGCCAAAGTACACTTCCGGGATTTGAGAATTGATGATTGTCCCGCTACACATCAAGCACGGTTCAATCGTGACAAATAATTGGCAATCCCACAGACGCCAGCTTCGTAAATACGCGCAAGCTTCCGTGATGGCCAACACCTCGGCATGCGTGGTCGCGTCTTGGGAGTGCTCCCGAAGGTTATGTCCCCGGCCAATAATTTTGCCATCATGCACCACTACGGCTCCGATCGGCACTTCATCAATCATTTTGGCAAACTGGGCTTCCTTTAAGGCTTCTCCCATATAAAATTGAACTTCTGCTTCACTTAATTTACTCATGCTCACTTCTTAAAATGTAATATCCTTTATTTTTCTTTAGTACCGTTACGTTGCCAAAAGTTTCCGCCATTAATTTCTTTGCGGATGGCGCCCCCTGCTTCTTTTGTAAAACGATGATCAGCTGGCCGCCCTTCGTTAAGTGCTCCTTAGCACCGGTAATGATGGCGTTCACCACCGTTTTTCCGGCCCGAACCGGCGGGTTAGAAACGACCGTTGTAAAATCAGTTTTAGCTACCGCTTCGTAAGCATCCGAATGGTAAACTCGCGTACGTGCAGCTACGCCATTGGCTTCTGCATTCCGCTCAGCAAGTGCTAACGCCCGTTCGTTAACGTCGGTCATCTCCACTCGTGCTTCAGGGAATTGCTTAGCTAGCGCAATTCCCATTGGACCATATCCGCAGCCCACGTCTAAAATTGAACTTTGGGGAACATCCAGTGGCAAAGCTTCTAATAATGTCCGGGTACCAAAGTCAACGGTGTTCTTTGAAAAAACTCCGTTGTCCGACACAAAATTTAATTCGTGCCCCAAAAGTGTGTAACGCCAATGCTTTTCATCGTGTTCCACGTTAGGATTCTCCGTGAAATAATAATCTGTCATTGAAAAGTCCTCCAATCTCTATTAGTATGATAACGTATTGTAAATTTGGATACCAACTTAATTAAAATAATTTTTATTGCTCGGTGAATGCCGGCGTAGCACAACATCTGGTAGTTTTGACCCGTTAAAGACACCAGATGATGTGCTTTTTTGTTGAAATCGGTCCGAAATGTTGTATACTTAAATGCAGACAGAAAGAATAAATAAGAGGGGGAGTCACCATGAAAAAAGTCGTTGTTTACACTAAAAACAATTGCATGCAATGCAAAATGACCAAGCGTTTTCTAAGTGAAAACGGAGTTGAATTTGAAGAACGCAACATCAACATACATCCAGAATACATTGACGAATTAAAAGGCCGCGGTTTCCAAGCCGTTCCCGTAGTTCAATTTTCTGAAGATGATGCAATTGCTGGTTTTCGTCCAGACTTGTTAAAAAAATTAGCGATTTAATTTAAATTGTTAGTTTGTTGATTTAGTGTCCACGTTCCTTTGTTACAGATGGAGCGTTTTTTTATTTCGAAATTTAAGGAGTACACCCAAATATGAGCTTAAAGGATCTAACCGACGTTACCTATTACGACTTAAACAATGAAATCAACATCCCCGTTGACAACCAAATTCCGCTACATAAAGATCAAGAAGCCCTTGCAGCCTTTCTAAAGGAAAACGTGCAAGCTAACACCAAGCAATTTGCAAGCCTGCGTGAACGCTTTGACTACCTCCTTGAGGAAGACTACATTGAAGCCGAACTTATGGAAAAATATTCCTTTGACTTCATTGAAAAGCTTTACGATTATTTGCGTGCACAAAATTTCCATTTCCGCTCTTTCATGGCGGCTTATAAATTCTATGCCCAATACGCTTTAAAGACTAACGATAACGAATATTACTTAGAAAACTTCGTTGACCGCGTTGCCATGAACGCCCTTTACTTTGGTGATGGCGACGAAGAGTTAGCAATGCAAATTGCTGACGAAATTATTCACCAACGTTATCAACCAGCTACCCCTAGCTTTTTAAATGCTGGTAGAAAACATCGTGGTGAACTAGTCTCTTGCTTTTTAATTCAGGCCAATGACGACATGAACTCGATTGGCCGGACGATTAACTCTGCCCTGCAACTTTCCAAATTAGGCGGCGGGGTCGGAATTAACCTCACTAACCTGCGGGAAGCTGGCGCGCCAATTAAAGGAATCGAAGGCGCTGCAAGTGGCGTAGTTCCCGTAATGAAATTGCTTGAAGACAGTTTTTCTTACGCTAACCAACTTGGTCAACGGCAAGGAGCCGGAGTAGTTTACCTAAACGTTTTCCATCCGGACATCGTTTCCTTCCTTTCAGCTAAGAAGGAAAACGCCGACGAAAAGATTCGGGTTAAGACCCTTTCATTGGGTGTCGTAGTTCCCGATAAATTCTACGAATTGATTAAGCATGACGAAGACATGTACTTATTCAGCCCTTACAGCGTTGAAAAAGTTTACGGTAAACCTTACGCTTACGTAGATATTACGAAGGAATACGACAACTTAGTTAACAATCCGGAAATCAAGAAATACAAAGTTAAAGCGCGGAATATCGAAAATGAAATTTCGAAGCTCCAACAAGAATCTGGCTACCCTTACGTGGTGAACGTGGATACTGCCAACCGGGAAAACCCAATTTACGGTAAGATCGTAATGAGTAACCTCTGTTCAGAGATTATGCAGGTTCAAACTCCTTCCGTAATTGACAACAAACAAAACTACACGGAGTTAGGAACCGACATTAGTTGTAACTTAGGTTCCACAAACATTGTTAACATGATGGCAACTCCTCACTTTGGTAAATCGGTAGAAACCATGGTTCGGGCGTTGACCTTCGTAACCGACCATTCCGATATTGACGTGGTGCCGTCCATCCAACACGGAAACGCCCTTGCCCACACGATTGGGCTTGGCGCAATGGGCTTACACGGTTACTTAGCAAAGAACCACCTCTACTATGGCGAACCTGATTCCGTTGAATTCACCAGTGTTTACTTCATGTTGCTTAACTACTGGACGCTCCGGGCTTCCAACAAGATTGCTAAAGAACGCGGACAAGTTTTCCACAACTTTGAAAAGAGCAAGTACGCGGATGGTTCATACTTCGACAAATACCTAGCTCAAGACTTTGGACCTAAGTCAGCGCGGGTAAAGGAACTCTTCCAAGGAATCGACATTCCGACTACCGCAGACTGGGCAGACCTAAAGCAAGCCGTTATGCAAGACGGCCTTTACCATCAAAACCGAATGGCGGTTGCCCCAACCGGTTCAATTTCTTACATTAACGACGCAACGGCTAGTTTACAGCCGATCGTTAACCGGGTCGAAGAACGCCAAGAAAAGAAAATTGGAAAAATTTACTATCCAGCCCCATATTTGTCCAATGATACGTTAAAATATTATCAGTCGGCCTATGATATTGACATGCGCAAAGTTGTTGATATTTACGCCGCTGCGCAACAACATGTGGATCAAGGAATGAGCATGACCTTCTTCATGCGCTCAACCATTCCAGACGGGATTTACGACTGGAAGAATGGTCGAACAAACAAAATGACGACTCGCGATTTAAATATCCTGCGCAATTACGCACACCACGAAGGGATCAAGTCGATTTACTACATTCGGACCTTCACGGATAATGATGGCGAAGTCGGCGTTAACCAATGTGAAAGCTGCTCAATTTAACGATGGAGGATTTGTATAATGGCAAATTATGAAGCAATCAACTGGAACGCAATTTCGGATCAGATTGATAAAGCAACTTGGGAAAAGCTAACCGAACAGTTTTGGTTAGACACCCGAATTCCAATTTCTAACGATCTTAGTGATTGGCGTGAACTTGATGAGGACCATCAATGGGTGGTTGGACACGTTTTTGGGGGCTTGACTCTCCTCGATACCTTACAATCACAAGACGGGATGGCAGCCTTACGTAAGGACGTTCGGACACCGCACGAAACTGCCGTTTTGAATAACATTCAATTCATGGAATCTGTCCATGCTAAAAGTTATTCATCAATCTTTGAAACGTTGAATACTCCTACAGAAATTGATGAAATTTTTGAATGGAGTGACTCTGAAGAGTTCCTCCAAAACAAAACTAAGTTTATTTATGACTTATATCATGATGATGGTCACCCATTGAAAAAGAAGATTTCCAGCGTGTTCCTCGAAACGTTCTTATTCTACTCTGGCTTCTTCACCCCACTCTATTACCTGGGGCATAACAAGCTAAACAACGTTGCTGAAATCATTAAATTAATCCTTCGTGACGAGTCTGTGCACGGAACTTACATTGGTTACAAGTTCCAATTAGGAGTGAAAGACCTTGGCGAAAACGAACAACAAGAACTTAAGGATTGGATGTATAACTTCTTATACGACCTTTACGCTAACGAAGAAAAATACGTTCATAAAGTTTACGATCAAGTTGGTTGGACGGAAGAAGTGTTAACCTTCACCCGTTACAATGCTAACAAGGCGTTAATGAACTTGGGACAAGACCCGCTCTTCCCCGATACGGAAGCTGACGTTAACCCAATCGTTATGAACGGAATTTCTACCGGAACGTCTAATCACGACTTCTTCTCTCAAGTTGGTAATGGCTACCGTCTAGGTAACGTAGAACCAATGAGTGACGAAGACTACGAAATTTAGTTAACTAATTTACTGAAATTTGAATAATCCCTAAAAATTAACAGCGCTCAGGATGAAGATCCTGGGCGCTGTTTTTGTTCTATAAAATCCATTGTCTTTCTCTCTACCTTAACCTCCCTTTTAACATCGCTAACAAGGCCTTACCACAGTACGTTTGGAAGTTTACTTATATAATGCTCCAATTACTCTTACGTCCTTTAAAGTACATATGTGGGTACGCGAATTTCCATGTACCCACAAAAGTACCACATTAATATCCACCATATCCCGTTTATCCCGATTATGAAAACACAAAAAAACCACCTATATTCCGGAATAACCGGGATAAGGTGGTTTTTGTAGAAATTAAGCTTACTTAACTTCTACTGTAGCACCAGCTTCTTCAAGCTTAGCCTTCATGTCGTTTGCTTCGTCTTCGGAAAGGTCTTCCTTGATAACTGTAGGAGCGTTATCAACCATGTCCTTAGCGTCCTTCAAGCCAGCACCTGTGATTTCACGAACTGCCTTGATAACCTTGATCTTAGCTGAGCCAGCGCCAGTAAGTTCAACGTTGAATGATGTCTTAGCTTCTGCAGCACCGCCAGCAGCACCTGCAGCAGCAACTGGAGCAGCAGCTGAAACACCGAATTCGTCTTCGATTGCTTTAACAAGATCGTTTAAGTCAGAAATTGAAGCACCTTTTAAGTCTTCAATAAATTGGTCTTTATCTAATGCCATTTTTGTTTCCTCCAATATTAATTGTAATTAAATGTAATGTAATGATTATGCAGCGTCTTCTTCAGACTTCTTATCAGCAACAGCCTTAAGAGCGTATGCAACGTCACGTACTGGTGACATAAATTCATTAGCAAGCATTGCAAGCAAGTCTTCACGACTAGGCATTGTAGCGAAGGTATTGATTGTATCAATATCAGCCACTTTACCTTCGATAACCCCACCCTTGATGGAAAGGTTGTCGTTGCTGTCAGCAAATTGCTTCAAAATTTTAGCAGGGGCAACGGCATCTTCAGCAGAAAATGCAACGGCTGAAGGACCAACGAAAATATCATCCATACCTTCAAAACCTGCTTGTTCAGCAGCGCGAGTCAAAATCTTATTCTTGATCACGCGGAACTTGATTCCAGAATCACGAAGTTGTTTACGTAAGTCAGTTACTTCAGCAACTGTTAAACCACGTGAATCAACAACGATTGCGGAAACAGCGTTCTTCATTTCTTCTGCAACTTCATCAACGATTGCAGCTTTCTTTGCGATAGCTTCTTTACTCAATGTGTTTCACCTCCTGGAGATTTGTTTGAACTATAAAAAAATCCGTGACTCAAAGACTCTGAGACACGAATTAATTCATACGTTCCTCGGCAGGCAATATATTAAGGCCAAAGCAAGGCCACCTGAGTCTTAGGTAAATTATTCAGTTATAATTCACTCTTGATAATATATCACAGACCGAAGAACTAATCAAGAGAATTTAGAATTGAGTAAAGTCAACCTTAACTCCTGGTCCAAACGTTGATGCAACTGAAACGTTTTGGATGTAAGCACCCTTAACAGATGCTGGACGTAAACGAACAATTGTATCGCTGATTGTTTGTAAGTTACCAAGTAATTGGTCAGCTTCGAATGAAACCTTACCAATTGGCATATGAACGTTACCGTCGCGGTCGGTACGGTATGTAACCTTACCAGACTTAGAATCAGCAACTGCTTTTTCAACGTCCATTGTAACTGTACCAGTCTTAGGGTTAGGCATTAAGTTCTTAGGTCCTAAGATCCGTCCTAAACGACCTACTTGGCCCATCATGTCTGGAGTTGCAATAGCAACGTCAAAGTCTAACCAACCGTCTTGGATGCGTTGAACTAAGTCATCGTCACCAACGACGTCTGCACCAGCTGCCTTAGCTGCGTCAGCCTTAGCACCCTTAGCAAATACAACTACGGTTTGTTCTTTACCAGTACCGTTTGGTAAAACAACGGCACCACGTAATTGTTGGTCAGCTTGCTTTGTGTCAACGTTCAACTTGTAAACTACTTCAACAGTAGCGTCGAACTTTGCAAAATCAATTTTCTTAACTAATTCAAGAGCTTCTTTTGGTGCGTATGCTTTAAGCGAATCTACTTGCTTTGCAGCTTCTTGAAACTTTTTACCTTTTTTAGCCATCTGTGTGTTTTCCTCCTAGCAAATGTGGTTATAGCGGATTTTCCTCCCACTTTGATACATCTACTTTAGTAGAGTATCCGACAGTTTCGTATTAGCCTTCGACTTCGAAGCCCATGCTACGAGCTGTACCTTCGATCATGCGCATAGCAGCTTCAACGTCTGCAGCGTTTAGATCTTGCATTTTTGTTTCAGCGATTTCCTTAACTTGTGCAGAAGTAACCTTAGCTACTTTCTTTGTGTTAGGTTCGCCGGAACCATGTTCTACACCAGCAGCCTTCTTTAATAGAACTGAAGCAGGTGGTGTCTTTGTAATGAAGTCGAATGAACGGTCTTCATAAACGGTAATCACAACTGGAATTAACATACCAGCTTGGTCAGCTGTACGTGCGTTAAAGTCCTTTGTGAATCCCATGATGTTAATACCTGCTTGTCCAAGAGCTGGTCCAACTGGTGGAGCTGGAGTTGCTTTTCCTGCAGGAATTTGCAATTTAACAATATTTGCTACTTTCTTTGCCACGAGACGTACCTCCTTAAAATAAGTCCGTGTGTGGTCACGATGAAGATTTATATTTCTTCTCCCACATTAAGTATGCAAGGCATACTACGATATATTACCATAGACCAAAAAAATTATCAAACTAGAAATTAATCAATTTTGTCGATTTGGTCGATATCTAATTCGGTGCTGGTTTCCCGACCAAACATGTCAATGTTAACCTTCAGTTTCATGTTGTTGTGGTCGATTTCGGTAATTTTACCAGTCAAACCTTCAAATGCTCCGTCAACGATGGTAACTAGTTCGCCGACTTCTACGTTAATATCCGCGTGACGAGCCGTCATTCCCAAACGGCGAAGCACCCGATCAACTTCTTCAGGTAACAGCGGCGTTGGCTTACTTCCGGAACCATGAGAACCGATGAACCCGGTTACGCCCGGTGTATTCCGGACCACGTACCAGGAATCATCAGTCATCACCATTTCCACCAATACGTAGCCCGGAAATTCGTTTTTCTTAACCGTTTTTTCCTTACCGTTCTTGGTTTCAATCTCTTCTTCTTCCGGTACGACTACCCGAAAAATGTAGTCTTCCATTCCCATGGACTTTGCCCGAGAATCTAAGTTATTTTTAACTTTATTTTCGTAACCAGAGTAAGTATGTAAAACGTACCATTTCTTTTCTTCAGATTCCAAAATTAGCGCTCCTTTTCCAAAATAAAAAAACTCCGTAGACACGAAGTTTTTACCAACAATCAAATTATAACAAAATTATCCCCATAAAGCCATTTAGATAAACAACTTTAAGAATAATTGAATCAACCAGTCTACCAGTGCCAAGAAGGCCACAAAGAACAATGACGTGGAAACTACCGTTGCCGAATCATGTCTTAACTGCCGAAAATTAGGCCAGTCAACTTCCTTCATTTCTTGTCCAATGCTTTTTAAAAACCGAAACATATGTCCCGCCTCCTATCTGGTTTCACTGTGAAGGGTGTGCTTATTGCAACGTTTGCAATATTTTTTAACTTCTAAACGTTCCGTACGTTGTGGATTCGCAACAATTGTGTAATTTCGCGATCCGCAAACCGTACATGCTAAAGCAATCTTTTTCTGGGACATAAAACCCCTCCTTATCGTCACTCAACTTTAGCATGCTCTTTTCTGAATGTCAATTAGCGGTGTTCGTATAATTGGCGACTTAACTTTTGTTTACACCTAAGTAACGCGTTTTGAATTTTAGCAACGTCGTATCCCAGCCGTTCTGCAATCTGATCCGGCCGTAGCCCTTGAAAAAGCAATACCGAAACTTCCTTTTCAAATGGTGACAACAACGTTTCGTACTCCGCATACGTTTCTTTAACCATCAACTGGTTCTGCGGAGTAATCCGGGAAACCTGTTGTCCTAAGACCTCGGCTTCTTCTTTCAATTCTTCTAACGACTGCGCGGCAAAGCCCGCCTTTCGTTTATACGCCATTTCAAAACGTAAAATACTAAAAATGCGGTTGCGGAAATTATTTTTGAAAAAAGCTCCCAACGTAATTTTTAAATCCGCATCGTAATTAACCACCGAGTTAAAAAAGACGATCCGGCCTTCTTGCATCCAATCATCCCAATCGAAACTTCGGATGGTGTACTTTTGACGCATCTTTTTGATAATTGGGTGATACTTGTTAAACAATCGTTCAAAATTGTGCGTGTCATCTGCCTTGACCTCCGCAATAATTTTGGCTTCATCTAAATCAACTTGTTGCACTATAACCTCTCCTTTTTTGTAATCGCTTACTTTTACGGAAAGTTATGCTACCAAGCCTTTTCTGAACTACCAACCGGTTTTTTTGGGTTAAAAAAACGAATAACCGACTTTTCAGTCAATTATTCGTTAATTAGTTTTATAACGGATGACGGGAGCTGTACCCCTGATAAATCAGTAAACCAGCAGCAACACTCGCGTTTAAACTTTGAATGTCACCCACCATGGGGATGGTTAACATCTCGTCAACATTTTCTTTGGTAAGTCGCGCCATTCCCTTACCTTCGTTACCGATGATTAAGCCAACTGGGCCGGTAGCGTCCCAACGCCGGTAGTCGGTTCCTGCCATATCAGTGCCAAAGATCCATAAACCACGATCCTTTAATTCTTTCAAAGTGTTCACTAAATTATTAACTTGCACTACGGGCACCCGTTCGATGGCCCCGGCCGAGGTTTTGGCAACCGTGCTGGTCAAACCTACCGCCCGCCGTTTCGGGATAATTACCCCATGAACTCCGGCAGCATCTGCCGTCCGTAAAATCGAACCAAGGTTATGCGGATCTTCAATTCCATCTAAAATCACCACAAACGGCGCTTCGTTACGAGACTCCGCTAATTCAAAAACTTGCTCTAAGGAAGCATATTCAAAGGATGCTACCGCCAAAACTACTCCTTGATGATTTTGCCCGTTAGCTAGCGTATCCAATTTAGATTTAGAAACCCGTTGAATCACCAGCCCCTGCTTCTTAGCCTTTGCAATAATTTGGCCGATACTTTCCGATTTTAAGCCTTCTTGAATGAAAACCTTATTGATCGAATGGCCGCTTTTTAAGCTAGCCATCGCCGGATGCCGGCCGATTACGAAGTCCGGTTGTTGTTTGTTTTCGTTATTCAATACGTAATTTTCCTTCCTCTACTTTATCAATACACCACTGTGCAAATTCGTCTAGGCGTTCAGTTTGGTTGGTTAAGGATAAATAACCAACGATTGCTTCAAATCCAGTCGAAATCCGATACGTTAAAACGGAAGTGTTTTTAGCCGAAGTGTGGCTTTTAGCGTTACGGCCCTTCTTAAAGGCTTCCCATTCTGCTTCCGTGAGAAAATCATTTTCTTGCATTGCGTCAATTAACGCCGCTTGGGCCTTTGCTGACACGTAGCGGGTTGCCACGTGGTGTAAGCGGTTCGGTTTGGTCATGCCCTCTTCAATCAAATGTCTTCTAATGTAAACTTCATATTCCGCATCCCCTAAATAAGCAAGGGCGATTCCGTTAATTGCTTGATAATTAATCTCTTTACTCATCTTTTTTTCTCCAACGCGTTCCTTGAGGGGTATCTTCTAGAATAATCCCCATTTCTTTTAATTGATCCCGCAAACGGTCGCTAGTTTCAAAATCGCGCGCAGCCCGGGCTGCGTCACGCTGCTTAACGAGCGCTTCAATTTTTTCGTCAGCTGGGGCTTCCGTTGCGGTTGCTAATTCAATACCAAAAATTGCTGCCATTTCCGCAAATTGTTTTGCTAAGCGGGCAATTTGTTCATGATTTACCGTTGCTTGTTCGCTATAAACGTTAATTAAGCGGGCAAATTCGTAAACTACCGTAATCCCATTTTGGGCGTTAAAATCGTCGTCCATGGCCGCCACAAAGTCAGCTTGCAACGCTGCGGCTTGTTGATCAACTGCTGGATCAGCAGCTCCATCAGCAGTTTGGAGGCGATAATTTAAATTAACGTAGGCGTTTTGCAACTTTTCCAAGTTGTTTTTCGCGTCTTGCAGGCTGGTTTCAGTATATTGAATTGGCTTGCGATATTGGGTGGTCGACATTAAGAACCGCAAAACTTGCGGGTTAACTTGCTTAATTAAGTCATGCACCGTGACAAAGTTGCCGAGGGACTTACTCATCTTTTCATTATCGTCGCCCACGGTCACAAACCCGTTATGCATCCAGTACCGGGCAAACTGCACGCCGGTCCGGGCTTCACTTTGAGCAATTTCATTTTCGTGGTGCGGAAATTGTAAATCTTCGCCGCCCCCGTGGATATCAAAGGTGTCGCCTAAATACTTCGTTGACATGACCGAACATTCAATATGCCAACCGGGACGGCCCTTCCCCCATGGAGCTTCCCAAGCAATTTCGCCAGGTTTAGCAGCCTTCCACAACGCAAAGTCAATCGGATCTTCTTTTTGCGCCGTTTCTTCGTCGTTAATGTGTTGGCTGGCACCCTGTTCTAGTTCATCGATATTTTGGTGGGAAAGTGCGCCGTAATTTTTAAAACGCCGGGCCCGGTAATACACGTTGCCCTCCACAACGTAGGCGTAGTCTTTTTCAATGAGGTCCGCCACGAAGGCGATGATGTCCGTAATATTTTCGGTTGCTCGCGGATTTACGGTCGCTGGTTCCACGTTCAGGGCCTGAACGTCTTCCTTAAATGCCGCAATGTAGCGTTCCGCTAGTTCCGGAACCGTGATGTTTTCGGCTTGGGCCGCCTTAATCATTTTATCGTCAACGTCGGTAAAGTTAGACACAAATCGAACCTGGTAACCGCGGTATTCTAGGTAACGGCGAATGGTATCAAACGCAATTACGCTGCGGGCATTTCCAATGTGAATGTAGTTGTACACGGTTGGTCCACATACGTACATGGAGACCTGCTGATCAACTAAAGGTTTAAAAACTTCCTTTGAACGAGTCATCGTGTTATATAGTTTAATCATTTTTTCACTCCCTCAGGGGATTTTTATCTCTCCTAATGATAATTGAAAACAAAAGCTAACGCAAAGAAGAAAAGAGGCCCAAAAAGCATTCTCCCTCAGGAAATTACTTTTCCAGCCCCTTTTTAATCATTCATTAAATGAACTAATTATTTTTATTTAGCTTAATTCTTCAATCATTGCTCGCAAATGCTTCATCGATAATTCGTGGCCCAACAATTCCAAGCTTTCTGGCAATTCTGGTCCGTGCATCTCGTGAGTAATTGCAATCCGAATCGGCATCCACAATTTACGACCCTTAACGCCGGTTTCCTTTTGAACCGCCTTAATAGCCGCCAAGATGTTTACCGTGTCAAAGACTTCTAAGTCAGCAAACTTCTTTTCCAAAGCCTTAAGCACTGGTAAAGCATCATCCTTAGCCATTTCTGCCTTAGCTTCTTCGTCAATGTCTTCCGGACCGTTAAAGAATAGTTCAGCAAAATCAACAATTTGCGCAGTGTAACTCATTTGCCGCTTGAACAAGTTAATTAACTTACGAGCCCATTCAATCTTCATTGGGGCAGGATCAGTTTCAATCTTGCCCGCCTTGATCAATTGGTGCAATGCGGAATGCATAATGCGATCCTCGTCAGCAGCCTTCACGTATTGGTTGTTAATCCATTCTAACTTCTTCGCGTCAAACGCCGCTGGAGACTTGCTTAACCGTTTTTCATCGTACATCTTGATGAATTCGCGTTGGGTAAAGATTTCGCTTTCACCCACTGGAGACCAACCGAGTAATACGATGAAGTTTAGCATTGCTTCTGGTAGGTAACCTAAGCTCCGGTATTGTTCAATAAATTGAAGGATTGTTTCATCCCGCTTACTGAGCTTCTTACCAGTCTCACTATTGATGATCAAGCTCATGTGACCGAATTTTGGTGCTTCCCAGCCCAAAGCTTCGTAAATCATCAATTGTTTTGGTGTGTTGGCAACGTGATCGTCCCCACGGAAAACGTGGCTGATCTTCATCATGTGGTCGTCAACTACTACCGCGAAGTTATAGGTCGGCATGCCATCCCGTTTTTGGATAACAAAGTCGCCCCCGATGGTTTCAGAATCAAAGGCAACGTGGCCTTTAACAATATCGTCCCATTCGTACTTCTTGTGTTCGGGTACCTTAAACCGAATTACGGGTTGAATTCCCGCAGCCTTTGCGTCAGCAATCTTTTGGGCTTTTTCTTCAGGTGATAATCCAGCGTATTCGTCAACGTAATGCGGCATTTCACCGTTTGCCCGTTGTTCTTCGCGTTGAGCGGCTAACTCTTCTTCAGTCATGTATGACTCGTAAGCTTTGCCTTCCGCTACCAACTGGTCGATCAGGGGTTGGTAAATCTCTTTTCGTTCAGATTGCCGGTAAGGACCGTAATCGCCGGGTTTGTCGGGACCTTCATCCCAATCCATGCCTAACCACTTCAAGTTATCGATTTGGCTTTGTTCACCATCGGCGATATTCCGACTTTGGTCGGTATCTTCAATTCTTAAGATAAACTTTCCCTTGTAGTGACGAGCAAATAAATAATTAAATAAAGCTGTCCGGGCGTTTCCGATATGCAAATGTCCCGTTGGACTTGGCGCATACCGCACGCGTATTTCTTGCTTTGCCAAAATTAACACCTCTCCCAAAATTATGTCACAATGTCTCTATTCTACATTTATCTACTACAGAAATAAAGTGAGCCACGGAAAAACTTTTCTTCCGGACCCCTGAATCTTTAAGCTGAACAATTCTTTACTTAGATTCTGGCTTTTTGCCTTCCTTTTCGTCCGGCTTATCGTGGGTAATTTCCTTCGTGGAATGCATCGGCTTAGCGAAAATCATCCGTCCCGCATCAGTTTGAATTGCACTCGTAACGATAACTTCGATCGTCTTTCCAATGTAGAACTTCCCGTCTTCGACCACGACCATCGTTCCATCATCTAGGTAAGCAACCCCTTGTTGCCGTTCCGTACCATTCTTAACCACGTGAACGCTCATTGATTCACCCGGAATTACCCGCGGCTTCAAGGCGTTAGCCAATTCATTAATGTTGAGTACCTGAACGTTTTGGAATTGACTCACCTTGTTTAAGTTGTAGTCATTAGTAACAATTACCGCGTCCTTGTCCTTGGCCAGCTGAATCAGCTTACTGTCGACTTCTTCAATCTCTTCGTAATCGCCTTCGTACATCTCAATGGGCATGATTTTTTCGCTCTGTAACTTGTTTAAGAAATCCAGCCCGCGCCGGCCGCGCACCCGTTTAATGCTGTCTGCAGAATCGGCAATGTACTGTAATTCATACAATACAAAGTTAGGAACCAGCAGGGTACCTTCTAGCAATCCCGTCTTCACCAAATCGTAAATCCGGCCATCAATCAAAATGTTGGTGTCCAAAATTTTGTAGTGGTGGTAATTTTCACCAGCCCGGCGGTCAAGCACTTGGTTATTTCCATCGCGCTTCCGGGTCTGGAACAACTTCTTCCACTCGTTAAACCGGGTTGTTCCTAATCGGTAACCCAAATAACCCAGCATTAGCATTAAAATCAGCGGAATTACCGTATTCACAAAGAAAACGTGGGACCGATAGAATAAGGTCGAAATTAAAATTGCAATTACTAGCCCCAATACCGTTCCAATGCTTCCGGTAATTAAATATAGCGGCGACGTATCAATTAACGCCTTTTCGATTCGTTTCATCATTTTCAAGACGTAACTCGTCAAGAAAATGGAAAGAATCCAAAAAATAACCGCCCCAATTAAAAAGTTAGTCACTCGGTTATTCAATAAAACAATCGTGTTGATCTTGAAGATCAACCAGATCAACGGTAGGTACGCCATTCCTAGCGCCCCACCGGCCAAAGCGAAGACCGCTTGGACGATCCGTTTCTTGATGTCTTTCATTCTCTTTCCCCCTCGTGTTAAATAAATTCAAGTCGAAAAGTTACCTTTCCAACTACACTCGTACGTCAAACAATCAATTATCTTTTTAATGCCCTTGCTCTAGTTACCGGCACCGTTAATTAAATGCCCGCCGAATCGCGTCGGCAATCGTAGCTACCCCTACAACTTCAATTCCTTCGGGGGGCTGCCACCCCTTTAAATTATTCTTTGGAATCAAAATCCGCTTAAAACCAAGCTTTTGTGCCTCAGCGACCCGTTGTTCAATTCGGTTAACCCGCCGAATTTCACCAGTTAAGCCGATTTCACCAACAAAACTATCGGTCGGCCGGGTTCCCTGATTTTTAAAACTTGAAACAATACTAATCGCCAACGCTAAGTCAATTGCGGGTTCGTCAAGCTTGACGCCGCCCGCCGCCTTTAAATAGGCGTCTTGGTTTTGCAAAGTAAGCTTTGCCCGTTTTTCGAGCACCGCCATGATCAGCGAAACTCGGTTGCGGTCTAACCCGCTCGCCGTGCGCTGCGCATTGCCGAAGATGGTGGGCGTGATCAAGGCTTGTATTTCAACTAAAATCGGCCGAGTTCCTTCCATTGAAACTACAATTGCCGATCCCGAAGCATCTTTTAAACGCTCTTCTAAGAAAATTTCTGACGGGTTAGCCACCTCGCGTAACCCTTCTTCGCGCATCTCAAAGATTCCTAATTCGTTCGTGGAACCAAAGCGGTTCTTCACCGCCCGCAGGATCCGGTAAGTGTGGTGCAGATCACCTTCAAAGTAAAGCACCGTATCCACCATGTGTTCCAAAATCTTAGGGCCCGCAATTGCGCCGCCCTTGGTCACGTGACCAACGATGAAGATGGTAATGTTATTGGTTTTCGCGATTTGCATCAATTCTGCGGTAATTTCTCGAATTTGAGAAACGCTCCCCACCGCCGATTCAATATCCGGTTCCTGCATGGTCTGAACCGAATCAATGATCACGTATTCGGGGTGTAACTCCTCAATCACCGCCCGCACGCTAGACATATCCGTCTCTGGATACAAATAGAAGCGCTCACTATTAACTTTCAAGCGTTCGGCACGCATCTTAATCTGGGAAGCACTTTCTTCACCCGAAACGTAAAGTACTTTGCGTTGCGTCTCTGCCAACTGTCCTGATAGCTGTAACAACAGGGTTGATTTTCCGATTCCAGGATCCCCACCAATTAAGACTAGGGAGCCGTCAACCACCCCGCCACCAAGCACGCGGTTAAGTTCTTCCATCCCGGTCTTTACCCGGGGCTCCTCGTGCATCGCAACATCCGAAATCAACTGTGGTTGCGTATGTTTGCCATCAAAGCTCACCCGACTTTTTCGTTCGGCCTTTGGGTCGCTCATCCGTTCTTCAACTAAAGTGTTCCACTTACCACAATTGGGACAGCGTCCTAAAAATTTAGGGGAGGCGTATCCGCAATTATTGCATACAAACTGGGTCTTAACTTTTGCCATTCTCCCGTCCTCTCAATCCGTGTGATCACCTTATAGAATAGCATGGATCACCTAGATTTATTAGTGATTTGTTTGACCTTTATTGATTTTTAATTATCGTTTGGTTGAACCAAAGCCACCCGTCCGCGTTTGAAGGTTACCCGTTTCACCATCCGCAGTCAGATAGTTCATGAAAATTCCTTGACCAATCCGTTCACCTTTTTTAATGGTGATGTCCGTAATTCCGTAGTTAATTAATTGGAAGAAAATTTCCCCTTCATTGCCGGAATTATTGTAGTAATCAGCGTCAACAATTCCCACCCCGTTAGGTAAAATTAATCCTCGTTTTAGCGGGTTGCTGGAACGGTTAGCTAACATTAAATATTCATCATCTGCCATGTAGGCCTTAATTCCCGTTGGCACTAAGTAAGGTTTTAAAGCCGCTTGGGCCAATTGTTGCTGCGCGGGAGAAACTTCTTCTTGGTGGTGAATTGCCCACAACACTTTAATGAAGTCCATCTTCCAAATACTTGGCAACGTAAAATCACGGGCTGCTTCAAAATCATACCCCGCGGCTGCCTTAGTCTGCCGTTGTGGCAAATGCAATCCTTGTCCTTCGTAACTGCTTACAATCTCAAATCCTCGTTTCATATCGTTCCTCCCAATGATGTTTATTTCATTATCCGTTGTATCCAAAAATTTGTAAACGTAAATCTCGGTAATCAATTGACTTTATCCGCTTTCTTTACGACAATTAGTAGGGTAAGGAGGCTTGGAAAATGAAGCGTAACCTTGATGAAAATCGCCTATTTTGGACAAACGACGCTAACGACCAGGTCGGACAAATTTTATATTCCCCAATGCCGGATCATGCAACCTTGATCTGTGAAGAAGTTCTGGTGAATCCCCAGTTTCGCGGCCGCGGAATCGGTGGCAAAATCATGGCTGATTTTGTGGAATTTGCTAAGGAACGGGAGCAAAAAATTTATCCGCTTTGCCCGTTTGCCCTCAAGTACTTTCAAAACCATCCCGAACTTGCCGGCATGAATATGCACGAGCAAATCACTGCTGAAAAAGTTAAAAATCTGATCAACCGAAAGTGAGTAGATAATTATGGATCAAAATGAACTAAAAAAACTGGTAGGTAACGAAGCCGTTAAATTTATTGAAGACGGCATGACCGTTGGCTTAGGAACCGGCTCGACGGTTAAATTTATGGTTGACGCCTTAGGTAAGCGCGTTAAGGAAGAAAATTTAAACATCGTGGGGGTTCCGACTTCCGATCGCACTGCTAAACAAGCTCGCGATTTAGGAATTACCGTTAAGTCAGTTGACGAAGTTGACCACATCGACTTGACCATTGACGGTGCCGACGAAATCAGTAGCGATTTCCAAGGCATTAAAGGTGGCGGGGCAGCCCACCTCTTCGAAAAAATTGTGGCAACCAATTCCAGCAAGAACATGTGGATTGTTGATGAATCTAAAATGGTCGACAAGTTGGGCGCTTTCCCACTCCCGCTTGAAGTAATTCCTTATGGTAGCAAGCAAGTCTTCAAGAAATTAGAAGCCAAGGGATTCAACCCTGAGTTTCGCATGGATGAAAACGGTAATCACGTTTTAACCGACTCTAAAAATTACGTAATCGACTTGCATTTACACGAAATTGACGATCCGCATGCTTTGGCAGATTACCTAATCAAACAGGTTGGAATTGTCGAACAAGGCCTCTTCTTAGACACGGTTAACACGGTAATCGTCGGCCGGCAAGATGGACCCGAAGTTCTTCAAGCACGTCCTTAATTATTATTAATAAACAAAGTTTTTTAAAAAGAATTGGAGCTGATTTATTTGAGTAAAGAAATTTCTAACGAATTGATTAACCAATTTAATCAAGAATATCACGACCGCAAAGAAGCCAAGGTACTGGAACGGACGGTTACGAAGAATGGAATCTTGAACGCCAGTCGTAACTTAGCTGCCGATATCCAAAGTACCCCGGTTTTCTCCATTGATTTGGATACCGGTGACGTGGCTAACCAAAAACAAAGCGGGCGCTGCTGGATGTTTGCCGCTTTAAACACCATGCGTCATGACATGAAAAATCAGTTTAAGGTGCCAGGTAACTTCGAACTTTCCCAAAATTACACCTTCTTCTGGGATAAGTTTGAAAAATCAAACTGGTTCTACGAAAACATCATTAAAACCGCAGATCTTGAACCAGACGACCGCAAAGTGGCCTTCCTACTTAACGAACCCCAAGGTGACGGTGGTCAATGGGATATGCTGTGCGCCCTAATTGAAAAATACGGCGTGGTACCACAATCTGTTTACCCAGAAACGTACAATAGTTCTAAATCTCGTGAATTCGACACCCTATTAAACGAAAAACTTCGGAAAGATGCGATCACCCTCCGTAAGATGGTCCGAGACCAAGCTAGTGAAGATGAAATCCAAAGCCGGAAGGAAAAAATGCTTAGCGAAGTTTACCGGATGGCTGCTTACAGCTTTGGTGAACCGCCAGTTAAATTTGATTGGGAATTCCGGGATAGCGACCAAGTTTACCATCGGGAAGCTGGAATTACTCCTAAAGAATTTTATGACAAATACGTGGGTTGGAACCTTGATGACTACGTTTCAATCATTAATGCACCAACCGCGGATAAGCCATTTAACAAGACGTACACAATTGAAATGTTAGGCAACGTGGTCAATGGTCGGCCTGTTAAACACTTGAACCTTACCATGAAGGACTTCAAGCAAGCAGCGATTAACCAATTAAAAGCTGGTAAATCAGTTTGGTTTGGTTGCGACGTTAACCAACATTCGGAAGCTCGTGAAAAGGGACTGCTCGACCTTGACGCCTTTGCGGAAGATGAACTATTTGATATTGACCTTTCCATGACCAAGGCTGAACGCCTAGATTACAAGGAAAGTTTGATGACCCACGCAATGGTATTAACCGGGGTCGACCTCGTCGATGGTCAACCAACAAAGTGGAAAGTCGAAAATAGTTGGGGAAAGAAAGTCGGCGAAAAGGGCTACTTGGTAATGTCAGACGCGTGGATGGACGAATACTGCTACCAAGTTGTTGTTGAAAAACAATACTTAACGGAAGCCCAACGTAAGGCCCAAGCAGAAGACCCAACGGTGTTGAAGCCATGGGATCCCATGGGATCGTTGGCGTACAAGGATTAGAGAGCAAAGCCCCTGGGTAGCTTATGAGAACTAACGGAATTTAGAGGTTAATTGCGGGTTAGGCGATTACCCCTAAATTGGGTTAGCCGGAAAAGCTTGGTGGCTGGAGCTCATTTCGACTACATTGTAGTGAAACGCCGCTCTACCACCATCTAAAAAAGGGCTGTGACAAAAGTCTTTAAACAAAAAACGGTTCATGAGGAGAAACTTCCTCATGAACCGTTTTTATTTTGGTGTTTTGACTTCAATAGCGCCAAAACGGGTGCCAAAAGTCAATTAGTTCCGCTTAACCAAAAATTGACCATCATGCCAAATTCAGGCATCATGAACAATTTTCAGTTAATGCTCGCAAACTACCCGACTTTCGTCCCACTCTCTTTTTAGCATTAAAATTTACATTTTAGTTTTTTGCACAATGTTTAAACGGTGATCCATTTCATAAACGATCGGCTCGCCATTTTCCACTTCAACCCCGTCAATCCCCTGGTCCGAAATCTGTTCAAGATACTTGATTAGGGCTCGTAAAGAACTGCCGTGGGCAACCACCAACTGATTTTCTCCTTGAATCAGCCGTGGCACAATCTGGTCAACCCAGTAAGGTAGTAACCGGTCGTACGCCATATGCAAACTTTCTCCTAACGGTTCGTGAAGAATCCCGTACATCCGATAGCGACGGTCGTGGTCGGCCTGGTTTAATAAAGGAGGAACCGCATCAAAACTTCGCCGCCACAAGGCTACCTGATGTTTACCATAAATTTGGCGGGTCGCATCCTTATTCTGTCCTCGCAGCGCACCGTAATGTCGTTCGTTTAACCGCCACGTTTTGGTAATTGGTAACCAACTTTGACCAAGTTCATCAACCACAATATTGGCCGTGACGATTGCCCGTTGCAACATCGAGGTGTGCACCGCGGTAAAATTAATTCCCGCCTTTGCCAACAATTTCCCCGCTTCATGGGCCTGTTGGATGCCGCTTTCCGTCAACGGGACGTCAGACCATCCCGTATAAACGTTATCCCGGTTAGCCGTACTTTCACCATGTCGAATCAAAACTAATTTAGCCATTACTTTCTCCCCTATTTCAGCAATTAATCGGCAAACCAATCCCGTAAAACCTGCTGAAATTTTTGCTCACGTTGCATCACTAATTCATTTTCATCCATTTTCCGGCTCGTTGCAAGCCATTGCCGCAAAGCTTTCCTTAAATTTTCAGTTAATTGGGGGCCTTCCTTGAAAACTTGGTCCGCAATCCCAATTTGTTGTAATTGGCTAGCAGTCATTGGCACGCGAGCCAATGCACGGTCATCACGTAATATTGCCGCCATGGCCTCCGGAGCCGCGACGGAAAACAGACCATTTTCTAACATCCATAATTGGTTAGCGTTGGCAAAGGCTAGCGCTCCTCCGCTGTGGCCTTCGCCAACGATGACCGCTAAGTTAGGAACCCGGAGCGCACCCATGGTTTCCATCAGGTTGGCAATCATTAAGCTTTGACCTTCATTTTCGGAGTCAACGCTAGCATCGGCGCCCGGCATGTTTAGGAAACTGACCACGGGGCGGTCAAACCGTTGGGCTAACTCCACGTTCCGTAACGCCTTGCGATAACCGCCCGCCCGGACTGCGCCACCATTTTTCGCTAACCGCTCGGTAAGGTCCTGCCCCCGATCCACGCTTAAAAAAGTCACCGGTTGTTCTTCAAAAAGGCCGATTCCCGCCCATACCGCCGGATCATCGCTATTCACCCGGTCACCATGGATTGCCACAATTTCCGTAAATAGCCGTTGAATAATTTGCCGGCCCGTAATCCGTTGCGCGGAACGAACCTTATTTAACCGCGCGCTTAATTCCTTATCCATGTTAACCACCGTACCCATGTAATCTTAGTAACCGTTGCAAATAACCGCGCAACTCTTCTCGTTGCACTACGGAATCTAATTGCCCATGCTGCAATAAGTATTCGGCCGTTTGAAAACCAGCGGGCAAGTCTTCTCCAATGGCTTGCTGAATTACCCGTTTTCCTGAAAAGCCAATCTGCGCATGATCTTCCGCAATTACGTAATCACTTTTGAAGGCAAAACTAGCTGACACCCCGCCCATCGTCGGGTCGGTTAACACGTTAATGCTTAAGCCACCAGCTTCTCGCAACCGGCGTTGTTCAGCTAGAATCGTATTCATTTGAAGCAGCGCATAAATTCCTTCTTGCATCCGCGCGCCACCCGAAGCCGTAAACAAGATCAACGGGTAACCTTGGTGCCGCGCCCAACGCATAATTTGCCGCAACGCCGTTCCAGTTACCGTGCTCAAAGTTCCCATCATAAACCGGTTATCCATAATTCCCGCAGCTACCGGATTTCCCGCGATGGTCCCCCAGCCAATGGTGACTGCTTCGCCGTGTCCGCTTTGTTGCCTACTCTTGGCTAACTTTTGATCGTAATTGGGAAAATTTAATTGATTTTGCGTTTCCACCGGCACGGTAAGCTGGTTAAACTTACCTTCGTCAAAAGTAATCGCAATTCGTTCTTCCACCGTTAAACGTTGTGGACAACGACAAAAAGGGCAACGCCGAAACGTTCCCCATTGTAATTCATGTACGTGTTTGCCACATTTTGGGCATTTTGACCAACGATTTTGCTTTTGCATCACTAACACCCATCCAAAAGATTTTGATAAGTTCGAATGTCATAAGTTCCTTGAATAAACGCGGGACTTGCGACTAATTGCTCTACCGCGGCCAAGTTCGTTGGCACTCCGGCAATTTTAGTTTGTTTTAAAGCTTGTCGTAATTTTTGTACCGCTTGTGCTCGTGTAGAAGCCGTAACAATAATTTTTCCTACCAACGCATCGTAATACGGTGCAATTTGGTTGCCCGCAGCATACCCAGTTTCAATTCGAGTAGCGGGCCATTCCAATTCAACAAGTTGCCCTGGAGCGGTGGCATTAATCCGCGCCTCAATTGCGTGAACTTGGGCATCCCCCACCTTTACCAGCTCTGGTTGGCCAGCCGCTACTACAATTTGGGTCTGCACAATGTCAATTCCGGTTGTTTCTTCGGTCACCCCGTGTTCAACCTGTAAGCGGGTGTTCATTTCCAAAAAATAAAATTCTTCCCCCACTTGCAAAAATTCCACGGTGCCCAAGCTTTCATAGCCGCTTTGATCCAACAAACGGTGAACCGCTTGATACAGCCGCTCACGTTGTTCAATCGTCAAGTTAGCCGGACTTTCTTCCACTACTTTTTGGCGGTGCAACTGAATACTACAATTCCGGTCGCCTAAAATAATGATTTGTTCGTTAAGCCCCAGCACCTGCACTTCAATATGGCGAGCATTTTGGAGGTCCTGTTCCAGATACAATGGTGAACTTCCAAAGGACGCACCAGATTCTTGGCGAACTACCGCAATGATTTGAGATAATTCCTGTTCATCGTGGGCAACCCGGATCCCTTTGCCTCCGCCCCCAAAACTAGCCTTTAATAAAACGGGGAATCCTAGCTCTTCAGCTGCGGGTTTAATTTGTCGATCGTCAGTAATCAGCCCGCTACCAGGGATGGTGGGCACCCCTCGTTTTTGCGCTAGTTCGCGAGAACGTTCTTTATCCGCGTAGCGTTGAATTTGGTCGGGACTGGGCCCAATCCAGGTCAACCCACACTCAGCAACCATGGTCGCAAATAGCGGATCTTCCGATAAAAAACCATACCCCGGATGAATTGCATCGCTACCGGTAATTTGGGCCGCCATTAAAATTGCTTCCCGATTCAAGTAGGATTCCTGTGCACTCGCCGGCCCCACGCAAATTGCTTCGTCGGCCATTTGAACGAATTGGGCCTGCTCATCAGCGGTTGAATACACCACGACCGTTGAAATTGCTAGCTGGCGACAAGCTGCAATAATTCGGACGGCAATTTCGCCGCGGTTAGCAACCAAAACCTTCTTAAACATTTTATTTCCCCACCAATTCCACGAGCGGTTGGTCGTAAGCGACCCCTTCACCGTCGGCTGCCAAAAGTCGCTGAACCGTACCAGCTTGGGGAGCTTTAACGTCATTAAACAGCTTCATGCTTTCAATTTGCGCAATTACCTGTCCCTTTTCCACCACTTGTCCCGCGGCGAGTTCCTGATTAAAGTGTACGATCCCCACCATCGGACTCTTCACCATAACCCCGGATGGCTCCGGAACTGGTGTTGTGGTCTGTGACGTTGTTTGGGAAGCATCCGCCTTTTTCACGTGTAGCTTTAACCCATCCACCTCGACGTCAATTTCTTGGTACGGGTAATCTTTTAGGCGATTTAAAATATCATAGACTTTGTCAATTTTCATCTTTTATACCTACAATTTAATAATTAAACTACCATAATCTAAACCGGCGCCAAAACCAGTCAACAAGACTGTTTTAGCACTGGGATCCCGACTTTGCAACTGATCCAACGCCATCGGAATTCCGGCAGAAGACGTGTTGCCGTAATCTTGGACGTTGGTAACAAATTTTTCAAACGGAATTTGCGTTTCTTCCGCAATCTTTTCAATGATTCGCAAATTAGCTTGGTGACAAATTACGTAATCAATGTCGTCATGTAGCCCATTACGGTCCAAAATCGTTTGCATTTGTGGGGGTACCGCCCCTGTCGCAAAACTAAACACGTCCCGTCCACTTTGGTAAAATGCGTCAATTTGCGGATAATTACTTGCTTTTACCTCGCTAATGGCTGGAATTCGTCCACTATGGATGTACTCATTTTTTTCAGCTAAGGTAGCTAACTCTTCATCAACGAAAAAGTCGTCAGTCTTCGTCGATTGACTTAAGATTACTCCGCCTGCTCCATCACCAAAAAAGACGGCCGAGGTGCGGTCTTGAAAGTCCATCATTTTGGAATTAGTTTCCGCACTAATCACCATGGCATTTTGGTAACGCCCGGAGCGCAAAAATTTTTCAGCAGTACTTAGTCCAAACACAAAGCCTGCGCAAGCCGCCGAAATGTCAAAAGCAAAAGCGTTACGGGCACCAATTTTATCCTGCACTAGGGCCGCAGTTGCCGGAGTCAGGGAATCAGGGGTGATGGTTGATAAAATAATTAAATCGATTTGGTCAGCCGTTAAGCCACTCTTTTCCAACAGTTGTTGGCCCACCGTTGCTGCTAGATCCGAGGTGTTTTCCGCACCTAACGCATAGCGGCGAGTTTTAATCCCTGTATGAGATTGAATCCATTCGTCGCTCGTATCCATAATTTGTGCTAATTCATCATTATCTACCACCCGTTCGGGAACGTAATGGGCGGTAGCTAAAATTTCTAAACTCATTTCGCCAACTCTTCCTTACTTTAATTTATCATTTTATTTTATCAGTAAATAATTGGTTATGAAAACTATCTCACTAGTCCATCTAACCACTTTAATTGATTTATCCGCCAAAAGCTTCTCAAAGGCTAATTCTTATTTTTCTCTTAAGAAATCGACTACTTGCCTTTTAGGGAATTAATATTTATCCTTAAAGTTAACAAGCACCGTATTTTAATGGAGGTATGCTGAATGTTTAATTTTTCAATTAGTTGGTTAATCTTTTGGATGAAGGGCCGCGTGGAAGTCGATAATCAATCCGTGCGGAGCCGGATCCCGCGGTTATTAATTTGGATTTTCCCATATGGGATGGTTGCTAAAGACGTTAACCTAGCCGATATTAAGGCTACCGAGGTCAAAAGCAAAAACCAAATCTTCCCTTTGCTACTAGGGATCGTTTTAATTGTGTTAGGGATTTTAAGTACGATGAACGACGGAGTTGCCTTGGGAATTTTGGCAATCATCATCGGCATCATCCTTGGTGGGGCAGGTTTCAAGGCGCGTTTAGTGCTTACCACCACCCAGGGAACCGTCAATCTGGATGCAGTCGCTTTTCAAAAGGACGTTCTTTTACAGATTGCCCAAGAAATAAAAAATCGGCAAACTAAGCCAGAACCACAAATTAAGGATAACCAAGTTCTCGAAGAGCTGTAATCTCTGCGGCTTGCTAATGGTTATCCACCATGCAATAAAAGAAGCGCGGGACAAACTGACTTTTGGCACACGTTTTGGCGCTATTGAAGTCAAAACGCCAAAATAAAAACGGTTCATGAGGGAATTTCACCTCATCATGAACCGTTTTTTGTTTAGAAACTTTTGTCCCACGCTCTTTTTTAGCCATAATTCATTTCCAATTTACAAACCATTTTTATCCAACATTTTAATCAAATCCTTGCGGCTATCGTTCGGAATTTTTTGGGCGTACACCGTTAACCCGTGGGCAGCCAATGCTCTAATCGCCGCGACCTCTTCCTTACCAACTGCGATAGCATCCGTCAACATGGTCATGTCTACCGCGTAGGCAAGGCTGCCCACGTCAACTCCTAAATTACCGATGTCAATGCCACCCTCGACTAACTTCAACATGTCTTGAATTGTTTCCGTTAGCAGCAGCACTTTAAACGAATCAAATTGGGGATCGTGGTAAATTTTGATCATCTTGTCGACCGTAATCACGTTCACAAACACTCCCGGAGGAGCGGCCTGGGTAATCAGCGTTTTGCGCAATGTATCTTCTGCCACACTATCAGAAACCACCAAAATCCGGTTAGGCTTCACCTTTTTAGCCCACGCGGTGGCAACTTGCCCATGCAAAAGCCGACTATCTACCCGTGCGAGCAATATTTCCATTGTCATATTCTAATTTCCTCCAAAAACTATTGATTCTTCTCCATCTCATTTAGGATTGTATCATTTTTTTCTTGCCAGGTTTCTAACAATTTGTAAATATAAAATTCTTCACCTAGGGTCATTTTAATTTGAATCCGTTGAAGGAATTGGTCATCAGCTTCCTGAACCGCCTTAAACCAGGGCTGTTCTTGAACTTCCGCAAGTTCAGCTGCGTTGACTTGCATGGGATTATTCGTTAGTTGACGTTCTACCGCGCCCGCTACGTGCATTATCAAATTAATCCGGAAGGACTCGCTAAATTCGACCTGTCGGCTTTGCGCAAGGTAATCAACGTAATTCCATAGAATATCGGCAAATTTGTCAGCATTCAAAAACACAAAGTACTTCGACAAATATTGTCGACAAACACTCCGGGTCAGTTTAGCGTCCTTTTCATCAAAGACCCAGGAAAGCTCGCTTCGTTCTGCCAGTTGACGAACGAACTTTTCGCCGCCCCCCTGCAATAAGGATTGTAACGGCATGAAGGGAACTCCCACTTCCGGATCCATTACCCCGGTTGCGGCAACGATGGTGTATTTTTGGTTAATTTCCTCAATTGCTTGGTGCATGTTTACGATTGAAATTGGGAACACCTTAATATCTTCAATTAAATTTTGCAATAGCAACTGGTCAAGAATCCCCTTGATTTTTTGGGCAGTGCCCTCACCCGTTGAACAAACCGCGATGACCGCCTTCGGTTTTCCCGAAAGCATTGCTACCGTCTGGTCGTCTTCCATAGACTGGCCTTCGTCCGTAATTGCCACCCGGGAGTAACCGTGAAATTCGCGAAGTTCAGCATAAATTTCATCTAAATTACTATCAATGAAGGACGCCTTTCGGGTAGCTTCCAAAACCATCGCGGTGGTTACCATGTCAATCACCTTGACCTGAATTTGAGTTTCTTCGGTAATTTTAGGGCCAAAAGTGCTTAGCGAGCCCATATCTACAAGGAGCAGCACTCCTTCCCCTTGGTCTGCCGCGCGAACCCGATCGACAATTCCCTTATAAGCTACCTGCGGATTCATATCTAATGGCATGTCAAAGGCTTGGATCGAATTATCCGACAACAATTGTGATACCACTTGTGCCATTGAACTAGCCGTGTTACTACCGTGCGCGGCCACCACGATTCCAACCTTACCGGTACTGGTGGGCACCGTTTTAAGTGAAATTAGAAGTACGGCCAGGTAATAGCTTTCCGATTCTGGGATTGGCAACCCGTAATGTTGTTCTAGCGACTCTTTGATTGATTTAGCGACTTCCAGCTCTTCTGGATAATCCTTAACCATTGCCACTAAGTCGTTGCCCATTAACCGCATCGGCTTTCCTGACTGAATTCGTTTGATGAAGGAACTAATGTGCAAACTCATCGCGTAAATAAAGTTGTCCTTGAACCGGTAGTTGAGGCGGTTTTCCACCTTGGGCTGAATTTGCTTGGTAAAGTTAATAATTCCCTTGTCCACGATTTCTGCTAGCTTACTTTCCGCGTTCACCGTGTCCAGGTCATTTTTATAAAATGATTTTAAATGAAGATTAATGTCGGTAGTGATGAAATTATTGATATTTTCTTGGTCGAGCCCTTCTTCGCGAAGCATCATCGCTTTATCCCCAATGATTTCGTACAAATTGTAGGGCAATTCGTAACTATCTTTGCGGGTGACCGGGGTGGCGTAACTAGCTCCGGGTTTAACCACCATATACGGTTCCAAAAGTTTAGAAATTGCCCCGAGCTCCTGCCGGTTAGACGCCAAGTTTAACAACCCGTCCTTGATATTGCCAGGCAAATCGTCGGAAGTAATCATGATCTTTCCTTCGTTACCAATGTTATTAAGGAATCCCTTCGCACACACTAGCTGAATATTGGACTTCAACTGACCGACGTTTCCGTAAGTAACGCTACCAAGCAAAGCTTGAACCACGTCTTCGGTTAAAGTGATTTCCTTATTAGTCCGGTTGGCCTCAATCGTAACTAGCGAACGCAATAGTTCAATTCGTTCTTCCGGGCTCCGTTTATTGAATGGCGGAAGCTGGATCGTAATTGGAATTCGCCGTACAAAGGTTTGCAATAAGGTACTTTCGGGATCTTCGGTTGTCGCACACACTAGTCGAACGTTAGCATGGTGGGTCTTAGCAGTTTCACCTAATCGACTGTAGGTCCCGTGGTCCATGAAGTAAAAAATCATTTCCTGCCCTTCTGGGGGAAGGCGGTGAACTTCGTCAAGGAATAGCATTCCGCCATCTGCTTCTTGAATTAACCCGTCTTGTTCGTCGTCTGCGCCAGTAAAGGCTCCCTTCACGTAGCCAAACAAATGGGACATCAGCAATTCTGGGTTATGGGCGTAATCCGCACAGTTAAAGGTTACCAATTGTTGATCCTTACTGAGTAGATTACGGGCCTGTGCAAAATCAAACATTGCGTTGGCAAAATACGTTTTCCCTGACCCCGTTGGTCCGATGATTAACGTATTTAACCCGCGTGGCGGATACAACATGGCCGCCTTAGCCTGTTCAATTTGGTTTTTCATGCTTTGATCCTTACCAATCATTCGATCAAAAATGTCTTTATGCACACTAAGCTGCTTAGTAGCTGTCGGCTTATCGAGCTTTCCTGCCAGCTTCTTTTTCCCCAGTTCCATACCGCTAATCCCATCTTCAATATGGTACTCTGAAGGGTCCTGTGCCAATGGATCATCTTCATTTAGGGCTAGTTGACAATAACGAACTGGCCGGCCAGAAATTTTAAACAATTTTCGTTGCCGAACCAAATCATTTAATTCTTTACTGACGTTGCTACGCGCAATTTTTAACGCGTCCGCAATTGTTGAAGTTGTTAAGCCGTTTTGCCGGTTGGCTTCGTCCGCCGAAGCTGGCTCCGTATGTTCTAAAACGTATTGATATATTCTTTCTTGTCGTTTCATTTAGCCTCACCACGTTAACTGTATTAAACACTGTCTGTATTGATACACTACAGTTTATCACACTTTCTCCAAAGCGTTTTCAAGTCGGATTGGCTAGGGGGCGGATTTGATTTCCCGAATGACTAATTAAGGCACAACCGTCAGCAAAACGGGTTCCGAACCCCAGCTCTTTCCGGTTAATCAAAACCCCCCATCAATCGCCTATACCGCGATTAATGGGGGATTCAATTAATCCTGCTCTCCTACTGCTGCCATGTCGAAATGAGCTCCAGCCCCTAGCTTCTTCCGGTTAACCAAATATAAGGACCAACCGCCCAACCCGCGGTTAGTCCTTATATTCCGTTAATCCTCACAAGCTGCCCAAGGGACTTCCGCTCTCTATTTTCGGATCCTTCTCCACACTTCTTTTAATCCGCGCTTTACTACATCTACTACTCCTAGCGAGCGGACCATTCTTTCCTCGTCCACATACTTGCGGATTCCCCTCAACAATTCGTGGGGATGCTTTGCCGCAAAACTAAACGTCCCACTATGTTTGGTTTTAATTGCAAACCGAGGAATCCACCTGCCCCCAAACATTAGTGATGCGACCACTTTGTCGACTTCTTTCCATGGAATTTGAATGTAGTTTTTTACATTGCGATTATCAAAAAATTCAAAACCGCGATCACCAATCATTACTTTGCCGTAATCTCCCATTCCAAGGAATGAGGTTGCGTCCGTAACTTGATCCACCTTGGTATTAATTGACTGTACCATTCAATCTGCTCCATTCTTTATATTTGCTGTTTTCATTATAATCCGCAGCCGAATTAACCGCAAAAAATCTTAATAAAAAAGCCCAGGCCATTGCCCAGACTTTGTTAAAATCATTGCATTACATAACGTGTAGTAAGTGAAGCACAACACCAAGAATGAATAAACCAAAGATAACGATGATTGGTGAAACACCCTTCTTAAGCAACCACATGCAAAGTAATGTAAGCAGTAATCCTGCTAAACCTGGAATTAATTGATCCAAGTTATCTTGCAAAGTAGTAACCTTTTCACGAGTAAGTGACAAACCAGCCGCTTGTTCTTGAAGAGCCTTTTGGATACCCTTTGCACCACTTGGCAAGTTTGCCCAGTCAATGTAAGCTCCCTTACTTTGTTTTACAGTTGAAACGACCGGTGTGAATTTAACCACAACCCAACGGTTAATCAATGAACCTAAGATAAACATCCCAAGGATTGAAGCACCCTTAGTAACGTCTTGGAGTAAACTACCAGACATATCTTCGGTAATCTTGGAACCAGCTTTGTAGCCGAATTCTTGAGTATACCATGTAAAGCCCATCCGAATTGCGTTCCACAATACGAAGTAAAGAATTGGTCCTAAAATGCTACCACCCATTGCTAACGAAGCTGCCAAAGCACCTAAAATTGGCTTAACGGTGAACCAGAATACCGGGTCACCAACCCCAGCGAGGGGACCCATCATACCAACCTTAACACCTTGGATAGCAACGTCGTCAATCGGTGCACCATTAGCACGATCTTCTTCAAGTGACATTGTAACCCCAAGGATTGGAGCAGCTAAATATGGGTGAGTATTAAAGAATTCCAAGTGACGAGTCAAAGCTGCAGCACGGTCTTCTTTAGTCTTATATAACTTCTTGAGGGCTGGGATCAAAGTGTATGCCCAACCACCATTTTGCATCCGTTCGTAGTTCCATGAACCTTGCAGGAATGTGGAACGTAACCAAACGTGAATACGATCTTTTTTAGTTAATTGAACTTTTTCTTGCATTTTATGTTGGCCTCCTTCTAGTATTTATCGATAATGTCGCCGAGTGGGTCACCAGTACCTGAGTTACCACCGTTGCTTGAACCGCCCATCTTAGAAAGGGTTAAGTAAATCAAAGCAAGTGAGATACCAATTGTACCTAAAGCGATTAATGTTAAATCTTGAACAGTTGCTAAAACAAATCCAAGTGCGAAGAATGGCCAAACTTCTTTAGTAGCCATCATGTTGATAACCATCGCGTAACCAACGGCAACAACCATTCCACCACCGATTGATAGACCATCAGTTAACCAAGCTGGCATAGTGGAAAGTAATCCACGTACAGGACCAGCACCGATTGCTAAGATCAATGCTGCAGGAATTGCAATCCGCAAACCTTGCATAACAATCGCAATGTAGTGCCACAATTCCAATTTAGCAAAGCTACCTTCTTTAGCAGCTTTATCCATAATGTGGACAATCAAGGTTGCCAATGTACGCGCAATGATTGTCAATAAAAGTCCGGCTACAGCCAACGGAACCGCTAAAGCAATCGCTGATGAAACACCTGCTTTACCTTGACCACCTAAAACTAAAATAATAGCAGAAGCTACAGAAGCTAAAGCAGCATCAGGAGCAACCGCAGCCCCAACGTTAGCCCATCCAAGAGCGATCATTTGAAGTGAACCACCTAAAATAAGGCAAGGTACTAAATTACCAGTTACTAAGCCGATTAGCGTACATGCGATTACTGGTTGATGGAAATGAAATTGGTCCAAAATACCTTCCACACCAGCTAGGAATGACACGATAACGACTAAAATCATTTGAATTGCATTCAATGCCATGATTATTAATCCTCCGTTTTTTAGTTATTTTTTTGTTTATTAAGCTCATCTTGAGCCTTCTTCATAATTGCATCTAGATTATCTCTTGAATCAGAAGGAACCTTCCGCACGTCCATTTGAACGCCCATGTTTTCCAACTTCTTGTAAGTGTCAATATCATTTTGGTCAAATGCCAATACAGTATTTGGTTGAACTTTTCCAGCTGAATGAGCCATTGAGCCAACGTTCAAAGTCTTAATTGGAACACCGCCTTCGATAGCTTTTAAAGCATCTTGAGGGGTTTCAAACAAAAGCATTGCCCGGGTACCACCGAAGTGTTTGTCGTCCTTAGCCAGCTTAATCATTTGTTCAATTGGAACAACGTGGGCTTTAACGCCAGCTGGAGCAGCTTGCTTGATCATTGATGAACGTAAGTTATCTTTAGCAACATTGTCAGAAACAACGATAATCCGATCCGGGTTAGTAGTCTTCGTCCATGAAGTAGCAACTTGACCATGAAGTAAACGAGTATCGATTCGTGCTAACACGTAATCAAAGTGGCCTGGTTTACCTGTGTTAACCGGTGCAGCTGCTTCAGCAGCCTTTGGAGCTTCCTTAGGTTGAAGTTCTTCAGGACGAACCTTAACCCCTTCTTTTGCTGTGTCAATGATGTGTGCAGCAATTTCTTGTGCTGATTCCATCGATAGACGAGAAGCATATGCTTCAATTAACATTGGCAAGTTCAAACCAGCAACGATTGCCCATTTGTCCTTGTGTTCTTCAAACAAGTTGTTAACTTGGTTGAATGGAGTGCCTCCCCATAGGTCGACTAAGAATAATACTTGGTCTTGGTTACTAAAAGAAGCAATTGCTTCTTGAAGTTTTGCTCTGAGATCGTCAGGGCCTTCGCTAGGCATTAAGGTTACGGCCTTAACGTCTTCTTGTTCACCGAAGATCATTGAACCGGATTGCAAAATGCCTTTGGCGAATTCACCATGACTAGCAATGATAATTCCTACCATTTGTCTGTATACCTCCCATTTTCTATTTGTTACAGTTGAAAAAATAAAATAAGTTCTAAACCTGCAACTAGTTAAAATAAATTCCTGACAGCCTTTTCAATTTCAAAACTCCTAACCATCCCAAAAGCGTTTTCACAACGTCCCAAAAAAGTTAAATTTGTAATAAAATTGTGGCCAGCTGTCGATCTACCGCCACCAAATGGTAATCAGTAGGACCAACACACCGCTAACACAGTATGTTTAGCTTCCATTAAGTATATAAGCAAATACCGTGCCAAAATACACTAAGCCTAACGTAAGCGAATTCAAGCATTTTTGTTAATACACTATTTTGATACACTAAACTGTATTGATTAGTGTATCAAGTGTATCAATAGCTTGCCGTAGATCAGGTTAGGTTTTGACAAAAAAAGAGCCGCGACCCAACCTAGTTGAATCACGGCTCCTTCCCCAATCAGTAGCACAATGCGGCCAAGAGGGTTCGAACCTCCACCCGAGTAAATTCGGACAGGATCCTTAATCCTGCGCGTCTGCCAATTCCGCCATGGCCGCAAAAACCTTACTAGATAATAATAGCAAAACCACCATTAGCTAGCAAGTGTTTTTTATAAAAATATTTTTATTAGTGTTTTAACCCCAAGCGCCCCCCGCAACGTCCACAAACGTAGCGTCGCACGTTGATTCGGCGTTGGCGATGGTAAAGCTGACCACATTTTTTACACTGGTATACTAATCGCCCCGTTGTAGTAGTCCGACGCTTAGACGTCACTGGTGCGTAGCGTAAACCGCCCGTCCGCTGCAGCAACTCCTTAAAATGCGGGTTACGGTGATCTGGTTTTTCATGATGCACGTGCAACCAGTAGTGAACTAGTTCATGTTTAATTACGCCTACTAAGGTTTCCTCGTCAAATTCGCTTAGCATAAGGGGATTAATTTCAATGTGATGGTCCGCTAAAAAATAGCGACCGCCCGTCGTTCTTAAGCGGCGGTTAAACCGCGCTTCGTAAGGATAAGCTTGGTTAAAGAATTGTTTAGCCAGTCGACGCGTTAATTGAGTTAGCTCTAAGTCAGTCATTGTTCCTCAGCCGGAATCATGGTGAGCTGGATCCGATTTCGCTTGGTATCCACGCTTTCCACCCAAACGGTAACGATGTCCCCCACCGCCACTACGTCACTAGGATGTTTGACGAAGCCTTTTTTTAGTTTAGAAATGTGTACCAAACCGTCTTGTTTAACGCCGATATCGACAAACGCGCCAAAATCGATGACGTTCCGGACGGTTCCTTGCAGCTGCATCCCTGGTTGGAGGTCCTCTAAAGTTAAGACGTCGGAGCGTAATAATGGTGCCGGCATTTCATCCCGCAAATCCCGCCCCGGTTTTTGCAATTCTTCGAGAATGTCGTGAAGCGTTTCTTCTCCGACCTGCAGCTGAGCTGCCAATTGTGCGACCTTAACCTGTTGCAACGTTTGGTTAAAAGCGGGGGTTCCTAAGTCATGCAGGTTTAATCCCAGCTCCTTCATTAGGGCTTTAACCACCGGATAACTTTCTGGATGAATTCCCGTATTATCAAGCTCATCGTCTCCGTCCACAATTCGTAAAAATCCAATCGACTGTTCGTATGCTTTAGGTCCTAGTCGCGGCACTGATTTAATTGCTTGGCGAGTTCGGTAGCTTCCGTTGGCTTCCCGAAACCTAACGATGTTTTGCGCCGTCGTTTTAGTTAGCCCCGAAATGTGGGTCAGTAGCTCTGGACTGGCGGTATTTAAATTGACCCCCACCTGGTTAACCGCGGTTTCCACCACGTGGTCCAACTGTTCACGCAAATCTTTTTGGGCAACGTCGTGTTGGTATTGGCCGACTCCCACCGCTTGGGGATCGATTTTGATCAACTCTGCTAACGGATCTTGTAAACGCCGGCCAATGCTAATTGCGCTGCGCTCTTCCACTTGTAAATCAGGAAACGCTGCACGAGCAGCCGGACTAGCTGAGTATACGGAAGCTCCGGCCTCGTTGACGATTACGTAGTAAACTGGTCGCGCAATCGTTTTGATGACTTGAGCCACAAATTCTTCGGATTCCCGGCTAGCGGTCCCGTTTCCAATCGCAATCATTTCCACATGGTATTTTTCAATGAAGTCTTTTAATTGCTTAGCAGCCGCGGCTCGCTTCGCTTGGGGAGCCGGACGGTGCGGATAAATCACCAGTTTATCTAAGAACTTCCCGTTTTCATCAATTACGGCCAGTTTACACCCGGTACGGTAAGCAGGGTCAAACCCGAGGACCACTTTGCCCTTGAGCGGTGCTTGCATCAGCAAATGGTATAAATTTTCTCCAAAAACTTTAATTGCACGGTGCTCCGCCATGGAAGTCAATTCCGCACGCATTTCTCGTTCAATTGCTGGCCCAATAAACCGTTTATAGGCGTCCCGATAGGCTGCTTGCACCAGCGCCACCGCCGGGCCCCGATGCTTTTGTACCAAACGAAAGTTTAAATAGCGCTCAATGCCCGCTTCTTCCACCGCAACCTTAGCCCGGAGGACCTTTTCCTTTTCTCCCCGGTTAATTGCCAACACTTGGTGAGGCGCTAACTGAGCAAGTGGCGCTTGGAAATCATAGTAAATCGTGTAAACGCCGTTTTCATCTAGTTCCTTGCCCTGCCGTTTAACTTCGCTAACTAACGCGCCATTATGCTGGGTGTATTTACGAATCCACGCCCGGATTTCCGCCTGTTCGCCAAAGGCTTCGGCCAAAATTTCGTGAACCCCGGACTCTACGTCTTCGATAGTATTTAACTTCACTTCGGGATTAACGGCAGCCGCCAAGCGTTCTCGTAGTCCTTGTTGGGGGAAAGTTAAAACCCACGCCGCTAACGGTTCTAGTCCCGCTTCTTTGGCAATCGTCGCTTTTGTGCGCCGCTTTTGTTTGTACGGCAAATATAAATCTTCCACCATAGTTAAGGTGGCCGCCTGCTTGATTTGCTGTTTTAACCCGGTAGTTAACTTGCCTTGTTCTTCAATTTGCTTTAAAACTTCCGTCTTCCGCTTTTCTAACGTTTCCGTTTGGTGGTACGCAGCCTGGATTTCGCGAATTTGTACTTCGTCAAGGCTATGGGTACGTTCCTTACGATAGCGCGCAATGAACGGCACCGTATTTCCCTCATCGAGCATCTCCAACGTCGAGCGAATTTGTTGCGGTCGGTAAGCGGTCAATTGTTTTTCCACTAAAGCTAAAATCTCTGCTTCCAAATTTAAACCCCACTTTGTTAAAACTTTTTGTACAAGATAAGAGGCCAGGAAATTTTTCCCAGCCTCCTTTTAAACCTCTCCGATTTCACTAGCTAAATGACTAGTATGAGAAGTAATGATCTATCCCATCAAAATGCTCATAATTTTAGTCAACGCTTTGGTCATCTGGCCCATTGCAGCTTCTTGGGCATGTTCGGACTCTTGAAAGGCTACCTCATCCAGCTTTTTGGTTTGGTCATCTACTGCATCAACCATTTTTTGGCATTGGTTAGCATATTCCCTTAGGTAACGTTTCAATAGCTGATGTTTACCAATTAATTTAGCTGGCACCTTAGCATTCCAGACCATCTTTTCTAGCGCCCGGTACTGGTCGGTTGCCACTTGAAATTGTTTTTTGATTTCTTTTAACCGGCTTTGATCCATTTCGTCCACCGTACCTAATTGACCCGCCTTCTTTAATTCTTGAAAGAACGGATCCACGCTAGAACCAATTTCTTCTAATTTCTCAGTCAATCTTGAAATGGTGTTCGCGTACGCTTGAATACTTACCTTCATCTTAATTTCCTCGTGATTTCTTTAAAGTTCGTTGAATTAATTTTACCACTTCTACGATTACAATCATCGATAAAGATGCTCCAATTACGATTAACCACTGGTGTAAGTTTAGGTGGCTAACGTGGAAAAGGTCGTTAAAGCCCGGCACCACAATCGTAATTGCTAATAAAGCAAACGCGATGAGGATCGCCCAATTAAAGAATTTATTTTTCCAAGTGGTTGCTTGGAAAATTGATCCGTGAATCGACTTCGAATTAAAGGCGTGGAAAAGCTGGATTAAACCTAACGTTGCAAAGGCCATGGTTAAGGCATCGGCATGAATCTGTGCGCTCCCGGAATGGTCAGGGAAAGCTAGCGCCATTGCATAAACAAATAGGGTGATGGCCCCTTCCAAAATTCCCTGGTAGATTACGTTACCCGCAACGCCTCCCGATAAGAAACTAGATTTTTTATCACGTGGTGGCTGTTGCATCACGTTTTTTTCTGCGGGTTCAAGTCCCAAGGCAATGGCAGGCAAAGTGTCGGTCACCAAGTTTATCCACAGGATGTGCACCGGTGCCAAAATTTGCCAGCCCATCATCGTCATCACGAAAAGGGTTAAAACTTCCCCAAGGTTAGCTGATAAGAGGTACTGAATCGCCTTTTGAATGTTGGCAAATACTTTACGTCCTTCTTCAACCGCGTCCACGATGGTAGCAAAGTTGTCGTCGGCCAGCACCATGTCACTAGCACCCTTAGAAACTTCGGTTCCGGTAATTCCCATTGCCACTCCAATATCCGCTTGTTTTAAGGAGGGGGCGTCATTTACACCGTCCCCGGTCATCGCCACCACTTTCCCCTTCTTTTGCCAAGCGTCGACAATCCGGACCTTATGTTCAGGAGCCACCCGGGCGTAAACTCGGTAATTTGCTACGTGATCCGCTAGTTGTTCATCAGTTTGCTGATCGAGTTCTGCACCAGTCACCACCGCCGTGTCCGCTTCGGCATCGGTAATCATCCCTAGTCGTTTAGCAATTGCTCCCGCGGTATCGCGGTGGTCACCAGTAATCATCAGGGTTTGAATACCCGCATCGTGGGCTTCTTGAATGGCTTGCGCCACTTCGGGCCGTTCCGGATCAATCATCCCCACTAGTCCTGCAAAAATCAAGTCGTTTTCCACTACCGCACTAGTCAGCTCTTCAGGAACCGTATCAACAATCCGGTATGCAAAGCCCAACACCCGGATTGCTTGCAACGCTAAATCATGGTTCACAGCCTGAATCCGGTGCTCTTCAGCTTCGTCCATTGGCAATTCGGCACCTGGCATTACGTACTTGGTGGTTCGTTTCAAAAGTTCATCTGGTGCTCCCTTAACGGTAATCAAATACTTCCCGTCCGGTAACGCATTGACCGTGGACATTAGCTTTCGTTCCGAATCAAACGGTACTTCAGCGACCCGTTGGTATTGGTCAATTACCGCAGCACTAGAGTATCCCCGTTGGTCATTAAACGCAATCAAGGCCGTTTCGGTAGGATCCCCCACCAACTCCTCGTCAATTTTTTTCGTGTCGTTGTTTAAAATCATCAGGTCAAATAACTTGGATTGAAAATCAGGGGTGACCGTTGCGGCATCCATTAGCTGGTTATCCACAAAAAGTTTTTCAACCGTCATTTTATTTTGGGTAAGGGTTCCCGTTTTATCCGAAGCAATGATTTGCGTACTCCCTAAGGTTTCCACCGCCGGGAGTTTTCGAATAATTGCGTGACGTTTAACCATCCGCTGGGTTCCCAAGGCTAGGGTAATCGTAACAATTGCCGGTAAACCTTCCGGGATGGCCGCCACCGCAAGCGAAATTGCGGTTAACAACATGTCGATTAAGCTTTCTTGCCCCCGTAACATACCCACCGCAAACACCACCACCGCAATGGCCAAAATTAACCAAGTCAACGTTTTACTTAGCTTGGTTAAATTACGTTGTAAAGGAGTAATGGTTTCATCAGCGTCGTTAATTAACCGGGCAATTTTCCCTACTTCGGTCGCCATTCCCGTATGAATGACAATTCCCTTTCCGCGGCCAAAAGTAACGTTACTATTCATAAAGGCGAGGTTGGTGCGGTCGCCTAAGGGAAGCTGTTCGTCATCTAGGGCCGCCGTTTGTTTATTCACCGGAACCGATTCCCCCGTTAACGCCGACTCTTCAATTTGCATCGACGCTGACTCTACCAGCCGTAAATCGGCCGGCACCACGTCTCCAGCTTCTAAAATGACCACGTCTCCTGGCACCAATTCGGTACTCTGGATTTGCTGAATTTGGCCGTCCCTTTCGACCTTGGCTTGCGGAGCTGCCAAACTTTTTAATGCATCAATAGCTTCTTCTGCCTTAGATTCCTGAAAAACGCCAAAGATTGCGTTTAACACCACCACCAGCAAGATAATCAAGGCGTCGACTCCTTCGCCCACAAACACTGAGATTAAGGCGGCCACGAGCAGCACAATGATCATCAAATCTTTAAACTGGGCCAAAAACTTTTGTAACAAAGTCGTTTTACCCTTAGTTGCTAGTTCATTGTGGCCATATTTTTCCAACCGTCGTTGTGCTTCGGCAGCCGTGAGCCCAGCCAACCGGGTATCTTGCTTAGCAGCGGTATCTTCAACGGTCCGTTGCCAATCCTTTAACTTACTTGCCTTCATTCTCTTTCCTCCATTTAATTTGGGATCTTAAAGTTTAAAAAAAGACCCATGTGCGTCGAAAACTACTTCTCGACACACATGAGTCTCACTAATTTAAGGTAATACCAGATTTTTTCTTGCTGATGACATTACCACAGCTAAGCTGCAAGTTACTCCCTCATGTTTAAACACATTATACCGGAAATTAATTTCCCTTTACAAGTGACGAGCCTTGAACTTAACAATTTATTTATCAAAAACGGTATACGGCAAAGCACGTTTATGGGCGGTCCGTTGGTACCAACCTTCAATTTTTTCGGCCGCTGCGTCGCTAACTTCCTTGCCTTCTAGATAATCATCAATGTCTTGGTAAGTTACGCCTAACGCAACCTCATCCGGTAATGCTGGACGTTCATCTTCTAAGTCCGCCGTAGGCACCTTTTCGTAAAGCTCAACGGGCGCGTTTAACGCTTTAAGCAATGCCTTACCCTGCCGCTTATTCAAGCGCCATAGCGGAACGATGTCCGCACCGCCATCCCCGAATTTTGTATAAAATCCGGTCACCGATTCGGCCGCGTGGTCGGTTCCCACCACGATTCCTGCGGTTTCACCCGCGATGCCGTATTGGGCAATCATTCGTTGCCGGGCCTTAATGTTTCCCTTGTTAAAATCGGATACCTGAACTCCGGTTGCTTCAATAGCGGCTACCATGGCATCCGCGGCTGGTTTGATGTCAATTCGTACCACCCGGTCCGCTTGCATAAATTCGATTGCCTTCATCGCATCCGATTCGTCAGCTTGAACCCCGTAAGGTAGGCGGACCGCAATAAATTGGTAATCGTCATTGCCAGTTTCTTCCCGAAGTTCCCGAATTGCCATCTGTGCCAACGCTCCGGCTAAGGTAGAATCTTGCCCGCCGGAAATGCCAAGGACTAGCGAACGTAAACTAGGAACGCTTTTCAGGTAGCGTTTCATAAAATCAACGCTGCGTCGAATTTCTTTTTCTGGGTCAATTGTTGGTTGAACCCGTAGAGCTTCAATAATTTCTTGTTGCATTTTGCGCATTTTTTACGCCCCCCAATGATTAAAATTTAAGCTGATTTACGTAATCCCGGACCCGCTTAATGATGGATACCTTGTGATCGTAACATTCTTGTGAAAGGTCCACCGGATAGTCTTGCGGATTTAAATCACGTTTGTATTCATCCCACAAGGAATCTAAACTTTGCCGAGAAAATTCTTTGATTTCTGCTAAGGATGGGCGATCATAAACTAACTTGCCGTCCTTAAAAATGGTTTGTAATAACGGTCGAGCTTCAAAATCGGTCACCGTCTTATTGATGTACGTATAGTTGGGGTGGAACATGTATAGCGAATCCTTTTCACGAGGGTCTTCACCCCAAAGCGTAATGTAATCTCCTTCTGATTTACCATCTGCCCGCCGAGAAATTCGCCAAACTTGCTTTTTGCCTGGTGTAGAAACTTTTTCAGCATTGTTAGACAATTTGATGGTGTCGACCATCTTTCCGTCCCGTTCAATGGAAACCATCTTATAAACGGCTCCTAACGCCGGTTGGTCATAAGCGGTAATTAATTTGGTTCCCACACCCCAAACTTCAATTTTAGCTCCCTGCATCTTTAAGTTTTGGATGGTCTTTTCGTCCAAATCGTTGGAAGCGTAAATTTTAGCGTTTGGATAACCCGCTTCATCCAACTGTTCGCGAACTCGTTTAGACAGGTAAGCCATGTCACCACTATCGATCCGTACCCCAAGGAAATTGATCCGGTCGCCCATTTCTTTAGCCACCCGAATTGCGTTAGGCACCCCGCTTTTGAGTGTGTCAAAGGTGTCCACCAAAAAGACACAATCGTGATGAGTGGTTGCGTACGCCTTAAACGCATCGTAGTCGTTCATGTAATATTGCACCATTGCGTGAGCGTGAGTTCCGCTAATTGGAATCCCAAACTTCTTCCCAGCCCGTACGTTACTAGTTGCGTCAAAACCGCCGATGTAAGCCGCCCGGGTTCCCCAAATTGCTGCGTCAAATTCTTGGGCACGGCGCGTTCCGAATTCTAAAAGCTTGTCTGAGCCAACTACGGATTTAATCCGCGCCGCCTTGGTTGCAATTAAGGTTTGGTAATTGACCACGTTTAAAATTGCCGTTTCCACCAGTTGACAATCGGCCAGTGGTCCTTCGACTTGTAAGATTGGTTCGTTATTAAAAACTAGGTCGCCTTCCACTGCCGAGCGGATGGTCCCCCGGAAATGGAAATTCTTTAAAAATTCCAGAAAATCATCCGGATAGCCGCCCACTTCGCGAAGATATTCGATATCACTCGCCGAAAAGTGAAGGTTTTCGATATAGTCAATTACCCGTTCTAATCCGGCAAAAACTGCGTATCCATTGTCAAAAGGCATTTTACGGAAGAAAACTTCAAAAATTGCCTTTTGATTGTGAATTCCCTTTTGCCAATAAGTTTGAATCATGTTGATTTGATAAGCGTCTGTGTGTAAAGTTAATGTGTCATCTGGATATTCTTGTACCATGATGATTATGCTCCTACTCTTTATTTTTTAAAGTATAAATTTTACTGGTGGACATAAAATACAATTGCTTTAATTTTATCATTTTTGCGCCAAACCGCAATTTTATCGTGAGGAGAACCTTTATATATGAAGTTTTCAACTGCCAACGTCTTGGGATTCAATTTTTTACAAACGACCAAGGCCCAATTCTTAGAACAATTACATACCGACTTATCGGCCCACCAAAACCGCTTTGTGGTTACCGCTAATCCAGAAATTATTATGTACGCTAAAAAACATCCTGCTTACGCCAAAACTATTCGTCAAGCCGATTATTTAGTGGCCGATGGGATTGGCGTCGTGAAAGCAACCCAGCATACCGCCCATCCGCTGCCCGAACGCGTAACCGGCTACGAACTTTTTGAAGAACTTTTGCGTTGGGGAGACGCACACCATTCGCGAATCTACTTTTTGGGAAGCAAACCGGCCGTGATCGCTCAAGTAATTGCCAAAGTTAACCGCCAATATCCCCACGTGGAAGTCGCTGGCCATCATGATGGGTATTTTACCGATTTTGCTCCCATCCAAACTGAAATTGAGCAAACCCAGCCGGAAATGGTTTTTGTAGCCACCGGCTTCCCCAAACAAGAGGAGTTAATCCAAAAATATCGGCACCTCTCTCCCGCAATTTGGATGGGCATTGGGGGCAGTTTTGACGTCTTTGCTGGAGAAGTCAAGCGTGCTCCCGAATTTTGGCAAAAGCATAACCTAGAATGGCTATACCGTTTAATCAGCGATCCCCGCCGGATCAAACGCCAAATCGTGCTTCCCATCTTTATGGTTAAAGCGTGGTGGGCCAACCGCAAATAACGATGAACACAAAAAAACGAGGGTTAGCGTTCTTAAAAAGAACCTAATCCTCGTTTTTATGACTTTGGAATTAAGGGGTAACCCCCTTCTCAATTCCTCACCAATTATTTACCGATTTAAATAGAATTCAAACCGTTCTCCTACGTATTGCGTTCGTACGTATTCAAACGGCGTACCATCTTGGGCGTACGAAACCTGATGAAGGCGTAAAATCGCTGCGCCCCGCTTAACGTCAAGGTATTCGGCAACCTTTTCGGAAGCTAACATCGCCGATACGGTTTGCTCAGCACGACCAATTACCAGTCCCGCACGCTCTTCCAAAGTGTTGTACAACGACTTGGTTACTTCGGATTTACTAAAGTTAGTAACTAACTTTTCTGGGATGGTCGCCGTTTCGTAACAGATCGGTACCCCATCCGCATACCGGATCCGTTCCATTCGGAGTACTAAATCTCCATCCGCTAACTTTAATTTTTCAATTTCACTTAACGATGGCTCACTAGTATGGTAGGAAATTGTCTTGCTCGATGGTTTCTTACCCTGGGCTTCCGTCAATTCCGTAAAGCTGGTTACTCCAGAAACTTTTTCTTGGACCTTTTGACTAGCAACGTACGTCCCCGAACCCACCTTACGTTCTAAAATCCCTTCATCAACCAAAGTTGAAATCGCTTGGCGTAAAGTCATTCGGCTAACTTTAAAATGGTTTGACAGTTCCCGTTCGGCGGGAATCCGCTCACCAACTTTCCATTTTCCTGCTTCAATTGCCTTTTTGATTTCATTATGAATCTGAATATATACCGGTGAATTCATGATTGTACTCCTACTTGTTTTTAACTATTAATCTTCCTTAGCAAACTTTTTGCCGTAGCTGTAAGTTTCTAACTTGTTAAGGTCGCCGTCAAAGACGTTTAAATCAGCGTCCTTGCCAACTTCTAAGACTCCTTTAGAATCTAAGCCAAATTCACGAGCTTGGTTTACCGAACTCATTTGGACAGCTTCCGCAATTCCGCAACCAAAGAACTTCATGGCGTTCCGGAAAGCATCATCAAAAGATAGCACTGAACCTGCTAGCGTTCCGTCAGCTAGACGAGCTTGCTTGTCCTTTACGTAAACTTTTTGTCCGCCAAGTTCACTTTCTCCTTCGGCAATTCCCTTGGCACGCATTGAGTCAGTAACCAATTCAATGCGTTCTGGTCCCTTAACTTCATAAGCCAGTTTGAGCATGTCCGGAACGATGTGGAAACCGTCGCAAATTAATTCAGCATAGATGTTGTCTTCCAACATTACGTGGCCGGTAACTCCTGGTTCACGATGCTTAAATTCACGTTGAGCATTGTATAAGTGAGTTGCGTGGGTAACCGTGCTATTTAGCAATTGTGCACGGGTAGCGTTGGAATGTCCTACTGAAGGAACAATTCCATGATCCAAGCAGTATGCTTCAAATGCATCGGAGCCTGCGTGTTCAGGGGCGATCGTAATTAATTTTACCCGACCGCCTGAAAGCTCGTTCCACTTGCCAAGTAATGCTGCGTCCGGGTCCTTAATGTACTCTTCTGGTTGAGCTCCCTTGTACTTCGCCGAAATGAAGGGACCTTCCAAATGAACCCCTTGGATAACGGGATTTTCTTCCGCAGCCTTGGCCACTCCGCGCATTGATTTTTCAATGTTTTCGTTAGATTGAGTCATTGTGGTACAAAAGAAGCTGGTAACTCCTTCGTTGACTACCGCTTGGTTTACCATTTCGTTGATTTGTTCTGGATCGCCATCCATCGCATCAAAGCCGTAACCACCGTGGGTATGTACGTCAATGAACCCTGGAACAATAATCTTGCCCCCTGCGTAATAAACTTCGTCGTCACCCTGTGCCTTATATTCACTCATTGGCCCAACTGCTTCGATGGTCTTACCAAACCGAATGTAGCCGTCTTCGATCTTTTCGAGGCCCGTATAAATTGTCGCATGTCGTAAAACTGTACTCATGAATTTTCCTCCTCTAAGTTAATCTAGCTTCATTATATATCGGTATAGACCAAAAAACAAGATTACCTTAACCGTTTTCTTTTGCCACGGTTGCGTCGATTCCCTTAACTACGGCTGGGCTAAATCCAGCTTCTTCCATTGCTAATAAACCTGCGACGGTCGTCCCGCCTGGAGAAGAAACTTTATCAATCAATGCGTAAGGCACTTCATCACTATTGAGCACCATTTGCGCACTGCCTTGTACCATTTGCGCAGCAATCTTAGTGGCGTTAGCTTTAGTCAATCCGTACTTAACGCCCGCCCGGGAAAGCGCGTCAATAAATAGGTAAGCGTATGCTGGTGCGCTCCCCGCAAGTGCCGCGAAAATCGGAAAGTCATTTTCGGCAACTTCCATGGTTTTTCCGATCCGAGCAAATAACTCACCCCCCGCTTGGTACGGAGCTGCGTTAAGGTCGCCCGTGGCTTTGACCGCTGTCATTCCTTGCGCAATTTCAACGTTTACGTTTGGCATTACTCGCAAAATCGGTTGAGCAGTGCCTAAAACCGCTTGTAAGTCCGCTAAACTAACGCCAGAAGCAATTGAAACCACTAACTTTTCTTCAGTTAGTACCGGTTGAATTTCTTCAGCAACCCGCTTAATCACCGTGGGCTTAACTGCCAAAATAATTACGTCTGCCTGTTGGGCTACCGCCGTATTATCTGATACTGCGGTTAGTCCGTGTTGTTTTGCAAAAGTTTCGTAGTTTTGTGGGTGAGCGCTGTGGACCAAAATATCCTTACCAACGACATCTTTCTTTACTAATCCGCTAATAATTGCCTTGGCCATGTTTCCAACGCCAATAAATCCAAGTTTCATTTGTATTCCCTCGCTTTTCTGTTAATTATTTTAATTTTATCATTAAATCCCCGGGAATTATGTAATATTTTATGAAGGTTTAATACTTCTTGAGCAAATCCAACGCCCTTGCCAAAGTATCATGATGCCGTTAAAAACGTGACTGAAACTGAGAAAAAAATCATTCTAGAGCGCCGGTTTTTATAAAGTTCAAAGCCATTATGCTCCGCACAACCTAAAAACGACCGTTATGCCAAATTCAGGCATAATGGTCGAATTTCAGTTAATACTCAAAAACTAGCCGACTTTTTCAATCAGCCTTGATTTTTCATCCTTACGGGTCCTTAAAAGCTGGTCTTACCACTGCTTAATGTCTATCAGGCATTTTGGGACACTCCCGTATTTAAAGTTACGTGTCCGTCATCCTTATTTATGCATGTCCACAACCATCCGGCCTTCAATTTGTCCAGCTCGCATTTCATCGATGATGTCATTCACTTCATCCAAACGCCGAGTTTGAACAATAGGTTTAACTTGGCCATCCGCTGCAAACTGGAAGGCTTCCGCCAAGTCATTCCGGGTGCCGACTAAGGAACCAATTACTTGAATACCGTCTAATACAACTCGCGGAATTGATAAATCCATCGTGTCTACGGGTAGAGCTACGGCAACTAAAACGCCGCCTGCTTTTAGACAATCGGCCGCTGCGTTAAAGGCTGCCTTAGCTACCGCGGTCACCACCGCCGCCTGTGCTCCGCCGCACCGTTCCTGAATTATCTTCGCCGGATCTTCTTTGCTAGAATTGATTACCAAATCCGCACCCAGCTTTTGGGCCAGCGCCAATTTATCATCATTAATGTCTACCACCGCTAATTTAGCGTTAAACACATTCTTAGCGTACTGAATTGCCAGATTACCTAATCCACCAGCGCCAAACACCGTCAACCATTCTCCAGGACGAATTTTAGATTCCTTGATTGCTTTATAAGTAGTTACGCCGGCACAAGTAATTGAACTTGCCGCCACCGGATCCAGATTGTCCGGCACTTTCACCGCGTAATCCGCCACGACGATTGCCTGTTCTGCCATCGCTCCGTCAACCGTGTATCCGGCATTTTTAGCTTCCCGACAGAAAGTCTCTCGTCCAGTAGTACAATATTCGCAATGCCCGCAGCCTTCAAAGAACCAGGCGATGGAAACCCGATCTCCCACCTTTAAGCTGTGCACGTCAGCACCAATTTCGCGAACAATGCCAATTCCTTCGTGACCAATCACCCGTCCAGGTTGTTCGCCAAAGCCACCATTTGCCACGTGGAGGTCCGTATGGCATACCCCACAGTATTCTACGTCAACTAAGGCTTCATTGTCCCTAAGCGGCCGTAATTGCTTTTCTACAATATCAACGTACCCATCACTTTGATTCCTAACTACCGCTGCACGCATTTTAATTGCCTCCTTACTACATTAAAAGACTAGTTGCTCCATCTTCATTATAATACTAACGAGTATTTTGTGAAATCGTTTTCTAAGATCCGCAAAAAAAATCAAATTTACGATAACTACTTCGTCTTCTAATTAAAGAATGCTTATCAACTAGATAACCACTTTTACAGACAATTTAGCCATAAATGAACGCACAAAAAAACTCCACGTCATCGACATGGAGTTTAACTGATTGGGCTAGCTGGGTTCGAACCAGCGCATCACGGGATCAAAACCCGTTGCCTTACCACTTGGCTATAGCCCAATATGGTGGAAGGGAGTGGATTCGAACCACCGAACCCGAAGGAGCGGATTTACAGTCCGCCGCGTTTAGCCAGACTTCGCTACCCTTCCATATAAGTTGTCGTCTTATCTATCCGACTTAATTATAATAACTAATCTTGAAGAATTTTGCAAGCTTTTTTTGAAACTTTTTTAAATTTATTCAAGATCAATTATAAGTAATCGCTGAGTCCATTCAGTAATAAAATTATCCGAATTCCACTCGTTGATTCGTCTCTTATGATATCCGACTGAATTATTATAATATATCCCGCCAGCTGTTGCAAGAGGTTTATAGTGAAAATGTAGGTGTCCGGATAAAATAATTTTTGGCTGGTATTTTGCTAATAACTTTTCCATTCGGCGGCTCCCCATCATCCCGTTCGCCATGTTCCAAAAGCGGTAGTCATCAGTGTAGCGAATGTATTCGTGGCGCACTGCAAAATGGGTCATAAAAAGTACTGACTTAGATTGGGCTGCTTGAAGTTGTCGTTCCGTTTGTTGCAGTACGCGATCCATCCGTTCAATGTCGGAGATTGGCTGCTCAATCGCGGTATCTACCCAAAAAGTTTTTTTCCACCGCCAAAATTGCTCAGGAGTTTTATCTACGTTATCCGCAAAACTATAATCATACCAGCCGTTATTTCCAATGATGCGCCATTTGGTTCCCGGAACGTCATAAAATTGGTTGTGCAGGTACTGCGGGTGTTGCAGCTTTTCTAACCCAGCGTAATCAATGTCATTTAACATATCATGATTTCCCGCAATAAAGAACACCTTGGTCCGTGGCAAGCGGCGCTGTAATTTTTCCACGTATTCCTTACTACGGCTGAACTTATTAAATAAGTCTCCCGCAATCAAATAAATTCCCACGTGATTGTCTTTAAGGTATTGTGCTTGCGTTGCCAACGTTTGCTCAATATCAACCTTATTAATGTCCAAATGATTGTCACTAGTCATTGCTACTCTCAATACATTCGCCCCTACTCGTTTGACTTATCCTAAATAAAAAAGATGAACTAAGCATAACCTAGTTCATCTTGTAAATTCAAATTTTATTAACGAATCCCTTGCATCTTCTTGCTGATCCATGGTGAAAGTAACCATAAAGCAACCGCAAAGATAATCGTAATGATTCCGGTCCAAATGAAGTAGCTAACTTCATGACCAGGATAAAGCTTAACCAGCTGTGCGTTAATCGCTTGTCCAGCGGCATCTGCCAAGAACCACATACTCATCATTTGTGAAGCAAACGCTGCGGGAGCTAATTTGGTAGTTACGGATAATCCAATTGGTGAAATCAACATTTCCCCAATTTCAACGATTGCCCAGCTACCCACTAGCCAAAGGGCGTTAACTTTTCCATCAGTACCAAACATCAAGCCTGGTAACGCGATGAAGAGATATGAAATCCCGGTAAATACTAACCCATAGGTAAACTTCTTCGGTGACGAAGGTTGTTTTTTACCTAATTTAGTCCATAGCCAAGCAAAGATCGGGGTGTATAACATGATGAACAATGGGTTCAACGATTGGAAGTTAGCTGGCGTGATGTTAATCCATCCATAATGCAATTGGGTACGATCTGCAGCAAACAATGCCAATACAACTGAACCTTGTTCTTCAATTGCCCAGAATAAGGTTGCGGCGATAAAGAGTGGTACATAAGCCCACAAACGGGAACGTTCACCTTTAGAAACCTTGTTGCTAGTGAACATTAAAATGAAGTAAACCACCGGCGTAATAATAGCCACAATACTAATTAATAAAACAACGTTATCGATTGTAAGCACGTTGGCAATGAACATTACCAACAAGATTAAGGCGAGCACTACCACGCCGATAAGTACGCGTAAGCTAAACTTCTTAACTTCTTCTGGTTGAATTGGATCTGAAGGATAGAGGCTATCCTTATTTAAGTATTTTTTACCATCAAGATAATATTGCACCAGTCCGAAGAACATTCCAATTGCAGCTAACGAGAAGCCTGCGTGGAAACTGATTTGGAAACCAACCCACGAAACAATTAGCGGAGCCAGCAACGCGCCCAAATTAATACCAAAAACGAAAATACTAAAACCTGCGTCCCGCCTGGTATCCTCTACAGAGTAAAGCGAACCGACCATTTCAGAAACGTTGGGTTTCAACATCCCTGTACCGATAACGATTAGCGCAATTGACACAAGTAATGCCGCGCTACCGAATGGCAATGAAAGAGCAATGTGCCCAAACATGATTAAAACCCCGCCATAGAAAACGGTCTTCCGACTACCTAAAATACGATCACTGATAAAACCACCAGCGACACTAGCTAAATAAACTAACGACCCATAAATGGCCATAACTGAAGCAGCAGTAGCTTGGCTAAAACCTAGTCCACCTTGTGAAACTGCGTAATACATGTAATAAATTAATATTGCACGCATCCCGTAGTAACTGAACCGTTCCCACATTTCTGTGAAGAACAGGGTCATCAAACCACGCGGTTGACCAAGAAAAGCTGTATCTTTTTCTTGTGTATTCAATTTTATTTCCTCCATAATTCTCGCCTAATCAAAATAATACTTAAGGCTATAAACTTGGGACTATATATGAAAAAAACGCCTTAACTTTAACATTAAGGCGTATTCCATAATGCCGGCTAGGTGAGTCGAACACCTGACCTACGGTTTACGATACCGCCGCTCTACCAACTGAGCTAAGCCGGCATTGGCTTGGCTTTATAGCATAAAAGGATGCTAACAACTCGGTTAACATCCTTAAAGCTAACTCCGGCAGGCGGACTCGAACCGTCGACACCCTGATTAACAGTCAGATGCTCTACCAACTGAGCTATGCCGGAATAATCGCATGGCAACGTCCTACCCTCGCAGGGGGCGATCCCCCAACTACTCTTGGCGTTAAGAAGCTTGACTTCTGTGTTCGACATGGGAACAGGTATATCCTTCTCACTATCGTCACCACACTCTGTGCTAACTTACGTTATCACTTGAGAAAACTTTTGTCCTCTCAAAACTGAATAATATCTACATTTCTTTCGAGTTACTTGCCACGTTCTACTTGGTTAAGTCCTCGACCGATTAGTACTAGTCCGCTCCATGTATCGCTACACTTCCACTTCTAGCCTATCTACCTGATCATCTCTCAGGGGTCTTACTTGCCCGAAGGCAATGGGAAATCTCATCTTGAGGCGAGTTTCACACTTAGATGCTTTCAGCGTTTATCTCATCCACACATAGCTACCCAGCGATGCTCCTGGCGGAACAACTGGTACACCAGCGGTGTGTCCATCCCGGTCCTCTCGTACTAAGGACAGCTCCTCTCAAATTTCCTACGCCCGCGACGGATAGGGACCGAACTGTCTCACGACGTTCTGAACCCAGCTCGCGTACCGCTTTAATGGGCGAACAGCCCAACCCTTGGGACCGACTACAGCCCCAGGATGCGATGAGCCGACATCGAGGTGCCAAACCTCCCCGTCGATGTGAACTCTTGGGGGAGATAAGCCTGTTATCCCCAGGGTAGCTTTTATCCGTTGAGCGATGGCCCTTCCATACGGAACCACCGGATCACTAAGCCCGACTTTCGTCCCTGCTCGACCTGTCTGTCTCGCAGTCAAGCTCCCTTCTGCCTTTACACTCTGCGAATGATTTCCAACCATTCTGAGGGAACCTTTGGGCGCCTCCGTTACCTTTTAGGAGGCGACCGCCCCAGTCAAACTGCCCACCAGACACTGTCTCCCGCCACGATTAGTGGCGCGGGTTAGAGGGTTCATACAACGAGGGTAGTATCCCACTTGCGCCTCCTCCGAAACTAGCGTTCCGGATTCTACGGCTCCTACCTATCCTGTACAAGCTGTACAAACACTCAATATCAAGTTACAGTAAAGCTCCATGGGGTCTTTCCGTCCTGTCGCGGGTAACCCGCATCTTCACGGGTATTATAATTTCACCGAGTCTCTCGTTGAGACAGTGCCCAGATCGTTACGCCTTTCGTGCGGGTCGGAACTTACCCGACAAGGAATTTCGCTACCTTAGGACCGTTATAGTTACGGCCGCCGTTTACTGGGGCTTCAGTTCAAAGCTTCGCTTACGCTAACTCATCCCCTTAACCTTCCAGCACCGGGCAGGCGTCAGCCCCTATACGTCATCTTACGATTTTGCAGAAACCTGTGTTTTTGATAAACAGTCGCCTGGGCCTTTTCACTGCGGCTGATCTTGCGATCAGCACCCCTTCTCCCGAAGTTACGGGGTCATTTTGCCGAGTTCCTTAACGAGAGTTCTCTCGCTCACCTTAGGATACTCTCCTCGACTACCTGTGTCGGTTTGCGGTACGGGTAGTTAAACTCTAACTAGAAGCTTTTCTCGGCAGCGTGACGTCAGGAACTTCGTTACTTAAATTTCACTCCCCATCACCGCTTGTCCTTAAGAAATCAAGCATTTGACTCGACTTCAGACTTACGGCTTGGACACCCACTTCCAATCGGGTGCATTCCTTAGCCTCCTGCGTCCCTCCATTGTTCAAACAAGTTTAACTAGTACAGGAATCTCAACCTGTTATCCATCGCCTACGCCTCTCGGCCTCGGCTTAGGTCCCGACTAACCCTGGGAGGACGAGCCTTCCCCAGGAAACCTTAGTCATACGGTGGATAGGATTCTCACCTATCTTTCGCTACTCATACCGGCATTCTCACTTCTAAGCGCTCCAACAGTCCTCACGGTCTGCCTTCATCGCCCTTAGAACGCTCTCCTATCACGCCACCTAATGGTGGCATCCACAGTCTCGGTAATATGTTTAAGCCCCGGTACATTTTCGGCGCAGGATCACTCGACTAGTGAGCTATTACGCACTCTTTAAATGGTGGCTGCTTCTGAGCCAACATCCTAGTTGTCTATGCAACTCCACATCCTTTTCCACTTAACATATATTTAGGGACCTTAACTGGTGGTCTGGGCTGTTCCCCTTTCGACGATGGATCTTATCACTCACCGTCTGACTCCCGGACATAAATCGATGGCATTCGGAGTTTATCTGAATTCGGTAACCCATGACGGGCCCCTAGTCCAAACAGTGGCTCTACCTCCACGATCCTAATTCCGAGGCTAGCCCTAAAGCTATTTCGGAGAGAACCAGCTATCTCCAAGTTCGTTTGGAATTTCACCGCTACCCACACCTCATCTCAGCACTTTTCAACGTACACGAGTTCGGTCCTCCAGTGCGTTTTACCGCACCTTCAACCTGGACATGGGTAGGTCACTTGGTTTCGGGTCTACATCCGCATACTAATTCGCCCTCTTCAGACTCGCTTTCGCTTCGGCTCCGTCTCTTCAACTTAACCTGGCATACGAACGTAACTCGCCGGTTCATTCTACAAAAGGCACGCCATCACCCATTAACGGGCTCTGACTTCTTGTAGGCACATGGTTTCAAGAACTATTTCACTCCCCTTCCGGGGTGCTTTTCACCTTTCCCTCACGGTACTGGTTCACTATCGGTCACTAGGTAGTATTTAGCCTTGGGAGATGGTCCTCCCGGATTCCGACGGAATTTCACGTGCTCCGCCGTACTCAGGATCCTGAACTGAGGGAGTTTGATTTAACTTACGGGGCTGTCACCCTCTCTGGCTGGCCTTCCCAGGCCCTTCAGCTATCAAGCTCTTTGGTAACTCAAATGTTCAGTCCTACAACCCCAAGAAGCAAGCTTCTTGGTTTGGGCTGTTCCCGTTTCGCTCGCCGCTACTCAGGGAATCGAATTTTCTTTCTGTTCCTGTGGGTACTGAGATGTTTCAGTTCCCCACGTTTACCTTCACACATCCTATGAATTCAGATGCGGATAATAGTCGATTAAAACTATTGGGTTGCCCCATTCGGAAATCCCCGGATCAAAGCTTACTTACAGCTCCCCGAGGCATATCGGTGTTAGTCCCGTCCTTCATCGGCTCCTAGTACCAAGGCATCCACCATGCGCCCTTCCTAACTTAACCTAACTTTACCTACGGTAAAGCGATTAATTGAGTATTGCGATTATTTTGAACTAATCTTGTTTAACTCTTTAAAATTACGCGGTTTTCTCTCGGTTTAATTATGATTAATTAAAATTAGAAAATTATAGATATTATTCAGTTTTCAAAGAACAAAAGCAGAACAACTAACGTTGTTCAATGGAGAATAGCGGGATCGAACCGCTGACCTCCTGCGTGCAAGGCAGGCGCTCTCCCAGCTGAGCTAATTCCCCATGTATGGGCCTAAATGGACTCGAACCATCGACCTCACGCTTATCAGGCGTGCGCTCTAACCAGCTGAGCTATAGGCCCGATACGCATGTGTTTTGAGAGTAGACCTCTCAAAACTAAACAAAACTTTGACTCGTGTGCGGTTCCGTATTATTCCTTAGAAAGGAGGTGATCCAGCCGCAGGTTCTCCTACGGCTACCTTGTTACGACTTCACCCTAATCATCTGTCCCACCTTAGACGGCTAGCTCCTAAAAGGTTACCCCACCGGCTTTGGGTGTTACAAACTCTCATGGTGTGACGGGCGGTGTGTACAAGGCCCGGGAACGTATTCACCGCGGCATGCTGATCCGCGATTACTAGCGATTCCGACTTCGTGTAGGCGAGTTGCAGCCTACAGTCCGAACTGAGAATGGTTTTAAGAGATTAGCTAAACCTCGCGGTTTCGCGACTCGTTGTACCATCCATTGTAGCACGTGTGTAGCCCAGGTCATAAGGGGCATGATGATTTGACGTCGTCCCCACCTTCCTCCGGTTTGTCACCGGCAGTCTCACTAGAGTGCCCAACTGAATGCTGGCAACTAGTAATAAGGGTTGCGCTCGTTGCGGGACTTAACCCAACATCTCACGACACGAGCTGACGACAACCATGCACCACCTGTCATTCTGTCCCCGAAGGGAACGCCTAATCTCTTAGGTTGGCAGAAGATGTCAAGACCTGGTAAGGTTCTTCGCGTAGCTTCGAATTAAACCACATGCTCCACCGCTTGTGCGGGCCCCCGTCAATTCTTTTGAGTTTCAACCTTGCGGTCGTACTCCCCAGGCGGATTACTTAATGCGTTAGCTGCAGCACTGAAGGGCGGAAACCCTCCAACACTTAGTAATCATCGTTTACGGCATGGACTACCAGGGTATCTAATCCTGTTCGCTACCCATGCTTTCGAGCCTCAGCGTCAGTTACAGACCAGACAGCCGCCTTCGCCACTGGTGTTCTTCCATATATCTACGCATTTCACCGCTACACATGGAGTTCCACTGTCCTCTTCTGCACTCAAGTCTCCCAGTTTCCAATGCACTTCTTCGGTTAAGCCGAAGGCTTTCACATTAGACTTAAAAGACCACCTGCGCTCGCTTTACGCCCAATAAATCCGGATAACGCTTGCCACCTACGTATTACCGCGGCTGCTGGCACGTAGTTAGCCGTGGCTTTCTGGTTAAATACCGTCACTGGGTGAACAGTTACTCTCACCCACGTTCTTCTTTAACAACAGAGCTTTACGAGCCGAAACCCTTCTTCACTCACGCGGCGTTGCTCCATCAGACTTGCGTCCATTGTGGAAGATTCCCTACTGCTGCCTCCCGTAGGAGTCTGGGCCGTGTCTCAGTCCCAATGTGGCCGATTACCCTCTCAGGTCGGCTACGCATCATCGCCTTGGTGAGCCGTTACCTCACCAACTAGCTAATGCGCCGCGGGTCCATCCAGAAGTGATAGCAGAGCCATCTTTTAAAAGAAAACCAGGCGGTTTTCTCTGTTATACGGTATTAGCATCTGTTTCCAGGTGTTATCCCCTGCTTCTGGGCAGGTTACCCACGTGTTACTCACCCGTCCGCCACTCACTTCGTGTTAAAATCTCATTCAGTGCAAGCACCTCATAATCAATTAACGGAAGTTCGTTCGACTTGCATGTATTAGGCACGCCGCCAGCGTTCATCCTGAGCCAAGATCAAACTCTCATATTAAAATGATGAGTCTTTTTCAAGCTCATTAATTGTTTGTTTTTGCGAATTGACTTCGCATGTTTGTTCTCACTAAATCAATTTGATTTGCGAGTCCTCACACGATCGTTTGTCAAAATTTTGTTCAGTTTTCAAAGGTCTACCAACGTTGTCGTATCAACGTTTATAACGCTTTTGACAACTATTTAACTATATCATTGAGAAAAATGATTGTCAACACTTTTTTAATGAATATCTCATTATTTCTCGTTTCGAAATAGCGTATCATTGGCACTCAAATATAGTACCAAGTTTTACCATCCTTCGTCAATAGCATTTTTAAGAAAACCATTATAAAAAATGGCACTTTCACACCAAAAGGCCACACTGTGCGATTCGGTAACGCTTGCAACCGATCAACTTTTATAAAATCTTTTTACTCAGCCACCTTCGTTATCAAATTTTGCCCAGACTTTTTGTTTAGGGTGACTCATGAAAATAGTTTTACTTTCATAAGCAAACAAAAAAGACCACGCTAAATAGCGTGATCTTTGCTTATTTATCTGTTAATCAATTGGACGCATCGTTGGGAATAGAAGCACGTCACGAATTGAAGGAGCATCGGTTAGCAACATTACTAAGCGGTCAATTCCGATTCCTAAACCGCCAGTTGGTGGCATACCGTATTCCAAAGCTTCAATGTAGTCTTCGTCAATTCCTTCTGCTTCTTCGTTACCAGCTTCCCGTTCTGCAACTTGAGCCTCAAAACGTTGCCGCTGGTCAATTGGGTCGTTTAATTCGGTAAAGGCGTTTCCGTATTCGTTACCTAAGATATATAATTCAAAACGATCCGTAAAGCGTGGGTCGTCAGCATTCTTCTTTGCTAACGGCGAGATTTCAACTGGATGACCATAGATGAAAACTGGTTGCTTCAATTGATCTTGCACCTTATCTTCGAAGAATTCGTTAATAATGTGACCAACTGTCCACCATGATTCGTATTTTACGCCATGTTCGTCAGCCAATTTGCGGGCTTCTTCAACAGACATTTCTGGCCAGAAATCAACTCCAGCATACTTCTTAATCGCATCAACCATGTGTAAACGTTCAAAGTCTTGGTTCAAGTCGAGTTCCGTACCTTGGTACGTAATCTTGCCGTCATCTGAAACGGCGTTAACCGCCGCCTTTAAAATGCCTTCCGTTTCGTCCATTACGTCGTGGAAGTCGTAGTAAGCTACGTAAGTTTCTAGCATGGTGAATTCTGGGTTATGACGAGTGTCGATTCCTTCATTACGGAAAACTCGACCAATTTCATAAACGCGTTCCATTCCACCAACAATTAATCGCTTCAAGTGGAGTTCCAAAGCAATTCGTAAGTATAAATCAATGTCTAACGCATTGTGATGGGTAATAAATGGCCGTGCGCTTGCTCCACCTGCTTGAGTGTGGAGAACTGGCGTTTCAACTTCAGCGAATCCATGGTCGTCTAGGTAACGCCGAATTGCCGATACGATCTTGGTCCGTTTACGGAAGCGTTCCATGCTTTCATCGTTTGCAATCAAATCTAAATAACGTTGCCGGTAAATTTGCTCAACGTTTTGTAAACCATGAAACTTATCTGGTAACGGACGCAGTGCCTTACTTAAGAAGGTCAATGACGTAACCTTGATAGTTAATTCACCCATATCCGTCTTCATTACGTCCCCAGTTACTCCTAGGAAATCACCTAAATCAGCACGTTTAAAGATTTTGTAGACGTCTTCGCCTAATTCATCCTTACGTACGTAAAGTTGAATCTTTCCAGAACGGTCCTTTAAGTCAGCAAAACCGACCTTTCCCTTACCGCGCTTTGAAACCATCCGACCAGCAACGGTTGCGACAACGCCCTGTTCTTCAATTTCTTCTTTTGACATGTCACCGTACTTTTCGTGTAATTGTGCGGCTAAATGTGTTCTTTCAAAACGATGGCCAAACGGGTCAATTCCCTTGTCGCGTAATTCTTGCATCTTTTCACGACGTACCCGTAGTTGGTCATTCATACTTGGTTGTTGCTTCTCGCCCACTATGTGATCCCCCTCTTTAATTTTTCAAATATAATTATTACTTATTAAAACGGTAAAATGCAACCTTATTTCGCAACTCAACTCATTCGAGAGTCTAGCTTTTCAATAAACCGGTCAAAAATATCGATCATTTCTTGCTCAGTTTCGGCAGCATTTAAGGCTACCTTGGTTCGTGCAGAGTGTGGCACCCCTTTAAGGTAATATGCCGCTTGACCCCGGAATTCACGCGGTCCGATATTTTCACCCTTCAACTCAACTAAGCCATGCAAATGTTCCTTAGCAATCTTAATTTTTTCTGCTGGGGTAGGTTCGTCAATGAGCGTTCCATCGTTAAGGTAGGCTGCCACCTTTTGAAGCTCCCATGGATTACCTAAAACGGCCCGGCCAATCATTACCGCGTCGGCGCCCACTTCATCTAACATCCGTTTAGCGTCTTGGGGCGTCCTTACGTCTCCATTACCCATAAATGGAATGTGCAATTGACTGGCAACTTCTTTTAAGATGTCCCAATCGGCATGACCAGTGTACATTTGTTTCCGGGTCCGACCGTGCATTGCTAAGGCAGCTGCTCCAGCTCGTTGTGCAGCCAGGGCATTTTCCACCGCGTAAATGTGTTTATCATCCCAGCCAGTCCGCATTTTTACGGTTACAGGCTTTTTAACTGCGTCGGTAACGTAGGAAACCATTTCGTAAACCTTATTAGGATCTAACAACCAACGCGCCCCTGCATCCGTATTAACCACTTTGTTAACTGGGCAACCCATGTTGATGTCGATAATGTCTGCTTCAGTGTTTTGATCCACAAATTTAGCGGCTTCCACCAAAGTTTCCTTAGTACCGCCAAAAATCTGGATACTCATTGGATGTTCGTTGGGGTCAACTTGCATCATACTTAACGTTTTTTTGTTACCGTAAATGATGCCCCGGTCCGAGATCATTTCACAAACTACCAGCCCGGCACCAAACTGCTTGCAGATCACCCGAAAGGCCGTGTTAGTCACCCCAGCCATCGGTGCAACAACTAATTGATTTGGGATCGTTATATCCCCAATTTTCCATTCCATTTTTTCACCTCATCAAACTTTTTATGCATGCAGAATATGATAGCACACAAAATTGCGATTGTGGAGGAACCGCGGATCCTCATTACACAAATTTTGGCAAATTACTTTTCATCAATGATTTTTTGCAAATCAGCTTCGGAGAATTGATACTGGTTGCCGCAGAACCGGCAAACTGCTTGTGCACCCTGATCTTTATCGATCATTTCTTGAAGCTCTTCCGTAGGGAGGGAAGCTAATGATTGTGCAAAGCGTTCTTTAGAACAATCGCATTCAAATTTAACGTCCATTTTATCTAAAATTTTAACCTGATCGTCCTTAAAAATGTCGTTTAAAATTTCTTCCGGGGTCTTGCCGTTACGAAGCATTTCTGAAATCAACGGAATTTCCTTTAACCGCGCTTGCAAGCGATCAATTGCATCATCCGTAGCGTCTGGCATTACTTGAATCAAGAAGCCCCCTGCTACGCCAACCGTTTCGTCCGGGTTCACAAAGACTGACACTCCTACCGCCGAAGGAATCTGTTCAGATTGCGCCAGGTAATAGGTAAAGTCGTCGCCAATTTCACCAGAAACTAACCCAACTTGTCCGGTAAACGGATCGCCAAGTCCCATATCCTTAGTAACTGCCATAACCCCTTGGTTACCAACTGCTTGGCCCACGTCAATATGGTGGTCTTCCTTCAGCGGCAAAGATACGTGCGGATGCTGAAGGTAACCCTTAACCGTTCCCTTGGCGTTGCCATCCACCACGATGGTACCCACCGGACCACCACCATTAATTTTTACCGTAAGCTTTTCTTCACCCTTTAAAACGGATGAAGACAGTAACAAGGTCGCTGTTAATGAACGCCCTAATGCTGCCGTAGCCGCGCTCCACGAATCGTGGCGTTGTTGGGCTTCTTGAACCAAGTTAGTGGTATTAACTGCGTAAGCCCGAAACATCCCGTCATTAACAATACTTTTTATTAAATAATCACTCATTGAGTATGCTCCTTTCGCAAAAAAATCGTGAGTGCATTGGGCAACCCACGATTCTTTGGCTATTAATTTGTTGAACCGTCGTCATGATCCTCGTCATTAGGATAGTAAACGGTCGTGTCTTCATTATCTTTAGCGTTGGATTCCTTAACGGAGTTAGCCGCTTGTTCGTGGCGTTCAGCTTCCTTGCGTTCTAATTCACGCTTAGCTTCTTCGAACGTTGCAGCTTTTTCGCTTGGAAATTCAGTGTCCGATTTCTTTTCCGGCATCTTACCAGTCTTGAACAAACTGAGAATTTGCTTTTCATCCAAGGTTTCGTACTTAAGCAAAGCTTCCGCAATAATCTTGTGTTGTTCACGATGCTCTTGGATAATCTTGCGAGCTTGTTCGTAACCTTCGGTAGTAAAGCGCCGAATTTCTTCGTCAATGGTTGCGGCAGTCTTTTCAGAGTATGCCGGTCCGCTTTCGCCGTAGTAGGATTGTCCAGGTGCAGCCAATTCTACTTGACCGATTTTATCACTCATCCCGTACTGCATAACCATTGAGCGGGCAATTTGCGTAGCTTGTTCGAAGTCATTTGAAGCTCCCGAAGATTGTTGATTGAAAATAATTTCTTCAGCAGCACGACCACCCATCAAACCAGCAATCTGTTCCATCGCGTCTTTCTTAGACATCAGCATTTGGTCTTCACGCGGTAGCATAATCGCATAACCACCTGCACGACCCCGCGGAACGATGGTAACTTTATGCACGACCCGGGCATCGTTGAGAACTAACCCAACAATGGTATGTCCAGCTTCGTGGTAAGCCACCGTTTGCCGTTCCTTCTTGCTGACCACCGCGTTCTTCTTCGCTGGTCCAGCAATTACCCGGTCTTCAGCTTCATCTAAGTCGGCTGCGTCGATAACCTTCTTATTACGCCGGGCAGCTAACAGCGCCGCCTCGTTAAGCAAGTTTTCCAAATCTGCCCCTACAAAACCAGGCGTTTGTTTAGCAATCTCAGCTAGGTCAACGTCGCTAGCAATTGGTTTGTTTTTTGCATGGACGTGTAAGATGGCTTCCCGACCATTAACGTCTGGCCGACCAACCAAGATCTTCCGGTCAAAACGACCTGGACGAAGCAACGCAGGATCCAATACGTCCGAACGGTTAGTAGCCGCCATGACGATTACCCCTTCGTTACCGGTAAATCCGTCCATTTCAACCAGCAATTGGTTCAAGGTTTGTTCACGTTCATCATGACCGCCGCCAGTGCCATTGCCCCGACGCCGTCCAACCGCATCAATTTCATCAATAAAGATGATCGATGGGGCGTTCTTCTTTGCTTGGTCAAACAAGTCCCGAACCCGGCTAGCACCGACCCCGACAAACATTTCTACGAAGTCTGAACCAGAAATTGAGTAGAACGGAACCCCGGCTTCACCAGCTACCGCTTTAGCCAGTAAGGTTTTACCTGTCCCGGGAGGTCCCTCAAGCAGAACCCCGGCTGGAATTCGAGCACCTAATTGCACGAACTTCCGTGGATCTTTTAAGAATTCAACTACTTCCACTAATTCTTGCTTTTCTTCTTCTTCTCCAGCTACGTCAGAGAAACGAACTTTATTGGCACTTTTATCTGCGGGTTTAACCTTCGATTTACCAAAGTTCATTACTCCCTTGCCAGCACCGCCTTGTCCGGCCTGACCCATCATCATGTAGAAAATGAAAATAAAGAAGATTAATGGCAATCCCGTTACGAGGAGTTGAACCCAGAAGCTACTCGATTCTTCTTCCTTAGTACTTACCTTTACCCCATCAGATGATGCAGTTTTGGTAATTTGGGAGACGGTCGAGTCATTCTGTAGTACCGAAGTTTGGAACCCGGTTACCTTACTAGATGAAACTGTTCCGGGGAATAACCCTGTGGCAGTATCATCCTCTTGCGCAGAACGATATTTACCAGTGATCTTATACACACCATTTGATGGCTGAATATCAAAACTTTTCACGTTGTCTTTTTTAAGCTGTGAAATAAACTCGCTTGACGAAATGGTGGAGGTTTGGTTGTTTCCACCCTTGCCCACTACCGCAGCGATAATTCCCATAATACTCAAAAAAACTACGATATAGAAAAGACTATTTTTAAACAGCCCATTTCTGTTATTTTTCATGTAGTTCCTCCTTGTAAGGCATCAAGACGCATTAATTTTAATCTTGACTGTTGTCGATATAATATCACATTTGACTAACTTTGACCAATGTTTTTACTTATAAATTTCCGGCTTTAAAACACCCACGTACGGTAAATTGCGGTAATAACCTTGGTAATCTAGCCCGTATCCGACCACAAATTCGTTTGGAACCGTAAAGCCCACGTAGTCTGCCGTAGCTTCCACATCGCGACCGGCAGGCTTATCCAAGAAGCTACAAATTTTAACACTCTTCGCGTTACGGGAATATAGTAAATCCATTACGTAGCGTAAAGTACGTCCAGTATCCACAATGTCTTCAATGATCAGCACGTCACGGCCACTAACATCTTCGGAGATATCGGTAATTAATTCAACTTTTCCGCTTGATTGAGTGCCGCCGTTATAACTAGACACGTCAATAAAATCGATCTGTGCATAACCATCAAATTCGCGGACCACGTCCGTTGTGAAAAACATGGCCCCCGTCAATACGCTTAAAATCAACGGGCGTTTGCCAGCATAATCCTTCGTCAATTGCTTACCTAAACGTTGGCAAGCTTCTTTTATATCTGCCTCACTGTATAAAACTTTGGCGATATCATTGTCCATGGGGACGTCCTCCAGTTCTATATTCCAAAATATATTGTGTTTGCGTTGCTAAGTAGGGTTCGGCTAACCATGCTTGTCTTAAACCGAGTACCCACAAAACCCTTTGGTCGCCGTCCACAACTGCCCAAAAATTCGCTCGCTGTTCACGAGGAACCTTTTGATCGATTAATTCCCGTCGAACGGTCTTATACTTGCCGTTTTTTAACCGTAACCGATCCTGGGGGGTTGCCTGACGAACAAAAAGCGGTTGCTTAAGCTGATTGTCACTCAACACCATTGCTCCGGCAACCGGTCCAGCAACGGAACGGTCGCTGATTCGAAATTGAGTACCCTCATCTAAAGTTAACCACTTGTTCAATGTTACCATATGCTTTTTAGCTTGTTCACTTTTTACGGTCTTTTTTTTGATTATTTGTAATAAATCGTACGTGATTTCCAGTACATAATCGTTACCTAAATCAATCGAGCCCTGCGCTAAATTAGTTTGATTAATAAATTCTAAAACTTCATCCAGCTTATTTTGTCCAATTGCCACTGCGGGACAAGACTCGCTGACCAACTGTTTTAACAGTTGTTTTTGCCATAATCGCGACTCCGCTTTGAACTTTGGTAACTGATATTGACTCCCCTGCCGGAGCTGCGCTAGTTTTTGTCGACTAATTTCTTTGATCAATTGGTCTTGTTCGGTAATCTCGGTTTGGTATTGTCCAATATGCTCCACCACGCGCGGATTTTCCGCTTGCAGGGCGGGCAGCAACTGATTACGCACCCGGTTACGCAAATAATCATCCTGTTGGTTAGTTTCATCTTCAAACCAAGTTAGGTGATTTTCCTGCGCAAGCGCTACTAAAGTCGGCTTGCTAATTTTTAAAAATGGCCGCACTAAACGCCCGGTCGCAAAAGACCGCTCCTCGGGAGTGCCGCGTAACTGGCTTAACCAACCTCCGCGCACCACTTGCATAAGGAAACTTTCAGCCTGTTCGGTAGCGTTATGAGCCGTCAAGAGGGTGTTTGCGTTGTACCGTTGCATCACCTTGGCAAAAAAATCATACCTAAACCGCCGAGCAGCAGCTTCCACTCCCGTATCGGGATGCAGTTCTCTAGGCCACTTAGTACTTACAAACGTCAGTCGTCGTTTTGCACACCATTGTCGCAAAAAATCCTCTTCTTGCACGCTTTGGGAACGCAACTGGTGGTTTACGTGGGCAATAATTAGCCGATTTTCAGCGAGATTAGTCGCTGCTAAAAGAGCGTTGATTAATACCGTGGAGTCCACTCCTGTCGAGACCGCTACGACCACCGGCGCTTGATTCAATTGATAATGGTCAACAATTTTTTCACCCAACGCCCTTAAACTAATCATTAGTTGCGCCGTCCACCGCGTCCGCCGCGTTTACCATCCGTATTTTTCTTAAGCATGGAAAGACGAGATTCGCTGTCCTTTAGAAAGCCCGATAGCATTTGGTCAAACGATTCGTTTGCGTTTGAATGATGCTGTTTTGCTTGGTGATTAGATTGATGATTGAATTGCCGGTCGTCTCGTGAATGATGGTATTCATGAGACTTCTTCGGTGCTGCTTGCGCCGGCCGCTCTACCGCCTTGCGGATGGACAAAGCAATCTTACCGTCGTCAGCAATCGAAAGTACCTTCACCGTAACCGAATCGCCTACCTTAAGTACGCTGTGAATATCCTTAACAAAACTATCAGAAACTTCACTGATATGAACTAAGCCAGACCGATGCTCCCCTAAATCTACAAAAGCTCCAAAATTAGTGATTCCAGAAACTTTCCCATCTACCTTAGTTCCAACTTCAATTGACATAAATCCGTATGTTCCTCCTAAAAAATTTAATGTCTAATTATACCATTTCTTACTAGTGGCTTGCGAGCTGTCGACCCGGAAAAATTTATTTTCAACGGCCGTGAAAAAAATTGGACATTGTTGAAAAATTTCAAGAAATTATACATTCGAAAACGGGTCATTTAACAAAAAAAGTGAAAAACAGGATTGGTTTTCAAAACCCTGCTTTTCACTTTTTAAAATGGCTATTCAATTTCCAATATTCTTTAGTTTAATCGTGTTTTATCCTTACTTGGCATCGTTAGGTAAGTTATATACCGTTTCACCTTTTTTAGTGTAGAAGTACTTTGCCCGGATTAACTTTTCCAAATAATTTTCATCATTCATTTGCTTAACCTTGTCTTTTAACTGGGCATTTTCATCCTTCATTTTTGTGTAGCGTGCCGATTCCACCGCAAGTTTGGCATTCACACTATTCTGAGACACCTTTGCGTGGACTATTTGGAACAAAAAGACCGCCGCAACCGCCGCAAAAACTCCTAAAATAACTAGGGCCCGTTTTTTCCGTGCCCGTGCATAAGGATTCGGTGCTCCGGTTGCCGTCCGGTAACTCATTTTGCTGTGATTTTTTTTCTGATGATGTTGATTATTTGCCATTGTTATATCCCCTTAATCACTTCCGATTATAACAACGCTTACCTAGCCTGTCCACGCATATTTACCAAGTTTTAAATTATTTTCTAAAATCTTGTTGATAGTTTTCAGAAATAATCGTATACATTCGTTCCGCATCGTCTTTTTTGGTTGTATCCAACAGCTGTTCTACCCGGATCACCAACGTTTTATTTCCAAAACGGATTTCAACTTGATCGTTAGGAACCACGTTTGATGAAGACTTTGCTACCTTATCATTGATTAAAATTCGGCCCTGGTCAGCAACTTCCTTTGCCAACGCCCGCCGTTTAATAATTCGCGAAACTTTTAAAAATTTATCTAGTCTCATTTAACTATCCTCTGTATTGTTCTTATTATTTTTTTGCCAAGGGGGATCGTCAACCACTCTCGGAGGGTGAAGACCCGATTAATTAGCACGAAACTTAGCCAAGTTAACGCACCAATTAGCGCTGCCACTGCCGTAATTAGCAAAGCAGCTCCCCGACTATCACTTGAAACCAACACTCGTAAAAATCCGGTGATTAGTTGCACAACGCCAAACATCACCGCGTTTCCAATCAACAATTTTAGTAAAAAGTGGTTTTCTAGGTAAACCCTCTTTAACAGCCGCACTGGTAACGCCCAACTCATCGCGCCAGCAATGATTACCAAACTAAGGACGGTTATCCAGCTTGCGCCAGTAATTGACCAGTGGCGGACCGCCCAACCGTTGCAAATCACCTTGACGCAAAGACCGGCCGCAATCGCCCAAAACGTCATCTTTAAGCGCCCCATGCTTTGTAAAACACTATTATTAACAAAAATCAACGCCGCCAAAATTACGCTAAGGTTATAAATTGCCAAAGCGCCCGAACCAGCGAAACTACCGAAGAGCAGCCGGTTGATAAACGGCATTAAAGCAATCATTCCCACGCTAGCTGCCGAGGAAATTGCCACCGCCACTCGGATTAGCGAAGTTGCCGAGCGATAAAAGGCCCCGGAATCACGTTTTTGCAAAGCTTCGGTCAACGAAGGCAATAACGTGGTCGCAAACGCGGTCGCGATTACCGTTCCGACTTGTACTAATGGCTGGGCGCGGTCGTAAACTCCTTTTAGAGCTTTTGCGGCGTCAGGTAACATTCCCGCCGCCACTAAATTATTTTTAACGGTAAACGAATCCACTAACTGAAGCAGGATAATCATCGCCGAAAGCAGGCAAATTAGCCCGCCTTCCACTACGAACCGTTTTCCTAAATCTTTAAATACGGACCATTGAAAGTGAGCGGTACCTTCATGCATGATCTTACGGATTACTGGTATAAAAAACCAGCTTGCAGCTACCGCGGCTACGGTAGAACTAGCCATCGCGTAAGCGCCCATTTTGTAAACCGACCAGTCTTGCTGCACCGTGATTATCGCCACCAAAATGATGATGCTTACCCGGACCACTTGTTCAACAACTTGGGATTTTGCCGTTGGAATAACGTTATAAATTCCTTGGTAGTATCCCCGTCCCGTTGCTAAAAACGGCATCAGCAAAAACATGGTTGCTACGACCCGGAGCATCGGCGCCAACTGACGGTCCCCCATTGCCTGAGCAATCGGCTGCGCGCCGCCAACCAGTATCAAAAACACCGTCGCGGAAAGCACCGTTAGGATCATTATGGAGTACTGGCCAAGTACTAATTTTCTTTTTTCATCAGGTTCTTCGGCAATGATTTTAGAAATAAAGTTGGGATACCCATTAAGCGCGAAGGTCATCCCAATTCCGTAAATCGGATAAATTTGTTGGTATACGTAAAAACCGGTGTTACCAACCAAATTTTGGAGAGGAATCCGGTAAACGGCGCTCAAAACCTTAGCGATAATCGCGGCAACCGATAGAATGAAGGCTCCCCGCATTGCTTTTTGCTCGGTTATTTTTTTCAAGTCGCTTCCTCACAGATATTCAGCTAATTTTTTAACGTAGCTCATTAGTTGCTCAAACCAATCTTGCTGCGTCATTTGCGGTTGAATAACTAACTTTATATGCATTTTATCATTTGATTCCGCCACTGTCGCTCGTAGTTTAGTAACCGATAGCGCGGCAAAGACGTTTTCACCGCTGATCTTCTGGCTTGCCGCCGAAGTTAAGGTGATGAACAAGTTGCCATTTTTCCGCTCGATTTTTTCTACCTGCGCAGCATCCGCGTGTAATTTAAGCTCGGTAATTTGAATCAAGTTGGCAACTTCGGTTGGGTATTCGCCAAACCGGTCAATCAAATCATCCACCACGTCCATCAAGCCATCAGTGGAATCAACTTGCCGAAGTCGTTTGTAAAATTCAATTTTTTGCTGTGAGTCTTCAATGTACGTACTTGGAAGAAAGGCTTCGATTTCCAAATCAATTTCACTATCAGAACGTTTGGGAACCTTCTTGCCCTGCTTTTGTTTAACTGCATCAGCCAGCATTTGCGAATACAAGTCGTATCCAACCGAATCAATGAACCCGTGTTGCTGTTTACCAAGTAAGTTACCCGCACCCCGAATCGAAAGGTCTCGCATGGCAATTTTAAAGCCGGACCCCAATTCGGTGAAGTCTTTAATGGCTTCCAAGCGTTTTTCACCCAACTCAGTCAAAACTCGGTCCTTTTGGTAAAGGAAGTACGCGTACGCAACTCGAGAGGAGCGCCCGATTCGTCCCCGCAGTTGATAAAGTTGGGAAAGTCCCATGTGATCGGCGTTTTCTACAAATAGGGTATTGGCGTTGGGAATGTCGATGCCGGTTTCAATAATCGTGGTCGTTACCAGCACGTCGTATTCGCCCTCAATGAAATCAAACAAAATATCTTCTAATTGTTTTTCGGTCATTTGTCCGTGAATGTAGGCAACCCGTGCTTCGGGAACCAGTGCCTCAATTTGGGCAACCACCTTTTCAATGTCTTGCACCCGATTGTGCAAAAAGAATACCTGACCGTCCCGCCGGATTTCACGCATAATTCCTTCGCGGATAATCCCGGCATTTTCTTCAACCACGTAGGTTTGAATCGGGTAACGGTTGGTTGGCGGAGTTTCAATTACTGAAAGATCACGCACCCCAATCATTGACATGTTTAACGTGCGGGGAATTGGGGTAGCAGTGAGGGTGAGGACGTCCACTTGGGAACGCAAAGCTTTAATCCGTTCTTTATGTTTCACCCCGAAGCGTTGTTCCTCATCAATCACTAACAGGCCTAAGTCCTTAAAGTGAACGTCCTTTGATAGCAGTCGGTGAGTGCCCACTACGATGTCAATGGTGCCGTCTTTCAGACCTGCTAAGGCTTCCTTAATTTGCGCGTTAGTTTGAAAACGAGACAGCATCGCGGTCGTAATTGGATAATCTCCAAAACGGTCGTTCATCGTGTCGAAATGTTGTTGCGCTAAAATTGTCGTCGGCACGAGAATCGCCACCTGCTTGCCACCCTCAATTGCCTTAAAAGCAGCTCGCAAGGCAACTTCGGTCTTCCCATAACCTACGTCGCCAACTAGCAGTCGGTCCATTGGCCGGGGCTTTTCCATGTCTTCCTTAACTTCTTTTATGGACCGTAATTGGTCAGGAGTTTCGGTGTAAGGAAAGTCATTTTCAAATTGTAATTGCAAATCGTCATCCGGCGGAAAGGCAAACCCCTTTTCGGCCTCCCGTTTGGCATATAGTTCAATTAAATCGTCCGCAATGTCTTCAATTTTAGAAGCAACGTGTTGCTTAGTCTTTGCCCAGTCGGATCCGCCCAGTCGGTTGATCTTCGGGCGCTTGCCTTCCGCCGCCACGTATTTTTGAACTAAATTAAGCTGGGTAACCGGAATGAAAAGCTGTCCGCTGCCCTGGTATTGGATGGTGAGGTAATCTTGGTGAACCCCATCAACTTCCATGGTGGTCATTCCCAAGTATTTACCAATCCCGTGATTGACGTGCACCACAAAATCTCCGGGCTTTAACTCGGTATAACTTTTTAACCGTTCCGCATTTTCAATGTGCTGTTGGCGCGGCCGCTTTTTGCGAACTTTGGCAAACAGTTCCTTTTCAGTAAGCACCACCATTTTGGCGTCGGGCATTTCAAACCCTTGTGAAAAGGATTGCCCAATAATGTTGACCGCCCCGGTAACTATCCGATCTGCCTGCACGATTCGTGATTCGATTTCAAAATCACGCAACGTGCTGGCAATTTTACTTTGCCGCTCTTTAGAATTGGCAAAAATCAAGACGGTGGCGTGCCGGCTCATCCACCGTTCCACTTCGCCCTTTAAAACGGGCATTTGGCCAAAGAATTCCTGAACCGCTCTGGTAGTAATTTCCGTTAGTTGGTCAAACTTAAGCCGGCCCATCCCCTTTTGAAACATCGATAAAAAGATTTGGGGCTGCTTTTTTTGCCGGATTAATTGGCGGATTTCTAAGCCTAACGGATCATTGTCTAACAAAACGTTGTTCTTTAACTGGTCGACAATCCAACTAGCCTCATTTTTTTGAATATCCAACTCCGCATCCAAAATCCGCGGGTAGTCGTCAACCACGAGCACCCCGTCAGCTAAATAATCGAGCAGCGAATTAGGCTTTGCGTAGAGTTGCTTAGTGTAGATAACGTCTTCTGGGATAATCTGGTGCTTTTGCCAGCGTTCCGTAACTTCCGCAATGTTTTGCTGTAAAAGTTCTTGGTTATCTTCATCCAGCCGTTTACGCGCTTGATGAACTTGTTTTTGTAACTTAGTGATTCCTTGATGGAATTGTTCTTCAGTCACAATCAGATCCGTCGCCGGTAAAATTTTAGTCTGGGTAATATTTTCGATACTGCGTTGGTTATTTTGGTCGAAAGTTCGAAGTGAATCTACCTCAACGTCAAAAAAGTCTACGCGCACCGGGACGTCCTGGTTAAGCGGAAAAATATCCACGATTGAACCGCGAACGGCAAATTCCGATTTCTTTTCTACCTGTTCGACCCGTTGGTATCCCAGTTGGACTAGCTGTTGAATTAGCTGTTGCGGGTCGTATTCTTCCCCCACGCTAATTTCTAGCTGGGCCTGCTTAACGTCTGCGGCCGCCGGGACCATTCGCCGAAAACCAGAAGCAGAGGTAACGTAAATTCCCCGTTGCTGATTGGCGAGGGCGTTTAAAAATCGCACCCGTGCCGTCCGGTAGTTGGGCGAACTGGTCGCCACCTCTGCCGCGATAATCTCTTCTGCTGGAAACCAGTAGGCCTGTAAGTCCAGTTGCCCTTCTGCTAACTCGTTATACAGTCGTTCCGCGTGTGCCAAGCTATCCGTTACCACTAAAATTGGTTGATTTTGTTTCTGTAATAACGCATTCAAAAACAATTGTTTGGCCGGTTCTAATAAACCGGTCACTAATTGACGGGTTTGCGCTCCTAAATTGCTAGTAACCTCAACAACTGCCTTGGTGTCTGCAAAAATTTTTTCAATATTCATACTTGCCCCACTAATTATATTGATTCATCAACTGACTAAATTCCGCGCCCGCTAGCCAGTCGTCGAGCGCCGCAATTGCGTTTTGTACGCCAATTTCAAAATCCGCTTTTTGTTCTTTAGTAAATCTTCCAAGCACATAATCCACCACTTTTTGGTGTGCTGGGTGTTCGATTCCCACCCGGAGCCGGCGAAACTTTTCGGTACCTAAGTGGGCAATCAAACTCTTAATCCCGTTATGCCCGCCTGCCGAGCCCTTTTGCCGCAAACGAATTTTCCCCACCGGCATGTCCATGTCATCATAAACCACGATCAAATCCGTTAATGCTAAGTCATAGTAGTCCATTAACGGACGCACCGCTCGCCCAGAATCGTTCATGTAGGTAGTTGGTTTCACTAATAAAACCTTTTCACCGTTTGAGAAAAATTCGCCAACCATGGCCTCGTGATGAATCTTAAAATGATCCACCCCATACTTTTTAGCTAGTGCGTCTACCACCATAAAGCCGGTGTTGTGCCGCGTTTGATCATATTCTTTTCCAATGTTTCCTAAACCAACAATCATTTTCATTATTTATCATCCTCATACGCAAAAATAGCTGAAAGGAATCCGCCCCTTCAGCTTGAGCTCGTTTTAAATAATCTTATCATATATCGCCACAAAAGCTTAGATATTACTTCTGTTCGCTCGGTAATTATTTTTGGCAAACTTATTTGTTTTCTGAAAATTAGGTCTCAACTTTCCCCTGTTAAAATGCTATAATACTTTGGTGGACCAAATATATAATCTAATAAATGAAGGGAATGGATATTATGTCTAATATTCAAAATCATCAAAAAGTTGTCCTCGTCGGTGACGGTGCCGTAGGTTCTAGTTACGCATTCGCGATGGCACAACAAGGAATCGCTGAAGAATTCGTCATTGTCGACGTTGTTAAGGATCGTACAGTTGGGGACGCATTGGACCTTGAAGATGCTACTCCATTCACAGCTCCAAAGAACATCTACTCTGGTGAATACTCAGACTGCAAGGATGCTGACTTAGTTGTTATCACAGCTGGCGCACCACAAAAGCCAGGTGAAACACGTCTTGACCTTGTTAACAAGAACTTAAACATCCTTTCAACAATTGTTAAACCAGTTGTTGATTCTGGTTTTGATGGTATCTTCCTTGTTGCTGCTAACCCAGTTGATATCCTTACTTACGCAACATGGAAATTCTCTGGCTTCCCTAAGGAAAAAGTTATCGGTTCAGGTATCTCACTTGACACAGCTCGTTTGCGCGTAGCTCTTGGTAAGAAATTCAACGTTAGCCCAGAATCTGTAGATGCTTACATCTTAGGTGAACATGGTGACAGTGAATTTGCTGCTTTCTCATCAGCTACAATCGGTACAAAGCCATTGCTTGAAATCGCTAAAGAAGAAGGCGTTTCAACTGACGAATTGGCTGAAATCGAAGACAGCGTACGTAACAAAGCTTATGAAATCATCAACAAGAAGGGTGCTACATTCTACGGTGTTGGTACTGCATTGATGCGCATTTCTAAAGCAATTCTTCGCGACGAAAACGCCGTATTGCCTGTTGGTGCATACATGGACGGCGAATATGGTTTGAACGACATTTACATTGGTACTCCTGCAGTTATCAATGGCCAAGGTCTAAACCGCGTTATCGAAGCACCACTTAGCGATGACGAAAAGAAGAAGATGACTGACTCAGCAACTACTTTGAAGAAGGTTCTTACTGACGGTCTAAACGCTCTTGCTGAAAAACAAGACAAATAATCATTAAATTTATCAACGAAAGCACCGGTTGCAACCGGTGCTTTTTTGTACCCTCTTTTTACGTCCCTTCCCCAAACAGCTTGTACTAAAATCAGTTAATTGTGCAAATATTGGTGTCAAACCCAGATTTTTTTGTTAAGATTCGCATAGTAGACTTGATATATTCGAAATATTACAGTAATGTTACAGAAGAAAGCAAAAGTAAAGAATTAAATCATCTGGGGGAAGTACTATGCAACAACGCAAACATCAGCACCAGCAGCCACACCATTCTAAGATCGCCATCACAATCGGCGCGGTGGTTATCTTAGGGTTGGGCTACGCTGGAATGGCCTACCATTATAAATCTAGTAGCACCTTCATGCCAAATACAACGGTAGCAGGTACTAACGTGGGCGGAAAAAACGCCACCCAAGCACAGCAACTAATTGAAAAACACTTAAGTAATCAAAAATTAAATTTAACTGCTAACGGCAAAGTTGTTAAAAAAGTTAGCCTAGCTGACGCTGGACTTAACTCAACCAGTCGGCAATCCATCACCAGCGCAATTAAGTCGCAGAACCCTTGGACGTGGCCTCTTCAGTTAATGGACGTGGCTAACGCGGCTGACACTCCTAGTGTTAACCTTGATCAAGCGGGGACTAAAAAACTAAATGCTTACGCGCAGACCGCTGCCGACCAGCTGAACCAAAAGTTAAACTCCAGCACCAATTCAACTGGTCACGTAGTTAGCCCTGAAATTTTGGCACAACAAATCCAGGCTAGCACGGCTAAAGGCGCTCACGAGCTAGATTTAAAGAACACCTATTACTCTAAGAAAAACAACGCGGCCCAAGTCAAGTTGCAACGCATCCAGGCGGAAAACGAAAAAATCACTTACGATGTGAACGGCAACACCGTCGTAATTCCTCAAGCGACTCTGAAGAGTTGGCTTAAAGTTAAGACTGATGCTCAAGGTCAGCAAAAATTAAGCGTTGATCAATCTAAGGTGAAGGCTTATTTAGCAGATTTAAACCAAAAATACGCTACTTATGGTGCGGACGTGACCTTCAACAGTACTAAGCGCGGTACCCAAACCGTTAAAGATGGCATTTTTGGCTGGTCAATCAATACCACGGCTGATGCGGCCAACTTGAGTACCAACATTCTCAAGGGGGCAAGTTTCACCCAGAAAGCCACCATCGTTGGCTCCGGACAGTCTTTGAAAAAGGGCGAACTCGGAACCACGTACGTGGAAGTTGATAAAACTAACCAACACATGTGGTACTACAAAGATGGTAAACTACAAATTTCTACCGACGTGGTAACTGGAAAACCATCGGGTGGCAATACTACGCCTACGGGAGTCTTTTACGTTTGGAATAAACAGCGTAACGCAACGCTGCGTGGTAAAAATGACGACGGCTCTAACTATGCATCACCCGTGAACTACTGGATGCCAATTGATTACACCGGGGTCGGTCTTCACGACGCTTCTTGGCAACCTAAATTTGGTGGCGATTGGTACAAGACCCATGGTTCACACGGCTGTGTCAACACCCCACCCGCAACGATGAAAAAATTATTCGAAGCTGTCCCAGTTGGAACTCCGGTAGTGGTATTCTAACGTCTTAATCTATGCTATTATTAAAAACAGATTAAGATATGGAGGGTAATCCATAATGTTATTAAAATCAATGGTTAAACCCAAGCAACGCCTAACTACCGTTCAAGAAGATGCCACGCTCGAAGAGGCACTTAAAATTTTAGAAGATTCAGGTTTTCGCTGTGTCCCCATTTTGGATAAAACAGGACGGCTCTTTCGCGGAAATATTTACAAAATGCACATTTATCGGCATAAGTCGCGGGGCGGCTCAATGCAAGACCCGGTGACTAGTTTACTGAAAAACGCGACCAAGTACATTAACTTGAGTGCCGCGTTTTTCACCGTATTTTTTACCATCAAGGACTTGCCATACATTACCGTTTTAGACGATAATAACTATTTTTACGGGATCTTGACCCATGCCCGACTATTAGACGCCCTTTCCCAATCTTGGAACACTAACGTAGGAAGTTACGTAATCACGGTGGTTTCTAGTGACGAACGTGGCGATTTAGCCACTAGTGCAAAGATCATTACGAAGTACACCTCCATTGCGAGCGTTATTACTTTGGATTCCAACGAAGACGAATTAATTCACCGAACGTTATTCACTTTACCGGCGGGAGTACCGCCTAAAAAGTTGCAGCGTATTATTAGCAATCTAGAACGGAAAGGCTTTAAAGTTCCGGAAGTCGAAGACTTGCAGTCGCACCGCCTTGCTTAAGTTTATAGGCATCAACTAAAAAAAGAGCGTGCCAAAATAAAAACGATTCATGAGGAAGTTTTACCTCATGAACCGTTTTTTGTTTAAAGACTTTTGTCACAGCCTCTTTTTAATTTACAACGACCATTGAATTTCCAATAGTCTTTTATGTATTCGCCACCAAGCCCAGACTAACTTTAAGGGCTTCGTTGACGAGTTTCATTTTTTGGCCGTCCAGACGGCCAATTCGATCATGTAGACGTTGTTTATCAATTGTTCGAATCTGTTCCATTAAGATTACCGAAGCCCGTGGATTACCGGCTTCGCCTGCACGAATGGCAACGTGGGTGGGCATCTTCGGTTTAGTAATTCTAGTCGTAATGGCTGCAATGATTACCGTCGGACTGTAGTGATTCCCAACGTTATTTTGAATCACTAAAACCGGACGCATTCCCCCTTGTTCAGAACCAACAACTGGTGACAAGTCTGCATAGAACAAATCGCCGCGTTTTACCTTGGATTCGTCCACAGTGCCACCCCATATTCAATCTATTAATTTAATCACTACTTAACACGTTAAATACGTGTTCTTCACAAGCCGCCTCGCAGGACGTAAAATCCTGGGTAATCTTGGCGTTAATGTCCGCCATTTGTTGGTAGCCCGCCTTTAAGAGCTCCAAATGTTCTGCAGCATGACGCTCAAAAAAAGCATGAATCAACTGGTCACTTACCCCAGTGGGTTCAACTTCAAACATTTCACAATAAATCTCTTTTTCAACAGATATATCCCTTAGTTGATTACTCATTAGGCTCGCTCTCCTGTATTCCTGATTATTACTTTCATTCTACCATCAATGAAATTATTTTACTATATCATTATTCTTATAGACCCGCGGGAGCCGCTCCGTAAAGCCACATGTGATTTCATAATTAATTGTTCCAACATAATCAGCAATGTCCGTCATGCTAATACTTTTCCCTTGCGATTGCCCCGCTAAAATTACCGGGGTCCCCGCCGGATATTCATGCGGAAGGCGAATCATTAACTGGTCCATGCAAACACGGCCCACGATTTCACAAAAATGCCCGTCAACTAACACATGGAACCCTTGTAAACAGCGTGGATACCCATCGGCATAGCCAATTGGAATCGTCCCAATCCATTCGTCTTGTTCAGCAGTGTAAGTTGCTCCATAGCTTACCGAACGCCCCTTTTTCAACAACTTAGAAAATGAAAGCCGGGACTCTAACGTCATGGCTGGCTGCAAATCATAAGGAGGTTCCAAAACGGTTCCGGACGGATTCATTCCATAAATCCCGACCCCAAACCGAATCAAGTTACCGTTGCAAGCTGCGTGCCACAGACTAGTAGCCGTATTAGAAACGTGAACGTAGCGAGGCTTTTCTGGCAAAGTGTCCACTAATTTATGAAAACGGTCCACTTGGAGATTGAAATAAGTGGGATCCTTTTCATCCGCGGTTGCAAAGTGTGTAAATACACCTTCAAAAACAAAACGCGGATCTTTGATGAGCAATTCCGCCGCCTGGTTAAGACCGTCTGACTCTTGGAAACCAATCCGTCCCATTCCAGTGTCTAACGCTAAATGAACCTTTAACGGATGTTCTGCCGTTAACTGGGGAGCCGCCTTAGTCAACCACTCCACGTCTCCCACGGTCAAAGAAACGTTCTTTTCAGCAGCCAAGGCCGCCCACTTTACGTTAGTGATTCCTAAAACTAAGATTGGTTCGGCAAAGCCCGCCTCTCGTAGAGTCAGTGCCTCGTCTAAAATTGCCACGCAAAAACCAGTGGCGCCCGCTTGTTCAGTATACCGGGCCACCGGAATCAAACCATGACCGTACGCATCCGCCTTGATCACGGCAAATAACTCGCTTTGATGATCTAAACGTTCAATTTCCTTTTTTACATTTTGCCGAATTGCCGCCGCATCGACTACTAGTCGACTTGCGCGATGCCATCCTTCAACCATTGTTAATCCCCCTCTAAGATTACCTGTGTTACGACATGGTGTTTTGAATGCGAAATCGACACGTGCGCAACTCCTGCAAACGGGTGGTTGCTAATTACTGGTCGACCGTTGTCGTCATACTCAACTTCAATATCTTGAAAATTAAGCTTTTTTCCTAATCCCGTACCGTATGCTTTACTATAGGATTCTTTAACTGAAAAATGGCCAGCTAAAAATTCGTACGCTCGCTGACCGCTTTTACCTGCCAATTCGGCTTGTTCTTTATCTGTTAACACTTTCTTGATAAAAGACGTTGGATTGTGTAACGCTTTAAATCGATCAATGTTGGTAATGTCGATGCCAATTCCGTAAATCATGTGTATCCTCCCATTGTCGTCATTTATTGTATCAAACTTACCTTTGAAAAAACATCCCATCTTAAGCCCATCATGGCAAGCTTTACATACTAAACGGCTTTTTCAACTACCCCCACTAGCCCTAAGCTAAATTGGTAAAGTTTTTCTAAAACTGTGAAAACAAAAAATGAGGCCTGAAATCAAAGCTCCAGTAACCTCATTAAATGTTTAAACTTTATTTTTCTTTAATTACAAAGTGGCGCTTATTGCCGCCCTTGTTGTTATCTTGCCGGTGATTTGAACCTGCGTGGCGATCATCCCGGTCCCGACGATGACCGTTCTTACGGTCGTTCCATTTACCACCGTTACCGTTGCGTCGGTAGCCGTTGCCACCACCATGGCGCCGACCGCCGCGGTAGCCGCCACTCTTATGATTACCGCTCTTCTTGCGTGGTAATGGGCGTTCAGGGGTAATTTTAACCTTAATCTCACTCGCGTCTGCCTTAGTTTCATCGTTCAATAAGGCAGCTACTAATGTACGCGCGTCATATTGTTCTAATAAACGGTCTGCTTGTTCGCCAAACTTATCAACATCGGTCTTTTTAACCAATTCTTGCACGTTTTGTTCAGCCATTGCTGCCCGACCAATGAAGGCTTCTTCTTCTGTTGGTGGCTTTAATGGAAGCAAGCGTTTCTTAGTTAAACGTTCTACGTCTCGGAGGTAATCCATTTCCCAGTTAGTTACAAAGGTTACGGAAGTTCCGTGAGCACCGGCCCGACCAGTCCGGCCAATCCGGTGAACGTAACTTTCAGGATCCTGCGGAATGTCGTAATTATAAACGTGAGTCACCCCAGAGATATCTAATCCCCGAGCCGCAACGTCAGTAGCAACCAAGATGTCTAACTGTCCATCGCGGAATTGGTGTAAGATGTTCATCCGACGTTGTTGGGTTAGGTCACCATGGATTCCCGCTGCGTTATAACCGCGAGCAACCAAGCCCTTAGCCACTTCGTCAACTCGGCGCTTTGTCCGACCGAAGACTACTGCCAACTTAGGTGATTGTACGTCAATAATCCGGGTTAACATATCAAATTTTTCAAATTCTTTAGAACGAATGTAGTACTGATCAACTAAATCAGCGGTTAGTTCTTTTGACTTAACCGTCACCTGTTTAGGATCAGTCATAAACTTAACCCCAATCTTTTTGATTGGTGCGGGCATCGTTGCTGAGAATAGTAACGTTTGTCGTTCGCTTGGGGTTTGTTCAATAATTTTTTCAATATCTGGTAAGAATCCCATGTCCAACATGTCATCTGCTTCGTCAAGGACCAGGGTTTTAACGTGGTCTAAGCGAATAGTGTGTCGGCCAATGTGATCTAAAAGTCGGCCGGGAGTTCCCACAACAATTTGTGGGTGGCTCTTCAACGCATTGATTTGCCGGCGAATGTCTGCTCCACCATACACAACTTGAACTTTAGCTCGCTTGTACTTACCCAATTTAAAGATTTCTGCTTGGGTTTGGGCAGCTAATTCACGCGTTGGTGAAACGATAATTGCTTGAATATTAGGATTATCTAGGTCAACATTTTGTAAGATTGGCAATCCAAACGCAGCCGTTTTTCCGGTTCCGGTTTGTGCCTGTCCAATAATATCTTTCCCCGCTAAGACATCGGGAATTGTTTCAGCTTGGATTGGAGTGGGTTCATCGTATCCATTGTCTAAAACAGCTTTCAAAATGTCTTCTTCCAACCCTAGTTCGGTAAATTTCAAATATAATTCCTCCTAAATTTCTGCTACTGCATCAAAGAAAATCCGTCTTTTAGGGCAAAGCCCACAGTAACAATCATGTAAACATAACTTTATAATCATACACCCGCGAAGTGGGATTAGCAAATAAAATAGAGAGTGGAAGCCCTTGGCCAGGGTTTGAGGACTAACTTAATTTAGGACTTAATCGCGGGTTAGGCGATTGAAGCCTAAATTAGATTAGCCGCAGAAAGCTGGGGCCTGGAGCTCATTTCCTTTCTCTACCATCGCGTGCTTTTTACCCCACAAAAAAAAGACCGGGTTTCTCCCCGGCCTATGCTTCGTTATTTAAGCTGTTCAACCACTTTTTCCAAATGAATCCCGTGGCTGGCCTTTAATAGTACACAGTCATCAGCTTTAATCATTTGTTGTAAATCAGTAGTTAATTGTGGAAGTTCGTTTGCGTCGTATAAATGAACGGCTTCTGCTGGATAAATCTCTTCGTCAACCAGCCGTTTTCCTAACGCACGCATATGCTGGCCCACGAGAAATACTTCTTCGAATTGAGCCGGATTTAAACTGTCCGCTAATTGGGCATGCATTTGGTCGGCATTTTCTCCCAGTTCTAACATATCTCCCAGAACCACAAACCGGCGCCCAGTCTTCTTAGTATGTGCAAAGGAGTTTAACACTGCTTTAGCTGCCGTAGGATTAGAATTATATACGTCACTTAAAATTCGTTCTCCCTGCCGGCCTTTTAGCCATTCGGTCCGGTTCTTGGTTAAGTTAAAATCTGCCAATGCACGAGCACTATCCGCAACTCCGACGTGGTATCGATCACCTACCGTAATGGCTGCCAACGCATTTTTTACGTTATATTCGCCAATAATCGGTAATTTAACCTCCACTTCGGGGTCCAAATTAGTCTTAAATGACGTTTCAGTATCGGTACCTGCTACATCGGATGCGAATACGTCGTTTTCATTTTTCATCCCAAACGTACGTTGCTCAACATCCACCGCCTTGGCCCGCTCCGCTAGTAACGGTTCGTCACCATCGTAAATAAAGCAACCGTCTTCCTTTAAACCGTCCGTAATTTCCATTTTGGCATCCGCAATCCGGTCTCGCGTCTTAAAGAATTCAATGTGGGCTTCGCCAATCATGGTAATTACCGCGATGTCCGGTTGGACTAATTCACTTAAGAAATGTAATTGTCCGGGGCGGTCCATCCCTAATTCAACCACTAGAACCTCAGTATTCGCGTTCATTCCCAAAATGGTGATTGGAACCCCAATTTCGTTATTGAAGTTGGCTTCCGTCTTTACCACATTAAATTCGGTCGCTAAAACGGCGGCAGTCATGTCCTTCGTCGTAGTTTTTCCGTTACTTCCCGTAATTGCCACAACTTTGGGATTGATTTTATCTAAGTAGTATTTCGCTAATTTTTGCAACGCAGCCAGCGGATCTTCCACTTCAATACTTGGCAAATCTGCCGGGCGGGTATCTTCATGATCCTTCGCCCATAACGTTGCAACCGCGCCAGCCTGAATAGCCTGCTCAATAAATTGGTGGCCGTCGCGTTGTCCCTTGATTGGAACAAACAAAGAACCCGGCGTTAATTGACGACTATCAAACTGGACACTGGTGACACTAACCTCATTCCATTGGTCCGGATACTCGTCTACTCCTAGAGCACGGGCAATTTCACTTAGTTGCATTTTCATATTTTTAAAGCTCCCCCTATTCAAACCTACCCTCAATTATACCATAGCCACCTTTTTGGTTACTAAGGCAACGGGTTCAAAAAAGCCCAGTAGATTTTACCAACCAATTCAATCTAGAAACATGCCGTCAAAATTAGCTTTGGTTAACAAAAACTGGACTTTCATCTCATTAGCTACTATATAAGTCGTTAACATTTCATTTACAGATAAATAACCCGCATTAGTACAAGGCTTCGGCATCAAATGCCTTGGGATTGGTGATAATAAAATGCCAATCCTGATTCCTTAAATTATATTTTAACACCGCGATTTGTTGCGCTTGGTTGTATAGTGATTCTTTACTACGCAACGTGGGGGCTAAATTACTATCACTAGCAATTAAAATTGGCACCCGCAGTTCGTGGTCTTGTTCAATGGCTTGATCAAAAGCAAAAATGACGCCTTCGCCAAGCACTGGAATTAGTTGCCTCACCATGCTGGCTGGTAATTCCGAGAAATGATTGACGCGCCGAAAAACCAAGCGGTGTTCGTTATACGTCTGTTCGGCGTGCCGGATTACCGACCGGTTTAAAACTGCGTAAAAATTCTTTAGCCGCCGGTAGTAAGTTTTGACTTGGTTAGTCCCCACCTCTAAGTAAACGTAATCGTTTTGCAGTTTGTACGAAAAAGGGGTGTCCAAATGACTCTTCATATGTCCCATGTACAGTAAATTAGCGATGTCATTGGGCGTTAATTCACTAAGCGCCTCTGCTTGGGAAAAATCGATCCAATTTTTACTGCTGTGCGGATCAAGCAAATACTGACTAATCGTCTTGGCATCGTTAATCTCGTTTAAAAAAGTATGGTTATCAATTGGAACGTCGTCACTAACTTCCCGGTTTAAAAGTAAAATATTGGTCGGCACCTGCAAAATTCCACTTAGGAAATCCTTGGCAGTAATTCCGCGCGAATAAATTAAGTTAACAATTGATTCTAAATGTACAAAAATATAGTCGTCACGCAACATGGACCCTTATCTCACTTTCAATTAAATGATTTCTTTGATTGATCAACTCACATTTTCTCCAGTCGAGCAATGCGATCTTCAATTGGCGGATGGGTATCAAACAAATGGGCTAACGAGCGCTTCTTTTTAAAAGGATCCGCAATGTACAGTGCTGCGCTGCTCGGATCCGCTTCCTGCATCGGTTCACTAGCTGAAATCTTTTTTAACGCGTTAATTAATCCCAATGGATTCCGCGTCAGTTCTACACTTGATGCATCAGCGAGATATTCGCGATTTCGGGAAAGAGCCAACTGAGCAATCGACGTGGCAATTGGTCCTAAAATTACGAGTACCAACGCCAGCAACATTAAGATTGCCCTTAAACTGCTATCCTCATCATCGTCGCTGTCTCGGCGGCGGCCGCCACCCCACCAGAATGCATGCATCCCCCAGTTAACTAGCAATGAAACTGCTGCTGAAAGTGCCAACGCAATCGTAGAAAGGCGAATATCGTAATTACGGATATGCGAAATCTCGTGGCCGATCACACCTTCCATTTCTTCGCGATTCAAACGCGCCAAAATTCCGGTGGTTACCGCTACCGCTGCATTTTGCGGGTTATTCCCGGTAGCAAAGGCATTCGGGCTAGGATCGTCTACAATGTACACCTTAGGCATCGGAACCTTTCCTACTAGAGCCATATCTTCTACGATATGCCATAGCTCGGGATGGTCAGCTTCGCTAATTTCGGTCGCGTGGTTCATTCGCATTACCACGTTTGTCGAATTACTAATCATTAATCCCATGTAAACCGCAGCAATAATCGCCGCCATTACAACCCCCGCACTAGCGCTATTGTAAAACACGTAACCGACCGATGCTCCAATTAGGAGAACCAAAATCGCAAAACCAACCATTACGTATACGGTCTTGCGTTTGTTACTTGCAATTTGTTGATATAGCATTTATTTTCCTCTTAAATAGCCTTATTTATCGAAAGAAACTTTAGGAGCAGCGGTTTCTTCTTCTGGAACTTGGAGGTAGTCCACCGCTTTAAAGCCCCCGATTCCCGCTACTAAATTGCTCGGGAAAGACTGTAGCTTAATGTTATAACTAGCTACGCTTGAATTATACAATTGCCGTGAATACGCAATCTTATTTTCGGTATTGGTCAATTCTTCCATTAACTTGTTAAATTCCTGGTTAGCTTTCAAATCTGGATAATTTTCTGAAAGCGCAAAAATACTTTTTAAAGTATCACTCAACTGGTTAGAAGTTTGCATTGCCGCTTGCCGTTGGGCAGTTGACGGTTCCGCCACCTTCGTTTGGTCAACCAACTGGTTACGTAATTCCACTACCTTACTTAAGGTTTCCTTTTCGTGGGTTGCGTATCCTTTAACCGTATTTACTAAATTAGGAATTAAGTCGTTCCGCCGTTTTAGCTGAACGTTAATTTGACTCCAAGATTCTTGCGTGTAAGTCCGCGCCTTTACTAAACCGTTATACATCAACACAATTGCCACAACCAAGATTGCAACAATGATAATCCCTATGACCATTCCACTCATTATTTATCCATTCCTTTCAAAGTTACCTGATTACCTTAATAGTAGCAGACTGCCGCCAAAAAGCCACTAAATTAGCGGTTAAACTGTCGCGAAAACAGTTTTTGGACACTAGCCGGAGCTTCTTGGTGTTTCATTTCTTTAACTAACTTTCCCCGAATCATTAGTCGTCCCGCTCCGGTTGCATCACAAGTAACTAACGTAAGTAACTTTTGGTCCTTAACGTCGTCAATCACCTGTACATCCGTTGCTTTAATAAACTTCCGGGTTGTTACTTGATATTCGTAAATATTCTTTTCATCCGTCAAATATACTTTTTGTCCCACCTTGGCCTTCCAATATAACGGTCCAAAGAGAACCTTCTTGTCGATCATGTGGTGACCAGCCAGGGCGTAGTTACCCTTGCCCATCTTTTCATTTTCCTTAAGCGTTCCGGCTGCTAACGCTAACGTCAAATTGTCGACTCCTTTACCAATTGGTAAATGAATCCCCACTTCCGGGTAGGCAATCTCACCAATTACCTTAATCCGCTTTTCCGACGCCCGGGCTTTAACCACCGTCTTCCAGTCTAGTGACTTGACCTTTGAAAAATTAAAATCAGCCTTCTTCTTTTCATTTTTAGTGACCACCTGTTCACTAACGGTGGGATTGTACTGCGATACCATCCACGTTTTGATCTGTCGATTGAAAATTAATGCTAAACTAAAAATAACCACTAACGTTAACGCAATTGAACTAAGCCATTTTTTTAACTTACTATTCATCTTTTAGATCTCCAATATATATATTTTATTTTTGTGGTATTGTATATAGGTATACCTTTATTTTAGAAAGAAGGCTTTTAGATGTTTTCTCATCGAGAAGGACGAGCTAGAAAAAAACGCGAACCATGGCAGCAAAACCTCTTTGTACTATGGTTCGGAACGTTTATTGCCGGTATCGCATTTAGTGAGATTATGCCTTTTTTGTCCCTTTATGTCAATACACTCGGCAATTTCTCGAAATCTCAATTATCACTATACAGTGGACTAACTTATTCCTCAACCTTTTTAGTGCTAGCCATCATTTCACCAATCTGGGGAAAGATTGCTGATAAACGAGGGCGTAAGCTGATGATCTTACGAGCTTCCCTCGGAATGGCGTTTGTTTTAGGCGCGATGGGATTAGTCCAAAATGTCTACCAACTAATCGGCCTCCGTTTGTTACAAGGGGTCTTTGCTGGTTACATTAGTAACGCAAACGCCTTAATTGCTACGGAAACTCCGAAAGAAAAAAGCGGGTACGCCCTCGGTTTCCTATCAACCGGTCCCGTATCCGGCTCCCTTTTAGGTCCCCTCGTCGGTGGAGCCCTAGCTTCCATCTTCTCTTATCGTATCACCTTTTTCATCACTGGAGCACTATTATTAATCGTGTTCTTCCTTAGTTTATTCTTAGTTCACGAACACTTTGTTCCAATCGAAAGCACGGAAGGTTCGTTAACTGCTAAAGACGTGGTACATAAGTTGAACCGGCCGCAAGCAGTCTTTGGGATGTTTATCACCACCATGATTATTCAAGCTTCGAATAATTCCATCGCCCCAATTATTAGTTTGTACGTTAAGGAGCTGATGCATAACGGTGCCGGAGTTACCATGGTTGCCGGTTTAATCGCCGCCATCCCCGGGATTGCCAATATGCTTGCCGCTCCCCGGCTGGGTGAACTCGGCGATCGCATTGGAACCGAGAAAATTTTATCGGTCGCCTTCCTATTTGCAATGGTCCTTTACGTACCGATGGCGTTCGTGCCTTCAGTATTCTGGTTAGGCGTTTTCCGTTTCTTTATCGGCATCTCGGATGGTGCCATGTTACCAGCGGTGCAAAGTATTTTATCTAAGCGAACCCCTCCGGAAGTCACCGGACGAATTTTCAGTTGGAACCAATCTTTTCAGGCGTTAGGCAATATGATTGGTCCGTTATTAGGTTCGGCAGTTTCGGGACTGTTTGATTACAACGCGGTTTTCATTGCCACTTCCATATTGGTATTAATCAACTTCCTCCTCTTCCGTTGGTTAAACGGCCGGTCCGTTGCTTAACCGTTCCAAGACTTTAAAGACTTTACCATGACAAAATAAAAAGAGCTAATCCATGCTGGATTAGCTCTTTTTTGATTACCATTTGACTTAATATTAAGCCAAACCGTATTTCTTGTTGAACTTCGCAACCGTACCGTCGGCTTGTTGGAACTTTTGACGGCCAGTGTAGAATGGGTGAGAATCTGAAGTAATTTCAACCCGGATTAATGGGTATTCGTTACCATCTTCCCACTTGATTGTTTCAGAAGATGATGCAGTTGAACCTGATAAAAATTTGAACCCAGTTGCTGAATCTTGGAATACAACTGGATGGTAATCTGGATGAATTCCTTTTTTCATGATATTACGCTCCTTTGCCATGAATCATTTGCTGAATCATAGTTATTATAAAACCAACGACCACAATCATAGCATAAATTATTATTTCAAACAACCTCATTTAGGACTTTTTGCCGAAATTAAGGTTCTTCAGATTAGCGATAAACTCATCGTTATTCTTAGTATTTTTCATTAATTGTAGAATTTGTTCGGTGTATTCTAACGCGTCGCCACGCATGGACCGCCGGATGTTCCACAGCTGTTCTAAAACATCCCGTGAAATCATCAACTCTTCTTTACGGGTGCCGGATTGCCGAATATCTAATGCTGGGAAAACCCGCCGTTCTGCTAAGTTGCGGGATAATACCAATTCCGAATTTCCAGTCCCCTTGAATTCCTCGTAAATTACATCGTCCATGCGACTACCAGTATCGACCAGGGCGGTACCAATGATGGTTAACGAACCCCCTTCTTCAATATTGCGTGCCGCTCCAAAGAATTTCTTTGGCTTATAAAATGAAGCCGGATCGACCCCACCGGAAAGGGTGCGTCCGCTCGGCGCCGTAACTAAATTATACGCCCGGGTTAAACGAGTAATTGAATCTAGTAAAATGACCACGTCTTGTTTGTCTTCAACGAGGCGCATCGCCCGTTGTAAAACCAGTTCAGAAACCCGCGTATGGTTCCGGGGTTCTTGGTCAAAAGTTGAATAGACTACTTCACCATCAATCGAGCGTTCCAAGTCAGTCACTTCTTCGGGTCGCTCATCAATCAGCAGAACGATTAACTTCGCGTTAGGATGGTTCTTACTAATTCCGTTGGCAATGGCCTTCAACAACGTCGTTTTTCCAGCTTTAGGCGGTGCGACTACTAATCCCCGTTGACCAAATCCAATCGGCGCAAACAAGTCCACCAACCGTGTTGATAACACGTCTGGCGTAGTCGCTAACGTCAGTTGTTGGTTTGGGTAAATTGGCGTTAACGCTGGGAAATGCGGCCGTTGTTTAGCTTCCTCGGGATCCTTATTATTCACCGAAGTTACCCGCATCAGTCCGTAATAACGTTCGCCTGGCCGCGGATGCCGCGCTTCGCCGCCCACTAAATCTCCGTTTCGCAAACCAAACCGGGTGATTTGGGAAGCTGAAATATAAATATCTTCTTGGGAAGAGCCGTAATTAATCGGACGCAGAAAACCGTAGCCTTCGTTGCCGATTATGTCGAGGACTCCTTCCATTTCAACAAATGACTGCTTTTTTGCCTGAGCACGCAAAACAGCCAGTGACAATTCCTTCTTGTTCATCTGGCTGTAGTATGAAATCTTGTATTCACGCGCAAGGTTGTAAATTTCTTTGAGAGTCATTTCTTGTAAATCATTCATCGTTAAAAATTTATCCATGAATATTAACTCTCCTAATTGTTAATTCTAAAGCGATTGATCCGCAGTAATTTCCACGTCCGCACCTAGTTTAGTCAATTTCTTCACTAAACTATCGTAACCCCGTAAGATATTATCTGCTTTGGTGATCGTGGTGGTACCGTCCGCCATGAAAGCAGCAATCATCAAACAGGCCCCGGCCCGGATTTCGCCCGCTTCCACGTTTGCACCATACAATTGGTCGGTGTAGTCGACGTAAATTACTCCGTCGGCGTGCTGGATGTTGGCTCCCATCTTTTGCAATTCCGAAACGTGTTTTACCCGTTCTGGATAAATGTGGTCGTTAACCACACTGCGCCCTTGAGCCTTTAGCAGCGAGGCGGTTAGTGGCTGTTGCAAATCGGTTGCAAACCCAGGGAATGGATTAGTATTGACCTCAATCCCCCGCATCTTTTCCACCTTTGGTACGTAGATCTTGTCTCCGTCAATTTTTAAATCAACTCCCAATTCAATCATCTTGGAAGTGAACGATTCGAGATGTTCGGGAATGATGTTATTAACTAAAATCCCATCACCCACGGCAGCTGCTAAGGATAGGTATGTACCCGCTTCAATCCGATCTGGAATAATGGTGTGGGTCGCCGTGGAAACAAGCTTGTCGACCCCTTCGATCCGGATCACGTCCGTCCCGGCTCCTCGAATCTTAGCCCCCATGTTGTTTAAGAACATGGCTAGGTCAATAATTTCAGGTTCCCGAGCGGCATTTTCAATGGTGGTAACTCCTTGAGCTTTTACCGCTGCTAAAATTACGTTAATGGTGGCTCCAACAGAAACCACGTCTAAAAAGATGTGGGCCCCGTGCAATCCCCGCTCGTAAGCAGAAATGTAAACCGTGTCCTCATCTTCAGTAACGTTAGCTCCCAGAGCCTTGAACCCCTTAATGTGCTGATCAATTGGTCGCGGACCAATATTATCACCACCGGGGAAAGTAACGGTGGAACGCTTGAAGCGTCCTAAAAGCGAGCCCATAAAGTAGTATGAAGCTCGTAAACTCTTAATTGCTTTACTTGGTAGTGGGTTTTCGACAATTTCCGTCGGGTCGATTTCCATCACGCCATCTTTAAAGGTTGAATGAACATTCATTGATTCAAGAATAATCATTAAGTTATGGACGTCAAGTATATCGGGTACCGAATCAAACCGCACTGGGGTGTCCGCTAAAATGGCCGCCGGTATTAGAGCAACCGTACTATTTTTTGCTCCGCCAATGGACACTTCTCCAGTCAGTCGCTGTCCACCCTTGATTATCATTTTTTTCATGGTTTTTCCTCACATAATGAACTTAAAGTACTTAAAACTAAGGAATGTATTTTACAGTCAACTTCAATCATAAATAATTTGTTGCAAAAATACAACCACAAGCCTTCACCTATTAAAAAAACTCAAACATCCGTATGTAAAAACGAGGCCGGAAAACTAGTCCGACCTCGTTGAAGTAGTAGTTAGTAAACTAATTATTTACTTTGGTTAGCGGCCGCAATAAATGCCTTGAATAATCCTTCCGGACGTTGTGGCCGTGAAAGGAATTCGGGATGGTACTGTGAAGCAACGAAGAAGCGCTTGTCCGGAATTTCAATTACTTCTACAAGGTGGTTATCTGGTGAAGTACCTGAGAATACCAATCCCTTAGCTTCCATTTCAGCACGGTATTGGTTGTTAAATTCAAAACGGTGACGGTGGCGTTCTTGAATCAATTCTTGATTATCGTACGCCCGAGCTGCAACGGTACCTTCCTTCAATTTGCATGGGTACAAACCTAATCGTTGAGTTCCCCCAAGGTCTTCGACATCCTCTTGGTCCGCCATCAAGTCAATGATGTTGTGCGGCGTATTAGGATTCATTTCTGCAGAGTTGGCATCTTGGTAACCCAACACGTTACGCGCGAATTCCACGCTGGCCATTTGCATTCCCAGGCAGATTCCTAAGAACGGCACGTCGTTTTCCCGAGCGTATTGAATTGCGTCGATCATTCCTTCAATTCCCCGGTCTCCGAAGCCACCTGGCACGATGATTCCGTCTTGACCAGCCATTAATTCAGCAACGTTTTCCTTAGTAATTTTTTCTGAATCAAACTTCGTGATCTTAATGTCCGCATTCACAACGTAGCCCGCGTGTTTCAAGGCTTCGTTAACTGAAATGTAGGCATCTTGCAAAGCAACGTACTTACCAACCAACGCAATGTTAATCGTGTGGTCAAGGCGGTTGTTTACGTGGTCAACGAGGTCCGCCCACTTAGCCATGTCCGCTTCTGGAACGTCTAAGCCAAAGTGCTTAACGACAATTTCATCCATTTTTTGGCGTTTTAGATTTAACGGAATTTCATACAAACTTGCCACGTCTTTAGATTCAATTACCGCTTCCGGTTCAACATCACAGAAAGCAGCGATCTTCGAACGCATGCTGTCCGTAATATCTTCTTCAGTACGGACTACCAGCATGTTTGGCTGAATTCCTAAACCACGTAATTCCTTAACACTATGTTGGGTTGGCTTAGTCTTCATTTCACCAGCCGCCTTAAGGTAAGGTACCAACGTAGTGTGGATATAAAATACGTTTTGGGCACCCGCTTGGCTCCGCATTTGCCGAATTGCTTCTAAGAATGGCAAGGATTCAATATCCCCAACCGTTCCACCGATTTCGGTAATGACGATATCTGAATCCGTAACGGTTCCAGCACGCATGATCTTTTCTTTGATTGCGTCAGTGATGTGCGGAATTACTTGGACAGTTGCGCCAAGATAATCTCCGTGCCGCTCCTTACGCAATACTTCCGAATAAATTTTTCCAGTGGTAACGTTAGAATACTTATTTAAGTTAATATCAATAAAACGTTCATAATGTCCTAAATCCAAGTCCGTTTCTGTACCATCATCGGTAACAAAAACTTCCCCATGTTGGTACGGACTCATCGTTCCTGGATCAACGTTAATGTACGGATCAAACTTTTGAATTGTCACCTTCAAACCGCGATTTTTCAACAACCGTGCTAAAGAAGCTGCAACAATCCCCTTTCCTAAAGATGAAACCACTCCACCTGTAACGAAAATATATTTGGTCATCAAAACTCTCCTTTTCTAACATTTCTAACTGGTTAACTATTGGAAACCTGAAAGCGGATTTTATCATCGGGTAACCCTCACCCAACAATAAAAATACCCCCTATTCCATGAATAGGGGGTATTAACCGTTCATTGTCCGCTAAACCCAATCAGGTTTACCGGAGCCCAAAAAATATAATACCGAGTAATCAACCATAAGTCAAGCTGATAATTTACTCTTCTTCATCATCATTTAATTCTGTTAATTGACCTTCAATACCGTCAGGAAGCGTGTCGTTATCATCATCGCTAGATAAATCCTCGTAAGTTGGATCATCGGCATCCGCGTCATCAGCGGCGGTAACGTCTTCGTCTTCTGGGTCATCTGCATCGTAATCAATTACGTCGTCATCATCGGCGGCGTCAGCCAGAAAGGCGTTGACCCGTTTACGTTTTTTACGTACCGGACGATCTTCGTCTTCGTCTTCTTCAGTGTGAATTAGGGCTTCATCAATTGATTCAAATGGGTACCATGTCCGAAGTCCCCAGGTGTTTTCACCAAGGGAAATAAAACTGCCGTCAATATTTAAATCAGTGTAAAATTGCGATAACCGATTCCGAAACTCTTCGTCCGTCTTTTCCAAGTAATTTTGAACTGCATTAGCTAAATCAACGAATGCCATCGGTTCACCATTCTTAGCTAAGATAGCGTGAGCAACTTCGATCATCGAGAGTTCGTCTTTGTTTTGACCCTTAAAAATTTCTAATTCCAACTGGTGCACGTCCTTTCCACAGTCTGTCCTTAATGATACTACACTCAGGCCGTAAATTGCAATCGGATTTTATAGTTACCAATCAGCTGTTTACCCGCTAAAAGTTGGTAATCAATGTTCACTTGTCCTGCCAACGGTTCGTTTTGGAGTTGCACATCTAACAAAGGGGTGACCGTTTCAATTGGGAACAGTCCGTATGGGGTGCGGTAACGCGCTTCAATCCGTTTCCCACTTGCAAACCGAAGCCGCATTTCATTTTCAGCAGCTCGCGTTAGTAAAACCGTTCCTTCGCCGTCAATTTTCATGGTAACCGGAATTTTCTGTCCGCTTTTTTCGTCTACTTCTTGGTACCGTAAGTAAATTGAATTGCCCATTTGAAATACTTGTCCTGGTTCATCGAAAACTAGGTGGTTTTTTTCACCTTCTTGTTCAATAAACGTCTCTAAATGGATCGCAATTGGAATTCCATTATCTAGTGCCATTTGAATGCTCCTCTTCCTTTCACTTTATTACCATGCCAATTATAATTCATTTTACATATAATTGTACTATTCTACCGTTCAACTTTTACAAGCTTTAGCGAAAACTAGTATAATTCTAAGTAAAGGATTTATTTAATAAAAATCAGGAAGGTGGCATCATGGCCCTTAAAAATCAGCGCCTGCCGATGGAAAAAGTTTTTCGTGATCCCATCCATGATTACGTTTATGTCCAAGACCAAGTAATTTTGGATCTGATTAACACGAAAGAATTCCAACGGCTTCGCCGCATTCATCAGTTAGGAACTACTTCATTCGTTTTTCACGGCGCGGAACACACCCGTTTTTCACATTCTTTGGGTTGTTACGAAGTGGCCCGGCGCATTGTTGAAAACTTTGAACGGAATTACCTTTCCAAAAACCCTAACGATGGATTATGGCGTAAAGAGGAACGTTTGGTAACCCTTTGCGCAGCGTTATTACACGACATTGGTCACGGTGCTTATTCACACACGTTTGAGCACATTTTTCACACCAATCACGAACAAATTACTACCCAAATCATTACGGACCCGACTACGGAAGTTAACCAGGTTTTACGACAAATCAGTCCAGATTTTCCGACCCAAGTTGCTGCCGTTATCAGTCACGATTACCCGAATCCCCAAGTGGTGCAGTTGATTTCTAGCCAAATTGACGCCGATCGGATGGACTACTTGCTTCGGGATTCGTATTACACCGGGACAAACTACGGTACCTTTGATTTAACCCGTATTTTACGGGTGATGCGTCCCTACTCGAAAGGGATTGCCTTTCAAATTAGCGGAATTCACGCGGTTGAAGACTTTATCGTCAGCCGTTTTCAAATGTACGTCCAGGTTTACTTTCATTCCGTTTCACGGTCCATGGAGGTCATTCTCGGTCACTTGCTTGCCCGGGCACACCAGCTGTACTTAGATTCAGCAACCCCGTGGCAGCAGGCTCCACAATTTTTAATGCCCTTTTTCAACAAGCAATTTACTTTAAGCGACTACTTGAAATTAGACGACGGGGTACTTAACACCTACTTCTTGCAATGGGAAGATTCAGAAGACCCCATTTTAAACGACTTAGCTAACCGCTTTTTAAACCGCACCCCGTTTAAATCGGCCCGTATCAGTAACCAAACCCGCGCGCTTTTACCTGAACTAAAACAGTTAGTGGCCGCAGCAGGTTTTGACGCAGAGTACTACACTGCCGAAAACGATAGCTACGATCTGCCGTACGACGCTTATGACCCTACGTCGCAAAAGCCCCGAACCCAAATTGAATTGATGCAGGCCGACGGTTCCCTAGTGGAGCTTTCCACGGCTAGCGATTTAGTTCGGGCCATCTCGGGCAAAGTTTCAAGCGACGAACGGTTCTATTTTCCAAAGGAAATGCTCACTAGCAACACTGAAAACTTATTTTCAGCTACCTTTGAAGCATTTCAATCACACATCAAAAACGGCATCATCAATTAGGAGGATGATCATGAGTATTAAATTAGTGGCCATTGATTTAGATGGCACCCTATTAAACGATAATAAACAACTGACCGAAGAAAACATCGCTGCCATCAATGCAGCTTCTAAGATGGGTGTTAACATTGTTTTGTGTACCGGACGCCCCATCACCGGGATTCAACGCTACTTAGCCCAACTTGAGCTCCAAAACGAAAGGGAATACGCCATTACTTATAACGGCGGGCTTGCTCAGACCATTAACGGGGAAATTTTAATTAAACACACCTTAAGTTTCCAAGACTACCTGGATGCCGAAGCCTTCAGTCGCCAAGTGGGCGTTCATTTCCATGTGGATGGCAAGAACCATATTTACACTGCCAACAAAAATATTAGCCAGTACACGGTTGGAGAAAGTTTCTTAGTAGAAATGGGCTTACGTTACCGGAGCGTTGAAGAAATGAACCCTGACCTAGAAATGCCTAAGGTAATGTTTATCGACGATCCGAAAGTTTTAAGTAAGGCCCGTGACCAAATCTTCAATCGTTTCCAAGACGAATTTAGCGTAGTCCAAAGTGAACCTTACTTTATTGAATTAATGCCTAAAAACGTCAGCAAGGGCAACGCGGTTAAGGAGTTGGCGGAACGTTTGCACCTTAGCCTTGACCAAGTAATGGCAATCGGTGACCAAGGAAACGACTTGTCAATGATTAAGACGGCCGGAATAGGGGTCGCGATGGAAAATGGAATTGACGAGGTAAAGAAAAATGCCCAGTTCATCACGGCTAACAATAATGAAAGCGGTGTGGCAAAGGCGATTAGGAAGTTTGTGATTAATAAATAAGAGCGCTCCGCACCCCCGGGTAGCCCTTGAGGACTAACGGAATTAGGGAATTAATCGCGGGTTGGGCGATTGGTACCCTAATTTGGTTAGCCGCAGAGGGCTGGGGGCTGAGCGCGTTTCGACTACGCTGCAGGTAAGCACCTGGATTAACTTTATTTTGGCCTTAATCGCGGATTGCGATTGAGGCCAAAATTTGGTTAACCGGAGAAGATTGGTGGCTGGAACACGTTTCCGCTACGTTGCAAAAGAACCACGGAATTAGGGAATTAATTGCGGGTTGGTCAATCGGTCCAATATCCTCCTCCCAGAAATTACCCAACTACGTTATTATATAATCAACTTTTATCACCGGTCGTTCGCAAAAACTTAAAACGATTGTACATGAAGGAGGTTCGCTTAATGGGACATGGCTCACAATTTTTGAAAAAAATCTTAGTCATCTATATAGTTGTTAACCTAATCGTAATGGCACTTAAAGCCTTCACTCCGTTAGGTCAAAACAGCATTTTCAACCTGCTTGCTTTCGTAATCTTGTCCTTTTTCACCGTTTATTTACTTTATTTATTAATAAAAATGGGCAAGAAACTATAACTTTAAAATCAACGACATCTTCATTCGCTAGCGGGGGGCTCCCCCCGTTTTTTGATTACTGACGTTGAAATCGTTCTCAAACTATGTATAATTAATGTACACGAAGGAATGATTATGATGAATAACACGGAACAATTAAGCATCGCCGTTAATGAATCAGCAATTCGGTACGCACTTTTTAGCGACCAGGGTGAATTGAAGGTACGTAAAAGCGTCCCTACTCCTACTGATAACATTGATAATTTTTTAAAAGCCATTTATCACATTGTTGAAGAAAACCAAAAAAATATCTACGGGATTGGAATTAGCGTTCCTGGTCAAGTGGATCAAGCGGATGGAATCATCTACCAAGGTGGCTCCCTACCGCTTCTTCATGGACTAAGTTTGGGCAAAATTATCGCTGCGCGTTACGACCTTCCCGTTGCCATGCAAAGCGTTGGAATCTGTGCAGCGACCGCCGCTCACTGGAATGGAAACTTACGTAACATTCATAACGGTGCAGCCTTAATCCTCGATGATGGCGTAGGCGCGGGGATTATTTTAAACGACCGGATTTTTACCGGCAATCATCTAGAAGCTGGGGCTTTAGGGATGATTTTAGCTAATCCGCAAACTGATAATCCTTCACCATCCCAAATTATGTTTAACGCATGTTCTGCCACTAAAATGGTGCAAAAAATCGGGAACGTTTTGCAGCTTTCCGACCCTAACGACGATACCAAGGTCTTTAAAGCCATTGAAAATGGTGAAGCCAACGCTCGCGAACTTTTTAATGAATATTGCCGTAACGTTGCTTACATGATTGCCAATACTCAGGCGGTGTTGGACTTGAACAAATACGTAATTTGCGGACGAATCAGTACCCAGAGTATTTTGGTTCCCGAAATCAACCATCAGCTTCAGGTAATTCGGGACAGTTTCTCACTTTTAAAAGAGACTCTGCACATGCCAAATGTTGAAACTTCAGTTTTTAAACAGGATACCGACCTTTACGGTGCTTATTATTTTGCACTATCCCAATTCGATTTTAAAAAGTTACAGGAATATGCAGCTCAAGACCCGTCATTGCCAGATTAATAGTAATTACGCGTGCCTTAAATTTTCTTTGAAATCATTAAAAACGAGACTGAGAAAAAACTTAAAAAATCCTTTTCAATGATGAAGCTTTTTGAAAAAACATTTTGGTGCGTTAACTTGAATAGAGTCAAAACATTCGCCAAAATTCCGTTAATCCCACTCAACCCCAAAAAGAGACCATTATGCCAAGTTCAGGCATAATGGTCTCTTTTCAGTTAATACTTACAAACTCCCCCACTTGGGGTTGTACGCTCATTTTTATTTAAGCTCATACCGATCCGCAAAACGAACGGTAATGACCTGTTCAATCATTTCTTCTTCAGTGCGGTGGTCTTCAGGGTTTAATTGTCGTTTATTATTTTCGGATAAAATAGCAATTAACAGCTCTAGCATTAAATCTCGGCTACCGGCCAAATAGTTTAATCTAGGAACTCCATTATTATTAGCTATTAGCAGGCAAGCACCCGCTTCGCCGAAAAAGTCGTCTATTATCTCACCATTTTGGGAAATAATTATGTTTTGCGCCTCGGGATGTTTAATTAAGCATTCGTAAATCGCATTCAAGTAGGGGATTAAGGTAGCATCTTCTCCCGCTTGGTAAGTATCATATCCCTTTCGAGCTAAGGTCCGTTGTAAACTTATCTTAAAGCTAAACCTTGGTACAAAAAAGAAGTTGTGAGAAAATGGTCTCTCTTCTCCTAAATCAAAATTAGGAAAATTAATTAACACCGAGCCACCGCCACTAAGTACGATTTCGTTAGCTCCGTACATTCCGTGGTCCACTAAAGTGGCCGAGTTTACTTGGTTCCTATCTTGGTCATAAAAAAGCAGTTGTTGGGTTTCTTCGTCAAAACCCCAGTAGTGACCTTCCGGAGGGATAAAACCTACTTTCGTAGGCACAATAATGCTACCGTCTTTTTTGAAGATAAAACTTGTAAAACCAACTTTATCGTCTGCGTTGCCACCTAGATAGAGCACCCCCCGATCCCAAGGGACGTCCCGATCTGCAAGCTGCCAAAACCATATCTTGTCACAAATTAATTTTCTGAATTCACCAATTTTCAACACGCTTCCTCCTCATTGGTGCCTAACTCAACGCTACAAGCTAAAAACACTAGGGCTTCCTACTTAAATACACATCGTTCACTAAATTGTTCGTTGACAATCTGTTCTGTCATTTCAATTTCCGAACGCTGATCATCCGGATCTAATTGACGCAAATTGTTTGCGAACAAAATCTTAATTAATAACTCTAGGACTATTTCACGGCTGCCAACGCAGTAATCAAACGAAAAGCCTTCTCCGTAGTTGGCAAGTAATAGTTGATCATCCTGCGGGGAGGATTCAACTTCCAGCTCTCCACTTCGGGAAATGACCACCTCTTCAAGTTCGGGATGGTTAATTAAATCTTCGTAAGCTTGGTTAAAAAATGCTATCAATGTATCTGCATCATCCAGCCAATACGTATTGTATCCCATCCGGCTCAGTACTCGTTGTTTCTCGATATCGTATTGTGCCCGTGATACAAAAAATCCTCTTTGCGTAACCGGTACGTTTGTCTCTACGCCATAATCAAAGAAATTAACCAACATTCCGTTGCCATCCGCAAAGTCAATTACCCTAGCTCCATACACCCCAATTTTAGGCAGGCCAGCGAATACTTTGGGGTTTCGATCCTCATTTAAGAACTCAATTCGTTGTTGTTCTTCATTAAAGTTCCAATAAATAAATTCTGGAGGTACAAATCCTATCTTAGTAGGAAAGTCAACTTTACCGTCTTTCGTAAACTCTAATGCAACAAAGCTAAAGCCCTGGTCTTCACCAGATCCCAAAAAAAATTCTGCGGGCCTTTCATGGTAGTTTACGTTTACCGTATCCCAAACTTTCCAATACCATAATTTATCACAAATAAGATTTTTTAATGTATGTTTATCCAAGGTGACCCCCCCTTACTTATGCTTAAACCACGCACTACTCTGTTCTTGAAATCCCTTGAAAACGGTAGTAACTTTCCGGCCATGAACCAGGCGATCCGCAAAGTAACGATACGCCACGTAATTGCCAATTTCCATTTCAAATGGCCCAAGTCCAGCATGTTCGTCACCTTGGTGCACTTTTAATTGTTCGTCAGTAATTAGTTTTACCATAATTCCTAGGTATTCAATTAATACCTCGCGAGTTCCCCCAATTACTCCAATGTTTAAAAGGGTGCGTAAGGCATTTTTAGCACTAAATTCTTTCATATACTGAGGTGAAGCGTTATTAGCTACAATATCCACATCGCCTAACCGCTTCCATTCGTCACCAATGTATAGAATACCATCTTCGATTTCGTCAAAGGGGTAATTTAGCATAACCACGTCTTTTGCATCTGTTAAAACTGCTTTTTCAATTTCTGGATGGGCTTGCAAAAAGTCGTACGCCATTAAAAAGCGGTAAAAGTAGAGGGTCAAGTTTGGATAATGTTCAAAAAGTTTCATATTCACGATATGTAAATTATCTTCGTCTCCACCTTCGGAACTATTAGTGAGGACGTAAAATGGCACTCCGTAACGCGCTAAAGAGGCAGTTTGTTCCTGAACCTCTTCTGCAATATTAACGTTTTGATTTTCATACAGATGAAAAATATTGTCCATATTCACGATAAACTCGGTAATGACTACGTTTGGTTCAACTTTCATTAGCAATTGCTCCTTCACTTTATACGTCGGTTATATATAAATCAATTTGACGTCGTTAACTATAACAAGTATAAACATATTTCCAACGCCTGTCTACTTGAGAGTGGATAAAAGTCGCGTAATTTAAGGTTAAATTTCCCATTACGCCTGATTACGACGCTAATTGCGCTTTTAAGTTAACTGGAACAACCGGGAACCTAAAGCGTTGGACCACTAAAAAAAATACCCCAAGTCCACTAACAGCAATTTTGCCATCATTAAACTTGGGGTATTTAAAATTTTGTACAACCATTATGCTAACTAAGCCACCGCGTGTTGCCGTTGACTATGTGCCAAAAAGGCAAGCCGCATAATTACTAAGTTCAACTTCTCTTCTAACTTTGCATCCACCCGTAAATATTTGCTTACACAATTATCCACTTGTTGATACAATTTGGTTTCCTTCAACGCTTGATCACTTGCACCATAACAATGATTATAGTTTTGGTCCAGCTCTTCTTGTTCAAGCACGTCAGGAAAGTCGGTCTGGGTTCCCGGACCATCGTAGTAATCCACTAGATTAATATTGGTGTTTATACTCAAGAAAAATTCTTTCTTAGGAGTTCTTAACAGCTCAAATCCCAGCTCGGTATGGTTATCAGTGCTGATAACTAAGCCTTCATCATCATTTAGCGGTAAAAAGACGAAGTAATCGTGCCGGTTGCTGCTCCGAACGTCGTATTCCACTCCGTTTAATCCCGCGATTTTTTTGATGCAGCTGTCTTTATTGATTTCAATCGTTTTATCTTCTTGCATTACTTTAGATAAAACATCATATTTAAAAATCATTTTTCTTCCTCCAAAAAATAACCATAAATACTGGAACAGAAGAAATTATACTCCGCGCATTTAAAAAATCAACCGTTGTAATCTGAATGTAAAATATGTTTTTCATCCGCCGGCTTTTTCTTAAACTAGCGCCAATCTATCTAGTTATTTAACCGGCTTGCTTGCGGGGTTTTGGTCAAAGTATACCGCCATCAAAAAACGCAGCAACGTCAAGTTAAGTTTTTGGGCATCTTCGCCTTCAAAACCTAAATAATCCCCTAGATAACGATCGGTCATTTCATACGTGTTCCCGTGCATGATTTCTTCGTCACTAGCATGGTGGTACTTCCGACTGAATTCGCCAATTGACGGACCCGTGAATAAATCTAAAAAGTCGGTTTCGTTACCCACACCGTCTTCAATTCCAATTATGCCTTTATCAACATCAACGTCAAAATAAAACTCACTTAATGGAATTTGAAAAACGCTAAAACCATCAAAAGTGTTGCCATCGGAAGAAAATACAATGCCCTTCCCCGGATTTAACTCCAAGAAACAATAGTATTCATGCTCATTTTTAATTTTCGAGACGAACTTAATTGCGGCGATTTTATCCGCCATTAATTTTTGTATTTGACTTTGTTCATTAATGATAATTGGTTTTCCCGTACTAATTACGTCCTTTAATACGTCATACGTAAAAATCATTAACCAAACCCCCTTCTCTACACTCACAACCTACTAACTTTATTATAGTGCCCTAGCACTTTAAAAAACACTTTATGCTTCAGGTTCCCGTCTTAATTGGCGAACAACTTGGACATAGGACCAAATCAACACTAAATTTGATCCTAGCCAAGCTAACGGGTTTGCCGTGCAGGCTCCGATAAAGCCAAAGGCAGGTACTACCCAAATCCCCACTAACATCCGGGAAAGCAATTCTGCGACCCCTGCTAACGTAGGTGCCATACTCTTCCCAAATCCTTGTAGGGTGTATCGCACAATAAACAGGATTGCCAACAGGAAGTAACTCATGCTGACAATTACAAAATATTGATGTGCCAAATTAGTAATATGTTGTTCTGAATTTCCGATAAACAGGTTTACTAACGTCCGACTATTTAAAATAATCAAAATTCCCATCACGAAACCATAACTAATCGACGTAGTTAACGCTTGGCGAATCCCCTTCAATATCCGTTTGTATTGCTTAGCACCAAAGTTTTGCGCGGTAAAAGTTGCCATCGTAATTCCTAACGACATCATTGGCTGAGTCGCCAATTGGTCCACTTTTCCAGCAGCGGTGTACGCTGCAATTGCTGATGAACCCAAATGGTTTAACGAAATTTGTAAAATAATCGAGCCAATTGCGATGATTGAAGCTTGGAATCCCATTGGTAAACCAATCCGAATTTGTTCTTTAATTAACGTCCAATTTGTAGTGATTTCCCGCCATTCGAGGGACAACGCCGGAACCCGAGCCTTGATATAAAACCAACATAGAAAACAAGAAATCAACTGGGCCGTAACCGTAGCAATCCCTGCACCAGCGATTCCAACGTGCATGAAAACAATCAAGATGATGTCCAAAACTACGTTAATAATGCAGGCAATCACCAAGAAAATCAGTGGCAAACGACTATTTCCTAACGCCCGAAGCATATTGGAAAATAGGTTAAAAAACATGGTTGCCATTAGTCCGCCAAAGATAATGGATAAGAAAATTGCGGCTCCATCAATAATGTTAGCCGGCGTCTGCATTAACCGTAGTAATGGTCGGGTTGCCCAAACGCTAAGCGGGGTGAGCAACAATACCAATCCGCCACAAATCCAAATGCTAGTTGCAAAACTTTGTTTGACCGCTCGTAAATCCCCCGCGCCATAGTGCTGGGCAGTGATAATCGATAACCCGGTCGTCATCCCTTGGGCAAACCCAATGATCAAAAAGGTCAGCCCACTGGTAGCCCCTACCGCAGCTAGGGCTTGTACCCCGACCACCCGGCCAACAATCAAGGTGTCGGAGAGGGTGTAAATTTGTTGGAAAATATTACCTAAAAGCAGCGGAATACTGAATAAGATAATTCCCTTAATTGGGCTTCCTTTAGTTAAAATACTATCCATATTAATCCTCCGTAGCCGTTATAAAAATGAAATAAAATTATTTATGATGTGGAGCGTGATGCTATATTTGATATCCTTGGTCCATAAATAGGTGATCGCTAGCAGCATTCCCATGATTGCGTAAATTGGGAAACTAGCGCCTAGGTCGTGCAATCCGCCAAAAAGAGCGCCGTTAACTACCACGCCAATTATGCGTACCAGCCGACTATCTTTGGTAAAGAAGAACTCAAAAAAGAGGCCCCGGAAAATCAGTTCTTCAATAACCGGAGCGACTAGTACTGCGTCAACCCACGTCCAAATTGGCGTGTCCCGTAGTAGTTGTTCAATAGCCGATTGGTTTTCCGAAGTACCAATATTAAAGTAGGTTACGTACCAAGTCTGCAGAAGCATAAAAATGAACCATAACCCAACCATTAATAACATAATCCGAAAGTGCTTACTGTTCAACGGGTAATTAGCGAAATCACTATGATTTTTGCGCACTTTATAACGGTAAAATTGAACCAAAAAAATCACCACTGCTAGAGTGGTCAAAGTGTACACTACCACCAAAAGGACGTGTACAACTGGATGGGAGTCGTGAATATGCATTGCCGCTATTTGCGGTAATGAAATTACTTGATCCATCGCAAAAAGTAAAACTAAAAACAGACAATTTTTAATAACGTTAAGACCTTTCAGAAGAAACTCCTCCTTAGCCTTAGTTGAATTATTCAGCTTGAAAGATGATAGTCGCTTTATCTTTAAAATGCAATTAATAACTCCACTAAGTTTGATATATTTAAGAAAATATTTTTTTATTTAAGATGTGCTAAATTCTGAGCAAATTTTGCCCCTCTTTGGCCTCCACATGGTAGCCTTATAGAAGTGAGGGAGGATGATGCGAATGATTATCAACGATCCGAATATGCGCGAGTATTTGGAAGTCCAACTTATCGGACACGAAAATAATAAAATCAAAGCCCGGACGCGGACTGGTGAATACATATTTGTTTACCCCACCGCCCGCCAAGCACGCGACCCATTATTTTGGCAATGCTTGAAGGACATCATCAACAACAAACTGTGGCTACCGATCACAAAACAATTTCACCACTTGTTAGAAAACGACTGGTTGGTACCTTCAATGTAAAACTAGATAAACAACAGAGGTTGAGAAAATTGCTTAATTTTCTCAACCTCTTTTTTAGGGCTGTTTCGCAGCTAATATGGCTTCCTGCTCCACCGCCCATTTAATTTCACATCTATTTCCTTGACCGTTGCACGATGTCCAAAAGCTGTTCAGGCTTTTGCAACACGTATTCTGCCTCTGAGAAATCATTAGTTGGGATGGCACCCCAGCCGGCGTTAGCAAAGTCTACTCCCGCTGCGTGGGCTGCCTGCATATCAAATAACGAATCTCCTACGTACAAGACATCCTTTAAATCCATTTCTGCAAAGTATTTTTTGATCCCAAATAAAATCGGATCAGGATTTGGCTTATGTTTTTGTGTATCGTCAGAAAAGACCACCCGTTTAATCTGTTGAATCTTAGGGAAATGCTTCATCTCGTCATCAAAGACTCGTTTTAATTTGGAAGTAACAATCCCATACTCCACATCAAGTTCATGCAAACCGGTAAACATTGCCCCAATTCCGTCGTATGGTTTAATCAAATCGACTTCTTTACCAATTTGTTCATTAAAGATTGCGATGGTCTTTTCCGGATTAGGAGCACCCAATTGTTTAGCCATCTCTAAACCAGGGATTCCCATCAGACTAATAATTGCCTCCGGGGTAACCGTCACGCCGTCTTGTTTCAGAGCGTAGCTTAATGCGGCCACCGAAGCGTCTTCAGTTTTTAATAAGGTGTTGTCTAAGTCAAACAATACTACTTTATACATCATCGTTATCCTTCCACTCATTGTGATTTTACATTTATACTACGCCGTTTGCCCGTAGATAAAAAGGGAAAATCGCTTTCAATTCCACTTTTTTTACTTTTATTTACCTAGTTGAGCAAAAAAGATGTATTCGATTTCATTTTTTTATACAATTACCTTATTTTTGTAGCCTTTCTCACCTAGTAGTCCCGGAAAGCCTCGCCGCAAGCTTTCGTTATTATGCTATGATAAAGGTGAAAAACAAACGGGGTGGACAATATGAAAATTGCTTTAATCGGCGCGGGTCCGCGCAACTTAATGGCCCTCGAACGTTTAGTTTGTTGGGGAATCAGTACCAATTACTCAGCCAATGTCGAAATATCACTATTTGATCCCTTCGGAATTGGTGGTCGAGTTTGGAATCCTGACCAAAACCACGAACTGAAAATGAATTCGTTAGCCGAAAAAATTACTTTATTCACGGATCAATCTATTGAAATGGCTGGCCCGGTTCATGAAGGTCCGAGTTTACTTGACTGGGCCCTAGCAAACGGACGCAGCTTTATCGAAGAACACCAATATCATCATCAAAAGCTTCTCTTAAACGAATTAGCGAACTTAAACAAGCACTCTTACAGTTCTCGAGCCCTTTTTGGCATCTACCAACAGTGGTTTTACGAACAAATTATTAATCATTTACCGGATAACTTTAGCGTGATCCCTCGTTCAGAGTGGGTGACTAACGTTAAAAAAGATGCACAGCAATACACAGTCATCACCCAAGATGCTGCTTACAACGTGGACGTTGTATCCGCTGCTTTAGGGGAAGGCAACAACCCGTTAAGCAAAGAAGAACGGCAGTTGCAAGATTTTGCCGCTGCTCATCAACTAAAGTACGTTCCGATTGCGTATCCGGCCGAGATGGACGTTGACGACGTTGCTGCTAGCGATCACGTAATTATTCGTGGGTTAGGGCTAAGTTTCATCGACTACCTCGCCGAACTTACCGAACGGCGTGGCGGAACCTTCCACCGCGACGAACATGGGAACTTAACTTATACTCGTTCTGGTGATGAGCCTACGATTTACGCTAGCTCCCGGAGGGGATTGCCTTATCATGCTCGGGGACTAGACCAAAAGGCAGTGGGCGAGACTTTTCCGCGCTATTTCCTAAGTGACCAATACGTTGACGACCTTGTTCGCCAACACCAAGCCATTAGCGGCGAAGAATTTATTAACCGCATTCAATGGGACGTTGAGTTAACCTACTACGTTACCCTCGCGCAAAATAGTTATCCAGAAATTGATCTATCTGCTTTTGAAGCCGACCTAGCTGCTAGCACAAAGGGATTCAAGAAAATCTTGGATAACTACGGCATTGCTGCTAAAGATCGTCTCAACTGGGAAGAATGGAAGAATCCGATTCCTAAAGACGTTAACGACGCTGCCAGCTTTACCCAGTTTATTAAGACTTACTTGCAGCAAGACGTGGACTTGGCAAACGAAGGTAACTTAACCGCCCCATTTACAAGCGCTATTGAAAAGCTACGCGAATTACGTACCAACATTCGGAAAGTGGTTACCTACCGTTTAATCAGTGCTGACGACTACGTAGAGCAGGTTCTCAAACATTTTAATTCCTTAAATAGCTTCTTAGCGGTCGGACCGCCGGCATTTCGGATTGAGCAGATTTTAGCCCTTATCAAGTCGGGCATTTTAACTCTGATTGGCCCGGATATGAGGGTTGAAACGAGTGATGATCAATTTATGACTTATTCAAACCGGCTTGCGGATCATCAACAGTACTTTGGTAACGTCTTGATTGAAGGTCGTTTACCCCAGCCTAACGCTGCCAACAACACTAACCCGTTGGTAAATAACTTGCTGCAACAGGGGCTGGCCCGGATCTTTACCCTCCAGCTTCGCGATGGTTCTAGTTACCAAACCGGAGCATTGGACGTTACGGACGACACTGCTGAACTGATCGATCAAAACGGCAACGTGGTACCCCATTTCTTTGTTTGGGGACTTCCCACCGAAAAGCGGCATTGGCTAACTAACGGGGCTCCAATTCCTGGAGTTAACGATGTGCGACTCCGAATTGCCGATCGAATTGCGGCCCAAATATTTGCTAAATAAACTGGATATTTTAATATTGAAAAGGGACCTCGGATTTCTGCTTGAAATCTGAGGCCCCTTTTTTAGTTCATTGGTCGTTAAATACAAATACTTTTCTGCCACATAGTCGAAACGGGTTTTGTAACCCAGCTCTCTCCGGCTAACCAAATTAAGGGGATCAATCGCCAAAATCGCGATTAATCCCCTTAATTCCGTTAGTCCTCAAGAGCTACCCGGGTTTCAAAACCCTCTATATTAATATTGTCCCCCATGAATCTCCGCCACATTGGTCGTTAAAATGAACGCCTTGGGGTCAATTTCCCTAATTCTTTCAATAATTCGGTGATATTCGGCATTTTCCACCACTAGCATTAGCATCCGGCGGTTATCTCCCGAAAATCCTCCCTGCACGTTCAAACTCGTGTAACTTTGATCCAGCGACTCCGAGATAATTTCCTCGACTTCACTAAGTCGACTACTCATAATGTAAACACTCTTCTTCCGGTCAATTCCGGTCTCAATATAATTCATCACTAACAGCGTGATCACCGATGAAAATAGTGCTAGGATGAAAGCTTCCATTCCCGAACTAAAGATATTCATCAGACAAACAATCGTATCAAGCACCAGCAGACTCACGGAAGTTTTAAAGTTAAAGTACTTTTTTAAAATCAACGGCGGTACCGTAGTGCCCCCGCTGGAAGCATCAATTTGGTATAACAGCGCCACTCCAATTGCGTACAGTGCTCCTCCGACAATCACTGCTAACGTGCGGTCCGATACCAAACTTAAACTCGGCGTCACCGCCATACAGACTGGTAACAACAAACTGCCCACCGTAATTCGGGCCGTAGTCTGTTTTCCCAATGTAAAGTACGACGCTATCAGCATTGCCACGTTAATGATAAAGACAATCAGCGCCCGGTTCCAGCCAAAGGCGTCCTCTAACAAAATTGAAATCCCCGTTGCGCCTCCCGCAGCCACGTTATGTGGTGCGTAAAACATGTTAATGCTAATCGCTAAAACTTCTAGCGCGACTAACATGATGGCAAACTGGCTGACCAACCGAAAACTTTTCTCGCGCATCTATTTATCCCCCGTTCCCTTAAACTAGTTATCTAAAAAGAGTGGGTAAACGCTCGACTAGCTTTCAATTCCGCTCTCGCAATTTTGCAAAAGCAATCGTCAGTCACAAAATTCCAAAATCAATTTTCAAAGTCGCGACGTTCGGCTCCCCAGCTCCGATTCTCTTTCTATTATACCTAAAAGTTATTAATTATTCTTGATATAAGTTTTCAAATCAGATGGTTTTAACTGTTGCCAATCTTCATCAAAGAATTGATGCTTAATTTGGTAATGCGTTGATTGGCTAGGTTGGTCAACAAAATTCTTGACGTTTTGATCAACCACGTACCAACCGTACCAGCCTAAATGGATGGTATCTTGCATGAAGTATTTCTTACCACCATCACGTGATAAATCGAGGATCTGGTTGAATCCTTGACTTTGCAGCTGGTAATTTATTTTTTTGTCAAAACCACGGAGCATTTCTTGTGATAAGCCCACGTAATCCGCCCACTCCTGGTTAACCGGCGGGATGATAAAGAGCACTTGGGTATGATTTTTCGCAAATTGATCCAAAATTAGCTGGAAGTCAGCAAATTCAGGCGAACGTGTATAATCGTAATGCTTTTGCATCCCTTCAAAAGCAGCAATCCGTTTCTTCAAACGTTTATTATAAAACTGGTTTTGAATCCCAAACTGGTTGTTTGACGTTTGCCGTTTAGCTTGGCGGGTCAAAGCTTGTTGAATCATCCCATCCGACGGGCTATTAGGTAATGCTTCGACCTGCCGGTTAATATGGTCCTGATTAGTTCCTTGCAAGCTAAGCGGCGAAAAGAGCTGGTCTTCGTGAGCCAACAACCGCTTATAGTACTTCAAGTAAGTCCGTTGTCCCGAAGTTACCTGCTGCCCGTTAGCTACCCGATCTAACGCGTTAATTACTTGACGGTTAGTGCTGTTACTCCGGTCGTCTAACATGGTTAGCAACCGTTTAGCAGCGTATCGTTCACTTGGCTTTCCAGTTTGGTTTTCCAAGAAGTTAACGGCTTGCAATTGCGAGAAGTAAAATGCAAAGGCATGCGGGTCCGCTCCTTTTCTTACAAACCACTGTGGTGAAATCACAAAGACGGCCTTTTTATTTTTCAATTGGGGATTAATTCCCTGCATTTCAAAATAATGGGTCAACGATTGGGTCCCCGGTGCTCCTAGTAAAAATGGACGGAAGTCCCAATCATACTTTTCCGCCATTACGGACGGATGGGCTAAATCAAACCGGGAAAGTTCTGAAGACCCAAAAAAGGGAACGTAATTCCCATTTTCTAAGGCGGCCCGTTTTACGGCATCTCCTTTGAGCGTATCTGGGGACAATGCCGTAGCTGATTTTTGCTCAACGGCTGAGTTAATCTTATTTATTTTGAATGGGGAAAATAAAAGTCCGATTAAAATCAGCGCTGCCGCTAAAACGGGGCCAAAAATCATCCATAACCTTTTAGCCACGAGCTTGAAGTTCCTTTACTTTAGCAATGATTTTATTTGGGGTGTCCCATTCGCTACGTTCAAATTCAGATACGGGAACTTCAATTCCTAGTTCAGTTTGTAATTGCAACAATAATTGAACCGTACCCATTGAATCCAATAGACCTGCGTCAAAAAGGTTATCATCCATACTGTTGCTAACGTCCGTACCAATTAAATCTGTCAAAATATTCAAAACTGTTTCTTTTACGTCCATAATTAATTAATCTCCTTTAGTATTTAACAAAAAATAGTTTATCTAGAAATCCTGAGAAAACTAGGAAAGTGAAGCACACGAAATTAAAGGTAATGAAAATCGAAAGTGCTTCCGTCCACCGGTTATGCGGTAAGCGTCCCGGATTCTTTTTCTTAAATCCAAGCCACCAGTCGTTGATTACGAGGGCGACCCCATGAATCAAACCATAGAGGATGTAATACCAGGTTTCCCCATGCCAAAATCCCATTAACAACATGTTTAAAACGTAAGTTACGTTTGCCGTCGTCTTAGGACTCTTAAAGGTCTTGTGCTTCATGAAGAAAAACACGAGCCGCATGTAAACATAATCGCGGAACCAGAATGACAAGGTAATGTGCCAACGATTCCAGAATTCTTTGATGTTGTGCGATTTGAACGGTTGCTTGAAGTTCATCGGAGTTTCGACCCCCATGAAGTAGCTAATGGCTACCGCGAACAAACTATAACCCGCAAAATCAAAGAATAGGTAAAAACTGTAAACGTACATTACGCCCAGCAGGCCCCAAGAGAGACCGTCCGTTTGTAAAGCAATGTGTTGGACCCTTGGCAAAAGTAAGGAACCAAATACGTAAGATAGCATAAATTTATACACAAACCCTAAGAAAAGGTAGTGCACTCCCTTTTCCAACAGGTCCAAGTAGTGTCCCCGTTCAGGGACGTTTAAATAATCCTTCTTAAAGCGCCGGTACCGGTCAATTGGCCCAGAAGAAATTGTCGGGAAGAAGGCCAAAAACTGCAGGAAGAACCACGGATCGTAATCCTTCAAGACCCCGTCGCGAATTTCCATGATGGTCTGAACCGCCTTGAAAGTTAGGTAACTAATTCCGAGGAATCCGATTAACGAAGAGTTACCTGATTGCAATAACGGCGTCATTTTGACCACTGCTAGGGGCAAAATTGCCAGTATTACGGCCCCTACGAAAACTCCGGTCGCGTTATGCTGCTTGCGATAGCGGTTATATAGTGAAACCAATATCACCTGGAAGATTAAATAACCAATTAAGGCAATTCCCTGTTGCCACTTTGGTCCCCCAAAGGTTAGCAACAAGAAGAAAAACGATACTAACAGTTCGTACCAGTGAAAACGGCGTCCCCGTAGCATCCCAATCACAATGGGCACTAGGGCAATGGCTAACATGAAAAAGTAAGTCGGGTTTTCGTAAGGTGTCGCTGTCCACATCATGAGTTAACCCGCGCGATCATACTTTTTATGTCAATCTTGCCGTTCGCCGTTTGTGGCAATTCTTCAACAAAAATAAACCGGTTCGGGACCATGTATTCCATCATGTTAGCCTTCAAACTGTCCTTAATGGCCACCGTGAGTTTAATTTGTGAATCATATTCATCCGTTGCCGGAATTACGTACGCGACTAGTTGCGCAACTTTTTGGTCTTTACCGTACTTAGGCACGGCAATTCCCGCCTTGATGAGCGGGTCGTTGTTCAAGTAATGGTTAACCTCTTCAAGTTCAATCCGGTAACCGTGTAATTTAATTTGAAAATCAGTTCGACCGCGGTAGTAGAGGAGCCCATCTTGATCCATTACCACCAAATCACCGGTCTTGTATGCCGGATGTCCTTCATACTTGAAGAAGACTTCGTTAGTTTTGGTTGGATTATTAATGTAACCCTTTGAAACCGCTGGGCCATAAATTACCAATTCACCTTCGTTACCAGCCTTAACAACGTTGTTATCCATATCGATGATGAAACCGCCCATGTCCGGTTTCAACCGGCCGATTGGTAACCGGTCGTTTTGTTCCAGCACGGCGTCCGTAATTTCGATTGCCGAAACCGCAACTGTTGATTCCGTCGGACCGTACGTGTTAAAAATCCGCGCTTCTGGAAAACGTTGTTTTAAAGCTTGGGCCGTCGCATGTGATAACTCTTCACCACAGAACAAGAACCGGGATAGTGCCGGATAGTGATCCGCATCAAAAGTTGGTTGCAATAGGCATACGTCCATGAAAGATGGCGTTGAAACCCAGACGTTTAACCCTAACGTTGGTAAAATTTCGAAAAGTTCCTTGAAATTATCGGTAACCGTCTTAGGAACCGCCTTTAAAGTTCCTCCTAACACCAAAGTAGCGTATAGGTCCATTACCGATAAATCAAACGAATATGGCGGTTGCGACAAGGTTACCGGACGGTCAGGTAAATCGAACTGGTCCATTTGCCAGTTAACAAAGCTCAATAGATTGTTATGACTGATTTGAACTCCCTTTGGTTTACCCGTGGTTCCCGAAGTGAAAATAATGTAGTAGTTTTCATCTCCGGTGACCGCCTGATCTAGCTCTACGCTTTGCGAATCTGCAAACACGTCTGAAAGCTCCTGGCCTTCCAAAATCGGCAAGTCATCTAAAGAAACTGGTAAGTCTTCAATGGCAATACACATCCCAGGATGCGCAATCTCATTGATCATGGTTAACCGTTCTGGATTAGAATGCCGGTCAATTGGAACGTAAGCGTGACCGCTTTTAACTGCTCCTAAAAAGGCCGCCACCATTTCAAATGTTTGTCCCCCATAAATCATAATGGGAGCTTGTTCCATAATATTTTGTTCTAAAATGTAAGCCGCTAAATTATCTGAAAAAGCTTTTAATTCACCATATGTGTGCGTATTTCCCAAATAATCATAAGCAATCCAGTCCGGATGCTCTTGGGCAATTGAATCAATCTTTTCAATTACGTTTGTAACTTTTTGCAAATCAAAACCTCCTGCTAAAATTCATTGTAAATGAAAGTCCCGCCAGACATTCCACTATACCCGTATAAATAAAGTAAAATCACAAAAACTAAAAAGTAAAATACTGTCCTTGTGATGAATTTAACCGAATCGTGTTGCCACAGATTCTTAAGAAAACCGATCACCACAATCCCCCCTGTTTTTTGCTATTGGTTTAGTTTGCAAAGGTTGCGTTAGGTCGCTAACCCTGCTAAACGTTACGCAAAATTATGGCATGATTTGAATTTTTTGTAAAGTAACCGTAACATTACGGGCTTAAAAAGTTCACATTTGTCACATTCTATTCATAAATTATCTGCCGATTATTTCCGTCGTTACGGCGTTTATCAAATTTATCTCATAAAAGTTTAAAAAAAGCTAAAATTTAGCCTCCGGGAGCTGGTCTTGACTAAATTTTAGCTTTGTAGCGTCTATTTTATTTTTAAACGTCGTCCTATCAACGCCACTAAAGCGGACTTAATGACGTCCCCAGGAATGAAAATGGCGTTTGCAAGTACTGCCTTAAAAAAGGCCATCCGCATATTAATTGCAAATCCAACAATTCCCAATAAATCAATTACTAGAACCGCAATGATGGCAACTTTTGCAAAGAGGCCAAACCAATCTTGTCGACCATGTGACGTCCACCATGCCAATAACACTGCTCCTACAAGATACCCCAATAGGTAACCGCCCGTCGGCCCCATAAATACGGCTACTCCGCCCCGCATTCCGGTTAAGACTGGTATGCCTACCAAGGCCAGTAGCAGAAACGCGCCGATGGTGATTGCGGCTTCTCCTGGAGTAAGGATTAACCCCACTAATAAAATTCCAATATTTTGCACCGTGATGGGAACCGGAATCAATCCTATTGGAAGATTAGGAACCAATCCCAACCCAATGATAATTGCCAGTAATAATGCCATTTTTGTTATATTTCGTGCGTCAAGCCGCATAAACTTCACCTCTAAATTTGGCCTTCCAACCGAACAGTTGAATTACCTTATTCCAAAAATGTTGTTTATCAACCATTTTTGATGAAGCTTTATTATAGCATGTTGCGCATTAGCTGCTATTTTCGGTAACCGTTAACCGATATTATATATGTAGTAATTTTTAAAATTAGGACTGTCGCGAGCCTAATCTCCGTAGTTTAGCGAACTGGCTAACCCGCGTTCTGGAACCCAGCTCTCTCCGGTTAACCAAAACAGGGACCAATCGCCAAAAACGCGATTAGTCCCTGTTTCTGTTAATCCTCAAGAGCTACCCGGGTTCCAGAACGCTCTTTATTTTTCTCCCCTTCTCACTATCGGCATCAGCCTAAAGTACAGTAATCCAATTACTGCTCCTACTATGATTCCCTTTAAAATGTTGAACGGTAGCACCCCGTACAACACCATATTTAACGTCGAGATATTTATTTGGAAACTTGCCAATTTCATATACAGTGGTAACAAAACAAACAGATTTGCCACACTCATCACCACGGTCATCAAGGCCGTTCCTAATAGCACTCCCTTAACTAGCGCCATCACAGCTTGGTGATGCGGCTGATCTTCTGCACGCTTCAAAAACGAATAGATTGGTAGAACGTACGCTACCGCCGCCATCCAATTTGCTACCGCTCCAAGGGCTCCCGCCGGGTTGCTATCCCGAACAATAATGTCCAATAGCCCAGCTAATCCAGCCGTCGCCATTCCCCACACGGGCCCAAACAAAACGGTTCCGATCAAGACCGGTACGTCCGCAAAGTCAATCTTTAAGAACGAAAACCCCGGTAAAATCGGAAAATCAATGAAAATCAACACAAACGAAATGGCTGCCAGCATTGCGACAATCACCATCTTATTAACTTTAGAAACACTCATGTTACTGCCTCCTTTAGAATCGGAGCACCTTCTTGGTAACTTATTTCCACAAAAAAACGCCGTTGCTCGAGTTCGGGGCAACAGCGTTAAAAACCGAATTAAAAAATTCAGTGCGCGTCAATAAATTCAATCTCCCTTTATCTAGACTTTAACTATCGGTTTCGGAATTTCACCGAATCAGCTGTCAAAAATGACAGGTCATGGACTGTACCACCGGTCGGGAATTACACCCTGCCCCTTGAAGATGAACCTTATTTTTTATAAGTATTTCACTATAAATATAGCCTACTAATTAATCTTCGTCAATCATTTGTTTTTTTGATTTTGAAATAGCTTTCACCGTCTTGCATCACGTCTATCAGCAGGTGTTCTTCCGCAGGTAAGTTCTTCACTTCACCCAAGTCGATTTCATAGCCGTTTTCAATTTCGTAGCCCTTGTTTACCCGGGACTGCAAAAAAATTCGGAGCATTTTCATTAATTTACGATTATTCTCGGCTTTTTTAGCTGCCATCGCTAACGTATACCCCTTATTAAGGTAATGGGCAATGTTTCCGGCTTGAATAAGTGCAGGGTACGTATATTTACGCTGGCCCGACTCTGATACATTGGTCTTTACGTAGCCTTTCTTTTCCCAGTAACGTAATTGACGAGGTGACACATCAATTGCCTTTGCCACATCGCCAATACTTAGTAACAAAGACTCGCTCGCAATGATTCTTTTTAACATATCGACCCGATCTGACGGATTTCCCATGATTCTCCTCCTGAAGTTAACCTGATTGACTTTGTCCGTTTATTTAATTTAATTATAACTTCTCTAACATCTTTGTCAAATAAGTTGACAAAGATGGTATACCGGACTATAGTATCTAAGAATAGTTTTTATGAAAAGAGGTTGTAAGCTTATGACACAAGCATTTGATGCACATGGAAAACCCTATAAGCGGTCTTTATTGATCCTTGTGCTTTTAATTGGTTCATTTTGTACCGTTTTGAACCAAACCATTTTAACCACGGCCTTTCCTACTTTAATGAAGGCCTTCGATATCAGTACCTCGACTGTGCAATGGCTCACGACTGGTTTCTTGATGGTCAACGGGATCATGATTCCCATTAGCGCCTGGTTGACTAGCCGGATTCCTTCCAAGCGGCTATACCTTTCAGCCATGACGATATTTTTAATTGGGACCACGTTCTGTTACGTAGCCCCGTCGTTTTCAGTACTCCTTGCTGGACGACTAATCCAAGCGCTAGGGGTCGGAATTACGATGCCCCTTTTGCAGACCATGATGCTAACCATTTTCCCCGCTAACCAACGTGGTTCAGCGATGGGACTTGCCGGCCTAGTTGTCGGGGTGGCTCCAGCAATTGGGCCGACCCTTTCTGGATGGGTCATTGATAACTACCACTGGCGGACTTTATTTGGGATGATTATTCCAATCGTCATTGTAGTTTTAATTGCTGGTTTCTTCTTTATGAAAGACGTTTTGAAAACGGAGCACACCCAACTCGATTGGATTTCAGCTGCACTTTCAACCATTGGTTTTGGTAGCTTGCTCTTTGGCTTCTCTGAAGTTGGTGACAAGGGCTGGACTGATTCCTTAGTTGTAGCTACCTTAATTATCGGGGCAATCTTCGTAATCCTATTTGGGGCGCGTCAATTACGGAGTAAAAATCCGTTCCTTGACCTACGGGTATTGAAGATTCCTGAATTTTCAATTTCAGCAACCCTTAGTTCGGTTTCTATGATTGCCATGGTCGGTGCAGAAATGGTTCTTCCTCTTTACATCCAAACTGTACGTGGCGAATCTGCCTTTCATTCTGGATTAACGTTATTGCCTGGGGCATTAATGATGGGAGTTCTTAGCCCGATTACCGGACGTCTCTTCGATAGAATTGGGGCACGCCGGTTAGCGACTACCGGGATGTTCTTGTTAACAATCGGAACGTTACCATTTGCTTTCATTACCCGGACCACTCCAATGCTTTACATCATCGTGTTATACGCAATTCGGATGGCTGGAATCTCAATGGCGATGATGCCGGTTACTACTGCCGGAATGAACTCGTTGCCATTTGACAAGATGGGGCACGGAACCGCGGTTAACAACACCCTTCGGCAAGTTGCTAGTTCGATGGGAACTGCCATTTTAGTCAGTGTGCTAACCAACGTTACTAATAACCAAATGCCTGCTAAACACTTATTAAAAGCTGAACCACTTGCTTACAAAGACCAAGCCTTTAATGCCACTATCAGTGGTTACCACGCATCGTTTTGGATCGCGGTTGCCTTCAGTGCTTTAGGTCTAATCATTGCCTTCTTTGTTAGCAACCGTTCTGGTAGTTCAGCCGAAGTACAACCTCAAGCTGGAGGTGAAAAATAATGATTATTTTTCTACTAATACTTGCTGTGATCGCAACCTTTGTTTCAATGACCCTAATTCCCAAACCCGTGGTTCGTTACATCTGTACCGCAATTTCTGCCATCGTGGTCGTTGGCTCAGTAGCGCTATTGGTAATGAACGACCGGGAACATTTCGGAATGAAGAAGATCACCGAAACAACCACCCAAACCGTTTACTCAGTTTCACCTTCAAAACAAATGCCCATGTTACTTTATAAGAATATTGGGACCGATGGTAAGGAACGAGTTTACGTTTATAAAAAGGATGCGGACAAAAAGAAAACTTCCCACACCGAATTGGAAAAAACTACTAACCGGGTTAAGACTACTAACGACGACCAAGCCCGTTTAGAGAAGAAAACCACCCGTTGGGTATACAAAAATGATACCTACCGCCTTTGGTTTGGAATCGCCGGGAACGACCGGGAAGTTTCCCACCGGCTCAACACCTTCTACGTGCCTAAGAATTGGCCAACCTTGTCAACTACCGAAGCCGCTAAATTGCAAAAATTGGTTAAACAAAACCAAGCTTCTATGAAAAAGGATGCTACTAAGTACGTAAAAGCTAAGGTAACCGCAACGGTTAAGAACACCTTAAAAGCTGCTTTGCAGAAAAATCCCCGGATGAGTCCTGCCGAGCAGAAGAAGTTAACCGATCAAACAACTGCTGAAGCTACCAAGAAGTTTAGTGCCGAGTATCAAGCACAAATGATGCAAAAACTAATTGAACAAGCTAAGAAGTAGTTTAGCTACCAATCAAAAAAACTTCGCAAGAATTCCGATTCTTGCGAAGTTTTTTCATTTATTGATTAATTCCAAAGACCATCGTAGTTAATTATTGGTTTTACAAGTCCGTTAGGCCCCTTTAAAAGCCGCTGGCGTCGTTTTAGCGCAACTACTGGGCAAGAACACCGCTCATAAAATTCACCTTGCTTATTTAGCCTCGTAAGCTTGCAACTGTTGATTTACCCAATTTGTCGCCTGGGCCGCTGCATCACCCGCGTGAATGGCGCAGAACCTTGCGTAAAATTGTTCGAATTGGGAACTTGGCTGTTGCTGAGTTTCCTTAGCGAGTTGAGCTAATTCATGAGTCAGTTCGTCTTCGTTGTAAACAATCTTGCCCGGTAAATCTTTTTGATAGTCCAGATAAAATCCACGAAGTTCGTCGCGATAAGTTTCATAATCATATGGAAAGAACACAATGGGCCGTTTTAAGTATGCATAATCAAAGAAAACGCTGGAGTAATCCGTAACCAACACGTCCGCAGCTAAGTACAAATCCGCAACGTCCGGGTAATTCGATACATCAATTGCGAAGTCTTCTACACCAGTAAGATCCACCGCGTTAGCAATCAAATAGTGCATCCGTAAAAGCAAAACTGTATCCTCTCCAAGCGTATCCCGTAATTTTGCCAAATCAAACGGTAGGCTAAAAGCATACTTTCCCTTGGTGAAAAATTGGTTATCTCGATAAGTTGGTGCGTATAAGACCACCTTTTTATCCAGGGGAATCCCTAACTTTTCTTTAAGCTGCCGAATTTTAGCTGCGCTGGGATGCGCTAATTCGTCATTGCGTGGGTAACCAATTTCCAAAATTTCGTTTTGGTAACCGAAAGCTTGCCGAAAAATTTTCGTAGAATAGGCGTTAGGACTGATTAATGCATCCCACCGGTTTGCTTCATGAACAAAATTTTCGTGATATTTTTCCGTAGTGGTCCCGGGCATGGTTACTTGTGCAATATCCAAGCCCAACTTTTTCAGCGGTGTGCCGTGCCAAGTTTGTAGTATTTTAACGTGCGCCGGCTTTTTTACCCAACGAGGCAGCCGGGCATTTTCAACCCAGACGTGTGCTTTTTCAACCGTGCGCACCCATTTAAAAGATCCCCGAACCACATAATCGTAACGTTCTCCATTCGGAAACCCTTCTTCAACCAGTTGCTTATTCACCACCCAGATTAATCGATAATCGGGATGTTCTTTTTTCATTTCTTTATAAATTGCTAACGGCGAGTCACTAATTTGTCGCCCTCCAAAGCTTTCAAAAATAACGGTGGGCTGCTTTGCGGGCCGGTAGTTAATTTTAAAGGCGTAGGTTAGGAGGCGGCGTTTGACTTTTTCAATGAACGTATCAAGTTTCATGCGTTTCCCCTCCTTTTAAACATTTTTATTTATTACTAGGATATATTTTATGCACCTAAAATAGTACACTATTTTCCAACATTAAAGTACTGATTAGTTAATTTATCCACCACTTGCCTCAATGAAGGCTGTTTTGAGCGATTACCTTGAAGATTGCTAAATACTACGAAAGCTTTTTTGCCATCCGGACTAATCCGTACATGGTCCTCAAAACCATATCCGTAACCGTTAGCTCCGTAAAAAGATTGCTTCTCTGTATAAAGGCCACCATGATACCTAACTTGAGCAAAGTTAATTGGTCGATATAACGATTGCGTAGTTTGCTTGCCCAACAAATCCCCATTTAGTAATTTAGACAATACTTTATAATAATCCGGTGCAGACATATACACTTGTCCAGTGCCTAACTCTGATTCAACCGTGGCCATATTAGGCTGTTGCAAGACTTGTTTAACCATATTGCCCTGTTTTTTTAGGCGGTATCCTCTAGCAACGTCAATTCCAGTAGTATCAGTTGCAAATACGGTTTGTTGTAACTTCAATTTGCCCGTGTAGCGTTCCGCGAATAATTGTTGGTAATTATCTCCCGTCACCTTTTCCAAAATCATCGATAATAATACATAGTTAACGGGTTGGTAATTCCACTTACCGTATTTTTGTGGTTGAAATTTAACGTTCCTTCTAAGAATTTTTAAGTACTGGGTTCTAGGCAGACTGTCGCCCTTATAACTGAGCTTAGGCAATGATAATCCCGAAGTCATGTCCAGCAGTTGACGAATGGTAACCTCTGCAGAGCCCGGAATTCCCGTTATGTACTGATTAAGGTGATCCGTAAGCGCGATTTCATGCCTATTAACCAAAGTCATTACTAGTCCAGCCGTGAGTGATTTTTGCAAAGAATCAATTTCATAAGCAGTAGTTAGCCGATTATTTTTACCACTCTCATTATCCTCCACTCCCGCTGTGTAACTATCAACAATTTGGTTGTTCTCTACTAAAATTGCTGAGCCGCTAAACCCGGTCGGTGAGAGTGCCCGTCGAAGCCGCCCTTTCTCCGCGGAGTGAGCTGCCTGCGTAATTGCAGGATAACTATGCTTTTCTGTATTTGCTGGCCTTCTTAAATATACACTTGCTTGGCCCCAGATTAGTACTAGTGCAAGGATAATTAGTCCTCCAACAATTAATTTATTGATCAATTTTCTTGACATTTTCTATTTCTCCCCCAAATAAATTTACCAGATATAGTTTTACACTAATTGACGAGAAAGAACTAGCTTAAGCAGAAAAATTAAGTATAAGTTTAAGCATTACCAACCAATACTTTAATAAAATGACTTTTAAAATAGTTAAATAAGTCAATTTGGTTTGCTAATTGGTATCGTTTGCATTTGTCCAATAAATAGGGTATTTTCCTTATCTTAGGACCAAATTGTGTCCTCTACACCCAAAAATGATTTAGCCATTATTAAATTCAATAAAATAAAACTCCTAACTAGATAGACAGAAATTTCACTTATTTCTGTGCCTACTAAATTAGGAGTATAGTTTAAAAAATGTTTTACCTTTTTTGCACTCTATTTCTATTAAGGTTAATTATCATCCGGGCTTCCAAATTAAACCCTTCAGAAAATTTCATTCGTCTAAATTTGTTGCCAATTGGTTGTTTTTCCGCACGTACTTGCTTATAAAATTATCAAAGCCAAAACTAGCTAACAAAATTATAAAAGGTAAAAATTGAATAACATACCTACTCCTTCCTCCTTCAAAAAGAAGCAGGAAGAAAAAGAATCCTATCACCGTATATTTTAGCAGTTGAACCATCCATTCCTCATTAAAACAAGTGAACACCATAAATAGCAAAGTCAATAGCCAAATCACTTGCATTACAACAGAGAAACTATTGGTCCGGCTAGCTCGATTTTTAACCGTAAATAACCTTCTAGGTAACGTTTTGCTTAAACTCTTATCTACCATCGTCGTGTCAGCTTCATTTCCCCACGTAAACGTTCCGTCTTCCGTATTGTAGATCTGCTTATTCATCAAAAAACGCTCGTAAGCCGTTGGCCCCATTTTGTTGAAACGTTTTTTTAAGACCCTTAAGTCCCGATTCTTACGATTTTCATAATTTTTAATCGACTTATCTTTAAAAGTATCTTGAGGATTATAACCTCCACGTCCAGAAATTCCCATTGCCGCAAAGTGAAATAGCGAAAACGACTTGTTTTCATCAACAGAAACCAAGTTAGTATTTTTCTTGTAAAAACTAAATGCCGCAAAAAACGCAACTATTAATATTACAAATAAAGATACCACCCTAATGCTCATTCTACGTTCGCCCTTTACAAACTGCAAAAGAGAAATTATCAACAGAGCGATATAAAAAATAACTAAAGTGGGCTTTAAAAAATAACTAACTACTAGCAACAAGCTTAAAAATCCAGTTAAAATGCTTGTTTTAAGTTTAGTGTTTTCCTGATGAGTTAACAGTAGAACAATGCTCATGTTCAAAGAGCTTACGCAAAATGCCCATATATCACTATAGGGGATTGTTATCCATGGCGAACAGCCGATCAATAACAAACTGGCTAAAATATAGAAATTAGATAAACGTTTGCCATAGTTATTTCGCAAAATCCTTCCCAAAAACAAAATCGAGGAATCCAATAAAAAGATGTTCAAAAAACCAAGTTCTTTTGTGAAAAGTACTAACTCCGGTTTACCAAAAATAAGCCATAAAAAATGCTCTGCACTTAAAAGGAAAAGATTGTTAGGATAAATAGAAAAATAGTTGCGATCCCAAATAGGATGTCCAATTGCCTTATATAAAATGAGCGTCGGATCCCACTTAGTTATCGAAGTCATTGTCATCACTATCCAGCATTGCCAAATAAATAATGCCGTTAACGCCAGTAGGTAGGTAACTTTATTATCCAAACGTTTAAAGTCTTTCCTTAGCGGAATTATTAAGACTATGCCGATGATCGCAATATCAATAGCTAGTACCATCTTACCCGATAATTCAGACAAATCATTTCGTAATAAGCTAGCGGCACCCAAAATGCTCAGTATACCTAGAAACACAAAAAATATATTAATAAATTTATTGCTTAGGCCTTGTATATTGAATTTCAAAATCCTACATTCCTTTGTCTACAAATTTTTTTGTGTATTCATCCTTCTCAATCGTAAAACGTGGACGGTGCTTAACTTCCGAGAAAATTTTCCCAATATATTCACCAATTACGCTAAGGGAAATTAACTGTACGCCCCCTAGTAACCAGATGGAAATCATTAATGAAGTCCATCCAGAAACTACGTGCCCAACTATTTTTTCAATTAGCGCATAGATCATTAATACAATACTGATCAAAACGATTACCGTTCCCATCCCGAAGATTAAATGAATTGGGGCGTCGGAAAATGAGGTAATTCCATCCATCGCAAAGCGCACCATCTTTTTTAATGGATACTTCGATGTACCGGCAAACCGTTCTTTACGCGCGTAATAAACTTTATCCGATGGATACCCTACTAGTGGCACGATTCCCCTTAAGAAAAGGTTTCGCTCTTTAAATTGAAGCAGATCCCGTACAGCTCGTTTACTCATCAAACGGTAATCAGCCGAATTAGGGATGAGTTTAACCCCGATTTTTTCCATTACTCGATAAAACAACATTGCTGTATCACGTTTAAAAGCTGTATCAGTATCACGATTATTACGAACACCGTAAACTACGTCATTGCCTGCATGATACTTTTTAACCATTTCAGGGATTGCATTTACGTCATCTTGTAAATCAGCATCAATCGTGATAATCATATCTGAAAATTCAACAGCCGTGGACATCCCCGCAATTAGCGCATTTTGGTGACCATAATTTCGGCTAAATTTGATCCCAGTTATATCGTCAAATTTTTTAGTGTACTCTTCAATTAGCGACCATGTTTGATCTTTGCTGCCATCATCAACGAACAAAACTTTACTCTCGGAGTGAATTAATTTTTGCTTTTTTAAATTTATTAAAATATTTTCTAACTCTTTGTGCGTTTCCGGTAGCACTTCTTCTTCATTAAAACACGGAACAACTATTGTTAATAAATCCTTCATCTGATAAACAACCTTCCTAGGGATTATCTATTTATTTGAAACACATACTTAACTTTTAGTTCGTTATGCCCCTTTTTACAGTAAACCTTGGTACTTCCCATCTTACCCAACTTTACTTTATTGGTGCTTAAACTATGTCCATTAAGTACGTAGCGCGTACCTTGGTAGCGCACTACTGGTACCGTAACGTAGGCGCTTTTTCTTTGATTCCACTTAATGTTAATCCAACCGTCCTTTACAGAACGAGAAAAATTATTTTCATTTAAATAGAGGCCTTCAATCCCTTTAAACATTTGATATAAATTATTATTTCTGCATTTTAAAGAACCTGGTTTATTTAACTTCTCCATTTGCCGGGTAGCAGGCAAGTAATCGGGAATTGGTTTAGCTAAAATTTTCCACGGAGCATTTAAGTTTCGACTGCTAAATGCTTCTTGAACCGCGTAATTCTTCTGCCCTCGATATGTTATGTAACCAACCGCTCCAAAAGGTTTAGCAGAAACATTCCATCTGTTCAGTGCATCTGAAAAACGACTGACGGTGTCCATCGCGCTTACACAAGTCAAACCCATTAAAATAATAGCCAGCACTTTAAAATTATGATTTAGCTGTTGACCATTTTGTAAAACAGATAGCATTCCATAAATAACCAATAGAATACCAATCGGAGCTATCCGGAAAGGAAATTGTAAAATATACATTGCAGGAAGTATTTTAAAAAGATCATTCCACGGAAAAATCCCACTTGCCAGCAGTAAATAACCAATACCTACCCATTCTAGAAATTGTTGATCCCTATTCATGGCATCCCTATGTAAAATAGCAATTCCAACCGCAAATGCCAATGTCAACGCAATTGCTGGAGGCAAAACCGCATTTCCAATAGTATCCCCCCACTTTAATACACTTGCTTGCGGGTTTGCATACGGGTAAGGAGTCATTAATTTATCTTGCGAATTTAAGATCAGGTAAACGCCCCAAACGTTCACCGTGCCAATCAATGTAATTGCTGCCGAAATCACACTATCTCGTACTATTAATAACCGCTTTCCTTTCTGAACGGTCATGGCATAAATAAAGGTTACGCAGATTAATGACAAACCGATTATTGAGGATAAAATATGTAACTGCATCAACACAATCATCGTTAATGCCATTTCAGCTATATTAACGTTTTTGCTCCGTTTTCCATCAACCATCCGGATGGCGACAGCAACTGCTAATGGTAATACGCTTGCTCCCACTCCTAAAAACTCGTTATCAATAACCCAAGAAGTAATTGCAAAACTTGTAGCGTAAATGGTAGGACCAATAAGCAAAAGCTTTTTATCCTTTATCCCGCCAACTTTTAGCATATAGTACGTTGTCGAAACTGACGTAAACACAACTATAAAATTAAGCACTAGCTGTAAACGGTAATATGATTTAAGAATCCATAATAAGAACCCACATACATAAGCAAAGATTGGTCCATAAAGTACATTGATGTATCGACCAACTCCTCCAAACCCATACATCATGATGAAAGGCTGAAAATTATGTTCCCTTATTTGCATATACGTATCATAAAACCTATTCAGATGAAAGATTGTATCTGCAGAAATGATGATGCTGTTATGAAAAAATATTTGGGGAGAAACAATGAATAAAGAAATCAAAAAAAGTTTTCCTACCACCACGAGCTGTTTTTTATTAGGCATTAACCTGCTCTCCTTATGATCAACTTAAATTACTAAAACAAAAATAATGCATAATACCCAAACCACCGCAACTAACCATAAACTATATTTTGAAATTAAGGATGATTTATAAGCCAGCCGTAACTCATTTTTTCCCTTACGACTGCTAATAACTGGGGTACCAATTTTCGTTAATTTAATGGTGTCATTACTTAACCTTGTTCCATTCAAAGAAACCTGTGAATTTTTGTATACTGTAACTGGCACCATTGTTTTTTCAGCATTTTTATTACTGTGCCAACGCACGGTCAAAGTATTACCCTTAACGCTCTTATGAAATCCTTTTTGATTAAAAATGATTTCTTCTGCGTAAATACCGTAAGGATTGTTGTTAGCAAATAAGTTTTTACTCGAGGTTGGTAAATAATCTGGATAACCCTTTGTAACCAGCTTTAGCCCTCTTTTGAGATCTGCACTCTTCATCTCGTTACGAAATTCTGCTGCAGTAAACTGTTTAGTTTTAATAATGGGAGTCTTCGTTGAGATTGGCCAATTAGAATACCACACTAAGGCTGCATTTTGAATCCCATTAAACGTTCCCATTGTAATAAAAATAGCTCCAATAATTGCTGCAAGTTCGACTGGAACAAAGCTAGACTTGGAAGAACGTTTCATTTCACTTAAACTCATTGCGAAACCAGCAATCAATAATACTGATGCGATGGTTAGGAAACGGTATGGAAATTGAAGTAAACTTTCAATTTTACCAAAATAAGTACTGATTGTTCTCCAAGGGACCACGTTAGATGCTAGAAGTAAAAACATTCCGCCAATTAACGTGACCACTTTATTCGTAAAGTCAACAACCTTCCACTTGTACAATACATACCCAATTTGGACTAAATAAATAATACTTACTACTAACCCCAATTCGTAAATAGATGTATTTCCTACGGATAAATTAACGGTTTCCTTAGACATGTTTGCAACGGGAAATGGTGTAACTATGCTATTAGTACTAAAGACTTCTAACATTGCGCCCCAAACATTAAAAGTTAATACTAAACATAAAATTCCGGCTTCCGCCGTTTTCCAAAATAATTTAATCCGCTCCTTAGCCTTAACTAAGCCAATTACAAAGAAAATTAAAAATGCCACGACCGTAAAGAGTGCACTAAGCACGTGAACTTGAATTACTAAAGCCACAACCAGTGCTAATTTAACTGCCGAAAATTTACGCGGATCAAATTTTATCATGTCAATACCCACCATTATTTCAAGAGGCATTAACATCGTTCCCCAAGCCATAAAGGATTCCACCGTTACCCATGATTGGATCCAGTAACTAGACATGAAAATTACCGCCCCAATGGTGGCAAACTTTTTCTCGGCTCCTAATTTAGTTGCCAATTTATACATTAAATAACCGCTAATCACAAATATAGCGAAAGACGTTACAACCTGAAATTTCAACCAGCTTCTTACAAAGAATAATATTAATCCTAAAAAATAGGCAAATCCGGGCCCGTATAATGCATTTATAATTCTTCCACTTTGATTAAAGCCGTAATCCATTTGAAAGAAGTTAAAGTTATGGGTCTTTAATTGCATGTAAACATCATAAACACGGTTGAAATGAAAGGGCACATCGGCTCCAAAGATGATGCTTTTATTAAGAATCTGTGGGGAAACAAACAGTAATCCCACAAGTAGTATTACCAATCCTGGATAATATTTTTTTATTTTTGGCATAATCTTAACTGACATTTATCTACTCTCCTAAATAATAAAAATACTGTGAATAACTTAACAGCTAAAACAACTATTCTAAGTCAATCACAGTATTTATATAATAATTGTTTACGCCACACTAAAGTATAGCATAGCTATTCTGCTGAATGCTCAGATACCCAAACAAACTTATCGGCTATTTTTATTTTAAAGAACTTTGCGCCAACTAACGTTTTGTTGATAGGATCTTCTAATACTCGTGTTTCTAAAACTGTAAAAGTTACGGCATCAGCTTGAGCTATATCAAAATTACCGAGGAACTGGGTATCCTTTTGCCCATATACACCGCTCCATAGTAAGGTTGCATCCTTTAATTTAATGCTTTCAACTGGATTACTAATCTTTTCTACACTATAACAGCTGCGATTAAACACGTAATTCATTGCTTTTTGGGCACTTCTACCATCGTTCCATGAGTTATATTCTTGATTAAATTTTTCGACCTTTCGTTGATAATCTCGCCATTTCGGATCTGCGCTTATCCATGAATTGATAGCTTCTAACAATTCGGCAGTTGATCTTACAACCGGCCCTGGAACAAACTCTTCATAATCCTCTACGTAAAGTCCCCGAACATAATCTTGGTACTCTTCTAGGTCTGGAGCCATAAAGATCATTGGCTTATTAGTAACGGCAAAATCAAATAATACTGATGAATAGTCAGTTACCAACAAATCTGCTACTGCAAGAAGTTCAACGTTAGATTGCCAATCAGAAACATCGATAATATTATCCAATTTCTTAAATTTAGGTCTACCACTCGTAATTAGAGGGTGGAACTTAACAAGTACTACCACATCTTTAGGTAGTGAGCGGCTTAATTTTTCAAAATCAACTTTACTTTCCATTCCATACTGGTCTACATAAACAATCTCATCGTCTCTCCAAGTTGGTTCATACAAGATCACCCGTTTAGTAGCAGTAATTCCCAATTCTTGACGAATTTTTTCTCGTTTAGTAGAGTCCATATCTAATAACTGGTCAATTCTTGGCAGCCCACTCATAACGATTTGGTTATCACCAAGTCTGAACGCATTCTTCTGCAAATCAGCAGCAGTTGCGTTCCCAGCTAAAAGATAATCCCACTTGCGGCCTTCAATCACTTGATTTTTTTGGTATTGGTAGATTGACTGTCCCGGAATAAAGTCCGAACTTAAATCCGTCCCGACTTTTTTCAACGGGCTCCCGTTCCCAGTTTGAATTACCTTCATCCCCCGAGGCTTTTTCCAATTTACCGCCACCTCAGAATTAGTTATATAAAAACTGGCTCTTGCACGGGCAACAATCCCCTTTAACGATTTTTTGATCACATAAGGCAAGGCTGCAGAACGGAAACGTTCGGTTTGATCAGCACTCGCTAACCACAATAATTTATAACCATTAGGATGGACTCTAAGATATTCATACAAGGCACGAGGATCACTATCAGTAGCACGCCCACCGTTGCTTTCAAAAACTATTAACTTGCTTCGCTTTAAAAATTGTCCAAGTAGATTAAGTGCGCCCATTTCGAGACTTGTTACTCCTAAAGCATGGGCTAATTTACTAGTAAAGAAGCCCTTTTCTCCGTTATCCCTAGTAATCTTACTATTAATAACTTGTTCCACGGTATTCTTTGAAGCATCACCATCTCTACCATAGGTACAAAATTCATTATAGAACCATTCCAATTTACTTCCGTACTCTGCTTCTAATTTATCCGGTTTTTGTAAATAGTAGATGATTTGCTCAGTACTTTGTGCAATTGGCCCTGGAACGGTTTTAACGTAGTCCAAGTAAACACCACGGTTAGAATCATCGAGGTACCAATCCAAGTCGTAAGCAAAGAAAATCATTGGACGTTTTAAATATCCGTAGTCAAACATTACGGAACTGTAATCAGTAATTAAGACATCAGCAATTAGATACAAATCCGCAATGTTAGGATACGCTGATAAATCATAGGCAAATCCTTCAAATTCGTGAATATCAATCGCGTTTGCTACTAAATGATGGAGCCGCACCAAAACCACATAGTCGTCTGCTAGTTTATCCTGCATTGCCTTAAGATCCATCTCAAAATCAAGTTTTCCGGCTTGACGATATGTGGGGGCATACAAAACCACTTTCTTATCAAGAGGGATTCCAATATTCAACTTTAAGTTTTTGATGAACTCAGGATTATTGTTGTTGATTAATTCATCATTTCTTGGAAAGCCCACGCTAAGTACTTCATTTTTGAAATCAAATGCGTTCGCACCCACTCGGTCCATGTAAGCTGATGGCGAAATCAAATAATCCCACCGTCGGTTTCGTTTCATGAAATTGCGTTGTCCTTTGGCTGTGCTATTTCTCATGGAAGGCTCTTCTAGTCCCATCTTTTTCATGAATGTACCATGAAGCGTTTCTACTTCCACTTGTCCTCGTCTCTTGACGTAGGAGTTAGGAAAGTTGGTATTTTGTATAAAGTATTTTGCTGTAGCTAAATAATACCAGTACTTAAAGCTTCCTCGGCGAATAACTTTTCCCTGTCCACTGACTTTAGTTGATAAATCAGTTACCGGCCAAATAAATTTGTATTCAGGATGGGCCTTTTGCCAATATTCGTAGATTGCCCGAGGATTGTCATCAAATGACCTACCCCAAAAACTTTCTAGCACTACCGTCTTAGAGCTTAACGGTAGCAGTCTCATCAGTGGGTAAGCGATGTAGTAAGCCACTTTTCTTTTACGTACTGAATTGTCAATCCAGTCCCACTGCTGCAATAGTCCAATTTGGAACCTTCCTACGTCATTAACTTGTAGTTTTAATTTTAGATTTTTAAAACGGCTAATTTGTAAAACATTCCGTGACTGGTAATCTGCCATTAAAATAGGAATTCTGACATTGTTCTCATCACCAGCAATATCCACAAAAAAGTTATAGTATCCACTCTTAAAAAGTGGTTTTTTACCATCGCTGAACTTAATATTAACTTCAAAGCGATCATTAGTAAGCGGGTTAACCTCAAAAGCATCATAAGATTCTTTTGCGTCAGTACTGATCATCAAGAACTGCACTTTACTAGTTAGATCATTTATTAATTTTGAGCTTACTGAAAAGGTTAGCTGAAGTACCCCATTAACAAGTGTATAGTTTTCAACCTTCGCACTATTTTTTTCAAATATAAGGTGCACTCCCCTTAACGATGAGGAAACATCTACGCGGGCTTTACAGCTACCATTCGTTAAGGTGAATACTTGTTCATTTAAAGAGAACCTAAACTGATATCTTCCCATGTTAGTGGCGTTATATAAGTAAAGCCGACCACTGGTGATCCCATTTTCTAGGACGTTACAATCAAACGAAATGCGATACTTGAAGCAATCTCGTTCTTCTTGAATTAAGTCAACTCGTGCTGCGTAACGTTCATCCTTCCCATAACTGAACATAAATAATGGATCCATCAGGTTTTTATCCGTCAAAAAATCAAATGTCAAAACATTTTTATCCGTAAGCTTAAAATCCTTCACCAACGGGAGGTTGCCGGCTACAACCTGATTCTGCATTTTAGGTTGAACGTCAAAAAACAAATTCCAGGCACGATTAAAATCGTTGTTGATAACGTATTCTTCAGAGTCACTGGCGATTCTTTTGGGTGTCAAAAGAGCGTTTCGGCGCTTAACCGGACTACCGACCGGGGTTGTAATCGTTAAATCGAGATCCGTTGCAATTAAATCAATCACCCAACGTCCTGCTCCAATTTGAGCCAGAGCATCTTTTACATTGATTGCTAATTTAAAGGCGTAGTATGTAGTTCCCCAAAAAATACGCCGTCGCTTAGTTTTCTTTTTAACAATTACTTCGATATTAGTACTTTGGTGACTATGGATGTTTCGGATATGAGCGTCAAACGCGAAATTAGACTTTTCAAACTTTGCAATTTGACTAATGAAACAACGCCCTTCAACGATTACTTGATCGTTTTCACAATAAACACGGTCAACCTTCGACTTACCTTCAACCGCGCCCTTTGTCAATTCAATTTTTTCGGCTAGTTTCGGACGTAAAGCCTTATTAATGTAACGATACCGACCGTGATCACCAACAATTTCACCAATTTTTTTATATTGGTATCCGTAACGTTTAAAATCTGGAAAATCACCATTCAATAACGCGTAGTATTGAATTTGTTTTCTAATGGAAAGTTCTTTAATTACACTTAAATCATAGTTCCTTAAAAATTTAACTAAGTCCCGTTGAAACTTAAAGAGGGTTTCTTCACTAGCGTTTTGGAATCCGTTTAAGTAAAGTGGAATATCCATGTCTAAAACCTTGAAGTTAAAGGCTTCCTTTAATTCTGGACTTCCTCCCAACTCTAAAATAGATTTTCTTGCCATTTCTAAAGTCTGCATCCGATCCCAAAACAACTGAAAATTAGCCCTTTGCTGAGTAATGGATTGGTTAGCTCCCTCTCGAACACGCCAATGATAAGTATCTTCAGCGATAACATCAACAGATTTAGCTAAAAGATGGTACCGCATTGACACCGGGATATCTTCATAGGTCAATCCTTCTGGATATCTTAAGCCGTTTCCTATAAAAATTTCAGCTTTATAGACTTTATTCCAAGCCGTAGTATCGTAAACTAAATTAGTGTTTACGTTAATATTAGTTTGAAGTAAAGTTTCCGGAATTGCTTTTTCATGCAAAACCGAAGGGTATACTTTTTTAGAATTAAACCTATTTACAAATCCCGAAGCGAGATCCGAACCCGTTTGTAATAGGGAACCTACTAATTTTTCATACGCATTTTTGGGAACTACATCATCCGAGTCAACAAATGCAAGAAATTCCCCAGTAACATAATCCAATCCTGCATTTCGCGCCGCACTCAACCCACCGTTAGGAGTGTGAACAGCAGTAAATGTCGGATATTTACTATCGTATTCATCAAGAATTGCTCCTGTATTATCTGGGGATCCATCATCTACCATGATGACTTCGATATCTTTATATGTTTGATTTGCTAACGAATCCAAACATTCTTTGATATAATCCTCGACTTTATAACAAGGCACGATAATGCTTAGTTTTCCTCTTACAAACTCTCTCTTCACCGCTATTCTCCTCACAAAATTATAATAATGCTATGAAGCCCGCCGCTAATTTATGAAAAATTCGAGCCGGATTTTCTAACAAACTAAAAAATGAATACCCCATAATATGTGAAAAACCAATTCCCAGCATTAACAATACAAGAATTACAACTGCTAACCTTGTCATCAAGGTCATTTTTTCTGGTAGCACTTGCTTGTAAAGTACATTATGCACTGACTTTTTAGCTTCAGTAGGTTTACTACCCTGAGCTATCTTTTCTTCTACTAATTCTTTTTGGTACGCCTCAACATCAAAATCAAGTTGTTCCGCCTTTTTGGTTGCTTGATACTCTTTTTTCTCCTTAGCGGACATTGCCTTAAAATCCGCATAAAAAGCGCGGTATTCGGCAATTACCTTTTCAGCTGGACCGACGTCTTTTAACTCACCGTAATGCATCCAAGCAACTGTATCACAAATCTTTTCTACCTGTCCTAAAGCATGACTCACAAATACAATTGTTTTTCCTTGCTTTTTAAATTCCATAATTTTGTCAACGCACTTTTGGTAAAAAGTTGCGTCTCCAACAGACAATGCTTCGTCAATAATAATGATATCTGGGTTAATGTGAACCGCGATGGCAAAGCCGAGACGGGAGCGCATCCCAGTTGAGTAATCTTTTACAGGCTGGTTAATAAAACTTCCGATGTCAGCAAAATCAATGATATCCTGACGAATATCATTAATTTCTTTGATTGATAGGCCTTGCATCAACCCTTTTAGTCGAATATTTTCAAGCCCCGTCAAGTTCCATTTAAGTCCTGCACCGATAGAAATAATCGAGGTATCCCCTTTAACATCTACCGTTCCAGTGGTTTGGGGGATAATTCCCGAAATGATGTTTGAAATGGTTGATTTTCCCGAACCATTCACTCCAATAATCCCAAGAGTTTCACCTTGCTTAACGTCCAACGAGACTCCCTTAAGTGACCAAAAATGCGGTACGTCTGTTTTTTTAATATTAAAAAAGTTTTTTAACCGATCGCTTTTACTTTTGTATAAATCATACTCTTTAGTTACATTTTTAACTTGAATTTTATAATCCATATATCAATTCTCCTAAATCAAATCCACAAAATCTGATCTGAATTTATTGTGTAAATAAGACCCAAAAATACCTATCAAGATAATAAAACACCAGAAAAATAAAGTAAGTGCAGGATCTTGTAGCATGGTCCCGGTAGAAAACATCGAAAGACGCATCCCGTTTATTACGTAATAGAAGGGATTTAACTCTAGCAATCGGATTAATGGTCGTGGGAAGTTAGAGGTTACAAAATTAAATAACACCCCACTCATGTAAAACAAAACCCTTAAAACGGACTGCAACGTGATGTGCCAATCCCGGATTAAGACACTAACGGTTGAGTTAAAAATACCCAACGCAAACATTAAAACGATCATGCAAAAGAAGTAGTAAATGAATTGAAAGCTTAATAGCGTTAAACCAATATGACTAGCAAAGGTTAAAAACAGACCAAAAGCAATCATGGTCCAAAAACTATATAAATTTCCGTATATCTTGATCGAAGGTAAAACATTAATCGGGAATTTCATCTTTGAAACCAAGCCAACTTGTTGATACACACTTTTTGAAGCATCTAAAGTAGTTTTGTTCATGTATAACCACGGGGCAATTCCGGCAACCATCCAAGGTAGATAAGGAACACCCGGTTCTGGATCTCCATGTTTCAAAGCTACGCCGAATACTAAATAGTAAATCCCAATTTGAATTAACGGATTTAGAAATTCCCACGTTAATCCTAGATAATGACTTTGATATGTAGCACGATCATCGTATTTTGCCATACGACGAATTATTTTAAAATTCAAAAATTGATCGCGAACTATTTGAAACAATGTGTTCATAAAAATATTCCTTCCATAGTTGAATATATTTTTTATTAAAAAAGTTGATTACATCAGATTAATGCAAACCAACATTACCGCAAATTATTAAGTATAATTTAAGGCACTTTTATATTTTACTCCGAATCTATTTTTAAAACCGCCACATTATTAAATTCTTTATAAATAGCAAGCGGAAGCTACTTTGTAGCCTACTTCTCCTCCCGAACAATATAAACCGGCCGGTCCTTGACTTCCAAGTAAACCTCGGCAATGTAACGACCGATAATGCCCAAGCTTAGTAGTTGCACTCCGCTAAAGAAGAGGATGATCACTACTAAAGAAGGCCAGCCAAACGCAGAGGTGTGCGGGAAAATAATCGCCCGAACAATTACCGCCAAAGCTCCTAGCACGGCTAACACACAGGTAGCGATCCCAGCGGACGTCACAAACGATAACGGTGCCGTTGAGAAGGATACGAACCCTTCAATCGCGTACTTCATTAATCCCCAGAAGGACCATGAAGTTTTACCAGCGGCCCGTTCGCGGTTCTCATAAGAAATATAGTAAGTGTTAAAGCCGACCCAGTTAAAGAGTCCCTTACTGAACCGTTCCCGTTCCCGCATAGAAAGCACGCTATCCACCATTTGGCGGGTCATTACGCGGAAATCGCGGGCTCCGTCCACGAGTTCCAAGGAGCTTACCTTATTGATCCACTTGTAAAATTGTCGCGCAAAGAAAGAACGCACGCGGCTTTCTCCATCTCGGTCTTTGCGCCGCGTAGCCACTGAATCATACTCGCCCTCTTCGATCATTTTGACCATTTGGGGTAATAATTCCGGTGGATCTTGTAAATCAATATCCATCACCGCTACTAGTTCTCCGCTCGCTTTTTGTAAGCCGGCGTACAACGCCGCCTCCTTACCAAAGTTCCGTGAGAAACTAATGTAGTGGATTTCCTCATGTAATTTTTGAAGTTTTTTAATTTCAACTAGGGTCTTGTCTTTTGATCCATCGTCGACAAAAATCAATTCGGGCTCAACGTCCATTTGATTTTCCACCTTCGCAAAAGCGTCGTAAAACAGCTCCACGGTTTCTTCTTCATTATAAGCTGGTACAATCACTGATAACTTTTTCAAATTAGTTCACCTATCTAAAATTTATGTCTAAACTTTTCTTTTCTTAAGTTTCATGTTTTACTTAAAAGGTTAACTCTAAAGAACTTGGAGATGAAACCTTGATTAAGCAACTTTTCAAAAAATATAAATCCCTTATATCATACCTCTTTTGGGGCGTGGTCACCACATTGGTTAATATCGTGGTCTTTGCTGTGTTAGTAGACCAATTACATATATTCTACCAAGTCAGTAACGTAATTGCTTGGTTCGTGTCGGTTTTGGTCGCTTACGTCAGTAACAAACTGTGGGTATTCAATTCCCACACTTCAACCGCCAGCGATTTATTTGCCGAAGCGCTCCGCTTTTTCTTAATGCGGGCCGCCACGTTAGTGTTAGATATCGTCATCCTCTACGTAGGAATTTCCCTGCTCCACGGAAACGACATCTTCGTTAAAATCATTGATAACGTCGTCGTCATCATTTCTAACTATGCTTTTAGTAAATTAGTCGTTTTTCGGACGAAGAAAAAATGGGAGTAATCCCATTTTTTTATTGCTCTAATTTTTCTAAAGCCGTGGCTTCGTCAATCACTTCTACACCCAGGTCTTGCGCCTTAGTTAACTTGCTCCCGGCATCGGCGCCCGCAATCAACACGTCCGTTTTTTTCGAAACCGAACCGGCCACGTCTGCACCTAAGTTCAACAGCTTTTCTTTCAACTCGTTACGGGTAAAATGCTCTAATTTACCAGTTAAAACCACCTTTTTACCGTTAAAGTAGTTTTCTGGTGCTTCGCTTGGTTGTGCGCCGAGGTATTCCATATTCACGTCCACAGCCTTCAACTCGTCGATCATGTTACGCGCCGCTTCACTTTGGAAGAAGGTCGCCAAATTATTGGCCAGCGTTTCACCGACCGTATCTACCGCGTCAAATTCTTCCACGGACGCTTCCATTAACCGATCCATTGAACCAAACGCTTCGGCAAGGGTCCGAGCCATCTTGGTTCCTACGCCCTGAATTCCAAGTCCGTTAACCAAACGTTCCAAAGAATTTTGCCGGCTACGGTCAATGGCTTCTAGCAAGTTATTGACCCGCTTTTCCTTAAACCCGTCTAATTGGCTTAGTTGGTCGGCAGTTAATTTGTATAGGTCGTCAAAATGGTGAATAAATCCCTTTGCATAAAGTTGCTGAATTTGTTTAGGCCCCAACCCCATAATGTTCATTGCATTGCGGGATCCAAAGTGTTCCAAACGTGCCACAATTTGTGCGGGGCAATCTGGGTTAATGCATCGTAAGGCTACTTCACCATTTAAATGTACTAATTCTTTACCGCAAGAAGGACATTGATCGGGGATGGTCAAGTCCGCCACGTCTGCTGGGCGCTTGTCCAAGACGACCCGGGTGATTTCCGGGATAATATCTCCTGCCTTATGCAATAACACCGTGTCGCCAATCCGAACGTCCTTAGCAGTAAGCTGATCCACGTTATTCAAGGTTGCCCGACTCACCGTGGTTCCAGCTAGTTGCACCGGATCCATGACCGCCGTCGGAGTAACTACCCCCGTCCGGCCCACTGACCATTCAATGTCACGCACCACGGTTGCTTCTTCTTCTGGAGGAAACTTGTACGCAATTTCCCAACGGGGCACCTTAACCGTGTGCCCCAATTCCGCTTGTAGCCCTAAGTCATTAACCTTTAAAACAATTCCGTCAATTCCATAAGGCAAATCGTCGCGTTGACCTTCATAACGTTCAATATAATCCCAAACTTCGTCTAAGCTGTGGCAAACCGTCTGGGTGGGGTTAGTGTTAAATCCTAATTCTGCCATTGCCTGAATGGCCTCGTGCTGGGTTTGTACCCCCAAAACTTCGGGTTCCACCAGCGTATAGATAAACGTATCGAGCTCGCGTGCTTTGGTAATTTGCGTGTTTAGTTGCCGCAAACTACCGGCCGCCGCGTTCCGTGGGTTAGCAAAAACGGATTTCCCCGCTGCCGATTGCTGTTCGTTTAACTTCGCAAACGCCGCTTTCGGCATGTAGCATTCTCCCCGGACTTCCAAAGAAAGCGGCCGACTAAGGGTCTGGGGAACCGATTTAATGGTCTTTAAATTCTTGGTAATGTCTTCACCAATGTTACCGTCTCCCCGGGTGGAACCCTGCACTAGCTTACCGTCTTCATACACTAATGAAATCGCTAATCCGTCAATTTTAAGCTCCACGTTGTAATCAACTGGATGGCCCACATTTTTCTGAATGCGCTGGTCAAACTCCGCCAACTCTTCCTTAGAGAAAACGTCGCCCATCGACAGCATCGGTTCGGTGTGGGTAACCTTGGTAAATCCGGCAAGCACTTCGCCCCCCACGCGTTGGGTGATTGAATCTGGTGAAGCAATTTCTGGAAATGCTTGTTCTAAAGCTTGCAAGTCCGCATAATTTTCATCATAAACGTAATCTTCGACTTCGGGAGCATCTTTGGTGTAGTACAACTCACTCCAGCGGTCGAGCTTTTCACGGAGTTGTTCCGCAAGTTCGTTAGCTTCCGTTAGGTTCATTTTTTCAATTGGCTTCGGTAAACTCATCTTTTCTCTCCTATATCATGTTTCTATAAATTCAGGTCAAGTTCGATTGGACAGTGGTCTGAGCCAAAAATCTCCGTATGAATTTTAGCATCCGCGAGTTGCTTGTCCAATGCTTGGGAGGTCACAAAATAATCGATTCGCCAACCCGCATTGTTGGCTCGCGCGTTAAACCGGTAGCTCCACCACGAATAAACGCCCTCTTTATCAGGATAGAAGTAGCGGTAAGTATCCGTAAACCCACTTTGTAGCAGTTCGGTAAATTTTTGCCGTTCTTCGTCAGTAAACCCGGCATTATGGTGGTTAGTACGGTCGTTTTTCAAATCGATTTCTTCGTGAGCTACGTTTAAATCCCCACAAAAAATTACCGGCTTAGTGTCGGCAAGTTGTTTTACGTAAGCTCGGAAGGCGTCGTCCCAGTTCATTCGGTAATCCAAACGACGTAATTCCGGCTGTGAATTAGGAGTGTAGCAGGTAACCAAGAAAAACTTCTCGTACTCTAGGGTAATTACCCGTCCCTCTTGATCGAATTCAGGAATTCCTAAACCGTAAGAGACCGCCACCGGTTCCCGTTTAGTGAAGACGGCCGTTCCCGAATACCCCTTCTTTTCTGCATAATTCCAGTACTGGTGGTACCCCGGCAAATCCAGGTCAATTTGTCCTTCCTGTAGCTTGGTTTCTTGGACACAAAATATATCCGCATCCAACTCGTTGAAAACGTCCAAAAAGCCGTGCTTTACTGCCGCACGCAAACCATTCACATTCCACGAAATTAATTTCAAAACCGTGCCCCCATTTCTAATTATCTCTTTTAATTATCGCACAACTTGACGGAAAATTATTAAAGTTTGTCTAGCAAACTAGGTTGTTTACCACTTACGAAACTTTACGGTTATAATCAAACTAGGAAGGTGATGAATTATGAAAATTAACGTTGCATTATCTAACGGGTACTTACCCGATCGTTTTGGCAAATATGCTCCCGCAGCCGACAAGCTTCACGATTTGCCAATTCGGTCTTTTCCCATTGAAATTAGTGAGTTGCCTACTGACACAGCAGCCTTAGCACTAACTTTAATTGATTACGACGCCGTTCCCGTTGCTGGTTTTCCGTGGATTCATTGGATCGCGACCGACATTGCCGTGACCAATCTGATTCCTGAAAACGCTAGTGCTTTGGAAAACGGGATGACCCAGGGAAAGAATAGTTACGTTTCTAAGTTTTTAGACGTGGATGATCCCGCAATTTTCGAACACTATTCGGGACCTAAGCCGCCTACCGACCACGAATATACGTTGACCGTTTACGCGCTCAAGGAACCTACTAACCTGCCTAAGGGATTTTATCTAAACGACTTAATGCGTAAAACCGAAGCACTAGCCTTAGATTCAGCGCAGATCAAGATTCCTTCCCGCGGTTAAGTTTAGATCCTGATTGCTTACCATAGGGTAGAGTTACTGAAAAACGCTTTTTAAGAATTGAATTCTCAAAAAGCGTTTTTTGGTTGATTTTCTAATGTAATGCGACGGGTGCCAGCTCCCTAACTAAAAATCGGTAACGATGCCTAAACTAGACATAATTACCGATTCCTAGCTAATATTCACAGCCTGCGCAATTTTTAGTTCATTTCTTAATTTTTGTTTCGCCTTGCCCGGGCAATTTTATCCAACTGCTTCTGAGCTTTTTTAGAGCCCCGTTCTAAATCTTTACGCATTTTTCGTTGGTGAAAATCAGTAAAGAGGCTCTCCAAGTCATAATCCACGGGATACAATTTGTCGGCGGCCATTTTTAATCGCGTTCGTTTTCGTAAAACATTCTGAAAACCGTGTTCTACAAAGACTGCTACCGTGTCATCGCCGTGATCTTCGTAAACTAGTCCCACCTTTTTGAGTTCCGTTAAATAAACCTGATCGCCTTTTTGGTATCTCAATTCGTTTTCGGCTTTATCGGGCAGCTGATCAGTCTTCGCCAACTTCGGAAACTGTATTTTTTTGGTTGCATATTTCGCCTGATTGGTAATATATTTACCTGCCCGCTGAATCAATGCTTTGGGCAACCTCATTTTTTGGGCAATCCAAAGCGCCTGACTGTCGCCAACTTCACCAACTTGCAGTACGTACTTAGGAGTTAGTGTTTCACGATCAAATTTCATTGCGGCCGGCGTAAAATCCGCATGCTTTTTAGTGAAATTCTTAATCTCTCCATAATGGGTCGTAGCAACGATCAATGCTCCCTTTCGATACAAATCTTCCAGAATCGCAATCGCCAATCCGGCCCCTTCGTTAGGATCAGTTCCGCTGCCCAACTCATCTAATAAAACCAGTGTATTACGACCGGCCTTTTGAACAATCTTTGCAATATTTTTCATGTGGGCAGAAAAGGTACTGAGTTGATTTTCAATATTCTGCTCATCGCCGATATCCACAAATAGTTGGTCAAAAACTGCTAATTCAGTCCCTGTTTGGGCAGGAACTTGTAATCCAGCCATCGCCATCAAGGTTAACAATCCCACTGTTTTCATGACGATTGTCTTACCACCGGCGTTAGCACCTGTAATAATCAATCCCCGGTAATCCTTTCCTAATTGAAAGTCTAACGGCACGGGGTCACCGACCAAGAACGGGTGCCGCCCTTGAATTATATTAATGCGCTCCGCTTGGTTGATTTGCGGAGTAATTCCACCGTATTCCCGGCTATACTTCGCCCTTGCAAAGATAATGTCAAACATTGTCACAGCGTCAATAGCATTTAAAATACTTGTTCTTTGTTCACTTAATTCGCCCGTTAATTCAGCTAAAATCTGATAGCTTTCAGATTCGATAACTGCCTTTTGAAACGCGAGTTTTTCGTTAAGCTTAGCGACTAAATCTAGCTCAATATAAACGGTTTGACCGTTACTTGATTGATCCACAATCGTACCAGGAACCTTAAATTTATAGGATGCTTTAATTGGGACGGTTATCGAGCCTTGCTTTTCAACTATCAAAACGTCCTGGATCATCGGCTTGTTTTTAGGACTTCGCAAAAACTTCATTAGTTTATCTTGAATTTCGTCCTTGATGGTTTTAAATTGTCTCCGCGCCTTCCGAAGATCTCGAGAAGCATCATCTAGTACTTCATAATCATCAACCTTTTGGTAAATGTGCTCTTCGGTAGTCGTGAATTTAGATAACGCCTGGCTGTACTTATACAGGATTGGCGTCTGGTACCGATTCTTTTCAAAGAATTTTTTTAACATCCGGTTACTACGCAAGAAATCTGCAAATTCAATTAGCTCCGCGGGTGTCAGAATCACGCCTTTATCAATTTTATTCATTAACCGGTTAATCTGTTTCAAGCCTAGTAATGGAATATATTGACCACTTTCAATAATTATTCGTGCTTCTTTAGTTTCTTGTTGTTTAACCCTGATACTTGCTAAATTGCTTTCAATTGGCATATTTTCAAGTTTCTCTTTACTAAAATCACCAACTGCTTTAGCAATAACTCCCCTTTTTACTCGGTCAAATTGTAATTTTTTAAATAATGATTGATCAAACATCTCTTTTTCCTCTCATAAAAGAGACACCTATCCGATAAAACCTAATTGAAACAAAAAAGACCACAGTAATCCCCTGTCGTCTTCAAACTAAACTTAAAATTTATTTTGACAGGTATCGCTTGTAAAAGCATGCCAAAAAAAACCGTCTTCCCCGGTTCAATTAGCGCCAATATTTACATTTAGATACTTGCCACACTCATCAAAATTTCCCCATTCGCGTTTAGATAGGTTTTATCAACAAGTAAATTATCAAATTTTAACGAACTCGTCAAATCTTTGCTTTTTAAGTCCTCATTACCAATCAGAATTCTTTAAATCATTATTTTAAAGTTGCGTATTTAAATTTAGGGAGGTTACCCGCCATTCCAGCTTTGTACGTTGGTAAATATACAATTATGCCTCCACAATTAAATTCAATTGAAATTATATAACAAATTTATTATATTTCTAAGTATTAAAGAGGTTGATTTATGTACGAAATTGATTTTTATTTTGACAGCAATGGAAAAAGCCCAGTATCTGATTATATTGTGGCTCTTTCTAAAAGCCACCAAAAAAATGATCGAGCTATTCTAAAAAAATTATTCACCAGCTTGATTTGTTACAAGATTTAGGACCGCTCTTAAAAGAACCTCAGGTCAAATTTATAAAGGGCTATAAACATCCCCTGATGGAGCTAAGACCACAACCCGAAAGAATTTTTTACGCCTCTTGGAATAAGAATCGTTATATTCTGCTCCATCATTACTCTAAGAAAAAAAATCGAACCGATCCACGGGAAGTTCACATCGCAATTAACAGATTAGACGACTGGTTACAACGACATTAGAAAGGATTAGTTGACATGGCTACTTGGAACGAACTCAGAAAAAAAGTCACTAAGAATATTCCAACTGAAGAGTTAAACCTTATTGAAACTCTTACTTATCTACAAGAGCGTCGAATCAAGCTAAACATTACGCAAAAAGAGTTGGGTAAAAGAATTGGCATGGCACAATCTCGCATCGCTAAAATTGAAAGTCTTGACTCCACCCCTTCTCTAGAAACTCTAAATCGTTATGCACACGGTTTAGGATTGGAAATTAAACTAACTTTAAAACCATTCCTTCATAATCAGTAGTCATTCTTTTCAATATAGACACTGCTCTAACTATAGTTCGTAGATTCTATGTATAAAACTCGTATTTAAAATAAAACAGAGGGCGAAATTCACAACTGAATTCCGTCCTCTGTTAATTTTTAACCATTTTCTTGAACCGTCCTTCTCCCCATGAAGAATGCTTCAAGTCTTTTCTCTCTTTAATTTTTGCTAGCTTTTTAACCAGTCATATATTCTTGGCTGCGATCGCTAAACCACTTCTCCGTAAAACCACATTTTCCATATTCTAATACCGCTATGCCGAAACGGGCTCCGAAACCCACTTCCCTCCGATTAATCAAATTAGGACATCAATCGCTCAAACCGCGATTAATGCCCTAATTAAGTTAGTCCTCGAGACCTAATCGGGTCCTCTAGATAAATTGAATCAACGTCATCACAATTGGTACGACTACGATGAATAGGATCGTACTTGTCGTTACCAAGTTGGTTGCGTATTTTACGTCACCATGTGATTCGTTTGCTAGGATTGGCATAACCGCTAATCCTGGTGCTGCTGCTTGCACAATCAATGTTTGCATTTCCATCGTTGGCAATACGTGTCCGGTGTGTGCACCAAGCAAAATCAAACCGGTAATTACCAATGGTGACAATACGAAACGTCCAAGTAATGCAAAGATCGTATCACGGTCGAAGTGGATACTCTTCAATCCGGCGTCGTAAAGCACAATCCCAATGTAAATTAATGACAATGGGGTTACCAAATTACCCACGTAACTCAAGGTGTTGCCTGCCCAACTTGGCACTGGCAACCCGAGTACCAACCAGATGATGGCAACGATAAAACCAAGAAGTGGTGGTGGAAGAAGCTTCTTCCAGTTCACTTTACGTTCTGTACCTTGGTCACCCTTTTGCTTAGTTGGGTCGTCGTTGGCAATCAAGAATACCCCGAACGCCCACGTCGAAACCGTGTTAGTTACGTAGTAAACCAAGAAGTATGCCAAACTTTGCGAACCAAACAGCGCAATGTTCAGTGGTAATCCAATGAAAATGGTGTTTGCGTTAACTACGGTATTCATAAAGAGTCCGCGGCGTCCTGGGCGAACCTTTAATAACTTAACCGTAATCCATGCGATGATATATCCAATAATTACTCCACCAAACGAATAAATCAATCCGCTTGATAAACTAACTAGTTTTGGTAACGTTAAATACTTCATTACCGATACAAAAATTGAAGCTGGTAGAGCTACGTTCATAATTAATTTTGAAATACTACCACTAAAATGGTCGTCAAACCATCCCATTCCTCGTAGACCAAAGCCAAGGGCCATCATCAACAGAATGGTAATAATACTTTCAACGGACGTAATAAATGCCGCCATCTTACCCACTCTCTCTTTCTCTTTATAACGAGCTTTTGGAAAATCTTCTTAATTCCTGTACTTCTCTGCTGCACAGTCAAAGATTACCCGAATTCACTCACTCTCTCTTTTTTGAAATGAGTTCCCGAATTCAATCTCCTCCGGTTAACCAAATTATGCCATCAATCGCCAAACCCGCGATTAATGTCCTAATTTTCTTAATCCTCAAAGATTACCCGAATTCACTCACTCTCTTTTGTTATTCGTCATTTTCAACGGATCGACCCACCGGTCAAAGTCCGCTTCATTCACCAAACCGCTCTTTAATGCAGCTTGCTTGAGGCTCAATCCTTCCCGACTTGCTAGTTGGGCAATCTCTGCCGCTTGATGATAGCCAATATGTGGCGACAGCGCCGTCACGGTCATTAGTGATTGTTCCACCAAGTCCAGCATCCGGTCGGCGTTAATTTCAATTCCCGCGACCATCTTTTCGGTAAACTGAGCCACTACCCCGCTTAACAAATTGACGGAATCTAAAAAGTTGAAGATAATTACCGGTTTATAAACGTTCATCTCAAAGTTTCCTTGGCTAGCAGCAACGTTAATCGTTACGTCATTACCCATTACCTGAGTTGCTGCCATGGTCAATGCTTCCGCTTGGGTTGGATTAACCTTACCAGGCATGATTGAAGACCCGGGTTCGTTAGCCGGAATCGTCAATTCCCCATAACCAGCCCGCGGACCGCTTGCTAGGAAACGGATGTCATTAGCGATTTTTAATAAATCGGCTGCCAAAGTTTTCACCGCGCCGTGCACAGCTCCAATTCCAGAATGTGCACTAAGCCCGAAGAACTTATTTTGGGTCGTAAATTGTAAGTCGTACACCTTACTCAATTCGTTGACCATTTCTAAGTCATAGCCGGCAGGAGCGTTCAATCCCGTTCCCACTGCGGTTCCCCCAATTGGTAGCTCTAATAACGTATCCTTGAGCTTCTCCAGGTAATCTAAATCATGTTCTAACGTACTTACCCAACCGCTAATTTCTTGGCCGAAAGTCAATGGCGTTGCATCTTGTAGATGGGTTCGCCCGATTTTAACCACGTCCCAATACTGTCTTTGTTTTTCCGTTAATGTGGCAATCAAGTTTTTAATCACTGGTAGAAGGTGGTTAATTGCTTGACTCGCCGCAATGTTCATTGCCGTAGGAAAGTCGTCGTTAGAACTTTGCGATTTGTTGACGTCGTCGTTAGGTAAAAGCGCCAAATCAGAATCAATTTGTTGGGCAACGTGCGCAATCACTTCGTTGACGTTCATGTTCGTCTGGGTTCCCGAACCAGTTTGGAAAACGCGCAGGGGGAAATCCTGCATTAAAGTTGCATCATCTAAGGCCAATAATTGGTCACTCGCCTTTTGAATTAACCGCGTTTTTTCGGTAGGTAATAATCCAAACCGATTGTTCACCCCCGCAGCCGCCTTTTTGACGTTAATTAATGCTCGAATTACTTCGACTGGCATCAACGGTCCCGTCGCAAAATTATGCCGACTGCGTTCAGTTTGTGCGCCCCATAGAGCCTGTTGAGGTACCTTTACCTTTCCTAATGTATCTTCTTCAATTCGATAGTCCGCCATCGTTATCGCTCCTAATTTTTAGTATTCAGGAGTCCACCGGGTTTCTGCCACCGCTTTTTTCACGTCGGTGATGGTTTCTTTTGTCAATCCTTGATCAACTGCACTTTGGGCAATGCCTTCCGCAACCGTTTGTGAGAATTCACTCAACTTGGAAACTGGTGGCAATACCGCTGCTCCTGGTTTGCTTACGTCTACGATACCGCCCAATGAATGAGCAGCCTTAGAAATCATTGTATCATTTAATACTTTAGCAGTTGAGGCAATGACCCCTAAACCTAAACCAGGGTAAACCAACGCGTTGTTAGCTTGACCAATTTGGTAAGTAACACCGTTGTATTCAATATCGTCAACCGGGATTCCGGTAGCAATCAAGGCACGACCATCCGTCCATTTCAACAAGTCTTCCGCCTTTGCTTCAGCTAACTTAGTTGGGTTAGACAATGGGAAGATAATTGGGCGTTCCGTATGAGCAGCCATTTCACGAACCACTTCTTCGGTGAAGGCACCAGGTTTTGTAGAAGTACCCACCATGATAGTTGGGTGAACTGCCTTCACTACGGATAGCAAGTCGGTCAATTCTTCTGGGTTTTCAAATTCGCTGCGCTTACGTGCAAATGGCTTTTGTTCCGGCGTCAACGTTTCGTCATCATCAAACAAAAGACCTTGCTTGTCGACCATGTAGAAGTGTTTCTTAGCTTCTTCTTCGGACAAGCCGTTTTCAACCATTTCTGCGTAAATCCGGCTCAAGATTCCGGCACCTGCAGTTCCAGCACCGAAGCTTAGGTAAACTTGATCCGTAATCTTTTGCTTAGAAATATTTAGGGCACCTAAAATACCAGCTAAAGTAATAATTCCGGTACCTTGAATATCATCGTTGAAAATTACGTAACGATCCTTGTACTTGTTCAAAATCTTTGCCGCGTGGTCACGTCCAAAGTCTTCAAAGTGCAGGTACATATTAGGGAATAGGTTTTCTGCAGTTTGAACAAATTGGTCCACAAATTCAAAGTAACGGTCGCCCTTGATCCGTTCGTGACGGTTACCAAGGTACATTGGATCCTTCAATAATTTTTCGTTGTTAGTTCCTACATCCAACACAACTGGAAGAACTTGGCTTGGGTCAATTCCAGCAGCAGCGGTATAAACCATCAACTTACCAACCGAAATGTCGACACCGTTAGTTCCCCAGTCACCGATTCCTAAAATACCTTCTGCATCAGTAACTACGATTAAACGAATGTCTCGTCCATCAGCCGCGTTCTTCAACGCCGTTTCCATGTTATCTGGATCATCAATGGAAAGGAAAGTTGCGTTTTGTGATTGAACATAAAGCTCACTGTAGTTTTCGATCGTATCCGCAATGGTAGGATCGTAAACAATTGGCATAAATTCAACAACGTGTTCACTGAACAACTTGTAGAATAGTACCCGGTTTTCGTTGAAAATTTGCATCAAGAATAACCGTTTTTCTAAATCATTAGCCTTAGTTTGAAATTGAGCGTAAGTTTGTGCTACCTGTTCATCCAAAGTCTGGATGTATGGTGGAATCAAACCGTTAAGCCCTAACTGATCGCGTTCTGCTTTTGTAAATGCAGTTCCCTTATTTAAATAAGGATTGTTCAAAATACTCATTGCTTTTTCAGTCATTTTGCTTTCCTCCAATTTTTTATTACGCGGTAAGTTTAAGACTCCTTGGTTGCTATAGTCAAATTATTAGCATATTATAAATTATTTTTATATTTAACCGAAAAAGCTTGATATAATAAGGTTATGGAGGAACGTTATGAACACTAAAGATTTAAAATATTTTCATTCGCTAGTAAAAAATAAAAATTTTTCTACGGTTGCTGAAGAATTTAACGTTAGCCAACCCACTATCAGCATGGCTATCCGACGCTTAGAAGATACTTTTCAAACCACGCTGTTCACCCGAGATCAAGGCCGACACCATTTGTCCGTCACCCTAAGCGGTCAACAACTCGACGAACACGTGCAGGCCATCTTGGACCACTTAACCGTCGCCCAAAATAGCATTAAAAATATCAATACGAAAAAATTAATCTTGGGTCTGCCACCCATTATGACCAAGTACTTTTTCCCGCGGATTGCCAAACGCCTTACCGAACAAAATTTGTTAAAGGCCATCGTGCCCGTGGAAAAAGGGTCGGCTGAGCTAGAGGAAATGCTGCTTGCTGGGACCCTCGACATGTCCCTAATGGGGGCCATCGAAAAGCAATTCAACGAAAATCTAGCTTACCAACATTTGGGCAACGACCATTTTGTCGCAATTGTCGGTAACCAATCGCCCTTCTTTTCTCGCGACAAAATCTGGTTTTCCGAATTAAAAAACGAGTCGTTTATCACCTTTGATAGCAATTTTGTTCACGCGGAAGCTCTGCGTAATTTCAGCAACATTACCAATTTTCGACCTAACGTGGTTTACCAAAGCAATGATTCCCAAGTAATTCAAGAAATGGTGGCCCAAAACGTAGGGGTGGGTTTTATCGTCAATTCTGCGGTAATTAAACGCCCGGACGTTCGGGTTCTGCCCTTTTTCGATGAAGAGCAACCCTTGTTTTACATGAACCTGGTCCAACGTAAAGACCGGATCTTAAGTCCTTACCAACAAAGAATTGCCGATTTGATTCGAGAGTAGTCAATAAAAGTCGAATAGTTAGTGCGTGCTAATATAAAAAGCGGTTATTATGCCAATTCCAGACATAATAACCGCTTTTGGGATTAAGCAATCTTCCTCGAATTTTGTTAACCACTCACGCTGAAAATTCACGTGCTTCTTTGCGGCATAGCCGAAACGGACTCCAGTGTCCAATCTCTTCCGGTTAACCAAAATGCGGAACCAATCGCCTAAACCGCGATTAATGCCGCATTTTCATTAATCCTTGCGCTTTCCTGCCGCATAGTCGAAACGGGCTCCAGTGCCCAATCTCTTCCGGTTAACCAAAATACCGGCTCAATCGCCAAAAGCGCGATTAACCCGGCATTTCTGTTAATCCTTGCGCTTCTTTGCTACATAGCCGAAATGGGCTCCGTAACCCAGCTCTCTCCGGTTAACCAAAATGCGGCATCAATCGCCTAAACCGCGATTAATGCCGCATTTCCGTTAATCCTCAAGAGCTACCCGGGTTACTCCGCCCTCTAGTTTTTAAACCATTCGTCAATTTCCTTATATTCTTGTTCGCTAAGTTCAATTTCCGTTGCCTTTGCGTTGCTTTCCACTTGTTCCGGTTTGCGAGCCCCTGGAATTACCACGCTGATGGCCGGGTTCTTCAAGTACCACGCCAAGATCACTTGCGCCACGGTCGCCTGTTTTGCTTCCGCAATTTGGCGCACTTTTTCAGTTGCTTCAATTATCTGATTAAATTGAGCTTCCGAGTACTGGTCAAAGCGTTCATGATCCTTCTTCGTATATTTTCCCGTAAGAATTCCTGACGCCAATGGGAAGTATGGTACAAAAGAAATTTGGTGTTCTGCGAGATATGGGAACAATTCCTTTTCCGCATCCCGGTGCACTAAACTGTAATCATCTTCGACAACGTCGATCACGTCTTCCACGTTAGCTTCCTTAATTTGTGCTAAGGAGAAATTAGAGACCCCAATGGCTTTAATTTTTCCTTCTTTACGTGCCTTAACTAACGCGTTGATTGCCTCGTATTTGTTAGTAGTTTCGTCTGGAAAATGAATGTAAAAAATATCAATATAGTCCGTTTTCAACCGCCGCAAAGCTGCGTCGATTTGCAACGTTAAAAATTCTGGATCGTTGTTGGGTTGGTAATCGTGCAGCGGATCTTGGGCCGCCTTAGTTGCCAAAACCACTTTAGAGCGGTCGTAATCTTGTAAAACGTCGCCAATAATCTCTTCTGAACGACCCTTCCCATAAATAAAGGCGGTATCTAGCAATTGAATTCCTTCATCCAGCGCCTTCCGCACGACCGCATAACCATCTTCATCCTTTAAATTCGGGAACAAATTATGCCCGCCAACTTTATTAGTTCCTAATCCTAACGCCGTGGTTTCTACGTCACTTTTACCAATTCGAACTAAATTTGCCATACGATTACCTCCAATTATATTTTCGTGATTAGCATAACAGATAATCGAAAAAAAGGGACCCCTTTAGTTTTAATAGTTCTATTAGTAAACATTTGACGCAGCAATTTTCTGACATCGGGACATCAGGAAAAGGTCCGTGCTTTCCTGCCGCATAACCGAACCAGGCTCCAGTGCCCAATCTCTTCCGGTTAACCAAAATACCGGCTCAATCACCAAAAACGCGATTACCCCGGCATTTCTGTTAATCCTCGCGCTTCTTTGCCGCATGGCCGAAACGGGCTCCAGTGCCCAATCTCTTCCGGTTAACTAAAATACTGGCTCAATCGCCAAAAACGCGATTACCCCGGCATTTCTGTTAATCCTCGCGCTTCTTTGCCGCATGGCCGAAACGGGCTCCGTAACCCAGCTCTCTCCGGTTAACCAAAATGCGGAACCAATCGCCTAACCGCGATTAATTCCGCATTTCTGTTAACCCTCGCGCTTCTTTGCCGCATGGCCGAAATGGGCTCCAGTGCCCAATCTCTTCCGGTTAACTAAAATACCGGCTCAATCGCCAAAAACGCGATTAACCCGGCATTTCTGTTAATCCTCGGAGATTACCCGGGCACTTCCGCCCTCTGTTTTATGTATTCCTCTACGTATTTTCGATTTCCGTGCTGTAACGTTACTACCAGCGTATCGCCCGCCTTAATTACCGTATCTCCAGACGGAACAATTGCGCGCGGGCCCCTCTGAATACTAATCAATAAACTATGTGCGGGCCATTGCGCGTTGCGGACTGCCGCCCCATCAAATTGGGAGCCTTCTTTTACAAATACTTCCACCCGTTCTTGTCGGCCTTGCGGTTCCGCTAAAATATCCGGTACCAACTGGTGGAGCAACGATTCGTAAATTGGTTCGCCGCCCAATAAATCCAACACAATGTAGGCCACTAGTGCCACCACCGCTAACGGCATTAAATGCTGCAACGACCCCACCATTTCGGTAATCAATAGAATGGCCGTAAACGGCGCCTTCCCAATTGAGGCAAAGTACCCTGCCATGGCGTAAATCACAAAGTTAGGTAAGTAACGGGCGTCGATCAACCCCCAGTGTGCCATTATGCTTACGTAAAGGGCGCCACTTACCGCTCCGAGCGTTAGTATAGGAAGAAAAATCCCACCTGGTAGCCCTGAACCATACGAAACCATGGAGAAAACAAACCGAATCACTAGCAAAATCAAGAGCGTCACAAACACCGGGTTTTGCGCCGCAATCGTGGTAATCAGCGTGTTTCCCCCGCCAAGGTAGGACGGCCATCCCCAGCCTACCGGAATAATTAAGATAAAGGGCACTAAACTATCCAACCATCGTGGCAAAAATTTAATTTTGCCGTACCAAGTCTTTAATTTCAGCGTGCAGATTTGATACAACCGGCCAAAAAGCCCCAGTAAAATTCCTAATACCAACAAGTGCCAGTATAAATTAAGCGGCAGTGCGTGGGGATAAACAATTGCCAACACGGGGGTTAGCCCAAAAAAGGTCAGCGAAATGAAGTTTGCCACCACCGCACTCGTCAGCGCACTAATCCACACTAACGTGGAAAAGTTGTGGTAAATTTCTTCTAGCACGAACAGGGTGCTCGCAATCGGAGCATTAAAAGCGGCGGATAGACCGGCAGCTGCTCCTCCGGCAATTAACACCCGGCGTTGCGAACCGCGATACCGTAAAGTTTCGCTCCAGCCTTGTCCTACGGCTGCTCCTAGCTGAATCGAAGGGCCTTCTCGTCCTAACATTAATCCCGAACCAATTGCTAAAATACCCCCAACAAACTTTTTCCACAATACCGGCCACCATTGTTCCTCGTATTCTCCCGATAGCTGTCCTTCAATTTGGGGAATCCCGGATCCCGAAATATCTGGCGTCGTTTTAACTAACCAGCCTACTCCGACTGCTAAAATAAGATTTAACAGGACAATCCACTGCCAGTCGGTGGAAAAATTTTGGTATAGCTGTTGGAAAAAGATTAGCAGCTTTTCAATCGCCAGTCGAAAAATACTAACAATTAATCCGATTAAACCGCCCACCACCACTGAATTCAACAGGGTTGATAGACGGGTGTCTTCAATTTTTAAATGCATCAGCATTCCACCTCGTTCAAAAGATTAGCCTTACTTATGTTAGCATAACTAAAACTCTCGCCAAGTTTTGAATTTAGGATTTGCTAGAAACCTGTATAATGGATTGGTAAGAATAATTGAGGATGGTGTTATAAATGAAAAAAGTAGTTAGCTTTGCAGGGTTTGACACCTTGTTTAACGTGCAACCCTTTTACGAAGCGGTTGGACGAATTGGCAACCGCTACGATATTGACGAAAAGAAGGTTCGGGATACTTACCGCCAAAAAGAACAAGCTTTAATGCAACAAGGTGAATTTATGAAGTACTCTAAACTAATGGAAGTGGCTCTAAACGAAACTGCGGAAGAACTAAACTTCACGATTGACCCAAGTGATTTTAGTGACGTTTTAATTGCCCACACGGTAATGGAGCCGTTCCCCGACGCACCAACTGCACTATATAACATTAAGGAAAAGGGCTACGAGACCGTCTTACTGACCAACCACTCTAAAGACTTAATTCAAGCTAACGTAGTTAAACTAGAACACAATTTTGATCAAATCATCACCGCCGAAGACGTTCAGGCTTACAAACCTAACGCACGATTCTTCGCATACGTTGCCCAACAGTTAGGTGACGTTGACGAACACGATCACATCGCGGTCGACCCTACTAAGGATATCCAACCGGCTCAAGCAGCAGGCTGGCAAGTAATCCAAATTGACCGCCAGGACGACAACGCTAAGGTAGCTTCCTTAATGGACGCCGTAGATCAATTGGGCTAAGACAAGCTTAGCGACCAAAGTGAAAGAACTACCGACAAGCTCGTAACCTAATGAAAACAGGAACCAGAATTTAAGCTCTGGTTCCTGCTTTTTTATTTAAAACGACAAATGCAGGATTGGAAATAGTTACTAATTCCAAGATTCCGGAAGCGCGACAATTTATCATTAAGGATGTTTAAATCGCTTCTAACGGCTAATATTTCTCCATTATAAACAGAGATAGTCTCGTTTTATTTTAATAACCCGCTTTAATAGTTTATCGTGTGATATAATCTCCGTAGAGTGTATAACCTACTGCTCACCCCTCTAATATTAGAAGCTCACAAACACTGTGCTGTTTAACTAGGAGTTAAAAACTAATGACTACTATATCTAAAAACAATATTATTCTAGGAGAATTTTTGAAAGGTTTCTATGATCCGCAGTTTACGTGGGGAGCGGAAGAAACTAACGGGCTAACCGAAATTTGCCAATCGCTGGCCCAGTCTGCCGCTTACTATGATATTCCCGTCTACGTTTTAGCTAACGGGATTGGGCAAAAAAAGCAAGCTAATTTACATATTGAACCTGTGCAAGTTAACCCTCAGCGATATAAATTAACGCTATACTTTATCCGTTGGGAACTTGCGTTAAATTTTTTGGTCCAGCATCCCGAATTTGAAAAAATGGCTTTAGTTGACGCTACCGATGTTACTGTACTCAATTATCCCTTTGACCAAGTAGAAGATAAGTTCTTATATTTTGGCGACGAAATTAACTACTTAGATGCAGGAATTATTAAAAGGGATGCTAAAACGCCCGAAATGAGGAACTTTTTCGAAGAAAATCCCGAACTACAGCTACTCAACCCAGGGGTAATCGTGGGAACGCGAGAAACGATTATTGAATTTTTAACAATCTTCGTTAGCATCTTTAATCGTATTCAAGTAGAAGAAATGCGCGGAGTGCCGGAACAAAGACTGGGTAACTATGAAATGTCTTTAGTTAACTACATCGCTTACCGGTACTTTTACAACCGGATCAGACATGGCCGCGAAGTCAGTACCCTTTTTATGTACAATGAACGTACTAGCGGTGCGTGGTTTAAGCACAAATAACGGGTGGTAAAAAATGGATATTAAAAAATTAATGCATATGCTTGATAAGCAAGAATGGATTGTTGAAAATGCGGGAGATGACGGGACCGGAGCAACGATTGAGATGGGTCAAAATCAAGGGATTTTAATTCTACAATTAAACCCCAATGGAAAGGTCTCCTTCCCAACTCGGATGGGATTTCTTCCCCCTGAGTATTGCAACTGGCAGTTTAACGAAGCTCAACAATTAGTTGAACTCATGGATAAGGACTACCAAATAACGACAAGCTTTAGCCTTCCTCAAGAGGAGGGCTTGCATTTAATCATGAGGGAACATAACCCGCAGGGTATTTCGCGAAGACTAATTACGCGTCCTAAGTTATTTAAAGAAATAAGGAAACCTATCATTCCTGCTCCACAACTAGCGGCTGGCAAAATGATTTTAACTAAAAACTATCAACCTGATTCTAAAATAGGAAAAGTCGCAAAAAACAATGTCTTGGGAGTCCACCGCATTCAAAATGACCTAAAACATTTGGCTGGTGTCAATGAAATTCTCAATTACCTAATAGAGCATTCCGCTTTGGAAGAAATTGCCGTTATCAGTGATGAAAATTTACAGGACAATCCGTTTGTAAAATTAGATCGTTCCAAAATTAGAGTCAATAGTTCGTTAACCATTTTGGTTGCTTCAAGAGCGCTGCTGATCGAACTTCTGGGACAGGTCCTGATTGAAGCCTATCACCAAGCATTTGAAAACCAAATCATGCAAGATGAAGACGTTCCGGTTTCAATTAAAGATACCCTAGAAACTAAATTTAAAGATCGTGTCCAATGGATATAAATTTAAATACCACTAATACTAAATAAATATTAGGAGGCTGAGAATTTTCCCTCAGCCTCTTTTTCGATTACTAAAAACCGCTCGTTCGTCTTAATCGGGTATTGTTTTTAAACGTAGTTATCTTCTCTATCAAAGAAAGTACTTAAACACATTAAAAACGCCTGTACTATAGTAATTTCTTGTGGTCGTTCTCGACAAAACTTTCTATTTCTAAATTACTTACAAATAGTTTATAATTGTTTTGAAGTTACGAAAGCGCTTTCTTGAACTTCAACCATTCTTAAATATTTATGGAGGTACAGACATGGCAGATAAATACATTCTGGCCATCGACGAAGGGACCACGAGCACGCGTGCGATCATATTCGATCATGCTGGGCGTAAAGTTGCCGATGCGCAACGCGAATTTACGCAATATTTCCCTAAGCCGGGGTGGGTAGAACACAATGCCAACGAAATTTGGAACGCCGTTTCGTCTACGATTGCTAATGCTTTTATTGACTCAGGCATCAAGCCCAGTCAAATTAGCGGAATTGGGATTACCAATCAACGGGAAACGACCGTCATTTGGGATAAGAAAACCAGTTTGCCAATTTATAATGCAATCGTATGGCAATCGCGGCAAACTGCTGATATTGCCGATCAACTAATTAAAGACGGCTATGGCGACCTGATTCACCAAAAAACCGGCTTGGTAACCGACGCCTACTTCTCCGCGACTAAAATCCGCTGGATCCTCGACCACATTAATGGCGCTCAAGAACGTGCCGAACGCGGTGAACTCCTTTTTGGCACCATTGATACGTGGCTAGTTTGGAAACTAACTGATGGTGCTGTTCATGTGACTGACTACTCCAACGCTAGCCGGACCATGCTTTACAACATTCACGAGTTAAAATGGGACTCCGAGATTTTGCAATTATTAAACATTCCTGAAGCCATCCTGCCAGAAGTTAAGCCAAATTCGATGGTTTACGGTAAGACCAAGGATTACCACTTCTATGGTAGCGAAGTTCCGATTGCTGGAATGGCCGGTGACCAACAGGCGGCCCTCTTCGGCCAACTCGCGTTTGAACCCGGCATGGTCAAGAATACTTACGGGACCGGCGCCTTTACCGTAATGAACATTGGTGAGCAACCGCAATTATCCGATAATAATTTATTAACCACCATTGGTTACGGTATTAATGGCAAGGTTTACTATGCTTTAGAAGGAAGCATCTTTGTGGCTGGCTCGGCAATCCAGTGGCTGCGGGACGGAATGCAGCTCTTCAAAAAGGCTTCCGATTCAGAAGCCGCCGCGTTAGCTTCGCAAAATGAAAATGAGGTCTACGTGGTTCCCGCCTTCACTGGTTTAGGTGCGCCTTACTGGGATTCCGACGCCCGGGGGGCCGTATTCGGGATTACCCGCGGAACTACCAAAGAAGACTTTATCAAGGCAACCCTGCAATCCCTTGCGTACCAATCCCGGGACGTTCTTGACACGATGAAACGTGACTCAGGAATTGATATCCCGGCAATGCGGGTGGATGGCGGCGCCTCCAACAATAATTACCTGATGCAATTCCAGGCTGATATTTTGGGAATTGAAATACACCGGGCCCATGATTTAGAAACTACCGCGCTGGGAGCAGCCTTCCTAGCCGGCCTGGCCGTTGGTTATTGGCAAGATCTCGACGAGTTGAAAGCCGAATACCAACCTGGAAAAATCTTCAAACCACAGATGGGTGAAGAAGAACGCCGTGACCTTTACCAAGGTTGGCAAGAAGCCGTCGCCGCAACCCGAAATTTTAAGCACCAACCGCGTAAAGCAAATTAACTCTTAGGAGGATTATCACATGTCATTTTCATTATTAAGTAGAAGACAAGATATTGAACGTCTAAAAAATGAAACACTCGACTTACTGACCATCGGCGGTGGAATTACCGGTGCAGGAGTAGCCATTCAGGCTAGCGCCATGGGGATGAATAACGGCTTAATTGAAATGCAAGATTTTGCGGAAGGAACCTCTTCGCGATCGACTAAATTAGTCCACGGAGGAATTCGCTACCTCAAAAACTTCGACGTTGAAGTAGTTTCTGACACCGTTAAGGAACGGGCGGTCGTCCAAGGGATTGCGCCCCACATTCCCCGGCCTGATCCAATGCTGTTACCAATTTACGACGAGCCGGGATCCACTTTTAACATGTTCTCCGTCAAGGTTGCGATGAACCTATACGACCAACTAGCCGGGGTTACGGATCCTAAATACACTAATTACACAATTTCTAAGGAAGAGGTTCTCCAACGTGAACCCCAGCTTAATCCCGACAAATTGTTGGGTGGCGGTGTTTACCTGGATTACCGGAATAACGACGCCCGCCTCGTAATTGAAAACATCAAAAAAGCTCACGAAAACGGGGGCTTGATGGTTAGCCACGTAAAGGCCCAACATATTTTGCACGACGAAAACGGCAACGTCAACGGGGTCAACGTAAAGGACCTCTTAACTGGCGAAGAATTTGACATCCACGCTCGTCTCGTAATCAACACCACTGGGCCATGGTCCGACTTTATCCGCGAAATGGACGACCACCTCGAAGTAACTCCGCAAATGCGGCCTACCAAGGGGGTTCATTTAGTAGTCGATCGTTCTCGACTCAACGTACCTCAACCAACCTACTTTGACTCTGGACAACAAGACGGTCGGATGGTCTTTGCGATTCCGCGGGAAGGTAAAACCTACTTTGGAACCACCGATACCGACTACCAGGGCGACTTCCTTCACCCGCGGGTTGAACAAGCTGACGTGGATTACCTTTTGAAGACGATCAACGACCGCTATCCAGAAGCAGAAATCACCATTGACGATGTGGAAGCTAGCTGGGCAGGTTTACGGCCACTAATTGCTTCTAACGGCAGCTCCGATTACAACGGTGGCAATTCCGGTAAAATTACCGCACAAAGTTTTGACGAAGTAATTGCGATTGTGGATAAATATGAAAAGCAATTAGTTAGTCGTGAAGATGTAGAAGACGTGCTTAATCACTTAGAAAGCACCCTTTCCGAAAATAAACCGAACCCTTCTGCAGTTTCCCGGGGTAGTTCATTAGATGTGGCTCAGGATGGCCTAATCACCCTTGCTGGTGGTAAAATCACCGATTACCGGAAGATGGCCGCGGGCGCGATTGCCTTGATTGCTAAACTGCTTAAGCAACGCTTCAACCGGAACTTCAATTCGATCGACTCCAAGCACCTCCAAGTTTCCGGTGGAGATATCGATCCGCAAAACGTGGACGCCACTTTGTCATTCTTTGCTAAACAAGGTATCGAAAGCGGCCTTTCCAAACCCGAAGCGGAAAAGATTGCCAACCTCTTCGGATCCAACGCGGCCCGGGTCTTTAGTCAAATCGGTCGTTTGCCGGCTGCACCTGGCTTAAGTCTCGCGGAAACCATCAGTCTGCACTACTCGATGGAAGAAGAAATGACCTTGACCCCCGTAGATTACTTGCTCCGGCGGACCAACCATCTCCTCTTCCACCACGACGCCATTGCCGACCTTCAACAAGGAGTGGTTGACGAAATGGCCCGCTACTTCAGCTGGAGTGCGGAACAAAAACAACAGCATAGTCAAGAACTTCAAGACGTAATCGCTGAAGCCCACCTAGATTATCTGAGATAGGAGTAAGTTTAGATATGGAAACTAGTTTATGGATGCAGTTAGTCGGCGAATTTGTCGGCACATTCATCTTAATTTTACTTGGGGACGGTGTCGTTGCTGGCGTAACTCTGAAGAAATCAAAAGCAGAGGGCGCGGGGTGGATCGCAATCTCGCTTGGTTGGGGATTAGCAGTTACCTTAGGGGTGTATACCTCCGCCTTTCTAAGTCCAGCTCACTTGAACCCAGCCGTAACCCTAGGGATGGCAATGGCCGGCAAATTCGCCTGGGCCAACGTGATTCCTTACTGCATTGCCCAAACTTTGGGTGGCATCCTTGGCGGAGTATGCGTTTGGATCCATTACTATCCCCACTGGCAAGTTACTAAGAACGCTGACGACATTCGAGGAATCTTTGCTACTGGACCGGCAATCCGTAATTACGCGATGAACTTTATCAGTGAAGTAATTGGAACTTTCGTTTTAGTGTTCGCCCTGTTAGCTTTCACCCGGGGCAATTTCACCGATGGCTTGAATCCGATTGTGGTCGGCATTTTAATCACCGCCATTGGTTTATCCCTTGGAGGAACGACCGGTTACGCAATTAACCCGGCGCGGGATTTAGGTCCGCGGATCGCCCATGCCATCCTTCCAATCGCCAATAAAGGCAATTCCGACTGGGCGTATAGTTGGGTTCCCGTATTTGGTCCGATGGTCGGCGGTGCGTTAGGTGCCTTGTTATTTAACGTGTTACCGTAGTTTACAACTGCGCACTCATTAAAACGTATGCGAACAAAATAAGAAATCTTTTTCACGAATGAACATTTTTTCGAAAATCATTTTGGCGTGTTGACTTTAATAGCGCCCAAAATCAGTTTATTTCGTCTAACCCGAAATCGATCATTGTGCCCAATTCAGGCATAATGGTCGATTTTTAGTTAGTGCTCACAAGCTCTTCCGTTGTTGTCCCCCGCGCTTTTTTACGTTCTTATTCACGGCTAATTTGCTAACCTCCCAAAAAATTGATACACAAATAATTTTACAGCGTATATAATCAATGGTAGGCTAGAATCGTTTAAGAGTAAAAATGCTGTCCAACTTACAGCATCATACTTTATTCTAAAAGCGCCCCAAAAACGGAGGAATTACATATGCAAATTGAACCCAACGTCGTTATCAGTCAGTTCTTCACTCATATGGAAGATCTACTTCATCATGCGGACACTAGTAACGTAGATATTCCAAGTAAGGTAGCGGAACAAACTCATTCTTTAGCTCGTTTTAACGTTCCGTACTACGTCTTGACTAACGATTCCACCCAGGAACCCATTGATAACCTCCACGTGGTTAACGTTAACTTGGATAAAATATATCAAAGCTATCCTGATATGACCCTTTATTTCTACCGGATTTTTATGACCTTTTATTTTTTACAGGCCCATCCCGAAATCGAAAAAGCAGTCCTAACTGACGCGACCGACGTTACCATGCTAAACTATCCGTTCGACGAGATTAAACCCGATACGCTATACATGGGCGACGAAACTGCATTTTTATTTGAAACTGACATTATTCTTAATAACGAAGGTCCCCAGTATTTACAAGACTTTTTCTTGAGAAACGGCAGTTTGCTCCCCACCCTAAATTTAGGGGTGATGGCTGGAACTCGTGCAGTACTAATGGAATACCTTGGAATGATGGTCAAGCTAATTACCGAAGCCAAATTAAAATTCAAGCAAGGCGACGAACGCTACCGGCTCGGAGCATTTGAAATGGCGATTTCCAATTACGTGGCTTACGAATATTTCCAAGATCGTTTGGTTCATGGTCGTAAAGTAACTAGCTTTTTCTCTGGTTTTCAACCTCACAGTAGTGCTTGGTTTAAACATAAATAAACAAGGAGCACGATTGAATGTTAAATAAAAAACAAGTTTATCAACTACTACGTGACCGGGAATGGATCTTAAAACAAACAACTCCTGATACCGAAGTTCCTGGTTTTATGAGTTTTATAACTAGTTTAGACGATCCCCGTGCGTTCTTTTCTATCGAATTCAAGGATAACGGCCGGTTAGAATTCCCTACTGGAATTAAATACGTACCTGTAGAATATGGCGGTTGGGATTTTAATGAAGAAACTCAAGAACTTATATTTGTTAGTCGCGATGGTCAGTCAAATCTTCGGGCGGATCTACCCCAAAAATTACCTTACGGAATCATGGCGTTCAAAATTTATAACGATTACATTAATCCCTTGTACTTTTTTGTTAATTATCCGCACATTGACCAGGAGCAGGTAACCAGCCACTGCTTAGGCGGTACCAAAGCTTTCTTCCTACCCCGTTCAGCCTATGACAAAGGCTTCTACCAGACCCTGCGTTGGACTGGTTTTAATACTAACTTGGTCGACCACGAGGATGATCGGGTGGCCATGCTTACGGAAATTTATGATTACCTTGCGTACCATCCCCAAATTGAACAGGTGGTCTTTTCTCAAACCAATCAACCGGTCGTGCAACTTCCGGAAAAGCAGCACCTCTTGTTCACTCTTGAAAGCGGACAACCTTCATTGGATTATTTTTCAGGAACCCGGGCAGCAATTATGGAATTGCTTACGTTAATCATCTCCGAAAATAACTTGCGCCTATACAATGATGCTGATCAACGTGATGAAACTACTATGTTACAAGACGTTATCGCTAATTGCTTCACGGGACGTTACGAAGTGATTGACTCGCTTCCAGAAGCAACTTCACTTTGGCAGATTTTGTTGCATTTTTAAAACATTTGTAGGAAATACTTTATTGTCATACTAACGGTCGATCAACGGAAACTTAGAAAATTATCCCGTTTGAAAAACTTGCCCGGATAACTTTAAGTATCTTTAAGGAAGGAATTCATTTGAATGCTAAACAAAAAACAAGTCTATAATTTATTGCGCGAACGGGTGTGGATTCTGCAATATTTTAATAAAGATATGGCACACCCCGGACTTATTAACCTTTTACCTAAGCCGGCCTTTTTATGCTTTACGTTTAAAAAGAATGGGCGCATAGATGTACCCAATGGCGTAGGTTTTATCCCCGATGAATACAATGGTTGGGATTTTGATGAAGCAAGCCAAGAAATTATTTTTACTGAACAAAATGGTAAACCACGAATTCGTACTAGCTTGCCTAAGCAATTACCTTATGGCATTGAAATGCTCAAACAGACGGGCGCGCTTCCTGGGGATGGCAATACGATATATTTTTTTGTCAACTACCCTCACCTTAATAGTACCTACGCTGCGGAACAATTTTTAGGAGGCACTAAGGCCTTTTTCCTACCTCGCTCAAGCTACACAAAAGACTTTTATGATACTTTGCGATGGACCGGCTTTAATACCAATCTAGTCGACCACGAAGCTAATCGGGTAGCCATGCTTACGGAAATTTATGATTACCTTGCGTACCATCCGCAAATTAAGCAAGTAATCTTCGCCCAAGCTAATATTCCCGTCGTGCAACTTCCGAAAAAACAGCATCTTTTGTTTATCCTTGCAGACGGGCAACCCTCATTGGATTATTTTTCAGGAACCCGGGCAGCAATTATGGAATTGCTCTCGTTAATCATCTCCGAAAATAACTTACGCCTATACAATGATGCTGATCAACGTGATGAAACTGCCATGCTACAAGACATTATCACTAATCATTTTGCAGGTCGTTACGAAGTGATTGACTCGCTTCCAGAAGCAACTTCACTTTGGCAGATTTTGCTGGAAATTTAAAATTACTCAATACTATTACAACTTGCACAAACATAGAAAAACTGACACAAAAACATTTCGATAACGTTTATAATGAAAGTAATTCATAATCGCTGACGATAACTATTAGCTCTAGTAAAGTCAACACGCTAAATTTTTTAGACATAGCTTACAACTAACACCGTATAGCTGCAAAATTAGACCCTTTTTAGTGGTTAACAAGAGCATAGTAGTGCATGGTTTAAACATAAATAAAGGATGTACAATTGATGATAAATAGACAAGAAGTTTTTAACTTAATACGTGATCGGATTTGGATTTACCAAAGCGTAATGAATTCTGATCCCAATCCAATTTTGCTCACTTTAACAGGAAGTGATGAAGAAACGACAAAATCGTTCTTTAGCCTTTACTTCCATGAGGATGGCCGGGTTTCTGCGGCCACGAAAGTTGGGTTCTTCCCTAATGAATTTGCCAATTGGGATTTTGACGAAACCACTCAGGAAATTATTTTTATTAACCGTGATAACCAATCTGAGCTCCGGGCAAGCCTCCCGCAAGAGTTATCATATGGCGGGCTAGACGCCATTAAGCTTAAAAATGAACAAGCTGACGCAGATAGAACCATCCAGTTCGTAAACAATCCTGAATTTGATCGCTTTGAAATAACTAAATCGTCTCTAAGCGGAAAAAAAGTTTTCATCGCTCCTCGAGCAAATTATGAACCTTACTTTCGTTTTAGTATGCGCTGGAATGGTTTTAACATTAAATTAACTAACCATTCAGCCCCTTCAGTTGAATTCTTCAGTGATGCATATGATCATTTAGTTGCTCACCCGCACGTAGAGGAGATTATACTCTCGCAAAAAAATAAGGATATTATCGAATTTCCAAGGGATCAAAAGTTATTGTTCTTAAATAACCAAGGCACCCCCTCGTTCGAATATCTTTCTGGAAACCGTTCGGCAATAATGGAACTTCTCATCGTAATTTTATCCGAAAACAATTTACGTTTGTTTGATGATGGTGATCAGCGTGATGAAACTACCATGTTGCAGGATATTTTAACTAACCATTTTCAAGGACGGTATGAATTAAAAGATCTACCTGAATTTTAACAAGGTTGTCTTGTTTTCAGAGACATCCATTCCTTGGTATAACCGTTAATTCTAACAAAAGCAGCGTAATAAAGGAGTTTTAAATGAAAGTTGAACCTAATATAGTACTCAGTGTATTTATCACTAATATGGAGGACATTAACCACCACGAAGACACTACTAATGTCGACATTCCCAGTAAAGTTGCTACGCAGGCGCACTCACTAGAAAATTTTCAAGTGCCCTATTACTTATTAACCAACGAACCTAGTCAGGAAAAAATTGAGAATCTAAGCATCGTTAACGTTAATTTAGATCGGATATATCACAATTATTCTGACTTATCCGTATATTTTCTTCGCATATTTATGGCGTTTAAATTTTTACAGGACCATCCTGAAATTGAAAAGGCTGCGATCACGGATGCTTCCGACGTTACAATGCTAAATTATCCTTTTGATCGAGTTAAACCAGATACCCTATACATGGGGGATGAGCCCCATTCTGTAGCACTTAGTGTACAGACTTTCATAGAAGACGATCCGCAATATATTTACGATTATCTTCTTGAAAATAGTGACCTATTTCTTACGTTGAATCCAGGTGTGCTAGTCGGCACTCGTGAAACTTTAATCGAGTATTTAGGAATCATGGTCAAATTACTGTCCGAAGCAAAATTAAAATTTAAGCAAGGTGATGAAACATATCACTTAGGACCATACGACATGGCAATTTCCAACTATGTTGCGTACAAATATTTTAGTGATCGATTAATTCATGGACGTGAAGTCAGCACTATTTTTAATGGTTACCAGGAACGCAGCAGCGCGTGGTTTAAACATAAATAAAGCAACTTTACTAATTCGAATACAGTCACAATAAAAATTAATCGGTAACTAACTGCCGATTAAGGTTATATTTCTAACTAAATTAAACTTTATTTCCCTAGGTAGTATTTTAGGGAATTTAATGCACAGCAAAACCACTATTTTCCGGCAATACCTGACTCTCAATGGTTATTTACATCCGTTAGGCGTTTTTATTAGTTACCCATCATGTCTGATGAAGACACATCGACTACCACAATATAAGGAGTACACCACGTTGTTAACAAAAAAAGATGTAGAAAAATTAATTTGTAACCGTTTTTGGTTATTTATCTCTGTTACTGAAAACAAAGATTTTGTCTTGCTCTTCATTGGGAGAGGAGCCACCGATGCTTATCTAGCCATCCGGTTCGAATTGAACGGCGAAATTACTTTTCCTACTCATCTAGCATTTAACCCACCTGAATACTCACGTTGGGATTTTGATGAAGAAAAACAAGAAATTTTAATTTTTGATACCGATAATCAGCTTAGGATCCGGGGAAAACTTCCAACTAAATGGTTAAGTAATAGTGTTCAAATTCAACTGTTTGATGGAGTAGACGGAATCTTGGTCCACAGTCCGCGTTTTGACGCGTCTCAAGTTACTAAGCGAACTCTCGGCGGAAAGAATATGTACTTTGTCCCTCGACAAGCTTTTAACATGGAAATCTTCCACGATATTAGTCGGGAAGACTTCAATCTCAAAGTACTCGATTGTCAAGAATCTATCCTCAATTTTTTCGATCAGGCTTACGAATACATTGCTCAGCATCCGCAACTAGAAAACGTTGTGCTTGCTAAAGATGGCCAGCCAGTGATTAAACTTCCTGAGGAGGATCAGCTTATTTTTGCTAAGGATGCCGAGTCGCCTTCATTTAACTATTTTGCTGGCAGTCGAGCTCGTGTTATAGAGTTATTAATCATTATTTTATCGGAAAATAATAAGCGCTTGCTCAATCCGGACGACTCTCGTACTGAAGATGAATTGTTAGCAGATGTACTAAACACCCAATACAGTGGACAATTCACTCTAACGCAAGTTTAATCATCCGTTAAAATTGAAATAGCAATTAATCAACATACTTATTTAAAAGCAATAATAAGGAGTTACACATGAAAGTTGAAAAAAATGTTGTAATTAGTGAATTCATTGTTAACATGTATGACCCTCACTACGGGCAAGACAATAGTAATGTCGACATTCCTGAAAGGACTCGACCTCAAGCCGAATCTTTAACGCGGTTTCACGTGCCGTACTACGTGTTAACTAATGCAGAAGGTCAGGAAGCAGAAACTGGTGCCCACATTATTCACATGGACTTATTTAATCACTATCCTGACCTAACTTTGTACTTCCATCGAATCTTGATGGCTTTCGAATTCCTACAAAAACATCCCGAAATTGAGAAAGCTGCACTAACTGACGCGGGAGACGTTACAATGGCTAACTATCCCTTTGATAAAGTCGAGGAAGGCACTTTATACATGGGCGACGAAAGCTTCTATATCTTTGCCACTCCTGTAATTACTTGGCACAAAGATCTTCAACGTATTGAGGATTTTATAAGGGAAAATGGACTATTGCCTACCCTAAACTTGGGCGTGATGGTCGGAACCCGAGCCGTATTACTCGAATTTTTAGGGATTATGGTTGACATTATTACCGAAGCTCAACTAAAACTTAGCCAAGGAGACGATAGTTACCGGTTAAGCGACGTGGAGATGGCAATTTCAAATTACGTCGCTTACAAGTATTTTGGCGATCGTTTAGTCCACGGCCGAGAAGTTACTACGGTAATGGACGGTTATCAAGAACCAAGTAGCGCATGGTTTAAGCACAAATAAGGAGTTTTTGGCAATGTTAAATAAAGAACAATTAAAAGATTTAATTTGTGACCGTTTTTGGACATTTCGGGGATTTGATGATAAAAAGCATTTTAGCACTTTGTTTATTGGTACAGAGCCTGGTTCTGGAATGCTAGCACTTTGGTTTCATCGCGATGGTAGCATCACTTTCCCTACTAACGTAGCTTTTGAACCTGGTGAATACCGCCACTGGGATTTTGATGAAGACGCCCAAGAAATTATTTTCTTTGATTATAACCAACAGCCTAGCAAGCGCGCACATTGCCCCGTTCAATGGTTTGGCGGCAGTCTTAAGATCGAATTAATCTCGGACTCGGATAATACCGAAGTCTTCTCACACGAACCACACGTTGACCACTTTGCCCTTAAAAACCGGGTAATTGGGGGAATCCATATGTTTTTTGCCCCTCGCAGCGTTTATAATTTCGAACTGTTTCAAGATTTAGCTTTTTTAAATTTCAATATCAAACTGATTGATGCCGAAGATTCCATCATAGATTTTCTTCATGAAGTTTATCAATACGCAATCGCGCACCCCCAACTAGAGGAATTGGTAATTTCTCAAGAAGGGCAACCACACGTTCAACTGTCACAAGAACACAAACTATTGTTCACTAGCAACGATGGCCAGCCGTCGTATAACTATTTTTCTGGTGAACGTCCGTTAGTTATCGAATTATTGACCGTGATTTTAGCTGAAAATAGGAAACGGCTGCTCAATCCAGATGATTCGCGAAATGAAAAAGAAATGATTCAAGATATTATTTCAAACCGATTTACCGACCGCTACGAAATTGTATAAATATCCCTCATAAAAGTAAAAATTGCCTTAAAACGCAACAGAGACCAGAACTTTCCAATTCTGGTCTCTGTTTTTTATTTAAATTATTTATCACACTGTTTTAGTCGCTCGCCAAAATTTTCTTTTAAATAAGGCATCAAGGATTGCTCATAATGGTCATCGTCCATTAACTTATGCTCAAACGCTTCATGGTTCAAGTCGATTAAAAAATTACCCAGTAATTCTAACATTAAATCTCGTGGAGCCCTTATAAACGACTGCTGGTCATCAAATACTAGCTGATTGTCATTCGTCGAATCAAATGACTCGAAGGGATTAGCTGCAAAGTCCAAGTCAAACATAATCGCAACTTTTTTTAAATATGGATGTTCAATTAAATAATCAAAAATTTCTTGTATACCTTGCCATGTTTGGGGATTTTCATCTAAACAGTGTACATTCAATCCAAGATTTTCAACTAGCTGACCTAGTTGTGTTTGATTATCATATTGATAGGCCAATATCATCGACCCATGATCTGACTGCGGGTCCGGAGCAACTTGTAAATTTGATTTTTTGAAAATAGCGTCCCAAACGCGAAAATGTTCGTGTTTACCATAAGCATCCATAACCAATGTGGCACCTTCTCGTACTGGTAAACTAAGGGTTTGTTCTACTTCTCCTTGGACACCATAAACCAAAATTTTTTGTTGTTGCTCGTCGAAGTCCCAGCGATGACATTCTGGAGGGATAAAACCCACGTTAGTTGGGAAATCAATTGTCCCATCCGGCATGAATTTCAAGGCTAAAATTCCCTTGCCTCCAAGCGTAAGACTTACTCCCACGTCATTAATTTCATAAAACCATTCGTAGTCTTTGATCATTTCAAATGCTTCTTTAAAATCCATCTTAAAATACTCCTATTTATGTTTAAACCACGCACTGCTAACTGGTTCCCAATAGTTAAACTTGGTACTTACTTCGCGTCCATGCTTTAAGCGACGTTTAAAGTATCGATATGCAACATAATTAACTAGCGCCATTTCATAATCCCCAAAAGCTGATTTAGGAATCTGTCGCATCTTTTGAACTTGTGCCCGAGTAAAAATCTCTACCAGGATCGTTAAAAATTCCATAATTACTGCACGAGTTCCTACAATAACCCCCGGATTCAACATTTGGAGTTGCGAATTTTCTATAAAGAATCTTTCCATAAAATCAGGCTTTTTATCGCCCTTGACAATTCCACCGCCGATGCTTTTAAGTTCATCCCCAAAATATAAAATCCCATCTTCAACTCTGTCAAAAGGATAGTTGTAGACTTCCACATCTGAAAAATCTACAAGTGCTACTTTCTTTATTTCTGGATGTTTAACCAAAAAATCTAGTGCCATTTCCCAACGGATAAAGTAAATTGAAACATCATAGCGATTCGCATCAACATCCATGTTAACGTAATGCGCATTTTCGTCTACGTAATCCTCTTCTAATCCATTAGAAAGTATATACACCGGGAGCTGATAGTATGCTGCAGAGTGCTTTAAATTTTTTGCTAAAGATTCTACGCCATTTGAAAAATGAGCATGGCTTTGGTACTGCGGATCGAATAAATCGGTGATGAACTCACCAATAATGACATTATCTGCTACAACTTTATCCATTTTCACTACCTACTCCTTTAAGATTATTAAGCTGGGTATTTAAGATTAAAATAGTTAATCCGAATTACTTATATGGCCTACTAATATTTCCTGCTAAGAAACTAAAAGCGCATATTGATGTACACGGTTAATTATACACGTTATTTCTGTTCCTGAATACCCGTCAAAACTATTAAACAGACCGGCAATTGTGAATTTCAACTTTAAGCGGGCAACGTCAATTTTTTGACAAAATAAAAAAGAGACCATCCAGTCTCCCTTTACTATAATTCATTTTCCAACCCTTTTAGTTTTAATTTCCCTAGTTATGATTTAGGTACCGCCCGATCAATTTGCTTGGTAGTTACTACCTTCTTAGTTTGCGGTTGTGGATTTTCGAAATTGTGGTTGGCTAAGATTAATTTAACTGCACTCACGTCTTCTTTGGTGATTGTCTTTTGGGTAATTGGATAACCGCTAGGGCTATAATAAGTCAAAATAGCATTCATTACGTCATCATCAATGCTTAACGTATAACCATCCGGCATTCCGTAATATTGCCCATTAGACGTATGATTGAGCCCCAAGCTATGTCCTAATTCATGACGCATCGTAATAAATAGCACGTTAATGTCGTAATTTTCGCTATTAGGATCCAGTGCCCATTCTACCAGACTAGCATCAATCCCGGTATTCCCGCTCAACGTTGCGCTACCTGCGTCTTGGGGGTTAGCAACCACCTTTAAAGTGACCTTCTTGTCGGTGTCCGTGCCTTTAATGAGTACCGTCTTGCCCAAAGCATCGTTCCAACTCTTCGCTGCTCGATCTAAATTGTCGTTAAAAGCTTTTAAAGCCTGGGCAGGATCCTTTTCATTCGTAAAATCACTTTCTTTGGCGAAACTTTGGTAAATAATTTGCCCGTCCGGGTTATACGCATTATCAATCATCTGTGAGTTAAAATCTCCGCTAATAATTCCATACGTATTAGTGCTACCTAAAAATTGGTCGTCTATCAAAGCAACGCCTTCAGCATTTACCGCTGGATAACGTGATTTTAGATCCAGGTTAAGCGCGTGTTGATCGACCCAGTACCATTGACTGCCATCGAAACTTACCTTAATAAATTTAGTCGCTTGCCCCGCTCGTTTACCAGTTGCGTAAGTATAAGTACCGGGCATTTCAGCTTGGCTATAAACCGTCGCCCCCGACTTATCTCCTAAATTAGCGACATTGTCCTTTTCCGTCTGACCATCTTCGACCTTGGTGTAAAAAGGATAGTCGTTGTTTAGAACCACATTGTAACGATATGGGTGCAACGGATCCACTGCCGTGGGGACATACTTGCTCAGGACCGGATCGTTTTTATAATCGGTAGTTTCTCCAATATTAATCGTTGCCGGCTTCCGCTGCCATACGAAGGTGTCGTCACCCATCGTTGCCGCATCGAATTGAGACATTAACTCTGCCGAAGTCCAAACGTGATTGCCAGTAGGATCATCAATAGTACCATTACCCACGTTTTGCCAGTGCCCGGTGTAACCATCAGTGGTAGGGACGTCAGGGATGTGCATATCACTTTTTAATTGACTCTTTTTTCCTAAAATTAATTCCTTTAAATTGTTATTGCTTACGAGCATATCAACAGTGTCCGTACTATCTTTAATAGTAAACGATGATAAATCCAATTTCTCAACAGCCGTGTTTGAAAACATGTTGTTCATCGTTGTTACTTTTGAAGTATCCCAACCAGACATATTTACCGTCTTTAAGCTTGTTGCGTGGTCAAACATTTCATAAAATGTTCCTACATTAGAGGTGTCAAAATTAGACAAATCCAAATTAGTTAGATTTCTAGCACCCAAAAACATCTGCATCATATCGGTTACGTTACTAGTATTAAAAGAAGATAAATTCACTTCAGAAACGTTCGAGTTATAAAACATAAAGGTCATAGATTTAACTTTGCTCGTATCAAAACTACGTAAATCTAATTTTTTTAGATTCCCCGTACCGTCAAACATACCCGTCATATTAGTAACTTGGCTGGTATCAAAGTTACTTAAATCTAGCTGGTCAAATGCAGTGTTTAAGAACATGTAAGTCATATCGTTAATTTTACTAGTGTTAAAGTCTTTAATATCCATTGTCTTTAGCATTGGATCATCCCGAAACATTTCTCTCGCGCTTCCTGAATAATCCAAATTACCAAGTTTACTAATCTCTTGCAAATTAGGTACTGCACTAAGCATACCTGCTATATCATGAGCACTGGTTTTTTCAGTAAACTCGATGCTTTTAATTGTACTAGGATCAATACCGTTACTATTTAAGATTACGTCCAATCGTGGTGCTTGCCCAACGTCACCGCCGTTTGATATCAGCTCACCATCATTCGCTAAAGTCCAAGTAGAGTCTCCCCACTTAAACACAGTTGCGCGGTTATCCTTTTGAGCTGCCATTGCTAGTTGGACGGTGATTAACAGCATCGCACAGACGGCTATCATTACCATTAAAATTCGTTTGGCTATATACCCTACTCTATTATTCATCCATTTTTACCCCCGTTTTCAAAGTGAATATTTGTTCATATAATCACATTCTCATTATATACCTCACGTTAAAGTTTCTCAAGTGCAAGCACTTCCAATATAAAGGACACACAGTACTCTCTGTAATATGATTTAAAGCGTTTTTAAATACTATAGACACTGCATCGTTTAAACGCTATAATAAATGCAATATATATTTTACTGGAGTAACAATTATTATGCATATAAATTAAGGAGTATTCAATAAAAGTCTAACTTCGAATCTACAGATTATCGTAATGTGAAGATGATTTACTGCAAAGGTTTTAATTATCCGTTTTAACGATCAATACGCTTTAGTTGACCTATCCGCTAAGCAATAGAATTACAAGAACTGAAAAATTTTCAGTTTCTTGTTCATCAAAAATAATTAATGATTTGATGGCAGTTACATTGGAGGACAATTATGCTAAGTAAAGAACAATTTATCGATGCCATTTGTAATCGCTTTTGGCTTTATAAAAACATTTCTATTGACACACCCTATGGAACCCTTTCTAAGGGCCTCCCTCTGGAATACGGTCCTAGAGAAGGATATGCCTATTTAGGAATGAAATTTATGGCAGATGGTGAGATCACCTTTCCCGTAAAAATCGGCTTTATTCCACCAGATTTTTATCGCTGGGACTTTGACGAAGATCAGCAAGAACTTATTATTTATCACCGCTATAAAGACTCTGTAAAAAAGGGAAAATTAGTTGAAAATGGATTTTGTGACACTCATATAATTAAACTAACTCCTTTCTACGATAGCCAAAGCCAAGGTGTTCTCATTAATTTTCCATCTTATGATGCTTCAGAAATTAATACTCGGACAATCGGGGGCAACAACATGGTGTTTATTCCCCGTGAATTTTTTAATTCATGGATAACGGCTAATTTCACTCGTCGCGGTTACAACGTTTCACCCGTAACGCAAAATGATAATTTATTTTCTTTTGTTAGCGAAATTTACCGGTACTTAATCGAACATCCCAAACTAGCGGATGTAATTATTGTTCGTACTGGAATTGAAAACATGGCAATTAAGTTTCCGCAAAATCTTAATCAACTTTTAGTAGCTAAAGACAATAACCAACCTTCGCTAGATTATTGTGCTGGAAGCCGTGCCATCATTTTAGAGCTATTAATTATGCTAATAACAGCAAATAATAATCGCTTGTTAGATCCTGATGACCGACGTTCCGAAACTGAGTTAGTAACTCACATCTTAACTAACCACTTTATTAATCGTTATGACCTATTAGCGTAGGGTCGCACTAAACCTGTTCTTTAAGCAATTCTAAGGAGTAAATGTAAATGAATGTTGAACCTAACGTAGTCATCACCGAATTCATCGTAGATGTAGACAACTTTTATCACCATATTGATAACAGTAACATCAATATTGAACAGCAAGTTCAAAAATTAGCCCAATCATTACAACATTTCAATGTACCTTTGTATACTTTAACTAATAGTAATGAAGAAAAGGCTGCTGACGATTTCCACATTATTCATATGGATCTCGCAAAGAATTACACTGGTTTAACGGTGTTCTTCCATCGACTTGTACTAGCATTTCGATTTCTTCAAGCCCATCCAGAAATTGAAAAAGCCGTTATTTCGGATGCCTCAGACGTGACCATGCTTAACTACCCCTTTGATTCAATGGAGGATGATAAGCTCTATATGGGTGATGAATTGGGTGTGATGGGCGATACTTATGTCTTATACAGTGATCGCGCTCCCTTCTTTATTAAAAAGTTCGTTGCTGAAAACCAATTGTTACCTACTATGAATATGGGAATCATTGCCGGAACTCGAGAAATCCTTATCGAATACTTAGGAATTATTATCCAATTGATTTCAGACAGTCAGGTGAAAGTACAACAGGGAGACAACACTGCCGCTCTGGGTAATCACGACATGGAACTGGGAAATTACGTTGCTTATCGATACTTTGCCGATCGTTTAGTCCACGGCCGGAAAATCAATACTATTTTCCAAGGATTTCAAAATACTAGTAGCGCATGGTTTGAACACAAGTAATTGGAAAACTATTTACATCAAAGATGTTATTAATGATTGCTACACTATTTGCCTGTTATAAATAAAAATGATGTATTTTTCCATAAATAATTTTTTATTGAATTAAGGAGATTTCATGAAAGTTGAACCAAATATTGTCATCAGTGAATTTATCACTAATATGGATGATTTATTGCACCAAGAGGACACGCACAATGTAGATATTTCGGAAAAAGTTGTAGAACAGAATCAGTCATTAAAGCGATTTAACGTGCCATACTATGTATTAACTAACGAAGCCAGTCAAGAACCAATCGATAATTTACATATTGTAAACGTTGACCTACAAAAAATTTACGAACGTTTCCCTGACTTAACCGTGTATTTCTACCGAGTTTTTATGGCATTCTATTTCTTACAAGACCATCCGGAGATTGAAAAAGCTGCTCTCACCGACGCTAACGATGTAACCATGCTTAACTACCCGTTTGATAAGGTTAAGCCTGATACTTTGTACATGGGTGACGAGACTACTTTTTTATTTTATTCTTCATTAATCTATCTGGGTCAGAAGCCTTGGTTTATCAAAAAATTTATTTTCGATAATAGCAATTCACTTCCTACCCTGAATTTAGGGGTGATGGTCGGAACCCGTGAAGTTTTAATCGAATATCTTGGAACGATGGTTAAATTAATCACTGAAGCCGAGCTAAAGGTTCAGCAGGGTGACGAAAGTTATCGTTTAGGAAATTTTGAAATGGCAATTTCTAATTACGTTGCCTACAAATATTTCCCCGATCGGCTTATTCACGGTCGTGAAGTCACTTCCCTTTTTGGAGGCTACCAAAAGAATAGTAGCGCTTGGTTTAAACATAAATAGCGAGGAATAATAATTAATGCTAAGTAAAAAAGAAGTTTATAATTTAATTGGTAATCGAATTTGGATTTATCAAATCACCTCTGAAAATCATCCTTTACCCACGCTAGTCATACTGGGAGACAGTCCAGCATATTTTATGGTTACTTTTCACAAAAACGGACGCATCGAGGTTCCTACGGATGTTGGTTTTACTCCACCAGAATTTACGTATTGGGATTTTGATGTAGAAGCTCAAGAAATCCTCTTCAAAAATGAAGAAAACCAGGTTGCGTTACGAGCACAATTGCCTCAAGAACTTCCTTACGGTGTTACCGCTATCAAAGTAAATCAGCTTCCCCAGCACGGAGATAACCAGTATATGCTCATTAACGCCCCTCATGAGGATCACGAAGAAATTACTCAACGACTTTTGGGTGGTACAAGGATCATTTTTGTTCCTTACTCAGCTTTAAACGAAGATATATTTTACAATTTACGGTGGCGTGGCTTTAATATTCACTGGGTTGAACAAGGGCCTGAACTAACTAAATTTTTCACGGAAGTGTATGACTACCTTGCTATTCACCCTAAACTAGGGCAAATCGTAGTCTCGCAAAAAAGCACAACCATCACTAAATTTTCTTCTAAAGACCAGCTATTATTTTTGAATGATCATGGCAAGCCATCCCTCAATTATTTTTCGGGGAGTCGTCAGTTGCTTATGGAATTATTGCTCATGATTCTATCTGAAAACAATATGCGCCTATTTGACAAAAATGAGCAACAAAGCGAAGAGGAATTACTTCAAGAAATACTGATCAAAAACTTTAACAACCGCTATGAATTAGTGGATTTACCAGAATTTTAAATAATCATATGAAAACGGAGACCGAAATTTGCGAATTTGGGTCTCCGTTTTTTAATGTTGCTTCTTTTTTGCTTCTAAGATTTAGGAACTGCCCGATCAACTCGATCAGTAATTTTTACTTGCTTATCATGTGGTTGTGGATTCTCAAAGTTATGGTTCGCACGAATTAATTTAACCGCATTGACATCTTCAGAAGTAATTGTCTTTTGTGTGTACGGATAGAAGCTATTTTCATCGTAAACTAAAACCGCATTCATTACATCGTCGTCAATATTTAATCTATAGCCATCGGGCATCCCATAATATTGTCCATTAGAAGTATGGTCCAATCCTAAACTATGCCCCAATTCATGGCGCATTGTAATATATAGCATGTTAATTTCATAGTTCTCATCGTTAGGATCTAATGCATGCTCAACTAACTCTGAATCAATTCCAGTATTTCCACTAGAAGTCTGACTTCCTGATCCAGGAGTGTTAGCCCCCACTCGTAAAGTAATTCGCTTATCTGTGTCAGAATATTTTACGAAAACGGTTTGTCCAATGGCATCATTCCAGCTCTTCGCAGCTCTGTCTAAATTATCATTAAACACTTTGAGAGCTTGAGCTGGGTCTTTCTCTGCCGCAAAATCGCTTTCTTTAGCAAAACTCCGATAAATGACTTGACCATCTGGATTGTAGGCGTTAACCACCATTTGCGAATTAGTATCAGTACCTGCAGCACTGTAGGTGATTGTGGACCCTAAAAACATACCCTCAAGAAGAGCCTTACCGCTGCTATTTACGCTTGGATAACGTGATTTCAAATCTAGGTTAAGCGCGTGTTGGTCGACCCAATACCATCGATTGCCATCGAAACTTACCTTAATAAATTTAGTCGCTTGCCCCGCTCGTTTACCAGTTGGGTAAGTATAAGTACCGGGCATTTCAGCTTGGCTATAAACCGTCGCCCCCGACTTATCCCCTAAATTAGCAACGTTATCCTTCTCTGTCTGACCGTCTTCTACTTTAGTGTAAAAAGGATAATCGTTGTTTAGAACTACGTTGTAACGATACGGGTGTAGCGGATCCACTGCCGTGGGTACGAACTCACTCAGGACCGGGTCGTCTTTATAATCGGTAGTTTCACCAATATTGATTGTTGCTGGTTTCCGTTGCCATACGAAGGTGTCGTCGCCCATCGTTGTCGCATTGAATTGAGACATTAGCTCTGCCGAAGTCCAAACGTGATTGCCGGCAGGCTCGTCAACGGTGCCATTACCCACGTTTTGCCAGTGACCGGTGTAACCGTCGGTCGTGGGAACATCCGGAATATTCATATCATCCTTTAATTGACTATTTTTACCTAAGGTTAGTTGCTTTAGATGATTTGTACCTTGAAGCATAGTAGATGTATTTACTTCATCACCAATAGTAAACGAAGAAATATCTAACTGCGAAACCGCAGAATTTAAAAACATATATTCCATCGTACCAACTTTTGAAGTATCAAAATTACGTAAATCTAATTTGTCTACCGAAGTGCCATCAAACATCCCTTCCATATTATTAACATTACTAGTATTGAAAGAAGACACATCAAGATCATGGGCGATAACATTATTAAACATAAAGCCCATGCTATCAACTTTACGTGTGTCGAAATTTTTTATATTTAAAGAGCTCAATTTACCTGCATTATCAAACATCCCGTACATTGACGTAACTTGACTAGTATCAAAACCACTTAAATCCAAACTTTTAAAACCAGTATTGAAGAACATAAAACTCATACTGGTTATTTTGCTAGTATCAAAGCCCTTAAAATCAACAGATTCTAAAACCGTGTTATCACGAAACATTTGATCACCATTACCCGAATAATGTAAATTACTTATCTTAGTAATCTTTTTTAAATTGGGCAGGTTTCCCAACATATCAGTAATATCATGGGCGCTAGTAGCCTTAGTAAATTCAATACTCTTTACTTGCCCAGGTTCAATTCCATTGTTACTTAGAACATCATGTAGTGGCGGCGCCTGTCCAATATCGCCGCCTGCTGAAATTAATTCACCGTCATCTCCTAGCGTCCAAGTAGAGTTCCCCCATTCAAATGCAGCTCCTCGCACGTTTTTGTCTCCCGTTGTTTGCGCCGCCATCGCTAATTGGGTAGTGATCAGCAACGTAGCAATAATTGCCCCCGCAATCACCAAACTTTTCTTAATTATGTAACGTAGATTATTAGTCATTACAAACCTCCTTTAACCAAACCAATTGTTCAACATTTTACAATCTAATTGTATAATCAACGTTATGAAATAAGCAAGAGAAAACCCTTACAAAATTATTCAACTGCAAATTATCCGCAGATTACCTGCTTCCTGGCACAACGTTCATAGTGCTTTTTCCCACAAAAAAATCTGCTGTTAATAACCGATCTCTTAGTTATCAACAACAGATGTTAATTTTCATATGGGGTTTTCCCCAATTACTTTAATAATTCTTTTAATTCCTTAACCTTGTCCCCAAAATCCACAAACGCTTGGTCAAGATAGTCACGTTTCGTAACGTCAATTCCTGCTCGTTTAACAATTTCCACTGGATAATCACTTGCACCTGCTGACAGGAATTCCTTATAACGTTCAACCGCGCCCGGTTTTTGGTTGATGATGTCGTCTGCCAACGCCGTCGCAATCGCCTTGGAAGTCGCGTATTGGTATACGTAATAGTCATAATAGAAATGCGGAATTTGTGCCCAAGTATCGTCCTTCCACGGTAAGTCACTAACCGCTGTCCCATTATAAGTTTTGAAGAGCCCGTTAAATTTCTGAGCCATCAAATCGGGGGTGAGGGTCGTTCCTTTAGCGTCTTCGGTGTAAATAAAGTGTTCAAACTCTGCAAAGAGGGTTTGCCGGTAAACTGTTCCAATAAAGTTATCCACATCCTGAGTTAAAATAAAGGCTTTGATTTGGGGATCATCGGCATGTTTTTCCAGCATGTAATGGTTGAGTAAGCTTTCATTTAGCGTAGAGGCAATTTCTGCAATAAAAATCGGGTATTGTGAATACCAGAAAGGTTGCGCTTGATCGGTGTAAACACTTTGTAAAGCATGACCTGATTCGTGAGCTAAAGTGGAAGTACTATCGTAAATATCGTTCCAGTTTAGCAAAATATACGGATGCACTCCGTAAACATCGTCTTCATAGCCACCGCTTCGTTTCCCCTTATTTTCGGCAACGTCAATCCAACGCTGGTCAAATTCAGTTTGTAAATGTGCTTGATAATCCTTGCCTAACGGTGCCAACGCGGCCATCGTTGTTTTTTTGCCTTCTTCAAACGACAAACTCAACTTGGCGTCCGCAACTAACGGAACGTGCCGATCAAATTGATACATATCTTTCAAGCCTAAGAATGACTTTCGGAAAGCATAGTAATCGTGCATCAAATCTAAGTGTTCATGCGTCGTTTCAATTAACGTATCATAGACCGTTTCGGGAATTTTTTGATCACTTAAGTTCATTTCACGCGCACTCTTAAAGTGGCGAATTTCAGCCATAATGTTCTGCGCATGCACGTGACTGCGAAGCGTAGCCGCGAAGGTATTCCGCATGGATCGGTACGCCTTGGCAACTTGGCGGCTAGCTTTCATCCGCATTTCTTGACTTGGTGAAAGTGCAAATTCACTTGCAGTGGCGTTAGTCAATTGGACCTCTTCCCCATTTTCATCTTTGATCATCCCGAAATCTAAGTCGGCATCGTCCAACTTAGCAGAAATTTCTGCCGCATCGTCGATAGCTGGTTGTAATTGGGCCAATAACTTTTCTTCGCTTGGCGTTAACGTGTGTGCCGCTTGGGCTTGCACGCGCCGGAGATTAAATTCGTATTGCTTTAGTGCTGGTTCAGTTTTTAGGAACTGGTCGAGTTGTTCAGTAGAAAGGCTTGTAATTGCCGGATCGTAGAATGCAACGGCGGCCTCCCATTTATTTAAAACCAACAGAGCTTGGTTTAAAAGATCGTTGCCATGTGGATCTGCCGTATCCCCGTCATTGACGCGCGCAGCGTAGCCATAAATTTTTAGGACTGCTTCTTCACTCTCGTAGAGTAATTTAGTAGCCGCAAGTAAATCATGGGCATTTTGTATTCCTTTTTGAGCAAGTTTTTGAATGTCTTCAATTTGAGACTTAACGGCGGTAATTGCGTCGTGAAAGTCTGTTTCCGTAGCAAAAATGTCCGCAACGTTCCAAGTTAGGTCAACGGGAACTTCTGCACGGGTAGGTTGTTTTTTAGCCATGGTGTCCTCCTATATTAATGTAGATTGGGGTTGATGAGGAATATTATACTACAGAGCGCTCTGAAACCTGGGCAGCTTTTGAGGATTAACGAAGTTAAGGCGTTGATTGCGGCTTATGCAATCGACGCCTTAATTTGGTTAACCGGAGAAAGCTAGGTTTCAGAACGCATTTCGACTACGTAGCAAAGCACCGTCAGTCTAAACCCTGCGATTCCCCACATAAAAAGGATCGGGAAGTTTCCCAATCCTAATTTTGCTTGTTTCATTTAAGCTCTACTACGTTTTAGACGTACACCAGGAATTCCGGGAATGCCTTGACTGTTTAGATACCCGTTAATTTTTGCTACGTCAAAGCCGTCTATGGTGGCTAAGTCCTCCGTAGCAGGATTGCTAGCTAGATAAATTCCTAAGTTAGTATCGATCGGATGAGTCTGGTAGGGATCTATTTCATCAGACGTTACCAACGTAGAATCTACTTTATAATCAGCCGCGTCCGGATAATAAGACATCACCGTTTCTAGACACGCCTCTAACATCGGCTTATCACCCTGTTGAATTTCCCATTTATCAGCGACTTCCCTTGCCAATTTAGGAACCACCTTATTCATATGCATAGATGGGTAAAACCAAAAGTGTAACGCGCGGGTTCTTAGGTACTCGTCGATTTCTTCTGGGTTAACATTTTCTGGAATAAACGTGTCATCGATTCCCCGGGCGATGATTTGCGCTAATCGTAGCTCCACATTTGGAACCGCATCCATTTCAATTAAAGTGAGCGCCACCTGTTTTAAATCTGCGTAACGGCTAAATTTATTTAACATGAATACTCCTCCAATCCTTTACAGTTCTATTGTATATCTTTTGGCCTTAAAAAGATATTCAGCGGCATAATTTACCCCCTGTTCTACCGTCTACACTCTTATTTGAAAAGGGGCTGGCCAATTCACTTTAAAATTTCGGCGCATTAAATTGAAATCAGGTCCTTAACGCTAAAGTTAATCGCTACGCTAAATTTTACAGCGTCAGGATTGGCAAACCGAATCGTCGTCTGTTTAGTTTCCCCACTGTAGTACCAACCCTCCACAGCCGTGGCAAACCGTGCGGCGTTAAGGTATCTCGGTACTTCGTTTCCAGCTATCATCACTGCCACTGGTGCCACCGTAGGGCATCCAACTACCAACTCTAGCTCCTTAACTTTGGTCGCATAGCTGCCTTCCCGCTGAAAGTCTAAGCTAACTCCTTGGCTACCCGGCGTCACCTGAATGTGGGTTCTTAGCAAATCCCCCGTCCGGTAATCGTTAGAAATCCCGTCGTCTTCGTACAAAGTAAATTTTCCAGCTTCACTAGGTTCTACAAAAATCCGCAACTTTTCAACCGGTTCGTTATGGATATTATTGAGTCCCGGACTGGTGGGTAAAATACCTCCGCTTCGTAAAAACATCGGAATGCTGTTTAAGTCAACCGGAACCGTGATGGTTTGCCCGCCGTCATAATATTGGTGAGTGTGTAAATCAAACCACCGTGCGCCCTTTGGTAAATAGATTGTCTTGGTTGTTTGTTGCGGTTCGACTACGTTAGCCACTAGAAGTGCTGGTCCCAACATAAACTCAAAGCTTTCTTCAGCTACTTGCGGATCTTCCTGAAATTCATAAACGAGGGGGCGCATGATTGGGGAACCTACCGTAGCCGCTTCGTCGAGTAACGCATAGAAGTACGGGATTAAGGAGTACCGCAATTTAATGGCGTCGCGTACGTAATGGGTATACGCTGGATACGTCCAAGGCTCCGTAACGGTGTTATCCGTATTACAAGAATGAATCGAAAACCGGGGTTGAAAAATTCCGTTTTGGACCCACCGTACGAAAAGCTCGGGTTCCGGAAGCGGGCCGTCAAAGCCGCCGATATCACATCCCTGATTAGCTACTCCGGACAATCCCATTCCCAAAATCGTCGGAATATTATATTTCAAATTCGTCCAACTTGTATAGTTGTCGCCAGCCCAAGTTTGCGCGTAACGCTGAATTCCCGCAAAACCAGCCCGGTTAATCAAGTACGGCCGTTGGTCAGGAGCCGCTTCGTTAATCGCTTCTTGTGCCGCCTTAGCCATCATGGTTGACATAACTGGTTTAACTTCGCCAATCGTCCGGTGCAGGCCTTCCGCATCAACCTGCGCTTGGTTATCATTGATTTCATATTCGTTATTATCATTCCAAATTGATGTAATTCCTAAGGAGATTAGTGCTTTTTTCATCTCGGTTTTCCAAGCTGCTCGCCCGTCAGCACTCGTAAAGTCCACAAAATAGGCTGAACCGCCCCAGAATTGGTCGGTTTGGCTTGCTTGACCATCCGCCGTTTTCACGTAGGCCGCCTTCTGTTGAAAATTCTTTGCTAGCGGATGGGTAGTTAACATCCCCGGTTTGATATTAGGTGCTAGTAAAACACCGCGGGCCTTCAATTCGGCAACGAACTTTTGTGGATCAGGAAATCGTTTTTTATTCCAATTGAAAACGTAACGCTTCCCGTCCTTTCCGGAGGTGTAACCCGAAGACAGGAAGAAACCGTCGCACGGAATGTCATTTTGTTTACAAGTTTCCACAAAGTCAATAATCGCGTCATCCGCGTGCTCGGCTAGTTCCGTATAAAACATGGTCGAACCCATATAACCAAAAGAAGCCATCGGCACCATTGCCGATTTCCCGGTCAAATCCGTATAGTGTTCCACCACCTTTTTAATCGTTGGCCCACCAATAAAGAAGACATCTAAATCACCTCCGTCACATTGAAAATAGCTATACCGCAACCAATAATTGCTGTGCTCACAATCCATATCAAAAACCGAATCCCGCGCAGTGTTGTAAAACAAGCCACTCGCGACCTGATTAGCAGGATCAAAATCGATGTAGAACGGAATCATTTTATAAAGCGGATCTGATTTTTGCGCATTCCACCCCAGTGAATCGGTATTGTGCATCCGCATCCGTCGTTTAAATTTATTTAATTTACCGGATTTTTCCCCAAACCCATAAAATTTGTTCGTATCACCCATCCGACTATAGTGATATTCACGACCAAAGTCGTCTTCCACAAACGCTCGGTTAGGCAAATCTTGGTGAACTACCCGGCCGTTTTCGTCCACAATTTCAAAGTAAAACGGCTCTTTGAAAATATTTAAAACATACTTTCCGTTAGTTACGCAATAATGATCCGCTAGTTCCGTTACAGTAATGGAAATCGGGGACACCCGCTGCCGCTCATCGCCAAGCAGCTCGTCGGTCGCATCCGCCCACGCCGTTTTTACCAGCGCGTAAGATTGTTCAGGCGCAAAATCATCCGCAAAAGTTCCCTTAATGCGAATAATATTTTCATCCAATAAATAAATTCGAAAACGTGCCCCATTCGTAATTACGTCCAAAAAATCATTTTGATTATTTATTTCCAATACTTTAGTGCTAGTTTTCATTGCGTGTCACCCCGTCCTCGAAAAAACCATCCGTTATGTAATGTCTCAGTTATGCACTTACTTTATAACCCACCGAAAGCGCTGTCAATATCAAATGTTTTACGTGAACAAATTTTACTTTCTCCTTGTTTTGCCCATAAAATCAATCCTTATCCAAGGTAATTGCATTTTTTGCCAAGTTACATCGTTTTATTGAAAACGCTTTCTTTAGGTGCTATTCTTACAGTGTACTTGTGAAGTAGTTTAGCAATTATTCCAACTTAATTTTAAGGATGTGAAGTACATTGGACAAAACCCAAAAAACGGTCACCATCGACGCGGCCCCTTTTAACATTAAGGATAAAGTCGGCTACATGTTTGGTGACATTGGTAATAACTTCTCGTTTAACGTTGTCAATTCCTTCTTAATGATTTTCTACACCAACGTGCTTGGTTTAACTGGTGCCCAGGTGGGGATTCTTTTCTTAATCGCGCGGTTCGTGGACGCGTTCGCTGACATTACCGTGGGCCGGTTGGTCGATAATAGTAAATTACATAAAAGCGGCCGTTTCAAGCCTTGGATGTCCCGGATGCAGTATCCGCTCCTCATCTTTTTGGTTCTTTTATTCGTCCCGGTAGTTAAGGACTGGGCGTTACCAGTTCGGCTCGTTTTTGTATTCATTACGTACCTTGGCTGGGGAATTTTCTACTCCTGCGTGAACATCCCCTACGGTTCGATGGCGGCCGCACTTAGTAGCGACCCTAACGACAAGACCTCCCTTTCAACCTTCCGGGCGCTGGGATCTGCGTTAGGAAGTGCCATTACCAGTTATATTATCCCGCTATTTATCTACATTGGCGCTACCCAAAAGATTTCAGGAACCCGGTTCTTCTGGGTGGTCGTGGTATGTGCTTTTCTAGGCTGGGGATGTTATGAATTGACCATTCACCTCACTACCGAACGGATTCGGACCGAGAAAAGTGCAAAAGTCCCGCTTTCTCGGCTGGTTCAGGGAATGTTCGAAAATAAAGCCTTAATTGTTTTAGTTCTAATTGATATCATGATCGTAATTAACCAAAACCTGTCTGGAACCATGATTTCCTACCTTTTTAACGACTACTTTAAGGATAAGGCCGCGATGTCGATTGCGTTGATTTTCAACTTTGCGACCGTAATTTTGCTGGCGCCGTTTAGCAATTTCCTTACCAAACGGTTTGGGCGGAAAGAAACTTCCATCGTAGCGCTGCTCTTTGGAGCCTTAATGTACGGCATCCTGCTAGTTGTCCACACCCAAAGCACGAGCTTCTATCTAATTATGCTGTTCTTTGGCTCGTTAGGTGCGGGAATGTTTAACCTGATGGTTTGGGCATTCATTACCGACGTAATTGATAATCACGAAGTACTAACTGGCGTCCGAGAAGATGGGATTGTGTACGGAGTCAACTCCTTCGCCCGGAAAGTTGCCCAAGCAATCGCAGGTGGTTTTGGAGGATTTATGCTGACCTTCATCGGCTATCAATCGTCAACCGGCGGTGGTGCGGAACAAAGTGCAACGGTAATTCACCGAATCTATAACTTGGCGACGGGAATTCCAACGGTGTGTTTGTCAGTAGCGGCATTATTACTACTATTCTTCTACCCGCTAAGTAAGAAGCGGGTCACGGAAAATGCAAGGAAGCTGGAAGAATTGCATGAAGAAAATAGAGTGCGGAAGCCTTCGGGTAAGGCTTGAGGATCAACTGGATTAGCCCGCTAATCGCTGGGGTGGCGATTGGACGGCTAATTTGGTTGACCGCAGATCCTTGGAGGCTGGAGCACATTTTGGCTATTAACATAGTAACAAAACCATTAAAAGTTAAGGCACCAAACGCATAAAATGCGATTGGCGCCTTATTTTGGTTAACCGGAAGAAGTTGGGACGTGGAGTATGTGTACCCACCTCGCGCCCCACCCTCAAAAATCTCCAAACAAAAAAGCGTGAGGAAAACTAAAGTAATGCTTTTCAAAGATGGAAAGATTCTTAAAAATAGTTTTGGCTTTTCAACTTCCATAGAGCGAAAAGCCAATTTGTTCCGCTTAACCAAAAATTGACCACTAATGCCAAATTTAGGCATAATGGTCAATTTTCAGTTGATGCTTGTAAACTACCCGACTTTTGTCCCACACTCTTTTATTTTAATATTGTGCTTCGTGTTTCATCACGCGTTTAACCGCGAAGGTGATCCCGTAAGAGATGAACAGAATCAACGCTACCAATAGGTATGGAATGTGGGTATTGTAATCCATCAACATTCCGGCTAAAATCGGGCCGATTACGTTTCCAACGCTAGTTAACGACATGTTCAATCCGTTAATTAAGCCCTGGTTATTTTTGCCTTCCTTAGTTAACAAGGTGGTGATTGCCGGCCGCAAAATGTCAAAGGCCGAGAAGACTACCAATGTGGCAATAATTACTTCAATTTGAGTGTGCGCTTGGGTAATCCAAAAGACGAAAATCGCGCCAATGAGGAAGCACGCGCCGATTAAGTTAACTTCGCCCATTTTCCGAACCAGCCAATCAAAAATAAACACCTGTAAAATCAAAGAAAAAATTCCATTAAAGGTTAACACCAACGCAATGGTTCCTAACCCAAAGTTAAACACCTGGTTCACGTAAATACTATAAATACTTTCAAAGCCCTGAAGGCCAAACGCCGCCACGAAAATCATCGTAAACAAGATGATTAGCGGTGCGGTTAAGACGTCGCGGAGCGCGCCCGTCTTTTTAACCGCTTGGGGCTCATCGTCATGCTCTTCATGGGCAATTTCACGAATAACTTCCATTTTCGGCATTACCGCGTAAGTGAAAATTGTCGAAATTAGTCCTAGCGCTGCAGCGGCCCAGAAAGGCGTTTTATAGCTAATGTTTGCCAAAACACCGCCAATTCCGGGTCCAAGGATTAGCCCACCACTAAAGGCCGCCGAGATCCAGCCAATCACTCGGGCACGTTGTGCGGGCGTGGTTACGTCAGCAGCCAACGCCATCGAAGTTGGCACGAATAACGCCGCCGACAATCCCCCAATTACCCGGGATACGTTAAACCAGATCAGCGAATTAGATAACGCAAAAATCACTTCGGACACGGCGTACAAAAATAATCCCGCTACAATCAACGGTTTCCGTCCAATCCGGTCCGAAAGTCGGCCAACTAAAGGAGACGCAATGAATTGCGAAAAGGCAAATAACGACGTCATAATCCCCATTTGAGTTGTGGAATAGTGGTAAAAGTTTTTGATGAAGGGGGTTACCGGAATTACCAGCCCGATTCCCAAACAAATCAATAGGTTTCCAGCGATCAGAATCCATAAAGTCTTTTTGTTTTTAGCATCCATTGGCGCTCATCTCCTTTGCGTGTTTTCATATTCTTACATACTACCACGAAATAATTTTCCTGTCTTATCATGCAGAATGGTAATTTTTGGGAAAACCGGCTTTCCCGTTCAAAAAGAGCCGTGACTAAAGTTTGGTCACCGCTCTTTCTTTAAATTGCTATTTAATTAATGATTAAACCACGTTTCGTTCAAACGGTTGGTCACTAATGCCATCCGCGAGAATCTTCTTGGACCATTCCTTTGCGGAGAATAACGAGTGGTCCCGATAATTTCCGCAACTGTAAATGTCAGTTCCCGGAACATCTTCCCACTTAATGTCATCTGCGATTGCTTCTAAAGAACCCTTCAACGCTTTAGCCACTTCCGTAGTCGTTGGCGTACCCCAAACGATTAAATGGAAACCTGTCCGGCAACCAAATGGTGAACAATCAATAATTCCGTCCATGCGATCCCGCATTAATCCAGCTAACAGATGTTCAATGGTGTGCAAACCTGCCGTTGGAATTGCGTTTTCGTTTGGTTGAACAAGTCGTAAGTCAAAATTGGAAATTTGGTCACCCTTGCTGCCCTCTTCGACAGCGATCAACCGTACGTAAGGTGCTTTAACCTTGGTATGGTCTAATTCAAAGCTTTCTACTTTTGCCATAGAAACTCATCCCTTCATCAAATATTGGTTACATACCTATTGTAAGCCGAATTTTCCTAAAAGTCTTCCTTTTAGAAATCATCTTGGCCAAGGTTGTGCAAGTAGTGATTGAAGACTAAGCGTTGCATCGGCCGTAAGTGAACAACTGGCAAGTAGCTGGGAACCTTCGCTTGCATTGGCGCGTAGCTGGTAACGTCTTTGTAAATGGAATACAACAGCAACGCACACACGAAAATCAGTGGGAAGCCGGCTACCGTACAAATTGCTTGAACGACTTCGAACCCGCCGACGATCACAATTCCCAGTGAGAAGAAGATAAATACAACGACCCACGTCATCCGGTTCCAACGACTAGGCTGCCGTCCGTTAGATAAGTCCAGACTGGTAAAGGACGACACGATAAACGCGGAAGACGAAATCGTAGTTGCCAAAAAGATAAAGCACGAGACGCAGAACAAAATCAGCATCAATTTACTCATTGGCAAGGTGGTAATCAAGGCCGCTTGCACCGCTGCTTGCCCCTGCGTATTTAAAATGTGGACGATGTTCAACGTACCGGATTGTTGTAACCACAATGCGTAGCCCCCGAGGACTGCGTAAAAGGAAAGGCACCCGCCAACTCCGTAAGTCATCATTCCAATGATGATTTGCCGAATCGTTTTTCCGTGCGAAATCCGGGCAATGAACAAGCCCATTACCGGCATGTAAGCTAACCACCAGCCCCAGTAAAAGAGGGTTTGATGTTGGGCAAAGCCGTTCGTACCAGCGTTAGCCTTGTTAAAGGATAGCGCCGTGAAGTGTTGCCCCATTAATTTTAGCGTCTGTCCTTCTGAACCTATTAAGAATTTAGTAGGACCAACCAAAAGGACAATCGCTAAGAAAATGATTGCCAGGTAAATGTGCCAAGCGGATAACTTTTTAATCCCCTTGTTTAGCCCAGCGTAAACCGTTAGTGAGAATAAAATCAATAGAATAAAGAACAAAAACAACTTCAGATACAAAGTATCCTTGATACCCATAATGATACTCAAAACGCGGGCAATGACCGGGATTTCCATCCCAATCGACGAACCAATGCCACCCATGATGCCAAACACCACGAGAAAGTCGATTAGTTGCCGCAATACCTTTTTGTACAGCTGGTCGCCGCGCAAAACGGGAATTACGGTACTCAACCGCCGCACCGGAATTTTTTTCACGTACATCGTATAGCCAATCGCGATCGTCGCGGTCCCAAACATCATCCAGGCCATCGGACCCCAATTAAATTCTCCAACTACGTTCGCGTAAGCAAACGCTGCTTTGGATAAGGGCTTGGCACCAAACGCGGGGTGTTGCAGGTACTGCAACGGATCCGAGGCACTCAGCATCAAAATGCTGGCATCAATTGCCGTTGCAAACACCATGCTTCCCCATTGAAAACCGCTAAAATCGTGATCAGGATCAGCTTTGCCAAATCGAATCTTGCCGTATTTACTAAAAATCAAAAACAAGAAGAAAACAAAGTTGATCACATAAATGGAGATATACATCCATTCATATTTGCTGGTAACGAATGACAACAACGCGTTCATTAATTGCTGAACGGCTGGGCCGCCTATGATCAGGATTATGGAAACAATCCCGAATAATACCATCGTTGGTAAAAAGACAGCTCGATCGACATTCTTACTGTGTAAGATAAAAAATTCCTCCCAATAGTTCTAAGACTGCGGTACAAAAAAAGCAACGCGGCTGGCGTATTTAATTTACACCTGCATAGCGTTGCTCGATCGGTTTTACCCGAAGTTCGTCATACCTGTCGTTTATTATGTTACTACTAAATTACAAAAAGTCCAAATTTAGTCGATAGTCTTGATGATCCGGGCCGGATTTCCCGCAATTACCACGTTATCACCAAAGCTTTTGGTGACCACTGAACCAGCACCGACCACGACGTTGTTGCCTAACGTCACCCCGGGCAAGACGGTCACCCGGCCACCAAACCAGCAACTATCCCCAATCGTAATGGGTGCGCCCATTTCAACGTCGGCGTTCCGCTGGACGGGATCCAAGGGATGGATCGGCGTGTAAAGTCCGACATTGGGACCAAAGTAACAGTGCTCGCCAATTGTGATGGGGCACGTATCTAGGAAGGTCATGTCGTAGTTGCCGTAAAAGTGGTTACCGATGTGAATATTCCATCCGTAATCAAATTTAAAGTCACTTTCAACAAAAAAATCATCGCCCACGTCACCGAGCATTTTTTTAAATCCTTGATTACGCCGTTCGTTATCAACTTCTTGGTTCAGTTGCTGAATCCGTTGGCGAATGAATTTCCGCCGTTCAATTAATTCCGGATCAAACTGCTGATAGGGTTCTCCCGCCGTCATTTTTGCTCGTTCAGTTTTACTCATCTAACATTCCGCTTCCTCACTCAATTTGTTTAAAGCAGTCCAATTTTACGTAACCCAGCTTGGGCAGCCAAGTTAATAAAGTTAAACGGTCGGTCGTAATACGGCTGGAATAGCATATCCACAAACGCTAAGTCCTTAAGCGTATTCTGGTTTTGAATTGCTAGAGAAATTAGGTTGGCCGACTGTGAAACATCGTGTTTGCTATAGAATTGGGCCCCTAAAATTTGCAAACCCCTTTTTTCATAAACCATTATACTCGTTATTTTGGTGGTCGTCGGCATAAATTCTGGACGATAGTTATCTTCAAATAGGACATAATCAGCATCAATACCCGCATTTAACGCCCGTTGATAGGTCAAACCCGTCATCGCTAAGGTATGTCCAAAGAGAGCAATTGCCGAGGTCCCCTGAGCGCCCATTTCCGGCCACTGATTGCCAAAGATGTTGATCCCAGCTAAAGTACCCTGACGGACGGCATTCGTGGCTAAGGGGATGTATTCGGGAGTGTTGGTAGGGTTGTAATGAATAGTTCGTAAGTCACCCGCCACGTAAATGTCGGGATCCGAACTTTGACCATATTCATTAGTGATGATTGCCCCGCGCCGGTCCATTTTCACTTCCCCACGCAATAAGTCGGTAACCGGAACGAACCCGGTCGACACCACCGCCACGTCGGTAGCAAATTCGCGGCCATCTGCGGTCGTAATCAATAACTCACTGACTTTATCGGTAAATGAGACCACCTTGCTGTTGGTTTCCACCTTCACGTGGTGATCATTCAATAGTTTAATAACTTTAGCACTCAACGGGGTGTCCACGTAATTATTTAAAATATCTTCGTGGCTTTGAAAAAGGGTGACTTCGTGGTTAGTGTCCACCAAACTTTCAGCCAATTCGACGTTAACGTAACCACCACCTACTAAGGCAACTCGCCGCGCATCCTTCACTTTTTCATGTAAAAGTTGTGCTTGTTCATAGTTCTTACATAACATTACCCGCGCGTGATTAACTCCCTTGATTGGCGGTAAGGACACCATTGAACCGGTACACATAATGATTTTGTCATACTTTTCCCGTTTAACGGTGAAATCATCCATGTCTTGCACCATTAACTCTTTTTTTTGCCGGTTAATTCGGATCACGTCATGACGCAGATTTACGTGAATGTTTTCAGTACGGATGTCTTCGGCACTATCGTAAAACATATCTTCAAGTTGCTTAACCCGGCCATTTAAATACAAGGCAATCCCGCAGGAAAGAAACGAAATGTTATCATTTCTTTCATAAATATTTACCTCGGTAGTGGGGTCTTGTCTAATAATTTCACGAACCGCAGCGGTTCCGGCATGGGTACATCCGATAATTGCTACTTTCATTTTTCCTCCTAATTAGTCTATACTATAGACAGTTTTAATATTTCCAAAAAATCTATTCCCAAAAGTTATCATTCCATAACAAAACAATTATAATAGTTAATTTACGATACATCAAAAAAGGTGTATCGCGATAATTTTTTGCATCACAATTCAAATTCGAGGAGTATTGTCTTTAATGTTTAGATTCTTCATCCAACCACAATTGAATACCGTTGCTCAATCCGTATTAGGTTACGAACTATTAATTAAGCAGTACCGGGACGGCGCTTGGCGAATGCCCAAATCATTTTCGGCGATTCCCGCCAAAACGATGGCCGATACCCTAATTGCCACGGTAAAAGAACTATCGTTAAAGGTCGGCTCAGTTTCCGTCAATGTTGACCGCCATCAGATTCAAGATCAGCACCTCATCCATGCACTCACTATGGCCCAGGCTGTTTTACGACCAGTTAAGCTAGTTATTGAGTTAATTGAAGATGCAGTAAATCCCGCGGTAACTAACCAAGAACTGATTCCTACGGTACAAAACTTGAATGATTTGGGAATTCAATTCTGCCTTGACGACGTGGGTAGCGGAATTAACACTTGGCCAGAGATAAAATCGCTGTTGCCCTATACTAGTGAACTCAAGTACGCTTTACAAAATTATAAAGAGCACTTGAGTGAAACCAACGCTGAGCACCACGTTGCGTTTTGGCAAAAAATCGCCGCTGAGCATAAGATGCGTTTTATTCTTGAAGGCATCGAGGATGACCAAGACGATGCTTGGGCAGACCGAATGAAGATTGACCTACGCCAAGGCTATTATTATGGCAAACCAGCCTTGATGAAAATTTACGATAGCGACCCTGACTAAAAATATTATCAATTTCGCATAGTTTACTATAATTAGCGAGTTTTTTAACCCATTATGCTTATTAACCTGGGACAGACGCCGGGCAACTGGTAAGCATTAACCCAGAAACGACCATTACGCCTAAATTTGGCATAATGGTCGTTTTTGGGTTACGCGAAACCAACTGACTTTTGGCGCTGTTAAAATTAACACCTTCAAAATAATTTCCCCCTTTTTTGTTTAAAAGGATTGATTAAAAAAGGCGCCCACAGTTTTCCAGCTGTAGACGCCTTTTGCTTTAAACTAGTGCGTTTCCCGCACCTTTAACAAACTAACCACTATTCAATTTCAATTCCTGAACTAGAATCGTCATTGGTCTTTGGTAGTGTGATACTCAACACACCGTTATTAACCTTAGCCTTGATATCGCTTGCTTTAACCCCTGGCAAGGAGTAGCTTCTGTGCATAATTCCGTAGTTCCGTTCAGTCATGGTAACGTTGTGTTCCTTGTCTTCATGATCTGCGAAGCTATCTTTCTTAACTTCGACATTCAAAACACCATCTTGGTAGTTTAGCTTAATGTCCTTCTTGTCAATGCCCGGAACATCAATCTTAACATTGTAGTCCTTATCCGATTCACTAACGTCAGTCTTTAAGCTAGTTGGAGTTGCGTTCCAGCTGTCGTTGAAAAATCCACGTGCCAAACGGTCAAAGAATGGATCCCACATATCATTCCTACGATTCATCATTTCATTAGCCATAAAACAAAACCCCTTTCCAAATAACCAAAATGATCGATGAGGTTTTTGTTTACCTCATCTCTTCACTTTCTTATTGTAGTGCGTTGGTCAAAGAAAGTCAAACTTTTTATTTGACTTTCTTTGACCAAATTTATTTTGCAAAAAATGCCTTGATTTTGCAAATAAAAAGCACCTGAGAGTCAATTTTCTCCGATTCTACTGCTGCATAGTCAAAACGCGTGAAAGTCACCAATTTTCTTCCGCTCCACTGCTGTATAGTCGAAACGTGTTTTGAAATCCAGCTCTCTCCAGCTAACTAAATTGTGCCATCAATCGCCCAACCCGCGATTAATGGCACAATTCTGTTAAGCCTCAAAAATCACCCGATGTCTGTCACGCTCTAATTTCTTTCCGGAAACCAAATCTTAATTTCTTTTTCTGCGCTTTCCCTACTATCCGAGCTGTGGACCACATTCTTAATCGGGCCTGGTCCCCACGCCCTTGCAAAGTCGCCCCTGATCGTTCCTGGCATTGCTTCACTTGGATTCGTTGGTCCCGCCATCTTCCGGAAAGTTTCGATGATTTCATCACCCTCCGCAATGATTGCTACCAATGGGCCACTCGTCATAAATTCTTCAATTCCTGGATAATATGGTTTATCCACCAGTTGGGAATAGTGTTGCCGAAGTTGTTCCTTAGTCGCGTTAATCATCTTTAACGCCTTAATTTCATAACGCCGATTTTCAATTCGGGAAAGCACGTGGCCTACGTGTCCACATTGCACTCCGTCTGGTTTAACTAAAATCAAAGTTCTCTCTTCACTCATATGCGCATCCCCCTTGGATTTTCATACCCTAATTATATACTAGGGAACGTACTCGTTATAAATTTTTCGCTCACCAAACGTAATTTTTATGGGTTTATTAAGAAACACTAATTTTAGCACTTCGTGAACTTGGATTGAAGTTGGTTTGAACTTCATTTTAAAGCTGTTTTAACTAAAAAAATACTTTTCAAGGATGAAAAGGTCCTTAAAAAGCTGTTTTGGGATTTTGACTTTAATAAAGCCAAAACGTGTGCCAAAAGTTAGTTGGTTCCGCGTAACTAGAAATTGGCCATGATGCCAAATTCAGGCATCATGGCCAATTTCTAGTTAATGCTCGCAAACTATCCGACTTTTGTCCCACGCTTTTCTTAATTTACATTAGGCTATCTTCAGGGCTCCGACCGGAACTTTTGAATAATCGTAATCGCTACAATCACTAAGATTGAGCCAATTAATTCGGTGATGTTGAACTTCAAGTTTAAGAACAACAAGCTTAATACAAAGGTCACTACCGGTTGCACAGCGTCCAAAATGCTAACCACTGCCGATGGAGCAAAGTTCAAGCTATGTAACAATGCCCAGAATGGCAAGATGGTTCCGACTAAAATTACGGTAGCCATTGACAATACCAATCGCGTCGTAATTTCAGGAGTGTTAACCCACACTGGTTGGTGAATATTGAACAAAATTCCGCCAATGATTAACGCCCAACCCAAGACGATCATTGGAGAATGGTCTTTGGTGATCGGCTTAGGCAAAACAACGTAAAACGCGGCCGTTACCCCAGAGAGAATCCCCCAGATTAAAGCACTATTTGAAATTGCTAAACTATGAATATTGCCGTGGGTAATCGCCAAGAATACCCCTAACATGGCAATCACGAACGCGATTAAATCACTACGCATCGGCCGTTCGTGTTTGAAAATCAGACTGCCCAAAACAATGAACAGCGGACTTAAGTATTGTAAAATCGTGGCCGCAGACGCGTTTCCTTCCTGCACACTCATGTAGAAGGTTAATAAATTAGCCATTAAACCAAAAATTGCGTAAGCAAATAACCATAACACGGTTCGTAATGATTTAAAAACATCAAAAATGTGCATCCGATACTTGATAAAGCTGATAATGAGTAAGAGAACTCCTGCTCCACTCGTCCGTGCGGACAAAAACCACGAAGCCGGAATACTTTCTCCCTGAGAGATTACCTGCAATACCGTACCAGAAATTCCCCACATACAGGAAGCAATGAGGGCCCAAAAAATTCCTTTTCCCACCTGCTTGTTTGTCAAATTATTCTCCATCTCAGTAACCTCACCAATTTATTAATTTACAATATCACTAAAAATTATATCTAAAAAACCTTCCTTCCGTAAAGAATTAAGGCTTGATAAATAAAAAGACAGGACCTCTGCCCTGCTTCTTACGGTAGCTTTTAATTAGTTATCCATCGTGTCTTTAATAACTTCAACGATCTTATTGATGTGTTCAAGTGTCTTCAAGAAATCGTCCTTACCATAGCGTTTAGCCACGTCGTCTAACATTTCCTTAAAGATCTTATCATTTTTCCAATACATTTCGCGACCACGGTTAGTCAACGTTAAATACTTCTTCCGCCGATCTACCCGATCGCTCTTTTGTTCGATTAAACCTAGGTCAAGTAAAGTCCCTACTTTACGTGAGATTGCACTTTTAGTTACTTCTTGTGTCTCTGCAATTTCACTCAAAGTAATTGGTTCACTACCAGATTGTTCGATTATATGCATGATCATAAACATATCAAAGGATACTTGTGGATCAGAAATTTTACTCTCGAGCAATGTTCCAATCAACTTGATACTCTTATTATATGCTTGAGCAATAAATGAAATATCTGCTTGTTCCATTATTTTTCCTCTTTTCTTTCTAACTCTCCAAAAACCTTAAACACTATTAAATTTTAACACACTAATAATTATAGTCAAGGCAACGCTTAAAATGGTAACACATTAACCCGATGTTTTACAATATATTATGTTAAAAAGGTTTTATAAAACAAACTATTTATCCATATATAGTTGTTGAACTTGTTGTTGGACTACATCATGTTTTAAAAATTCATCGTAAGTGGTATCTGCCCGTTCTACCACTCCACGATCTGAAACTTCAATAATGTGATCGGCCGTCGTTTGAATAAATTCATGATCGTGAGAAGTCATAATAATGGAACTCTTAAACTCGGTTAACCCTTCATTTAGTGCGGTAATTGATTCCAGGTCAAGGTGATTAGTTGGGTCATCTAAAAGCAAAACGTTGGCCTTGCTTAACATCATTTTTGAAATCATGCAGCGAACCTTTTCGCCCCCAGAAAGTTTCGTTACGTTTTTCAACACGTCTTCCCCAGAAAAGAGCATCTTGCCTAAGAAACCACGTAAGAAGGTGTTGTCACTTTCTTCTTTGTCAGCGTACTGCCGCAGCCACTCGAGAATGTCCAAATTTTCGTCAGTAAAATATGGATTAATATCGCGAGGAATGTAACTACGCTCAGTAGTTTGTCCCCATGTAACCGAACCCTCATCCGGTTCAAGTTCTCCTGCTAAGATTTGCATCATCACCGTGGTTGCTAAATCGTTGCGACTTAAGATTGCGGCCTTTTCTCCGGGACGAATTGTAAAGGTAATGTTATCCAAAATCTTTACGCCGTCAATTGATTTGCTAACCTTATCAACCCGCACTAAGTCATTACCTAACTCACGAGCTGGGTTAAACCGGATGAACGGATATTTACGCGAAGATGGTTTGATGTCATCCAGCGTAATTTTTTCCAACTGTTTCTTCCGGGCGGTCGCCTGTTTTGATTTCGAGGCGTTTGCGCTGAACCGCGCCACAAATTCTTGTAATTGCTTGATCTGTTCTTCTTTTTTAGCGTTGGCATTTTCTGCTAACCGCTTAGCAAGCGCACTAGATTCCATCCAGAAATCATAGTTTCCCACAAACAATTCAATTTTGCCGTAATCGACGTCGCACATCATCGTGCAGACCGAGTTTAAGAAATGGCGGTCATGGGAAACCACGATCACGATGTTCGGAAAATCTGCCAAAAAGTTTTCTAACCAGCTGATTGATTGCGGATCCAACCCGTTTGTCGGCTCATCTAGGATCAAAATATCCGGCTTGCCAAATAACGCCTGACCGAGTAACACCTTGATGCGTTGACCTTCAGTCAGCTCACTCATCTTGCTGTAATGTAATTCTTCGCCGATTCCGAGCTGTTGCAATAATTGAGAAGCTTCTGCTTCGGCATTCCAGCCGTCCATTTCCGCAAATTCTGCTTCCAATTCCGCAGCTTTCATCCCGTCTTCGTCCGAGAAATCAGGCTTAGCATAGAGTGCGTCCTTTTCCTGCATCACTTGATACAACTTTTGGTGACCTTGAATAACGGTATCCATTACCGTAAATTCTTCGAACGCGTAGTGGTCCTGATTCAAACTCGACATCCGTTCGTTAGGCGAAATGCTAACGTTTCCCGACGTCGGTTGTAATTTTCCTTCTAAAATTTTCAAAAAGGTTGACTTGCCGGCCCCGTTTGCGCCGATAATCCCGTAGCAATTGCCCGGGGTAAATTTTAAATTAACGTCGCTGTACAATTTTCGATCTGAAAATTGCATGCTCATATCCGTTACAGTTATCATTGATTTCCTCCATATACTAACAAAAGGCAAAAATAAAAGAGAGTGGGACAAAAGTCGGTATTTACGAGCATTAACTGAATCCCCCATTAATCGCAATCTAGGCGGTTGATGGGGGATTTGGTTAAGCAGAACAAACTGACTTTTGGCACACGTTCTGGCACTGTTAAAGTTAACAGTCCAAAATGGTTTCCCAGCCTCAATATCCTTCAATCTTTTTAATCTAACATACCTACTATATCCGAGCAACTTTCTTTTACTGAAGCTCTCGCATCGGCTTGGTTAAGCAGGTTTACTTATTTTTTCCGGTGGACATCACCAAATTCAAAATGATTGCCACCATAGCCGCAACCGCGATTGGCGAGCCTAGTAAATATTGTACCATCTGAGGGGCTTCCTTCACCACCGTTGTGGGAATTAATACTAGCGCGAAGGTCAAAACAATCGGAATCCCAATTACGTATATGTCGCCATCTTTTTCTTGGAGGTTACGGATAACTCGCAAGCCGTTTAGCATAATGGTTACGCAGATAATCGCAAACACGCCGCCAATCACTGGGGCCGGAATGGCGGACAGAAACGCCGAAATCTTAGTAAAGAAGCCGAGCACGATGAACCAGATTCCAGCCGAAATGAACACCCGTTTACTGGCCACTCCGGTAATTGAAATAATTCCGGCATTTGTGGAATAGCCCGTTACAGGCGTAGACCCTAATAGAGCAGCAATTAGACAACTAATTCCTTCCCCAATTAAGCCACGGTTCCATTGTTTGTTGGTAATTTGGTGGTTAGTGACCGCCCCCATCGCAAACCAAGTTCCCGTTGTTTCGGTCGTTAGAATCGCGTAAATAATGATAAAAGTTAAAATTGCGGTTGGTGAAAAGGTGATTCCGTAATGAAAGACGGTGCCTTGCGGTAAGCTAAACCACGCCGCTTGTTTAACGGTGCTCCAGTCGAAGCGGCCCATCATGGTTGCCGCAACCGTACCGGCTAATAACGCAATGATGATTGCTCCAGTTCTAAAAATCCTTTGTAAACTAGGAAAGTGAATGCTAATTGAAATCGAAATCAAGAGCGTAACTGCCGTAATTCCAGCCAAAATTATATTTTGGTTGATGTTGCCGCTAGCTTGAAAAATATTACTGTTTAACGCAGTGGGGATCAGCGACAGTCCCACGCAAGTTATGATGGTGCCGCCCACCAGCGCCGGCACCAAAGTTTGAATAATCTTGTAAAAAACACCGGATATTCCCAATAATATAAGCAAAATTGCTCCCACGATGAGCGCTCCCAGCAAGGTAGCCATCCCTTTTTGGAGCCCACCGCTAGCGAGGACAATCCCCGACGCTGCCGTCAGCGGAACAAAAGAAGGTCCCTGAGAAATTGGCATTTTCATGAAAACAGCGGTTTGAATGATGGTCCCGATTCCGGCCGCTAAGAAAGCCACCTGTAAAAGTCCCATTTTTTCGCTAAAGGACATCGACAACATCATTGCTAAAATGACCGGCGGAACGTAGACGTCCATTGCCAAAACGTGCTGTAATCCTAATAAGCTTGCCTCACCATTGCCAATTTTATCGTCGGGCCCGATAAATAAGTTACTATGTTTTTCTTCCATTATTGAAATACTTCTCCTATGCTTACTTTTGACTAACTAAATTTCCGGCAATCAATACTTTTGATATATCGTCTGGGTTAGTTTGATACATTAACCTTGAAAAAATATCTGTCGAAGCGGTTGAAGAAATCTCCGCCCAGCCGTCCCTTACAATTTGCAAATCAGCGTAACATCCCCGCTTGATCTGACCGGCCGGGATGTGAAGCGCGCGGGCCCCGTTGACAGTTGCCATATAAAATGCTTGCACTGCTGAAATCCGCGAATTAGCTACGCCCCGCTGCTCAGCAGCCACCCGGTTATCTACCCCATCTTCAAGCATTCTGGCGGAAATAATTGCCTGTTGAATGTTTCGGTAAATGCTAGCAGAAAAGCCACCTGAAATATCCGAACCTAACCCAACCGTTATTTTCTCCAAAATTTTTCTGACTGGGAGTACCGCATTTCCAAAGTAGGCGTTAGAAATCGGACAATGAGCAATTGCGGCGTGAGTCTGTTGGAAAATTGCTAAGTCATCTTCTCCTAATAACGTCCCGTGCGCCATAATCGAGCGGTCGGTGAGCAGATCCATTTCCTGAAGAACTTTTGCATCTGATTTACCAAACCGGTCCATTACATAGCCGTGTTCCCAATCGCTTTCACTACAGTGGGATTGAATCAGCAAATTGCGTTCCCGCGCTAACTTGCCTAACTCCAGTAACGTTTCATCCAAACAACTCGGAATAAATCGTGGGGTGACCACCGGAAAAATTGGTGCTTTTGAAAACTTTTCCTGGATTTTTTCAATAAAATTGACCGTACTATTTATTGCTGTTTTGGTAGAAGCATTGCGGTAGTAGGCTGGGGTTTGCTCAGGGTTATCCATTACTACCTGACCAATAAACGCCCGTTGCCCGAGCTGGTTGCATTCCTCCGCTAAAACTAAGTTTGCTGCTTCATGAATTGTGCCGAAATACAGCGCGGTAGTGGTGCCGTTATTAACTAAATTACGCACTAAGTGGTGATAACTTTTTCTAGCAAAATCTGTATCTTGGTACTTGGCTTCCAACGGAAAAGTATATTCGTCTAGCCATTCGTTCAACGGTTTATCTAACGCCATCCCTGCTTGCGGCCATTGGGGAGCGTGAATATGTAAATCAATAAAGCCTGGTAAGAGGTATTCATCGTCGGCTAATTCGATTAACTTTTTAGCGGTCCGAGCTTTTACTAAAAGATCGCGATATTTGACCTCTTTGGGCAAGACGATATCATCAATCATTCCCTTTTCGTCAATCACCACTAACGCGTCCTTAACAAAATTAACTTTTTGGGTTGATTCAGCCGAAAAGAAGGAACCCTTAATAATTTTTTTATAGTTAATTATCCCCACTCCCTTTCATTCTTTTTATATTATCACGAAATATATTTAATTAAAAACGGTTTTTATGACCGATTTTAACGAACATTATTTTCAAAAGCGCACCAAAAAAGGCCAGGAAACAAATTTCCTAGCCTTAAGTCAGCGCCACTTACTTAGATTTTTAATTTTATTCCGTTGCCAAAGCTTCCACCGGATCCAGTTTAGAAGCCTTACGGGACGGCGTAAAGGCCGCCAAGAGGCTAATTACCACGCTGATAATCACTCCAAAAGTAATGTATCCCGGAGTAATTCCGATGATCGCAAAGTCAATGTATTTCTGTGACAACTGGTTGGCACCCCATTGAGCTAACAAGGCGAGCACCGAACCAAGCACACTAGAGAACAAACCGAGGAAAAAGGCTTCGGAAACAAACAAGTTACGGATGTCTTTTCGCCGTGCACCAATTGCCCGAAGAATTCCAATTTCTTTGGTCCGTTCGGCAACGCTAATGTAAAGTACCACGATGATCATGATTGCCGAAACTAGTAGTGAAATTCCTGCAATTCCCGCTAGAACGTAGAAGGCCAGCATAATGTAGGTGTTTAACGAGTCTAGGATTGCTCCTACGCCGGTAATTGCGTAGGTTGCCCGTTGCTTGCCCTTCACCTGATGCTTATAACCCTTAATCTTGTTTTGAACGTCCTTAACGTTCGTAACTTGATCAACGTTAACCGTGAGGAAGTTAGGGCTAAAGGAAAGCTTTTGGTCCGTAAACATTCCCTTTAAAGTGTTGTAGTTAATGGCGCTGGTCCCGGACGTAATTACCCCCGAAACCGTGACTTCTTTTTGCAATTGCACCGGCCGTTTTTGGTCATCAACGGTGGTTACAAAAATGGTCACTTTTTTGCCGACCACGTTTTTGTAATGCTTGTCCAACTTCTTCGCTGACGCCTTATCTAACAAGATTTCATTTGCGTGTGGTAAGTGTCCATACTTAATGTCGTTGACCCGTTCAGTCTTATTCCAAGTCTGTAAAACTTGTAAGGTCGTTGACTTCTTTTCCTTAACCACCTTAGCCGATTGCAGGTAATAGCCGCGTTCGACCGACTTGACATGGTCCATCTTCTGGAAGCGGCGGTAATCCGCATCTGCCATCGTGATTCCTTGGCCATCTTGCATTTGTTCAGGAGTAGCATTTTTGCTAACTTGCACCGCGGTCGGGTTAATTTGCGACGAAATCTGGTCGTTCATGTACCCAGTCACCCCGTTACCTAATCCCAGCATTAAGATCACCGAAAAGATCCCAATCGAAGCGCCGAAAATAATCAACAGGTTACGTTTTAAATTGTATCCCATGTGCTTGAGTGCCATTTGTAACGCGGCCCCAAAGGTCAAATGCTTGGGCTGAAAGCCTTTTTCTGTCGCAGGAACCGGATAAGGATCCCGCAAGTTAGCTTCACCATGGATCACCCCGTCGTCCAAATGAACCACCCGGGTACCAAAGTCAGCTACCTCTTGAGAATGGGTAACCGCAATTACCAGCTTGCCATCCTTAGCAATCGATGCCAAAATTTCGAGAACCTCTTGGGTATTTTGACTATCTAACGCACCGGTGGGCTCGTCGGCGATAATCACGTCCGGATCTCCTGCTAAAGCCCGGGCAATGGCGACCCGTTGCTTTTGGCCCCCTGATAATTGGTTAGGATGTTTCCGCATGTGCTCTTTCAATCCCACCCGGGTCAACAGTTCCTTAGCCCGGGCCACTCGTTGAGCATGGGATAACGAGGTCATTTCCAAGGAAACGAGCACGTTATCTAAAATATTCAGGTGACTAATCAAGTTGAAACTTTGGAAAATAAAGCCAATGTTTTCCCGCCGGTAAGCGTCTAACACCTTCGGCTTTGCGGAATGAAGCGATTGGCCGTTGTAGACCACGTCGCCTTCGTACTGGTGGTCCAAGCCCCCGATAATATTCATCAAGGTCGATTTTCCGCCACCCGATTCACCTAAAATCGAGACAAATTCTCCACGATCGAATTTCAAGTTAATCCCCTTGAGGACCTTGAATTCTTCATCGCCTAAATAATAAGATTTATGCACGTTTTGGACTTCAAGTAAACTCATATTTTCTCCTCTTATGATCTATATTCTGCAAGTTAGTCTGCATGGACTTGCTTAAAGTGTCCTGGGTGGAAATACTTATCGACTTCGGTCACCACGAGAACTACAATTCCAGCCACGACCGGAATCAACCATTGCATGCCGCTCATTGTCGCAGTGCTGAAGATCGCTTGCATGAACGGTAAATAAGTTAATCCCAATTGTAACACTAATAGAACCCCGATTATCCAAAAAATATGCCAATTACGGAAAACATCCGTAGAAAGTGCTGGCTTTGGTGTTCGAATATTGAAGAGGTAGAAAATTTTACCAAAGACGATGATGTTTACCGTCACCGTGCTAGCCACTAATTCGCTGATTCCTTGACCACGGAGCCAGTCAAAGCCGACCATTCCTAGTCCGGCAATTAAAATCGAAACGTAAATAATTTGGATTACGTCCGCCCGGTTTAAGAACGCCCTTCCCGCTGGACGCGGTCGCCGTTGCATAATGCCCTCTTCTGCGGGTTCAAATAAGAAAGCAAATTGAATCGTGATCGCCGATACCATGTTGATCCAGAGTAATTGGGTCGGTACCAACGGCAATTCTTGTTGGCTAATAATCGATAGAAGCACGATTAACCCTTCCGCAAAGCTAGTCGGTAACAGGAAGCGGATCGTCTTCTTAATGTTGTCGTAAACCCGGCGGCCTTCGCGGATCGCTTTGGAAAGGGTCGCAAAGTTATCGTCGGTGAGAATCATGTCCGCCGATTCCTTTGCCACGTCAGTTCCCTTAATCCCCATCGCAATTCCGATATCGGCGCGTTTCAAGGCGGGCGCATCATTTACTCCGTCCCCCGTCATCGCGGTAACCAATCCGTTAGCCTGGTAAGCTTCTACAATGCGTAACTTATTATTCGGCGTGGTCCGCGCAAAAACATTGTAATTTTGGATAACTTTCCGCAAGGTTTCATCATCCAAGCGGTCAATTTCTGCACCAGTAATTGCCCTAATTTGGTCGTCCAACCCTAATTTTTGCGCAATTGCCGTGGCTGTTTCCGGATGGTCACCAGTAATCATCTTGACCTTTACTCCGGCATCCCGCATGTCGTGCAACGCCGCAATCGTTTCTTCTCGAGGAGGGTCAATTATCCCCGCCACCCCTAAAAATTGCATTCCATTTTGCAAATCTGCATGGGTTAAAGTGGTTTGCTCTGCCGGAGCTTTCTTATAAGCAACCGCCACCACGCGTTGCCCTTTTTGTGCAATTTGGGAGACCCGGTCGTACCACTCCGTCAAGTTAAAATCGGGATCGTCCTTAACCATTTCAAAAAGTTTATCGGGAGAACCCTTTACGTAAATCAATTTTTCACCAGTTGCACTCTGACTCAACTCCGCGATGTAACGATAGTCTGAATCAAACGGAATCATGTCCACTTCGGTCCACTCAGGAACCCGTTGCTGAAAGGCTTTGTTCGCCAGGGTTAAAAATGCCCCGTCGGTAGGTTCCCCGTTAATTTGCCACTGACCATCAGTTTGCGTTAATTCAGTGTCGTTAGCGTAATAACCAGCCAAGATCAATTTTTGTAAATCCGGGTGTTCGGTCAGTTGCACCGGCTGACCATTCAAACACACCGTGCCTTCCGGTTGGTATCCCGTTCCCGTAACTTCAAATTCGTGTTGTTTAGTAACGACGGATTCCACCGTCATTTCATTTTTAGTCAACGTCCCGGTCTTGTCGGTTGCGATTACGTTCACCGAGCCTAACGTTTCTACCGCCGGCAAAGATTTCACAATTGCGTTTTGCTTGGTCATTTTGTTAATTCCCATGGCCAAAACTACCGAAGTACTTGCGGGCAGTCCTTCTGGCAGGGATCCCACGATCATCGTGATCAACGCAATGACTAAAACAGGTAACGAGTAGATTTTAGTCAGGTAGCCGTAAATTCCCACTAACATGGCTACAATGACAATCCCGTACGAAATGTACTTTCCTAATCCATTAATTTCCCGCATTAACGGGGTAGTTTTACTCTTAACGGTCTTGACGCTGGAACTAATTTGACCAATTTCAGTTTGTTCCGCGGTAGCCACCACGATTCCAAGTCCGCTCCCGTTAGTAACCGCAGTCGAAGCAAACGCCGAGTTAGCCCGATCCCCTAAGGGAGTTTCTTCCTTGAGCGCCGTAGGAGTTTTTAAAACAGAATCTGCTTCACCAGTGAGCGCAGCTTCTTGAATTTTCAAGTTATCCGCGTCCACGATCCGGAGATCTGCCGGCACGTGGTCCCCCGCCTCTAAAAAGACTAGGTCGCCCGCCACTAGATCTTCGGCAGGAACGTCAAGTCGTTGCCCATCGCGGACCACCGTAGCTTCCACTTGCAACAGCTGTTTAATTTTGTCCACCGCACTAGAAGCCTTCACTTCTTGGAAATAACCAATTAGCGCGTTAATAATTACCACCATTCCGATAACGATCGAATCTGAATACTCTCGCAACATAAAGGTGGCAATTGCAGCAACAATCAAAATGTAGATAATGCTGTTGTTGAATTGCTTTAAAAAACGCGTTAAATTGCTGGTCTTCTTTTCGGTCAAAGCGTTGGGCCCGTCCACGGATAAGCGTCGTTGGGCTTCCGTGGCGGTGAGCCCCGCCTCGGGATCGGTGCGGAGAATTTGAGCGACCTCCGCAGTAGTTAAACGATAAAAATGAGGCGAGGGAGAGTGACCCGCGCCATAGTCATCGGATGTGGATTTAGTGTGCATAAGCGCCTCCTTAGATTTATAGATAGTTTTTGGTAATTAAAGCATAGCAAAGGTGGGTGGGGGAAGGAAAGAAAAAGGCTCAGAGTGTTTTGCACCCCGGGTAGCTCTTGAGGACTAACTGAATCTCGTCATTAATCGCGGGTTTGGCGATTGATGTCGGGATTGGGTTAGCCGCAGAGAGCTGGGGCGCAAAACACGTTTCGGCTACCTCGCAATAGAACACAAAAAAACGAGCCAAGATTTCTCTTAGCTCGTTGATTAAATCCATGTATATTTTAAAGTGTCCGGCGCCGAAGTCGATTTTCTAGTGCACCAAGCACCAAATCAACAATGATCGCCATTAAAGCAGTTGGCAACGCTCCGGCAAGGATAATCGCGCCCCCGTTTGTGGCGTTGGTTCCGCGGATAATAATGTCTCCCAGACCACCAGCACCCACGAAGGTTCCGATCGCGGTTATTCCGATCGCCAATACCATGGCGTTGCGAATCCCGGCTAAAATTACCGATAGCGATAGCGGAATTTCAATCATCCAAAGCACTTGGAGTTTGGTCATCCCCATCCCCTTACCGGCGTCGAGGTATGCATCGTTTACGTTCAACATCCCCGTATAAGTGTTTTTAATGATTGGCAGTAAAGCATATAGGAAGACCGTCACGATTACGGTAGATACTCCCAAGCCTAACCCAAGCATTAAAATCGAAAGCATCGCTAGGGATGGGATGGTTTGAATTACGTTTGCTAAACCAATCACCCAATCACTAATCTTTCGGTTTTTCGCGATAAAAATCCCAATGGGAATCCCCACGATTGCCGCTAAAATGACCCCGTAAATGGAAATCAAAAAGTGGCGACTGAATTCCGAAAGCACGTACATTCCATTATGCGAGAAGTAATAGAACAGTTGTTGCCAAATATTCATACTTTGCATTAGTGCTTCCCTCCTTCAAAGTAGTGGTGCGCCTTAAGAAATTCACTAGCTACCACCGATGGTTCTTTCAAATTATTATCAACTTGGTAATTCAATTCTTGCATTGTTTCCAACGAAATTTTCCCGTCTAACTTGTGTAAAACGGGTGCTAATTGCGGATACTTCTTCAACGCCTTGTTATTAACAACGACACTCGCGCTGTACGGTGGGAAGAATTGCCGGTCGTCCTTAAGCAATTTCAAATGGTAGCTGCGTACCCGGCCGTCCGTAGAATATCCGAGGACCGCGTCCATCTTGTTGCTTGCTAAAGCATTGTAAAGCAATCCCATTTGCATTGGATATACGTGTCCAAACTGGAAGCCGTAACGCTTCTTGAAGTCTTCGTAACCGTCTCCTTTTCGGCTTAACCAAGTTTGGTCGATTCCGACCTTCATTTTAGGAGCAATTTTCTTCAAATCACTGACCGTTTCAATATGGTGTTTCTTCGCAAAGTCCTGCGTTACCATAAATTGGTAAGTGTCCGCGAACCCGTAAGTTGGAAAGTACGTCATATCGTAACGCCGGTTGAATTCCTTGTTTACGTAATCGTTAACTGCTTGCGGCGACTTACCTTGGGGACCGTGCAGAATGGTCTGGTAGTCGGTTCCGCTAAAGCGAATCGAAGTTAAATCAGCTTCGTCACGTTTTTGAGCTTGAAAACTAACCGTTCCCGAGCCCAAGTTGTTGATTACTTCCGCATTTAAATTCGTATCATGTTCAATTAACTGTTGAATCATTGCGCCCATAATTTGTTGTTCAGTAGTATTTTGGGCTGCAATCCGCACCGTATCTCCCGAGGTGCCGTTCAAACCAGGCCAGCCGCAGCTCGAAAGCATTACGGTTAACACGCCTAGCGGTAGGATCAGCTTCAGTAACTTTTTCAACATCTAGCCCACCTCCTGCGTTGTTTTGGGGGTTAGTTTGGCTTCTAGTTTACCTAAAAGGAAATCGGCAACTAATGCCAAGATAATTACCGGAATCGATCCGCCTAAAATCAAGTCGGAACGGTATAAGTTCAAACCGTTGAAAATCAGGTCACCTAAACCGCCCGCCCCAATATAGGAAGCTAACGCCGTCCAGGCAATTACGTAGGTTGCTGATAAACGAACCCCCGCCATAATTACCGGAAGCGCTAATTGGAGTTCAACTTTCCACATCCGTTGGAAACTATTCATGCCCATCCCCTTTGCCGCATCAATTAGCGCAGGGTCTACACTGGTTAATCCCAGATAAGTGTTCCGTAAAATAGGTAATAATGAGTAAATGAATAGCGCCACGATTGCGGGAGTTGATCCAATTCCAAAAATTGGAATCATGATGGCCAACAAAGCAAGCGCTGGGATGGTTTGCATCACGCTGGCAAGTCCAATTACCGTCCCTGAAATTTTAGGAGCCCGCGTAAGTAGCATCCCGAGGGGCACTGCCACGATGATTCCAAGCGCAAGGGCAACCGCTGAAATATAAATGTGTTGTCCAGTCTTGCTAAGAATGTCCGCACCGTACTGATTTAAGAAGTTGATCATTATTGATCACCATCTTTCTTAGTAGACTCCTTTGTGGTTTGACTTGAATTGTTTCCGTCCGCAACGATTGAATCATCGGTAAAGAGTGCGTCATAAACCACGTCTACGAGGGTCGCCCGGGTAACAATTCCGGTTAACCGACCCTTCTTGTCAACTACCGGCACGTTCCGGAAACCACGTTTTAAAATACGATCTACGGTGTCCCGAATAATGGAATCTTCGTTAACGTAAAATACCCGCGGATCCATGATTTCCCCAACGGTTTTGCCAGAATGGTAATATTCGTCAACCTTTTCGATGCTGACAATTCCCTTTAGGCGTTCTTCGGCGTCAGTAACTAATAGCGTATCAACTCGCCGACTGTGCATAATGTCAAGTGCCCGAACTACCGGCTGATCAATCGCAATCGATGCTGGCTTATTCGCCACTTGCCCAACGGTCGTGATACTTGGCTTAGCTTGGATCAAACGATCTTGTCCAATTAAGTTAGCCACGAAATCATTGGCTGGATGACGTAGAATGTTTTCGGGAGTATCTACTTGGACTTGCTTTCCACCGGTCATGACTACGATCCGGCTGGAAAGGCGTAATGCTTCATCCATATCGTGGGTAACGAAGATGAAAGTCTTACCTAACCGTTCTTGCAAGTCCTTAACGAGGTCTTGTAAATCTTCCCGAGTAATCGGGTCAAGTGCGCCAAACGGTTCGTCCATTAAAATAATGTCTTGGTCCGCTGCTAGCGCCCGCACTACCCCGATTCGCTGTTGTTGCCCACCAGAAAGTTGGGATGGATAACGATCCAAATATTCTTCTGGCAAATCAACCAGTTTAATCATTTCTTTAGCCCGCTCATTGCGTTTTTCTTCGGGCCACTTCAATAATTTTGGTACAAGGGTAATATTTTCCCGAATGGTCATGTGGGGCATTAACCCAATATTTTGGATTACATAACCAATCTTACGACGAAGTTTAACCGGATCCATCTTGGCGATATCTTGCCCATTGATTTTAATCGTCCCCGATGTCTGCTTAAGCATCCGGTTAATCATTCTCATTGTGGTGGTTTTTCCCGAACCGGAAGTTCCGATAAAGCAGATAAACTCACCTTTTTCGACGTTTAGATTAAAGTCATCAACGGCCACTTTGTTCCCAGGATAAACCTTTGACAGATGGCTCATTTCAAGTAACATTTGTATTTAAACATCTCCTTATTTGTTCTCTAAAACAACTTGGTTTCCATACATTCGGTCTCAGAGGCATTGGGTGCTACTATAACATATATAACACTTTCTTGTACAATATCGCCAGCGTAAGCCCTCCAGCTGTAACCGAATTCTTTATTGTTTTAATGAGGATTAAAACTTGTTAAAAGAAATAGATGTTGTAAGATAGTACTATAAATTAAAAGGAGCTGAGAAAAATGGCAAAATATGAAACATTGCTTCCCCGTTTTCTAAGATATGTAAAAGTAAATACTCGATCAAACCCTAATTCAAGTACAGTTCCCACTGATCCTAAAGAAGTTGAATTCTTAAAAACTTTAGCAAAAGAATTAGAAGAAGTTGGCGTAGTGGACGTTCACACCCAACCATCTTCCGGTTACGTAGTTGGAACGTTGCCAGCTAACGACGATGGCAACACTCCCGTAATTGGATACATTTCACACGTTGATACAGCTGATTTCAACGCTGAAAATATCCAACCTCAAGTCCACAAAAACTACGACGGTGAATCTGACATTGACTTGAGCGGCGACGGCAAGTGGGTTTTGAAACCTTCCGTCTTTCCAAGTTTGAAGAAGTATGCCGGCCACGACTTAGTTACTACCGACGGACTCACTCTGTTAGGTGCTGACGACAAGTCTGGAGTTGCCGACATCATGACCATGTTGGACTACTATAAGGAACACCCCGAAGTAAAACACGGTGAAATCCGGATTGGATTTGCCCCTGACGAAGAAACCGGTACTGGTGCAGATCATTTCGACGCTAAGGACTTCAACACTAAGTACGCTTACACCGTTGATGGCGGCCCCCTTGGCGAACTTGAATACGAAACTTTCAACGCTGCGCAAGCAACGATTGAAATTCAAGGTAACGAAGTTCACACGGCGGTTGCTAAGGGACTCATGGTCAACGCTTTGCAAGTTGGAATAGACTACCACAACCAATTGCCAGAACATGATCGTCCAGAAGAAACTGAAGACCGCGAAGGCTTCTACCACCTCTTTAAGATGACTGGGACACCTGACCACGCTCAGTTAGTTTATATTATTCGTGATCACGACCGGCAAAAGTTCGAAGAACGTAAGCAAACCATGAAGGATATTGCTGAAAAGATGAACGCCGGATTTGGTGAAGACCGGGTCAACGTGGAAGTTCACGACCAATACTACAACATGCGTGAAATTCTCGAAAAAGACATGACGCCAGTTAACATCGCTAAGAAGGCCATGGAAAACTTGGACATTAAGCCGGATATTTACCCCGTTCGTGGTGGTACAGACGGTTCTAAGATTTCCTTCATGGGGATTCCAACCCCTAACCTCTTTGCGGGTGGCGAAAACATGCACAGCCGTTACGAATACGTTTCGGTTCAAACCATGGAACGTGCGGTTGACTTGCTGTTAGAAATTAACCGTATTAATACAGAAGAAAACAATTAATTTTTAAAGAGTGGGCAAATTCCGTTAGCCAAAAGGACTAGGAATTAGAACCCGATTTGACATTAAGGACTGTGACAACCTCGTTGTCCAGTCCTTTTTTAATAGAAAAGGAGCTTAATTATGTCACTGACAATGGCGATTATTGGATTTGGTAAAAGTGCCAACCGTTACCACATCCCCTACATTAAAGAACGCGACATCAAAATTAAATACATTTACAACCACCGGCGTCACCCGGAAAAAGAGCAAGGATTTTATGATCCTAACACCATCTTTACCGACGACCTTGAGCAGGTTTTAAACGACCCGGAGGTTCAGTTAGTTACGGTTTGTACGCCGCCGGCCACCCACTTTGAATACGGAAAATCTGCGTTAGAACACGGCAAAAATGTTTTAATCGAAAAACCTTTCGTAGCCAACCAAGCCGAGGCTAAAGAACTTTTTGCACTAGCTGATGCCAAAAAATTACTGGCGATGCCTTACCAAAACCGACGTTTCGATAGCGACTACTTGACCCTCAAAAAGGTGATTGAACGCGGCTACGTGGGCCGGCCCTTGTTGCTTGAATCCCATTTTGATAAGTACCGTCCCGATGACAGCCTTCATGAAGGTTCCCAAGTCGATGGCCAATTTTACGGCTTGGGCGTCCACATGCTTGACCAAATTTTGGGGCTTTTTGGCAAACCTCAGACAGTTAACTACGATATTCGGGCAATTCAAAACCCCGCTAGTTCCGTCGATGATTTTTACGAAACGCAGCTATTCTATGGTAATTTTAAGGCGACCGTGGTCAGCAATCCGTTAGCCGCGCGTCCCTACCCTCGTTTCTTACTTCACGGAACTAACGGAACCTACGTTAAGTACGACATTGACCAGCAGGAAAACGACTTAAAGCTTGGCATCATGCCAGGCGACGATCATTTTGGAATTGACGCTCCTAGTCAATTTGGGGTGGTCAAGTATAAAAACCAGAATGGCGATTGGATTGAAAAACAAATTCCTACCATTAATGGAGATTATGGTCGGGTTTACGACTCCATCGCCGCTACCCTTACCAACGGCGACCCCAAATTAGTTTCCAACGAGCAAGCCTTATGGAACATGGAAATTTTAGAGGCGGGGATCGCTGAAAAAGGTCCTCACCTTTATCAAATGAAGTAAATTAAAACCGTTAATGGTTAGGGTAAACTGGAAACTTGCCCGCACCTTAACTGACTTTTCACCCTACTAAACAAAAAGAGCGGGACCAAAGTCGGATAGTTTGCGAACGTTAACTAAAAATCGACCGTGATGAATTTACATCACGATCGATTTTTTAGTTAGGTAGGTTAAACTGTCTTTTGGTACACGTTTTTGACGCCGTTGAAGGCAAACCGCCCCAACAGCTCTTTCTTTAAGAATCTTTTCATCCTTGAAAAGCATTTCTTTAGTTTTTCCGTCTTTTTAATTTTTTCCTCATTAGGCTACTAAAAAGCGCAAAAGTTTTTTACAACCTAATTATTTTACGCAGTAGCTACCTTAAACTGTTCGTTCACATACTTAGCGTACATTGGGTGAGAAGCAACTAACTCTTGATGCGTTCCCGAACCCGTAATTTGCCCATTTTCCACAAAGTAAATTTGGTCGCTGTCCACGATTGTCGACAAACGGTGGGCAATTACTAGCGTAGTGCGCCCCCTCATTAAGTTGGCTAAGGCATCTTGCACCTTCATTTCCGATTCTGAATCCAAACTAGCCGTCGCTTCATCAAGCATTAAAATTTTCGGATTCCGGAGAAACGCCCTGGCAATCGCGATCCGTTGTCGCTGTCCGCCAGAAATTTTTACGCCCCGTTCGCCAACTTCGGTATCCAGTTGGCTAGGCATTTCTTCAACAAATTTCCTTGCATACGCTAAATCTAGCACTTCCCACAGTTGCTCATCCGTAAAGTCATCGTCCAAACCGTACGTAAGGTTATCACGGATTGTCCCCGCCATCATGGCCGAATCTTGGGATACAAATCCAATCTGTTTACGATAATTAGTTAACCGAATGTCTTGAATATTAGTGTTGTTAAACTTAATTTCCCCGTGCGTTGGTTCATAGAAACGTTCTAACAAACTAAAGATGGTTGATTTTCCGCCGCCAGAGGGGCCCGCAAACGCAATCACTTGGTTAGGCTTAGCCTCAAATGAAATGTCTTTTAGGACTTCTTCTTCAGGAGCATCCGCGTAAGCGAAGTCAACGTGTTCCACCGTTAAATCTTTATCAGCCAAATCTAACATTTCACCATGATTGAAGTCTTCCGGTACTTCTTCCAACAATTCTTCAACCCTTCTTGTGGAGCCAGAAGCCTTGGCCATTTCTGAAAATAGCGTTGCAATAATTGGCAATGCCCCAATCAAATTAAACAGGTACATCAAAAAACTCATTAAGGTACCAATTGACATCACCCCAATTGCAATTCGGTGAATTCCATACGCCAAAAGACCAAAGATCATGCTCATAAAAACCATCATCATAATGGGCTGCATCGCCGCATCAAAAACGGCTTCTTTTTTCCCAATTTTAAACAAGCGGTTAATTTCCTTATCAGCGTGTTCTTGAGCTTGGTTTTCCGCATTGGAAATTTTTACCAACCTAATTTCACTGAGCGTTTCGCTAACGATCCCGTTAAATAGTGCTAGCGCGTCTTGCCGTACGTGGCCGACCTTCGTGCCAAATGCCATTACCGGAATCATTAAAATGACCACCACGGGAACGGCAATTACCATTGCTAAGGTCATGTGCCAATCCATCCGAATCATCATGTAGACGGTCCCTACCACGGTAATAATGCTGGCTAGGGTTTGGGGAAAGGTAACCGCCAAAAGCTGTTTAACCTGGTTGGTGTCGTTAACTAACCGACTCGAAATTTCGCCGGCCTTTACGGTATCAAAATAACTAACTTTTAGGAGGGTCAATCTTTCCCACAACGTTTTCCGTAAATTCTGGATGACGTTTTCCCCAAAGATTCCGAGAATCGTCCCGCCAATCGCCGAAAAAATTGCCGAAGCCACAAACAGTAAAACCACTTTGGCTAATAACGAGTAATCCACGCCTTTAGTAAAGTTATTAACTAACGTGGAGGCTAGCTTGGGCACGTAGACTTGGACCCCTGAACTAATTGCTAATAAAATTACCCCCAACACTAAAAGCAGGTACTTAGGGCTAGTTTTCTTAATCAACCCGAAAAACTGTCTAAAATTAAATTTAGTACGATCTTTACGGATCGAATCGTTAAAACGTGCGTTTGCTGCCAATTTTAGCGCCGTCCTTTCTTCCAATCATCAAAACCACCAAAGCCCCTGAAATCGCCGGGACGCATTCTTCCGAAATGGTTATGCCGAAGCATTTGTTCGCGGGCTCTTTCAAAATGCGGGCTCATTTTGCCAAATTGTTCCCAACGGCGATCGTTGCTGAACACTTCACTAAATTTTTCTTTGAATTCATCCTCGTCCATGTTTTCAACCATCCGTTTTAAATAGTCGGCCAAATTGGTTAACTCGTCGTCCGAAAAATCCTTAAACAAGACGTCTTTTAAAGTCCCCCCGATGGATTCGTGAGTTTTTAAGCTTTCGGCTCCTTTATCCGTAATTTTAATGATGGTAACGCGAGAATCACTAGGCGATTTTTCGCGAACCACGGTACCGGCTTGTTCTAATTTTTTAATAATCTGGGTTACGCTGGACGGTTTGATGTCTAAGAATTCTGAGATCCGGCCCGCAGTTACGTTTTCTTCCTTAGCTAGTAGCTTCAAAGTTTCGAACGTGTTATCCGTTTTTTCTTCTATCCGGTTCGCAAAAACCAAAAAAGGTTGGTGAGTGATTTTCATCAAGTTGTCTAAAATTTCATCTTTATGCATTATTAAAGTTCCTCCGTTCAATTTATTTAGTTTACTTTTTATTTAACGAACTAAATAATAAAATCATTTAGTTCGTTTGTCAATATCGAAACTAAATAAATTACGATAAAAAATCAAAACCCAGCCTTACCGGCAGTTAGCCGATAAAACTCAAGTTTTGATTTCGTTAATAATAGTTCCTAACTACGGAGCGCCTATTTAATTTTCAAATCTTGGAGTTGTTCCTCCACGTCGTCAATCTTAGTGTTGACTTGTAATAAAGCCGCTGCGGTATACGCACTTTCGACCAAAGCCGTGTCGTACAGTTTAACTTCTTTAGCGGTCATTTCCATGGCCATCTCTAAATTCATCTTCGCACTGCCTAAATCGTAGAACGCGAGCAGCTTGTCTGCCGCATTGTCGTCAAACGCCTGCATGATGCGTTGTATCTCGGTACCCACTTCACCATTAGCGAGTCCGCCAGCGGTTGTTACCGGAACGTCCTGGGCAACTTGTTTGATTAAGCGCTGTACGCCTTGCGCAATTTCGGCGACGTGCGAAACAATCACAATTCCGTATTCCATTATTTCGCCTCCACTGCTAGTAAAGTCTTCAGTAAGTAACCGGTGGAAACGGCTCCCGGATCTAAATGACCTACCGCGCGTTCACCAAGGTAAGACGCCCGGCCCTTCTTGGCAATCATTGGCTTAGTGCTTTCAACCGCCCGGTCAACATCCTCGGCAGTGAACGTAGCCTTTTCTGAAATTGGCTCCCAGACGTCCACCATTGTTTTTTCGCCCAAAATTGCCTTGCCCCGCTTTTGTACTCCAGCGGTGGCGGCCACCAGGAGCTCGTGTACGTCACCGGTATTAGCCTTCGCCATTTCGATGAAGGCGGTTCCAAACAAAGGACCAGAGGCTCCGCCAACCTTGCTAATCAAACTCATCGCAATCGTTTTAAAAATTGCTGGCAGATCTGGAAAATCCTTCCCATCCAGGGCTTCCATTACAGCATTCATTCCGCGGGCCATGTTATTTCCATGGTCACCATCCCCGATTGGGGTGTCCAATTCACTTAAATAAGCGTGCTGGGCCTGAATCTCCTGATTAAATTTTTCCATCCACTTTTTTACGTCTTCCACTGTTAACAAATCAATCCGCTCCCTTCAACTACCATGCAATCGTGTGAGTTGCATAATTTAATTTATCGACCCAATCGTCCTTAATTTTAAGAATGGTCAATGAAACTCCGGCCATGTCTAGCGAAGTCATGAGGTTCCCGACTTTACTGAACCGGACGCGCAAACCTTCTTCGGCTAACTGATCTAGTACATCATTCATAAAAACGTACTGTTCCATAAGCGGGGTTGCCCCCATGCCATTTACCAATACCGCTACGGCGTCGCCCTTCCGAAACCGGAATTCCGACCTTAACTTTTCAATTAGCTCATTTGCCAATTTCTTAGACGGCTGTAATTTTTCCCGCCGGTAACCTGGCTCACCGTGGATCCCCACTCCGTATTCAATTTCGTCGTCTGCCAAGACAAATCCGGGTTTCCCCACTTCAGGAACCGTCGCACCACTTAAAGCAACCGCCACGGTCTTCAAATTAGGCAATACTGCCGTAGCTAAATCCGCAATTTCATCCAAACTAGCCCCTTGGTCGGCTGCCGCGCCCAAAATTTTATGCATTAAAATAGTGCCGGCAACTCCCCGACGACCTTGCGTATAAGTACTATTTTCTACCGCAACGTCGTCATCGACCACGATCGATTTAACGGGGATCTCTTCCATTTCTGCCATATCTTGCGCCATTTCGAAATTCATCACGTCGCCAGAATAGTTTTTAATCACTAAAAATACGCCAGCACCAGAATTTACTTGCTTAATTGCTTCAAAAATTTGGTCGGGAGTCGGAGAAGTAAAGACCTCGCCACAAACCGCTGCACTTAGCATTCCCGCACCGACAAAGCCAGCGTGCGCGGGTTCGTGCCCACTTCCGCCACCGCTAACGATGCCGACTTTGCCAGCAATTTTAGCCAAATCCGTGCGGTAAACCACCCCGGTTTCTGGAATGCGTTTTAAATAATCTGGATAACTTTTCACCATCCCCTGAAGCATTTCTTCGACAACTTGCTTCGGGTCGTTAATAATTTTTTTCATCATGCCACTCCTTTTCGTTTTCTTTCCTCACAATTAGATTCTAGTTGAAAGCGGATACAATCACAAGTAATCTCCCTCTTAGATTTACCTGAATCGATCTTTTCCTTTATAATGTGGGAGATGATGCTAATTTTTAAAAGGAGTTCGCAAAAATGATTTTAGAACGGAACAACATGTTTAACATTCGTCAAATCAACGACGATTTAGAGCGGGTCATCGGGCCCGAGCACGTTACGGAGCTAAGGAACTTAATGCGTTACTACCGGTTATGCCAATCCGCAGTTAACGAAGTGGGAACCAAGCTGGAAAACCTCGACGGCGAATACGAGAATGAGTACAACCATAATCCCATTCATCACATGGAACAACGGATGAAATCGGTCGACTCCCTCTTTAATAAAATGAAAAAGAAGCATCTACCAAAGACGATTGCCGCGGTAGAAAACAATATTTTTGACATCGGGGGCATTCGAGTAATCACCAACTACATCAGCGACGTCTACACCATCAAGGAAAACCTGATTTCCCAAGACGACGTCACTTTACTCAAAGTGAAAGATTACATTCGGGACCCCAAGCCAAGCGGCTACCGTAGTCTACACCTGGTCGTAAAGGTTCCGGTCTTTTTATCGACCGGTCCCGTGGAAACCCCGGTGGAAATTCAAATCCGTACCGTCGGAATGGATATGTGGGCCAGTTTGGAACACAAGCTGCGTTACAAAACCAACGTTCCTTCCGCAAAGGTGGCGGATTTTGCCGATCGGTTAGTTGACGACGCCAATACGATTTACAAAGTAGAACAAAACTTACAAACTATTTACCGAGAATTATCAGAACCCGGGGTTTTCAAAAATGAAGAATAAGTACCCCGTCACCCGTTATTATGGCGTTCCGTTGGAGCTAGACTCTTCCGGCAATTATCGTTTTAAATCGACCATTAAAATTCACGCTTGGCGAAACGGTAAACATACTCGCGGTCATTTTCAAAAACCTGGCCAATTATTTTTGACCGAAAACAACCAATTAGTGATGATTGTGGCAACGGAAAAGATGAACTTCAGTCAGCGTCATTCGTTAGCACCCATTCAGCGGTTCACCAAGGAGTCGATTGCACCCGACATGCTGGCAACCGCGCAACAAGTTTTCCATGAGGAGGATTAATTATGAAAACCTTAGTGGTGGTCGCCCATCCTAAACTAGCAAGTTCTACCACCCAGCCTTTTTTTAAGGCGGCCGTTGAAGACTTCACCACGGTTACTTGGCATCCGCTCCATGCTGAATTTGACGTAACTCAAGAACAGCAGCTTTTAACCGAACACGATCGGATTATCTTCCAATTTCCGCTCTACTGGTACGGCGCACCGGGCCTTTTAAAAAATTGGCTTGATCAAGTTCTGACCGTGCGTTTTGCCACCGGAAATCGTTATGCGTTAGCTGATAAAGAACTGGGTTTAGTGGTTACCGCAGGCGAAGCAGCTGCTGATTTCCAAGCCGGGGGAGCCGAACAGTATACGATGTCTGAACTAATGCGCCCGTTTGAAGCGCTCGCCCATAAGTTACGGATGCGTTATCTGCCGGTGTTGGCCGTTCATCAATTTCTCTACTTGACTCCAGAAGCCCAGCAACGGCTCCTCGTTCGTTACCAACAGTACGTAAACAATCCTAATTTTGAACATTTTGCCGGTCAGGTGGCTTGGTTTAGCGACCAGCTGCGGCACCAAATCGCTAAAGCAGACTCTGCCTCCGCCGCCCTAAACCAAGTCTTAGAGAGCTTAGAAAATCGGCAAAGCGAGCTCGATGACCTGGCGTGGAACCTGTCCATGTTAAAAAAGGAGGAGGATTCCTAATGGATCAAACCGAAACCGCATGGCTATTGGAACAAGCTCGCCAGCTTGCCCAACAAGCAACCACTTACCAACAAAAAGCCTTCTACGTAGCATTGGGCGACCTCATCCGGGAACAACAAAAACGGGCCGACCAACTCGAAAACGAGCTCGACGGCCGGATGTGGGAACACTAATCCACTAAAAAAGACCTAACCGAAATCCCCCCATAGGTTTCAGTTAGGTCTTTTTTAAAATTTTAGTGCTTGTCGTCACGTTGCTGACGATCCTTGTTGTTCTTTTCAGCCCATTCTTCACGGGTTAGCACGTCTTTAACGTTAAGTTTGATTTCTGATACTTCCATGTTGGTGATTTCCTTAACTGCAGAAGTAATCTTATCAATCATCTTGTCAAAGATTGCTTGGGCGTTCTTCCCGTATTCAAGGATGGCATCCATCTTTAAGGAAACGGAATGGTTTTCGTCGTCAACGTCAACGTTAACTCCCGTAGTTGGATCGTCGCCCTTAGAAATTCGATCAGTTACTTTTTCAAAAATATTACCTTCAAGACTTAAAACACCGTCTACTCCGTTAGCAGTTTTGCCAGCAATTTTTGCTAAAACTTCGTCGTCAAACGTTAATTTAGTTTCTGGTTTTGCCATCTTGTTTTCTGATTTTGCGATTTTATTTTCCATGTGTGATTGCTCCCTTCGCGTGAATAGTTACTTAGCTTCTGGACGAGGTGCTAAGTCTGAATTAGGTTTACGATTGTTTTGTTCTTTCCACTCTTTCTTACTTAGTACATCACTTACGTGGAAATTCAATTCAATGACCTTCAAACCGGTCAAACGTTCAACTTCCTCGCTAATTACGTCGCATACTTGAGTAAAAATTTCTCGAATATCGTAACCGTATTCCACCTTAGCATTCATCTCTAGCGATACCTGTTTTTCGCCAACTTCAGCTTTGATTCCTTGAGTTGGATCTACCTTGTTACGAATCTTGTCGGTGATGTTGTCAAAGAATCCACCGTCAAATGAGAGAATCCCATCGACTTTACGAGAAGCTAGTCCCGCAATTTTTTCGATTACCCCTTCGTCAAATGACAAACTAGTTTGCGCGATTCTTGGTTTATCCATGGTTCAACGCCTCCTTAAATTTGCGACGATTCTTCCAAACAAACCATAAGCTTGATACCACCATTAGACCCATTAATGATCTTAATGGTTTATTCTTATCTGTTTTCTTGGCCATTGACAAAACCTCCTTAGCTTTGCTTGCGATCCATGTTCAAGGCTGACATTACTTCTGAAATCAATTGTGATAGCAGGCTTCTGCCGTACTTACCGAGTAAGAACCCGATTAAGGCAAGTAAACCAACTAATACCGCGCTACCAAAGCCAATCGTGACCCAGATAATGCCGAAAATCATTGCGATGATTGCTCCTAAAACTTCACTTTTCATTTGCCATCCCGCCTTTCTAAACGACCTTCAGTGACTTCTTCGAGTGTTGCCGCGGAATGATTTGGACTTTAACATCGCTCTTCATTCCTAGGTGGCGTTGCACACTCTCTTGTACTGAACGTTGAATATCTCGTGCATTGACCCGGTAGTTGTCATTGGACAAATCTTCCACGCTGACTTTTGCTTGCAAGTGATCCTTGCTGCGAACCCGCACCTTGGTATCAATGTTACCTACGTGATGGTCTTCAGCAACTGCCTTATTAATAATTTGTTCCATGGATTTCTTTGGAACGGTCAAGTTACCATGTCCATCCTGCAACTTCAAATCTTTCTCACTTGTCCGACTCATTAATGCAATCCCGAGCATTACTAACGCAAACAAGGCAACCAGTATGCTAAAGACAATTGCGATAACTTCCATTACCTGTGCGTTAGACGTCCTCAACGTTTCAAAGAAATCGGTTAGATACGGAATGTAAACTTCCGTTGCGATAAACCATAAAGTTAGAAGCAACGTGATTACTGCCATCAAACTCAATAAAGATTTACTGGTTCGATTCATGAAATCACCCCTAACCCTTCTTGCGCATGCCGAAGATTATCGAGACAATCACTACTAAAATTACCGCACCGAGGATTGACGGAATCAATGCCATTCCGGCTAAGGAAGGTCCCCATGAACCTAGTAAGCTTTGTCCTAACCAAGCTCCGACTAAACCAGCAACAATGTTACCAAGCCAGCCTGCTGGTAAATCACGACTTGTAAGTGCCCCGGCGATTGCACCGATGATACCACCAATAATTAATGACCAAATCCATCCCAACATAACAAACACTCCTCTCGTAATCTAAAGATTGACCAACGAACCCGTTGTTCATTGGTTCACCATTAAGATAGCATAGGTGGATACGCTTCAACAAAGAATATGCTTATGGAATTAATTACTTATTTGTAAGGGTGGATAGTAATATAGGAAGACTTCCAGAGGGTGCCATCATCCAGGAAAGTCTCGCAGATTAGCCAAAATACAGCATTAAGCGCGCGGTTAGGCGGTTGATGCCGAATTTTGGTTAACCGGAAGGCGCTAGATTACTTCACACATTTCGGTAGTCCGTTTAGCAAAACCTGCTACCTAAACGTGGGATAGCGATTGAGGTGCAAAATTGGCTAACTACAAGAAACTGGAACCAAAAAACAAAAAAGCCCCTCAAGAATTTTTAGTCCACTCTTGAGAAGCTTTTAAATTGTTATTCATTCTTAGTCGCACCTAAATGTGTGACGCGGATCGGTTTGCTTCACTTACTTAAGGGTACGCCAACCATCTTAAAATACAAATGGTGAGAAGCCTGAGTAGTGTTCTTCGCCGCTGCGCTCCATCCGGTCGTGGTCGATTGCTCGTGATTGGAAAATTTTGAAAATCCCATAATCTTTAAGCGGTAGCCAATCTTCATTAGATGCATTGTCCAGCCGCTCTAAACGATGCAGATCATTAATCGTAATTTTGTAGTTTTGTTCCAGCGGGTTGTGGGCATGGAGCACCCAAAACTTTTTAATTATTGGCATAATATGTCGTTGGTGCGCATACTGACACATTAACTCGTCGTTTTCCACCCGGTACTTAGAAGCAATTTTGCCCATCGTGGGTAAGTCGACAAAGCTATAATCTAGAAAAGGAAAATCCGCCATTATTTGCAAATGATTTTGTTGACAATAGTCGTAAATGTCGTCATTTAACGACATTGGAAAATACCCCGTCTTAAAAATCATCGGGGCAACCGAGACTTTTTTCCTAAGTTTTTCAACCTGTTCAATACTAAAGTTAGCCACGCCTAGTGCGCCTATACATCCTTTTTCATACAACTTTTCTAAAGAATGCCACAGCTCGGTCATTAACTCATCATCGTTACCAAATACCGCTTGATCAAGCAATAAAGCGTCAAAATAATCAAACTTCATTGTTTGGAAAGCATCTTCAATGGCTTCCTCAAACGAGGGCTTGTCATTAACTTTTTTCGCAAAATTAACCGTAATATAAAGATTTTTACGTTTTAGTTTAGGTTGTCGGTACATTTTTAAAGTTACCGCAATATCGCCATGCGGTTCCTTAGTCATCGGAAAATGGGCATAAGGGTCCTCATTGTCATCGTCAGTGTCCTTAATCTCTTCATAAAAATGACGGTAACCTGACCAAAGCGCATCATGAAGCCGACTAACCCCTAACGCCGTACTAATTATTTGTTTTGGTAGTTTAGTTCCGTTCACTAGCTCAGTTAATGCCATAAGTGACACCTTCCTCTAATTTGGATGTGATTATTTTATAAACGCGTAAGCGGTTTCTCATTAGAAAACCAGTCAATCTAAAAAGGCGCTATCGAGCACCACCGCCAAATTTAACCACTTTTATATCCACTTTAGCGTTCTTTGACATCATACTAACACTTAATACACTGAATAGCAACATTTAGAATGAACCCCGTTAAATATTTTGTATATTTATATTGGTACACCGCAATCATTTTCGAGGTTTAGCTAACCCAACTATCCCAGCAGCTAAAATCAAGGCTCCACCAACTAAGTTAAGGGATCCGCCCACGATTTCCAAAACACTGCTAGTTTTAAAAAATTTATTTTTTTTCATATCTTAAACCCCTTTCTGTTACCCAAGCATAACAGTTATAAATCAGCTTTACTATTGCCAAAGAGTTGTTTTAAACTAAGTATATAACTTTTAGAAATTAGGTGACAATCGTGATAAAAATGATTGCGACAGATATGGATCAAACCTTTCTCAATAACCAAAATACTTATAATAAAGACCGGTTTAAAGAACTATTTAATGAAATGCAACGACAAAAAATTCATTTTGTAGCGGCTAGCGGTTCTCAGCATGAACGTTTGCGGGCCTTATTTACCCCGTACGCCAACCAAATGGATTTTATCTCCCAAAACGGTTCAATTATTTACTCTGGCGACCAACTCTTAGACGTGGAGCAACTTCCCGTCCCGTTAGTTCAACAAACCATTGACACTATTTTTGAAAACTTTAACGATGATGAAGTAATGATCAATGTTTGCGGGTTAACTAGTTCATATATTGATCAAACCACCCCGCAAGAGATCGTCGACTTTTTGCATCAATTTTATAAAGAAATTCGCCTAGTAAAGAATTTACGTAATTTTGCGCAAACCGGCATTACAGACCCCGTTGTGAAAATTGCGGTTAGTTTTGCGGATAGTGCGGATTTGCCAGGTAAAGTTCAAAATCTGCGTCAAAAACTAGATCCCCAACTGACTAGCTTAAGCTCGGGGTTCAATACCGAGTTAATCGGATTTAGCCACGTTGATAAAGCGAGCGCTCTAAAGCATCTAATGGCTAATTATCGGGTGACTCCCGCAGAATTAGTTACGTTTGGCGATAACGAAAACGACCTTAAAATGCTTCAAATGACCCCAAATGGTTACGCAATGAAAAGCGGATATCCCATTGTGAAAGAAGTTACCCAACACCAGACTCGTTTTGATAATGACCATGATGGTGTTTTAGACGTGATTGAAAGCTTACTATAAGTTTTCAAGTAGCGTGAAAGCATTGTCTTAAGCGGAGTAAAACACCTTTGAGTGCACCTTACTCTTCTGTATAAAAGCCATAAACCAAATTCTTAAGGTTGCGAACCAACTTGCAAACGTCAGTTGGTTCCGTTTAACCCAAAATCGACTATTATGCCCAATTTAGACATAATAGTCGATTTTTTAGTTACTGTTTATAAACTACCTGGCTTGTGCTCCCACTCTCGTATTTTCATCTACTATTCTTCAATAAATAAGCCGTCCGTAGCCATGCCAGCAGCTTAGCCTGCATTTAACGCTTAATCTTGCATGCTTTCCACTATTCTTTGGTAGGCCACCACGGGGTCAGCCGCTTTAGTAATTGGCCTGCCGACTACCAAAGCAGAGCTTCCTGCCTTTTGGGCTTCCGCGGGCGTCATCACCCGCTGCTGGTCGTCCTTCTTTGCGTCGGGCATCCTAATACCTGGAGTGGCGTACAAAAAATCTGCCGGGAGGACCGGTTTTAGTTGGGCAACTTCGTGCGGTGAACAAATCACCCCGTCTGCACCCGCATTTTCAGCAAGTTGGGCTAATTTTTGAACCTGTTCATTCATTTTCAAGGGCACATTTTGCTCTTCTTGCAACTGGCGCTCCGAAATTGACGTGAGTTCCGTTACCGCTAATAGCTTAGGGACGGGAACCTTCGCTGCCCGAGCGCCTGCCATTAATCCACGCTTAGCCGCCTGAATCATTGGTTTTCCACCTGACGCATGGATCGTAGTGTATTGAATTCCTAACTTTCCTAATTGAAACATAGATTTTTCCACCGTGTTAGGAATATCATGCAATTTTAAATCTAAAAAAACAGCGTGTCCCTTTTGACGCAGGTTCCGTACAATTTGAGGCCCCTGTCCATAAAACAACTCCATTCCAATTTTCACAGTTAACTTAAGATGTGACGGAAATTGTTTTAAAAAGCTTTGCAATTCTCCTACACTTTCAAAATCCAACGCAATCATTACCGGTGTTTTCATTATGATGGCTCCTTACTGAACCGCTCCACCAAAGGCCAAAGTAGTTAAGGCACCGCTGTACCTTAAATGCACATCTTTATTTTGATGTAAACTTGCTTATCAACCTCACAGAATTGATTTAAAGCGATTCGTTAATTTTTTCTTAATCCTACGAGCTTCCCTCCCTAAAGTCAAGGGTGGTAAAATGGTTAAAACGCTATTTAAGGAGAGCTTATGCAGAAAAATATTGTCCGTGACCAAAATTTCTTATCCCAAAAGTCAGTTCCTGCAACTCGGGCTGATTTACCCACGGCTTTGGATCTTGTGGATACTTTAGCAGCCAATGCCGATCGGGCAGTTGGTTTAGCCGCCAACATGATTGGGGTTAAAAAACAAATTATTGCCGTATCCATCGGCGTGATGAATATTGCCATGCTGAATCCTAAATTAACCAAAAAAAGCCATCCTTATCAAGCTAAGGAAGGCTGTCTTTCATTAACTGGCGAACGGTCAACCACTCGTTACAAAGAAATTGAGGTTCAATACCAAGATTTGAACTTCAAAAAACAGACCCAGCATTTTAGTGGCTGGATCGCTGAAATCATCCAACACGAAATCGACCACTGTGCTGGAATTTTAATTTAACCTTCGGAAATATTATTAATCGGCTTCATTAAAATTAAATCGCGTTGTTCCGATTTTCCTAACTGAAAACGGTGGTCCCCAACTTGTTTAAAGCCCTGCATTTGGTAAAAATGCTGGGCTTTTTTATTATTCTCCCAAACTCCTAGCCAAATTTGAGTTTTATGAGCTGCGTAAGCAAGTTGTTCAGCTTGCTTAATTAAGCAAGTGCCTACGCCTCTGCGTTGAAAAGACGGTCGTACATAAATCCGTTCCACTTCCAAAACTTGCGCTCCCATCGGTTCAGATTGTGCATCCCCAACGTTGGTTTTCAAGTATCCGGCAATTTCATCATCAATTTTTGCAAAAAAGAATTGCGATTCTGGATTCAATAATTCCCGACGAAGTTGATCAACATTATACGCTCGTTGATAATGCTGCTGTAAATCTGCTTCCGCATTGTAGGGTCCAAAAGTCGCGCCAAAGGTTTCAATGCTTATCCTGCGTAAGTTGGCTAGATCTCGTTCTCGAATCGGTTGAACTTCAATTGTCATTCAATTTCACCTCAATAATCGCGATGGTTTCCGTTCTTAACGTAATGCCAGTCAGCATTAACGTTTTTTTCCACCCGAAGTAATAAATTACGAACCTGTTTAACTTCTTCTTCAGAGAGACCTTGCAAGGCGGTTACGTTAGAATACTCGTTTTCCCGCTTGATAATGGGGTAAACGGACCGCCCCTTTTCGGTTGGGTAAAGGCGTTTAATTTTTTGGTTATCTGCCGTAAATTGGCGACTAATCAATCCTTGATCTTCTAATTTACGCAACGCTCGGGCTGCCGTGGTCCGGTCAACTCGCAGAAGTTCAGCTAATTCTCCTTGAATAATGCCTGGATTTTCACAAACTCGGGCAAGGTACAAAAATTGCCCCTTGGTAAGGTTGATTTCTTTGAATTCCACGTTAGCAATTGAGTCTAATTCGCGTGCAATTGAACCAATAACTCGCAAAATGTCTTCCATTCCGTATTCCTCTCCACGATGTATTATTTACGTAGTGCCCGCACGATTTGACCTTCAATTAATTTCAAATCATCCGTTTCATTCCCGTTATGAGCAAAGCTTATTGTAAAAAGCAAACCGCCAGCTGCCCAATAATCGTCCACACAGTTGAAGCACTCTAATTGTGCCATCCCTTGCAAATAAATCCAGTGCAATCAATCGGGAACTTCGCTTCTCTTTTGCCAGAGCTTGTTGTTAAAGCCATTTTTATAATTTTCAAATACTCTTCCGTACATTTTTATGCCTTCCAATAACGGCGTAGCTCGATAATAATTAACAAAGTCAATACTACTAGAAATTCTAGTAATATACCAAGGTTCTCCACCTAATTTTGGCAAATTGGGCCTGACATCATCCTGGAATCTTAGTAATACTTAAACCCAAGATTACTCGAATATTAATTTCTAAATTACTGTCGTTCAATAATTGTAATTTGCTAAAGCTTTTCACCATTATCGTTTAAGCAACCACTTTTTATAGCATATTATGTAACCAAATATGCATTTTACTGCCAATTTAATACCTTCAACTGTAAAACGCAATCGTATTTAACTTCAATTGAAGTTAAAATACACTTAATAACTAAATACTGCTTGCTAATCCCCTTACGTAATTAGATATAAATAAGCATGGAGGTGAGTTTTAATGGCTAATTATTCCACTGGTGAACTAGCCAAAAAAGTAGGGGTAAGTATCCGCACGGTTCAGTATTACGACCGGCGACAACTGCTTTCCCCTGCTAAACTTTCAGAAGCGGGTCGACGTGTTTATACCGACCATGAATTAGAACAATTAGAATTAATTACTTTCTTGAAATCGCTCGGACTTTCTTTGAATAATATTAAGGAGCTTTTAAACAGCCCGAATTTTGACGAAGTGCTCCAAACTTTGCTTAACCAAGAAGAACTAAAATTAAAGCAAAAGATTAAACAACAAGAGGATACTTTAAAAACGATTGGTGAAATTAAACACTGGTTAACTGATCAAATTCCCATCACGCCTAATTCCTTTATTGGTATCGAGGAAAGCATTCGTCGGCGACGTAGTTTAACCAGGAAACGAAGCGCGTTGTTTGTTTTCGGGGGCCTAATTGATATTTTAGAAATATTGGCAATTTGGTATGGCATTTCCAGTAGTAACTGGTGGGCGGTGGTGGCCGCTTTTTGCCCCATTATAGTTGCGGTGGCAATTGCCGTATACGCATACTACCGCTCGGTTGAATACGTCTGCCCGCAATGCGAAGCATACTTCAAACCAGCGTTTGGCGAATTTTTCTGGGCAAAACATTCACCAAAGACCCGTTGGTTAGGATGCCCCAACTGTGACTATGAGGGTTATTGCGTGGAAATATAGCACATTCCGAATCCCGGGTAACTCTCGAGGATCAATTAAAAAAGAACGTTAATCGCGGATTATGCGATTAGCGTTCTTTTTTGGTTAACCAATGGAGACTAGGGGCTGGAGTTTATTTTAGCTGTACTAATCTAGTTTTTGCCCACCAGTAAAAAGCACGTCTCAAGATGGATTAGCATTCTTGAAACGTGATTTTAAATTGATTGTCCTTAATTAGGTTTAAAAATTAATCTATACTACTTTATTAATCAAAAATCTTCTTAACTAGCCCAAATGCTGACCAAGCCTTTGGCCAACCCGCGTAAAATGCGAGGTGGGTAACTAATTCCACCATTTCATCTTTAGTTACGCCATTGGTCTTAGCCATTTTCATATGTGCTTCCAATTGAGGGAATGCTCCTTGAGTTAGTAAACTCGCGCAAGTAATCATACTCCGGTCCCGCGCCGAAAGCTGACTTTCACGCGACCATACTTCTCCAAATAATACGTCATCATTAAGTTCTGCAAATTTTGGTGCTAAGTCGCCTAACTGTTCACGTCCAGCCGTTTGTTTTTTTGCCATTCTATTCATCCTCCTCAACTGCTGCGTACTGTTCATCACTTACGGGTTCCAACCATTCTGGGGTCCCCGCAGTAATTGCAATATGTTCAAACCAACTGTCCTTGGTTGCACCATGCCAATGTTTGATACCATCATGGGTGACCACTACATCGCCTGGTTCAAGATGTTGGGCAGGCGCACCTTCTTCTTGGTACCAACCTTCTCCGCCAGTTACCAATAAGATTTGAAAGCCATTGTGATGGATATGCCAATTATTCCGGCATCCCGGTTCGAAAGTTACGTTACCTACTCCCACGTTAACTGCCGAATCAGCCACCAAATTTTGTAGGTAACTTTGTCCGGTAAAAAATTGAGCATATGCCTCGTTTTTTGCCCCTATGGGAAAAATCACTCCATTTTTGACTTCTTCATTTTTCATTCTTAAATTCCTCCTAAATTAAGTTTAATTGTTTTAACCAATGTGATATCGCCGTCGTTGCCTGTTGCACACGCGATCCACGAATTGCTAATCCAGGTTCTAATTTTGTTAACGGTAAGATTTGACGCAGTTCATTTTCGCTATTGCCCATTCCGCTACCTTCGTTGGTACAAAATGGGTACGTTACTTGGGGCGGATTCTTCAATTGCTGTAAAAAGTTTTTTACTACGTTGGGGATGGTTCCAAACCATATTGGGTATCCGATCAATAACCGATCGTTAACTTCTATTTCATGAGGTTTAGCGATTGCTGGTAACCGCCCCGTCTGCCGTTCCACCCGTATTTTTTCAACTAATTCTTCATATTCCTGCGGATAAAACTCTTCTGGAACTATCCGAACTGGGCTTTCTCCTAAAACTTGTGCAATTTGTTCTGCTAAAAATTGGGTATTTCCCACATCTTGTTGAACTGGGCGCCCGTTAATCCAGTGCTCACCAACGTGCGAAAAATAGATAACTGTCATCGTCTCCTCCTAAAAAAGCTGTAACTTTATCAACAACGATAATGCTACAGCCATTTTTAATATACGTAAAACGCTTATAATTTATACCACTATGCCTTGAAGGCATCTCTAAAGTAATCAATGAACTGATTTACCACTGGTGAATGCCTTCGTTCTTTTCGCCAAACCAGTACGCAATTGGTTTTTATTTCCGGATCTAATGGCAAAAATTTAATTCCATCAGGATTGGTCTGTGAGATTGCTCCTTCAATTCCAAAAGCATGTCCGACTTGTCGCTTAACTAGTGCTAGAATATTGAAACTTAAATTAAAGTTCCCTACAATTCGCAATTGGTTATAAGCAATGCCACTCCATTCAGCAAGCAACTGCTGGACTTCTGGCCGCCTCGCAATGAATAATGGCATCCCCCATAAATCTGTTGGATGAATAGCTTTTTTTCGCGCCAAAAACGAGTCTTTTGCTACGAGAAGCCCCCACCTTTCAGTATGTGGAAGGGTGATTTCGCCATATTTTCCAGTTTCAATTGGTTTCAATAGTATTGCTACGTCTAATAGCCCTTTATCTAATCGTGTAGTGATGTCATCACTAGTACCACTGTAGATGGTGAACGTCACTTGGGGATAATCCTGAACAAAATCTTCTAAAATTAAAGCTAAGGTATCCGAATTATCCGCCTCCACGCACCCAATGGCTACGTGACCACTAAATAACTGTTTCCGTCGATTTTCAAACTCGCGACTAGTTTGTTGGGTTAGTTGCAAAATTTCTTCCGCCCGAGTCTTTAAAAATAGTCCTGCTTCAGTTAATTGTAATTTACGGCGTCCGCGAATAAATAAAGCAGTACCCAGTTCATTTTCTAACTCCCTTAGTTGGCGGCTAAGAGTTGGTTGTGTGATGTGCAGGATTTCTGCAGCCCCAGAAATGGTACCTTCCTCAGCAATTGTCCAAAAATATTTAAGCGTACGAATTTCCATATTCTTCCCCAATCATTTATAAAATTGAAGTTCAACACGTTTATTTTAACTTAATTTAACTTCAATAAGTACTGCCATTTCAACCATAACCAACTAATAAGCCAAGGATCGGTTCAAGCAGAACCTAAAGGTATTGGATACATCGCAGGTGCTTTGCCTGGACTCCAAACGTACATGTTCCGCTTAACCTAAAAGCGACCATCACGCCTAAATTTGGCATAATGGTCGCCTTTCAGTGAGTGTTTATAAACCACCCAACTTTTGACATAATTTCCCCTAGTTCGTGAAATTTAACGGTCAAAAACGACGCTGTCACCTGACTTTTTTTCGCGATCGGCACCAATAAAACGCAAATCTGTCCCAATTTGACCCAAGAAATCCATTAACGCCGGATTTAGACCTAATTCGTCTAGTGCGTCCGGATCCACCTGGTAACGAATGGCGGCTTCGTGACCCCGCGCAACTTTTTCAACCCATTGCGGTTCGCGCAGCGATTCACGGCCCAAAGCGACGAAGTCAATCCCCTCGTCCATCACCTTTTCCGCGTCAGCTGGCGTTTCTACCGAACCAACTCCGATGATTGGTAAGCGATTATGCACTTGTTTTTTAATACGCAAAATGGTGGGCCGTTTTTCACTGTCGTCGTTTAATGACTTTCGCCATACGTTTCCCATCGAAACGTGAAGATAATCCAGGGGTTGGTCAGCCAATTCGTCGATAAATTGCAGAGTATCCGCTAGGCGAATCCCAGGCTCTTCTATCTCTTCTGGTGAAATACGATAGCCTAACATAAAGTGGTCTCCAGCATATTTGGCAACCGCACGGTGTGCAGCCTGAACGACTGCCAACCCAAAGTTCATCCGTTTTTCTACCGAGCCACCCCAGTGATCCGTGCGCCGGTTGGAATGCGGTGAGAAAAATTGTTGAATCAAATACGTATTGGCACCGTGAATTTCGACCCCGTCGAACCCCGCTTGAATTGCTCGTCGGGTAGCTTCGCCAAAGGCTTTGATAATTTGCTCAATTTCAATTTCTGACAATTCTCGAGGAGTTTCCATTCCTTCTCGCGGAGCAGCTACTGCACTTGCGCTAACCGGTTGGGTGCCCCGTAAAACTTTGCTGTTTGACATCCGTCCGGCATGAAAAATCTGCAGAATTGCCTTAGTGCCGCCCTTTTTCATGGTTGCGGCTAGTTTAGCCAATCCTGGAATGAAGCGGTCGTCCGCTACCGAAAGTTCGCCTTCAAACCCTTTTCCATCACCCGTGACGTTAGCAACTGGACTAATAAACATGCCCACTCCTCCAGCACGCAATCCTGCGTAGAATAGGTCGTCTCGCGAAACTGACCCGTCTTCTAAACTAGATTGGATGGTCATTGGCGGAATCACCACTCGATTTTTGACTTGTGCCCCATTTTTAAACGTGTATGGCTGTAAAAACTTGTAGCTCACCATTTTTTCGCTTCCTTTCTAAAAATCCCTTACACTTACGAGTATACTAGGAAAACGATTCCAATCAACCGAAAAAACTTATCCTACTAAAACTAATTGCTTATACATAAAAAATTACAATCCACCTGACACTACAAAAAAGCTCCTCAAGCATTTTCATCCTTGAGGAGCTTTATCTAAATTAGTTGCACTTTAGCTTAATTTAATTGAATTAAATCATTACCGTAATGGTTGCTGCTACTAGAATTAGTACTAAACCAGCAATCGTAACGGCCATTTCTTTTGGCGTCTTTTTTTGACCTAAGAACCATATTCCGGTTAAGGTTGCCAAAACTACTGACGTTTGTGACAAGATGAAACCAGTTGCCAAACCATTCATGTTTGGTTGTGCCGAAATCAAGTAAGTCAACGCTGCAAAGGCAAAGAAAAAGCCCGAAATGATTTGTTTATAAGAAACTGCTTCAGTTAAGGCCGATTTTTCGCCCTTCATCGAAAGGAAGACGGCGTAGACAACGCCCACAATTACCATCCCAATCGCTTGTGGCAAGAAAGCGTGCATTCCGTCAACTGGAGTTGCTTGAGGCGCTGCCGAATATACCCAGTATCCGATTTCCCCGACTGCTAACCAACCCACTGCTTGGGTAATTAACTTGGAATTTTCCTTTGTTTTGTGTTCCGACCAAACCGTCAAGGAAGCACCAAAAATAATCATGATTAAGGCGATTCCACCAACGATTTTAGCCGTGATTCCTGGCCAGTTTCCTAAGGCGATCACGCCCCATAACGAAGCTCCCAAGAGTTGAAACGCCGTAGTAATTGGCATTGCACGTGATGAACCAATCATTGCAAAACTCTTAAATGTAATAATTTCAGCACTTGCCCAACCAATTCCAGAAGCGATGGTTAAAACTAAGTTCCAACCGGTAGGTAAGCTTAGGCCGTTCACCATTGCGACTATCAACGCAAAAATGAAAGTACCAAAAGCGGTCCCGACAATCTGGTCAACCGGACGACCGCCGATTTTAGATGCTAGGGTAGGAAACAGTCCCCACCCAATCAACGGTCCAAGACCGATTAAAATTGCTGTTGCATTCATACTTTTTCCCCCTTAAATAAAGAGGCTGGGAACATTGCTTCCGCAGCCTCGGTTAATTCCTATGGCGTTGACCAAACATATTAATAATACGCCTTCAATAGGCCAATGGAAATCTTTTATCGTAGTTAATATTGACCATCTAACTGCTCAATCCCCTTAAGGGTAATTAAAATACTACGCCACTTTCCAAAATGATATTTGAATAAGGCGTCATTTCTCCCGTCCGAATGAACGCGCGACAGTTGTTTAAGTCTTGCTTCATTTCTGAGTGTGGAATGAAAGTAACCGGCACGTTAGGCATTATTTCTTGAATGCTTTCCAACATCTTAGGATTTTCGGTCTTGATTTCTTCCGCTAAGTAAATTCGTTGTACTTCTAATTCTTCTAAAACATTCAAAAGTACTTGAGTAAAGCTTGGAATTCCATTATCAACTGCTAAGTCGATTTTTTCGGTTCCTGCTGGTACTGGCATACCCGCGTCACCAATGCTTAACTTATCGAAGTGACCCATTTGGGCAATTACCCGAGAAATATCTGAATTGATTACTTTTGTTTTTTTCATTTTTCCGCACTCCTTCGTTAATTTAATTCTTTCTTATATGGAATCGATGGTTGCGCACCAAAGCGTTGCACCGTCAATGATGACGCCTTATTACCGTAAAGGATTGCGTCTTTAAGATTGCTAAAGTCTGGATTCAAAACCGTGCTCATGGCACCAATGAAAGTATCTCCGGCTGAAGTAGTGTCGACGGCCTTCACCTTAAATGCGGGAACGATCCCGGTTTCACCATTAACGCTGTAGAAAGTTCCCTTACTACCAATGGTGATTAACACGGCCTTAATTCCTTGGTCATGCAAAGCTTTAGCAGCCTTCACCATGCTAGCTTCGTCAGTGACTTCAATTCCAGTGAGGATTTCAGTTTCCGTTTCGTTAGGAATAATCATATCCGTTACGGCTAGCAAATCATCCGGAACCTTTTCAATTGCGGGAGCCGGATTCAAAATTGTTTTTACACCCGCTTCGTGAGCGATTTCAAAAGCCTTAGTAGTTGCTTCTAACCCAGTTTCAAATTGAGCAATAACGAAATCACTATTTTTAATCACGTCTGCTTTAGATGCTACGTAATCCGGAGTAAAGGCCATGTTTGCACCGGCATGAAGCATAATTTCATTTTCACCAGCGTCGTCAACCACAATGTATGCTTGACCAGTTGCCTGATTGTCCAAAGTAGTAACTCCACTAAGGTCAATGTCTTCATGTTCTAGTAAATCTAACATTGCCCGGCCAGCATCATCGTTTCCTACTGCACCAATAAAATTGGTTTTTGCTTCGGAACGCTTAGCTGCCACCGCTTGGTTTGCGCCCTTGCCGCCACCAGCGGAGAAGATTTCTTTTGTATGCATCGTTTCTCCAGGTTTGGGCATTTGCTTAACCCGAATTGTGCGATCTAAATTAATACTTCCAATAATCGTTACCGTACTCAACTTGTTTTCCTCCTGAGTTTAAAAAATTGCCATTTATTTTAGGTAAAACGTTTTACTAAACAAAAAAATAAAAATGTCTTCCGCATGAAAACGTTTTAAAGACATAATAGAAATATAGCACAACACTTAAATTAATTCAAACGGGCAGTGGAAAATCGTTTTACTAATTGAACCGGCAACAACTCTTCTTCCCATTGTTTGTTAGGCTTTTCGATTCGGTCAATTAACATTTTTGCCGTAGTTTGCCCTAATTCAAAAATTGGCTGCGCAATCGTAGTTAACTGGGGGACCACGTATTCGCACATATCAATGTTATCGTACCCAATTACGCTGTAATCTTCAGGAATCCGGCACCCCTGATCAGCCAGCCCGAGGTATAACCCTAAGGCAATTTGATCGTTTACCGCAAAAATCGCCGTCGCGGGCGAATTAATTACCGCTTGGGCCGCTTTACGTCCGCTCTTTTTGGATAGCTCGGCGTCTACGCGAACAATCTCGTCTTCCCCAAATACCGTTTGGAAGCCGCGAAGTCGGTTTTGAATATTTTCCGTGGCGTTTTCAGGCATTACAACGGCGACTTGCCGGTGACCTAAATCCCATAAATGCTGGGCCGCTTGTTGTCCACCAGAAAAATCGTCGGTGAGAACCGCGTCGCTGATTCCCTCCGACTTTTTTTGGTCTAAAACGATAAAAGGAAATTTTTCGCCGCGCAGAATTTTTTGAATTGCCTCGTTAGAAATTGACGAGCTAGCAATGATAAACCCATCGACTCCCCGGTGGGTAAGTTCCGTCAAATAACGGTCTTCCTTGCCCTGGTCCATATCCGCGTTGCAAAGCATCGTCATGAAATCATATTGGTATAATACGTTTTCAATCCCGCGAACTAAGCTGTTGAAAAAGGGATTAGTAATGTCCGGAACCAACACCCCGATCATCTTACTTTTCTTCATAATCATCCGCTGCGCAAAGTAATCTGGTTCGTAACCCAGTTTTTCTTTAGCGCGTTGAATACGTTTGATCGTTCTTGGAGAGAAACGAGAGCCGTTCCCATTTAAAGATTGGGAAACCGTAGTAACAGAAACCCCGGCAGCTTTGGCAACGTCTTTGATCGTAACTTTCTTTTTATTCATTATGTCAACCACACCTAATTGATAAATTATTTTAAGGAATAGTGTACACTAAAAAAAGCAAGCGTGTGCAAATCTCTTTGGAAGATTTTTCGGTCTCATAGAATTAATAATTAATTATTCACCCGAAAAATCAGCTGTTCCGTTGGCTTTATCAAGCTGACAAAAGCATTTTTACTGCACGATTCCTTAGTTACGGAAACTAAAAAAACAGGCTGTCAGAAATTCCTGACAGCCCGCTTATAAAACTAATTTTTAACTTCAATTGAAGTTCAGTTTTAACTTCATTTAACGATTCCTAAAGTTTGTAAGATCAGATAAATGTTCAATAAAATCAATATTATTGTAGCAATCCAAGCACACCACTTCACCCACTGACGGTTAGCAAACTCACCCATCAGTTTTTTACTACTGGTATACATTACCAACGGAATTACCGCAAATGGTAACGCAACACTGAGGAACACTTGGGAGAAAGTCAATAGATTTTCAATCTTGGCTTCGTCACCATGATAGTAAATCGCAAAAATCAAAACCGGTGCCACCGAGAGCAAACGGGTTACCAACCGTTGTACCCACAACGGAACCCTCAGGCGAATGAAACCTTCCATGATAATTTGTCCGGAAAGGGTTCCGGTAATCGTTGAACTTTGTCCAGACGCGAGCAACGCTACCGCAAATAACATACTCAACATTGGACTAGCAATTGCTCCAACAATTTGATTGTCACTAAGCGCATTGAACAAGTCCACAAATCGACCTAACGAGCTATCGGTTCCGTAAAACAAAGCCGCCCCTAAAATCAAGAGCAAACTGTTGACGATAAACGCCAAAAATAGTTGCATATTAGAGTCAATCGTGGAAAAACGAATTGCTTGAGCCACGTTTTTACGATCCCGGCGGTCAATTTCACGCGTTTGCGAAATCGAAGATCCTAGGTAAAGGTCGTGAGGCATTACGGTTGCCCCCACGATTCCCAATGATAAATATAGCATTGAATTGTTCTGCAAAATTACTGGTGCAGGCACGTAACCTTTAATGATTCCCGAAATACTAGGATCCGAAAGGAAAACTTCGTAAGCAAAAACAATTAAGATCACCATTACCAATGTCGCTACAATCGCCTCAATTTTCCGGAAGCCTAAGCGCATTAGCAACAGCAAAATCAATACGTCCGCTGCGGTAATTAAGATCCCGATAATTAGTGGAATGTGGAATAATAGCTCAAGCGCAATCCCCGAACCAATAATTTCCGCAATGTCGGTCGCCATAATTGCTAATTCAGCAACTACCCACAGCATGAATCCAACTCGTTTACTAGTACGCTCCCGAGTTAACTGCGCTAAATCCTTTCCGGTTACAATTCCTAACCGTGCCGACATCGCTTGTAAAAGCATGGCAATTAAGCTAGAAATCAAAATGACCGACAGCAACGTATATTTAAATTGAGCACCACCCGCGATTGACGTAATCCAGTTCCCTGGGTCCATGTAACCAACCGCGATTAAGATTCCCGGCCCAGTGTAGGCCATTAACGTTTTGAAAAAACCGGCATTCTTTGGCACCTTAATACTACCGTTAATCTCATCTAAGCTCTTATTATCTACTTCATCGAGTTTTTCTGACATTGTAGTCCCTCTTTTCTATTGGTTTAGAAATTCGGTAACTTGAAACAAACTCTCCACGCTAAAAATTGACCCATTTTAATATCAGCGAATTAAAAATGGATCAATTTTTGATATCTTCTTTTTTAAAACGGAGTGCTCTTTTCAAAAACCATAACTACTATACCATAAACCGTTATTTAAATGGCCACAATTGCGCTTAATTTTTTTCACAACGTTCCGTGGCCTTTAATTATCGCTTACGGGTTAACACAGCGATTGCAAACATAAGGTTCACTACGACAATAATTCCCCAGTTAAATTGAAACTGATGAGGGAAAAAGTCCGCCACCCACCAGCTCATCCCCGTGGTAATCAGCACAAACAAAAGTATTTCGCGGATTTTACGACGCCAATCCATCAAATTCACCCAACTTATTTTTAATCAATTTAGTCATTTAAGGACCCATTGTCACATTTAAGCATTAAGCCAATTATAGCGCCTATGGTTTAACTTGCCTAACTTTAACTAGTCCCTCGGGCGTCACCCGAAATAATCCGGTACGATAATCTTGGTGATAGGTCTTTTGCAACATTACCGTAAACGTACGGTGCCATTCTGGAAGCGCGATGTATTGGTAACTTTGAACTAATTTTTTAAAGTCAGTTGGCGACATCATGAAATCTTCACGAGCGACCAGGTTGTCCGAAAAGAAATAATATTTTCCAACGTATCCCGCGTAGTAACTTGCTACGTCGTCTTGATGCGGGTCGACTAACAGAACTTTTTGGTGATTGTACTTGGTGGTCTGCTTGGCGATTTGGGGCAGCTGGACCGGCAGCGCTTCTTGACTATGCGCGTTATTATACTCCACACCATCAATTTCTGAAATCATCAAAATTGTTGAAAAGATCATCAGTGCAAGCGTCGTGAATTGGTAAATGTTTTTAGTAATCAGCGAGCTAAACGAACGAACGCCTCGTTTTTGAATTTCTTGTACAAACATTGCCCGATCCATCGCTATCGCAATTGCTAAAGCAGCTAGGAAGAGGTTTAAAACCACCATGCTAGATAAGTAACGTTCTAGTCCATCAAGATGAATGGCCTCCTTGTACGGCATGGAAACGAGGTACATAGCCAATACACTCACGTAATAAACCACAAAACTAAGGTCAATGGCTAATAGTACTTTTAAAAGCGGAGTGCGCTTATGTAAAACAAGTCCAATCACCACCCAGGCCACGATTAAACCAATGTTAATTAATAAAACGCCCCTCGTAGACAGGGAATTTAACGTTAAAATTTGATGGATGAATTGTTGGCTAATCCGACCCATTACGGCAGAGCTTTCGTGGTTTAGCTGACTTTGATACGCTTGGGCGCTGATCTGATGTTTAGTAACTGCGTGAAACGTGTTGTGCACGTGTTGGTTCCACCAAAAAAAGGGTAAATAACTGAGCCCCATAGTAAGTGCAGTTCGCCATGACGCAAACCGGATCCGTAGCCAATGCTTACCAACGCTATAGTTAGTGGTTAACGAGTACATCAGGTAGCATCCAATCATCACCACGTACATCGTCCCCGAATTTTTAATTAGTAACAGTTCTGCGCTAAAAATCCCAGCAGTTACGCATTGTAACCACGGATGGCGTCGATACGAATAAATTCCCGCGAAAGCTGCGGCCGCCAACACTGGCAAAACAAAGTCAACCAGAAGGTTATTCATCCGAATTGCGATGTTAAAAACGTTACTGATGGCAATGATGAAACACAAGAAGAACGCTGTCATGGTTCGACTACGATCCCGTAATGCAGCAAAAAGGGCGTATAGCCCTGCCCAAATCAACAGGAACTGTCCCACTAACATGGCGCCTTCACTAAAACCAACCCAGCTAACAAATTCCGTGATCCATAAAGCCGCGGCCGGCGGGTAGGACGTGAAAGAAATTAAGGTTTCGCCTCCGGCTGGTAAGTGCCCTTGAAACAATAAGAACTTAACCATTACGGCCCAGTGAGAATAATTATCGTAGTGAATTAAGGGACTGAAATATAAAGTGCGGCCCATCATAATTCCCAAAAACAGCATCCAAAAGTCAAAATAATGGATTCCTTCAAAGGGGAGCTTTCCCCGATTAAAACTGATCAGGCCGACCCGCACAACCAGCCCAATACAGCCCACAATCACAACGGCTTTAAGCCCAAATTCCAAGAAATTTACCATTGCCAAAAAATATAGTGCTAAGGTTTGGACGACCATTGCCGTAATCCACGACATGTATTTATTTACGCCGGTCATCCGAATCAGGCCCGTATATCCCAATTGAGCCATCATAAAAACAACTAAACCAAAGAAAGACATTTTTCCTTACCTACATTTCTAAATTAACTTTTATGAACGGCGCATAAAGCGCGTCGCGGACCGTTCTAACTCCTTCAATCGTAAAATCACGTTTAAATGAAGTTGGTCAAACGGCGTTAGCCAATTATCTTGTTCTTTAGAGAGGAATTTGTTTTCCCCGTCATACGTTAGTTCTAAGTAGTAATCTTGGTCCTTACGATCTTCAATGTTAACGGTCACTCCGTACCATTTTGGTTCGGTATCGACTACCCGGACGACTTTGCTCTTAAAATGAATTGGATAATTTTTGTAATAGATGATTCCCGTCGTTTCCGTGCCCATTTCTAGTTGGTTTTGGTCGTCATCCAATTCAAACGAAAAACCGCCATCCGAAACGTCTCGGGTTTTAAAATCCGCCCATTTTCCATTTGCTAACTGCATGCGGCCCTTTGCGTGGCGAATAAATCGTTCGCTACGACGATGAATGTCTCGTTTCATCGAGATAAATAGGCAGAAACTAAGGTTAATGAAGTGCATTACCAGCCAAAATGTAATTACACTTCCCACAATAATTTCTGACCCCCACTTTCCCCAGTTAAATTTAATAATCGCAATTAACGTTAGCGACCATAAAATCAAGTACGGGATGATGTACAATTTGTCTCGCCAAGAAAATTGTACTTTTTTATCCGTTACTTTAAATTTTTTGGCGTGAATACCAATTGATTCCAGTAACACGGGTAAAAATAAGTATGGGGCAAAAAAGGTTTCTTGGATTTCTCCCCACCGTTCATTACGAATATTACTGGAGGCATCTCCCAGTACAAAGTGCAGCAAGAAATATCCCGGTGCCCAGACAATCATCAGCACCCAGAAATTAGCATTAACGACCTGCACTTTAAAAAGGGCATACAAAATCGGGGCTGCAATATAAATTAATCGGCGCAAAAAGGACCACCAGTAAAGCCACGTATTAATCAAAATAATTCGATTAATCAAGTTAATTTTGGGATTCAAAAAGATGTGGAGGTTACGGCAACTTTGAATTACTCCCCGAGCCCAACGCGTCCGTTGCTTGATAACACTCTTCATATCAACCGGAGTAATTCCGCTTGAAACGGGTTCTACCGTTGCCAAACTCTTATAGCCCTCACTGTTAATTTTGGTTCCTAATTCGAAGTCCTCCGTGATCGTATCCGTAGGAAAACCACCCACTTTATCGACCGCTTCCCGTAAGAACACCGCGTTAGACCCGGTAAATAAAGCATGCCCATTGGCGCCGTTTAAAACGTTGACATCCCGCGAGAAAAAGTCTTGTTCGTTAACCACCGCATCTTGTAAAAAGAGGTTGAACTGGAAAATATCTGCGTTATAAAAGCTTTGTGGTGTTTGTACAAATCCTAATGGCACGGTATGGTCGGGATCTTCTTGTAATTCAGCAAAATTTTCCGTAAAAAACGGGACGCTCTCCATTAAAAAGTTGGAGAAAGGTACCATATCCGCGTCAAAAATGGCAAACAACGGCGCATGAAGCTGTTCCAATGCATTGTTAATATTTCCCGCCTTAGCATGCTTATTTTCTTCCATCGTAACGTAATTAGCATGGTACTCCTTGGCTAACTGGCGGACTTCCGGACGATTCCCATCGTCTGCAAGCACCACGTTAACCAACTTAGGGTCGGGATATTTCATGAATTTGGCCGCATTCACGGTTTTACGCAATAAAGCCACCTCTTCGTTATGGGTGACGATAATCACGTCAATCGCCGGGAGGGGTTGGCGATCATCAAAATCCGGAATTTTAAAATCGACCGGCTTCTTTTGCCGGATTAACCGGAAAACAATTAATACATAAGCCGTAAAGTTAGAGACAATCTCACTACCAACCAGCATCAACGCAAAAATTAGTGTAAAGAGGTGGGCATGCCACGGGATTGTAAAAAACACCCTCCATAACAGGTACAAAACGGACAAAACAATTGCTAAAATATAACTAATTTTTTTGATTTTTGGCATTAGTCAGCCCCTCGCTTTTCCTTAAAGATCAAATCACGTTGGATTTGATAGCTGATAATAAATAACGTAAAGTCCACCACAATTTTGGCGATTAGCGGTGCAATGCTACCCTGGCTGTGTGGCAACCAGCCCGTAACTAAATCAGTTAGGTATCCGGAAGCAAACATCTGGATGATAAACAACCCCCCGTATTTAATAACGGTTTGACGGCCCTGCTTACCAAATACCACCCGATGGTTCAGCGTGTAATTAACCATCGCAGATAGCAGGCGCGAAACAATTGTAGCCACGATAATTCGTTCCCCAAGTAATTCTTTTCCCATCAAAACAATCATTAATTCAAACAATCCTACATCAACTAGAAAAGAAATCAACCCGCTCATCGCGAATTTCAAAAAACGTGCGTATATTGCGACCGAATCACGAACCACCCGAAAGTGTGAGGACTTATTGCCATCTAAATAAATTGTGGGGATTGGTTGTTCGGTAATCTTAACCTGGAACTTCCGTGCTCGAAGCAGCATGTCAAACTCAAATTCGAAACGTTCTCCCGGAAAACTAAGTAATTGCCTCACGTAGCTTCGAGGGATTACCCGCAGACCGGTTTGCGTATCTGAAATATTTTGCCGAGTGAGCATGCGCACTAATTTACGCGTTAATACGTTACCAAACTGGCTCCGCCATGGGATTTGATTTGTAAATTGGCGTGCACCGATAATTAAGTCTTGCGGGTGCTTTTCAAACTGATGAATACAAGCCGCTAATGCATCCACCGGATGTTGTCCATCCGCATCCATGGTAGCAATCCCCTGAATTTGTGGAAAATTTTCTAAAATGTACTTGAAACCAGTTTTCAACGCGGCTCCCTTTCCTCGATTAACCTCGTGATGCAGTATATGAATACGTTCATCTTCCATATCTGCAAGACGTTGGAAAATTGGCTGTGCCTGCTGGTCGCTACCATCGTCAACGACCACGAGTGCCTGTACGGGAACCGAACTTTCTAACAGCTCCTGAATTAAATCGAGTAATTTTTCATCAGGATTTAATGCCGGAATCAAGATGCCGTAAGCTTTCATTGGTTTCCTCCGATATCTATTTTTAATTATGAAAAAACTATGTGTTTTTTGTGGCTTAATGTATTAAAAAACGTATAGTTATGATTATTTTTTTAAGGCTTAAAAATAACATAGTTTTTCAGTTACACCAGCGTCTATCATACTTCAAAACGGGCACCAATTCAATTTAAACTATAAAACATTAAATGAGCTCAATTTTACATTTAGCCTAAAACGAGTAGAATTAAAATGTGAGATTAACTTCCAAAAATACATACTATTTAAACCATTTTACTAAAGAAAACTATTAAACTGATTTGTAATTATTTACTTAAAGAAAGCGGGTAAACGTAATGAACTTATGGGGAGCGCTCTTTTTTGTCCTGAGCCAAATTGGTTTTGCAGGCATCCTGCGCATGGCAGGGATCGATAAATATTTGTCCTGGATCACTTCCATAGTTGTCCAAACCCTCCTTCTCTATATTTTGGCCATGGTTGGCCTGCTTTCCTTCGGGATTCGTTCCATCGTCTTCGTCGGATGTGGTTTTTTCCTGCTTCGTCTCATCTTTATCGGCTTTCAAATTGGTAAATTGCCTTTTGAAGGAATTCATTATTTTGACGTCTGGATGGTGGTAATCGGGCTCACCATGCTCCACACGCTAAGTCAAAGTATCCTTATTCATTATGACAACTACTCCCACTGGGCCATCATTGTTAAATATCTGCTTACCCAAGGGCATCTTCCAATTGCGGGCGATTCAATCATTTCTTTTACGTCTTATCCGCCTGCGACCGCCCTTTGGATTACCGAATTTGTTAGCTGGGTTGGTTTTAACGACGGGACCATGCTGGTTGCCCAATTTTTATTAATCTGGGCTAGTTTGTACGCCCTTTTTGCCGTCCTGCGCGACCGGACCCGTTCAATGAATGGCTTCTTTCTTTGTTTCATTATTGCGATAATAAATGTTTTTAACATCGCAATTCGGCTGAATAATTTACTGGTTGATTTTGTCCTTCCCGTAGTTACCGCAGCTGGATTTGCCGGAATTTATGCCGAACGAAAACATCACCTTTGGCAATGCAGCATCACCGCGCTTTTTAGTGCCGAATTACTATTAGTTAAAAATTCTGGAACCATGTACGTGGTAATGCTGGTTGCTTATTTGCTGTATTCACTTGCAACTAATCGCGAAGTCCCGCGCTGGCAACGATGGTTCCGTAGCTTGGCTTTGAGTGCGTTTACCGCAGTAATTGGCTTTCTACCCTTTTTTTGGTGGAATCAACACGTTCACAACACCTTCACGACAATTTCTAAGCACCAAATTAGTGCCCAAGCGTACCAGCAACAGTTGCATCACGAAGGCAATGCCGTTGTTATCAAGATTGGCCATCGCTTTCTCGACCAAATATTAAATTGGCATGCCCTATCGACCCGGGGGGGTTTGCTAATTAACGCTGCTTTATTAATTGGTTGGATTGTAATTACTTTCCTCGTGCACCATAAAAATCCATTGTTAAAAACACTGTTTGCTATCGACGTTAGTTTTCTAATTTACTACGCTAGCGTATTTGCCATGTACCTCGTTTCCATGCCCTATGCAGAAGCGATTCAACTTGATGGGTTAGAGCGCTACCTATCAAGCATGGTGATTCTAAATCTTCTGCTAGGCGCTATGGTATTAGCCGTGGTTATGGACCAAGCGATGTTCGAACAAAGAATTGGTCGGCGGGGGGTTCGTTCCTTTAAAAACGTGTTTACCAAAAATCTTTATCAGCTTACGGCGTTGGTACTAATGATTTTCTCGACCATTTTAATGTTTTCAGAAATAAACGGCATCGAATATAACAACACCTTGGGTAAAGAACAGCTCCCAGTTCAACTAAAACAAATTGCCCAACCTTCGATGACTTACAATCACCGCAAAATTTTACTGGTAGACCCGCACACTAACGACGTTAATAATTACTATGCCGGTTACGTTGGCCGTTACTACTTCTTTTCCGATAAAGTCGTTGGTCAAGAGAACTTCATGATGGATCCGGCTACTTTTAAAAAGACCGTTGCCGCTTACCAATACGTAGCTTTACCAGAATGGCACCGTACATTTACGGTAATGTTGCAAAAGACCTATCATCAAAGTTATAAAACCGGGCTTTACCGCGTTACTTCCCGTGGATTGCGTCGGGTGCAGAAAATAACTCCGGTTAAAAATTAACCAAACGATTTCATTTTCCCTAAATTACTTGTATCATAGAAATGTAAGCGCATTACCAGACCATTGAGGAGGTTTCACCCATGCTTTTAACCATTGTTCGTCACAGTACTAGTCAAGATAACGGTCGCGGATTAGTTTCCGGAGCCCGGTCCGACGTCGGTTTGTCCCCGGCCGGAATCGAATATGCTAAGGAAGTTAGTCAAAACTACGACTGGCACCAGTTTGACCACGTTTTTTGCAGTCCCATGCTGCGTGCTAAACAAACCGCGAAGATTCTTTTAGGTGATGATGCTGCGCTCACCTATGATCCCCGGATTACTGAGATGGACTTTGGCGATTGGGACGGGGTCTCCGAAAAATTAATTTACGACAAGCATCCCGAAGTTTTTGACCGTCTTGGTATGTTCAACGCCAAGTACGCTGACTATGCGCCCCACTCCGAAAGTTATGCCGCACTGGTTGCGCGGGTGAGCGAGTTTGTCGAAGACCTTAAACAGCAGTTTGCTGATCAATCCGTACTATTGATTTGTCATGGGATGACAACTCGGGCAATTTTTGCAGCCATCTTCAACGTTGACGTAGCTGAATTTGGCATTGTTCAAAACGTAACCCTAAATCAAATTCACCTTGATGAAAAGGACCACTTTAAGCCCCGGTTAAATTGCTATAATAATCGGGTTTAGTTCGGCTAACCCGTAACTTCGACCATTCAATTTTCTGTAAACAAAAAGATGACGGTGCAGAATTTTCTAATTCGATCCGTCATCTTTTTTATTACTCGTGATAAAAACTACTATCCCAAGACTTCTTTAATCGCGTCAACCATTGGGGTTAAAGGCTTTCCGAGGTATTTTTCAAAATCGTCAGGTTGCACTGCTAAAGCACCGCTTTTGACAATTTGTTGAAAGGAAACCAACAGTTCAGCCACGTTTTGTGGTACTCCCGCATTTTCGACGAGGTTTTTTGCAGCGGTAGCTTCATCCGCGCTGATCACTTCCAGGTCTTTACCAGTTGCTCCCCGTAAGGCTGCACCCAAATCTTCGTAAGTGCGAAGTTGACCACCTAATTCTAGGATTTCAGGGAAATCAAATTTTCCGGAAACCGCTCGTGCCGCAACTTCGGCGTATTCGCGACGAAGTGCCCAGCCAGCTTGGCCGTTGCCGCCCGCATAGATGAACTTGCCACCTTTAGCGCCCGCTGCTAAAAAGGCCGCTTCGTTTTCCAAATACCAATTATTCCGTAAGAAAGTATGGGCAATTCCGCTTTCTTCAATAAGCTGCTCGGTAAACCGATGGTCAGCGGCGAGCGGACTAGTTGATTCCGTTGCCTTGCCAAAACTGGTGTATGCAATGTAACTCACTCCCGCTGCCTTGGCCGCCTCGACGACATCCCGATGTTGCGCTTGACGGTCACCATCCGTTGTACTCGAGACAAAGAGTAGCCGATCGATTCCTTCAAAAGCTTTTTGCAAACTTGCCGAATCAGTATAATCACCAATCCGTACTTTAATCCCCGCTTCCTTTAGCTTAGCACCCTTCTCTTCAGTCCGAGCAAGGCCATATAGATTGTCTTCTGGAACTAAGTCCTGTAAAACTTTTAAAGCATATCCCCCAAAGTTACCTGTAGCGCCCGTTACTAAAATATTCATAATCAAATCCTCACTTTCGTTATTAACTGATTAGCTGTACATTTATAAATCACACGTTTATACTAAGGGTAGTAATTCTGATTGTCAAGTGATAAATTCTAGAAGGGAGTTGATGATAATGAAATATTCCATGCGTTTTAGCGATACCATCCACGTGTTGGCTTACATTGCCATTCTGCACGATACGGCCCCGTTGACTAGTCAGGCCATCGCAGCCAGTGTGGAAACCAACCCGTCTAACATCCGCCGAATTATGGCGTCACTTAAAAAAGCTGGATTGATTAAAACCACCGTGGGTAAGCCCCAGCCAGCGCTAACCCGGGCACCAGAACAAATTTCTTTATTAGACATTTTCAACAGTCTTGATGAGGCCGACACGAATTTAATTCAAGTTGACCCCAAAACGAACCCGGACTGCGTGGTAGGCGGCAACATCCAAGATGCTTTAAACGCTCAATACGCTCATTTTCAAAAAGTTGTCCAAGACGAAATGGCTAAAACCACTTTGGCCGACGTCATTCAGGATATTGCAACTAACGAAGTCAAAAAACGGCCCGAAAGTCAGGGATTGTTGGCTAATTATCTAAAATCTTAAGTCTGCACTTTTACTGAAAATTAACTGTCTAGCTAAGAAAAAATAAAGGGACTCTTCGAGAAAATTTCTTTCTCGAAGAGCCCTTTTCTTTTGCAAAATGATTAATTTTAAAACATGATTAACGCTTATTCCACGTTTTTACATACGAAGTTTAGCTTACGCTTGCCAAGCAGTTAGTCCCTTTTTCAACCGTTGCAGTCCGTCTTGCAGGCGTTCTTTTGGACAAGCCACATTCATCCTCAAAAAGTGATTTCCATTGCCACCATAAACACTTCCGGCCGATAAAATTAACCCAGTTTCTTTTCGAATAAACTTCGCTAGTTTTGCTGAATCATTTGTAACCTGGCTGACGTCTATCCAGATCAGATAAGTAGCTTGTCCCTCAACTAAGGCGACCCGTGGGCCCACTTCTTGCGAGATAAAATTGCGAACTAGTTCGCGATTTTCGACCAAGTACTCTTTAAGCTCTTGTAACCAAGGAAGTCCTTTTTCGTAAGCCGCAATCGTGCCCGGGATTGCGACCAAGTTGGGTTCTGCCAATTCTTCGCTATTCAATCCACGGTTAATTTGGGCGCGCAAATTTTTGTTTGGTACCAACACAGTTGCTGCGTGCATTGCTGCCACGTTAAACGTTTTGCTTGGAGAAACTGCCGCCACCAAGTTTTGAATCAATTCTGCTGGTAAGCTAAACATTGGTGTATAGCCTGTTTGATTAAAAGTGAGGTCTCCGTGAATCTCATCACTAAAAATTTTCACGTGGTATTGTTGGCAGAGTTGGGCAAGTCGAGTCAACGTCTCCCGTGACCAAATCAATCCAATCGGGTTGTGTGGGTTGCATAAAATCATCATATTCGTTAGTGGATCACTTAATTTTGCTTCCAAATCATCCCAATCCACATGGTAGACGTGTTTGTTTTCGTCATAAAGTAAGTCACTTGAAACCACGTGGCGCCCGTTATTCACGATTGAATTATAAAAAATATTGTAAACAGGTGCTTGCACTAAAACATTATCTCCTACAGCAGTTAGCCGACGAACCGCTGAAGAAAGCGCGGGAACTACTCCGGTTGCAAACGTCATCCATGCGGGATCTGGACGAAAACCATGCACCCGTTCATACCAATTTGCCACTGCATTAAAGTATGCCGGCGGAATTTCTTCATACCCAAAAATTCCATCTCGAACCTTTTCTTGTAATGCTTGAACAATTGCAGGACTCGTTTTAAAGTCCATATCTGCTATCCACATAGGCAGCTCATTTTTAGCAACGTGCCACTTAATGGAATTAGTTTTGGTTCGGTTGATTATCTGATCAAAATCACTCATCGTTACGCTCCTTTCGGCAACCGTGTTGTTGTCTGGGTAATTACGGTATTTTGTGGATCAATTGTTGGATCATCCATAATTATTTCACCAACGGATGCAACTCGAATATTTCCACTGATTGGGTTCTTAATGCTCATTACATCAGTAGTAATTTCTGCGTCAATGTTCCGACAATATTCAAAGGCAAGGTTAGTCCGCAAAACCCGACAATTAATCATTTTTAAATCATCTACATAACAAAGCCCTTGTTCGCTTTCAATTGTACAATTAATTAAAGTTAAATTCTTAGTATTCCACGCTAAATATTCACCACTGATTATGGAATCGTAAATGGTGACATTTTCACAATTCCAAAAGGCATCTTTAGAAACCAGTCGCGAATTGTGCACCTCCACATTTTTAGCCCCGTCGAAACAATAATTACCCACTAAATCCAAATGGTCGATATATAAATTGGTGCTATTCATCCCGAAGTAATCACCATTAGCTTGCACATTTTTCATCGTTACCTGATTGCATTTCCAAAGAGTTTCTTGTGCATCTGAAAAATGAATATTATTTAGCTTAACTTGCTTGCACACTCGAAAAAGCTTTGGTGCTTGAAGAGTTGAATCATTAAGTTCAATATCGTTCGTATACCAAATTCCCGAGCGAGCCATCGTCTCTAGAATTATTCTTTCTCCTTTAACGTGCTTTGCATACCAAAGGGGTACTTCCACTTAAATACGGTATCTATTAATTCAATATTTTGACTCTCTTTTAAAGGCGACTCTCCTTCGCCAAAAGTAGCTTGTTCAATTATTAAATCACGAGCATTAAACAGTGATCGTTCTCCTTCAAAGTAGTTTTCATTTATTTTTTGCATTCTTACATCTCTTTTCATTAAGCTTACTTAACTTCCAATATTCATAGTATATGGCGCCCACCCAACTATGTTAAATATTTATTGGTTATCGTCATTTATAATATTTACTTATCAATTGAACTAATATTGGGAGCCGTACCAAAAAAGGTTTCTCAGAACTTTTACATTCTTGAGAAACCCTTTTAATTTGTTAACTTTCAATTCGAACTCAAAGCACGTGTCAAAAGTCTTTTTACTATACTTAACCCGACTTTCTTAGCAAACTTAGCCAAGGTTACTTCTTCAAAACCATACGTTCCGCATCCACGCCTAACTCGGTTTTGATCCGTTGCTGTAATTCTTCAGCAGCTTGTTGTGCACGTTGCGCTTGGTCAGCGTTAACCGCTTCGATAACCAATACCGCATCGGTAGTTTCATCAGTTAGCATGGTGCGTTGAGCCTCACGCCAATTAAAGCAGCGACAAATAGCCCCAGTTTGGTCGTAATAAATGACTTCCCCTGGCAACGCTGGCTCATCTTCTTCTACTCCAAGGGGCCGGAAACTTTCGCCGCCCTTAGCAACTCCGAGATGCATCGTACCATCCATTTTTTGTAAATCTTCGCTGCCACACGGCACGCCAAATTCGAGCGAAATACTATTATAAATATCAACTAACGGGTTAATTGGACTAAGCGATTTTCCTTGGGAAACTCGTTTGAGCAACGCTTCAATTGACGAACGGGCACCCTTTTTCTTCTTAAATTTGGTAAACGCATCCCGCCATTCACTAATCACCGGGTTATTCCGAAAAACATCATCAGTAATAAATTTCTGGGCTTCTTTAACGGCATTGTCTAACATTGCTTGATAGTGTTCCGTTTGCATAGCCGCTAGATGGTTATCAATGCCATGTGCTACCAATACTTGAAACTGCGCTTTGGGAAATAATTCCCAGATTTGATCATCAACGATTAATGGTTGCATATTAAACTTCCTCCTCTTAATACTTACAGATTAATTCACAGCCATTATCTAACAAAATAGGTGCAAATGCAACAAAACTAACAAAAAAAAGACTGAGGAAAAATTCCCTCAGTCTTTTCGTCAACTCAACTAAATAAAATTAGTTAAGCTTAGTTTTACTTTGAACTTCAAGCTTGTCGTTGAAGTCGTAAACAACTGGTTCTCCAGTTGCCATTTCAAGATTCATGATGTCTTCATCAGAAATGTTTTCGATGTACTTGCTCAAAGCACGGAGTGAGTTACCGTGTGCAGCAATGATAACGTTCTTGTTGTCAAGCAACTTAGGAGCAATTTCATCTTCCCAGAAAGGAATAACCCGTTCAAGAGTTACCTTAAGGTTTTCACCACCAGGGATGATACGGGGGTCTAAGTTTGCGTAACGACGGTCGTTAGCAGCTGAACCTTCATCGCTAGCATCTAACAATGGAGGAAGTACGTCGTATGAACGGCGCCAAATGTGAACTTGTTCGTCGCCCCATTTTTCAGCAGCCTTAGCCTTGTTTTGGCCTTGCAATGCACCGTAGTGACGTTCGTTCAAACGCCATGTCTTGGTTTCTGGAATCCAAAGTTGGTCAGATTCTTCCAAAGCATAGTGCAAAGTCTTGATGGCACGAGTTAATACTGAAGTGTAAGCTTGGTCAAATTCAAGACCAGCTTCCTTAATTAACTTACCAGCATTTTTTGCTTGTTTAACACCTTCATCACTAAGATCAACGTCAACCCAACCAGTAAATTGGTTTGATAAGTTCCATTCACTTTGACCATGACGAATCAAAACTAATTTTGCCATATCGTTTGAATACCTCTTTCTTCAAATAAATTTCTAACGTTCTAATTTTACAATTTTTAACCGCTAAGCACAAACCTAAAATAAAGAAGTTTTCTTAATCGAGATCAATTTGGTTAGGAAAGTGTGCTAGCCGGGTGCCGGCTTTGCCTAACTCTTCTTCGATCCGCAAAAGCTGGTTATATTTTTCCACCCGTTCTGAACGTGCCGGCGCTCCCGCCTTTAATTGCGCAGCGTTTGTGGCCACGGTAAAGTCCGCAACAAAGGTATCCGCCGTTTCACCAGAACGGTGCGACATCATCGTGGTATAGCCATTTTTGCGGGCTACCCGGATGGCTTCGAGCGTTTCCGTAACCGTCCCAATTTGGTTTAACTTGATTAAAATTGAATTTGCCATCCCTTTTTTGATAGCTTCCCGAATCAAGCGCGGATTCGTGCAGACCGGGTCGTCAGCTACAATTTGGACTCTTTGCCCATATTCACTAGTAAATTTACTAAAGTTGTCCCAATCTTCTTCCCCGTAAGGATCCTCGATGGAAATGATTTCTGGAAACTCGTTTAGCAGCTTGCCGTAATATTCTCCTAGCTCTTGCGGCGTGTACGTCCGACCTTCAAAATCGTAATTCTTGGTCTCTCGATTATAGAAATAAGAGGCTGCCGCATCAAAAGCAATCGCCACTTCTTTCCCAGGAACGTAGCCTGCTTTAACAATCGCTTCGTGTAACATTTTTAAAGCGTCTTCTGAGGAAGGTAAATCCGGCGCAAAGCCGCCTTCGTCCCCCAGTCCAGTGGAATAACCCGCATCGGCAATAATTTTTTTCAATACGTGATAGGTATTGACAATTTTTTCAAACCCCTCTCGGAAACTAGTCCGTTCCACCGGAGTAATCATAAATTCTTGAATATCAATTTGGTTATTAGCGTGCTCGCCCCCGTTAATTACGTTATGAAAAGTTTGCGGGAGTTCTAAATCAGTTCCCCCTAAGTACCGGTAGAGGGGGATGTGGAGCGCATTGGCCGCCGCTCTTGCCGTAGCCATGGAAACGCCTAAAATCGCGTTGGCGCCTAATTTACGCTTATTGTTAGTTCCGTCTAAATCAATCATTATTTGGTCAACGTTAGCCTGGTTGAAGGGATCAACCCCCTTTAAAGCCACCGCAATATTGTTATTTACGTTGTCAATCGCCTTTAGCACCCCTTTGCCAGATAACCGTTTACCGCCGTCTCGTAACTCGACAGCTTCCTTTTCTCCAGTAGAAGCCCCCGAAGGTACCGCTGCCCGACCCATTATCCCGTTAGACAGCGTTACGTCAACTTCTACCGTCGGATTTCCCCGTGAATCGAAGATCTCGCGTGCCTTAACATTTTCAATAACTAGTGTCATTACTAAATTCCCCCTCTTAAACAAAAAAGACGCCTATTATCCCCAGGAATTTCCTAGAAATAATAGACGTCATCAAATTAATGTTTAATTATTTTTACGGCGAACGTCATCGCCTATTTAGTTACAGCCATATTGTAGTTCCACTTAGTAATTTTTACAACCCGCTTTTTGAAAATTTGCGCAGTTTTATAAATATAACTGCGCCAAAAATTATTTTTGTGAGGACGCGGAAGAACCTTCGACCATGGCGTTTTCAGCTTCTTTTTCAGTTTGAGAAGGTTTACTGCTGCCAGAGCTGCTCGTTTCCGATGAAGAATTAGTTGAATCATCAGAATCTGGCTTATCGCTTGATTCCTTGTTCGAGGGCTGATCCTTAGAAGCGGCTTTAGAAGAACTGTCCTTAGGTTTCTTTTTAGGCGCCGCCGGTTTGGTGGTAGTCGGCCCTTCGTAGCGTGGCCTTACCTTTGGCTTAAGGGATTTATTTGCCGCCCCTTGGTTATTGTCCGGCGTCGTATCACTATTGAAAGCTCCTTGGTCAGCAACGATCCCAGCATTATTAAATCGCTGCAGCGTTAGTGCCTGATCATGGAGGGTTTCATAATATCCCTTATTAAATTCTTCGTTGCTAAGCAGCAAGTCTAACTGCGCATTTGAAGCATAAAAGTCCCACGCCGCGTTCAATTTTTTAGCTTTCTTTAGTTGTTTACTGAATTTTTTAAAATTATCCCTAATTTTTTTGATTAATTTGATCCGCGCCTGACTACGTTCTTTCAACGTCCTAGAGCCGTCTGAAATTTTCAGCACGTTTTGGTAATCTAACCGCGCACTGGTAAATTCATTACTTTTAAATTCAGATTCTGCGCGGGTAAATTGCCGAGTTTGGTCGAGGAGGTTGGTTGCCTCCCGATCGTTTTTCTTCTTTGTGAGGGCCCGTGAAAAATAATTCTTGGCAGCCGCATAATTTTTTTGGGCAATCGCCGTTTGTCCATTGGTGATGTTGCGTTGATATTGCAGTTCATTTTCGTGATAATGAGCAACTGAGTACCCACCAACCACTCCGGCGACCAAAAAAATCAGAACCGCCCAAATCCACTTTTTCATCGGTATTCCTCCCCATTCAGGTGTCTGCTTAATTATACCACGTAAGGCTTCATTACCCATATTAGGGAATTCGTTTTCATTAGCTTCTCATTTGAAATATTTACCCAAACACGTTATAACAGTTGTATAACTATTTTTGGAAAGGACCTGAATCATGCTTGAGAAACAATTTTATAAAACGTTTTTAAAACGTTCATTCAATATCCCAATTAAAGTTAATTATTGGGATGGAAGTTCCGCAGTTTACGGGACGGGAGAACCCCAAGCAACCATTACTTTTAAAAAGGCCATTCCGATTAAAAGCATTACTAAGAATGCTTCAATCGCCCTTGGGGAGGCGTACATGGATGGTACAATTACCGTCGATGGTAATTTACAAAAGTTAATTACTTCTGCTTACGAAAATGCGGACAGCTTTTTCCACAACAAGAAGTTCATCCACTTTCTTCCTAAACAAGGCCACGGCGAGAAGGAAAGTAAAGAAGATGTGCAAAACCACTACGATATTGGAAACGACTTCTATAAATTATGGTTAGATCCAACAATGACTTATTCTTGTGCTTACTTTGAAAGCGACCAAGATAGCTTGGAAACGGCACAAATGAATAAGGTTCGCCACATTATTCGGAAACTAAACCCACAACCTGGAAAAACTCTTTTAGACATCGGTTGTGGTTGGGGAACCCTAATGCTTACTGCCGCTAAAGAATTTAACTTAAAGGTAGTCGGTGTAACCCTTAGCCAAGAACAATACGACTTGGTCAACCAACGTATCCAAGAAGAAGGACTTAGCGGGGTTGCAGAAGTTCGGCTGCAAGATTATCGGGAACTTGGCGACGAGAAGTTTGACTACATTACCAGTGTAGGAATGTTTGAACACGTTGGAAAGGAAAACTTGGGGATCTACTTTGATAACGTAGCTAAGTACTTAAAGGACGATGGGGTCGCATTGATCCACGGAATCACCCGGCAACAAGGCGGGGCTAATAACGGCTGGCTAAACAAGTGGATTTTCCCAGGTGGATACGTACCTGGTTTGGTAGAAAATATCGAACACATTGTTAACAGCGGTCTCCAAATTGACGATATGGAACCATTGCGTCGGCATTACCAACGGACTACTGAAATTTGGGACGCTAACTTTAACAAGCATCGTGACGAAGTACGCGAAATGTTCGACGAAAAATTCGTTCGGATGTGGGATTTGTACTTACAAGCATGCGCGGCTTCGTTTGAATCTGGCAACATTGACGTAATCCAATACTTGCTAACTAAGGGAGCAAGTGGCCGGGTCCTTCCAATGACGCGGGATTATATGTATGAAAAATAGAGCATCCTAAAATCTGAGTAGCTCTTGAGGATAACTGAATTAGGGGACCGGCCGCGAATTTAGCGGTTGGTCCCCTAATTTGGTTAACCGGAGAGAGCTGGGTTTTAGAACGCGTTTCAGCTACGCGGCAAAAAACGAAAATTCATGAAATTAATCGCGGTTTTGATGATTAGTTTTATGATTTTGCTAACCGGAGAAGATTGGTGGCTGGAGTTCGTTTCGAACCATGCTGCAATAGAAGCAAAAAAATTAAGGGATTAAGCGCGTTTTATGCGATTGATCCCTTATTTTGGTTAACCGGAAGAAGTTGGGGTTTAAAGTTTGTTTCAACTATGCAGCAGTCTTAAAAGCAACATCGACTTTTCGGCAAAAATCCAATAAAATTATCATCAAGTTAATCATTTGAAAGTAGGACGTTAACATGAAAATAGTAGAAATAAATGCCCTTCTCCCAAATCAATTCAAGATCTCTTAGTTGTGTGGGAAAGTTCCGTTAAAGCAACGCATTTATTTTTGTCAAATGATGAAATTCAAAAAATAAAGGGTTACATTCCAGAGGCTTTGACTAGCGTTGCGCACCTAATCGTTGTCGAAAATGACCATGCACACCCCGTCGGTTTTATGGGCATTAACGATCATTTTTTGGAGATGTTATTTATCTCCGACGACTATCGTGGTGAGGGACTAGGTAAGCAATTATTAGAATATGGAATAACCAATTATGCAGTGAATAAACTTGACGTAAACGAGCAGAATCCCCTTGCAAAGGGATTTTATGAACATATGGGATTTACGGTTTACCAAAGAAGCGAATTAGATGGCCAAGGCAACCATTACCCCATCTTACATATGCAAAAAGATTAAAAATAGTGTGCGACAAAAGTCAGGGAATTTGCGAGCATTAACTAAAAATCGAACATTATGCCTAAATTTGGCGTAATGTTCGATTTTTGGATTAAGCGGACCAAACTGACTTTTGGCACACGTTTTGACTCTATTAAAGTCAATATACCAAAATAATTTTTCCCGAGCTTTTTAACTATCTTTTTTGGGAATTCCATTTGCCCAATAATAAACATGTTTAAAAAATAAAATTGATTGATCATAAACTAGGGACGCTAAAATTAGGTAAGCTGGCAAAAATTGGATCAAATACCGGCTTCTCCCACCTTCAAAAATCAATAAATATAAAAAGCCTCCCAGAATGGTCAAGCGCATCACCTGATTAGTCCGGCATTGATTACGCCAACCGAAGGCAATTAAGATTAACCAAATTACCCACCATGCTTGCGCCCAAAAACGAAAGTCACCTAACCGTTTGCCATATAAATAAACAAATTGGCGTAATTGACCTGCCCAGCCTTTTCCTTTCGGGATTGGATTTTCATTAATAAAATGTCCTTCTTTGACCCAAGTAAAAGTTCCATCTGCCGTATTATTACGGTGTTTCTTAACTAAGAATTTGGTATAACCAACAACGCCCTTTTGCTTCAAGCGGTGAAATAACACCTTTTTAGAATACTCTGCTCGTTGTCTCTTTGTTTTAAACTCCGCCATCTTAAGTGCGTCTTTAGGATTATAACCTCCGTCACCTGATACTCCCATACTTATAAAATGGACTGCTGGAATTTGACGATCCTTATGGTATACAACATAATTTTGATTTTGAACAACGTGGTTAAATCCCCAATAGCTGCTGCCCAACGCTAGTATTGTGATAACAAGAATCCCCCAGTTTTCTAACGAGTTAGCAGATTCTTTGGGATCTTTTTTAAACTGAAATAATATCTCACCCAAACCAATCGCAATCACCCCAACTATTGCAGAGGGTTTGATGAAATATGCAGCACTAGCAATGACACCAAAACCTATTGCAGCTAATATTCGAACCCACCATGAAAATTCATTTTTTCGCATTAAACAGTAGCATAAAAAATAACCCAAAACTAGCGGTAAAACCCACGTATCACTATAGCTAACAATAATCATTGGAAAAAATATTAACCAACCGATATGAATATATACTGCTGCCACAACTTTTCGTGCATCGATTACCCAAACACTTAAAACGTTCATTAATGCCGATAAATCGACCCATAATAAAGTCAGTAGATCAAAAGTTAACCACTTTGTGGAATGCAAAATAGTTGCAAAGAAATGTTGAACCAATAGCAAAGGCAAATTATTATAGTTTAGGCTGAAATAGCCAGTTAGTTCGGGACTAATTGGCTTATGTAAGGCTTCATGAATCGCCCCTACATCAAATCCAATCGGTAGATGCACGTTCAAAACAAAACTAATTTGCCACAAAATTGTAAAAGCTAATAGAATACTTACCGTTATTTTTTTATGCACCACAAAAACTTGATGAGTCCACCTTTTAAAATGTCCACTCGTTAACCAAGTAACTACGATAGCCATTACTATAATTATCCCCGTAGTAGTTACCATTGTTGTGCCCGCTCCGGTCTTAGGATTGTCTCCTAGGACAAGGTTAGGCGATGTTATCGCAAACAATAAGGTAGCGAAAAACAATACGCTAAATAATCCCATTAATAGCCCGTTTCCATACTGGAATATTTTTTTCATCAATTCCCGTGCTCCTTGTTAGTCGTCAATATCACTGATTACGTATGATCGGGTTGGAGATTCACCAACCTCAATTCGCACTAGCTTAGCTGAAAGTTCTTCTAGAATCGATGAAAGCAAATCAAACAACCAAATTGTTACGTTCTCAACAGTTGGATTAATCTCTTTAAAGTAGGGTAATTCATTTAAGAATTGCCCTGAAAAGCTTCCTAACACATCTTGAATTTTTTTCTCAATATCACGAAAAACAATCATGTGATCATCTTTACTCTTAATTTCACACACAACTTCCCAGGTATGGTTATGTTGTTTGCCTTCCCCATCTTTCCAACGCATTGCATGGCTAGCGTTAACGTATGATTTTATTTTATAGGTGTGTACAAGTGGCATATTACTTCCTCCAATGCTGTTGTAAAGTCTGCCAGTCTTCCTTAACTACCGACTTAATTTTCTTTTTTTCACTATCCATAGTAGGTAAATTCCAAGCTGAAGCATTTGTCATCCCATTTACCGTACCCACAAATCGAATTAAGTAACACATGAAGTTGTAAAGTGGCAACGTAAAACTAACCCACCAAAGGGATTTATAGAAATGTTTTTCTTCTTTAAATTCGCGCAGCAACAAACAAATACATCCAAAGTTAAGCATCGCCACCAAAATATACAGAAGGTAAATAACAAGGTACGACATTCCCATCATAATTGGCGAATAACGGAAAAATAACAATACTATACTGGCACACAACCATATCATTTTAGGAAATAGAAAAGTATGGTCAATAATCATTCGTCGAATCAAAAAATTCTTAAAAAAATTCTTCATCGAAATATCTGCTGCAGAATCATGAATGACTTCAATTTCTCCACGTTGCCATCGCTGCCGTTGTGTGTAAAGTTTACCTAATCCTGGAATAGGTTCTACATAAAAAATAGCATTTGCACAGATTGCTACTTTTCTTTTTAAGCGGTCCCTAATTTGAAAGGTCATATCTGTATCTTCACCAATTGTCTGGGTATTATACATAAAAGTGCTCAACAAGGCATCTTTACGAAAAGCCGAAAATGCTCCAGACATAGTAAACAACTGATTATTATTTGCTTCAATTGTTCGTCCAGAGAGAAATGCTTGCGCGTATTCAAAATACTCGTTTTTTTGTAAAAGTCTTCGACCCCAGCCCTTAGTCTCTTTAATCATTTCTTTTTGTGGCAGAATTGTTCCGGTCAACGCTGATACATCGTAGTCGTTTTCAAACTGCAAAACCATATTCATTAACGCATTTTTTTCTAGTATTCCATCACTATCAATATTAATAATATATGTCCCAATACTGGTATATATTGCTGAATTAAGTGCTGATGCCTTGCCTTTAGCAGTGTGAATCAACTGCATGTGCATGTCAGTAAACTTATTTTGAGCCCGTGCATAAACTTCGAAACTACCATCTGTACTTTGATTGTCTGCTAAAATAACTTGAATTAAATCCGTAGGATACGTTGAGTCATGGATTGAACGAATACAGTTATACAGCGTTTCTTCAGAATTATAAACCGGGACAATCACCGTAATCATGGGCATTTTATCCGGCATTTCAAGTTTTTTGGTTCGTAATGTCTTAATTAGAAGCCGTATTACAGAAATAATTGCGGGAATTATTTCAACGACAATTGGAATAAGCGCCCACGTAAGCCAAAAACCCATCTTAAAAAGGGTTAAATTTAACCAATATTCCATCTTAATGCTGCTTCCCCTTTATTTTAACGTTGATTTGTCGAACCTTACCCTTAAAACTTCGATACAAGCTTCGTGAAAGCTGTGAGTAAGTAAAAACTTCGTAATACAAGATAATTACTAGAACGTAAAAAACAATTCGTCCAATAATTGAATGCGCCAGGAAGAATACCGGACCGCCACCAAAATGAACAATCACAATTACTACTAGCAATCGTATTATGTTAGCTACGTAAATCCACACCATTCCTAATAGTGAAAAAAACAATCGTTCGTGCCGATTATAGAGCGGCAAAAATACTACCAAACTAACAAATGCTGCCGTTTCAATAATTCCTGAACACTCATAGTCAATGCTCATATTTACTGGCGCTAGTGTATTAAATATGTTAACCATTCCATATTGAGACATTACAGCACAAATCTTGAACGGATTTGTGATTACTTTTACCCCGTTAATTACTGCATGCGTAAAAAACCATACCCAATACGGATCGCTAATCGCCATGAGTACGAAAAAAAGCCCTCCACTACCAACTATGAAATGGAAGGCTGAAAGATGAGCTCGTTTTAAAATAGATAAAGAATACAGCCAAATAACTATCCCAATAATTAAATAAATGTTCATTTATTTCAATCCTAACTTACGTTTTCGACGCGTAAATTGATATACTGACCATCCGGCAATTGCCACTCCGGTACTTGCCAATAGTATTGGGCCTGTACTACCACCAGTAGTAGTTAGCTCGCCATTCCAAAGGTTACTATTCTTTAACGTAATCGTTTGGCCACTAGTATTGGAAATTCCCTTTAATTTACTAAACGGAACTGCACATTCAAACATATAACCCGTGCCCTTAACGGTCGAGCCATCCCCCATTTTTTGATCGATATTTTGTTTGGCAACTACTGCTTGATTACTTAAGTCCACGCTGCCATCTGAGCTATAAATATTCATTGACACAGCCTGTTTTTGTCCAACATCTAAATTAACCGTTTGGTTATTGTTGAAAGAAATCCAAAACTCCTTACCACCAATGGTTAAATCGTAGCCCGATGGCTGAAAACTAGTGTACCCCCCTGATAAGACTGGGTGCATCATTACGTAAAAATAAATGTTTTGATCATCTGCTACTAAAGCTGCGTACTTAATATTATCGTTATCTCCATTAATTACCATTGGAGACTTTTCAACATTGTCCCAATCACTAAAATTCCGCGCGTTTTATAATTAAGTTAGCCACGCAGCCAAAATGGTAAAAAAAAAAAACACCAAGACGAAAAATTCAGGTATCATTGAAGTTCCTACAACAAACAATGAAAGAAGTTTTCGTCTTGATGCAAGAACAGTCTATCACACCACGCCCAAAAGGTCACCATTTATCGGAAATCGAACGCGGTCAAATCGCCGCTTGGCACATTGAAGGATGCTCAGCACGGCAAATAGCGATTCGATTAGGCGTCTGCCACCAGACCGTCAATAATGAGCTCAAGCGTGGTCGAGTCACGCAAGTTAAACGCGTTAATAATCAGAAACACTACTTTGAAATTTACAGCCCTGAAGCCGCTCAGAATCGCTATGAAATAAAGCGGCAAAACTGTGGACGTCCATTAAAATTTAGCCAAGTGACGGCCTTCTTAGCCTACTTTGATGATAAGTTCTGCCATGAGGGCTGGTCTCCGGACGCTGCTGTTGGTTATGCCCGTAAGCACCGGTTATTTAAGCCGGCCAAAATGGTCTGTACGAAGACTTTGTACAACTATATCGATGCGCAACTATTGGAGATCCGTAACCTTGATCTGCTGGAAAAAACAAAACGCCGGACGACCCAGCACCACTCGCACCAACATCAGCGCCTACTCGGTCGTAGTATTGAAGAACGGCCAAAGCGAGTAGAAACGCGCCACGAGTTTGGTCATTTTGAGATCGATACTGTCATTGGCAAACGTGCTGGTAGCGAGAGTGTCCTATTAACGTTTACCGAACGTAAAACGCGCTATGAGATTGTCCGCTTGATCGAGGGTAAAGACGCTGAATCTGTGGCTTATGCCATGCAAAATATTACGGCTGAATTCGGTGACGTTATGCGGACAGTCACGGCGGATAACGGAACAGAGTTCACCACGCTAACGGCTGCGCTTGAGGGTGTTGCCGAGACTTATTATGCCCACCCTTATAGCTCGGCCGAACGCGCCACTAATGAGGTCCACAATCGTATACTCAGACGTTACTTTCCTAAGGGGCAATCACTCGATCTAGCTACACCCAGTCTGGCCCGTCAAGCTGAATCTCGGCTCAACCATCTCCCGCGCCGCTTACTTAAGTTCTGTACACCAGCTGAAGTATTTCGAAAGGAATTAGCACGTGCGCGCAAAGGCCGCGCCGCCTAATCCTGATCCACCTGGAACTCCCATGAGCCCTTTCGTCTGTGTGCTTTATCGGCACTGGCTAACTTACTATTGCAATTTGCGATCACTAAAATTCCCATCAATTTTGATATTTAGCGCTCCATTTACGTAACTATTAGGCGTTCGCTTAATTGATTCTTTCCGTTTGGAAGAATTTTCATGAAAAACCTGATGAACTGGATCGGTTGTGTTCTGATCGTCTTTATTAATTACTTTGGTAGATTTCGCTTGTTTAGTATTACTTTCATCTTTTGCCTTAGTGGAACTACCTGTTTTATCCGCAATTGCCTTACTAGTCGCCGTCGAAGTCGTTTTATTGACTATATTTGTCGTCGCTTGCTGATTACCGATTTTAACTATTGCGGACTTAGCGCCTTCTGCTTTCATGGTTGTTTTATTTACATCTATGCTAGCTTTTAAATTAGTTCCCCGAGCGCTAATCTCTCCGTTACCAACTACCTGGTTATTTTCTGTTATGGTAACCGCACCATCTTTTATACTACTTAAATTAAATTTAATTTGTTGCTGATTGTAATCGATAGTGAAAAAATTAGGTAACGAAGCATTACTAGTCCCAGTGTTTACTAAAAGTCGGATTTGATTTCCTACATTGGTGACCGTAATCTTTTGTGCCGCCTTATTTGTCGTCGCCTGGTTCGTCTCATTTGTAGGTGCGGTAGCCGCATTGACTACCGGTGGCGTGATTCCGCCACTGAATAATATCAAGGTTCCTACTCCCAATAATGTGCTAGTTAAAAGTTTCTTTTTCATAAAATTACTCCCGTAGCTTTAATAGCTGCCATTTAATGTCAATCCATATAAACATCTTGTCCGTCACTTTACGATTTATTGTATACCCTTAAACGCTATTTTTAAAGCAAAAAAACACATTAGTCAATGTTTTAAGCCGATCAGTTCAAAGTAAACAGAAAACCAAATTTTGTATTAATAATTCTTATTCAATCCAATTATATAAATAAAAAACTTCACACAATATGTAAAAATTTATCATGCAAAGCCTTAAATAATTATTTTTATTTATATTTAAATAATTAACGTCAAAATCATTACCGTAACCAATCCAACAATTACGGAAACGGCCATCGAACGCGTCCAGTAGGCAATGATAATTACTACTAGTGCGCCTAAGATTAACGCTAAGTTTCCTGACGTAATCAAAGTATAGTCACTTGAAATAAAGATTCCCTTTACGACGAGCGCCGTAAACAATGAAATTGGCACGTATTTCATCCAATCGTTGAACCAATCGGGAATCTGGCGTTTTGAAAAAAACAGTAGTGGCAAATATCGTGGAGCAAAAGCCACAAAAAAGCCGAGAATTATAATCAATAAATGATCAAACGAACTGTACTCCATAGGTAATTTCTCCTACCAAACTTAAAGAATATCTGATTCTTTCTTATCAATTTTTTCGATAATCGGTCCACCCTTACGTGAGCCAATTGCTTGCAGCCACATACTGGTTGGTCGCTTTTTAACCAATAACTCTTCCGTCAAAAAACCGGTGAAGGAAGCTAGCAGCGTTGAGATTACTAATCCTAAAGTACTCTTAGTAACAATCATGCAAACCGCTGCGAGAACTCCAGAAAAGATGCAGATTACTAATGATAGTCGAGATTTCACTTGCATTACAATCATGTAAATGAAAAGTGCAGTTAGCGCAAAATCCACGACGGTCAAATTAATTTTCAAGACGCTCCCGATTAACGAACCAATCACGTTAGCCACGGTCCAAAATAGTAACGACCAGTGTTCAACTTGACGGGCGTCGTTGGGGGTCCAATTCTTATCTGTAGCAAATTTCAAATAATTTACCGCGTAATTTTCATCATTTAATGAAAGCGCGAATGTAAATATTGAAGTATGACTTTCTCCCTGTAGATACTTCGACAAACTCGATCCTAGTAAAGCATAACGCAATTCAAGGAAAAAAAGCATTAAAACAATCGTTAGAATCGGTGCATTCACCGTTAACATCTGTGCAATTAAAAATTGGGCTCCTCCGGAAAAGATAACCAAAGAAACTAAACCGGTAAGCAACGTATTGAAACCAGCTGCGTGCAATAAAATACCACATGCTAAGCCAATTGGTGTGTAACTTAAGCAAAGCGGCCACGCAACTTTGAAGGTTTCCTTCCAACGTGCCTTTGTTTCAACTTGTTCCAAAGTTTGTCCTCCCAAAAAAATTAGATCTTTTAAGAATATATTAATTTTTTGCAAAGCATACGAACTAATTTTAACATGCAAGGTTGGTTTTTAATAGTAGCAGCTTGGAAAACCTGCGAACCCCGTTAGAATGGCTAAATCACGCGCTTGGTGAGCACGATTCACTTGATTTCTCGCCTTAATATTTCAAAAATGAGTCACTATCTTTTCAAATTTCCTAGTGAAACCATCCGGAAATTGTGCGACCTAACCGGACCCACCAACTTGCCTTTTGCACGTCGTGTACCGGTTTTAATTGTACCTTACGCGTATACTTATTTGGTAGAAAACTTAACGAAGCGCCAGTAAGCCGGCCCGTTGCAATCACCTGATTCTTATCTACGGGGGCTTTAGTTTTTGCGGACTTTAGCTTAACCTGGTCGAGTTTCGGCATTTGGCCGCCCTTTTTAGCTTTCCAATACGCCAACGGTTGTGCTAATTGTAACTTAACCTGCCGCTGCTTAGCCGAATCCATCACTACGGAAGCTTGATTTTTCAGGTTCGTTTTTACCACCGTCAAATTAGTCATCAAAGCTTGCCAAATTGCCTTCGTATCGGTAAAACGATGGTCCGTTTTCGCTCCTAAAACCACACTAATTATCCGGCGCTGGTTGACTTTTCCGGTTGCTGCGAAGTCTTCCCCCGCCGCTAACGAGGTTCCCGTTTTCAACCCGTCAAGTTGATATTGGTGGTCATACTGCGCTCCGCCAGGCAGTAATTCATTATGGTTAATCATCGTGACCTTACCACTGCCGGTGTCAAAGTCTAACTTTTGAATTTTGGTAATCTGCAGAATTTCTGGAAATTCTTTTAAGACGTGTTGGATTACCACTGCCATATCGTTTGCCGACATTTGATTTTCAGCATTTTTAGGTGAGTTAGGGTATTTTTCGGCACCAACCTGATTTTCTAGTAAACCAGCTGCATTATATAATTTAGCATCCTTAATTCCCCAGCTTCGAACGGTGGCACGCATTTCGTCGACAAACTTACGCGAACTGCCCGCTTGCGCCTTTCCCAACGCGATGATTGCTGCGTTAGCGGAATAAATTAACGACGCATCCAGCAGATTTTTGACGGTGTACGACTTTCCCGCCGTCAAAGGAACGTTGGTCAACTCACTATTTTCACTAATTTTAGCGATATCAGCGTTAATTTTTACCGGTTGGTCCCACCGCATTTTACCACTTTGCACGCTTTTCATAATTAAGTAGGCCGACAATACTTTCGACATTGAAGCAATCGGTAAGACTTGATCAGCGTGCTTCTCGTACAAAACTTGGCCCGTTTCCGAATCAATCGCTAGCGCAGACTTTGCCGTTATCTCTGGATTCACCAACGACGACGTTTGCGTAGCTGCCGCGGCCGGAGTGACTCCAGTGGCAAATAATAGCAGCGTAGCGATCACTAATAATACTTTTTTCATTTCTACTCCCTTTAATACCTATGTAATTAAAAACGCTAGCTGGCCCATTTTTCACTAACTTAACCACCAATCGAATGGCTGAAAAATTGGAGATCGTTGTCTTTAACAGAGCCAAAACGTGCCCCAAAAGTCAGTTTGTTGCTCTTAACCATCCCCACCAATCGCCTAGCCCGCGATTAATGGGGGGACTCAATTAATGCCCGCAAACTGCCCAGCTTTGGTTTCACACTCCATTAATCGAACGGCCTCCACCATTCCACTTACGTTAATTAGCCCGATTGACCACTAGCGTCTTCGCTATTTTTATTTTTTAATATTTACTAGTTGGCTGTGCCCCCCGCACCGGTTGCTTTAACGGCAACTGGATGATAAAACTAGTGCGTTTATCATTTGAATGGGCCTCGATGGTTCCATTATGCATCTCGACAATGCTTTGCGCAATTGCCAACCCCAGTCCAGTCCCGCCGGTTGCTTTGGATCGCGATTCTTCCACCCGGTAGAAACGGTCAAAGAGCTTACCTAACGCTTGGGCAGGAACCTTCTGTCCGTCATTTGCTACCTCAAAAATAACCGTATCGTTAATTTGGTGCGCGTTTAGGTAAATGTGCTTGCCGCCAGCGCCATATTTCAACGCGTTAGTAATCAAATTATTGAACACTCGGCCAATCTTTTCAGCATCCCCCATCATTTCCAAATCCTCGGGAACGCACGTCGAAGTAATTACAAACCCCTTTTGCTTAGCTTCCAGCTCAAAGCTGGCCGCCAGCTGTTGCAACATGGAGTCAACGTGGATCTTATTGTAATTTAACTTCGGATTTGATTGACTAACCTTCGTATATTCAAACAGATCTTCCACAAGCGATTTCATCTGGACCGACTTTAAATACGCCGTGTGCGTGTACTTAAGGATATCATCGGTGCTTTGATACTGATGATCCTCAATTAAACGCAGATAGCCGATAATTGACGTCAGCGGCGTCCGTAAATCGTGGGACACGTTGGTAATCAGGTCATCCTTAGACTGCTTGAGAGCCCGTTCTTCTTCCATCGAACTGATTACGCTGTCAACTAGCGAATTCACACTGTCCACAACCCGTTGGTGATCCCCGCTCAATTCAAACGGAATCCGGTGGTCAAAGTGTCCGTTAGCAATGTAATGCAATTCTGCAATAATATGCCGCAACTGCATTTGTTTGTAACGTCGTTCTAGTCGCCAATACAACACGCCTAGATCAGCTAAAAACATTATGGCAATAAAAATATTTTGGTAACTCCAAATTTGGATTCCACCAATGCGGATGGAATTTTTAACTAGGAAAATCGCATTTGACAATGCAGGGTTTGTTTTTAACGCGCCATCAATCAAAATAAAAACTGATAAATTTAGTAACAGCAAAAGGATAATGGTAATGATCCCTTCGCCAAATAATTCGTATTTTTCACGACCCGTTAACTTCATTCACTTGCTCCCCAAAAATCTAGTGTGCCACCACTTTATAACCAACGCCCCAGACGGTTTCGATTACTTTTTCGCCGCCCGTTGCTTCTTCAATCTTATCTCGTAAGTGACTTACGTGAACCATGACCGTCTTCGCGGAAATAACGCTTTCTTGTTGCCAAACTCGTTCAAAAATTTCGTCCGCAGAGAAAACGCGGTTCGGGTGGCTAGCTAGCAAGTATAAAATTCCAAATTCAAGCGCCGTCAACTGGACCGCTTTGCCCGCCAAAGTCTTAACTTCGTGAGAATCACTATTAATCGTCAACGGACCAATGTCCAAAATTTCAGGAGCGTCATCGGTAACGTCCTTTTCGCTCCGTCGTAATAGTGATTTGACCCGAGCCATAATTTCCAACGGATTGAACGGTTTGGTAACGTAATCGTCCGCTCCGGTCAGCAAGCCCTTAATTTTATCCATATCGTTAGTTTTAGCTGACAACATCAAAATTGGCAATTCCGAATCTTTGCGAACTTCCCGCACAACCTGCATCCCATCCATCTCTGGCATCATGATGTCTAAAATCATTAGCTTGATGTCCGGATCAGTATGCAACTTGGTTAACGCTTCTTTACCATTGTAAGCTGATACGGGTTCGTAACCTTCGTTTTTAATGTAAATATCTAATAATTCAACAATTTCCTTATCATCATCGACTACTAAAATTTTCATGGTTTATCCCCTTTAAAATTTACGCTCATTTACTATAGTCTAGCAAATTTAAAGATAAATGCCCGAATTTAAGCACGTTTTTTTAGTAATCCTTAAAAAAACGGAAAAATACTGGCCTTATAAGCAAGCGCCTTCTAATTTAAGCAACCGGTGCTTCATTGGGGAGCCTCCCCGATACTGACCAAGCTGACCGCTTTTTAAAGTCACCCGGTGGCACGGAACCACGATTAAAAGCGGGTTGCGCGCTACCGCCGTTGCCACGGCACGAACGGCCCCGGATCGGTTAATTTGTTGGGCTAGTTCAGAATAACTAAGCGTGGTTCCCCGCGGAATCTTTAACAATGCTTGCCAGACTGAACGTTGCAAATCCGTTCCATTTTCCATATCCAAAGACAAGTCAAACTGGCGCCGCGTCCCTTGTAAATATTCCGCAAGCTGCTGCTTGGCCGGCAAGTTAGCGGTCTCATCCTGGATTAACGTAGCGGTTGAATAAAATTGGTAAATTTCAGTCAACTCAGCATTCGGCGTTCCCACAAAAGCCAATCCCGCTGCCGTAGAGCCAAGATAGTAACGAGCGGTCCCGCTGGTTAGCGATGTGTAGTAAATTTCCATATTTTCCTCCTAGAAATTAAGGTTCGGGTGGATAAAAAGAGCGTGTGCTAGAAGTCGGGTAATCGATGCGTATTAACTAAAAATCGACCATTATGCCTAAATTTGAATTTGGCATAATGATCGATTTTAGGTCAAGCGGAGCAAACTGACTTTTGGCTTTCTTAAAACCAACACACCAAAATGATTTTCCAAAAAATTTTATTCCTGAAAAGGAGTTTTCCCCGGCTTCTGAAGAATTTTCAGTTTATTTATGGTAATTAGGAGCTAACTTAGTCATTTGTACGTCGTGCGGGTGCGATTCGACCAATCCAGCATTAGTAATTTGGATGAATTGCGCTTTCTCAGCTAAATCGGGGATAGTGGCAGCCCCTACGTATCCCATTCCGGAACGTAACCCGCCTAACATTTGGAAAATGATTGCGGCAACTGAGCCCTTATATTCTACGCGAGCTTCAATTCCTTCTGGAACCAGTTTGTTAGCTTCGTTAACGCCACCTTGGAAATAACGGTCGGCAGAACCTTTTTCCATTGCACCAACCGAGCCCATTCCCCGGTATGCTTTGTATTTCTTCCCACCGTCTTCGATGATGGAACCGGGCGTTTCGTCAGTTCCGGAAAGCATGCTACCTAACATTACGGCATTTCCACCAGCAACCAAGGCCTTCACAATGTCCCCAGAAAACTTAATTCCCCCATCCGCGATGATTTGCTTGCCGTATTCACGAGCAACGCCTGCCGCGTCGTAAATCGCCGTGATTTGGGGGACCCCGACGCCAGCTACCACGCGGGTGGTACAAATTGAACCAGGTCCGATTCCTACTTTGACTACGTCGACGCCCGCTTCAAAAAGTGCCCGGGTACCTTCTGCAGTAGCCACGTTCCCCGCGATTAAAGTTTGGTCGGGGAAGTGTTCACGAATTTCCGCAATTTTACGTAAAACTCCAGCTGAATGACCATGGGCCGTATCAATTACGATGGCGTCAACGCCCGCTTCAATCAACGCTTCCGCACGTTCAAACGTGTCGCTAGTAACGCCGACAGCGGCAGCAATTAACAACCGGTCCTGGTCGTCGACCGCTGCTTTAGGATTATCGTCAAAATCAACGTCCGCCGCCTTAACTTTTCGTACTTCAGCGGCTTGCTGATCCGCACTCATATTTTTATGGATGACCCCTAAGCCACCTTGACGAGCCATGGCAATGCCCATCGCCGATTCGGTGACCGTATCCATCCCCGCACTAATAATTGGAATATTAAGCTTTAAATTATCTGCTAACTGCGTCGTAATGTCCGCCTCGTTGGGCAACACGTGGCTTTCGCCAGGAATTAATAAAACATCGTCAAACGTTAATCCTTGTTTCGTAAACTTATTATTCCAATTACTCATCAATACTCTCCTTTATTTATCCGAAATTATAGTAAACCACCGACAATGTGAAACTTTCGTCTAAGATACCACCGACCGGCGAAGGCTGCAACCGCTAGCACGATGTAACCAGCTAGCGGCAACATCGGGTTGATGACTGGTGGCAGTGCTCCAAAGGCCGTGTAGAAAATAATCCATAAAATTACTGCTAATACGGTAATTCCGGCTTGTTTCCATAAAGATGGCCGCTTTTTGCGATTACCAATCAACCGATAAATGTAGGCAATTCCAAACCCACCGACTGCCGAAGTTAAGATGATTGCTAAAATTCCAGCTGGTCCGGGAGCTGCTTGAACTGACTTCGGTTGAATCAACATCATTAACGCATACATAGCCGCAAAAAGGGCCATAAAGATGAGGCCGTTATCCGCGGCACGAAGCCAGATGTTATTGCTTTGAGCTTCCATTTTAGCCTTCTTAGGGCCTTCCACAATTGCTTTAAACCGGTCAGTTGGGGTCCCAAATAATTGTTTTGCGGTCGTTCCCGTTTTTTGTCCTTCTAACAATTGGGTTTCCGTGTCGATTAACGCAGCTTGGCGTTGTTCGTCACTTAATTTGCTTGCCTGTAATCCCTTACGCAAACGGTGCATAAAATCGGCGTTACGCTTAGTTAGTTCCGTCGATTGTTGATGTTCAGGATGCGGGTGTCGCTGTTGTGCACCCGCGTTACGTGGTTCTTCACTCATGTTTAATTGCTCCTCATCCAGTAATTTTATACGTTAAAGCGGAATTCGATAATGTCGCCATCTTGAACGTGGTAATCCTTACCTTCTAGACGCAAGCGTCCCGCTTCCCGAACTGCTTGCATGCTGCCATACTTATCCAAGTCGTCAAACGAAACGGTTTCCGCACGGATAAAGCCGCGTTCAAAGTCCGAGTGGATAATTCCCGCAGTTTGCGGTGCCGTCATGCCCTTCTTGAACGTCCAAGCACGGGTTTCCTTACCACCCGCCGTGAAGAAGGTTTGCAAGCCTAATAGGTTGTAAGAAGCCTGGATCAAGCGGTTCAAACCAGGTTCTTCAATTCCCTCTGCTTCAAGGAATTCAGCCTTTTCGTCGTCTTCAAGTTCTGCAATTTCTTGTTCCGTTTCAGCAGAAATCCCTAGAACTTGGGCATCCGGATCCACTTCGACAACGTAATCCTTAATTTCTTTAAAGTACTTGGAACTTTCTGGATCGGCCATGTCATCTTCGGCAATGTTAGCCACGTAAAGGACTGGTTTAGTGGTCAACAAGAATAAGCCCTTCACAATTGGCATTTCAGCTTCATCGAATTCCACTGCTCGAGCTGGTTTGCCGGCTTCAAGAACTGGATGCAATTTTTCAAGCACTGCCAATTCTGCTAAAGCATCCTTATCACGACCCTTAGCCGCCCGTTGCACCTTAGCTAACCGCTTTTCAACACTTTCTAAGTCTGCCAAACTCAATTCCATATTGATAGTTTCAATATCTTCGATGGGGTCGACTTTACCAGATACCGTCGTAATGTTGTCGTCATCAAAAGCACGAACAACGTGAACAATCGCATCCACTTGCCGAATGTTTTCTAGGAACTTGTTTCCAAGACCTTCTCCCTTACTTGCTCCCTTAACAATTCCCGCAATGTCGGTAAATTCAAAGGTGGTGTGCACAATTTTCTTTGCCGGAATGATTTCTTGGATCCGTGCTAACCGCGCATCGGGAACCTCTACCATCCCCACGTTAGGGTCAATTGTCGCAAACGGATAGTTCGCCATTTCGGCGCCCGCCTTCGTAATTGCGTTAAATAAGGTCGACTTGCCGACGTTGGGCAAGCCCACAATACCAGCTGTTAATGACATGTTAATTACACTTTCCTTTCAAAATTGCGTGTTCTTGTTTCTATGGTATCAAAAAAGTGGTCTAGATAATAGGTGGTGACTAGATCAGACAGAAAAATTCTAAATTTTCCAAGCCAACCTCGCTAAAAGTAATTTAGCTTACAAAAAAGAACACATCTCATCCTTCACCCTTCCAAATTCAATTGAAAGCGGCTGATAATGTGTTCTGTCCGTTTCTGACGCAAAATAAGTGCCTGCTGACGAATTTTGCAACATTAACGTTCGTCTTCGTCTGGCATTTCGGCAATTACTTTTTTTAACTTCTGTTCAAATTCCCGCCGTTTAAGCATCACGATGTGCCGACAACCTAAACATTTCATCTTAATGTCCATTCCTAAACGAATGATTTCCCACCGGTTTGTGCCACAAGCATGGTTTTTCTTCATTTGAACAACGTTGTGCAAATCGTATTCCATGATAACTTCCTCCCTAATCTAGTGAAATATGTAATAGTTCCAAAATACGGTTTAAATCACTCATTGATTCGTAATTAATTTCAATTTTGCCCTTTTGTTTTGAGTGGGCCACTACCAACGTTTTCGTTCCTAAACGTTCGGCCAACTGGTTTTCAATCTCCCTAATGAACGGAGACTTACGTTGTTGCGCCGTTTTAGATTCTGCCTTGGGCGCCTTCGTTGCGTTGATCTGGTTGACAATGCTTTCCAGCTGCCGCACCGTCAGCCCTTCTTGCACCGTACGTTGGGCGAGTTTTTCTAGCTGCCGTTCTTGTTTAACTGCTAATAAGGTTCGCGCCTGCCCCATTGAAATTTTTCCCGATTGTAAAAGCTCCTTCACGGAAGTTGGCAAACCGAGCAACCGCAAGTAATTGGCAATGTACGGCCGACTTTTGCCCAAACGCTCGGAAACTTGAGCTTGCGTCAATCCCAGTTCCTTAATCATCGCTTGATAAGCTTCGGCCTCTTCTAAGGGACTTAAGTCTTCGCGTTGCAAATTTTCAACGATCGCAGCTTCGCGGGTGGTCTCATCCGAAAAATCGCGGATAATTGCCGGAACTTTTGTTAATCCCGCAATGATACTCGCCCGGTAGCGCCGTTCCCCCGCGATAATTTCGTAACGCTCAATCGCTGCAATTGGTTGCCGTAAAACTAACGGTTGGAAAATCCCCGACTCCCTGATGGAATCTGCCAACTCCGCTAATTTTTTCTTATCAAAAATCCGCCGTGGCTGGAAGGGATTGGGACGAATCTTATCCACTTCCACCATCTGGTAACTAGCATTTTCTGGAACGTTCAATTGTATTTCTAATTGTTTCTCATTCATGATAACCTTCTATTTCTCGCCAATTGGATCTTTACTTGGAGTTCCCGGTTTCCGCGGATACTTGTTGGGCGTCTCCTTTTTCTTTTCAATTACCACTAAATGCCGTTCATCGCCGGTCACTGGCAAAGCAAATTGTCGATCTTCTAATAATTTCCCGCCTAAAACCGCGATTGCTTGCCGCCCGGTTGCCAGCTCCTGTTCAGTGTGGGCCGCCTTGAGCGCGATAAAGTGGCCGCCTTGCTTAACTAACGGCAAACATAATTCGCTTAAGACACTCAACCGCGCCACTGCCCGGGCGGTAACTAGTGCAAAACTAGCCCGGTACGCCGATTTTTTAGCGCCAAACGTTTCAGCTCGGTCATGAACCAATTCCACATCAGTTAAACCTAGTTCATCTACCAACGCCTGTAAAAATTTAATTCGTTTATTTAATGAATCGACGATGGTAACTTTCAATTCGGGCAACAAAATTTTCATGGGCAACGATGGAAAACCTGCCCCTGCGCCCACGTCGCATAACGCGATTCCCGGAGTGAAAAATTGTGGCGCCTCTAATAGCGGGGTTACCGAGTCGTAAAAATGCTTGAGGTAAACCTCCTTTTCATCCGTAATTGCGGTTAAATTAACGTGTTCGTTCGTTTCCACTAATCGTTTATAATAGGTATCAAATTGCCACATTTGGTGGTCACTCACTGTCCACCCTCGTTCGGCAAGTGCTTGACGAAATTCTTCTGGATTCATCTTTTCTCTCCTTGTGAAACATTAATTGTTTCATATTCCTAACTCCACTTTACCCAATTCCCCCAGTTTTGGCAATAAGTCAATTTATACTTGAAAGGAAGGATTATATGCAACCAACCATCCGCCCGGTAAGCGCGTTTACCCCGCAACACTACGATCTGTTACTTTTGGCCGATCCCTCCCTGAAAAGCATCGCCAGCTACCTATCTCGTAGTACCACTTTTGAAATGGTCGCAGACCAACGTTTAATTGGTCTCGTGGTGGTACGCCCGCTCGCTAACCAAACTGCTGAAATTATGAATCTGGCCATCACGCCTAAATTTCAGCGACAGCATTTTGCTAGCCAGTTACTGGAATTCGTGATTGAGCACGCATCTACGACGGGGGTCCAAAAGCTGCGAATCATGACTGGTTCAACTAGTTTTACTCAGCTATACCTTTACCAAAAATTCGGTTTCCGTTGTGTCAAAGTGCTGACCGATCATTTTGTTAACTCAGGTTACTATTCTGAGCCAATTCACGAAAATAACCTCCGCCTTCGCGACGCAATCGTCCTTGAGCGAGGCTTGCTTTCCGATTAAGGACCCTTTTAACGCAAAAAGCCCGCAACTACATTGTACACGTAGCTGGGGCTTGCTTAATTAATTAGTTAGTAACGTATGGCTTTCCTCACGCCTTGGTAAAAAATTTAGGCACGCATCTTTTTAACTTCCGCAATAAACCACTTATTGAAAGCAGCTGCATCAATATCTACACATACCTCTGCGTTAGTTTTGCCGTCGTGGTAAGCACCGCGGATGTCGGCGACCGTTTCACCAATCGCCGGTCCTTCGGTAACCACGTCAACCCAGTACGCTTCCGTTCGATACATCTCGGGGTTCAAAATATACGCTAACGTATTTACATCGTGCATCGGAAGACCACTTTCGTCACCGTCACAATAGTGGGTGAAAATTGCTCCTAACATTTCCCCTGGCTTGCCTAGATCTTTAATGGTGGCGATGGTTTCTGGCGTAAGCAACGCCTTCATGGTAACGTCTAGGCCGACCATCACTATTGGAATTTCACTTTGGTAGACAATTTCAGCCGCGTGCGGATCCGTAAAGACGTTAAACTCGGCCGCACTGGTCATGTTTCCCATCCCAATTGAGCCGCCCATTGCAACGATTTTCTTGATTTTCCCCTTAACGTCGGGATGTTCCTTCAATAATAAGGCAATGTTAGTGTATGAACCAGTCGGCACTAAAGTGATTGGGTCATCGTTAGCCATAATGGTTTGGTAAAGAACTTCTACCGCGTTGTTAGCCGGTACCTCTGCGGGTTCTTCACCAAAGTCGTAGCCCGGCATCCCAGATTCACCGTGCACCCGAGCCGCATCTTCAAACGGCTTTAAAAGCGGTTGTTCAGCACCACTAGCCACCGGTACGTCCGCATTAAAGAACTTAACTAGTTTTAAAGCATTTTTTGTAGTTTTATCAACCGTTACGTTTCCCGCAACCGTCGTGATTAATTCTAATTCAATTTCAGGATTGTTGATGGCAACCGAAATTGCGGCTGCGTCATCAATTCCTGGATCAGTATCCATAATAATTTTTGTTGTCATTTAATTACCTCCCAAGGTTTTATGAAAGCGTCCTCATTACCATTCTAAAAAAAGATGAACTCCGAGTCCATCTTTTTTCTTTTTTTAGTTTTGAACTAGTTTACCAAACGAATACGCCGATGAATCCAGCAGATAGTAAGGAAACTAAAATTCCAGAAAGCAACATGTAACCAACGTTTTTAGAAATTACATCGTTCTTTTCCCGGTCAACTAAGCCCTTGAACGCTCCGATAATCATTCCGGTAGTTGAGAAGTTTGCAAACGAAGTTAAGAAAACGGTGAGGGTTGCCAAGAAATGTGGTGTGAAGTGTTTCAAAATTGGTGAAACCTTACCCATAACCACGAATTCGTTAGTAACTAACTTAGTACCCATGTATTGAGCCATTTGGAAAGCGTGACTCGGATCGAAACCAAGTAGCCAAGCAAATGGGAACATAATTACCCCGAGAATGTTTTCTAGTGAAAGTGCTGGGTTAATCTTGCCTAATAAAGCATCAATCAACGCTGCCAAAGCAACGAAGGCAATTACGTTAGCCGTAATGATTAAGATTAAACGGCCCGCGCCTAAGATTGAATCACCTAAGAACGAGAAGAATGGTTCCCGAGCAGGCTTCTTAGCAACGGTTTCTTCCGCAACTTCTTCTGAACCTGATTCGATGGTTTCCGTAGTTGCTCCAGTATCGGCACTGCTACCGATCTTAGCAATTGTATCTTCTTCTTCCGTTACTGAAACTGGATTGAGCACCGTGGTGACGATAATTGCGTTGATAATGTTAATTGGCACCGCGGCAATTATGTATTGACCAGGCATCATTAATAGGTACGAACCTAAAATTGAAGCCGTAACACAGCTCATCGACATCATTGCGATCGTAACTAACCGCGCCGACTTCATTTGCCGTAATTGTAAACCAGAAACCGCCAAAGCTTCCGTATTACCTAAGAACATCATTTCTACGGCAAAGAATGATTCAAACTTTGGTTGGCGAGTAATGAAGGATAATCCCTTACCAACCCACTTAATAATCCAAGGGAGAACGCCGATGTAGGTCAAAATATCAAATAATGGCACAATCATCAAGATTGGTAGCAACGCACTCGTTACAAAGTTCATTTGCTTTACGTCGACCCAATCAGCAAGTGCAAAGGAAATTCCTTTATACGAAATATCAACTAAACCTTTAAATCCATCCGCGGCAGCCTTAACTGCGTTAATCCCAACGGTAGAGTTAACTAAGAACCAAGCTAACACAATGTTAATTACCACCATGATACCGACTGATTTCCAATCAATATGCTTGCGGTCTTTAGAAAATAGGACGGCAACGCCCAAAAATACGATTATTCCAATCACATTTACTGCTAAATACATACCGAATATCTCCCTCTTACAATCCAATTTATTAACAGATGTTGTAATAATCATAACGGCAAATATTTAGTATGTAAATAAAAAATCTAAAGATTTTGAAAAGATTTTCAAAATCCAATCAATTGCTATTGTGGTCCGTTCCAATTTGTGGTAAATCGTTTTACCTAACGCTGCCAAAAGCCATTAACCGCTTTCTTTAAGTCAAAAATCGAACTGATTTGACGATAATTGCTCCAATGTTTCGGAAATAGCTTTAAGTACCGATAACCCGCAAAACGTTGATCCATGAGTACCACGTTTCCCCGATCACGTTTTGTCCGGATTAACCGCCCCGCCGCCTGCAAAACATGATTCATTCCCGGCAACTGATAGGCGTATTCGAATCCGTGGCCGTTTTTTTCGTCGAAATAATCCCGCAATAAATTCCGTTCCACGCTTAGTCCAGGCAACCCTACACTGACAATTCCAACCCCGATCAATTGTTCGTCAGTTAAATCAATTCCTTCCGAAAAGATTCCGCCTAATACAGCAAAGCCTACCAAGGTTGTTGCCGACGGGGTCCGAAATTTATCCAGAAATGCCGTTCGGTCTTCTGGGGACATTTGGTTATTTTGCTGTTCAACCTGCACTTCTGGGCGAAGTACGCGAAAGGCACTGGCAATCTGGTCTAAATACGCGTACGACGGGCAAAAAATCAGGTAATTTCCCGCTTTAGCGCTTACTAACGTATCAATTGAAGCGACAATTTGCGGCAGACTTTCCTCGCGGTTGGCAAACCGGGTGTCAATGTAATCGGTAATCAAGATATTTTGCTGTCGTTGCTCAAACGGCGAGTCCATCCGCAAGGATAAAGCATCGCTGCTTCCCAAGGTTTCCTGGTAGTAATCAACCGGACTTAAGGTAGCCGAAAAAAAGACCGCCCCGCGTCCCTTTTTGAGTGAAGCATCAAGGTACGGACTGGGATCCAGGATTTGTTCCTGTACGTTAATTCCGACTTCCGTTTTTTTAATGATGATTCGGTAACTTTCGTCATAATATTCAGCAATCTTCAAATAGACGCTGCACGCGAAGAATACCGACAAAATCTGGTCCGTTAAGTCCCCATCCGGCTGCTTAGGCAACCATTCCCGCACCGCTTCGTTGAACTTCAGCATTACGTTTTCCAACGGTCCTAACGGTTGGTAGTCGACTAAGGCTTCTTTATTTTCCTTTTCAAATGTATTTTGAATGATTGTTAGTTCGTTGCCGAGCCGGTTTAACCAGCGCTTAACCGTCGAAGAGTCAACGTCGTGACCACTAGTTTCAAAAAGCTCTTGGGCTTTCACCACTTGGTCAGTGTTAATTTCTGCCGAATACATCTCGCGCGAACGGGATACCAAGTTGTGCGCTTCGTCGATTAAAAAGAAATTCCCCTTATCCACGTTAGAGAAGTAACGTTGCAAATATACCCGAGGATCAAACAGGTAGTTGTAATCTCCAATAATCAGATCACAAAAAAGCGACAAATCTAGCGAGAATTCAAACGGGTCCAACGTATGCTTCTTTGCATACTTTTGAATAACTTCCTTGGTTAATTGATTTTCGTGATCTAGTACGTCTTGAATCCCATCCTTTACGCGATCATAGTACCCCAGCATGTAGGGATTATTTTCCGGATTAACCCCCACCTCTTCCGGAAAAATAATCTTATCTTTAGCCGTTAACGTAATACTCTTTAACTTCAAGCCACCTTCAGCCATCAGTTCCAGGGCTTCTTCAGCAACGTGCTGGGTGCTTTGTTTAGCAGTTAGGTAAAAGATTCGTTCCATCTTTGCTTCTCCAATCGCCTTGATGCTGGGGAAAAGCGTTGAAATGGTTTTACCAGTTCCGGTCGGTGCCTCCACGAATAGCCGTTGTTCCGTGAGGATGGTTTTATAGACTGCTACCGCCAGCTCCCGTTGTCCAGCCCGATATTCGGAAAACGGGAAAGCTAGTTTTTGGGCAGACTGGTTTCGCACACTCCGCCAATCTCGCTGCCGCCGGACCCATTCTTGGTATTCGTTGATCAATTCGTCAAAGAATTCACTCAGTTCCTGACGACTAAACGTTTGTTGTTGTTCCAACACGTCGTCGGTAGGTCGCTGATAATAGGTCAACTGAATCGTCACTTGCTCATAATCTAAGTCCTGACTAAGGATGGCACCGTAAACTTTCGCCTGGCTCCAATATAGCGTCTTCGTGTTTTCACTAAGTTCATCGTACGTTGGGTCGGAAGTTTTAATTTCTTCGATAAAAAGTTCGTCACCAATCACCACTCCATCAGCCCGTCCTTCGACGGTAAGTTCCGTCCCAGCAACCTCAACGACCCGTTTGACCGCGTATTCTTTTTCGTAGTCTGCGCCCCGCTTTTTTTGCAGCCGTCGGTGAATCTGCGCACCTTTTAACGCTGTATTTTGGCTATTTGCCGTGGGATTTAGGTCCCCGCTTCGCAAAATAAATTCTACTAACTGACGAATCCCGATTTTTGTTGGTACCATTACATTCTCCCGCTAATTTTCTCAAATAAAAATTTTTCGTTCCTCGCTAACGTATTTACCTACGAAACCAATTTAGGAGGAATTTTATGAATTACAGATCAATCCTTTTTACTACAGCAATTGCGACGATGGGTGCATTTTCTTTGGGTCACTCCCCAGTTTCTGCACACAGCTTACCAGCTAATTCACCGCTATTAACGGCCTCTATTTCAGAAACTCCGTAGCCCAAAGTCTCCCAGTCATTTTCCGCTGCGTCGGCTGCCCCAGCGGCTTTCAATCAACTCGAAACAGTTTTGAATCAGCACCTCGGACAACCCTTTGCGTGGGGCGCAACCGGACCGACCGCCTTTGATTGTTCTGGGCTAACTCAATTTGCTTTTCGCCAAGCGCTGGGGCTGAACTTAAACCGGACTGCGGAACAGCAATTCCAACAAGCGCAGCGTATTGACGCCACAGCGGTACGTCCCGGCGACTTAGTTTTCTTTTCCTACAACCATGGTCAAACCATTGATCACGTAGGCATCGTGGTTAATGGCAACCATTTGATGATTGACGCCCAAAATCGTGGGGTGATCCGAGAAAGCTATGCCACACCTTGGTGGCAACCGTTTATCGCCGGATACGGGCGCGTTTTAACCAACCAATAAACATTTACAGCACCCTTCGCGGTAATTTAAAGGGACTGGGGAAATAGACATCTTGATCGCCAAGATGCCTAAAAAGTTCCCCAGTCCCTTTGTGCAGTATCGTTAAGTACATCAATTGAAGTTCAGAATTCGATCAAAGCGCGTTTGCATGACCCGCTTCTGAGTTAACTTCAACATGTTTTAATATAATGAACCCACCTTAAATTTTAACCAAAGTGGCGTTTCCACCAACCTTTTTTAGGTTGTTCTAAGGCCTTTTGGTTCTTTTCTACTAAGTCATCAATTTTCTTAGCTAACTTAGCGTTTTCTTCGTGATAGCTTTGGTTTTGCTCAACAACTTTGGTTAGCAGTTTTTTAAGGTCTGCCATGTCCTGGCTTTGAGCCGTGATGAAGCGTTTCATCGACTCGTCCATCACCATTGGAACACTATCGCCTTCAACTTGATCCTGTTCATCTTCAACTTCTTCATCGTCCTCGTCGCTAGAAGATGAAACTCCCAAAGTTGCTTGAACAGCTTGTTTAAGGGTGTTTTTTTCACCCAAAAGTTCGTTCATCTTTTCTAAAATCTGAATGTCTTCTTCAGAGTAAATGCGTCGTCCACGACCATCATGTTGGAATTTATGGCCGCTACGTTCCATTTCCTTTGCCCAGTTACCTAACGTGGCAAGGCTTCCGATCCGTTCGATTTTTTCAACGACGTCCGAACCAGTTGCATATTCATCTGCTTCAATATCTTTTGCCATTATTTCACCCACTTTAATGATTAATTTTACTACAAACTGAAGTACAATTCTAGTTCAAATAAGGCGATTTAATCGGGTTTGTTACTTCAGTGAACTTCAAAATTATTGCTTACTTCATTCGACAAACCTATTTTACTCCCGTACTGGTTTCCCAACAATCTATGTTAGAATGACTAATTGAGTGAACACAATAATCGAGGTAATTTATGAATAACAAGAAAAATTTTAAAACATCTAAATCACGTTCGCAATCCCGAACGAATAGCAAACAAAATAATCGTCACTACTACCATAATCCCAAGAGTGCACAACAAATTGCTGAAGGTCAGGTAATTCCGTTGAAGATTAAACGACTTGGTATCAACGGTGAAGGAATCGGTTACTACCAGCGGACAATTTGCTTCATTAAGGGCGCGCTTCCTGGTGAAAAGGTGCTTGCCACCATCACTGAAGTGCATCCACGCTACCTTACCGGTGTCTTACTTCAAATTAAAAAAGCGAGTCCCGACCGGGTAACGCCGATCGACGCCTATGCCGATGAAGTCGGCGGTTTCGAACTGGAACACCTTGCTTACCCTGCCCAGCTAGAATTTAAGCGCGACGTCATTCGCCAAGCGCTAACTAAGTTCCGGCCCGCGGGTTATCAAGATTACGAGCTGCGGCCCACCATCGGGATGGACGACCCGGTGGCCTACCGCAACAAAGCGCAGTTCCAAATCCGGCGGCTGGCTGACGGCCGAATTGGTGCAGGACTTTATAAGGAAGGTACCCATGAACTCGTTGACCTCGCAACTTGCAGCGTCCAGCATCCGTTAACCATGAAAATTATTCGGGCGGCGGTCGCCCTATTCACCAAGTACGACGTTGATATTTATGACGAACATCATAACGAGGGTGAATTAAAAACATTGGTGGTGCGGGTTGCCCAAGCTACCCAGGAAACTCAAGTTGTTTTCATCACTAATACACCCCAACTATCACACGCAACGGAAATCATTGACGAGTTAAGTACCCAATTTCCAGAGATTGTTTCCTTCATGCAAAACATCAATCCTGGACGGCAATCTTTAATTTGGGGTGACCAGACCGTAAAGCTTCGCGGACAAGATACGATTCGCGAAGAACTTGACGGATTGTCCTTCAATTTATCTGCACGGGCATTCTTCCAGTTGAATCCCCAACAGACCGTTACTTTATACGATGAAGCTCGAAAAGCGTTATCGATCACTCCAAACTCACGAATTGTGGACGCCTATTCTGGAGTGGGAACAATCGGTTTATCCCTAGCTAGCGAGGCAAAAGAAATTCGGGGGATGGACACGATTGCTGACGCGATTACTGATGCAAACGAAAATGCCCGGCTTAACAGCATTACTAACGCTCGTTATGAAGTCGGTTCTGCCGAAAAATTGTTACCTAAATGGTTGAAGGAGGGCTTTCAACCTGATGGAATTGTTGTTGACCCACCCCGCGTTGGTTTAGACCGGCGGTTAATCGACGCCATTTTAAAATCAGCACCCAAACACTTTGCGTACGTTTCCTGCAACCCATCCACTCTGGCACGCGACCTAGTTCCACTAGTGAAGAAGTACCGGGTGGAATATATTCAATCAATCGATATGTTCCCCCAAACTGCTCGAGTAGAGGCAGTTGTAAAGCTAACGTTGCGTAACGCGTAATCAAATGAAGCTGGGGAAAACCAAAGAACTGCTTTTCCAGGATGAAAAGATCCTTAAAAAGTTATTTTGGTGTTTGGCCTTCAACAGAACCAAAACGTGCGCCAAAAGTCAGTTTGCCCCACTCCCTAAATAAATACGTTAAAAACCCAAGGAATTTTCTAGAGCTTCAACTACTGGCTCAATTCCTTGGGTCTTTTTATATCCATCGATTATTCTGGGCAAGTTCGACTGCTTCAAGCCGATTTCGAACCCCTAGCTTACTAAAAATTGCCGATAAGTAATTACGAATCGTCCCTTCACTCAAAAAAAGCTGTTGAGCAATTTCCTTGGTCGGCATCCCGCTGGCGGCCACCTTTAAAACTTCGGTCTCACGCTTCGTTAGCGGACTTTGCTCCGCAGATAAAACACTTTGCACGAGTGCCGGATCGTAAATGGTTTTTCCCGTCATCACTTGATTAATCGCCCCAATTAATTCTTCACTCGGGCTATCCTTTAATAGGTACGCAGCCACTTGGGCTTGAACCGCCTGTTCAAAATACGTTTGCCGAGCAAAGGTGGTTAAAATCACCACGCGCGTGGGCAACTTTTCTTCGTGAATTCGTTGCGCAACTGCTAGTCCAGTTAGCCGCGGCATTTCAATATCTAAAATAGCCACGTCAGGAGATTGTTTTTGAATCATCTCCCAGGCCATCTGCCCGTCACTGGCTGTCCCAACGACTTTTAAATTATCTTCTAAATCTAATAACTGGCTTAGCGCCGAGTTCAGCATGCTTTGATCCTCAGCTAAAAATAGCGTAATCATAATTTACTCCTTTGACAAATGAACTTGGACTAACGTTCCAATGGAATTGCTAAAAATCTGAAATTCACCATTTTGTTCTCGCACCCTTTGCAGCATCCCCGTAATTCCATTAGCATTCTCGCGGGTCAACCGCTTGGCATGTCCATTATCCTGAACTTCAAGGTGATAATTTTCGCCAACCTGATTAAATTTAATCCAGACTTGGGAAGCTCGCGAATGCCGAATCACGTTGGTTACGGCTTCTACAATTACCGCCGCTATGCAATTCTGAACTTCAGTCGGCCATTTACTAGCCGCTTCTTCGTGCTCCGTAAACATAAAAATACGTGCTTGAGCCAAGTTTTTACCCTGTTCCAACAAAACTTCGCTCAGGGTTTGCTGGTGCAAGTCGGCAACGATTTGACGAACCAGTTGAAGATTGGCGCGACTAGTTTTAGCAATGTCGCGAAGCTCATCGGGAACTCGTTCCGGGGCCTTCTCCAATAGTTTTTGAGCGAGCTCCGTTTTTACCGTAATCATGGAAAAACTCTGTCCCAAGGTGTCGTGTAAATCTCGGGCGATCCGGTCTCGTTCCCCGCGCCGAATTAAATTTTCCAGCCGGCGATTATTTTGGGACATTTGTTTTCGGATTTGGACTGAACGGGCAAACCCGTACGACATTATTGGAGAAAGCACCGGAAAAATTAATCCAAAAGCGTTCATAGCATATTCCACCCCAGACGTCGGGTTGATTTGGAAACTGTGCACAACTCCCGCTCCTAAAAGGGTGTAGTAAGCCACTAAAAACCAACCAAAATAGCGCCGTGGCATCGTTGAAAGGATGAACGCAACTTGCCAAGCAGTAAAAGTAATCATGAAAAAGTTTAGCGGCCATACGGCAAACGAGCCGGTAATTAGCAATTCCAGCGGAATCGTTACCCTCCGCCATTTAGGTACCTCGGTAACCAATATGTAAACAATGAGAAACGCTCCCATCATCAGCAGCCAAAAATAGTCCGTCCACGACCGGGCTGGTAAATAGAATGCCGCGCTAAACGGCAAGTACATTAGCCAAATGTAGGTCTCCCACTTAATCTTTTTCAAAGTTTCCTTAAAACTACGCATTAATTGCTGAACTCCTCTTCGTAAATAATTGCGCCACCCCCGCGGTTACCAACGCCATAATTAAAATCCACTCGCTAATTCCCACTACGCTACTCCAGTTAATTTTAGCATGGTTGATCACTTGTCCAATCGTACGATTTAAAAAATACGTGGGCAAATGTCGCCCGATGTTTTGGACCCATTCTGGCATTGTTTCTAGGGGCCACCACAATCCACTCACAATTGCCAAAGGAAAGGTTACTAAGTTCATTAACATTCCCAACGTTTCTTGGCGCTTAACGTTAGCTAGCAACCCGGCTAACAACATAATTGGAATTTGCCCCACTAAAATTAATCCCAATAAAGTCAGCCATTGTACCGGATCTAAAGTAATTGCATTCAGATACGCCGCGACCATCCCCAATATCCCCATTGCCATGAAGTTTTTAAGCGTGTTCCACAATAAAAACGAAGCGTAATAATTGTCTAAGCGGTGGTGATTTAATTTCAAAAATACCGTCAATCCTTCATTACGATCCCGGATTAAAGCAGTAGACATCCCCATAAGCAAGGTAATCAACAAGCTGTACACCATCATACTTCCCAAATAACTACCGGCAAACTCACGGTTATTAGTTGCTGGATTCGTAAATAATTTAGTGAATAGCCAGTAAAAAAAGGCTGGCATTCCCAGCGACATTATTAAAAACGAGGGATTGCGGAATACTAGCCGCTTTCCATCAAATTTCAACTGCTCCCATAATTTATTCATGGCGGTCATCCTCCTTGGTCATCGCGGTAAAAATGTTTTCTAACGAAGCGGCGGTGATTTTTACATTATTTAATTGGTTTAGCCACGGCGCCAAAGCCCGCAGTGTTTGATCACTATCCGTGGTGTCCAGCGTAACTTGCTGGCCCTTTACAAGCACCTGCTTTACGTTCGACAGCCCTTGAAAACGAGCTTTAGGAAGATTGGTTACAAAACTAATTTGACTAGTTAAGTAGCCTCGCTGAAGTTCAGCTAAAGTACCATTGAACTTAATTTTACCTGCTTTTAAAATCAAAATTCGGTCGGCAACTTCCTGAATTTCTGCCAAGTAATGGCTGGTAATTAAAACCGTCTTTCCCTGAACGCGCATTTGTTCAATTTTACGCCAGAATATTTGTCGTGCGTTGACATCCATTCCCACGGTAGGTTCATCTAAAAATAGCAACTGTGCATTGCTAACCAACGTTAATCCAAAGGCTACTTTCCGCAACTGTCCACCCGACAACCGGCTTAAGGGACGTTTTGCAAACGAACTTAAGGCCAATTCTTCCATTACGTCAGCTACCGGGCGCGGATCACGATATTGCGCAGCAGTAAGTTGTAATAAATCCCGTACGGTCACCCCCACAAGCTTCAGATTATTTTGAAACATCGTGTTCACTTCTGGTTTAGCCACCTTATTCCACTGAATTGCACCGCTTTGGGAATGCAAGATTCCCAATAACAATTTTAAAAGAGTGGTTTTTCCCGCACCGTTTTCGCCAATCAAGCCAATGATTTCTCCCATGGGTATGGTTAAATTCACCCCGCGCAAAACCATTTTTGAACTATAATTGAACTTCAATTCGTGGACTTCCACGAGTGTCGTATTTTTCATTAGCAGATCCTCCATACTCCATATTCTAGGGAATTACTGCCTCCTTATTCAGTACTAGATGTCACTACTTTGCCATGACATTTGTCACGTTTTATAAAAACTGTTTAAGTTTCCCGTTTGCCGGAGGTTTTTCGTCGACTTCTCGCAACCGACCCGGAATAATAGGAGAAAACATCCCAATATGGAGGATTTTATGGAACAACAAATTACGCAGTTCATCAACGACTTTGGTTACCTCGCAATTGTGCTCTTGATTGCCTTGGAAAACCTTTTGCCGCCGATTCCGTCAGAGATTATTTTGACCTTTACGGGATTTATGACCCTCACGTCTAAACTGACCTTGTGGGGAAGCGTAATCGCCGCCACGGTTGGTGCCGTTATTGGTGCTTTGCTTTTATACGTAATTGGTCGCTACTTGAATCCGGAACGCCTACATTGGCTAGTAGCTAGCCGCTTAGGTCGGGGATTGCGCCTAAAAGATAGTGACATTACCAAAGCACAAAGTTTCTTCCAGCGCCACGGCTTCAAAACGATCTTTTTTGGGCGGTTTGTCCCCGTAATTCGGAGTTTAATTTCAATTCCGGCGGGGATGGCTAAAATGCCGGGGCTCCTCTTCGTCTTGTTAACCACGGTTGCCACCTTAATTTGGAACTTAGTCCTCATTCTTTTAGGACGAGCAGCGGGCAGTGCATGGGCAGAGGTTTCCGCAATGGTTGATACGTACGCTTCCGTTGTGGCAATTTTACTAGCTGGAATCCTCCTCATCGGCGGGTTAGTTTATTATTTCAAACGAATTCGCACAAAAGCTTAAACCAAGAAATCGTTTTCATGATAAAATAGGGATAATTATAATTTAGTTGGGGAGGACACTCACAATGACCAAAGAACATTATCTTAATAAGCGCCGCCAACAGGAACTTTTGCCGCTAGTAGCGTTTGAAATCACCGCAACTTTCCTCGCGTATAAAGATATTCTTACCGCAAGTAGTTTCCGACATGGTAACCGCACCCTTTGGTTATTGGTCGCCCTCATCCAACCAATCGGACCGTGGCTTTACTTTACTTTCGGCCAGAAATCCGAGTAACGTAGAAGGAAGATGACCCTGTTTGAAAATTCAAGATGCCAGAAGAAGGTTCTTTTGGCTGACAATCTCAATTATCATTAATTCCGCAGCAAATGCTCTGACCATTGCCACTGGAATGGGGAGTGCAGTTTGGACGGCTTCCGCGGTTAATATTGCACACTGGGTGACCCATTCCACGGATCCAGCCGTGGCCAATCACGTCATGGGGACCGTGTTAGTGATCTATGGGGTTGCGGTAGCCTTTCTTGCAATGCTACTTACCCAACGAATGGATTGGACTCGTTTTGTTCGCAACATCCTGTTCGTGGTACCTTTTAGCTACCTAGTACAGTGGTTTGTGCCGCTTTTTCGGGATTTTTTACGGATTGGTGAACTTCAAGCCAACTTCAGCCACCCCTACCAGCTTACACTAGATATCATTATTGATATTTTTGGGTTATTTTGGGTCGCCACCGCGGTTTCCTTATACCAGCGGGCCAACCTAATCATGCACCCTAACGACGACCTCTCTTACATTCTTCGTTTTAAGTACCTGCACGGGCGTGCCTCGGCTTCCCAATGGGCAAGTTACGTACCGCCATTAGTAATGACGGTATTGAGCTTGATTGCCAATCACCAAGTCTGGTCGTTTGGTTTTGGCACGGTTTGGGCTTTCGTCACTCAAGGATATGTCCAGGGCTGGGCCGATGAACACGTGGCGCCTTCTTTTAAACACCACTTTGTGTTGCAGAAGCCACGGGGATGAAAGTTTAATAATTAGGCTATCTAAAAAAGAGAGCGGGGCAAAAGTCGGGTAGTTTGCGAGCATTAACTGAAAATTGCCCATTATGCCTGATTTTGGCATGATGGGCAATTTTTGGTTAAGCGGAACAAACTGACTTTTGACACCCGTTTTGGCTCTATTGAAGTCAAAACGCCAAAATAAAAACGATTCATGAGGAAGTTTCAACTCATGAACCGTTTTTTGTTTAAAGACTTTTGTCACAACCTCTTTTTTAAATTTGGATGACATATTTACTCAAGTTAACAAATAATTTTTTCAATCCCTAACTTCAAGCCCTTCATTGCACTGCCTTAATAATTGCCTTTGCTACTAGCGACGCGTATTCTTTCGAGCCCTCTGGATTAGGGTGAACGTGGTCGCCGTAGAACCAACCGGGTTGGTTCTTAGCGGGGCCGTTCCAATCGATAATTTGCAAATTATCATACTTCTTCGTAGCTTTATTCAAGGTTTGGTTAACCGAACCTTCCCAAGTTTGGGTAGGTACGTGGACGTTAACCCAGAAGAGCTTCCGGTGCTTACCGACCACCTTTTCAATAGCGTCGATTTGTTTAGCATTTACCGGGCCATTTGCGCCTAAATTAATTAGCACGTTGTCGCTCAGTTGTCCTTGTTTCTTCATGGAAGTTAGTAATCCCGGTGCTTCATCCACCTGTCGACCAACCTTAGCGGACATAAACGCGGTTGGGAAGATTTCTTGCAAATCGGCTCCCGTATCTTCTAGAACGGAATCGCCTACTCCAGTTAATGGAATTGACTTAGCTGCGCCCATTTCTTGGTCCGTTAGATGATACTTTTGAGCAATTGCCTTTTCTTTCTTAGTTAACTTAACATGTTTATCCTTAGATTTGGCATGGTCTTTTTGCGCTTCCTTTTGTTTTTTCAGCGCAACAGCATTTTTGCGGTCCGTAGCCTTGCTATTTTTGGCCAGCTTAGCCTGTAAATCATCAGTTTTTTGCGAGACTTTTTCTGGAGCAGTGACTGCGCCAAAAATTGCCACGAAGGTAACAAACAAGACGGCTGCCACACCTACGTGACGCCATTTAAATCCTGATTCGATATCGAACATCTCCTTCAAGAAACGGCCTAGATGACGATAATCAAACTGTGCTAACGGAATCTCAACAAACCGGTAGGACAGTTCACTCAACACTAAAATAATTACTAGCGGAGCGATCGTATTTAAAACTGGATGCGCCGCAATGTTGGTAACCTTTTGTTCATAAAACACCATCACTGGTAATTGGTACATGTAAATACCGTACGACCGGCTTCCTAACCATTTGAAAACTGGATTAGTCAACGCTCGATTCCAAATAAAAGCCGGATGGGCAATGATGGCAATCATCAATACTGACAATACCGAAAAAATAAAGATTCCGCCATAGTAAGGCCACGCAGAAGTCCCTGGCATGGTGAAGAATGACGTGATCATTAACGCCATGATGATCAATCCGATAATGTTCGCAACGGCATTTTTATGCAAATCAAGGTTTTTCTTCAACCTAGTAGAAGGCCAAATAAAAGCCAACGCCGCACCAATCAAGAAGGGCGCTACCCGGGTATCCGTACCGTAATAAACGCGGTTAACCGTGTCCGGATGGTACAGAATTGCCATGATCATTGCTGAAATCACGCTAAGCGAGAACAGGATCCCCGCTACCTGCACCCGACGATGGGTGTAAATTTTTAACAACACAATTAGTAAAAGCGGCCAAATAAAATAGTATTGTCCGAGTACCGACAAATACCATAAATGGGTAAAGGGTGACTCCCCATTATACCGGTCAAAGTATGACTGCCCGTGACCCACCAGCCACCAGTTGTATACGAAGGTCAGGTTGGTCAAGATTATGCTTCGGATATGCGACAATAAATTATGCGCGAAGATGGTCATATAAGCGGTGCTCGCCACCAACACAACGACTAGGGTCGGATATAACCTCCGCAGCCGGCGTAAATAAAAAGCCCCTAATTTTATTTTCCCCGTACGATCCCATTCCTGAATAAAAATATCCGTGATTAAGTACCCAGATACCGCAAAAAAGATTGGCACCCCGAGATACCCTCCCGGAACCTTATAAGGCATTAGATGGTAGAAAATAACTCCTAAAAGTGCCAACACGCGCAAACCATCAAATCCAGTAATGTAGCGGCGCGCCCCCGTATTTTTGTATTCTAAAGAAACTTCATCAAACTCTTTCATTCACGCTTACCTCTAACATCCAAAATAAACAACTTTTTCTCCCCCATAAACGTTGATTAACTATGTACGCTCAATGATTAATATCATATAATAACCATTCCAAATATCCAACTATATGTGTAAAACATTTTTAATTTTTATCTAATTCCTACATTAATGTAAACAAAAAAGGGAGGTTTGCATACCAAACATCCGCCCATGAAGTACCAGAGATGATTTTACCACCCCATCATCACTTATTAAAATCGTGAATTGGCGTGGTAAGATAGCTATAACTTTGAAATTAAGAAAGGAATGCTCGTTCATGAAAAAAATCGCAGTATTTTGTGGCGCTGCCGAAGGTGAATCTCCCCGCTATACCGCAGCCGCTCAACAATTAGGTCAGTACTTAGCAAAACATCAAATGGGGCTAGTATATGGTGGTGGCAAATACGGATTAATGGGGCAAATTGCCACAGCTGTCTTAGAATCCAGCGGCTACGTCGAAGGCATCATCCCTCAGAACCTTGCCGATCGCGGTGCTAGTTACTCAGCAATTTCTAAACTAGAAGTCGTTGAAAACATGCCGGTCCGCAAGCAACGGATGATGGAGCTTGCGGATGGCTTCGTGGCACTCCCCGGAGGACCCGGCACCCTTGAAGAAATTGCAGAAGTGTACTCTTGGTCATTAATTGGTGAAAATGCCAAGCCGTGCGCCCTTTACAACGTTGCCCATTACTACGATGCCTTGCAAGAATTCTATGATAGCATGGTTAAAAATGGATTCTTAGCCAAATCCGCGCGTAAAAAATTACTATTCTCGGATTCATTAGACGAGATTTTTCAATTCATCAATAGTTACACCCCGCCTGCAATCCGGCGATACTAAGCCAGAAGCGACACCGCTAATAGGATTGTCACAATCACCCGGACTACAAAATGGGGCCAGTTAATATTGAAAAAAATTAGCTGCCCGTTAACTAACGAAACCGGTAATACCAGTATTAATCCGGCTATCCCTAGCCACGGCTGAATAAAATTTAGCAACATTAACGCTCCCACAATGATGTTAGCCGCCATAATCTAGGTCTCTACCTGTGCTTCAATTCGAAGTGCACTATAAATCAAGAAACCTCCGTATAACATAGTTAATATGATTCCAACGGTATGCGTCATTGTGGCCACTCCCCATAATTTATATTGAAGAAATCGTTATCTTTTACTAATTCCATTGTAACAATATTGCGGCAAAAATTGAGAATAAAGTTTACGGTTGACATCTCACTCATTTATTTATATAGTTAGTCACATAAGTAATTAAGTAATTCGGGAGGGACTTTTTATGAACAACCAAAATATTGTTAGTGTTTCGGACTTGCGGAAAACTTATGGGGGAAAAAACGAACGGCAATACGAAGCACTAAAGGGAATTAATTTTGATGTTCAAACAGGGGAATTTGTGGGGATCATGGGAGCATCTGGTTCCGGTAAAACCACCCTATTGAACATGTTGGCAACTTTAGATAAGCCAACTAGTGGACAGGTACTAATTAACCAACAGGACGTTACTCGCCTAAAGGGAAATCAAATCGCTGATTTCCGTTCTAAAGAAATTGGTTTTATTTTCCAAGATTTTAACCTTTTGGAAACTTTGACGGCGGAAGAAAACATCGCTTTACCACTTTCTTTGCAAGGAGTTCGTCGCAGCGCTATTAAACAAGCGGTTCACGCAGTTGCAGAAACTTTATCGATCCAAGACCTATTGCGAAAGTACCCAACTGAACTTTCTGGTGGGCAAAAGCAACGGGTTGCCGCTGCCCGGGCCATCGTTCATCAACCAGCATTACTATTGGGTGACGAACCAACTGGAGCTTTGGATTCTAATAGTGCACGAGAAATGTTGGAATTATTGACGGATATTAACCAAAAACAAGGCGTTTCCGTCCTCTTAGTTACCCACGATCCGTTCTCAGCAAGCTTCTGTCAACGAATCCTCTTCATTAAAGACGGGGTCATTGGCCAAGAATTGCGGCGCAACGGTACCTCACGTTCTGAGTTCTATCAAGAAATTCTTGAAAAACTCGGTACGTTTGAACAGTAGGAGGTTTCATAATGTTACTCAGACTAGCTCTATCTAATATTAAAAACCACCTGCGTGACTACGTAGTTTTACTAACCGGTTTAGTGATGTCTTCGGCAATTTTCTACATGTTTGCCAACTTGGCAACTAACGAAGGATTTATCAAGGCAAATGCTACCTTTAAGTATGCTAGCCCCGTCTTTATATTTGGGGAAGTTTTATTGGTAATTATCACGTTTGTTTACGTAATGTACGCTAATTCGTTCCTATTAAATATGCGCCTTCATGATTATGGATTATTCATGATGCTAGGCGCAAAAAAACGGCGCGTTGGTAGTTTGATGGTTTTCGAAACCATGACCGTCGGAATTATTGCTACCGTCTTAGGTTTACTGCTAGGTGTGGGATTAACTGGTGGGATTTCACAATTGCTATTCCACCGCTTCGGGTTAGAAATTCACAACTTCAACCCCATTTACTTCAAGGCAATTCTGGTAACAGTCTTGTTGTACTTGATTTTGTTCTTCATTGCTGCGCTGTTTAACTTACAATCTTTAGTCCGGAAACCAGTCTTAAAGCTTCTTAAGCAAACTGACACCGTCGACCGGATTAAAATTAATCCAATTGGTCTACTCTTTTCTGGCGTTGCCGGGATTGTTCTTGTAGGGATTGGTTATTACGCACTCGCTAAAATTGTAGACCTTCAGCTTTCTGCAATTCCGATTGCTTTAGTTACCATCGTAGTTGGTAGTTTCTTGATTTTCCGCTCTAGCATGACGCTGATTATTCATTGGCTAAAGAATTCAGGATTTGCTCAGCGCAAACTAAATACCTTTACCTTATCGCAAATCATGTTTCGAATTCGAGATTATAACAAGATTCTAACGATCACTTCGTTACTATTTGCTTTGGCATTAGGGGCTATCACCGTTGGGGCTGCTTTCAATCGTGAAATTGATTCCACGGCTCAATTACAAAGCTCCTTTACGCTTGCTTTAAATAACCCCACTGCCAAAGAAAAACGGTTAGTTAAGCAACTGAAGAATGCTGAAGTCGTTAGTTATGATCAAAAATTTGCTAACTCACACGTTTACTATAATGAAGACCAATTTGAACAACATCCATTTTATACTATAAAATACAACCCCAGCACGGATCACCCTGCTGATGCCAAACGGGTTAAAATTTCATTGAGTGATTTAAAAAATAATGCTAGCCGGAGTATCGACTTTATTGGCTTAGGTGGCTCAAAAATTGATACTACACCACAATTTTACTCTACTAGTGAATTTAACCAGCTTAACGGCGAAAAGGGTACCGTCAGCGTTATCACCGTCAAAGACATCGGTATAAACCGCGATGTTCTACAAAAACTTAATGATTTGCAAACTAAGGCTCATCCACAACCTGAAGAATTCACCATGGGTGTAGGTGCTTTTAAAGCTTACTTGCTAGCTAGCGGCATATACGGTGGGCTTGAATTCATTGGTTACTTCTTGGGAATTGCGTTCTTAGCAATGTTAGCAAGCTGCTTAATGTTCAAGATTCTTTCTGGAACGCGTCAAGATACTGTTCGCTACAACCTTCTAAACAAAATTGGAACTCGGCGCTCCTTGATGAAGAAAAGCATTAACCGCGAAATCTTTATCTTGTTTGCTCTTCCAGGAATTTTAGGAATCATTGACGTTTGGTTTGGACTTCAAATGTTCAAGCCACTCTTACACGACCCGTACTACAACATTCAATATCTAACCATCTTTTTTGTAGTAGTATACTTGGCTTACTATCTTTTAACCACTTGGATTTACAAGCTAATCGTGTTACCGAAGAAGAAATAAAAACACAATAGTAGCAAACGTGGCTGAAAAAAGCCGTGGTAAAAGTCAGTTTGTTCTGTACTAACTAAAAAATGGTCATTATGTCTGTCCTAGACATAATGACCATTTTCTTCTACTCTCTTTTTCCCATCATTCACAATCATCGCATGAAAATTCTTCCATTGCTCCGAAGTTAAGTCCAATTCTTTCTCCACCATTTTTTTCGCCGCTTCATATCCCTTAGGTAACGGGCAGTCCATTCTTTCAAAAAGTCTTCTACTGTATTTATCGGCGATGAATCCTGCGTGCTCAAACGCGTACATCATTACGTAATCCGCCGTTTCTGGGCCAATCCCGTGTAATGCAAGCAACTCCGCTCGAAGTTGACTTGAAGTTAAATTCTGAATCCGTGAAACCGAAAAATCGTAGCCCTTCGCCCATTGTAAAATATTTTTAATGGCGGCCGCCTTTCGCGTATAAAACCCACTCGGACGGACATTTTGCTGCAATTCTTCGTCACTTAATTCTAAAATTAACTTCGGATTGAAGTTAAAATTTAATTTCAAGTTGTTTAAACTAGGGACCACGTTTCGCCAACTAGTATTTTGTACTAAAATACCTCCGTACACTACTTCCCAGGGGGTTTCCTGCCATTCTTCCAGCCAAGGTTGTTTCCCCATTCGATCGTACATCGTTTGATAAATCGTTTTAACCTGCACCGTTACCACCTCCGTTCCCATTATATCGGCGAATTTTAAAAAAATTATTATAAAAGGCCTAAAAATATTAGATTTGCGTTAGAATAGAAGATAATTAATATAAAGGAGTCCTGAATTTGACTGAAAAAGCCTGCACAACCGTTTTAGTTGGTAAGAAAGCCTCAATCGATGGTTCGACCATGGTCGCTCGTAACGACGACACTTTCTTGCCGCTCGCACCGCACCGTTTCTACATGCATCCCGCTGAAAGTGGCGTAGACGAAACCATCGTCTCCTCACAAAATGGGTTTACAGCAAAATTACCTGCTAATGGCTACCGTCATAGCGCCGTTCCTAACATCGATCCTGATCGTGATGGAATCTATGACGAAAGTGGTTTTAACGAAAAGAACGTTGCCATGAGTGCCACCGAAAGCGTCTACGGAAACCCTAAGACCCTGGCGTACGATCCGCTCGTTCCTAATGGGCTTGCTGAAGACACCATGCCAACCATGGTACTTCCTTACATTGATTCCGCGCGGATGGGCGTAGAATACTTAGGTAAGTTAATTGCTAAGTATGGTTCTCCTGAAGGTAACGGCGTCATCTTCAGTGATAAGGATGACGTATGGTACATGGAGATCGTCACGGGGCACCACTGGGTTGCTCAGCGCATCCCTGATGATTCCTATGCCGTAGCTGCTAACCAAGTGGCAATTCAACAAGTTGACTTCAACGATCCTGACAACTTTATGTGGTCGGAAGGTATTCAAGAATTCGTTGAGAAATACCATTTGAATCCCGACCATGAAGGTTGGAACTTCCGTCACATCTTCGGTACTGACACTGAAAAGGACCGGCATTACAATACTCCTCGGGTTTGGTATGGACAACTTTACCTTAACCCAGAAATCGAACAGGACCCGCAATCTTCAGAATTACCGTTCATTCGTCAAGCAAGCCGTAAAATTACGGTTGAAGACGTGGGCAACATTTTGAGTTCGCACTACAATGAAACTAAATACGATCCATTTGGCCATGGTGATGACAAGGATCGCTTGAAGTTCCGGCCAATTTCAATGAACCGGACCCAAAATTCGCACGTTTTGCAAATTCGTAACGACGTGCCTGAAGATCGTTCCGCAATTTTCTGGCTTAACTTCGGTGTCCCAGCATTTAGCCCATACGTGCCGTTCTTTAACAACGCTACGGATACTGATCCTAGCTACAGCGCTACTAAGCAAACCATGAATTTGGACGATGCTTACTGGATGTACCGCGCGGTTGGTTCCGTTGTGGAAGGCCACTATAGCCAATTCATCCAAAAGAACGTGGACTACGTAACTGCTTCTAAAGAATTCTTGCGTGGCCGGGTTGCTGAAATTGATCGTCAAGCCGCTGAATTGTCTGGTGAAGAATTAACCAAGTTCTTAACCGAAGCCAACCATCAAACCGTGGCTGCGATGAAGGAGCGCACAATGAAGCACTTTAACGAGCTGCTCGCTACTGGATTAACGCTTTCGAAATTGACGTTTAATATGGATAAAAATCTTTAATATGGAAAAGAGACTGAGAAAAATATTCTCAGTCTCTTTTTTTAGGAAAATCTGCTTCTCAGCTGCCTAGTCAAAACATGTTCCAGCCACCATTTTTTTCCGGTTAACAACATTACGGCGCTAATCGCCTAAAACGCGACTAGGGGCCGTAACATCGTTAAATCCTCGAGTCTTACCCGGGTTGCTCCGTGCTCTAATTCTTTTCAATCGCCCGCGGCCTTCCCCAATAATATCCCTGCTGTAGCTTAATACTATTGTCTACTAACCAGTCACTTACCGAGAGGTTATCGATTCCCTCAATAATCAAGTCAATCTGGTTATCAATTGCCATTGAGCGCCACAACATCACCGTTTCTTGCACTAGGTCTTTACTTACGTTGCGTAATTGCAACAATGACAACTTGATCCGGTCGATATATTTACCATACTCACGAACAATATTAAAACTGTTCATTCCGCTAGAAACATCATCGATTGCAATTCGGAATCCTAAATCATGCACCTGCTTAATCGGCTCAATCATCGAATTATTGTAATATTGGTCGAAATACCGTTTACTTGAGATTGCTTCCGTGATTTCCACCATCAAGGTCTTTTGGTATGGAATTAAAGCCTTCAAAGCCTCGATAGTGCTTGGATACAATAATTGTTGCGGGTCAATGTTAAAACTAAAATATTGGTTTGGCTTATTTTTTACCAACTCTTTTAATTCATTGGCCATCCAATTACAGAAAATCCGATTACTCTCGTTATTCCGAATATATTCCTTAAAGAGGGCCGCTGGAAACTTATTGTCCTCTCCAGCTTCACGTAATAATAATTCATACTCTTGGAGCTTTCCTTCGGTGTCTTCGTTATCCACCGCAAAGATTGGTTGTTCATAAAAACACAACTTAACCACCGCAGCTTCTAATTCAGCCAACCTATCCTTCTCTAACTTAATGACGAAACATCCCCCTCTACAGACATACTATTCCTAGAATTATTTTTAGCTTGATATAAATATTTGTCAACTCGTTTATAAAAATCCTTGGCACTTTGATCACTTTTCTTAAGGTCAGTGACCCCAATCGATACTGTAACACGGACGTTGAGGTCGTCTTTAACTTCAAAAGTCTTTTTAACTAGAATATCACGGATCGTCTTCACAATTGGAGCAGCTTCGGCGGACGTCCGGTTCCGGAAAATAATCGTGAACTCTTCTCCACCAACCCGAAAAAGTTGCGCGTTAGTTTTACGTTCAAATAATTCATCCGAAAATAGCTGAGCAACGTATTTCAAAACATTGTCACCCACTTGATGTCCGTACTGATCATTAAATAGCTTGAAATGATCGATATCAAACATCACCATGGCAACTGGTAAATCATTATTAGAGTAAACTTCAAAAACTTCATTGACCACTTCGTTAAAGGTTCGCCGATTGCGGACCCCGGTTAAGAAATCATAACCGTTATCCTTTTCTAACTTCATGTATCGCTTGACCATAGCCCGAATTTCAATATTACCAAAATGAACAATTGTCATCATCATCATAAATTCAAAAGTTAGCAAAAGTACTTGGCTAACTGTCATAGTACGGATGCCTTTCAAAATCGACCACCAAGCAACCCCAAATAAAAACTAGGTTCCATAATACCAGGCACTATCAATCAACCAATCACTGTTGCGATAAATGACCCAAATCACCGCGATTAAAAGCAGCATCGCCAACAAATTTAAAATATTAAACTGCGTTTGATGCCGAATAATTGCCAATCCATAAATATAAATCGGCAACCCCATGTTGAACCAGAGTACCGTTTTGCGATGCACAATGTATAAACAATAAAACAAGATAATAAACTGGGCATTTGAGTATTGCCAGCCCAATTGACTACTATCAATGTCCGCATGGAGGGCCACAAAAGTTGCCTGTAAAAAGAGCATTGCAATCGCCAAGCTGACAAACCAACTAATCTCTTCATAAACTACTGTGTTAGTTTCATATCGACTAAAAAAGTGGTCAATCCCGTACGAAACCAACGTTAAAATGCATAAAACACCAATCGTAATTGCAGCAATAATCAACGTATTAAAACTAAAAAAACGCGCAAACCATTGTCCAATTGGACTTACAACCATACTAAAAGGCATTTTAATTTCTCCTATTCTTTTGCTATTTTAATTAAGGCGTCCACGTAGTCGTTAACAACAAAATAACCGGTATCCTTCGTTTAGCGCAAGAAAATTATACATAATCTTCCCTACCCACACTAAATGCAAAGGTTTATTTCTAACATTCCACATTGCCGAAATCAAAACTTAATCTTCCAATAAAAACTAATCTTTGCAATAATCTATTTTGCCGTCAATTTCATGGCGCTAAAAGTACGTCATTCCACGATACCGACGACTAAATCACTGTCCTTAAGTATACGATTTTTATTAGATATTTTGCAAGTTAATATTATTAAAAATTAACTTGTCAAAGTATTATTTTCTGTACGCAACTTTTGCACATAAAAAATACCCCTGAAGCTACGAGATATCGCTGCTTCAAGGGTATTTTTATCTGTCCGAGACAGTGGTGCTTAGGTGCTTACTTTAACATATCTTCGGCGGTCTTCTTTAGGTCAGCATCGCTCATGCTTTCCCACTTCTTGGCTTCCGCGATTGTCTTAACCGTGTTGTGACCGTTCGAATCCATAACGTGGTTCCACATTGCATCACGTACTGGAGTTGAATCGTCACTCCAATCAAATACTTCCTTCATTTGTTTATCCAAAAGTTGTGTCTTCAATGTTTCTGCCATAATAAAAGCCTCCAATAAACTGGGTGACCATGGTTAAAACCTAACCATGCCGTTCATTTTATTATTGCACCCCACGTCTCTGTTATAACACTGGTTGGGCAATTTGTTAATATAGAAAATCGGTTTGTTTTGGTTGTGTATTTGTCGGGTATGGTAACGGTTTATCGGCCCCTAAAACCCAAAGAAGTGGAAATCACCGTTAAATCGTTCCCACTTCTTGAACTTAACCGTTATTTTTCCTGATAATCAAAATACCCAAATTGTGCTGGCACTTCATAACCTGAGTAATCCACGAGATGTTTTATACGCATTCTACAAAAAAAGCGGTTAGAAAGGACCATCTGGTTCTTCCTAACCGCTTTGCTTATTTTCTAAAGTTGGCTGTCATCGAAAATTGGTTCGTGCAAGGTTTCCACGTATTGGGCTGCTTTGGGGGTCACATAAAGCAATTGGCCTTCTTTTTGGAAAAGCTTAGTGTCAATCATCTTTTCCATTGCTAAACGTACCGTACCCTCGTCAAGGTCTTGTTTTGCATACTTTAACTTCAAGTGTTGCGTCTTTCCCGCAGCGTTCAAAAATTCTAAGTCTAGTTGTTTCATCAAATGATCCTCCCATTTATTTTTATGCGATATATAAATCAACGTTCTGATTATTTTAATTTAAAATTACTTGCTCCGTGGTGACGACTTGTGCTTCCGTCACTTCATCTTCCAAAAGCATTTTGAGCGCCCGTGCTAATTCTTCCACTTGTACGGCGCTGACGTCTTTATCCACGTTGGCAAAGGAACGGCGCACCTTCTTATCGTGTCCTGCTCCTTCCATTGTGAAGTTGATTCCCGTCTTTAACCAAGTTTTTTGCATTTCACTGTCCTCTTTTCTTAAATATTGAATTAGTAAGTGTCGCGACGCCTTACATTTACTAATAACAATCGAGCAGCAAAAAAGTAAACCTGTTTTCTAAAATTTATCACTGTTTTTTGGGGGGTTATTTATACAGCTAAACTCGCCAGTTTGATTACCGCATAAAAATAAAACCCCGTCAATCAAACAAAATCCCGTTATTTAAAGAAAAACTTATCGTACCATAATAAGAAAATAATTAATAAAAACATAAATAAAATCTATTGACAACGTTTTTACAACACGCTATATTATTAGTTGTACAGAGAGCCCGTTCCCTGTACTGAGTGTTTAAGTTATATCATTTTTTCCTGTAGCTGATTCTTCTACCCAAGGAGTTGGCTACTTCATCTCCTTTTTTTACTTTCTTTCAATAAGACTTCTTCAAACTGAAGTCCTGTCTCGTACTGGGACAACGCTAAAGAGGTTGGTACTATAACATACCAACCTCTTTTTATTGATCAAAAGGTCCTGATTAATGCAGCACCAAAAAGGCTAGGAACCCCTTGCAGGAGTTTCCTAGCCTTCGTTTCATGTGATTAAGGTAGTTAGTTTGTTAACCAAATACTTTAACCCCGTCTAAATACGTCTTGTTCAAGTTCAATTCGTGGTCAAGTACGATGAAGTCGGCATCCCGACCTGGTAAAATATGGCCACATTGATCGCCAACGCCTGCACTATCGGCAGCATTAGCTGAAGCCATGGTAATTGCCTGTTCAGGTGTGGCTACGTTCCAATCCACCACGTTCTTAACCGCGTCCTTCAACAATAGAATGCTACCAGCCAAACTATCGCTGCCATCCGTTAGCCGGGCCGTCCCGTTGGCTACTTTAACTGGGAATTCTCCCAAAATATAGTCGCCGTCTGGCATTAAACCTGCCTTCATACAGTCGGTTACCAAAGCAACGTTTTGGTAAGTCTTGGTTTGCATCAAGATTTTAACGACGTATGGGTTAACGTGGTGCCCGTCACAAATTAATTCATCGGTCACCCCATCTAAACTCATTGCCGCGCCGGCCATCCCTGGCTCGCGGTGATTAAGTCCACTCATTCCATTAAAGGTATGGGTAAACATCGTCGCGCCCGCCTCTACACAGGCTTTGGCTTGGTCAAAGGTCGCATCGCTGTGCCCTAAGGCAACCACCACGCCTTCGGAACTAATCTTAGCGGTAAATTCTACCGCCCCGTCTCGTTCAGGAGCAATCGAAATTTTCCGGATCATCCCTTGGGCGGCGCTTTGCCAAGCATGAAATTCGTCAACACTCGGATTTTCAAAATACTTTGGATTTTGGGCACCCTTGTGTTTTTCGGTGTAGTAAGGTCCTTCAAAATGGATCCCTTGAACCTTGGCACCTTCAAAGTCGTCCACGTGGTCACTAATCGTTTGGACCACCTGCTTCAATTGGTCTGAACTAGCAGTTAAAGTAGTCGGTAGCCACGAAGTTACCCCGCATTCCAACAATCCCTTAGACATGGCGTCGATCCCTTCAGCATCGGCATCCATCACATCATGGTTCAACAACCCATGGATGTGCGTATCAACCAATCCGGGAGCTATCCATTGATCACCGTAGTCCACAATTTTGCCGGTAGGCTTTTCCTTTTGGTAACGCCCAAACTTACCGTCAATTACTGGCAAGTAGCCGCCCATTTCGACGTTGCTGCCTAAGAAAAATTTTGCTGCGTGAATATAGTATTCCAAAATATCGCTCCTAACCTTTAAAATCGTGGATGGTTACGCCCTTAACTACTCGGTTAACTGTTCCAGTTGCCGAAGGAGTGTCTGGGGTGTTATTAACTTTAATCGATGACAATAGCGCAACCGTTTGTCCAAACATTACGTCAGGGAAGGCCATGTAGCCATCTGGAATTTGATCGTTTCCGTTAGCAAAGGTGAAGTTTGCACCGGCAAAATTATTGTCAGATTTCACTCCAACTCCCATCACTACTGGCGCAATTTCGTCTCCGGCCACTTCGTCTAAAATGTCAACGTCGTATTGACGAGTGTAAGCTTCGTTGCTAACAAAATCAAAGAGGAGGGTCTTTTCATTAACAAATGATTTGGGACCGTGACGGAAGCCCATCGAAGTATCGAAGACGGTAGCCTTTTGACCAGCCGTGAGTTCCAAAACTTTTAGTTGGGTTTCTCGAGTCAATCCGCCAAGGGCTCCCGAACCTAGGTAAACAATTCTTTCAAAATCAGTATCGACAATCTTTTGAATTTCGTCCACCCGGTCAATTACTTCATGCCCCATCTTACTAATGGCCTTCACGTAGCTTTCCTTTTGGTCGTCCGTATGTTTTACATCAAAGACTAATAAAGCAGTCAGCAACATGCAGCTAAAACTCCCGGTCATGGCAAAACCCTTGTCGTTTGAGCGCGCAGGCTGCATTAAAACTAAGTTATTTTCGTCGCTTTGTGCGTGTTGAGCCAATTTACCTTCTGGTGCGCAAGTAATCGTTAATTGGTAAAGGTGACGAACGTACTTTTCAGCAATATCCACCGTTGCAACACTTTCAGGACTGTTTCCACTCCGGGCAAAGGAAACTAACAAAGTCGGAGTGTCTTTTTCAAGGTATTGTTTAGGCGTCGACACAATTTTGGTTGTGTCAATCGCTTCAAAACGGAAACGTTTCCGGTCGCCATTTTCGGTTAGGTATGGCGCCGCCGTATCCCCAACGTAGGCCGAGGAACCCGCACCGGTAAAGATCACCCGGACCGGTTCGTTGAATTCGTTTTCAATCTTTTCTAAAAATTCCGTAATGGTCGCTTTTGTAGCTTGATAGTTTTGCCAAGCTTCTTCCCACAATTCCGGTTCTTGTTGAATCTCCCGAGTGGTAATTACCGCTCCCATCTTGGTTAGCTCATCATCTGTTTTGTTAAACATAAAGTAATTCTCCTCTCAATCCTTCAGTGTCGATACTTGATATTGTAGACAAACTGGTCGCCCCGCGCACTGCTAATGGTGTACTCGATGATTTCGTTCTTATGATTGTACGTCGTTCGCCGCGCCAAAAACCCGGCAGTGTTAGAAGCAACGTTCAGTAGTTTAGCATCCTCATCACTGATAATTCCCACTGACAAACGTTCATCAGCAACTTTTACTTTTTCACCGTAATCCTCCAAAAAGATTGCGTACAGTGAACGTTGCTTAAGTTCTAAATCATCCCGACTTAAATTAGGAAACTTAGCCTGCGGAAGGTAGGTTCGGTCAATCATAATCGGCTGTCCGTCTGCCAAACGCAAACGTTTCAGCTTAATCAAACAAGTCCCCACCGGAACCTTTAGTTTTTGACTAAAGTACTCGTCCGCATCCCGCTGATACATTTCCAAAATTCGAGTCTCAGGCTTGCGTCCCATTGACTTCATTTGCTCGGTAAAGCTATATTCGTCGCCAATTTTCTGCGTGTAATCAATCATGTTGGCTACGAAGGTTCCCTTGCCGCGCTGTCGATAAATGTAACCAATGTTTTCTAATTCAGACAACGCTCCCCGGACCGTGTTGCGACTAACCGCATACTTACGCATGATTTCGCGCTCAGACAACAGCTTATCGTTTGGTTGATAATTATTTTTGATTTCTTTTCGCAAAACGTCCACGAGTTGACTGTACACGGGACGTTTTTCGTTATATTTAAATTCCATAACCATTCCGCTCTTTCTAAACCGGTTTCATAATGACAATATGATACACCAGATTCAGGAAAGTCGGATACTAAAATTGCAAATTAAGCTGCTTTTCCGATTACACCTAGTGCAGATAGTACAACTGCCACGATAATTACGATAAAGATTGCCTTGGTAGAAGTCATCCGTTTCTTACCGAGCATCCAGTAGATTGCACCAACAATTAATGCAGGAACTAACTTCGGCATGATCATGTCGATCTTATCTTGGAAGTTAACCGTCATCTTTCCTAAGTGCGCCACGAGGGTAACTTGGGTGTTAACCATGGTAGCTGCTAAGGCACCCACAACGTAAACCCCTAGAAGGGTTGCTGCGTCAGTCAATGCGTTTAATTGGCCTTGCATTTCGTTAACTAAGCTAACCCCTTGTTTATAAGCAAACTTCAATTGGATCCACCGGAACCACATGATGACGAAGTTAACCAGCATCCATAAGATTGCTCCAAAGGCATTTCCTTGAACCGCCATATTCGCGGCGATCGCACCCATAATTGCGGGAACGAGGGCTGCGAAAATCGAGTCCCCAATTGCGGCGAACGGCCCCATTAAACCAGCCTTGATACCAGCAACGGTTTCGAGCGAGTCGACCCCTTCTTTTTCTTCCAAAGCCATATCGATCCCTTCGATAATGGTGTTGAAGAAGTTACTGGTGTTGAAGAATTGGTTTTGCATCTTCATCATTTTTTTCAATTCGGGAGTATGGTCACCATACATCTTCCGCAATTGCGGCAAGATTAGGTACAGGTATGATGAACCTTGCATCCGTTCGTAGTTCCAGCCAACTTGGTTGAAAAGAATGTTCCGGATGTTCATTTGTTTGAAGTCTTTATCGTTTAGTTTATAAGTTACTTTATTTTTAGAGTTCGTCGCCATGAATCTCACCATCCTGTTCATCTAAATCTGTCGCGCTATCAGCTGACTTCGGTGCTGCAGCAACCATATTTTGTTCCTTTACCGAACGGTTGTATTGCATTGCTGCAAGTGCAAATCCAATCAAGGCAATTCCCAACATTGGCAAGTTTGCAAATACGGTAGTGAACTTAGCATTCATGCCCGCAATGGTTGTTCCCAAAGTAGAAATGTTGGCGTAAAGCGTTGAAAGCATTGCAGTAATTACGAAACCTAAAATGAGGTATGGCCAATGTTTCTTAACTGGTAGGTAACGAAGCAAGATTGCGAAACCAACTGCTGGAAGTAATGCTCCGGCGGTTGCCAAACCGTTACTTAACCATGAAAGGTTGGTGTTCATGTAATCTACGGCTGTCCGTACGAACGGGCCACCAAATGCGAGTGCTAAGAATACTGGAATACCACGTGATAACGTCCATGGAAGGTAACCATAGAGGAAGTTACGTTCAATCCCCTTATAGTTTTCTTCGTCGATCATCTTATCAATTCTGTGCTGGAAGAAGGTGTTCGCAAACCGTGCGAGAATATCGGTTTGAATCATCAAACTAGCTACCGGAACCCCTAAAGCTGCTACGGCAACTTCCGCTTTCATCCCAGTACCAATCGCAAACGCGGTTGCTAAAACAGTTCCGGAGTTGGCGTCAATCTTGGAAGCGCCACCAAAAGTTCCGACACCTAAAACGGTTAATTGTAAACTACCACCGATTAACAAACCAGTTTTTAAATCGCCCATTACTAAACCAGCGACGATCCCAGCCCAAATTGGTTGGCTCAAACTGGTTTGAACGGTCAATTCATCCATGATTTGCCACATTGAATAAATTGTTAATATAATAACTTGCCAAATTGCAATACCTGAACCCATGAGAATCCCTCCTTATTTAATTAGTTTTTTGGTTTAAATTTCTTGAGAATTTCCATAAAGTCGTTTGCTTGGTCACCAGGAACCATTTGTTGAGTAAGCTTAATTCCCTTTTCGTGCAACGCGTTAAATGCGTCTACGTCTTCTTGCACAACGTTAATGGAGTTAGTCAATTGGGTCGTTTCGTCAGTTTGGGACATATTACCCACGTTAATGGCTTCAAGCTTTACCCCATCGTTAACTAAATCTAACAAGATTTGTGGGCGCTTAACCACGATAAATACCTTTTGGGAATCGTAGCCGCCCCGGTTAATATGGTCAGCCGCCACCTTTTCAGGAAGCACACTTAAATCTACTCCTGCAGGCCGGGCTAATTTTAATCCCGCCTTTTCAATGTCACTAGCTGCAACTTGATCGTCAATTACCATAATCCGTGTAACGCCTAATTTGGTAGTCCACAAGTTTGCAACTTGGCCGTGAATTAAACGTCCGTCAATTCGTACTGCTGTAATTGCCATCCTACTCACTCCTTCGTTTTTTAAAACTCCGCTAATAAAATTACTGTTTCTAAGCCCTTGAGGCGGTACGGAATGGTCAACATCCCGTTTGAATCCGGTGAGGCAGTAACCTCCATACTCTGTAACTGCGCACCTTCGTGGAAATAGAGCTTCCAGTGTTGGTTCGCCTTTGCTTTAGTAAGGTGTAACTGAATTTGCGCTTGGTCATCGATCGTAAAGTTTGATAAAACCATTTGGTCGGCAACGGCCGTTAGTTTCGTCCCTGGCATCTCAATGACGTAATCCAAGTTCGTGATCTGATTTAAAATCCGTTTGAATAATTTCTCTTTAATTGAATAATATTGCGATTCCCAACCATATTTTGGATCAGTGTTCATTGGTAAAATTAGGGTCCGTTGGTTCACTAACGCCATCACCGGCCCTAATTTCTTGGCGTTTTCGTTGTACGCGTTTGAAATTATTTGCACCGACGCAGCTGGTTCATAACCAACTTGATAGTAGTCCCCAGTGTGCTGGAGCATCGTTACCCGCGGATTTTGAATTCCGTCGATGGTCATCCCATCAATTTGCTCGTACGATTGATAACCGGTTCGTGCTTTTTTCAGTTCCACTTGGTTGGCGCAAACTAATTTACCTAGCCCCCGATCAATTAAGATCTGGACGCTTGGACCATCAATTAGCACCACGTTGTTTTCAAGTAATTCGGTAATTTGCCGGTCAGTTAAATTGTTGAAGAACTGTCCGCTAACGGCCAGCACCTCATCCGTAAAATGACTTTGTAACGTCCACTTTTCGGGTTTGCAAGCAATCCCCAAAGTACCCAAAAGTTCCAACCAAGAATATTCTTGGGGTAGTAATTCTTCAGGGTTCTTACCGACCGCGGTTTTAAGGTTAAAGACCGCGTCCGGAGAAAAGAGGACCTTTACTCCTGCTAAATGTTTTTGCTTCAGGCGATGTTGCATACCTAAATTCATTAAGGGTTTGGATTCCGCTAAAAGACGCGCGTAATCATACGTTTCATCGATTCCGTTACCCATCATGTCAAACAAGTTCAGTAAAATTCCGGAAGCCCCCACCATTTGAGTACTTTCGAGTTGCAGTTTTGTAAACGCTTTAGATTTTACGAACGGAGAATACATGTAGCTTTCCAATTCGGGGTAAATATCGGAATTTTCGCCAACCAATTCGGTGGTAACTCGGGTAAATCGTTCAAATGCTCGCGAATATTTCAAGGGAGAGATTTCATTGTACGCTGGCAAATGCGGACGACTTACTCGAGGATGTTCATCAGCAAGGTTGTCTAATAAACCGTCCCAATCTCGTCCTTCCACGGCGTGCCATTCCGGAAACGAGCTCATCAAACCAAGACGAGTAGCTGGAGAAACTTGGTGAACTGCCGCCGCGATTTTGGCAGCCACCCGTTTCATTTCAGCACGCGCTACGCTAAGATAAACAATTCGTTCAGGAGTGGGTTCGCCAGGTTGCAACATTTTTGCGACAAAAGCTTCTCGACTAATGGGCTTTTCCAACATCTCGCTGTAAAGCGCCATGTGTCGGTCACAAAAACACGCTAACTTAATTGGCGTGTGGTTGTAATGACGAAAATCATCTTCTAGCCACAACTCTTTAGGCTTTAGCTTCGCATACTCCGCATAGATCGCGGTGCTGTAATTCACCCAACGGTCATCTTGCGGACACGCAATCGAAGCTGAGGCGTGTCCCAAGTAGTCGACCATCGTATCAAAGCCGAGCTCTGGAGGGACGCGGTGGCCCCGATCACTGTGCATCAAAGTCGTCCAAGGATTTAGACTGGTCGTGATGCCCATTTTCGCCAAACGTTCCGCAACTGACTTAATCGTTGGCAACCAATGTTCCCGCACTTGGGCGAGCGTTGGATGTCCTTGGTTAAGTTCTTCAGGGTTAATGAAAAACACCACGTTATCAATTTGCCCCTGTTTACAAAAATCAATTAATTTCGCTTCTTTTACGGTGTCCCAATTGTAGGGATCAATCGCAAATCTTAATGAATATTGGTATGTTTTTGCCATTAGCTTTATCCATTCAATTTAGCATTTACGTCAACAACGCCGTTCTGTGCCTCACTAATCAATGATTGTTTGTCAACATCCATTCCCATCATTACTTGGTTTGCAAAACCAATCACCATTGGTAGATTCAATCCGCTAACCACTTCTAAATCTGGGTACTTAGCCATCAAACGTACCACGACGTTTGATGGAGTTCCGCCGAGCAAATCAACCGCAACCATGGTCTTGTCTTGATTAGGGTTGTCATTAATAAACTCTTCGGCAGCCTTTTGTAAATCTTCCGGACCTTGGTTAGGTTGTAAACCAATCGCCTTCATGTTATCAATATGGCCTAAAATCATTTCTGCGCTTTTCAGCGTTTCGATTGCCATATTTCCGTGACTCATCAACAGTAATCTCATAAAACGTTCCTCCACATCCTCGAAATTTGTAACCGTTTGCTGTATCCGCTTACAAAATTCGGTAAAATAAATGGCTGAATTCCTCAGCTCCAATTCATATTATGACTGGTTGGTACCAGTATGTCAAACATTATCCGACCCGGGCAAACCTTGATATCAAGGCATTTTATACGGGTGAGAGCTTTGGTATAGTCCACGATTTAGCGAAATTAGCCCGATATTACGGCTTCTGTTCTCTAAATCAAAAAAAGCGGTTTTAAAACGTTTTACCATCAATTTTTTCTTTAAAAGACAACAAAATTTATCCTAAAAGTAAATTAAATTAGGTGCATTTAATATATATTCGCTCAGTCGCGCGATGATTTTTAAATTTAGGAGTTTATTTTGACCCAAGAAAATTCGCAATTACTTTTTGTAAACGATTTCTTTATGATAGGATTAGTGTTGGAAGGGTTTTATATGTTTTGAACCTAAGACGTGCATAATCAACAATTAAGAAGGAGAGCAAATCAACATGAAATTTTCCGTAACTAGTGAGGCAGCCCAGTGGTTTATCAAAGAATTGGATTTAAAACCAGGCGGCGCAGTCAAGATATTCACCAAAATTTACGGGGGAATCCCGACGGTTTATCCAAGCTTTTTCTTAGGGATTGCACCCGGAAATAAAAACGATGAATCAACCGCCAAGACCGTCGTAGATGACATCACCTTTTATATTGAATCGGGAAACGAATGGATTGTCGACAATCACGACTTGACCGTGGAATATAACGGCCAGGATGTCAACTATCGTTTTTCAGATTAAGTATGCGCGAGCCCATTTTTCGGACCGCTACTCGAACTAACGAAAGTGGAACAAAACTAAAGAAATGCTTTTCAAGGATGAAGGTCCTTAAAAAGTTGTTTTAGTATTTTGGCTTTAATAGAGACAAAACGTGTGCCAAAAGCCAGCTTGCTCCGCTTAACCAAAAATTGACCATCATGCCAAATTCAGGCATAATGGTCAATTTTCAGTTAATGCTCGCAAACTACCCGACTTTTGTCCCACTCTCTTTTAATCAATTTGTTTTGAAATATTAAATCAGCTCTTGCGTAGTTAAATCTACGACAAACGGGCTGACTGGGTCACCTATTTCATTAAACAGCGTCAAAGTCGGCGCGTTACTATACCCGTAGCGAGCTTGGGTAGTTCCTAGTGGAAAATGAACTCTTAGGTCAGTTCCTTTAATTTCTGCCGGGACCGCCTGCCATTTTTGCTGAACATACCCTTCGATTAAAGGTGGCTGGGTGGCATGTAACTCCTTAACATACCAAAAGTGAAAACAGGTTTGTTCCGCTTCTAAGCTCAGCCAGCCTAGTTGCGGAGTTGCTTGATAGTCCTTTCCCGCTAAGATACGACCTATGCGTTGGCCCGCCGCCATTTTAGCCGTGGGATGGGGATTATAATACTCCCCCGTATCCGCAATTGAAATCAAGTAAGTATCGGCAAGCCTTTGTGCCACTTTAAGTTGCTGCTGGCGGATTTTTGCCCACGCGTGACGTTTTACGTCCGCATATTTTGGCAGTTGCACTACGTATACCGGTAAAGAAACGTCCGCCAAAGTAGCCCGCCAATCGTTAATTAAGGTCTGCAAGAGTCGATCATAAATTTCAGGTTGATCTGCATCAGTTTCGCCTTGGTACCAGACCAGCTGGCTGAACCGGAAATGCCGAATCTTTCTTACCATTGCGTTAAACAGCGCCCCGGGTCGCAAATAGCTGTCCGGCGTCTTTGGCGGCGGCCAAGGCGTCTGCCCCACAATGTTCAGCGCTTCGCCAATCGGAACCTCCGGATTGCTTTTCATAAAGTTATACATTAATCGATTATGCCGTTTGACGGTTTGGTGATAACGTTCGATGTCTGCCTTAAAGTCCGCATCCGTAATCTTTTCAATGTGGCTTAAGAAAGGCTCCACCACCCGCTTTGCCAATAGCTTGTCTTTGCGTAAAGATGTTTCCGACACCCAGGTTCCTGCTGAAGCACCGTCCCTGGTACAACAAACGATCCCTACCGGCATTTTCGGGTCTTGTCGGGCCATTTCTTGGGCAGCGTAATAACCCACCGCCGAAACGTGTCCCAGGTTAGATTTCTTTACTTGGTGCCAATGGGTGGCACGGGATTGATATTCCTTAACCTCCCCATCTTCGTAAACAAAAGCCGGTTGAGGGACGTTGTAATAGGTGATGGGGGTTGCGGGAATTGACGTTTGGGCTTCCGTAAAATTTTGGTCTTGCGACATGCGAAAGCCCACGTTAGATTGTCCGGCAATCAGCAAAACTTGACCAAACCGAACGTTTTCTAACTTCAATTGATGATTTTGAACTTCAATTTTAACTTCAAATGAAGTTCGATAATCGGTAAAAGGTCTAAATTGACAATCCCACGTGCCATCTTTTCTAACAATCGCCCGCGCAACTTGAGTACCGATGGTGGTTTTAACCGTCGCTCCTGCAGTAGCTAATCCACTAATTTGAAATGGTTTGCCAAAGGGCAGAATCATATTATCAGAAAATATTTGATCTACTTGTAACTGATAATCCTGCATGTAAAATCCTCACTTAACTATTTTTTAGCAAGGTAAAGGGCGCTGGCGTTGTTACCATTGCCGCGCCCCTCCTCGCTATTTAAACTCAATTGAATACGTGAATGCCTGGGTTTCCTGCGGTTCTAGGAGATTGTTACCCTTTTTATTCTTCCATTCGGTAGGCTCTTCAGCAGCTTGATCCGGCAAGCCCGCAAACGGTTCAATGCATAAAAATGGCTCCGCACGGTTCTCCATTGTCCATAAGGTAAGGTATGGGAAGTCTTTGAAGTTCAATTTAACTTCATGCGCAGTTTGTGTTGAACCTAAAACGACGCTATCAATTTTCTTCGCATCTAAAATAATTAAACCGTCGTTAAACATTTCATGATTTAAAGTTAATTCGCTGTTTTTGATGGCTTCCCAAGGAGCTTTCTTTCCATCACGGAATGGTACTGGGTTAACCCCTAAACGCTGAATTCGTTTTTGGTGCGGACTAAAAGTTAAATGGTAGTTTTCAAAAATACCGTCGTTATCTATTGGAACGTTAAATGCGGGATGTGAGCCTAAAGCGTAAGGCATCCGCCGTTCGTCATGATTAATAACGTAGTAAGTAGTTAATAGCTGGTGGTCCTTTAACTCGTATTCTACTTGAAGCGTAAAATCAAACGGAAACATTCGTTTTGTTTGTTCATTGGCCTTCAATTCTAATTTTGCTGTCGTTTCACTTTGCGAAACCTTTTGCCAATCAAAATCCCGGGCAAAGCCATGTTGCGGCATTGAATAGGTTTGTCCTTCCAATACATAACTATCTTGGTTAGACTTACCAATTGCTGGAAACAGAATCGGGGCATGACGTTGCCAAGCTTGACCATTCCAAATGTAGTCGTATCCACTCGGTTGGTCAATCACGTGCGTCAGCTGCGCACCCATGTTATCAATTTCGACCGTTAAGTAGCGGTTCTTCAATTTAATCATCTAATTTACACCCTTTCTTTTGGTTTCCTCCACTATTAGCATGATTCATTTTCAAGTAAATGTAAAGGCTTTCTTGATTATTAAATCAACTATTTTAACGAATGGTTACCTAATACCTAACCTTTAGAAATGCCTGGGAAACTGGTATGATAGAAACGTTGGAAATTTTTCCACCGATGGCACTTCCCCGGTACTCCGGGTTCCTTTGGTCATCGTCATTTAGTAACTAATTAAGTTATAAAGGAGAATATTTATGTCAACTAAAATGAACGTCCGTGAGATTGTAATATCAGCAATCGTAGCTGCTCTATACGTCGCCATTACCTTTGTTTTTTCAGCAGTTAGTTTCGGCCCACTTCAATTTCGGGTTGCTGAGATTTTAAATTGTTTGGTGGTTTATGATCGCCGTTATATTTGGGGAGTTTCTTTGGGAGTTTTAATTGCTAACCTACAATCTTCTCTAGGAATTATTGACATTACGTGGGGAACTTTAACCACCCTCATCACCCTGAGCGTTGTAATCATCGCCATCCGGAGATTAACTGACAACCGAGTTAAGTTGGCCCTTACCGTTATCATTACGACCATTTTAATGGGCTTCTTAGTTGCCTTAGAACTCACCTATATTTTAAAAGTTCCCTTTTTCTACACTTGGGGAACGGTTAGTTTAGGTGAATTTGGGGTAATGTTCATTGGGGCTTTTGTAATGTACGCTCTAGGAAAAAGTATTGATCTTTCACTTAATAAACGTAGCTAATTAAAAAATTTAGGTAATAAAAAAGCGAAGTGTCCTCGGTTCAGGATCCTTCGTTTTTTTGTTGTTAGATTGGTGGGAAATGGCAGAGCTAACGTAGTCAAAACGGGTTCTGTACCCCAACTCCCTCCGGCTAACCAAATTAAGGCACTAATCGCAAAAAACACGATTAATGCCTTAATTCTTACAATTCTCTGCAGCATGGACCAAACGAGCTCCAGCCGCCAATCTTCTCCGGTTAATCAAATTTGGTCCTCAATCGCTTAAACCGCGATTAAGGCCCAAATCCAATTAATCCTCAAAAATTACCCGGCGGCTTCCGCTCTCTACTTAACTACCACCTTACCCATCATTTTTTGGCTTTCTACCAATTGGTGGGCCTTCTTTATGTTTTCTACGTTCATTGGGTGGAGTTCCTTTGTCATCGTTGACTTTAATTTTCCTTCATTCAACAATTTAGCAATCTTTTCTAGATTTTCGTGCTGGGACACGAGGTCTTCTGTTCCATAATAGGATTTCGCAAACATCCATTCCCACGCGAAAGTTACGCTTTTCCTCTTTAAATCGGTTAAGTTTACCGGCTTTTTCGTTGAAGTAATCGAAGCGATTCGGCCACCTGGCTTAATCAATTCCACCATTGCTTCCCACTGTGCGTCAATGTTATGCAATTCCAAAATGTAATCCACGTGCTGAACCCCTAAATTGCGCACCTCCATAACCAAATCTTTGCGATGGTTGACCGTTTGATCCGCACCGTGATCCAAGCACCACTGAATCGTTTCTGGACGTGATGCCGACGCAATCACGCGTAAACCGGCCAAATGTGCAAGCTGTGTTGCCACTGAACCTACACCGCCCGCGCCATTAATGATCAAGAGGGTTTTTCCCGCATTTTTCTTTGGGTCCTCTGAATCAATCTGAAGTTGTTCAAACAACGCTTCCCACGCCGTCAGGGACGTAAGTGGCATAGCTGCTGCATGAACATCATCCATTTGTTGGGGAGCGTGCCCGACAATTCGTTCATCGACCAATTGATACTCGCTATCACTACCCGCTCGTTTAAACGAACCAGCATAAAAAACTCGGTCGCCATTTTCAAAAAAAGTGACTTCCTTGCCTTTAGATACCACCGTACCAACCGCATCAAAACCTAATACCCGCGGTTCCTGCAACGGTTCGGATTGACCCTTTCGTACTGCTATATCGATAGGGTTTACCGAAACAGCACTTACCTTAACCAATAGATCATGCCCGCTTGGTTCAGGACGGTCAGTGGTAAACTCTACCAAACTATCCGCTTCCTCAATTGGTAGCGATTCTTTAAAGCCGATTGCCCACATTTTTTCACTCATAAAGTTCAGCCTCCTCTTTTTAAGTAGAATATATGCTTATTTGGTTTAAAAGTAAATAAATTGTTCTCCCTTAAGCTAACCACTAAAAAACCGTCCCCCTTCACCCTACTTTGGGCTCTGAGAAACAGTTTAATCAGATTGGTATTTGTCCCCTTAGGACATTTTTAGCTTAACTAAATGTGAATTGGCAAACCAGCAGCCACTTCAGCAGCATCCATGATTTCTTCACCAAGGGTTGGATGTGGGTGAATCGTCAATTCGATATCTCGAATGGTGATTCCATTTTCAATCGCTAAGGTTAATTCAGAAATCAAGTCTGATGCTTCTGGACCAACAATTTGGGCACCAATAATCGCACCAGTAGGGTTGTCAGTAACTAAACGAATGAAACCTTCCGTCTGGTCCATCGTCATTGCCCGACCACTTGCGGCAAATGGGAACTTGCTAGATTTAGCATCCAGTTTCTTTTCCGCAACCGTTTGTGGGGTTTCCCCAACCGTCGCTACTTCGATATTAGTGTACGCAACCGCAGGAATCACGTAATGCTTGTCGTGTGCGTCTTCACCGCTCATTGCTGCTGCAGCAACTTTTGCTTCATAGCTAGCTTTATGAGCCAACGCAGGCCCCGCAACTACGTCTCCAATTGCGTAAATGTGTTTTACTGAAGTTTGCATAGAGTCACTAACTTCAATCAAACCACGTTTGTCCAGCTTAACGTCCGTATTATTCAAGCCGATTTGGTCGGTGTTTGGCCGGCGTCCAACTGATACCAAGCAGTAATCTCCGGTAACTTTCTTAGTAGTTCCATCAACTTCGTAAGTAACGGTAACGTCTTTATCAGTTTGGTTAGCTTCCACTGCAGTCGCTTCCGTGATAATGTCTACGCCGTTCTTCTTGAAGTTGTTCAAAACTGGTTGAATCAACTCGCCATCGAAACCATTCAAAATGTGGTCAAGACCTTCAATAATGGTGATCTTAGAACCGAGGTTCATGTATGCGCCAGCTAATTCTGCACCGATTACCCCACCACCAATGATGATGAGATGTTCGGGAACGCTCTTCAAGTTTAATGCACCTGTCGAATCAATAACCCGACCACTAAACTTAAAGTGTGGAATTTCTACTGGGCGTGAGCCAGTTGCAATCAAGGCTTTCTTGAAGCGATAGATGTGCGAATCGTCTCCGTCAATTACGTTAACCGTTTCGTTATCGTTGAAGTACGCTTCCCCACGCACAATTTCTACCTTGTGCTTCTTTAGCAGCATTTCCACCCCACCAGTTAGTTTTTCAACTACTTGGTGTTGTTTCCAGTCTTGAGTTTTTGCAAAATCGAGCTTGGATTCACCCACGGTAACCCCGAACGGATTGCCGTGTTGCAAAGTTGCGTATAAATGTCCTGCTTGAATCAAAGCTTTTGATGGGATACAACCCACGTTTAAGCAAATTCCGCCAATAAAGTCGCGTTCCACAATGACTACTTTTTGGCCTAATTCAGCTGCCCGAATTGCGGCAACGTAGCCACCAGGGCCTGAACCAATAATTAACGTATCAACATCGATTGCTTGTGTGCCAACAACCATGACTACACCTCCATAAGCATGTAGGCAGGGTTACCTAAGAGTGCCTTCAGCTCGTTCATAATTTTTTGTGCTAGAGCACCGTCGATTAAACGGTGGTCGAAACTAAGTGATAGTTTCAAGGTATTACCAACTGCTAATTCACCATCTTCGTTAACAATTGGGGTCTTGCGAATGCGGCCAATTCCAAGAATTGAGCTTTCACCTGGGTTAGTGATTGGAGTAAAGAAGCCGCTGCCGCTTTCAGAACCAATGTTGGAAATTGTAACGGTTCCGCCTTGTAATTCAGCAGGCTTCAATTTGCCATCCCGGCCCCGGATTGCCAAGTCATCAATTTCTTGGGCAACTTGCATAATTGACTTCGAAGCAGTGTTTTTAACGTTTGGTACGAAAAGTCCTTGATCAGTATCTACAGCAAAGCCCACGTTAGTTTCTTCGTAGTAGACGATTTCTTGGGTTTCGTCATCAATTGTTGCACTCAATTCTGGGTACTTACGTGCTGCTGCCGCCAATGCTTTGGCAACAAATGGCATGTAAGTTAGCTTGTAACCCTTCGCCTTAGTTTGTTCCTTGAATTGATCACGGAGTTCCATTAACTTGGATACTTCAACTTCGTCCATAATCGTTACATGTGGAACAGTTTGAACGCGTTGGGTTAAGTTCCGTGAAATTGCCTTACGGATTGGTGAAAGTGGTACTCGACCAGCCTTAACTGGGGCTGGTTTTGCAGGAGCTGGTTTTGGAGCTTCTGCAGCTGGAGCAGCACTAGGAGCTGGTGCGGCACTTTCAGTAGCCTTTGGAGCAGATGGGGCAGTACCGCCGCCACTAAAGTTCTTCACGTCTGCCATGGTAATGTGACCATGACGACCCGTTGCAGGAACTTGCATTAAGTCAATGTCGTGTTTCCGAGCGTATTCACGAACCGAAGGCATTGCCAAAACTTGGCCATTAGAAGCCACTGCCGTTCCAACTTTAGTAGGTTCATCATTATTAGCTGGTGCGGCATTTTCCTTAACAGGAGCTGCACTTGCTGCTGGAGCAGCGTTTCCACTACCAGCACCGCTACCGTCACCGTTAAATTCGATGAGCGGTTCGCCAACCTTAACCACGGTTCCCGCGTCTACGAATAACTTAGTAACCTTTCCAGAATATGGTGAAAGGATTTCTTGCATTAACTTGTCGTTTTGTACTTCGGCAACTGGATCGTCTTCCTTAACTTCGTCGCCAACTTTAACTAACCAGTTTGCAATTTCGCCTTCTGCCATACCTTCACCAATGTCGGGCATGTTGAAGATTTCTGCATCGCTGCTAGGGGCATTGTCGCTGCCCTTGTCAGCTGCTGGAGCAGCATCGGCAGCGTTATCCTTGCTGTCGGCACCACCGCCAGTTCCGTCGCCATCAAATTCGATGAGCGGTTCGCCAACCTTAACTACGGTTCCCGCATCTACAAATAGTTTAGTAACCTTTCCTGAATATGGTGAAAGGATTTCTTGCAATAATTTATCATTTTGAACTTCAGCCACCGCGTCGTCGGCTTTGACATCATCGCCTACTTTTACCAACCAGTTGGCAATTTCGCCTTCTGCCATACCTTCGCCGATGTCTGGCATTTTAAATATTTCAGTCAAAGTTTACGACCTCCTTGATCTTGTCAATTACATCGTCTTCTTTTGGTAACCATTCGTTTTCAGCTAGCGCAAATGGGTAAACTGAATCCGGAGCGGCTACCCGACCAATTGGAGCATCTAAACTCATAATGAAACGTTCACTAATTTCACTCATTACCATTGCTCCAATACCAGCTTGACGTTGTGCTTCTTGAGCAACTACCACCCGGCCAGTCTTTTCGATACTCTTGCCAATTGTGTCAAGGTCGAGTGGGCTTACGGTCCGTAGGTCGATTACTTCAACATCAATGCCTTCTTTAGCAAGGTCTTCTGCAGCCGCTAGACTGGTGTGTACCATGCCGCCATAGGTAACAACGGTAACGTCTTTACCTTCACGTACTACGTTTGCTTTATCGAGAGGGGTGGTGTAGTAACCTTCTGGAACTTCGCCACGAATTGAACGGTACAAACGTAAGTTTTCAAGGAAGATTACCGGATCGTCGCTTTCAATTGAAGAAAGCAATAATCCCTTCGCATCTGCTGGAGTTGCCGGCATAACTACTCGTAATCCAGGAGTTTGTGCCATTAATCCTTCTAGAGAATCCGCATGCATTTCAGGGGTCTTAGTTCCTCCACCATATGGCGAGCGAACTACGATTGGGAATTTACGAGTGCCGTGGAAACGGAACCGTCCCCGAGCCATTTGTCCAGCAATGGAGTCCATTACTTCGTAAACGAACCCAAAGAATTGGATTTCCATGATGGGACGGTAATCTTGGGTGGTCAATCCAATTGCTAAACCACCAATTCCACTTTCTGCTAATGGAGTGTTGAATACTCGATCTTCACCGTACTTTTCTTGAAGACCATCGGTAGCTCTAAATACACCACCATTTTTACCAACATCTTCACCAAAAATTATAACGTTTTCATCATTAGCAAGCGCCAAGTCTTGAGCTTCTGTAATCGCTTGGATATATGTTTTTTTAGCCATGATTACTTGCCCTCCCCTCTAAATTTGTTGATCTGATCTTGCGCTGCTTGTCCCGGAACTTCTAAGGTTTGTTCAATGAAGTCTGAGATCTTTTGCTTAGCAATGCCATCAGCTTGTTTTACTGCGTCATCAATTTGTGAGTTAACAATGTCTGCCCAGTCGTTTTCAATATCTTCTGACCATAAGTCACGATCAGTAAGGTACTTACGGAAACGAATCAATGGTTCACGCTTAGTCCAGTTATCAATGTCTTCTTGAGTCCGGTAACGGAGTGGATCATCACCTGACATTGAGTGCGGTCCTAAACGGTTAGTGATGGTTTCAATGAAGACTGGTCCATTGCCATCTACAGCCCACTTACGAGCTTCTTTAGCGGCAAGGTACATCGCAATTGGGTCCATTCCATCAACTACGAAACTTGGCAAACCAGCTGCCCAGCCTTTAGCTGCAAGGTGTGGTGCTTTAGTTTGTACGCTACGTGGGGTGGAGATTGCGTATCCATTATTTTGTGCGAAGAAAACTGTTGGAGCGTGGTAAGCGCCGGCAAAGTTCATTCCTTCATAGAAGTCACCTTGTGAAGTACCACCATCACCAGTATATGCGTAAGCAACGTTTGGTTTATTACGTTTCTTCAAACCTAAAGCTGCGCCGGCTGCTTCAACATATTGGGCACCAATAATGATTTGTGGGAACCATCCGTTAACGTCTTCGAATTCGTTACCTTCGAAGTGACCACGAGACCACAAGAATGCTTTATAAATTGGCCAGCCCTTCATAATCAGTTGTGGAATGTCACGGTAACCAGGGAATAACCAGTCACCCTTTTCAAAGGCATAGTTTGAAGCGATTTGGGAAGCTTCTTCACCAATGGTTGGTGCATAGAAACCTAACCGTCCTTGCTTGGATAATTTTGATGAACGTTCGTGCAAGATCCGGCTGAATACCATTTGCTTCATGAGTTCAACCATTTGGTCATCACTTAATCCCGCTCTCTTAAGGGCGTCTTCATCTACGATTTCGCCATCGTTGTTCAAGACTTGGAGCATTGGAAAGCTTTGGTCTTGATCTTCCATTTGAAGGTCGAAATCTAAAATCTTTTTATTGTCATCTTTTATAGCCATAACTACCCCTCCTAGGCTTCAAATAATTGTGTTAATTCATCAACGCTGATGGTACCAAAGTACTGCTGATCCTGGTTTTTCTCAAAGACCGGTCTGATTTGATCCGCTTCAAACGGCAAGCCAATGAACTGATCTTTGATGTCCCGCCAGTCACGCAGCATCAAGAAATCTCCGGTAAAGTTAATATCTTGAATGACACCACCCTCAACTTGAACCTGGACTTCAATGATCCCGCCATCGTACTTCGCGTGATTCTTAAAATTAAAGTTCGGCGATTGACCATAGTTCCAGTCCCAAGTTGAGAATTGATCTGCAGTCAACCGAATAATTTCTTGTTTTTGCTCAGGAGTCAACAGAATCTCGGAATCGCGTCCGTGATCGGTCAGCTCGTATTGTACGGCTTCCCAGAAGTCTTGCAACGTCAACCCTTCTGGTGCGGCTTCCTTAATCATCCCGACACGGCTGCGTACTGACTTAGCAGCTTTCGAAATAAATTTTTCATCCGCCACGTTCAGTGCCCGCACCATCGTGTCGACGTTGCTATCGAATAGTAACGTTCCGTGGTGCATTAAGTAGCCCTTTGCATAACGCTGGGCCACGCCTGAAATCTTCTTGCCATTAACAACTAAGTCGTTGCGTCCCGTAGCTTCTGCTGGAATTCCCAAGTTATGTAACGCCTTCAAAACTGGCTCAGAAAATTGCTTAAAGTCCGTATTAGCTGATGAATCTAGTGGTACAAATAATGTAAAGTTTAGATTACCTAAATCGTGATAAACTGCCCCACCTCCAGTAACTCGCCGAACAACTTCAATTTGATGTTGATCGATAAATTCTTGGTTAACTTCACCAAATGTATTTTGGTTTTTTCCTACAATGACAGCATTATTATTTTGCCAAAGCGCGAATATTGGTTCATCTGCATGAAGGTTATTCAAGATCCATGTATCAGTTGCGATATTCGTGTAAGCATCTGTCCCCAAATATGTGACATAGCGCACAATGTAAACCCCCTCGTATCGGCTTTGTAAGCGGTTTCTGCTACAACCTCATAATAACACACATTCGCTATTTTGTGGACGATTTTTCCGAATTAAAATGTTTAAACAGCAAGCTTTGTCCCATGAATTTAACTTTTTAAAGTGTACAAATGGCAATTGGTATATACACTATTGCGATAAAAAAGACCTAGGATTCACTAACTCAATCCTAGGTCGAGGGTCTTAATCGCGGTTTTCTTCTGCTTGGATTCTTGCCACTTGTTCACTGATTTTCAAGAATGGTAGGTATAAGAAAACGCCAATAATAATCACAATTAATTGCAGGATAACCGAACGCCAATCTCCGGCAGTCGATAAATAAGGACCGATTAACGGTGGAGTAGTCCAAGGCACTAACACGACCGTCCGACTTACCCAACCCCATAAGGTTGCAAAATATCCAATCAAACTACCAATGGTGGGGAACAACACGAACGGAACGATCATCGGAAGGTTGAAAACGATTGGAAATCCAAAGATCATCGGTTCGTTGATGTTAAAAATCCCGGGTGCCAACGACAATCCGGCAATTTGCCGTGATGATTTCACTTTACTGAAAATTAGAATTGCAATAATCAATGCAATGGTGCTTCCCGAACCACCGACTAAAGTATAGTTGCTAACAAAAGAAGTGGTGATGATGTTGGGAATCTCTTGATGATGCGCATAAGCCGTCATGTTTTCGTTCATATTAACCAACACCAACGGATCCAATAAGGTTCCTGAGAGAACGGTTTGGTGAATTCCTAAACCAAACAGGAAGTTAGCTAAGGTGTAGATCACACAATATCCGACAATGCTGGTGTTAAAGCCCCGCAATGGTTCTTGAATCCAAGTTTTAATTAAATTAATTAGGTCAGCATTGAAAAATCCAGCTAGCAGTGCAGCGATAATTGCAAAAAATGACATCAATAAAATTGCTGGAAGTAACACACTGAATGACGCCGCTACTGCTGGGGGCACGTTTTCTCCTAAATGAATCTGAAGCCGTTTAACTGACGCTAGCTTAATGAAAATTCCCGTTGCAATTAAACCAACGAAAATTCCGCCAAACATCCCTTGGGTCCCCGTATTTAAATAACTCAATCCACCGGTAACGGTTGCCATTTTCGCACCGCCCGACGCTACCGTCCCCAGTTGAATGCTGTTCGGCATTAGGATAAAAATGCTGGCTAACGACATGGCTGCCGCAGCAATTGGATTATTGAAACCTTTATTTTTAGCCAGCATATAGCCAATCATCGGGGCAACTAAAATTCCAGCTACGTTTAAAGTTCCGTTAACAATCGCGTTACCGACAACTTGGAACTTCGCTAGCAGGTCTCCCTTTAAAAACCAAGTAAACACTACGTTATTTAGCAAAACTCCGATGCCGGCCACGATAAACATTGGCAGAATAACTGCGAAAGCATCCCGCAAGGACCGTAAGTAAACCCAATTGCCGACCTTTACCGAAATTTCCGTAAATTTGGCAATGAACTTTGAATTCTGCATTCGATCATTAATTGATCCGCTTTTCGAATCGCCCATAAAAATTCCTCCCGTTAAAAATTTCTAATCTAAATCAGCACCATTAGACTTGATAACTTTTGCAAACCAGTAGTAACTCTTTTTAGGCACGCGTTTAAGGTCGCGGAGCTCGTGATTGCCCCGGTTAACGTAAACCATTCCGTAACGTTTTTCCATATTGCCTGCCGAACTGGGGATATCGATCAATCCCCATCCCAGATACCCTAGCACCGCTACTCCATCGTCATTTACCGCCGCCATTAGCGCTCGTAAATGATCACGGTGATAGGCAATTCGGTAATCGTCTTGAATCATTTGTCCATGAAATTCTTCCCGATACCCGATTCCATTTTCAATCGGAAACATCGGAATCCCGTAGGCGTTATAAGTCTTCGTCAAAACGTCGCGGAAGCCTAGCGGGTCGATATTCCAGCCCCATTCCGTTGCTGTGAGATGGGGATTTGCTACCGCGCCGTAATCTAAGTACCGGTTGGGCATGGTGCCTGCTGGAATCTTGGTTGCATCCACCACGTTACTTGCGTAGTAGCTGAAGGCAATGAAGTCGCTCTTTAATTTGGCGAATTCTTGCCGATCTTGATCCGTAAAATCAATATCGAAATGGTGCCGTTCAATATAGGTGGATACTTCCGTTGAATAGTGGCCGTTAACCCAAACGTCCAATAAATTGCGATTCAAATATTCATCAATTTGCCGCGCAGCAAAGACGTCTTCCGGCAAACTGCTGTTTGGGTAAGTCTCCACGAACGCCAGCATTCCGCCAATTTTAGCGTCACTGTGTTCGTGCAGGTAATTTGCAACCTGAACATGAGCCGTCATTACGTGATGCGCAATCCTTTGCAATTCCTCATCGGTGCGGTCGCCATTTAAATAACCAGCAATCCGAAAGGCCTCCGTTTGCGAATATAGGTTCTGCTCATTAAACGTAATCCATAACTTAACCCGGTCGCTGAACCGGTCAACCATTTCCTTACCCAAGCGAACAAAAGCATCCACCACGTGGCGACTCAAAAAGCCGTTATATTGTTTTGCCAAGTGCAACGGCATGTCAAAATGATACAGACAGATCATCGGCTGAATGCCCCGTTTTAACAACGCGTTGATTAAATTATCATAATAACGAATCCCCTCTTCATTGAATTCTCCGTCGCCTTGCGGGTTTACCCGGCTCCAAGAGATCTGAAAACGATAGCAGTTCATCCCCTGCTGAGCCATCAAATCCAAATCTTCTTCATAATGATGGTAATTATCAATTGCCACGTCCCAATCCGAAGTTTCTGCGGTTGCTTTATACGTGTCGTAAACGGACGGTCCCTTACCGCCCTCATGTGCACCTCCTTCCGTCTGCATACTGGATGTTGAATTTCCCCATAAAAAACCATCGGGTAACTTTGCTTGCACAATTATGACCACCTTTCTTTTGTATCCGTTTTCATTATAATCACCATTTTTATAAAAGTAAATTCTTTTATGGCAAAAGTATATACTTTTATTAATTTGTGAATACCATTAAGATGGGCTAAAATTAACGGTGATTAAGGATGGTGTCAGATAAATGTATAAATACGAGAAAATTTCGCAAACTTTGCGCAAAAAAATTATAAACCACGAATTGCAGCCGGGAGTCATGTTGCCAGACCAAAATCAATTGGCAAAAGAATTTAACACCACCCGCATCACGATTAGCAAAGCAATTCAGATTTTAATCATTGAAGGACTAGTTTATAGTAAGCGCGGGGCGGGGACGTTCGTTCGAAAAGACGTGCAATTTAACAATGATTTCAATACAGACGTTGACAAGCCGTTGGGAACGACCATGACCCACCCTAATAAAAAGGTCACTAGCAAACACATTCATTTAACCGCCCGGATCGCTACCAAGGATGAGCAGGAACATTTACTGCTGGAAGACGGGGAGACCGTCTACGTAATTAAGCGAACCCGATTGATTGATGGCAAACCGTTCAGCTACGAACAAACGATTATGCCAACTAAAATTGCGACCATCACTAAGGAAATTCTTCAAAAATCGGTTTACGAATATTTACAAAAAGAGCACCATTTAGAGTTTGCCGGATCACATCGCCAAATCATGGCTCGTAAGGTTTCGGATGAAGACGTTCATTTTTTAGGTGAAAAGAAAGGGGACCCCATTTTAGTAATTAGTCAGGTCAACTATTTAGTTGACGGCACCCCTTTTGAATACTCCGAATCACATTTTCCGTACCAAAATAGCGTGGTGTCGGCGGACATAAAATTAGAACACTAATAAGTTTTAGGTCAGCGCAACTCTGTTTCTGCAAACAATTTTCGTTTAGAACCAAAAATGGGAGCTTTCAGAATTTTGATCTGAAAGCTCCCATTTTTAATATTCTATTGTTGCGATGGATTCGTTGATTCACTTTGTCCATTAACAATGTTTTGAAAACCGTTAACTAATTGCGCATTTTCCGTCACCTTAAAGTTAACTCCGTCGCTAGCTGCTTGAGAGGTAACTAACACTTCTGGAGTTTGTTGGTGGAAAGTAAACAAGTATAGGTATTGAGTGCCGGCATAAGCTGCGACCACTTGATAATCGCTGCCGTCTTTTTTGTTAGTCGTCCATTTCATCGTCACCGGTTGTTGGTTTACGTAAACCGTCCCCGTCGATAAATAATCGGGAAGCGTGACGCCTTGGAAGGTTACCGAGCTACCTGAATTAGTTCCGGTATACGATTGCCCCATCGTCTGTTGCCAATCACTAATGAACGCAGCCAATTTTGCATCCTGTTTCTTTGTCCAAAGCTTATCTTTGCTTGATTTATGTTTATGTTTTTTTGTCGTTGCCTTTTTAGCGGACGACGAGCCTTCTTCAACGTCAATCACCTTAGTACTGCTAGATTGCCGTGCCGTGGTGTGTTCAGGTTCCACGTGGTTAGGATAGAAAAATTTATATCCGCCTAAAATGACCAATAGTGCCACAATGACCCACACAACCGGATTGACCGGCCAACGGGAGCCCTTTTTCATGTGTTTCATCTAATCACCTCATTTCCATTTATTATACAGGAAGCTAGCCTTTCGTGGGAGACCACGCCTAAAATACTCTTTAAATTGGTGCTATGTATACAAAAAGGGGGCGGAAATTTCCGGCCCCTCTCTGCGATTAAATTATCTTTCAACTTCTTGAAGCTTTTGGTTATCATCTAATTGCGACTTGTTTTCCAAATGATGCTTTTGCAATTGATTCATACTGAACCATAGCAATGCCAAAGCAATCACTGCAAACAAGAGCAACGCGCCCATTGCTTGTTCAAAGGTACCGTCACCGAGACCAGACGTAATTGCCTGACGGAACGATAGGATTGAGTAAGTCAATGGCAAGAACGGATGAATTACGTTGTAGAAGTGGTTAGTTACTTCCATTGGGAAGGTACCACCTGATCCACCTAATTGAAGCATCAGGAGAATCATCGCTACAAACCGTCCTGGGTTGTCGAAGGCCATCGACAAGAACATGACGATGTACATCGACGCTAACGAGATCATAATCGCGGTCATGTAGAATTGACCAACGTGATCTACGTGAATACCAGCAATCATCATGATTGTGGTTTCAACCAACGCCATTCCTAGAGCTACTACCGTACCAACGGAAACCTTACTCAAGAACCATTGAGTTGGAGTACCACCGCGTTCGGAAACCTTCCGAATTGGGTAAGCAAAGTTAAAGACGATTGCTCCAACGTAAAGTGCTAGTGAAAGCACGTATGGTGCTAACGCATGTCCGTAGTTTGGTACGTAACTGTAATTAGTGTGTTTCAATTTAGTTGGTGCGGCAAACATGTTAGCCGTCTTGTCGGTAAGCGGCACGCTGTTAACTTGTTTTGCACCGTCAGCTAACTTACTTGATAATTCGCCATTGCCGTCGCTAATTTGCTTAGTAGCGTCTAACAAGGCACCTGAGTTAGCGTCTAATTCAGCAGCTCCAGTATTCAACTGGTTAACGCCGTTGATTAACGTTCCAGTACTGCTGTTAAGAGTTTGGATACCAGTGTTCAATTGGTGACCACCATTATCAAGTTGCGCAACGCCAGAAACTAACGCTGGTACTTGACCATTCAAGGTGTTCAACCCGCCAGTAACTTGAGAAGAACCGGCTGCCAATTGATTACCACCGTTAGCAAGTAGGCTAACGCCGCTTACTAAGGTTGGCATTTGTGAACTTGCGGCGCTAATACCGTTGCTTAATTGGTTAATTCCACCAGCTAAAGCACCCGTACCAGCACTGATTTGGTTGCTACCAGCAGCTAACTGACCAATCTTGGATTTAAGAGTTGGAGTTTGCTTGTCTAGCATTGCCAAGCTTGAGCTCAATTCTTGAGAACCGCTAACTAACTTCTTAACGTCCTTCGAATTCTTGTTAGTTTGACTTGCAAGGCTCTTAGCACCACTGTCTAATTGAGCAACTCCCTTAGTCAAATCAGAAGCTGAACCGGCAAATTCGCCGACTTTACCAGCTACCGTGTTTGAACCAGATGAAAGAGCTTGTAAGTTAGTTGTAACTTCTTGTGAACCAGCAGCTAATTTCTTCAAAGTTGCTGCCAACTGCTTCATGTCGTCACTGTTGCCAGTTAATTCATTTGCGCCAGCTGCCAACTTCTGGAAGGAAGCTGTTAACGACGTCACTTGCTTATTGATTTCAGCTTGTTTGTTAGCTAAATCATTCAACTTCGTTACTTGACCTTGAACGTCAGTAATCTTCTTTTGAATTGATGCAATCTTATTTGTATCTACAGTTTGCGAAGTAGTCTTATTTTGGCTACCGTTAGCAACGCCAGCTAAGGCACTCTTCGCTTTAGCTGCATCTTCTGCACTTAATCCTGCACCGTCAATTTTAGAATTAATGGTTGCTTGAGAAACGCCACCGCTAGTGCTTGTCGTAGTTTTACTTGAGTTTGCCAAGCTTCCTACTTCAGACTTAATTTCTGAAAGTTGATTATTGATGGATTGTGCGGCATTGCCACCATTTGTTTGTCCAGCAGTTGCCTTATTCAACGCAACTAATTGTGTTTGAATAGAAGCCATTTGTTGCTTCAAAGCAGCCGCTTGCTTACTAATATCGTTTGCACTTACTTGATCAGCAACCTGGCCAAGGCCGGTTGAAATCTTGCCATTTGCATCTGCTAATTGTTTTGAGCTCTTCGCAATGTCTGCAATTCCGTTGTGCAAAGCGTTGATACTACTTGGCATATCCTTAGTGTCGTTAGCTAATTTAGCTACGCCACCTTGTAATTGGCCTGCACCAGCCGATACACCGTCTGTATATTGCTTAACTCCAGCACTTAAAGCACCCGCACCACTTGACAATTGCTTGATGCCGCCAACTAGTTGACCAGTTTTTGCGTTAAGTTCTTGTACACCATCGTTAAGTTGGTAAACACCGTTAACGTATTGGGGAACCTTAACCTTCAACTGTAAAGCACCGTTGTTTAGTTGGGAAACTCCGGTAACGAGCGCACCGCTCTTTTGTTGCAACTCGTTTAATCCCTTACTCAAGGCAACCGCACCGGTGGTTACTTGACCAGAACCATTTGCCAATTGGGAAACTCCTGAAGACAATGCCCCAGTTTTTCCGCTCAATTGATCTAAACCATTGGTCAATTGGCTAGAACCCTCTGCTAATTGAGCAACGCCCGCTTGCAATGGTTTAACTGAAACGGCCATTGTAGCAATCCCGTCGTGTAGTTGGGAAACTCCTGCCGTGTAAGTCTTGGTACCGTCATTTAATTGAACCGCACCATCCTTAAGTTTCTTCGCTCCGTCAGAAGCTTGCTTGAAACCTTTTCCGGCAGTCTTAACTTGGTCAAACATTGCCGTAGCATAGGACTTCGTAACTTGTTCCCGAACTTCGGAATTAAGCTTTTCAGTACCCACGTCACTGATAACTTTACCAATATAGTTCAACGAAGCGTTCGTTGAATACTTCAACTGCATCTTCTTAGGATTTTTATCCGTAACCGTTGCGGCGTTAGCTGAGAAGTCCTTTGGGATCGTAACTACCGTGTAGTACTTTTTATCCTTCATTCCTTCTTTAGCCTTTTTAGCCGATACAAAGTGCCATCCCAACTGATGGTTATGCTTTAAGTTATCGACCATTTCATCACCGACCGCAAGTCGTTGGCCTTGGTACTTAACGGGTTGATCTAAGTTAACGACTGCGACTGGTAAATTTTTCGTATCCCCATATGGATCCCATACCGATTTCAAGAAGAAAATACTATATAGGAAAGGAATGAAAATAATTGCCAGCACGGAGATTAAAATTAACTTATTATTTCTAATAAATTTCCACTCTTTGCGAACCATGCTTTTCCCCTTCTCAACAATAATTTTTTAATATTCGATCCAATGAATGAACAATCAGACAATCCCGACTTAATTAAATAACTTCTTATCGTTCCGCAAAATATCAACCAACTTTTGCACTTGATCGAGAGCCTGTCCGATCGTTAATTGATAGATGTTGCTAGTACCCTTTTTTCTAACCGAAACTAACTTTAAATCTTTTAATTGCTTCAAATGATGCGATACTGCGGGCTGGGAGAGACCAATAATCTTCGTCAATTCCCCAACCGTCAAGCCTTTTTCACTTTCCCCTAAAGTAATCATAATTTGCTGGCGCCGCTCGTCGGAAAGCGCGTCTAGCAAGGGGATATTCTTCTTAAAAGCTGCGAGTGCCTTGCTATGCTCCACCATCAGGTCGTCCTCCATTCAAACATTCGAATATTTAAATACAGGAGGTATTTTACCGCGAATTATATTTTAATTCAACCTTTAAGTTCAATTCAATTTTTCTTCAATTTTAGTTGTTCTAAAATACCATTGGCCTTCCTTAAAGCCGTGGTAGAATTAACTTAATTACGAGAACAACGAGGTCATATTTTGAACAAAATCGAATTAACCAGTCAATTTATCCAACAACATTTAAATCAATTTCAGTGTCCCGTTTGCCAGGGAGCTTTTGCATCCGCGGAAACTGGTACCGTCGCTTGCGAAAATCAACATACTTTTAACGTGGCGAAAAAAGGAAGCCTCTTTTTCCTTAGTCATCCCGTCAAAACCGAATATACTGACGAAATGCTACGCTATCGCCACCAATTCTTAACGGCCGGTTTTTTCGATCCGATGCTTGAACAGGTTCGGAAATTGCTTGCTGGCGGTCTTATTTTAGATGCCGGCTGTGGCGAAGGCACCACCACCAAATGGCTTGCCAACCATTCGAGGGGAAACTTAGTCGGCCTGGATATTTCCAAACCAGCCATTAACATTGCTAGCGCAGGGGTGGCACTGGAAAACCAACCGCTCTTCATGGTAGGTGACTTAGCTCGTTTGCCATTTGCCGACCATCGTTTAGACGCCATCGTCAACATTTTGTCACCCGCTAATTACCAAGAGTTTGACCGTACCTTAGCCCCAGACGGCGTGCTGGTTAAGGTCATTCCCGGCAACCATTATTTGCAGGAGCTTCGGCACTTAGTTTATCCGGAAGGACCACACGCTACCTATAATAATACGCCAGTTAAGAAACACTTTATCGAACACTATCCCCAAGCGAAATTCTCGACCATTAGGTATGAATTTCCGCTTGACCAACCGCTTTTTACGGCCTTGTTCAACATGACGCCCTTAACTTGGCAAGCACAAGAAAACCGGGAGCAGCTCCTCCAACGTCCATTAAATTCCATTACCGCGGAGTTTGAGATTGCCGTGGTACATCATTTTTAAACGTTCAATTGCGACCAACCAAACCTCAGTCATTGCATAAACCGACTGGGGTTTTTATTTAGCAGCTGGGGTATCGATCCACCACGTGCAAACAGAGTCTAAAACCACAAACGTTAATAGCGTTGTCAAAAATTGCCACCCTTCATGAACGTGCATAAAATCGACCTTACTAACCAAAAACATAGTCACCACGGTGCCCCCAAATGCTACCAAATCGCCACGCGTAATCCATTTACGCAAATCATCACTCTCCTTTCGAGATAATACGCTATTCATTATTAATATACCCAGTTAAATTATACTCTTTGAGCACAATTATATACATCCCGTAAACTAATATAGAATAGATTCCCATATATAAAAACAGCTTCAACCAAATGACAATTGTTGAAACTGTTTCTTGATATTTTATATGTTAATCCATTATTGATAATTAAAGTCTCAGTTACGATAATGGATTTTTTCGTAAACTAATTTAATAGTTCAAGTGCTTTAGCACAGAGATTGTAAAGAATCATCGTATTCCGGTTGTCAAAAGTAAGGTACTTAGCAATCATACTTTTGGCTTCGTTTATCTTATCCCGGTCTACTCCTGCAGCCAACTTGGTATGGGTACCGTCTGTGAAAAGCGCGTTAACCGCATCAATCACTGCTTGTTCTTCTTTACTTGCAGCTGGACGAATATCATTTGAACTTTCTAACAAACGCTCTGCTTTTTGGTATAACTTATAGAGAACCGTGAAGTTACTGTTACCTGGTTTAACATATTTTACAAACAATGCGTTAGCTTTTTTGAGCATTGCACTGTTAGCCTTGTCGGATAATTTTGTGTATGTGTCATCACTAAATAGCGCCTTAATTGCATCAATTGCTTCTTGTTCGCCTTCACTACTTGCTGGACGAATTGTTCCTGATGCTTCTAGCAAACGTTCTGCTTTCAAACATAGGTTCCACAGCCTACTAAAGTTAGGATTAGCTACACTTACATTTTTTGCAACCAAGTCCTTCGCAGCCTCGACTTTAGCACTATTAGTGCTATCTGCCACACTACTTAGCGATGAATCAGCAAATAGCGCATAAACCGCTTCCTCTGCTTCACGGATTTTATCTTCGGTATTAGCGTTATCGAGCAAAATTTTTGCCTTACGACATAAGGTCATTAACATTTGATAATTGTTATTACTTTGTGACACATTTTTTTCAACTAACTTTTGGGCTGCTTCGATTTTTTCAGCAGTAACACCCTTCGCTAATTTAGTATGTGCTTCATCTGAAAAGAGTGCGAAAACTGCTTTTTCCGCTTCTTTTACCGCTGGGTCATTATTTTCTGCAAGAAGCTTTTTAGCTTTTTGGCAAAGATCATTTAATCTTTGATAATTTTCGTTGTTAGTTGGAATTTTATCAACTAATTTTTGGGCTGCTTCAATTTTTTCCGCAGTAACATCCTTCGCTAATTTAGTATGGCTACTGTCTGCAAACAATGCAGTAACTGCCTTAGTCGCTACTTTAACGTCGTTTTTAATTGCTGTGTTTAACAAGTTTTTAGCTTTGGTGCATAAATTACGTAACTCAACGTAGTTAGGGTTTGACGTTGGAATTTTATCAACTAATTTTTGAGCTGCTTCAATTTTTTCTGTAGTAACGCCCTTCGCTAATTTAGTATGACTACCATCTGCAAACAATGCATTAACAGCATCTGTCGCTTTTTGGATATCGTTTTTAGTATTGGAGTCATTATTAGATGCGCGTGAGAAGGATTTTGCCCGATCACATAACGACATAAGCCGTTGGTAATTACTATTACTATGCGGCACATTTTTTTCGATTGTTTTTACGGCAGCTTCAATTTTTTCAGCAGTAACTCCCGTTGCTAACTTAGCGTGGGTCCGATCCGTAAATAATGCGTCAACTACCTTTTCGGCCGCTTTAATAGCAGAAGCATCATCCGAGCTATCACTTAATTTGTGCCTTGCACTATTACACAAACTTAACAATAGTTGTGAATCTTTGTAAGTTAATACGTACTTATGTACTAAAGCTTCTGCTGCATCAACCTTTGCACTAGTTACTCCGCTTGCTAATTTGGTGTATTCTTTATTAGCAAACAAGGCGTGCACTGCATCAGTTGCTTTTTTAGCATTTGCCTCTTGTGAGTTAGCTGCCGATACAGCATGCTGGTTGGTATGTGCTGCATGTGTAACTTTAGCACCCACAGTTCCTAGTGTTAGTGCGGACATTGCTAAGACTGTATATTTGGTATACTTCATTATACATAAACCCCTTTTTATTTTTATTTTAACCACTGTATATGGTGTACACCAATTATGCCCTACAAAGTGATTTTCAGCAACACTTTTTTAAATTTTTTCTGCCGGTAAATAAAAAGGGGGTAGCTCCGCTCGTTAAAGCGTTACCACCCCTAATTTCACCAAATTTTAGATTAAGAAAAAATTCACTTTATAAAGTATGGATTATCATGATTTACCTATAATAAGCCTTAGTTATATTTAGTAAGCTTAATTCATAAGGCTCAGAAAGCGTTTAGTCGCAGAAGTTAATAAGTTGCTGACTAGCTGAACTAAACGCAAATTCTTCAACTATTATCTCACCATGAGGAACTACTTTTTATCAACTGCGTGCCCGCCAAATTCATTTCGCAGAGCCGCCACCACCTTGCCGGTGAAAGTATCGTCTTGCATCGAACGATAACGCTCCGCAACCGCTGCATAAATTACTGGGGTAGGGACGTGGCGGTCCATAGCTTCTTCCACCGTCCATTGACCCTCGCCGTTGGAATGCATTCGTCCCGCAATTTCAGCTAGGTGCGGATCCTTACTGAAAGCGTCCTGAGCAAGTTCAATCAGCCAGCTCCGAACTACCGAGCCATGGTTCCACAATTTGGCGACCGCTTCGTTATCGTAATCAAACTGGGAGGCTTCCAATACTTCAAAACCTTCCCCAATTGCAGCCATCATCCCGTACTCAATGCCATTGTGAACCATTTTAAGGTAGTGTCCTGAACCAGCCTTACCAGTGTAGAGATAACCATCTTCCTGGGAAATATCTTCAAATAATGGGCGGATGGTTTCAAAGGCTGCGGCGTCATCGCCCCCAATCATGAAATTCCCGCCATTAAGTGCTCCGCGCCAACCACCTGACGAACCAGCATCAAAATAATGGATCCCTTTTTCCGAAATTAGCCGGTTATGCCGCAAACTATCCTTCCAGAAGGTGTTTCCGCCGTCGATTAGGTAATCACCCGCTTCTAGCAGGTCGCCTAGCTGCGCAATTGTTACATCGGTCGGCTTGCCCGCCGGCACCATTACCCAGACCACCCGGGGAGCCGTCATTTTTTGCACCATTTCAGCTAACGAAGCCGCTCCAGTTGCTCCATAACCGATCGCTTTTTCAACTAACGCGTTATTCAAATCAAATCCGACCACTTTATGCTGGTGACGCAACATGTTTTGGGCTAAATTAATGCCCATTTTTCCCAAACCAACTAATCCGATTTCCATTATCGTTACCCCGCTTAATGTTTGATTAAATTGCAAATGTTCACGTGAAACCTTACAATTAAATTATAGCACGGTCCCCATTTAGTACAACCGTTTTCATGAATTATTATTAATTCTCATTTTTGTTGTATAATTGGAGCTGCTACGCTTGAGTAATTTAAAAGGAGCATCCTATGACAAATAATTCTTCAAAACGGACCACGATTATTGATATTGCCAGTCACCTTGGTATTTCACACACCACCGTTTCTCGGGCGTTAAACGGGAGTCCTAAGGTGAAGGAAACTACCCGACGGAAAATTGTGGAGGCCGCCCATCAACTAGGCTACGTCCCCAACCAAAACGCACGCGGACTTAACCAAGGACGGACCTACACGATCGGCCTGTTTTTTACCGATCTACAAAACGGGACTTCGGGGCTCTTTTTAACCAGCATTATTTTAAATATCCGGGAACAGTTACCCGAAAATTACGTCCTCTCAATCAATTCCATTAACGACCACGACCGCCTTAGCTTTTTCGACGGCGTAGTGGTGGTTAGTCAATCCGTGAAGGACGAAGAATTCATTAATAATCTAGTTCAAATGAAAATTCCCGTCGTGGTGCTCAACCGTAAAACGCAAATTCAGCCCGTTTATAACTATTGGCTGGACAATTATTCAGCGGCTCGCGAAATGACCACCCACGCGCTACAAGCTGGGCACCGTAATGTAGCCTTAATTCGCGGCTCCCTGGATTACGCTTCAACGCAGGAACGTTCGCAGGGTTACTTTGCCGCAATTCAAGAATGGGACGCAGCTCATCCAACCAAGTTGTTCGCCCATCCCCCAATCGAGGGTGAATATACCGCTAAGGGTGGCTGCCGGGCAATGGAAGAACTGTTGGCACGGCCTAACTTTCCGGATTACGTTTTCATCGAAAATGACGACATGGCAATTGGGGCCCTTCACGCGATCAACACGCATCCTAATCTAAAGCATCCAGTCAGTGTTTCCGGATTTGATGACATGGACATTGCCACCTACACTTCACCATCCTTAACTACCGTACATAGCCCCATCACCGAAATGACCGCGTTAGGGATTGCGACTTTGAAACATTTACTAACTAACGAGGAACTCGACGACAACATCCCGTTTAAAAAATGCTTTAAAATGCCGATTATTTACCGGGAATCATTGCGTAAATAAAATTAAGAATGCTGCCAACTTGGTTAAAACCGGTTGGCGGCATTTTTTTGTTTCTTCCGGTTAACCAAATCAAGGGAACCAATCGCAAAGTTCGCGATTAATTCCCTTGCGCTCCACTGCTATTTTGCGAAACGTGTTCCAGCCCTCAAAGCTCTCCGATTAACCAAATAAGAGCACTAATCGCCAAATCCGCGATCAGTGCTCTTATTCTGTTAATTCTCGATCTTTACCCGAGGCCTTCCACACTCTAATGCGTTCTCTGATACTCCGCTATACTATCGTATTCACCTGCCAACTCTCTCGACAGCCTAATATAGATTGGTATCAAATCACGGTACGCCCTAAAGTTTGCTGGGTTTGGTTCATACGTATTTACCGCATCCTTTACCAAAAAGTCTTCGACCTTCGTCAAATCCTTTGCCAAACCTAAGCTGATTTGGGCGATTACCATCGCACCCATGCAGCCACCCTCAACCGACTTAGGGACCTTCACCGGTTCCTCAAATACGTCGGCCAAAATATGCTTCCATAATTCTGAATGCGCAAAGCCACCGGTCGCCAAAATCTGTCGGTCACCTTTTGGCATAACTTCTTCCAACGCCAAGTTAACCGTGAACAAATTGTAGACAATACCTTCCAAAATGGCCCGCAACATGTGCGCTCGCGTATGGGTTTGCGTCAATCCAAAGAAGGATCCCCGCGCATTTCCAGACCAAATTGGGGCCCGTTCACCACCTAGGAAAGGATGGAATAGTAGGCCTTTGGACCCGGCTGGTGCCTCGCCCGCAATCTTCGTCAACAGGTCGTACGGATCTTGGTTGAGGAGCTCCGCGGTACTTTTTTCGGCGTTGAAAAATTGGTCGCGAGCCCAGCGAAGCACTACTCCACCATTATTAATCGGCCCGCCAATAATCCATTTGCCCGGCAAAACCGGATAGCAGTAAATCCGGCCTTTCGGATCAAATTGGGGCTCGTCCACCATGGTCCGTACCGCGGCCGAAGTTCCAATATCAATTGCGATCTGACCCTTCCGCACCGCGCCAACCCCAATGGTGGTCGCCACGCCATCCGAAGATCCCATTACAAACGGGGTTTGCGCAGGGATCCCAATTTGTTTTGCTAATTGCGGATTTAAACCATGGACCTGGTGCGTGGCTTCCACCACTTGAGGTAATTGGGAGGCTTGCAATCCTAGTTGTTGTAAAGCTGCCACGTCCCACTGCATTTCCCGGGTGTTAAATAATCCCGTGGCCGCCGCCATCGGTTGTTCTTCCAAAAATTGGCCAAAGTATTTCCAAATAATGTACGATTTAATTCCTAGCCAGTACTTAGCTTGTTTAAACCGCGCGGGTGCTTCATGTTTATACCATTGTAATTTGTAGTAAGGCGCCATGGGGTGGGTGGGCACGCCCGTCCGTTGGTACAGTGCCAGTCCCGAACCGTCCCGTTTGGCTTGGTCGGCATACTTTTCAGCCCGGTTATCCGCCCAAATTGCGAGTTTAGTCACCGGGTTAAATTCGTCATCAACCCCCATGATGGAATGTTGCTGTGCACTTAACGAAATTGCCAAAAGCTGATCTTGCGCGGCGTCAAAATGGGCGGCTTGGATAACCTGCTGTAAAACGGCCACCGTCGCGTCGTAAATCACGTCCGGGTCTTCCTCGGCGGAGTCCACATTTTCGCGAATGATTGGATAAAGTTGGTGGGCAACTTGCACAATCCGACCCTTTAGGTCAAACATTACCGCCTTCGTACTGGTGGTTCCAATATCCATTCCAATGATATATTTCATGATTAATACTACCCTTCAATTAAAGTTTTGCCGTTAATTCCCGTACCAATGGGCGTTCGTTAACGATGTTTTGCACATCGGATACGCATTTTTCACCCATCCCGTGCAAGCATTCGTAAGTGTAAGCAGAGGTGTGCGGCGTAATCAAAAAGTGTGCGTTCTTCAAGAACGGATGATCCGCCCGCACTGGTTCAACTTCCATGGTGTCGGCTGCGTAACCACCAACTTGACCCGCTTCTACCGCGGCTAACATGGCATTTTCGTCAATCAGCGCACCCCGCGCGTGGTTAACAAAGTAAACGCCCTTTTTGACCTTCTTTAAAGCGGCTGCGTCAATTAGGTGATAATCGTCATCGTTCAAGGAGGCGTTCAACGAAATGTAGTCGGCCCGTTCCAAAAGTTCATCTAGGCTCACCCTTTGTACGTTATTGTTTTCTAGCCAACCTTCGGGAGCCTTCGGGTCGGGGTCGTTAATTAAAACGGGTCCGCCAAAAATCCCAAATAGTTCCGCTACCCGGCTACCAATGTTTCCGGCGCCAATTACACCGAAAGTTTTGCCGGAGAATTGATTACCCATAAAACGGGCCCGGTCTTCATAATGGTCGGCCTTAATTGCATCCCCAGCCGGAACCGTCTGCCGAACCAACGCCATCAGGTTTGCCAATGCATTTTCCGCGACGGCATTTCGTTCTACCAATGGGGAAACGATGGTGACCCTCGTGCCGTGCGCCTTCGCTGCTGCTAAATCAACGTTGTTATAGCCAATTCCATGACGTGAAATTAACAATAGTTCATCCTTATTATCAAAGAATTCCTGATTGAAATTTGGGGTTACGCTAGCGACCACCACGTTGAAACCCTGTAGCTTTTCTGCCAATGATTTACCATCGATATCCGTTGGCAGCATAAACCGTTTAACTTCCCCAATCTCTTCGAGGGCTTGCCAATGTTCTTTGAAAACTTGTCCAAAACTACTTGAGTTGACGACCGCAATCCGATATTTTGCCATTTCTCATTCTCCTCTGTTTAATTTACTTGATTTAATTTTTGATGTAGGGTTTGTGCAACCGCGCCCGGTCCCTGTAGCATTTCCGCTAGGTCGGCTTCAATTAGTTCTGCCAAACCAGCTTCTACTAGGTCCACGCCGAATAGCTTCTGATTAGCCAAAATCGGTTTGATTTGGGCTTGGAGGTTTGGATTTTCACCTAGTTGAATTCCCTGAAGCTGTTCTTTTAGGTAGTCCATTAACGGATCTGGACTAGGTTCAAACGCCTGCCCCTTATCATCAAGCGCTAATAGATAACGCAACCATGCGGCAATCGTTAACGGGATAAATTTCAAGTCGGTAACCTTCAACGTTGGAACTGCCAAATAGTGTTGAATAGTTACGCCATAGCGCACCGCCATTTTTTGCGATGTGTCGGTCGCAATGCGTTGCGGAGTGTCGGGAATGTATGGATTAGGCAGCCGTTTTTCAACCACTTCGTCAATGAAGGCTTTCGGATTGATTACCTTCGGATCCTTCACCACTGGCAAACCTTCCACGTAACCAATTTGCTTAATTAAGTCCACCAAGTCGGCATTCTTCATTTCTTCGGAAATCGAGTGATAATCCAGCAATGAACCAAAAATTGCTAAGGCTGTGTGCAACGGGTTCAAGCAGGTTGTAACCTTCATTTCATCGACATCGTTAACCGTCGCCCGGTCCGTCACGATCACCCCAGCCTTTTCAAGTGCCGGACGGCCGTTTGGAAAGGCGTCTTCGACTACCAAGTAATGAGCTTCTTCCGTGTTAGCAAAGGAAGCTAGCATTGCGCCGTACGAGGCTTTAAACGGGGTCATATTTTCCACGCCCTGGGCCTCTAAGCTTTCCCCTACTGCTTTGGCAGGGTTCGGGGTGATCCGATCGATCATGGACAATGGGAAACTAACCTTGTCCGGGTTTTGCAAATAATCTAAGAATTCGTCTTCGACCAACTGATTCGCCGCCCAGCCTTTAGCAATCGTTAAGACCGACTTCTTCAACCGGTCCCCATTTTGAGAAAAGTTGTCGGTACTTAGTAATGCCAACGGTAGCTGGCCGTGATTGAAGCGGTCGTAAAGTAAACTAGTAAGGCGGGCAATATTATTTACCGGATCTTCAGGACCCGCCGCGACGTCCTTTGTTACACTAGCGGTTAAGTTACCTTCCCCATCCGTTAATGCATAGCCCTTTTCAGTAATTGAAAACGTAACTAGTTGCAACGACTGGTTTTCAAATGCTTTGCGTAATTCTTGGCTAGGCGCCTCTGCAGAATCAAAAACTGCGTCTGCAACCGAACCAAAGACCGCGGATTCCAACGTGCCATCCGCTTTGGTAACGACCCGCAAGACTTGGTTGTGATTATCGTGGTAAACCCTTTCAACAACTTCCTTACTAAAGGTATCGACTACTAATAAACCAGCGTCTAACTCCCCTTGTTCAATCAACTCATCCGCAATAGCCGCGTGAAACGCCCGGAAAAGGTTGCCTCCTCCGAAGTGAATCCAACGGGGGTGGGTCACCCCTTTTTGCGCTACGGCATCGTGGTCGTAAGTGGGAACCTTAATTCCGGCCTTTTCAAACTCGGCCCGGTGGGTAATGTAATTATCAGATAGCTTAACCATTTCTATTTTTCACCTCAAATTGATTTAATCGAAGAAACCAAAGTATTCGTGTGCGTTGTTATAAGCAATGTTTTGAACTACCTTGCCCAAAATCTCGGCATCGTCAGGAACCCGGCCCTGCGCTACCAAGCGGCCAAAGAAGTTGCACAATACCCGCCGGAAGTATTCGTGCCGCGGATATGATAAGAAACTCCGGGAGTCGGTCAACATCCCGACGAAGTTTGGTAAAAGACTTTGTTGGGCAAAGACCCGGAGCTGTTCGTCCATCCCTTCGGCAGTGTCGTTAAACCACCAGGCCGCTCCAAGTTGAATCCGTTGTTTGGTTTGCCCTTGGAAGGATTGCATGAGCGTTGCCAATTCCATCCAATCGTTTGGGTTAAGGGAGTAGAAAATCATCTTAGGAACCACGCCCTCTGCCGACATCTTGGTCATTAATTTTTGAATGCCGTCGACGATGTCTGGCTGAGTCCCCATTGAGTCAAAGCCGGTATCCGGACCTAATTTTTCGTACATTGGTTTGTTGGCGTCCCGCAATGAATTGATGTGGAATTGCATTACCCAGTCAAATTCGTTGTTGAGTTTCATTAAAACTTCTAACAACGCGGTTGTATAACCGTCGCGTTCACGTTCTGTCAAAGTTGCTCCATCGGCCGCCTTGGTTAAAATCTGGTCTAGTTCTGCTTCAGATAGCTCCACAAAGTGGTAAGACGGCAACGAGTGGTCGGATAAACGGCTTCCCATGTCCTTAAAGAATTCAAAACGCTGCCGTAACGCCTTCGCCAAATCTTGGAAGGAATTAATGGTTACCCCAGCGGCCTTTGCGAGGGTTTGCAAATATTCGCCAAATCCAGGTTTTTCAATCTGCATTAGTTTATCCGGCCGCATTGCGGGAACCGTCTTGAAGCCGGATTCCGCTTCTTCGTCTTGCAAAAGTTTGTGATAGTGCAAATCCGAAGCCGGATCGTCAGTTGTCGCTACTAGCTTAACGTTGGAATTTTTAATCAAGTTGCGGGGCTTGAAATCATCGGCCGCTAATAATTGGTTGGCCTTCTCCCAAATTTGGGGAGCGGATTTAACGGTAAGTGGTTCATCGATGCCAAAGAACCGCCGTAATTCCAAGTGGGTCCATTCGTAAAGTGGGTTACCATACGCATGTTCAATGGTATCCGCCCATGCTAAAAATTTTTGATATTCATCACCGTCGCCGGTAATTAAATCCTCGCTAACCCCGTTGGCCCGCATTAAGCGCCACTTGTAGTGGTCTCCGTAGGTGCCTTCGTTTAGCCAGATTCGGCTAATGTTGGGATAGTTTTTATTTTCGTAAATTGCTTGGGGGCTTAAATGACAGTGATAATCAATAATCGGCATCTTTTCTGCGTAATCGTGGAAAAGGGTCTTCGCCATTTCGTTTTCCAGCAAAAAGTCTTTATCAAGTAATTTCATGACTGCTACCTTCCTTTATTGATTTAGTCTTTGGGTTCGTATTTATCTAAAACAGCTTGTTTCGTGGTTTCGATTCCTTGTAATAGGTCAACGTGTTCCGCCATGTGCAAGCTCAAGTACTTGTCGTATTCGTCAGCGTGGTGAAGCAAAATATCAAACAAACGGTCCCGGTATACATATTGGTAGTTTTCGGTGTACCCGAGGATCGAACCGTACATCGTGTGCAAAACTTGCCGTGCGTCGTCATCCACGAGCAGCATGTTGACGTCTTTTTCGGTGAGATCTTCAGGTTTGGATGCCTTGCCATCGGTTTGTGCGTTAAAGACGTAGAAGTCCTTTACGTCATCAAGGTTGTCATAGCTAAACTTGTAAAGTTCCAGCATGAATTGGGGATCTTCGTGAGCAACCACCCGGAGCGCCTCAAGCCAGTTGGTTCCCGCCGTCTTAACGTGCCAACCGTGCTGGTTAGCCAAGCGCGCAATTACTGGATAAGCCGAAAGTTTATCGGAGCCGGAATGTACGCTAAGTTTGTAGCCAAACTTCTCGGCAATCGCTTCGTGTTCGCCAAAGTCTTTTTCAAACCGGTCAAGGTCGCCAATGTAGTCGATCGCCTTTTGGAATTCCCCGTAGAAACGGGGAGCCAAGGTTTCGGGAGTGATTCCGGCATCGGCCAATTCGTTGGCAAAGAAGTAGTGTTGTGCCGGAGTTGTAGAAACCGGCGTCTCGTCAACCGAAACTTCAAAGTCCAAAGCGTATGGTTTAACAAATTTTTCGTTGACCCATTCTGCGAAGAGGACTCCTTCGTTAAAGGCCAACACCGCTTCCTTCAAGTCCCGTGGGCTAAATTCGACCACGTCGCCGTTGCCTAACTCAAAGCGGTGGTTAAGGTACTTCTTTTCAAATTTTTCGCGAATTTCAGGGGCTAATTCGTTATACTTCGCGTCCAAGTCTTCATCTGAATAAGCTAAGTATTCGGTATGGGTCTTTTCGGTGAGGTCTAAAGTAATCATCGTTGCGCCCGAACGTACCGCGTAGTCAATTTCGTACGCATTTTTAACATGGTCGCCATCTGCACCCCAGCCGTCGCGGTAGCCTTCTTCAAAAACTGACCACGATGCTGCTTCAATTACGTCGGTGAAGGTCCGGTTACTCAATAACAGTTCCCGAATTGATTGTTGGGCGAGGACGGGGAAAATGCCGCGTCCCTTTAACAATTTCAAATGGGCGTTAGACGCAATTCCGAGCCGGTCGCCTAAGCCAAGCGTGTATTTGTGACCGTGCCGGGAAGACGGTTTAATCCAGGCAAACCGTTTTGCCAGTGCTTGGTTATTGAAGAAGTTCAGCGGGCCCTTCAATAAAACGTAGTCGTCATCAACTAAGGTCTCGTCAGCTTGGAAATCGCGAGCTTTGCGGGCATCTTCGTAAACTATCAGGCTCTTCTTAATTCCTTCACGATAGATAAAGTAAACGTTGCGCCGGTCAATTTGTACTGAAGGGCGGTAAATTCCCTCGTCAACGTCCGCATCCGGATTTTCAATCAATTTTTTAACATCCAATAGTAAATTTTCTAAAGCCATTCCAATTACCTCTTTCTTAAATTACAAAGTGCCCTTTTCCCAACGGCCATGGTCTAGGTCATTAGAAATCCGGTTAAACTTATCGTCATCCAACTTAAACAAGAACAGTAAAATCACCCCAGCCAGTGCCAAACAAATTGCCGGGTATAAAGTCATCGCAATCTTAATTCCGTTGAGCGCAGAACCAGTTTGCGTGTGGTTAGCCACGTAACCGGTAATTGCCAACAATCCCGAAGAAACTAACGCCGCAATTGATTGAGCGATTTTCCGTGAGAAGTTAAACGCGGCGTACGTAATTCCTTCTTTACGGGTTCCACTATGCCATTCACCATAATCGATGACGTTAGAAACCATTGCCCAAGTAATTCCGTTCGGGATCGCTAACGCTACGTAACCAATCGTCACGAATAGGATGAAGGTGTACAAATTCGTCGGCAAGAAGAAATTGATTGCGTTAGCCACTGCCCCGATAAATAAGCTCACGATGGCAGTTTTCTTTTGCCCGAAATGTTTGGTTAAGTACGGAACCATGAAGACCCCGGCAACCGAACTGCCCATCATGATGAAGTTAATTATTGGTTGCAAACCGATGTTGCCCAGGTTGTACTGTGCGTAAAAGACCATCATTTGGTTATTAGTGTTCATTGCCGAAATCGTAAACAGCGTCATTAAAACTAACGCGCCCAACGGTCCGTTAGTGAAAACCACCTTAAAGTAGTCCTTCATGCCTTCCTTTTTGGCATCCTCGTCGCGTTTGATATGCAGGTTTTCGCGCGTGCCCAGGAAGCATACTAAGAAACCCAGTACCCCCATTACGCCAAAGATGGCCGCGGAAATGGTATAGCCGTGCAGCGGGTGCCCACCGCTAGTCAATTGCATTAACGGGATAAAAGCCACCCCAGCAATTAATTGGGCCGCTACCGAACCAATTTGCCGGGTGGTGGACATGAAACTCCGGTCCTCCAAGTTCCGGCTCATTACCGAAGCTAGCGATCCATAGGGGTCGTTAGTTAGGGAGTAAAAGACACCCCAAATCATGTACGTTACTAAAGCGTAGGTGATCTTTTGCGTCATGGTTAACCCGCTTGGCATGGTAAAGGTGACTACCGTCATAATTGCTAAAATTACTGCCGATCCCATCATGATCGGCCGGAATTTACCGTGCTTACCACGCTTACGGTTGTCAATTGCCGCACCCACGATGGGATCCATCACCGCGTCAAAAATCTTAGTAAACGCAAAAATTGCCCCGACGACTCCGGCCGCAATGCCGGTTCCATCGATCCAAAACTTAGTTAAATAAGCTTGCCCAAGGTCAAACATGAAGCCGTTCCCCATGTCACCAAATCCGTAAGCAATTTGCTGTGATTTAGGGATTCGCTTGGTGGAGTCGTTGAGTAAAACCACGTGGTCCGGCGCGCTTGAATGTACACTGTCCGCCATATTTTTTACCTCCGTAATTAGTTGTCTTCCAAAAATGTTCGCGTGAACATTTTTGCGCAGACACTACTATTAATTTAAAAATCAAACCCGTATCCTAGATCAACCAAGAAAGTTATGTAGTCCAAATTCACGTGAAAATTAGCTGACTTTCTTACACGGTTATGTTAACACAACCACTATGAAAGCGCTACCTTTTTCTGGCGATAAAAATTATTTGAAACCCTTTTTGCTAAATTAGTATAGCAACTCATAATTTCTTTCCAGACGTGACTTATTTTAGTATTTATTAATTAGCGGAGCTAATCTTAACTTCCCCACTAAAAAACGTTCTCGGATTTCTCCAAGAACGCCCTTGATAAAAATTTTCTAAGCCACAACTTCTAGATTCTTTGAGTCTAATACATTTCCGGAAGCGTCTAACAAGTTGACCGTGACATTTTGACCTGGGGTTGATACCAAGTTAGCGATGTAGTACTTGAATTGACCATTGCCAGGTTCTAAAGGTACGGTGCTCCCTTTAACCCCGTCAACCACTACGTTAACTTGGGCTGCTGCTGACCCAGTGTAGGTGCCGTGAATGTAACCGTCATTGTTACTAATTGAGTATTTATCCAAACCTGTGATCTTACCATCTTTGGATTCTCCTTCGTGCACGGTAACTTCCGTAGCCGGGCTAGTTTCGGTTCCATTTGTTTCCACCACGTGCAAGATTGTGTACGCGTCTTGTGCTGGAATGTCTACGCTAAACGACTTGTCTGATTGTACCAGACCCCTGCCTAATTCCTTACCGTTGGAATCCGTAACGATAATGGTATTACCAGCTTCGTAACCAGTCCCCTTAACTTGCGTGTCGCTGCTAGTTACGGGTTCGTTCACCGTTGGTTTTGGAATGCTTTCTTCTTTATGTTTAACTACCGTCGTGATTGGATCACTCCAGCCTACCCCGGTATTTTGTGAGATCGTCAGGGTTACTCCCTTAGATTGTTTAGGAATTTTTACTTCGTAAATGCCATTTTCGTCTACTGTGCCAGTTCCAATTACTTCGTCTCCAACTTTGACCTGGACTTTGGCTCCCGGCACTCCTTTACCAGTGACTACTTCGTCACTATCATAAACGTCTTCAACGGTTGGTTTTTCATTAATTAGTGTCCAACCAGGATCTAATTGGTGGGTCGGTAAAGTATAACCTGCATTGTAATTACCAATTAAGTCCCAATCAATCACGTCGCCCTTTTTAATTAAGCCAGCGTTGAAATAATAGCTTGAATTATTTTCAGCATCAGGGATTCTAATGCCCGTATCCGTTACTAATTGACCTAAATCGATATTTAACTTAACGTCAAAGTTTGCTCCGATGAACCAACTTTCAGTTGGGTTGATCACTCTAATGGTCGCACCATTATCTTCAACCCGAATGTCGTGGGGATCGTAAGTATGTTCCGAACCGTTATTAAATTTAAAAATTCCGGTTACATAATTATTGAAGTTAGGGGAGTTAACCACTTCTTGTAATTCTTTAGGTACAGAGAATACAATTTCGGTTTGTTCGTCAATCCCGATCCCAAGAGATTTTCCAATGTAATGTAAATCAAGAGTACCCGTGGTAACCGTATTATTACCTTGTAGCTTCAACCCGTTAGCACCTGTACCAGAGATATTTAATTCTCCCTTAGTAACAATTCCAATATCACGTGGAGCTTTTTGATCGTTATGTGCTGGCTTATTAACCTGTTTAGTGACGGTTGCTTGTCCATTATCCTTACTTGCCGCGAAGGCGGTTTGTTCTACCAAAATACTTGTACACACCAAGCTAGTAACTAACCCAGCGGTAATCAGACCTTTTTTCATAGTATACAACTCCCTTACTTTTTATTAATTAAAGCTAACTAACTAATTAACTTGTTTTTTATGATAGCGATTACTATCAAAAGTGTCAATTAATAACCCTTGTGATGAACAAACATGCGCACAAGCACCCGCGTACAGCTAATAACGCATCACACTTAACTAAGTATGTTTATAATATGACTTCAAAATGAACAGTTTGATAATTAATATGCAATTTATATTTTTTTAAATTATTACTATAAAATCCCGTTTTAAAGCCGATGTCTAAAAAAGGGCCCAATTATGGTTCTACAATATCTGTTGTTGGTAATAGAATTATCTATTGCTGATGACAGATTTTTTGTATGCTTAGGTATATAAAAAAACGGACACTCACTGTCCGTTCAGAAAAAATCAACCACGACGAAGATTTTCAGAAAGAAGTGAATGTCCTTATGTGTAATGATACTACTAAGCTTTTGTTAGGTATAGATGATAATCATATAAAAATTAAAAATGGTGCTCGAAAATGTGATGGAGTTATTCGCTTGGAAGGCACTTTAGATTACAAGCCGATGGCTTGTCCCAAATGTGGCATTATGAATAATGGACAGATTATTAGGTATGGGTGGCGGTTGACCACCGTTCGCTTTGCTAAAGCTCTTGGAAATGATACCGTCTTGAAGTTAAAGCGCAGATACTTTCGCTGTAAAGAATGCCAAACTAATTTTCTAGCACAAACCAGTCTAGTTCCCAAGCACTGCACAATTTCTAATCCAACCCGTAAAGCTTGCCTAGAAAAACTTGCTGAACCAGTGTCTTTAAAACATATTGCTAATGAACTTTCGACATCCGACTCCTTTGTTGGACGTCAACTATTACGAGCTGAACGCGATTTTAAGCCAAATTTTCACTGGCTTCCAGAAGTAATCTTGATGGATGAAATCAAAAGTACTAAAACCGCTACTGATGCCATGAGCTTTGAATTCATGGACGCCAAAACTCATAAATTAATTGATATTCTTCCTTTTCGGACTATCCAACGACTAGAAAAACACTTTAAACGTTATGATCTAGCGGCCAGGGAAAATGTCAGAATCATTGTCACAGATATGAACTATACATACCCAAAGTTGACTAGAACTATCTTTCCAAATGCGATTGTCGTCGTAGATAAGTTCCATATCGTCAACGCCCTTAATCGGGCGTTTAATAAGACTAGAGTTCGCATAATGAAAAAATTTGCCCCATCTTCCCGTGAATTTAAAGCACTTAAACGCTATTGGAAATTATTGCTAGTGCCTCATGAGCAGTTAGATTTTGAACAATTTCATAAATGGACTTATTTCCCTTACTGGGTCACCGCCAAAGATATTGTAGATCGGCTGTTAAATCTTGATCCCGCTCTCAATCAAACTTACAACGTCTTAAATAAACTTCAAGCTGCACTTAAACACAAAGATTGGAACAATTACAATGCCGCCTTTTGGAACACCGAAGGTTGTTCTGAAGAAATGCTTAGTACGCTTAAAATGCTTCAAACTCATCATGATGAAATCCATAATACCTTCATTACACAACACTCAAATGGACCTTTAGAAGGATTAAATAATAAAATCAAAGCTATTAAAAGAGCTGGCTTTGGCTACCGAGGTTTTTTTAAGTTTAGGATTAGAGTACTTTACGTTTTCCGCATACATACTAAAAAAGCCCTAATCACCAAGTGATTAGAACTTTCAAAATTTAGTTTACCAACAACAGTTGACGAAGAGCCCCAATTATTCATTAACTAGGTCCTCATTTATTTAAATTTATTAGTAATTAAAGTAAACATCCTCTGTCTTTGTTGGTCGGTTAAATCAACCCAAATAAATAAAATTAGATATGTCAAAGTGTATAATCCGCCATAGATCAAAAATGTAAGTACGTTATTAATGGGATGAAAATACATCACTGCTTCTAGCAACAGGATGCTACCCCCTGGAACTACCGAAACTCTCATAATCCTCCGCCAAAAGCGTGGCATATCCAATGCTACCACCCTCGTATAGTAAATATTAATGTAGAGTCCGTTTCCTAAAATCATGGTAATAAAAGTACCTAACACCGCTCCCACTAGGCCAAATAGTTGGGTAAAGATCACGCTGATGAGCACGTTAATTAATGCTAACGTTAGGTAAACGTAGGATACTCGTTTATATAAGTCCTTCATTCTGATAATTTCCATTCCTACGTTTTGAATTAACGGCGTCAACAATGGAATGATTAATAAAATACCCACTATGTAAGCTTGTTCATATCCTTTTCCTACCCATAATTGGATGAAGTACGTCCCAAAAACAATGAAGCCACCAAAAATATAGCAAACGGCTAGATACTGATAATTCCCCAGCTTAACCACCAAATCATTGAGTTTTTTAGTGCTTTCCTTCTCCTTATTAATTTGGTAAATGTGGGGAATGTAAATTGTTGAAATTGCGGTAGAAATGCTGATAAAAACATTTTTAATCTGGTTAGCCACCCCATAAATTGAAACGTCGCGGGGACCCGAAAAAATTCCGAGTACTACGTTAGGCAGGTTCCAGTTGACCATGTCGACAGCTTCATTAATGAAAATAAATCCTGAGAAGACAAAAATTGCCTTAAAAAGGGATAATTTTAGTTTGTTAAACCAGAAACGCATCCCTAATTTAACGTACGCAAAGTAGATGTTCCACAACAAAAATATCGTGGTAATCACCACCTGAATGGCTACCACAATTACCGTATTACTAGTAAAAAAAAGAAATGGTACCGTAACTAGCGGTACCGCTAAATTCAATAAAATTTCTCGCGATTTTAAAAAGGTAAATTCTTCCTTCGCAGAAATATAACAATCAAAAACTACCGAAGGAAAGGTTAAGCTAACATTAATAATCAACAATGTCATCAGGTGTTTCATCGTTAGTAATTCAGCACCATTAAAGGTCCGCCCAAAAATTAATGCTACGTTTTTTTGGAGGATCATCCCGAGAATGATGGATAAAATTCCCAGTGAGAAAAAGATCACCATGTAAATGCCATTCAAACGTTTAATTCCGTCTTCGTCTTCTTTGGAATAAAACTTTATGTATGCTGCTGAAAACCCCAAGTGCAACGTAAATAACATTGTCATTATCGAAGTGGTCATTTGGTACAAACCATAATTAGTTTGTCCTAAGCTTCGTATTAGAAAGGGAGTATATAGCACCGTCGATAAATTCTTAACCACAATGTTGACGTAGGACAGAAATACACCAATTTTTCTTTGTGACATGGTTACCCCCACCTACGTTCTTTCTTTAATAACTTTTGCCGGATTACCGCCAATCACACTGTACGGAGGGTAGGTTTTTCCCACCACTACCGATCCTGCTGCAACTACGCTGCCTTTTTGGATAACTGCTCCAGGCAAAATAATCACCCTTCCACCAATCCAAACGTCGTCTTCAATAATTACCCGTTTTTTGACGGCTTTGCCATTTAACAGTAACGTATCCCGATCCGTAATCTTATGGTTTTGGGTCCAGATTGCAACTTCAGGCCCCATCATTACGTTATCTCCGATAATTACTGAATCGGCCGCAACAATCATACTACGATCACCAATGCTAGATTCCTTACCCAAGGAAATATTGCTTAAGTACGAAAGCCGAACGTGGGGCCGGATATTAGCATTATCCCCTACAAACGCGAACAAATGCCTTGCAACGGCATTTTTTAGCTTCCGAAATTTTCTTTCCAACCTCTTTAGACGATAAGGCACGAACAATTTATTTACTATTAAAAATAAAACTGTATAGACTGCTCTCATTTTTAGTTCCCGTCAAATTTCTTAATTTCTGCAATTAATTTTTTATTTACCAAATTACTATCATACTTTTGGGCCGTTGCCATGGCGTTTTCTCCCATAGCCTTTTGCTGCGCGGCATCTAAAGCATAAAATTTCTTAATCTTATTTTCTAAGTCAGATTGACTGCCCGGTTTGAAGAGCAAGCCGTTATAACCATCTCTAGTATACGTCTTAATCCCACCAAAATCGCTTCCAATTACCGGAGTTCCACAAGCCATGGCCTCTAATCCAACCAACCCTAAACTTTCTCCAGCCCTTGTGCTAGGAAAAACGAATACGTTTAGCTTATTGTAAATTTTTACTAGTTCCGCTTGGCTGAGCATTTGAATTTTTTCGACATCTTGTTTAATTCCCAGATCTTTAATTAATTGCACGGCATCGGCATCTTGCGCGCCGCCACCCACCATAACTAATTTAGCGTTGGGAATCTCTGCTTTTACCTTTTTAAAAGCCTTCAAAAGGATATCCCAACCCTTTTCTGCGTCAATACGGCTAACGTAGCCAATGTAGAAATGGTCGGTACTTTTTTCAACTTCCTGTTTCTTAAAGAGGTTACGGTTTACCCCAGAAGACGGCGAAACAAAAATAGGAATCTTCCCGTACTTATTTTCAACTACTTCTTTGAAGTAGGCAGAGGGCACTACCGTTAGATCTGCCTTCTTAACTATTTTTTTGGTCAAAAAATTAGTCTTTTCTTCCAACCTTTTTTCAGGAGTGACGTCGCTGCCATGAACGTTAACGATCAAAGGAACCTTCCGATTGAAGAACTTTCCTAAAAGAATCGGTGGCACGTTGTATCCAGCGTAGTGTACGTAAACTAAACTATACTTTCCCGAAACGTAATTGAAGAAAACCCGCAGATAAAAAATCAGGTAGCCTAATTCCTTTAAAAACTTACTTTGTTTTTTCTTTAAAGCGACCACTTTCACTTCTTGTGTTTGCGATAATTCTTGCACGAAATTTTTTACGAAAACCCCATAATTAGGGAATTCCCTTGAAGGATACATATTTGAAACTACTAATATCAATTTAGGTTCTCCTTTAATAATTCAAGTAACTATTTGAATAATCTGTTTAAAGCACTAGCGTTTTTAAACTTAATCCAGATGTAAGTCAGCACTAAACTACTGCCGACCAAAAATAAGTAACGAGTTTCCCACCATCGGTTTAAGTACGGTACCCGGTTGACTACCCGAATTGCAAAAATGTGAACGTAGTAAATAGTTAATGAATTTTTGGACAGCCAGATTAGCCATTTCGGATTAACTTTTTCAAAATATTTATTCACTATGGTAGTAACCGTGAAAAGCAACAACGAAATCCCTGCTCCATAGGCTACGTATTGCAGTTCAGGCGGAAACTTGAAGGTCTCCACTCCAAAATCGCTACGCAAGTAACCCAGCATTATATAAACAAGAAGAAACACACCAGCTAGCACCAAATTTTGCTTTTTAGACTGTTTTAAGGCGACCATGCCTAAATACGCCAATAATCCGTACGCCACAATCCCCAAAACTACGCTTACGAAAGTGCTAAAGAAAGTGGAACTATACTGGTCATATAACCAACTTAGTAGCGTAATTAACACTACTCCACCTACCATAAATTTTTTACTTTGCTTTTTTTCAAACATCTTTTTTAAAAATGGTAAAAAGATTGCTACTTCAAAGAAAATCAAGAAAATCCAAGTATACCCAATCCCGTGGTTTGTTGACATCAAGAAAGACGCCATCATTTTTGAAAACGAGTAAGGAAAACCGTCTTTCGTAACCAAAGTAAACAACCAGATACTAATGAAATATAGAATTAAAAAACCCCAAGTTGGGATAATTAACCGCCTAAAACGTTTTAACAAATAGGTTCCGTAGCGTTCGTCCGAGTGTCTGCTAGATGATATAAAATAACTTGACCCCATAAGAATCGTCATTAGGGGTACGTCAAACGCTCTAGCTTGGAAAACCAAGTTTGACGGATCAATATGCGCCAATATAATGAGCAAAATTGCTAATGCCCTCAAAAAATCTATTCGTAAGTCTCTTTGCATCCTGCTTCTCCATCTGATAAATAGTTAACTACCAAATAATATCTTGTTAATTTTTAACTTCTGAGCAACCACGTAGACCAGGAGCGGCATTACCAGCCCCGCCAATATTCCTACTAGCACGTTAATACCAACGTTTTGAATATTGAGTTTCAACAATACTATTCGCGTAGGCGCCGTAAAAAAGACGTGCAACAGGTATATCGGCATTGTTCTTTGTCCCAAATATTGTAGCCACCCCATATGTGGAACCTGCATAAATAATTTAATGAAGAAAAATGCGCTGGTGATTCCTGCTAATGGAATTAATAATGACGTCGCCAACTCGTAGTTCATTTCCAAACAGTAGCTATAGACGGCATATAACGGAAGCGCCATGAGGGCGAGCCTTAGCAAACTGTCCCTTTGAATTTGGTCTTTTATTTCTTTAAAATAGGTTCCCACGTAAAAAGCAATGAAGTATGGAAAAAAGTTGTTTAGAATCCAAAAGTTGGGAAAAACCAATCCCAAAATAAAACCACTCCCGATAACCAGCATTTGCGTTCGTTGTCTTAATTTTTGAATAGCTGCAAAGAAAACAAAGTACCAAAACAGATAATACAAAAACCAAAAATGCCATTTAGGAGAAACTAAAATTGTGTATATGAACGAAAAATCAGCCCGATGATTAACATAGGAACTTCCCAAGATGTTCAATAAACCATACACAATTGACCAAATAAAGTACGGTACCAGCAAAGCTTTCACCTTTAATAGAAACTTTTTTTCTTTTTTAAGCCAGGAATTAGCAAATAGTCCGCTTGCCAAGAAGAACGCTGAAAGAGCGACTCCTTTAGTAAGGGTTGTGATTAAAACGTAAATAAAGCCACTATAATGCGCTTCGTAATGCATTCCGTCCATAACGTGGAACGCCACCACGCTAATTACACTAAAAGCTTTTAGATAATCAATCCAATCAATTCTCTTTTTAATCATCATTTTCTCCAAATTTATTATCAGTAAAGTATGCTAACGCAACTGCCAAAATCGTGGTGGTCATTGCGTTAAAGATTACGTGTCCAGCAATTAAGCTATACACTATGAATACAACTAGCATTATTTTTACGGGATTTTTCTTACTATTAAGTATATTAAATAAACTTTCCTTGAAGTAGGTGATGTAGGCTACTATCCCAACTAAACCGTAAGAAAAATACAAATCAAACCAGTCCATCTCGGTGACCCGGCGTCCGGCTCCAAAGAAAGGCTTATCTAATCTAATGTAGTAGCCGCCCCCAAAAAGATGTAAAAAGAGGGAGTTATCTGCCCTATTGATTGATTTAAATGTTTTTTCAAGAAAAACTGATCGGCTGCTCGTAATGAATTTCAGCAGATTTCCGTCAAACAAATCAAAAAAGTACTGATTCCGCTGAATAAATAATGTAACTTCTTTAGCGAATCCTTGATAAATAAATGGTGAAAGTACCACAATTAGCACCGACAACAGTTCGGCTAGTATTCGACGCTGTTTTTTAGTAATTACTTTCCGTAAAACGAAAAATGAACGAGGCAAAAAATAAATTAGGTAAATCACCCCTACCAAGATTCCCGTTTTCGTCGTGGTTATAATCTCTGCCATGACCAAGCTTAGTAATATTAGTACGAACTGCACCCCATTTTTTAAGTTACCCTTTTTAAAAAAGGCCAAAGCACGTTGTCCAGTGTAAAAAGTAAATATAACCAAAATTCCCACTAGCGAATTAATTTCAACGAAGAAGCCTTTGCTCCCGACCCCAGTGCCGTGCCCTACCATTACGAATCCTGTTCCTTGGTAATCATACGTTATATACCCTGTATGAAACAAAGTTGGTGTAATAATTAGCACCGCATATAAGATTGCATATGTTGTCAACAGTTTGACTAATTCAGCTTTTCTAATATCCTTTCGGACAAGTGCTACGTAAAAATACGCGTAGTATAAGGGGGTGATAATTATTCTAGTCGTTGTCTTTAAATCACTTTTAAAAGCCGTAATATCTCCATGAAAAAAAATAAATTGAAACATGGTCAACCCAATGTATAGTAGCAATAGGAATAGTAATTCAAAGCTTTGCTTGTGCAAGTACTTACCCGTGCAAAAAATGTACACCAAAATTAATAAACCCAACCCAGCACGATATATATCGGAAATGTGATGCCCCAACAGAAGACCATTCAAACTTTCCACGATTGGCATGATAACTAGGAGAAATAAGATGACCTTATTCAAAGAAATTGTGCTTTTTGAATCGACCATTATTTCACCTTATAAATTGTTTTGGCCTCTAAAATATCGGAAATCTGTTCCTTGAAATAGATTTTTTTGCCAAAAATTACGTAAAAAATAACTAGCAGGTAATAAAGCACAAAAAAGATTGTAAATAAGGAGATTAGATACACTTTTTTATTGATTTTGACTACCCGATTTGTTTTGTTGGCGACTGAAACTAAGGTCAATTTATTTGTGTCTAAGATCTTAGGAATGTATTTTACCGACTCTTTAGCTAACGCATTAACTAATTTAATACTGTCTTCTGGATTAGATGCAGAAGCTTGAATAACAATTACTTGAGAATCCTTTCCAATACTAACTGACAAATGATTTTTTAATTTATCGGTAGTGATTTTCTCCTTGCCGTGATATTTACTCTTAACTTTTTCTAAGAAACTGTTTGAAGACATTAACTGGCTATAAGTATTTGCATATTTCATGGTGAAAGTTTCTGAATTTCCCCTTTTAGGAGTTACCAGAACTTGGCTTTCGGCCATATAATTTTCAGGAACTAACTTGCTATAAAACTTCAATCCCACCAAACAAGTTAGCGCAGTTAAGATAACCACTGGGATTAAAAATTTGGCTAAGACAACTTTAAGTGTTTTTCTTGTAGTTTTGATACCTCCGAACTCCTTCCCATCAATCAAAAAAGTACTGGAGCTAAAAACTCTAGCTCATTCTTTTTACTCTCTTCATCAATATTTCGTATGATTTTTTTAGCCATTCCCTTAGTGTGGATTGCCACTACGGCCCGTTTTTGTTTTTTTAATAAATATGGTGCCTGCTCAAAGATGTTATCCCGATATTTAACTAGTACGACGTCAAAGTCGGTATATTGTGTGATGGAATTTTTCTCACTGCTGATCAGTATTTTGGTAAACTCCTTCGGGTTGTCGGCTACCTCAGTCGCCTTAACATAGTCAATCGACTCCCACTGGTATCCTGGAGCATCCAAATTATCCTCGCGCGACGTTTTTCCAAAATTCCAATCAATAATTAGTATTTTTTCAAATTCTTTTCGGAAGCATTCCGCAACCAAACCAACAAACTGGTCATATCTTTCAACTTGACCTACTGGTACCATGCTAATAACGTTTTGGTTTTCTTCGTAAACTATATTTGTATTTGCAATTACGTCATCAACTAGATCATTAGCAACGGTTCTTAAACTTGTTTTTGCCACTTAAATTTCTCCCTAAACATCGAAATTAAGAATTTTACATTCCCAAAAAAGTATCGCTTAAATAAGCGTTTGGGTTCTTGTAAAAAGCGGTACATCCATTCCATATTTGTTTTTCTAACCCATTTTGGAGCCCTTTTAATATAGCCAGACAAAACATCAAAGCTTCCACCGACTCCCATGAAAATAGCGTTATTGCCTTGTTTCATGAAGTAATCAATTAAGTACTCCTTAGTGGGTGAACTAATCCCGATAAATACCAAATCCGGATGAGCTTCTTTCAGCTCGTTTGAAATATTTTGCCATTCATCCTTACCAAAATATCCGTCCCGATACCCCACTATTTGTAACTGTGGATATTTTCCCTTCGTCCTGTCTACTAAAGTGCTTACCACTGCATGTTTAGCACCCAGAAAGTATACGGAAAAACCATATTTTTCTGCCATTTCCAGTAGATCTTGCATGAGGTCGATGCCCGCAACCCGTTCGGGGATTGATTTATTCAAAAACTTGGCCGCCATAATCAAAGAAACTCCATCGGCGTTAATAATATCGGCATTTTTAACGATCTCATCATATTGCTTATCTTTTCCTAAGCCGTTAACTTTATCCGCATTCATTCCTAAAAGGTGGGTAGGGACCTTATTAACTATTTTTTCCCGCACCAATTCCACCGTTTGTTTAGTGGTTAGTGGGTCAACGCTAATCCCAAATAAATTTACACGCTTCATTCTTAGTACGCCCCCTTAGGAAAAATCATCTGAACCACCGTTTTCCAGATGATTTCCAAATCAAAAAGTATGCTTCTTTTTTGGATGTACTCCAGGTCTAAGTCCACCATTTCGTCAAAATCCAACTCGTTTCGCCCGCTAATTTGCCATAAACCCGAGCATCCCGGACGAACGCGAAGTCGCTGAAGATCTCGTTTTGAATATGCCGCAACTTCGTTTACTAACGGGGGCCGCGGACCAATCAGGCTCATGTCCCCAATTAAAACGTTGTACAGTTGGGGGAGTTCATCCAAGCTGCGTTTTCTAATGAAATGACCCACTCGGGTAACGCGGGGGTCGTTTTTTAACTTAAACATGGCACCTTTAACGTCATTTTGGCTTTTCAACTTTGCTAGCTCTTCCTCAGCATTAACTCGCATGGAACGGAACTTGTATATTTTGAAATACTTGCCATTCTTCCCTACTCGCACTTGAGTGAAAATTATTGGACCGCGGGGATCCTCTAATTTAATAGCGATGGCAATGATTAGAAATACTGGCGATAAGATAGCCATCCCTAAACCAGCGCCGATAACATCCGAGAGACGCTTTACCACGCTATACAAGCTCAAATCTGCAACTTCCATTTTCATGTTCATAAAGGTTCACCGTCCTTACACGTTATACGGGCTTGAATTAGTAAAACTATATGAACCTTTAAGCCAGAAAACATCGCCAGCCTCGACCATTAAACTAGTGTCATATAGCAAGCGGAAGTACGTTTTGTTCACGGGAGCTTCCACGACTTGAATCATCTCTACCCCATCAGCTAGAGACATTTTTTTATAGCCATCCAAGCTAACCACCAGCCAATCTGAAGATCCTTCCTTATTCAGCATAATTTGGCTACTTAGGCCATATTGTTCATGAGCACCACTCCGGTAAGTTTGCGTACCAATTGGTTGCCATCCCTCGATTTCAGAATTAGGAATCGAAAACTGATCGTAGTATTGTCCGTTAGTCTGTAGCCCACTATATTCAATAATGTATGCGGGTTCTTTAACTTGAAATTCGACCTTCACCTTTATTTCAGATCCCTTAACGACGTACGTGACCTTCTCTTCCACAATTTTTCGTGGATAACTTATGTGGGTATTGCTAGCTTCCACTAGATTAGTTGTCACTAATGTAATGGGTTTATCAACGACCATGTTGCTGAGGTCATTTTTAATCGGTGTATTACCAATAAAGACATCTAATCTTACAAATTCAGCGGTTGGATCGCCCTCCCCATTGTTAGTCCCATGGTTACCACCCGTTAATTTATTTCCATTGTTAGGGATGTCGATATCGTTTTTGGCAACTATCCAATATGGGGAAATCCAATCCGTGATTGGTGAGATAATTTGGTTTTCGGCCGTCAAATCACTTTCTTGAATTTCAACCAAACTTTTAGGTACGATATAAACCTCTGCTAATGAAAAAATCTGGTTTATTCCGAATCTCTGAAAGGCAAAGCCAATTGAACTGCCCTCACCATATTCACCGTAAATCGTGACTTGTTCCTCTTTAAACGTGACTTTATTCAAAATTCCACCTGCTATCCTTTTTATAAACGCCGCTATGTACAACACAAAACGAACGTTTTACGGATAATCAAAAACATAAAAAAAAGAACCATTTTTTAGAGAAATTTCTCTAAAAAATGGTTCTGATGGCGGTCTTTTGCCGTTTTTTAAGAACTACGTAAAACGTTCATTTTATGTATAAAACACCTCAAAAAATTTACGACGTTAATTTGATACCATTATGTTATTACAGATACGATAAAAAGTAAACACGAGATCTAACGACTTCTCCGCCTTTTTACATCCGATTCCCGCAGAGTATTGTATACAGACGTGGTGCCCACACTACACAATTCCGCTATTTTAATCACGGTTAAATCAGTCTCTTTGTATAGCTTCAATATTTTTTCCTTAACTTCCTCGCTAAGGGGTGGACGACCCAATCTCTTCCCATTCAACCTTGCCTGCGCTAAGCCTTCTTTGGTCCGTTGCCTAATACTGTTCAGCTCAAACTCGGCAAAAGACGCCAGTATCTGGTATTGTAGCACTCCAACTGGAGTGGAAGTGTCAAACTGCTCCTTAATGCTAACTACTTCAATACCGTTGCTATTTAAATTTTCAATGATTTGGATGGCTTTACTTGAATGCCGTCCCAATCGGTCTAATTTATAAATATAAAAACGGACTTTAAATTTTTTTGCCACGTATCTTTTAGAACTTTCAATTGCTTTTAGCATTTGGTCGTGGTCATCCTTGCTTCCACTGACTTCCTCGTAAAATACCTTATCACATCCCGCCTCTTTTAATGCCCTAATTTGAAGTTCAAGACCTAAAACCTGGCGTTCGACAGTCGAAACCCTTGCATATCCAATATTTATTTCCTTCTTCATGGATATCTTTTCCCCCAACACTTAGTAACATCTAGCTTTTTAAGAATGTGATATTTACATACCTTAAAAGCGTACTCACAGAAATATTAATAACCTAGAAAATCTATTTAATTGTTTTGGTAATTGCATCTAAAATCCGAGTTGCTGCGTGACCATCGCCGTACGGATTTTGGGCTTGGGCCATTTCTGCGTATTTTGCCGGATCATTTAAGAGGTCACTCATTTGCTTCTTAACTGCTTGTGGATCAGTTCCCACTAATTTCAATGTTCCGGCCGCAACCCCTTCTGGCCGCTCCGTCGTGTCCCGTAGTACTAGAACCGGTTTACCTAGTGAAGGAGCCTCTTCTTGAACACCACCCGAGTCCGTCATGATTAAATAACTGCGGGCCGCAATATTATGAAAATCAAGGACATCTAACGGCGCGACCAACTTAATCCGGGGATCATTGCCCAATTCGGCTTCCGCCATTTGTTGTACCTTAGGGTTCAGGTGGACTGGGAAAATAACCTCTACGTCGGGGGTTTCATCCACTGCCTGCCGGATGGCTTTGAAAACTCGTTGCATAGGCGCCCCTTGGTTTTCACGACGATGCATGGTTACCAAAATAATTCGGCGATTCTCACTAATTTCTTCTAAAATTTCGTTATGGTAATCTTCGCTAACGGTGTCCTTAAGGGCATCAATTGCGGTATTTCCGGTGACAAAAATTTGATTTTCGGGGTGATTTTCTCGGAGTAAATTATCCCGACTAGTTGTGGTTGGCGCGAAGTAAAGGTCCGTCAGCACGTCCGTCATCTGGCGGTTTAATTCTTCAGGGAATGGCGAGTACTTATTCCAAGTTCTCAATCCCGCTTCTACATGGCCTACCGGAATTTGGTGATAAAAAGCACTTAGTCCCGCAGAAAATGTAGTGGTGGTGTCCCCGTGTACCAAAATCAAATCAGGGCGGTCCTCCTGCAAAATTTTATCCATCCTCAAAAGAACCTTGCTAGTGATGCTGCTTAGAGTTTGGTCCTTTTGCATAATGTTCAAATCATAATCTGGCTTAATTTTAAAAATCTGCAAGACTTGATCCAGCATTTCTCGGTGTTGTCCGGTAACTACCGTAATCGGAGCGAACCGCTCATCGTGTGTCATCGCTTTAACTACGGGAGCCATTTTAATCGCTTCTGGACGAGTCCCGAAAATGCTCATCACTTTGATTTTCTTCATAAATTTTTCCTCCTTGTTTACCAAACTTTATTATCCATCGCGAATCCCGTTCGAATACCTCGAAATGCTATATAAAAAAGCCACCAATCTAAATTAGTTAGCGGTTTCATCACAGTATTAAGAGGCAAAAAAGTACAGCCGAGATTGCTTTTAGCATAGTAGCATGACTTATAGCTTTTTACAAACATAACTATAACGCGATTTTTAGCACAAAAAATGAATGATATTAAACAAATTCATTGGTAAGTGTTTTACTCACTTAATTTACACCAAAAACCTGCTCGTGAACGTTAAACTTTATTATTTTTTGAAATTTAGAAATTTTTTTAGTTTTAATTTCCCTTTGCTATAAAATAAAACTAATGCAATTAATTGTTATTAATTAATGTGAACTCTCATAAAATAATAAAAATAAATTTCTGCCTCTTTTTAATTACTCTCTCCGTATTCCTAATAATTCAGCTGTTGTATTAAAACAAGATAATTTTTCACTCTGCTTTAACACTCTATAAAGATCCTAGAATACAAATTAACTAAGTTAACTTGAATAATTATTTAAGTAGTAAATGTGCGCTATTATTTTCCAACCAAAACATTTGTTATAGATACTTTCTTAAAGAGATTAATTTCTAATAGTTCAAAAAACAATAAAAAAGGAGAATACTCAAAAAAGCATTCTCCGTTCAGCAATTTTATCTAATTAGTACTTGCTGTTTTAGTTAATTTAACGTCCGTAGTCTTGTATTTTCCGCTATGGTAGTAACCGATCTTAACGGTATCGCCAACCTTATGCTTATATAGCGCTTCGCGAAGTTCGGCCGTATCCTTGATTGATTTTCCATCAACCTTCGTCACCACATCGTACTTCTTCAAGCCCGCAGTCTTTGCCGGACCTGAATCTACCGACATGATTACCGATCCGCCCGTTACGCTGCTAGGCAATTTTAAGATTGATTTTTGTTGATCTGAAGAGATTGCCGTTAAATCTACCAACGTTACTCCTAGCGCCGGACGATTAATTTTACCGTTCTTCACTAATTCGTCGATTACAGAAACCACTTCGTTAGATGGAATGGCGAAGCCCATCCCCTCTACCGAAGTTGAGCTACCGCTTGAAGAAAGCTTCATCGAATTAATTCCAATGACTTGGCCCGCCAAGTTAATTAACGGACCACCAGAGTTACCAGCGTTAATTGCAGCGTCAGTTTGAATAACCGTTGCTTCGCCAGTACCTTGGCCATTGCTATTTGACGTTTCAATGGTCCGCTTCTTCGCTGAAATGATTCCTTGCGTCAAGGAAGTTGCGTATTCCGAACCTAGTGGTGAACCAATTGCCAACGCAGTCTCTCCGACTTTAATGTTGTCAGAATCACCAAAACTTGCCACGGTGGTTACCGGAGCAGAGTTAATCTTGAGGACTGCTAGGTCGGTTACGCTATCAGTTCCCACAATTTTAGCGGGTAGCTTCTTTCCGTTGCTCATGATAACTTCAAGCGAATTTGAACCGCTGACCACGTGGTTATTCGTAACGATGTACGCGGTGTCGCCACTCTTCTTATAAATTACCCCGGACCCTTCCGAAGCCGTTTGAAGCTTATCAGAAGAAGACTTGCTTGACGAGGACTCACTGCCCCCAAAAATTGAGTTTAAAATATTGTCGGTGTCGCCCGTATTTTCTTTTTGCAAATTAATTACGGAAACTACGGAATCCTTTACCGTAGAAAATGCTTTTGAAGATTGACTGCTAACGTTAACCTTCACGTTGCTTGTCTGAGTTTCCCCTGATTTATTTGAACCAGTTGGAACTGCCGTAATGGTAGCTTCCATCCGATTTTGTACAAAACTTGCACCACCATAGGCAACCCCACCACCAAGCAAACCTGCAATGGCAGCCGTGATAATAATCTTATTATTTTTCATAACACGTCGCGGATTCCCGCTCCCTCCTCATACAATATTCCCGTTACGGCCTATTATAGCCTGTAATTTATGTTATTTGTATGAATTTACTCGGTAAATTTCCTAAAAGGTTAAAAATTAGATTAAAGCCAGCGGGTCCGCTTTTTCATGGTCCGTATCTAGAATTTCAAAATCGTGGCCAACTGCTAAATCATGGTTTTGCATCATGGAACTCACCGTTAAATGGGCCAACTCCTTCATGTTGTTATGCAAACTCAAGTGACCTAAGTAAATTTTCTTAGTACGGTTGCCAATTACATCCATGAGCGCGTTGGCACCGTCTTCGTTGGATAAATGACCGTGATCGCCCATGATTCGTTGCTTAAGGGGCCACGGGTACCCGCCCATCCGCAACATTTCCGTATCGTGATTTACTTCAAACAAGTAGCCGTCGGCATTGCGAATTGTGCCCGCAACCCGGTCCGACACGTATCCCGTATCCGTTAATATCACGAACGATTTTCCCGCGTGATGAAATTCGTAAAATTGCGGTTCGGCAGCGTCATGTGACACCGCAAAACTTTCAATATCCAAGTCATCCAAAGACTTAGTCGTATTGGGATCAAAAATGTACTTTTGTTCGGTAGGAATTTTACCGACCTTATTTTTAATGGCATCCCAAGTTCCCCGGTTTGCGTAAACGTTGATCCCGTACTTTCGAGCTAACACCCCGACACTTTGAATGTGATCAGAATGTTCGTGAGTGACAAATAAGGAGTCCACCTCATGAATATCCCGACCGACACTTTCCATTAACCCGGCAATTTTCTTGCCGCTCAAGCCTGCATCTACCAGCACCTTATGTTCGGGTGTTTCAATGTAGGTAACGTTTCCGGTGCTTCCACTGGAAAGCACGCTAACTTTCAAACCCTCTTCGCTCATCTTGTGACCTTCCTACTTAAAATTTAATCCATTAACAATAATTTATGCGTTCATACTATTTGTTGATGCAGTACCGTCCTCTGCAGATCCAGCACTCGTGCCGCTCGCATCCGTAGCAGCTGCTTTATCCGTGGTTTTAGCCTTCTTTACTGGGGTTTGTCCGTCTTTTTTGATCAACACTCCCGAAAAGGCATTAATTCGTTTAACTTCAATATTAGCACTATTTTTGTTTTTGATCCCAATTACCCAAGTAGGCACGTAAACTGCACCTTCATCAGTGCTTAGCAACCTCGTGTATCCCAAATTAGCCCACTCAATTTTGGAACTATTTGGAATTTCGTTGTATTGGTAAAGCAGGGTGACCGCCCGCGATTGGCTAATCAATTCGCTTTCTTCACGAAGCTGTTTTTTAGCTACCAAATGACCTTGCACGTAGCCGGTAACTTGATTACTGGTATTTACGTAAAAAATAAGCTGGCCGTCCTTAGAATATACCGGGCGTTGGTCAATCATCTGCGTGTAAACCACTTGCGTATCGCTGCTTAAGTTCGCATTATACTGATACTGCGTGCCAGCAATTACGTTTTCCCGATCCTTTAAAAAGCGGTCTAAAGCCTTCTGGGGATCTTGGGGATCGATGGTAAATGGATCGGTGATCGTGCTATACAACTTATTATCAACCACGCGCGCATTTTGCCCAGTAAGGTGCTTAATGTCGCCCTTGAGGGAAGTGTCCACTTTGCTTTGGGCGTAATACCCTTCCTTTTTCTTGTTAGAAAGTGGCATATACGTGATCTGGTCGTTACGCATCTCTTTTAAAATGGACGTGCTCGCACTAGTATTTGACGACGTAACCGTGCCCGATTCCATTTGGTATTGCCAGTAGGAACCGAATAAATAGGCGTTTAAGATGGCAAAAACCACGATGAAGATTACTTCAATTCTCTTAAAATCCATTTCGTTCCTCCTTAGCTAGCCAAATTTTGGTAGGCCGTCCATTCACCACGATAATTAACGTACCACGTTGGTTCCAGTTCTATCGTCGTGTTGGCTGCTACTTTACCTGCCCATTGATACCCAATTTCAATATCTTTGATATCTTTAGGGTTAATTCCTTGGTAACTAAGCTGATTTAGTACTTCTTCAGTCGTAGGCAGCTGTTTGGTACCTCCCTTAGAAGGAACTGGCACCTGTAAGTTGTAAATTGAAAAGGACGTTGTCAGTTCGTTGGATTGTCGGGCAACCTTAATCGTGCCTAAACCATCCTCATTGAAAATCGGGAACCCGGCGACGTAATCGCGGAATTCCGCCTGCCGTTTAGCCAATTGGAAATCAAAGTAACGCACGTTGGTATCAGCTTGCACTCCCAGTTGTTTCATCTGCAAGAAACTCTTCTCGATATTATCATTCAGGCTATTTCCGCCACCATTTCCGCCCGCATTATTAAAGGTTACCTGACCATTATTACGGACAAGGAGGCGTTTCGTGTTGTCGTTAGTCACGTACACCACTCCGTCCTTGGTTTTTTTGGTATCAATTGAGTCAGCATCCGTGTTGGTCAACAAGTTGGCCGTAAATACGCTGCTGCTTTCCTCGTTAATCAAAAAGCTGTTGTATGGTACCGCAGGGGCCTTATAGTAATCGTTGATCAGCCGGTGATTCATGACCGTTTCTTTAACTGCATAAACCTGGTCATTTCCCTGCACTAGTTGTCGTAAATTCTTTAAGTTCTGCCTGCTGACTTTAATTTGATAAACGTCGTAAGTTTTATCATTAAGTAAGAAAAACTCGTTTCGTTTATCTAGATTAATCACCACTTGGCTAATTTCATAATTGGAATTTAACTTCTGATCGTAAACTCCATTGAAAATTTGCGTGGTAATGTTGCTAGGATATTTCAGCATTACGCTACGATCCATGGTGGCGTAATCCATAAACCGTTCCTTATTGCCACGTGATACTCGCGTGGAACTTTCCAAACGCCATTTACTAATCTCGGCCACGGTCATTTTTGGTAAATTTTTCTTAGAATTATTAATTAATTGTTGTTTGTCACGATTGGTGTAAATAATTTGAGTAGGCAAAATTACGTCGCTCATGTCCCGTTTAACTTGGTTGGACTGAACTTTTTCGTTTGCAATATGGTGTGAGCCACCGTAACGAGCCGGATTCGTCCAAATTAACCACGAAAGGCTAATGCTCATAATCGCTAAAATTGCTAAAAGCGCGTGGCGAATAATGCGCCGGGTCTTCGTATCCTTCATTATTCCCAAGCATCCCCTTCCTCAAACGGTTCGTACGGTAGCGAAATGTAGAAGGTCGAACCTTCACCTTCACGACTTTCTACCCAAATCCGGCCACCGTGCATTTGGACCACTTCCTTGGAAATTGCTAGACCTAGCCCAGTACCGCCTTGTGCTCTAGACCGTGCTTTATCAACCCGATAAAAACGGTCAAAGACGTGACTAATCGCTTCTTTTGGAATTCCAAGTCCTTGGTCAGTAATGCTCATGATTACGTGGTTATGGGTCTCAACCAGCCGACAAGTGATTACCCCGCCATCTGGAGAATACTTGATGGCGTTATTCATAATGTTATCCAACACTTGTTGAATTTTATCCGTATCCACTTCAACCCAGATATCTCGCCGGGTGAAATCCCGTTTAATGGTGTAATTTTTCTCCGATTTTTCCCCATTCTTCAAAATCATATCAAAACGATCCAGAATATGGTTAAACAACTCGTTTAAATTAACGTATTCTTTATCTAACCGCGCCGTCCCCAAGTCCATTCGGGACAGATTTAGCAGGTCGTTAATCATCCGCATCATCCGGTCGGTTTCTTCTTGGGTAACTTTCAAGAAGTTTGGCGCGACGTCCGGATCCTTCCAAGCCCCATCGACAAGTGCTTCAATGTAGCTCTTCATGCTGGTCAGCGGAGTCCGTAACTCATGTGAAACGTTAGATACGAAACGTTTCCGGTCTTGGTCAATTTTTTGTTGTTCAGTAACGTCATGAAGCACGCAAACTAACCCACTAATAAACCCGGATTCCCGTTGAATCAGGGCAAAGGAGGCGTGCAAAATCAAATCCTGTTCATCGTTAGACAAATCTAACACTTCGGGATCTTGATTTTCCAGTAAATCACGCAGCGTTACCGAACCACGTAAGTCTAAAATGTCTAAAATTGACTTGCCCACAATTTGGTCGTTTTCCAAATTCAAAAAGTCCGTTGCCATTTCGTTGACGATCGTTATTCGGCCCCGGCGATCCGTCGCCAGCACCCCGTCGGTCATATAACCCAAGACTGAATCTAACCGCCGCCGTTCTGATTCAGTCAATTCTTGCGATTCTTCAACCCGAACCGACAAATCGTTAACGGCTGCAGCAAGTTGGCCAAGTTCATCGTCACCGTAAATCTGGACTTGTCCGGAGTAATCTCCCCGGGCAATTTGCATGGTCCGTTGCCGCATTTCTTCAATTGGTCGCGTAATCGCCCGCGCAATTAAAACCGCAAGGAAAAGGCCAATCGTAATCGCAATTAGAGCCGCCACCACGAAAATAAGCGTAATGTTATTCACATTTTGGTAAACCGACTCTAAGTTGGCCCGAATGTAAACAACACCCGTCAAATTATTGGTGGCTCCCGACGTGTTAATGAGGGGAACAACCGAAATAAAATAACGCGTGTTATTCGTTTTATTATAAGAAATTTGTTGGTAACTGCGGGTGTTATAAATAACGTCCTTGACGTTCCGGTCGGTAGTTTTTTGTCCGACCATGCTCCGATCGGCATTATTACTAGTCCCGCGAATAACTCCCTTAGCATCAATTACTCGAATTTCCGTGATGTTTTGGTTATTAATATTGCCAATAATGTCCGCAATTTGGTCGTTCGCCTTTTTCGTGTTGCTGCGCTCAAGTTGCGCGCTAATTTCATTTTCCACGTACGGTTGGAGTTGGACTTGCGACTTGAACTGGCTTAAGTTTTGCGTCTCCAATTGACGCACAAAAATAACTCCAACGACTTCCAACGTTACCACCAGCAACATTGCAAACACTAGAGCTATTTTAAAATTGATTGATCTAAAAAAATTTGTTCGCTTATTCATTTAAACTCCCCGAGTTCTAACTAATTGATTAGTTAAGGAAACAAATCGGCAATTGCGTGCCTAAAAGAGGCCAGCCTGCTTAGCCATGGGGATCCTTACCGAATTCCGGTAACTAAGTTTTACTGGTCAAATGTTATTAATCGTGATGTGCGTTAGCAACCGTTTAGTTGGCGTTTGAGTCGTTCGCTGAGTCAGGTCAGGCATCATAACTCGTTCCATAGTTAAATGGGCGCTACTTCCACTTACATTGCGATGGTGCAGCGACCGATATTTTTCTGTTAAATTAGTTGAAATGAGTTTTGCAACCCGATTTCTTGCGGTTAACCAAATTTCGCTGCTGCATAGCCAAAACAAGCTCCAGCCCTCAGCACTTCCCGGTTAACCAAATTCTACTGCTGCATAGCCGAAACATGTTCAAGTCTCCCAGCCTTCTGCGGTTAACCAAATTTCACTGCTGCATAGCCAAAACAAGCTCCAGCCCTCAGCTCTTTCCGGTTAACCAAATTCTACTGCTGCATAGCCGAAACATGTTCAAGTCTCCCAGCCTTCTGCGGTTAACCAAATTTTAGACCCAATCGCTGTCGCGATTAAGTCTAAAATCCAGTTAATCCTCAAAGACTACCCGGGATAATTGAACACTCTAGTCTGTTTCCGGATTCCTCAAGTAATATCCTACTCCTCGACGGGTTACCAAAATTTGCGGATTACTTGGTGTTTCCTCAATTTTTTCGCGCAGCCGCCGCACCGTTACGTCGACCGTCCGCACGTCGCCAAAGTAATCGTAGCCCCACACCGTTTGTAAGAGATGTTCCCGGGTCATCACTTGGTCCGTATGTTGTGCCAAATAATGTAGCAATTCAAATTCCCGGTGCGTCAAATCTAATTGCGCACCGTCCCGAGTTACCGAATACGAATCCGAATTAATTACTAGTGGGCCAATCTTAATGTTATTTTTTACTTCTTCATTGCTTTGTTGGAATTGATCCTGCCGACGCAAGTTAGCTTTTACCCGCGCTACCAGTTCCCGATTGGAGAACGGCTTGGTAACGTAGTCATCCGCACCAAGTTCCAATCCAACAACCTTATCCAATTCCGAATCCTTAGCGGTTACCATAATGATTGGGATGTTATGTTTGGCCCGCACTTGGCGAGCAACTTCTAACCCATCAATTTTTGGCAACATTAAGTCTAATAGGATTAGGTCCGGTTCCTCGGACTCTACTTTTTCTAGCGCTTCTTCGCCGTCATAAGCAGTTACCACATCGTAACCTTCCTTATCTAAATTAAACTTGACGATGTCGGAAATTGGTTTTTCATCATCTACTACTAAAATTTTTGGCATGTTTGCCCTCCTCAGAAGATATATCTGCCATTAGTTGTAAGAAGTTGGGACAGACACTTAATTAATTTTCAAACGTTTGGTCACCGGCTTAGTGCTTCAATTTCACATTAAGCTACCGTCAACCAAATTTACTAATCCGATTTTGTCCATATAAATACAAATTCAAAAAAAGTTGCGGATTTTTTTGCCATTTTTTAGGCAAAGGTCTATCCCATTCGTTTCTGTCAATTATACCACATGCGCTCAAATTTGAATGATAACGCTCTCGTAGCCCCTTATTAGCTAAAATTTCACTTTTTTTAACTTTTTTTGAAAAAAATTCAAAAAAAGTGTTGTCATGATTTTTTTTTCATGCTACTATATTTAAGTCGAGTTGATGAGGACATCAATCACATGGGTGGTTAGCTCAGCTGGCAGAGCAACGGACTCTTAATCCGTGGGTCCAGGGTTCGATCCCCTGACCACCCATTACATAGACACACTAATCAGCAATCACGCTGCGTCAGGCCGTGGTTGCTGATTTTTTTGTTGTCTACATTTTTCTCTTTAACAAAAAACCAGCAATTAATTTGAAGTGCTGGTTTTTTGTGCTCAAATTTTTTTGGACTATATCTCTATTTTATTTATAGAGTTTTAGATTTCTAAATCACTAGCGATCAAGTACTGGCAAATCTTTGATCTTCTTTGCTGGCACTCCGCCAAAGATAGCATTATCAGGGACGTCCTTATTGACTACGGCTCCGGCCGCAATAATTGTATTGTTGCCAATCTTTATCCCAGGAAGAATAGTGACGTTTCCTCCAATCCACACATCATTTCCAACCTCAATAGGTCTGGTAGTGGAAATAACATAGGAATTCCCATCTGAGCGCTTTCCAAAACGTTTGCTCGCATCAATCGAATGCTCACCACAATAAAACTTAACGTCCGGTCCAATTAATACCCGATCACCAATGGTGACCAAATTAGCATCCAAAAAATTGGCATTAGCGTTTATTAATACATCATTTCCCAGTCGCATATGTTTTCCGTACGTAACTCGAAAAGGACTCATTATGGTTACATTTTCGCCCACGTCTGCAAATAATTTCTTAAACAATGCCATTCTTTTACTAGAATCCTGAGTCTGATTAATTTCTTTCGTCACATTCTGGGCATTCTGGATCATTGTTTGAATTTCGGGATCCCGGTAATCATAGCCTTTTCCCGCTAACAATTTTTCATGTTCGCTTAGCAGGTGTACACTCTCCTCACAAAACCATTATTTTTTCTCGTCAATTAGGACGGTTCCTTCAGCTGGATTTTCGTCAAGCGCCCCAATTATCTTATGTGGTACATATAATTCTTCTAAGTAATTAACATCCTCTGCTGATAAGTCAATCGATAGCGCAGCAGCTGCTTCATCAAGATGTTTCATCTTAGTTGAGCCAATAATTGGTGCAGCCACGCCTTTTTTCCATTGCCAAGCCAAGGCTATTTGACTCATCGAAACACCATACTTTTCAGCTAATTCGGATACTCGGTCAACAATTTCTTGGTCTTCCAAACGGGAATCATCGTATTTTCCACGTGCTACGCGGTCGGTTTGACTACGTAGAGTGTTCGTCTGCCAAGCCTTATGACTTAAATGTCCCGCTGCTAGCGGGCTGTATGGCATTAATGACACTTGCATTTGATTACAAATTGGAATTAATTCACGTTCATCTTCCCGGTAAAGAAGATTGTAGTGGTTCTCCATAGTTTGAAATTGCGCCCAGCCGTGTTCCTTGGCAATTTGTTGCATATTATAAAATTGATAGCCATACATTGCTGAAGCACCAATCGCACGTACTTTACCAGCCTTTACTAAATCATTTAAAGCTTCCATTGTTTCTTCAATTGGTGTTTCATAATCAAATCGATGAATAATATATAAATCTAAATAATCCGTGTTCAAGCGTCGTAAAGAGCCCTCAATTTCTCGGTGAATCGCCGCTTTAGACAACCGTCCCGGATTGAAATAAACTTTAGAAGCTAAAACTACTTGGTCACGAGGAATTTTGTTTTCTTTAAGTGCGCGTCCTAGATATTCTTCACTAGTTCCTTCAGAATAAGAGTTTGCTGTATCAAAGAAATTAACCCCCAAACCAAGGGCGTGGCGGATTACTTTTTCACTTTCTGAATAATCGAGTGTCCAATCGTGCATACTCCCCGGTCTGCCAAAACTCATCGCGCCCACACACATCTTTGAAACTGCTATATCAGTTTGTCCCAACTTTGTATATTGCATATCTTTATTCATTGAACTTATCCCTTCAGTTTGTTAATTGTTAAATCTTGCCAGTTTTCAACGAAGACTTTTCTTTTTTGTTGTTTAGTTAAACTGCTTGTCTGGATTGCTTGTTTAATAACCTGGGTAGGCCCATCCGGTTTGATTCCAAGAGGAGTATCTGTACCAAATAATACATGCCGTTCCCCAAAAAACTCTACAGCCATTTCTAAGGCCTTTGGATTACCCAATAGAGCTGTATCTACATAAAATTTTTTGAAATCTTCATAGTTATTCTTTCCTTGAATGTAATAAATCCGTTGCGCAAAATATGGCGCCATTGCTCCGGCATGGTGGACGATTATTTTTAAATTAGGATATTTCTTAAAGTAACCGTTATTCACTATATTATTCATGGCAATTGTTTGTTCATATTCCCAGCTAAAAGTTAGGTTATTATCTGATTTGCGTTCATCAAAAACGGGATGCAACCAAATTGGCTTTCCTAAGCCTGCCATTTTTTCAAAAATCGGCTCATATTCTGGATCTGTGATGGGCTTTTTCATCGCTCTAGTAAACATTTGCACGCCCACCAACGCTTTATTGTTAGCCACCTGGTGATCAATTATTGATAACGCTGCAGGAATGTTATTCATTGGTAACATCGCTACGGCGCCCACAAAGTGCTTCGGTTGCGCTTCAACCCTTTCTATAAGTTCGGCATTGGCAGATTGACACAGGGAAGCCGCTAAATTGGGGGCAACCCAATCTTCAGGATTCAAGTTAACCATTGAGATAATTTCTTGCTGGTCTTCTGTCATTGTCTTTACTCGCTTTTTAATATCCGTTAATAATGGATTTTGCATCCATTCGTTATTTTTTAAAGCATTCGGCGCAATTTTCAACATCTCAACAAGGTAGTTAGGCGTTAAAACATGCGCATATACATCGACCATCGAAATGCCTCCTTTAATAACTTCGCTAGACACCATCCCTCTGCGATTGTTGACAATTCTACTGCTTAAAGTACACTTTAAGTCAAGGAGGATTTTCCATGAAAATTAATGAAGTTGCTAAAATGTTTAACGTTTCTACTCCCACCCTGCGTTATTACGAAAGCGAGGGACTACTCGGTCCAATTAATCGCGTTAATGGCGTTCGAGAATTTACCAAAAAAGATTTAGAAAGACTAGATTTCATTATTTGCACTAAAAATTGTGGAATGACCATTACTGAAATTAAAAACTTTATTCAACTTTACCAAAGGGGGAACGAAACCATCCCCAGCCGTCTGACCATCTTAAAAAGACAGTTATCCAAGTCCGAAAAGCAATTACACGCACTTCAACAATCTATTGACCATCTAAAAGATAAGATCGTAGACGTCCAAAATTTGTCGGCAGCTGCAGATAAACAAAACCTCAGAAATTAAGTCACAGCTATAATTTCTGAGGTTTTAAATTTATTATGGTTTTTGCCTAGAAGGACCATTTTGCCCAATCCTAGCTAATATCAGTAGATTTAATAGAGCAACCACTACCGTAATGGATATTATTTCGGTAGCATTTTTTAACTGCAATGTGGCTCCCCAACCTAGCAAGGTAAAGCCTATTATCCAGCATACCCGTTTACTTCCAATCTTAAAGCTTACTCCGTTGTAAATACCGCCTAGTAGAATTCCAACGTAAAACAGTAACAACCCCGTATACAGGCATCCAACACTAAAAGTCAAGTTAGCATTAGCGCTTTGAATAAACTTAATTGCCACCGTAATCAAACTTAACCCAAATAAAATGAAGTAATGTAGGTAAATTAATCGATTTCCCGTTTCCCTGCCTTGCTTTTCTTCGATTAAATCGCTAAATTCTGTAGCATATGCCATGAAAAGCAGTGCCACTAGCACAAATAATAAGAGTGAATAAGGCGAAACCGTCCGTTGGGTGAAATATTCTGCTATTCCTACAATCATTTCTCCGAACATAATAATAATTAAAGCCGTGACCCGTTCAAGTAAGTGCGAAAAAATAATTGGTCGGCGTACGGTTAATTTACCAGTAAAGCTTGGTGCAATCCAACTAATCATGATTCCCAGTAACGCGGCCAGTAGTCCTAGTTGGTTTTGAACAGTAGCCCCGATGGTTAACGCTAAGGTCCTCGTAGCTAAGATTCCGCTGAAGGCTAAGGTAATTTGTTTATCTACATTCTGAGTCGTTTTTAAATACACAATTACGTATTGCATGGTTTGGGTCAAAGACAACAACGCAGCTGCGCCAAAAAAAGGTGTCAGTTGGTGATTAAACGTACTTGAAAAAGAGTTTGACATATACAAAACCACGGCCATATTAATAAAAATAAATAATTTATTTGACCAAGAATCGTTGCCATAACGGTTGATAAAGACAGTTTGAATCATCCAAGAATTGATAAATAAAATTACCACTAAAGCAAAAATAGAAAAAGTGCTTAATCCAATTACCCCATTATGTAAATGATGAATTAGACCTGTGGCTTGCGATATCATGTATACAAAAACCAAGTCATAAAAGAGCTCAATTAATGATACTTTTTTAGTAACTAAATCATTCATCGTTCTTTAAGATTGTCCTTTCGTCTTTTGTTAGCATTTACCATTATATCCTAAATATTTAGTGCGCTTAACTTCCCATAATAAATGGGCATGTTCTAATCGGATAATGAAGACGATGAGCCTCCTTAAGGGTATTTTTATTAATTACTATGTAGATATCAAAAACGATCAAATACTTCATAAAAATAGTTAGCTAAATTTTAGTATTTTTCTTTGAAATAAAAATTTTTAAAGCATATAATAACTCCACTTCATGAAAGAGCGGATACGCTGTTTCAGCTTAGAATTTACACAATTAACAACAATGAAAACGCAGATATTTATTTAAATAAGCATTGGAAGAGACACCTGGTGAGCCTTCCTAAATACGGCATCACTGTTCACAATGTGTACAAAGAAGTCGGCACCGATGGTGAATGTCGAATTTTCGCCTTGGTTTCTTCTGACGGGGATCTCAGCGCATAAAATAAAGAATATATGGACAGCAAGGACTTCGTCGAGGATATGGCAGGCTTCGACACGCCCGCAATTAAGAGCGTTCAGGAGATTAACTTAGATAAGAAGTATTAAAAAATAAACTTTTAAAACCTTCTATTTAGCATTTATGCATGAGGGTTATCAAGGAAACCATTTCGTTTGACAACGAATTGGTTTTTTTAATAATTAATAGGACTATAAAAAACCACTATATAAACAGAAACACTCATTCCTGCGCTTAATAGTGGTTTTTAAATTATTTAATTTGTCCGGTTAACACGAAAATACATAGTATAACTACATCAAGTTAATTAACATACCTGCTACTACTTGTGAAAAGGTGTCTTTTATAAAGTCTGGTGCTAATTCTTTAACGGATTGTAGGATCTTCCTTAATTTACTTGTATTTTCAGTATTGGCAGCTTCTTCCATTTGAGAAAGCATTTTAAATTCAATACTATCTTCTGTGTATTCAGCTTTTGCTTGCTTTATTTCTTCGTTTAATTGTTTGAAGTCAATGTTTATATGGTTTGAATTATCATTAATTGACATTCCGCCACCCATATTACCATTATTAATTTGTTGATTTTCAATATTCACGATATATTTCTCTGACTTTCCATTTATACTTTGCTGTATAGTTTCTACAACTTTTTTCATAAAGTCTTTGTCTTGTACTAAAATTCTGTATGTATAGTTGTTATTCATTACTATAGATATATAAGAGCTGCTATTTAACTTCTCACGGTATTTCATATAAATCATTATGCCGAGAGCAATTAAGACTACAATTCCTAATAATGGCATTAATGCCAACAATGCAAGTCCTAAGATTCCCATTAAAATATATAATCCGATTGGATACGTAACTAATATTTTTCCAGTATAAAAATATGCAATATTTTGAATGTGTAGATTAAAATCTGCAATCTGCAATATATTTTTATCTATGCTGAATTGACCTACTTTCAATTTACTATCATTATTATCTAAATTTAACATGTCCATTTAAAAACTCTCATTTCTTATTTTTCTATCATTTAATAATTTCTAAACATTCATAGTTCCAATAATAATTTTCTAAGTGAATAACCGTTAACATATCATCTAAAAATTTCGCCCCTCATTTAATTTTTTAAAAGCCTTAAACCACTGGTTAGTACAATATTTTTAGATCCTAACTAGCATTTTAGTTAAAATACAAAACCTGATTTTTTACTTCACTCCAATCATTAACTTTGAATAATCGTTATAGTTTACTAATTCCCTTTTACATTGTACAGTTTATGGTACAAAAAATTCAACAATCAATTGTAAACTGCGCCTTATCTGGCCGTTAATTAAGACAAAAATAATTGTCAACTATTTTCTAGGCATTTAACTTTATATAAAAAAGGGCTATATCTTCAATTAAAGTACGAAGATAAAGCCCTTTTTTCGTCCCCCAAACGGCAACCAGCCCCACTTCTTGGAAACTCGAGGGACCATAGTTTTTTGCCTATACTAAATAGTCGATTCTAACTTGTGTCTTAAACGTCGTGGGAACTTCCTCGTAAGTAATTAATCGTACAATTAGCCACGTAAGAGCGCCGATGTGAAACCATCACTTATTTATCCTTTAGTAGTATGTTGTCCCGCTTTAAACTTAAGCCACTCTCCATTACCAAACGGGTCGTCCGAAATGAATGTATCTACGGACATTTGCTTTCCTTGCGGCAACTCCCCATCGTCTATTTTTGTGGTCAAAAACGGATTTAATCGATCATTCGTAGTATTTTGGGTCGCTCGCCCGTAACCCAGTACTACTAATAGCGTTACCGAAACACCTATAATTAACGAAACCATTATCAAAGCCCGGCGATATTTTTCCTTTAATCTTACGTCCTCCTTTATTTCCAGATTAATAAAAAAAGCGCCAAATGTAACGCGATTATCGTGTTACATCCGCCGCTTCTAACCCTAATTACTATTTTTCCTTGCTTAAATCCTGATTAATATCAATGACAATTTTTCCCCGTGCATGCCCTTTTCTAGAATAATCTAAAGCCGCTTGAATCTGGTTAAAGGTAAAAGTTGAGTCAATAATGGGTTTCAATTTGTTTTCTTCAACTAACTGGGTGATTTGGGCTAACATTTTGCCATCCGGGCGCATAAACCAAAAGCTGTAATCTGCCTTCGCCTGGCGCGCTAGTTTAGTTATTTTGGTAAACGTTTTTCACCCACGATTTCCGCAAACTTATGCATGTCTAAGTGCTTTTGATCGTCCACAATTAATAAATAGTACGCGGATTTCCGTCGGTTAGTTAAAAACATTGATTTCGTGCGAACTCCCGAAATCCCCTTAATATCACTATCCGCTTCTGCGGTGGTCGTTGCCGGCGGATGATTGACAATTTCAAACGGAATGTTGAGTTCGGTTAACTTGGCTTGGACTGGCTGACTTGTTTTCATTGATAGACCTCTTATTTTAACCTAAAACTAAATAGCTTCTTAAACTTTGCCCCTTCTAGCTAGCTGCGTGTACTTCTTTACAAACTCGGTCTTGGCGGCCGTATAGCCATCACGATCGTATTCATAAGGCTTCCAAAGCGCCAGTTTTAATTCTTCATACTGGTGGGCAATTTCGGGATGATTATTTAGGTAATCCCGAAAATATATTTCATCATTATCTCCAGGCACCCGCAAATGAAGGTGAAAAACTCGCTCGGCAAAACCTTGGGGCAGGTATCCCTTATTAAAATCACTCCGGTTTTCCCGTTGCGCCATGCAAATGTAGTCGTTTTGTTCCAAAATTTCTTTAATCGTTGCATGATTGGCGTGAGGAGCTTCCACTAAAATATCGACAATGGGTTTGGCCCAAATATTAGCAATTGCCGTACTTCCTACGTGGCTAATTGCCGCGTTGGCCGGGAGCAGGTGCTTTAAACGCCGTTCTTCTTCTGCGTACCAAGTTTGCCATTTTGGTCGAGGAGCAACCAGCTGGATTGGAAAAAGTTGCCACAGTTCTTCTAACGACAAATCGGATAGTGAATTACTCATCGCCATCACCCTCTTGTACTTGCATGTAATGCGTCAACTGCTTGGGCATGTGCCGCGGTCCCCGCACCGTGGTGACCCCGTACTGTTTTAAAACGGGGAGCGCAAATTGGGTTTTGTCATATTTCCTTATCAAATGAATCCGCATCGCCTTATTCATTTTAATATTGGCATCCCGGTAATTTTGCGGAATGTTAACTTCCACAGCCAGACACTTGTACCTAATCGCCGAAATCGGCGACGTGACGTAAAGGTACACCAGGTCGTTCACCTTAATATTACTGGTCTGTTTCCAAATAATGGTGCTATTTTCACGAAACGCCTTATCCACATCAAAATATTTAGGGTTTGCAGGGACAATCCACTTTTGACCTACGTGCGCATGATCATCAAACGTGAAACATTGGTCAGCAATTGATTTTAAAAGTGCTACATAGGTTTCACGAACCTTACCCGCAAATTCTCCAGCCACGTATTTTGCTCGGAAATTGGTGTATTCATCGCCAAATGCTAAATCAAAAATGTGCCCCGTAACTTGTCCAGTGGGGGCTATGCTAATTTTCACCGAAAAATCACCGTTAATAATTTTCTTAGTAAAAACTAGTTGACCGTCTTTTTCTTGAAAACCATACTTTAGCAACCGTTGCTTAACCGGTTTCAAGTTTCCTAAAATCTCATCTTCGATTTCCAAAGATTTTTCCTCCATACATTTTTGCTGTTCTTCAAGTCCAATTTAACACAAACCGCTCGAAATAATAGAGCTCACCTAAATAATTAGGTATGGTTACTTACTTAACCAAAAATTTGCCAAGCACCACTCCCCTGATTGACACTTCCTTAGGCTTCTCCAGCCATCTATTTTCTTCAAAATGCTTTTCTAGATCAAAGAAATCGTCGTTACTTTATTAAAACTTTCATCACTAATTCTTTCGGGATATTTATAGCTACTAATCGTTACAAGCATAAAAATCGCTATTAAAACTCGTACCCCTTATAATTAAGAAAACTCCAGCATTATCATATTTCTTTAAGATTGGTAAAAATAGTGCAATAATTAATTGTTGGTGTTTTTTGAACTTCAATTGTACTTAATAATTAAGTTAAATTAAGGAGAAGCTTATGCCATTATTTGCGTGTTTTCTGGATTTTTTAGCTCTCGGAACTTACTTCATCCAGTTAAATCATCCTAGTAACCCAATTTACGTAGTGGGAACCGTCATTCAAATAATTATTACGATTGGCTTATTATTAATTGCAATCGGCTATCGGGGTCCCCGCTTTACCGCTTGGCGACCGGCAGGCTATAGTTACCTAACGATTCGCTATGGCATTATTATCATGTCGCTGGTGATCAATGGATTAGTTTTATTTCTATACGGATTAAATTTATCTGGAATTAATTCCGTTATTTTCACCGACTTTTAAACAACGATGTCCAACGAACTGAAGACTTAAAAAGCTGGTATTAATTTTAAATTTACTTAGAGAGGAAACATTTTATGGTAACTGCATACAAGAAATTCTGGAATAATTTATTTGATTTTTCTGGTACTGCAAAACGTGCCGAATATTGGTGGCCAGTAATTATTAACTACATCATCGGCGGTTTAGCAGTTAGTATCATCACAAAATTAATGGGGCATCCCATCGATGATATTTATAACTGGCGGGATCTAAGCACTAACGTAGTGGTACAAATCGTTACCTTGATTGTTTGGGTGGGAACCTTATCACTTAAGTTCCGTCGTTTACACGACACGGATCGTTCGGGTTGGTGGGTCTTAATTGACCTCATTCCGCTAATTGGAACGATCTGGTTCTTTATCTTGATGATTTTGCCATCTAAGCCTAACCGTTGGGATGGGCAACGCGCATAATTGAACTTCAATATTCTATTTTTAAAACGAGACCTAGGGAATTTTTCCCTAGGTCTCGTTTTAGTTTATTGGATATGGCTTAATCTACAAAAGTGATTTGGGCTACCCGTACTACTAGGTGCGTGCCGTACCGGAAACTGTCAGCAAGTATTTTTAGCTCATCTGAACTTTGTTGGAAATCCACGGATTGCCCATTATCCAACCAAACAATTCGCTTAATTTTTCGTTGGGGCATCTGCCCTTGAAAGATAATTTCCTGTGCCAGTTCGCCACCCAGCACCACGTTATGGTTCCCTATGTTCTGCAGGCCAGTAACAAACAAATAGTCACCTTTAATGAAGTTTTTATCGTTATTCTCAGCGATATACGTTGGATGAGTTTCGTTAGCGGTGGCTGTGATTGCCGTTCCGTTAACTCGCATCCATTTGCCGACCAATTCAAGAAGCGCCTGACTTGGTAAATCAATTGAACCGTCGAATTGAGGCCCGATATTAATTAGTAAGTTGGCTCCTACTTTACGAGATTGACAAATTTGTTCAATTAATTGGCGAGCAGCCACGTAATCTAAATCATTTTCTGCGTTGCCCCAATGGCGGTTAAGCGTCATCGAAGTTTCCGCAGCAAAGTACCGGCCGTGCTGCTCATGTTTGATATTTTGTGGATTACCACGCTCAAAAGTTAGGACATCCACGGCCTCGCCTTGATTAACCCCCTGCTGTTCTAGGCCCGTGTTATTGGTGATCATTGCCTGAGGTTGAAGTTGGCGAATCTCGCTGTATAACTGGTCCGTCTGCCAATCCGCATTCGGTTTGTCCCAATTACCGTCAAACCAAAAACCACCAATTTCTCCGTAATTCGTTGCCAAAAGTCGAATTAGCTGCCGTAACTCTGCAAGGTATCCCGGAAAGTCCGCAGTATATTTAGAATTATGCCAATCATAGGTGGCAAAGTACAAAAACGGAGCGATTCCTTGTCGGTGGCATTCATCAACAAAGATCTTAATGACATCTGCTTTAAAAGGCGTGTGCATGCTGTCAAATTCAGAAATCCCCTTAGTATCAAACAGACAAAAACCGTCGTGATGCTTGGCCGTTAACACGATGTACTTAAAACCATTTTGTTTTGCCAGGGTAACCCACTGTCGAATTTTCTTAGGATCGGGATTGAAATGTGTAAAGGCTTGCGAGTAATTTGGAACCTCTAAAATATTTTGCGCCCATTCACCTTCCGCAAAGTGCGCGTAGAGACCCCAGTGAATAAATAACCCTAAACCCATCTTTTCAAAATTTAAAATCTTGTCTTCTACCATCATTAAATTTACCTCAATAAAAATTCCCGTTCCAGCTGTCTTGATAGATTAACCGGCTTAAAAATGTCCTTATAGTTTAGTTAATCGTTGAAAGCGAGAACGGGAACGTATTTTTATTAGCTTATTGAATAACTGCGTTAAATTCATTTTTAAACTGATTCTGAAGTTCAATTGAACCTCAAATCCAACCTAAAACAACCTCAATTGCAGTTATCTTAAAGCTGTTGCTTTATTTCTTGGAGTTCCTTATTAGTAGTAATCAGTTCACTAAGTAAGTCCAGGAAGATTTCTGCTGACATCATCTGGTCTTCCGCGTGGATATATAGCGGATTAACCGCGTCTCCTTGCCCCGATTGTGCAAAGTCGGATAACACCTTCAAATGCGCTTTTTGAGCAACCTTCAACTCGTCTCGAGCATCTTTTAGCATCGTTTCAATTGCCGAATAGTCTGGATGTTCCGCTCGCGAATCGGTCACCGCTTCCATCAGTAAGCCCTTCGCCTGGCCCGAGTGACTAATTATTTCAAAACAAATTTCTTCTAAACCTTCCAAATCAAATCGCGCGTTTTATAATTAAGTTAGCCACGCAGCCAAAATGGTAAAAAAAAAAAACACCAAGACGAAAAATTCAGGTATCATTGAAGTTCCTACAACAAACAATGAAAGAAGTTTTCGTCTTGATGCAAGAACAGTCTATCACACCACGCCCAAAAGGTCACCATTTATCGGAAATCGAACGCGGTCAAATCGCCGCTTGGCACATTGAAGGATGCTCAGCACGGCAAATAGCGATTCGATTAGGCGTCTGCCACCAGACCGTCAATAATGAGCTCAAGCGTGGTCGAGTCACGCAAGTTAAACGCGTTAATAATCAGAAACACTACTTTGAAATTTACAGCCCTGAAGCCGCTCAGAATCGCTATGAAATAAAGCGGCAAAACTGTGGACGTCCATTAAAATTTAGCCAAGTGACGGCCTTCTTAGCCTACTTTGATGATAAGTTCTGCCATGAGGGCTGGTCTCCGGACGCTGCTGTTGGTTATGCCCGTAAGCACCGGTTATTTAAGCCGGCCAAAATGGTCTGTACGAAGACTTTGTACAACTATATCGATGCGCAACTATTGGAGATCCGTAACCTTGATCTGCTGGAAAAAACAAAACGCCGGACGACCCAGCACCACTCGCACCAACATCAGCGCCTACTCGGTCGTAGTATTGAAGAACGGCCAAAGCGAGTAGAAACGCGCCACGAGTTTGGTCATTTTGAGATCGATACTGTCATTGGCAAACGTGCTGGTAGCGAGAGTGTCCTATTAACGTTTACCGAACGTAAAATGCGCTATGAGATTGTCCGCTTGATCGAGGGTAAAGACGCTGAATCTGTGGCTTATGCCATGCAAAATATTACGGCTGAATTCGGTGACGTTATGCGGACAGTTACGGCGGATAACGGAACAGAGTTCACCACGCTAACGGCTGCGCTTGAGGGTGTTGCCGAGACTTATTATGCCCACCCTTATAGCTCGGCCGAACGCGCCACTAATGAGGTCCACAATCGTATACTCAGACGTTACTTTCCTAAGGGGCAATCACTCGATCTAGCTACACCCAGTCTGGCCCGTCAAGCTGAATCTCGGCTCAACCATCTCCCGCGCCGCTTACTTAAGTTCTGTACACCAGCTGAAGTATTTCGAAAGGAATTAGCACGTGCGCGCAAAGGCCGCGCCGCCTAATCCTGATCCACCTGGAACTCCCATGAGCCCTTTCGTCTGTGTGCTTTATCGGCACTGGCTAACTTACTATTGCAATTTGCGTTCCAAATCAAATTCCCCGTTTCCATTTAAAACTTGTCCGCATCGATAAACTTAAACTTGTCCCAAGGCTGGATGAAGTCAATCAACGCTTGATTATTCGGTACGATTGTAGCAACCACATTTTTAAGCTCATCAGCATTTTCCATCGGTTGCTTAACAATGTTCACCTCTGCCTTATACTGTCCAAAATCATCATTACCAATCGTTACCATTCCTCGGGTCAGTTGATGCTTCGCGTTGTTAACCGGAATATTGACCTGACGATACTTCAACTTAACAAAGGTCGACCGAATTGCGTAGCTGTTAATATCTCCGCGGTTGAAATGTAAATTATTCAAAATAATTTGTTTTTCTAACTCCGTAGTCCCTGGAGTAAATTGAATCAAGAACTCGGGCAACTGTTGATTTAGCTTTGCCACTTGGGCAAGTTCTTCATCACTAGCACAAGCATTGCCAATAATTACATCATCAATTAATTTAGTACTGATTAAATATTGCACTTGTTCGACAATTGGCCGCCCCCGATGAATTTCTAGAGTTGGCAGCCCCGCATTGTAGGGATGGGGACCTTGCGTGGCAACGTTGGATGAAACAAATGCTGCCGTTCGTAAGCCCATTTCTTTATACTTCTGGGTTGTTTGCAAAAAGTATTCGGTATCTAATCCGGTATAACGTTGCGGGTAAAAGTTATGGCACCCAATAATTTTTGATTTTAGTGGTCGGTAAGTCAAAATGTTCGCGACGTTGCCAGTATCGTTACTAATATTCACTTCAATCGTAAGGTCATGCTCATCATAGGTCATCAATGATTCCGGCATCCCGTCAAAACTCATGTCTAATCGTAAAATATCGGCTCCTAGGTCTTTAAAAAAGGACAAATCATCGTAGCTAACGTTCAATTTTTGAAACAAACTTGGATTTACGTCTAAGCTCACCCACATCTTTCGTTGCTTAGCGTGATGAATCACCGTTTTAAAACGAGCAATGGTTTCCTCTGGATCGCCTTCCAATTCAATTAAGCTCGTAAATAGACGCTGGTAACCTAAATCAGCCGCTTTATCAATGTACGTGACGCATTCTGCTGTACTTTGTTTACTTGGGTAAACTGATATGCCAAACATCACCTAGTCATCTACTTTCTCTAATTTAAGTTGGTTTTTATCGTATGCCTTAAAGAATGGCCAATAAATCACCATCGAAATCAAAATATTCACTATACATAAGACGATTGCTCGCCAGTCAAATCCGGTCGCCATCCACGCTCCGATCGGGCCTGGTAACGTCCACGGTGCCACTGCGGTCGTGTACGCGACCATGTGCAATTTCATTGCTAAATAGGTAACCGCCGCCATTGCCGTTGGTGCAAGTACGAACGGTACCGCAAAATAAGGGTTCATAATGATAGGAATCCCAAAAATCAACGGTTCGTTGATGTTAAAAATGGCCGGAATGATGGTGACCGCCCCCATCGTTTTACTAAACTTGGCCTTACTGAAAAATGCCAGTAGAATCGCTAAGGAAAGGGTGGCTCCGGCTCCACCAACCCAAACAAACCATTGGAAAAATTGTTCCGTCATAAAGTGAACTGGTGCGCCGCCGTGCGCGATTGCATCAGTGTTGGCATTGAGGTTAGCGTACCAATATGGATACAGAATTGGGGTGGCAATAACCATTCCGTGCACCCCGAAGAGCCAAATAATGGTAATCAAGAATACCGGGATTACCGCAGAAAGGAAGGTGTCGTGACCAAAGTAGCCGATCGGCGAGAAAATCCAGGTCAAAATTCCATTAACGTCCAGCTTCAAAATTTCTTTTAGAACGAACGACACCACGATAATTACTACCCCAGGCATTAATGCGCTAAACGATTTCCCCACCGCACTTGGTACGCCCTCTGGCATTTTGATAATTAAATTCTTTTTATAGAAGAACCGCACTACTTCTACTGAAAAAATGGCACACAGGATTGCGGTAAACAGTCCTTGAGCTCCCATATTTGCCAATGGAAGGTAAGTTCCTGGCTCCATTCCGGCTGTCTTAGCACTTAAAACGTTTGGAACAATTGCTAAAATAAAAAATGACATTTCAGCTAAGACGGATGTAGAAACTGGGTCTAAATCATAAAATTTACATAAACTAGAAGTAATCGAGAATACACAATAGACCGCCATCAAACTGATGGAATAGTACATTGGAATTGACAACATGGATGCATAGGGCTGAATAAATGCTTTCCAAGCATCGATTGGTAAATTCAATAAAATTGTAAAGAACGAACCAATAATTGAAACGGGAATAATTACAGCCATCCCATCCCGGATTGCGGTTAAGTAGCGGTTGTTGGCCACCGCTCCCATTTTCTCGGAAATTGTATCAAAGTTCATGGTTAGCCTCCTTATTAACTAGTTGAAACAGTTCCTTTGCCTTTGCAGGAGTGTACATCGTCATTGGAATCAGCACTAATTTAGCACCCTTTTCTTCAGCTAATCCGGCGATGTATTTTTTCCTAAACGAAACTTGGGGCGCAAGGAGGACAATTTGATAATCCTTTTCTTGTAAGTCGTCTTCGACACGGTCAATACTAGACTCGTTAACTTCCCAAGTAACTCCGTTGTTTTGAGCTTCCTTGCTCAAAGCTTCCGCCAAAATTGACGAACTCATCCCACCACCACACGCTAATAAAATGTTCATGATAAATTCCTCCTTTAAATTTGAAACGTTTCATTTTTAGGGAAAAATAAAATCCAATGCTGTACATCACCACCTTCTTTTGAATCGTTTCATTTTCACCGAAATAATAACACGCCCCTCTAAATAACGCAAGCGCTTTCAAAAACATTTTGCAAACTTAATTGCCTACTTTTATTTGCCAATCCGTCCTTAAAGCCACTAGCGCTGCCTAAGTACGTAGGCTATTTTTACAATAAATAGTTTCATAATTGCCTTCCTTACCTTTCACCAAACGTTCGATCAATAGTCGTCCCGCCGTCTTTCCAATCGTGGCGACCGGTTGTTCAATCGAGCTAATTGATGGGTAAAAAATATCGTTAACAAAAAAGTGGTCAAACACTAGCATTTCAACGTGTCTTTTTGAAAAATTTTGTCTTAAGGCCTTTAACGCACCTAATGACATGTAATAATTGATCACGAAAAGCGCCTCAATTTCCGGGTGCTTAGTAAGTAAGCGGGTTGCCCCCTCCACTCCTGATTGAATGGTATAGTTTCCTTGCCAAATATACTGCTGATTAATGGGCAAGTCGTGTTCTCTTAGAGCATCTTCATATCCGCCCTGACGTTCTCGGGAAATGTAATTCCGAGGTTGCCCCGAGATAATGCCAATTTTTTGGTAACCGCGGTTAATTAAATCCACCACGCCTTCCCGCGATGACTCATAATTATTAACTAAAACCACGTCGGATTGAATCCCATGAATCGGTGCGTCAATTGCTACAATCGGTACGGCTTGCTCCACCACTTTTTCCAACATGGGAGAACTTTCGTCTTGGTGAAAAACTACAATTGCGTCAATCGAGCGGTTTAACAGGAACTCGATCTTTTCTTCAAAACGTTGTTTATCTTCTCGGCAATCACAGATAATAATGCTATAGCCATAATTTTCCACGTAATTTTCGATTTCGGATACAATCGACATTGAAAAAAAGTCGGTTAAACTATTCACTACAATCCCGATTGACATACTTTTGTTCTTCTTTAACCCACTTGCAATAATATTTTGATGATAATCGAGTTCATCCATGGCTTTTTTGATTCGACTAGCAGTCTTGGGCTTTAATCTTTTACCATTCAAATAATTTGAAACTGAACCCAATGAGACTCCTGCCCGTAACGCCACATCTTTAACCGTCGCCATTTCAATCCTCCTAAATCATCTCGTACTGTGATGTTTTTAAGTTGATTGTATCAAACTACCACCCGCTTTGAGATAGATTTGTTGAATTGTCTTTTAGAACTTTGTTAGTTTTCAACAGCTTCGCTTCAATTTACTAATCACCAACCCGCATAAAATTTCACCCGCTAAATTTTTATAACTAACATTTTATTTAATAATTTCTGTTATGATGAAGGAGTTAAATCAGAATTAGAGGTCAAAGATATGGGGTATATGTATTTATCATTTGCCATCGTTGGTGAATTAATTGGAGATAATTTATTAAAGGCGTCGGCCGGTTTTACGCGTCCCGTTTACGGCATTTCTGCGTTGCTTTCGTATGGAATTTGCTTTTACTTTTTCTCGCTTTCGCTAAAAACGATTAACCTAAACATTGCGTATGCAGTGTGGGCAGGTATTGGCATTTTGCTAACTGCCGTGATTGCCTTCCTTTTTTGGAAGGAACCGATCAATCTAGGCAATATTTTAGGTATCTTCTTCATCATTGTGGGGGTCGTCATTCTTAGTTTCTACGGTGAAAATTAAGATTAAATAGGACGACTCGCTTAATTTACTAGCTTCAAAGGGCGACAAGTTCTGCTTAATCCAAAGAGAGTGGGACCAAAGTCGGGTAGTTTGCGAGCATTAACTGAAAATCGACCATGATGCCTGAATTTGGCATGATGGTCGATTTTTGGTTAAGTGGAACCAACTGACTTTTGGCACACGTTTTGGTTTTATTGAAGGTAAAACACCAAAACGACTTTTTAAGAATCTTTTCATCCATGAAAAGCATTTCTTTAGCCTCTTTTTTGATTTGCCACTCTAATCCTTACTAAATTGGTAAAATTCGTCCGCTACTTAAATTATGGCTGACCATGTTAAACTAGAAATGGTAATTAACGAAGGAAATTATCCAAAGTTAAAATTATTGTCGGCCGATTAAAGCAAAGTGCCGGCACCATCTAAAAATAGGGAGTGTACTACATATGCTTAAGGAGTTTAAAGAATTTGTTTCACGTGGAAACGTCCTTGATTTAGCCGTTGGGGTTATCATTGGGGGTGCTTTTACTTCAATCGTTAAGGCGTTGGTCAACTATTTAATTAACCCATTAATTGGCCTTTTCGTCGGAGGAATTGATTTTTCAGACTGGTCATTCAAGGTGGCTGGCGCTACCTTTAAATTTGGGAGCTTCATCAACGCCGTCATTAACTTTTTAATTATCGCCTTCGTGGTCTTTATTATCGTAAAAACCGTTAATAAGTTTGTACCTAAGAAAGCTGAAGAGGAAGAAAACACTGATGAAGTTGATAATAGTGAAATTTATTTAAAAGAAATCCGTGATGCGTTGGTCAAGGACCCCGACTTACTTGAACAAGTTCGTGAGCAGTCTAGCTCCAGTGAAAAGTAATCCATTACTAACTTAATTTAACCTTCATAACGAGACTCTGGAAATTACCGGGTCTCGTTTTATATTACCGTCAATTCAGGAATGCTGAACTTAAATTTAAGTTCATTTAACTAACTGAAAGCGACCTTAAAAGAGGTCGAAAAATGAAGAACCTCAATCGGGTTTTTGGGATATACCAAAAACCAAACTTTTTCCTCCACGTAAAAGAGCTTAAATTTATTTTTTAACAAATAAGCGATATTACTTGAATGTAAGCGCATTCTTTTGCACAATAGAACCATAACGAAAAAGGAGCTGATTTTTTTATGGCATACCAATCTGTAAATCCATATACTGGAAAATTAATTCAAACATATCCAAGCACCACTGATCAAGAGGTCGAAGTTGCTTTAAAAAATGCCGATGAATTTTACCAACTTGCCAAAACTCAACCTATCGAAAAACGAGCTGAGAAACTACAATTAATTGCGGACACCTTCCGGGAAAATCTCGATGACTACGCCCGTTTAATCACTACCAACATGGGAATGCTTTTCACCGAAGCACAAGCAGAGGTTAAAAAAACTATTGAGTTTGCGGAATACTACGCCCAAAACGCCGCTAAACTATTGGAAGATACCCCGTACAACGACGTTCCGGGCGTTCGCGCTCACGTTAAATACCAATCCATTGGGGCAATTTTATTAGTTGAGCCTTGGAACTTCCCGTACACCCAAATCATGCGCGTATTTGCTCCTAATTTCATGGTGGGAAACCCCGTTTTATTGAAGGATCCTAGCATAATTCCGGACTGTTCCGATGCCTTTGCCACGGTTACCCAAAAAGCCGGTATCCCTACCGGAGCTTTCAAAAACTTATTGATCAACTATGACCAAGTCAACACCATCATTGCTGATCCACGTGTTCAAGGGGTCGCTTTAACTGGTTCGGAAGGCGCCGGAAAGAAGATTGCGGCCGAAGCTGGCGCGAACCTAAAGAAATCAACCATGGAGCTAGGCGGAACCGACGTGTTCATCGTTACGGAAGATGCCGATCTTGACCAGGCAATTAAAGTTGGCGCGAAAGCCCGGCTGACCAACGCTGGACAAGTTTGCACTTCCGCTAAACGATTCATTATTAATTCAAAAGTTTACGACCAGTTCTTAGACGGACTAATCGCGGAGTTTGCTAAACGAAAAATTGGTGATCCCCAAGATCCGAAAACAACTCTTGCGCCACTTTCTTCCAAGTCTGCCCAAGAAAAACTACAAAAACAAGTTGATATGGCCATCGCCGGCGGTGCTGAATTGCTTTGGGGCGACAATACGCCGTTTGAAGGGCCTGGCGCTAGTTTCCACCCGTTGATTCTTAGTGGCATGCAACCCGACAATCCGATGTATGATCAAGAGCTCTTTGGTCCAGTTGCACAAGTTTATAAAGTCGACAGTGACGAAGAAGCAATTGAGCTCGCAAACGCCTCACAACATGGACTAGGCGGTACCGTCTTTGCTGGCGATTTAGACCGTGCTGAAAAGCTCGCTTCCCAAATCGAAACTGGTCAAGTCGCCATTAACCAAATGCTAACTTCACACGCAAGCCTTCCGTTTGGGGGCGTAAAACTTTCAGGCTACGGACGGGAATTAAGTGACCTGGGAATTCGCGAATTTGTTAACGCTAAGACGATTATTGATGGATAAAAATCGTTAAATCGTTTATTATTAAAATGTAAGCGGATTCATCAGTTCGTTTAAAATTGTCGGAGTTAGTGAGGAATGACGTATGTTAAAAGAATTAGTTATTAATGCTGGTAGTTCAACTTTGAAATGGAAATTATTCTCCATGCCTGATGAGCAAATCTTAGCGAGCGGATTGGTTGATCGAATTGATTTGCCTGCCTCCGTTTTTACTGCTCAACAACCCGGGCAAGAAAAGTACCGCATTACCCAAGATAATATTACCTACGATTTAGCAGCTACCATGGTGCTTTCGTACCTAAAAGATCAAGGGGTCGTGGAACATCTTCACGAAATTAGCGGAATTGGTCATCGTGTTGTCGCTGGGGGTGAGTATTTTAAAGATTCTGTCTTAGTAGACAATGAAGTTTTGGCTCAGATTAAGGAACTCTCCCAGTACGCCCCGCTGCACAACCCCATTGAGGCGCGCTATATTGAGATTTTCATGCAGCTATTGCCTAAAGCGCGACAAGTAGCCGTTTTCGACACTTCATTGTACGCAGAAATGCCAAAAGTAAACTACCTTTACCCCATTCCTTACGAGTATTACACCGAGTACGGTGTGCGGAAATATGGTGCGCACGGAACTAGCCACCGTTACGTTGCCCAACGTGCTGCCGAAATGCTCGGTCGGCCGTTAGAAGACCTAAAATTAATCACCTGCCATTTGGGATCCGGTTCGTCAATCACCGCCTTCGACCATGGTCAGGTTATCGATACTTCGATGGGCTTCACTCCGCTAGGCGGGGTAATGATGGCGACTCGAGCAGGCGATTTGGATGCTTCCCTCGTGGCTTTCCTAGCTGAGAAATTAGAAATTAGCGTAGAAGAAGTTGTTGACATCCTCAACCAAAAATCAGGTTTATTAGGCATCTCCCAGCTTTCTCCCGACCAACGGGATCTGGAAGAAGCTGCACCTACCAACCCCCAAGCGCAACTAGCTTTAGATATGTTCATTAATCGAGTTGTCCGTTTTATCGGAAGCTACGTTGCAGAACTTGGCGGTTTAGACGCAATTGTCTTCACCGCAGGCTGCGGAGAGAATGCGATTGAAGTACGCCAAAAAATTGCTGACCAACTTAGTTACTTTGGTTTGGCAGTCGACGCCTCCCGCAATGACGTCCGAGGCAAAGAACGGAAAATCAGCCCTGACAATGCCGCGGTAGACGTGTTAGTCGTTCCTACTAACGAAGAATTAATGATTGTACGAGACGTTCAACGTTTGGCAAATTAATCTCCCTAAAGTGTGCCGGCAGAACTGCTGGATTGGTTTTTGTTACTTCATTTATTAAAATTTAAGCCTAAAGAATCGGAAAAACTAAAAAAATTCTTTTCCCCGAAGAAACTTTTTTGAAAAAATAATTTTGGCTTTAATAGCGTCAAGACGTGCGCCAAAAGTTAGTTTATTCCGTTCGTCCCAAAATCGATTATTATGCTAAATATGGGCATAATAATCGATTTTTTAGTTTACACACAAACTGCCCGATTTTTATCCTCCCTCTTTTTCTTCTATCCAGTTCAAACTTTCTTGATATTCGCCATTGACTTTCAACAGGATTAACCTCATAATGTGGCTAAAGTAATATTATATGTCATATAGTATAAGGAGGAGTAATGTGGCAATTCAAATTCCCACCGCCTTACTTGATGGATGCGTACTCGGCATTTTAAATCATGATGATTATTACGGGTATGCTTTAACCCAGAAAGTCCAAGAGCACATCCCCGTTTCCGAATCCACCATGTATCCCGTTTTAAGGCGCCTGAAAAAGGCCAACCTACTTACCACCTACGACGAACCCTATCAAGGACGGAATCGTCGCTATTATCAAATCACCGCTGAAGGTCAAGCGCAGTTAACTGAAGTTCAGCACGAGTGGCTCACTTTTAAAAACCAAATCGACCAATTACTTGGAGGAGTTGAATCAGATGCATGAATACATCGATGAACTAAAGTCCCATTTAACCGAACTAACTGCAGAAGAACAGTTAGATGTAATTAATTTTTATACTGAATACCTTGCAGACGCCGGAATTGAAACGTATGCCGCAGCCGTTGATAAGCTTGGCACGCCGGTCCAGTTGGCTAGGAAAGTGCTTGCTGATTATTCGATCAAGGCTAGCCAAACCATGGACGACACTGGCGCGCGAACCCAATCTAAGCAACCGCAACGTGACGTGCGCACCATTTGGCTAATCATTTTAGCAATCCTCTCCTTTGCTACGCCAGTGGGTCTGATCATCCCCGCCATCCTCATCACCATTTGCGTGGTTCCGTCCAGCATTATTTTTTCGATAGTGGTCACTATTGCTGCCTTCTTTTTAGGGTTACTGCTGATGGGCGTAATTTTAATTGGGGCGGGCGGTTACATAATCTTCACTTCATTTTGGGCGGGAGTCTTAGTTCTCGGAATTGGCTTTACTGCTTTGGGGTTGTTTTTATTACTTCTCCCAATCTTCCACTGGCTTACGGTGAACGGTATCCACCTCGTTTCCCAATTATTCCAGAAATTATACAACTTCCTCAACGAAAAAAATCATTTCGGAAAGAGGGTATAAACCCATGAAAAAAACTTTTATCGTTGGATTTGCACTAACCATTCTTGGAATCATCTTTATCACCATTGCTTCGCTTAATAACGCTTTTTATGATGTTCCTCAAATAAACGAACAAATTCATTTTGTTAGTCCGCATTCAACCACTAAATCTTATCGTCAGGTTCGTTCCATTGAACTTAAAACCCCAAATGACGTTAAGGTTGAAGCTTATGATGGCAAGTCAGTAAAGGTGTCCGCACCGACTTCCCTAAATCAAATCCATTACCAATCTGACTCCCAGCGATTAACCATTGGGACAGCGGGATTGAACCATTTACTAACTTCACTTCTCAACCGTTATGACCACTCTGACCCCATTTTAATTAAAATTCCGCGACAAACCACCCTTCGTTCGGTAAAGGGCAGCTCCACCGGCGAACTTAATTTTTCCGCTTTAAACGTCGATCAACTTCGATTACGGGGAACTAATGAAGTTCATTTAAACAACGTGAAGGTCAATGGGCTCTTAAGCATTAGTGGTGAAGCTGACCTGAATTTAAATAACGTCACGGCTGACAACTTGAATATTAACAATGATGGCGAAGTAGACATCCAAAACTCCGACTTTCAAAAGCAGCCCGCTTCAATTGCTAACGCCGACGATATTTCAATCACCAATACCAAACTTAATCGTGCCAATTTAACTTCATCCGATGGTGATATTAACTTAAATGAACTTCAGATCACTCACGACCTGGCTGTCCGCACGAGCGACGGTGACATTCATGCCGTTTTAAATTCAGCTAAAAACCTTGCCGCCTCCGCCACAGCTAACGACGGAAAAACTACGATCTTTGGTCACTCCCGACGCCACTTTACCGACGGCAATCTAGCAACCAATTATTCATTTAGCACTAACGACGGCGATATCCATATTGAATAATTTTTTTACCGATTGGAGGGTAAATATAGTGCAATCCATCATTGAAGTACAACATCTAAACAAAAACTATTACTATGGTCCGCATTCCCAATTGAAGCCCGTTTTAAGCAACGTGAATATGTCGGTCAGGCCCGGAGAATTTTTAAGCATCGTAGGCCCTTCTGGAAGTGGTAAAACTACGCTAATTAAGTGTATTGCCGGTTTACTATCACCCTCAGGGGGAACCGTTGCGATTAATGGCACCAATCCTTTTCAACTTAACCCACGCAAGCTAGCCCAATTTCGCCGAACGACGGTGGGTATGATTTTTCAACAGTATAACCTAGTTCCTTACCTTTCTCCGTACGAAAACGCCGTCCTGCCGCTCCGGCTTGCTCGTAAGCCTATTGAATGTTCTCGCGTAACCGCTCTTTTATCAAAAATGAAGTTCAACGGCAATTTGTTCGGCAACGTTACCGATCTATCTGGTGGTGAACAACAAAAGGTGGCCATTGCGCGTGAAATTCTTGCAGGAGCTAGCGTAGTTTTTGCCGATGAACCCACCGGTGCACTTGATTCCAAATCAGGAGCAATTGTAATGCAGCTTTTGCAAAAATTAGTTCAGCGTGGCACCACCCTCGTAATGGTTACTCATAATCTAGAACTAGCCGCTCAAAGTGATCGGGTAATCATTTTAAACGACGGACGCCTTACGCATAGTATTTCAAACCCCACGACTACAGATTTAATTTATCTTTCAGGGGGAACCTCATCATGATTCGAATTGGCATTAAAGAATTTCGCTACCAACTTAACAATTGGTTAGGTGCTTTAGTTGTATTTATTGCAGCTAGTTTAGTAAGTTCCAGCTGTTTAATTATTTATTTTCCGCTGGCACCCGTTGTTCACCATTCTGAAGTCACCAATGCGCTCTTTATTACTCCCCTGAGCTTTGGCCTCGTAACCCTCTTTGTGGTAATCAGCGGCGTCATTGGAACCATTGGAAAAGCGCTCGCTAAAGAACACGCCCGACTGGCTCAACTAGGGTCTAACCCTGCCCAATTAGCTCAAATTACCACGGTACAGATGGTTTTAGTTAGTTCATTAGGAACTTTGATAGGCTATTTTTTTGCCCTTCCCTTAGCTCAAGAATTGTACCACCTCATTCAAAACGAAGCGGGAAAAACTTACATTCCTTCCGTTGTAATCAATTACCAGTTAAATTCGTTCTGCGCAGTTTGGGGACTCACCTCGATTATCACCTACGTTTCAAGTTTTCTTTATAGTTACCACACTCTAATGAAAATGAAAAATAACAAGCAACTCCGCTTTTTGAAAATTCTGAAAACTGTTTTTTTCGGCATCGTGGTTGTGCTAACCATCTCAGGGATCCTTGGGAGTACTACCAAATCTACTTTGCTACCAACGATATTAAACCTACCGATACTTTTCAGCTACTGTTGTTCCTTACCGCCACTTTGGTTTGGCTAGTTGGCAATCACTTAATCAAGCTCAGTCTTCGTTTAATTTACTATGGAGTGCGTAAACTAGGCACGCGGACGCTAAATACCGCGTTTTATCGAGTTAACCGCCATTCCTCACGATTAACTACCCTAATTAAACCTTTTTTAATCGCATTGCTGCTTCTTTCAGGGATTCTTCATCTAGTTTTGGAATTGCTTAACATGCAACGCGTCCGGAGCCTTACTGGGGTGTTCCTCGTGTTACTGATTTATCTGGGCCCCACCTTAATTATCGTCGCCGGCAATATGATTTCCTTAACCATTATGGAAAGAAATATTGCAAATCAAGATTTCACGCAATTGAGAATTTTAGGTTACTCTCCCGGTGATATTTTATTGGAACAAATTCAAGAAGGAGCTCTGTATAGCTTGACGGTTGGCTTTTTGATGGCAATTTTTAACTTGCTATTCTTTGCCGCCATCCGTTTTGTAAAAAACCGGGTGTTTGATGTTGCCTATTTTTCCCTTGATTGGATTTCCGTTTTATACTGGCCAATCTTAGCTAGTACTGCATGTTTCATCTTGGTCTTCTTACTTAGTAGTGTCCGAGTAAAGGCTGCTTGATTCTAAGCTAAGAAGTGCTAAAAGTTAGTACTTAACGCTTTTTATAAAAAGGAAACGGGACAAAATCCGGAAAATTTGTAAGCATTAACTAAAAATCAACCATTATGCTAATTATTGGCATAATAGTCGATTTGGGGTTTAAGGGGGGCAAACTGACTTTTGGCGCATGCTTTGAACCTGCCTAAATTCAACACCACGAAACCTTTTAACGTTCTTGACGCCATTGCATTACTAATTCTGGTTGTTGCGTTGCTTCATCAATTTGCCGCTTAATAGTTTGAAAATTATGACTCAAATAGAATCGAATTGCCGCCGGATTTTGCTCATATACTGCCAAACTAAGTTCAGAGTAATCGTGTTGAAGCTGCGTCACTAACCGGCCGCCAATTCCTTGTCCTTGCACATCAGCAGGCACAAAAATCCCCGCCAGATAGTTTTCTTGTAGTCCCGCAAAGCCTCGAATGCAGCACTCGTCCTCAGCAACGTAAACTGTTGCCTGCTGCATTGCCGCCTGCACTGCCCTTTGATTTTGCTTCCAGTATTGGGGATCCACAAAATGGTGCGCAGATAAATTTCCGTCCAACCAAATTGCCATAATTTGGTCCAATTGAACTTCAGTAATGTTTTTTAACCGATGAATTTTAATTTAGATCGACCTTCTTTCAGAAAATTTAAAAGTAATTAAGGAATGCTAAATAATCCAGCCTTTTGCTCGTATTTGTTAACTGAAGGTGCTATTTTTAGAGTCGAAGGAGTTGATTTAGATGACATTTGCAATTTCGCGCTTTTTTTGGGTCGCGGCCACCATTTTTAACGTAATTTTAGGCGCTATTGGCGCGGTGTTGCCAATCATGCCCGGCACTCCCTTTTTCATTTTAGCATTCTTCTGCTTAAAAAAAGCCTCTCCCGAGCTGCATCAACGAATCGTACATACTAAACTAATGGTATGGTTAGAAACTAAGTTTCCGCTTTTAGAGCACTGGTTGCACTAAATAACTGATTTGATCAGCTCAAACGAACTTAAATTGAACTTCAGAATTCATTTAAAAGTGTTGATTTAACTTAAAAAGCCGCTTCCGGATTGGAAACGGCTTTTTATTACTTGTACAAAGATTTACCATTTGTTGAAATAATTTCTTTATAAACGTTATAGCTTTCTTTTTTCATCCTCTTTAGCGTTCCATTACCATTGTTATCCTTATCAACATAAATAAATCCATAGCGTTTTTTCATTTCGCCAGTTCCAGCCGAAACGATATCAATCGGTCCCCACCAAGTATAACCGATTATTTCGCATCCATCTTTAATTGCTTCATCAATCACTTTTAAATGGTCCTTAAGATACTCTATCCTGTATGAATCATATATTTTGCCATCATCACTAATCTTATCTTCTGCACCCAAACCATTTTCTACAATAAACATCGGTTTATGATATCGATCTTCCAGTATATTGCATAAATATCTAAGGCCTTGAGGATCAATTGGCCATCCCCAATCAGACTTCTTTAGATACTTATTTTCTAATCCTAATAGTCCACCAGTTCCGCCTTTTTGAGATTCCCCAGCAGCATATACTGAACTTCGATAATAACTGAATCCAAGAAAATCAGACGTATAATCATTGATTAATTGCAATTCTTCTTGTGTTCTATCTAAATTAAGATGATGTTCTTTGCAGATTCGTTCAAAATAACGTGGGTATTTTCCTTGAAGTTGAACATCTGCAAAGAATAGGCTTCTTCGCTGAAGATTCATAGTTGCTAAAACATCATCTGGCTTCGTTGTAGCTGGGTATAAAACCGCACCGCTCAACGACAGCATAATCCCCATATGTGCTTTAGGCATGATTCTTTTTGCTAGTTTTACTGCCTTAGCATTGGCTACAAACATGTTATGCGCGGCTTGGTATTTCTGTTGCAATTGATGATTTTCGTCTCCATGTAACCTTATTGCAGCTGCTGCAAAAGGAATGGTGTGAACATTATTCATTTCATTGAAGGTCATCCAATATGGAACTAAATCACCAAAGTTTTCAAATAAAGCCTTGCAGTATCTTTCAAAAAGCGGGATTAGTTTTTTACTTTCCCAACCATTATATTTATTAACTAAATGAAGAGGAGTTTCGTAATGAGATATCGTAACCACTGGCTTCATTTTTAATTCTTTCATTGTGGTAAACATTTCCCGATAATATGCTAATCCCTTTTCATTTGGCTGTGTTTCTTCTCCTGTAGGAAAAATTCTCGACCATGCTATTGAAGTTCTAAAACAATTAAAGCCCATCCCCGCCATTAATTTTAAATCTTCGTGATAACGATGATAAAAATCAATTGCTTCATGGCTCGGATAGTATTTATCCGGATAAATATATTGATCCAGTTTCCCTTTAATGATGCCTCCCCTAATGACATCACTTAAAGCGATACCTTTTTCATCAACATCCCAAGCTCCTTCTGCTTGATTAGCAGCTATTGCACCGCCCCATAAAAAATCTTTTGGAAACATACAAGTATCTCCTTTCAAATTAAATCATTAACGACAAAACTTCTTTGCCAGTTTCTACATCTTCATTTTCATGTTGATTTAATATATCTAAATAACTATCTGTATTTGTAACTACTACTACTACTGTAGAATCAAACCCTTGATCACGTATTTTTTTACGATCAAATTCAATTAATTTTTCTCCACGTTTTACGTGATCTCCTGTTTTCACCAAAGCTGCAAAACCTTCACCGTTTAATTTAACGGTATCAATACCAATATGAATTAGAATTTCTGCGCCACTATCCGTTCGAAGACCAATTGCATGTTTCGTTGGAAATAGCATTGTCACCTCTGCATCTGCAGGAGCATAAATTGCATCTTCGCTAGGGTCTACTGAAAAACCTGCTCCCATTGCCCCAGAAGAAAATGTTGGATCATTAACTGTACTAAGTGGTTTTACTTGTCCGCTTACTGGGCTTAATAAAGTATCTTTTCTGATTAACGTTGTTTCTTCCGAAATATTTTCTTTGTCAGAGTCTTGCTCTTCAACTCCAAAGATTAACGTTAGTGTTAGCGCTAAAAGCATTGCTCCAAAGTAGCCAACTACATAGCCTAAGAATCCATGTCCCATATAAACTGGAATTGTAAGTATGCTCCGAGTAGCAACAGCTAAAGCAGCTGCACCAGAGGCACCAGCAATTGCTCCACCAATACCACCACTAATAATTCCAATAATGAATGGACGTTTTAATTTTAAGTTGACGCCGTATACTGCAGGTTCAGTAATACCGAAAAGTCCAGAGATAAAGGCTGACAATGATAAACCTTTCATTTTAGTTTTATGTGTCTTAAAAAATACTCCTAAAGCGGCCCCGGTCTGCGCTGCAACAGCTGGGCCAACCATTGCTCCCAGTGTATCCCGATGAAATGCTGAAATATTATTAAGCATTACTGGTACAAATCCCCAATGCAAACCAAAGATTACAAAAATTTGCCATCCAGCTCCCATCACTGCTCCAGAAATTAATGGGCTAACATTATAAATCCATAAATAACAACTTGCTAACAAACCACTAGCGTACGTCGATACAGGACCAACCACTAGCAATGTTAGCGGTACCATTATTACCAAACATAAAAATGGTGTTAATAAATTTCGTACACTTTCATGGAATTTTGCTTCAAAGAAGTGTTGCAATTTAGACATTACCCAAATTGCTAAGATTGCCGGAATAACCGTGCTACTATATTGAGACAAAATCACTGGTATTCCTAAAAAGGTCAACTTAGTCCCTTCAGTATATGCTGTTACAATTGCTGGATATACAAGAGAACCTGCTAAAGCTATTGCAATATACTGGTTTGCCTTAAATTTTCGCGCTGCTGAAACTGCCAAAATGATTGGTAAAAAATAAAACATACTGTCTGCTGCAGCGTTCAAAATGATATACGTTCCGTCTTTCGCATTCATTCCTAAGCTTACTCCAAGTGCTAATAATCCCTTTAGAACACCTGAACCTGCTAACAATCCTAGAATGGGTGAAAAAATTCCAGAGATCATATCTACAAAACGATCAAACAAATTTCCTTTATCTTGGTTTTCTTCTGTATTGGACTGGGTAGCTGTCCCCAAACCAGTCATTGCCATAATCGCGTCAAAGACATACCCAACATTATTTCCGATAACTACCTGAAATTGGCCGCCACTTTCAACTACAGTAATAACCCCATCTAATTCTTCAACTTCCTCTTTATTGGCTAGGCTACGGTTTTTTAAAGTGAATCTCAATCTGGTAGCGCAATGTATTAAATCTTGAACATTATTTTCACCACCAATATTTTTTAAAATATTACTGCCTAAAACACTATAATCCATATCTTCAACCCCTTTTAAGTTTAAAAAAAGACCCAATTATCCCACAAAAATTGCTGATAATCGAGTCTTGCCTAATTAAAGTAACAATCTCTATATTATTTATTCAATTTTTCATGTGCTATCAATCGATGAATATGCATCATAAAATACAATTGGTCATTTTTACTCATTGAATATTGATATTCTTTATTTAAAAATAAATCTATTTTTTTAACTATCTTATACGACTTTTCGTACTTATTTCTAACTAAATTAAAAAGATCACTTTCCGTTTCATCAGCCGACTGCATCCGCTTTATTAACCTCTGAGAAAAGAACTTTACGTGAGTAATAAAACGATAGCTACTAATGTCAGATGAATCTATGACCATATCTAAATTCAAACTCACAATATTAATTATTTCATGTACTAGTTTCGTCAGTAAAGCAGTATTACCGTCTTCACCAATATCGTTAGTAGCGTTGATAAAATGAAATGCTATATATCCTGCTTCGTCATCTTTTAGCTTAATGTTAAATTTCTTGTTTATTAGATGCACCGCTTTAAGAGCCACTTCGAATTCTTTAGGATAATACCTTTTTATATCCCATAAAAAAGTATTAGTCATCAATTTACCTTGATGATATCTTTCAATAACATAATGTATATGATCTGTAAGACTGATATAAATTGATTCGCTCAATTTCACTTTTAACTCTTGACGAGCCATACTAATAATTTTTGAAGTAACTAGCAATTCTTCACTAGTAACCTCGTTTAGAATACGACTGAATTTAGCCATTGTGCCTTTATCAGCTAATAAAAATTTTTTCTGAATTCTATCTTCTTCTACAAATTCGCCTGGCTTTTTCGAAAAACCTATACCTCGTCCTACTAAAACACATTCATCTTCATCGTTAGTATTAACTAGTACAACATTATTATTAATAACTGACTTAATACGCATTTTTTCACGTCCTAAATTTGTCATACATCTAGTTTAGTCTTTTTTCATATCATACTTCCATTCTTTAACCAATTTAATATGATTACTACTAAAATTTAGCTTAGATCTTCGCCATTTGTATCAATAACCTTTTTGTACCAATAAAATGATTCCTTTCTAAGTCGCTGCTTAGTTCCTTTCCCATCATCGTCTTGATCAACATAAACGAAACCATAACGTTTTGACATCTGTGAAGTAGAAGCACTAACTATATCAATGCATCCCCACATGGTATAACCAAATAAATCAACCCCATCATATAGCGCTTCTTTCATTTGCTTGATATGTTCTCTTAAATAGTCAATACGATACTGGTCATTAATTTTACCGTTTTTATCTACTTGATCCTTTGCTCCCAGACCATTTTCTGCAATAAAAATTGGCTTCTGATAACGAGTGTATAGCTGATTCAGTGCTATCCTTAAACTAACAGGATCGATTTGCCATCCCCATTCACTACTCTTTAAATAAGGGTTTTTTATTCCTCCTGTAATTAAATTACCTTCAGCATGTTCTAATTTTTCTGGATGAGCGCTAACCGTACTAGACATATAGTAACTAAATGAAACGTAGTCAACAGGATATTTACGCAAAATTTCTGCATCGTTAGGTTCAGCTTTTAAATGTACATTTTTTTCTTTGAACATCCTATTAGTATACGCTGGGTATTTACCCTGAGCTTGCACGTCGCTGAAGAATAATGAGACTCGCTGAGCTTCTACTGTTGCTTGTACATCTTCTGGATTACAAGTATACGGTAATAGCATTTGATAACTAATCATACAACCTACTTTAGATCCTGGTATAATTTCATGACATAACTTAGTTGCTAGTGCACTAGCTATGAATTGATGGTGAGCTCCTTGATATTTCTCTTGTTCTATATTTTTTGCTCCTTCCTCAATTACTCCCACACTCACATATGGATGGTGTTTTACCGAATTTATTTCGTTAAATGTCATCCAATACTTTACTTTTTTTCTGTAACGTTTAAAAACTGTCTCTGCAAATTTAACAAAAAAATCAATCACTTTTCGGTTTGTCCATCCCCCATAATTTGTAACTAAATTTAGGGGCATCTCATAGTGAGATAGTGAGACAATTGGTTCAATATTATATTTATTTAATTCATCAAAAACGGCGTCATAGAAATTTAATCCGTCTTCGTTTGGTTGCTTTTCATCACCATTAGGAAAAATTCGAGTCCAAGCAATCGACATTCTAAATGCCTTAAAACCCATTTCAGCAAACAACTTTATATCTTCTTTATAATGATGGTAAAAATCTACACCAATTCTTTTAGGATAAAATTCTTTGCTATTAGGATCTTGAGCTTGCGCTACTTGTTCATGAGTCATTCCTAACCATTGCTTAGTCCATTCACTTTTAGGGCGCTTACTATCAAATGTATACACATCCGAAACTGATAACCCTTTTCCGCCTTCGTTAAAACCGCCTTCTAATTGATTAGCAGCTGTTGCACCACCCCACAGAAAACCATCTGGCATCTGACGACTTGTTTTTTTTATCAATTCCTCTACCATAAAAAATCCTCCATCCAATAAAAAAGGCAATATCTCCAGAAGTATAAAAATACTTACTACAGATATTGCCTACTTAAAGTAACAACTTTGCTCTTTATTCACTTTTCTTACAATTTTTATAATAAAACGTTTTCAATAACAATTCAAGTACTTTTAATGAATTTATTTTTTATAAAATAACTGCACACATCAATTTTCTTAATTGTTTTTAAAAAACTTAACTATATTTCTACCCTAATCACTTAATTAACAAACACATATCTTGTTTCTTGCTAGTAAATAATCAGCTATCTAATTACAGAGGTAGCTGGTTTATAATTTCAAATATATTTGAATATAAATTTTAATTAAAATAAACTTAAATTGAACTTCAGAATTTGTTTAAAAGACTTAATTTAACTTAAAAAGAACCGCCTCTAGGAACAGCGCTAGGAGCGGTCCTTTTTTAAAATGTAAAATATGTTTGACTTTATATGTAAAACATGTTTTACTAAAAATGTAAAAAGTATTTTACATTTAATAAGGGAGCAATAACCATGAAAAATAGCATTACTAGGCGTCGTAAGCACCTTAAGCTCTCTCAAGCTGAAGTTGCTCAATTAGCTGGGGTTACGCGTCAGACAATTAACGCCATCGAAAATAACAAATATGATCCATCACTTTCCCTAGCTTTTGAACTGGCCCATATTTTAAACACTACAGTAGATCAATTATTTATGTATCCTCAGGAGGAAGACAATGAGTAGAACGCAACGGTTAGTATACTTTGATTTTTGGATGAATAATACTATGATTTTGCCATTTATTATTATATTTTTGGGAATTGCTGGGATACTTCCTAGTTCCATCACATTTATTTTAGTTCTATTGACTGCTTTCATTCCTCAAAGATTTCGCAATTGGTATCATCGATCTTTGGGTGTGAAATACAATCAATTCTTCTATTCCGGAGACGATGAACGTGAGAAAAATATTGCTCTTAAAACTATACAAAAAGTGCTTGCATGGCTTTTAACTAGTTGCTTTCTTTTAGTTTTTTCCCTACCATTTATTTTACTTTTCACCGCCGACAATACTATCTCTATAGAGTTGATTGGATTAACTTTAAGTTTAATTTTTATGGTAGCAAACTCTATCTACTACGTCCTATGGTTTAAATACGATCCACAACAATAAAATTAAGGACCGTTCTCTTTAGCGAAAACGGTCCTTAATTTTAGTTTATTTACTTATGGTACGGACTCCCCGATTGAATCATGAAGGCTCGGTAAATTTGTTCCGTTAGCACCAACCGCATCAGCTGGTGCGGTAAGGTAAACCGCCCAAATGAAATTGCCGTGTCAGCTCGTTTCATTACTGCTGGGCTTAAACCCAGCGAACCGCCAATAACGAAGGTGATGTCTGAATGTCCATACGTGGTTAATTTCGCGATCTCTTCGGCCAGCTCTTCTGAAGAACGCTCCTTACCCTTAATCTCTAGGGTAAAGACGTATTCACGGTCCTTAATCTTAGCTAAAATGCGTTCTCCTTCCTTTTCCTTGACCATTTCCATCTGAGCGTCACTTAAACTTTCGGGCGCTTTTTCATCCGGGACTTCAATAATTTGAAATTTGCAGAATTTAGAAAGTCGTTTGGCGTATTCTGCAATCCCCTGTTTCAGATATTTTTCCTTTAACTTTCCCACACCAATAATTTTGATATTCACCGTTTATCCACATCCAATCCTCAAGTTATCCACAAAGTTTTCCACAGGCGTTTTGAAATACTCACAACATATTGGGCCGAATTTATGTTCGCCACCACATTTATTTCTTTGGATTTGTCAACAGCATTTTTACTTATCCACAGTTTTCCACCTTCATTTTTAAAATTTTGTTACCGCTACAAACGTTGTCATAGCGGCGTTTTTCACCTTAAAATTCACTTTTTAATTTTTTTATCCACATTTTCCACCGCAACCTGTGGAAAACTTTTCTACAAGTCCGAAGGTCGGTTTAATCAGTTTTGTGCACAACTTTATTTCCTCTTCCAAAGTTATGAACAAAGTTATCCACAGTTTTCCACACGGAACTACAACTGTACTTCAATTGTCCTTCCGCCTAAATCGTTATCATTAATTTTTGAACTAACTTTGAATTCACCAAAACTAATTTACGTTCTCGCCCACCTTTTACTGCCGTATAGAAAACTGGGTTCCGCCACCAAATATTTTTGGCAGAATCCAGTTTGCAAGCTAACTACTTATTGAATTTCTACTAGCTTCCCAATTGACAATAAATACAGGTACTTTTCGTTAACTGGTTTACCCAGAATATTACTTAATGCTTGCGCATATAGGTTAACCTGACCCTGGTACCGATCAATCACTTTTTGAATCCCTTGCTGCGGGCTACCTGGAAGTACAAAGTCAGTTTTGTAGTCCAGCAGAATTACTCGGCCATCTAATTCGAAGTACGCATCGATAATTCCGTGAATTAAAACGTCCTGATTGCCAACTACATTAGGAAACAGCCCCTTTGCCGGCAACAGCAATGAGAACGCCTCTTCACGGTGCACTTGTTCGGGATGAGCCAACATTAATTGTCCTAGTTCACTTTCAAAGAAGTCTAAGATGCTGTTGATTCGAATTCGCTTCGCTACGGCTTCTTCTAATACCTGATTCATCACTAACTCACGAATTTTATCCTTGATTACTGTCTGAGTAACCGGTTCTCGCAAATCAAGCTGCTGCAAAATCAAGTGGGTCGCCGTTCCGATTTCAGTTGGTTTAGGTTGACTAACTTCACTCATAAAGCGGGGCGTCATCAGTTGATCGGTGACAAACCGTTTCTGCGGACGGATTTTTTGGTCACGGTCGACCGCACTAAAGTCCATCTCTAATTTGTCCGGATCATCAAAAACCCGTTTAATTTCCGATACAGACTGATAAGCCGTCGTTTGGGTTGCTTCAATATCATGATATTTGAAGTTCAGAATCGCCCTAATTTGGTCTGCATCATTAATGTCGCTATTCACGTCCACTTTTTCTAACGTTGGTGGTGGTCCTTGCTCAATTCCCGTGTCAGAACGCTGTCCAGCCAGTAAATCAGCGCGGTTAACGACCTTCAATTTAACTTCAACTCCCGCGACAGAGTCCAATTTTCTTGAACTAACTTCGGGATAGTCTTCCGTAACGGATGGTACTCGCATAATCGCCATTCCAATCCAATCAAGAAAGTTTTTCGCCTTCCCCCGCTCAGCTTCTGGCAACAGCAGCTCACCCATGTCAGCTGCCTGGGCCCACTTTTCTAGCGTTGGGGTAGCAGCCTTTAGCGCTCCGGTAATGATTAACTTTTGTTGTGCACGAGTTAGCGCAACGTAGAGCACCCGGAGCTCTTCGGCGAGCATTTTACGTTGCCGTACGTCAATAATCCAGTTTTTCTGCATCGTGTCGACTTCTAAGCGGTGCACAAAGTCCTTCACGGTAATTCCCATCCCCGCATCACGGTCCAACACGTAGCGGCCCTTAGTGTCGCTATTATTAAACCCGTGATCCGCATCGATCAGGAACACGATTGGAAACTCTAATCCCTTACTACTATGGATGGTCATTAATTTTACGGCTTCCGTATCGGTAACTACCGGATTTTCTGCCAAATCTTTATTCTTTTCGCGCATTTTTTCTACAAAACGCACGAATTGAAATAACCCTTTAAAACTGGACTCTTCATAGCTTTGGGCCCGGTCATATAAAGCATGGAGGTTATTTTGTCGTTGCGGTCCATCCGGCATTCCGCCGACGTAATCCAAATACCCGGTCTCTTGGTAAATCTCCCAAAGTAAATCTACCAGCGTGCATTGTTGGGAAAGCTTCCGAAAATGCTGTAATTGGGCTAAGAACTGGTCAATTTTACGTTTTAAGTTGGCTTGAAATTCATTTTGGTAATCAATTTTAAACTCATTTTGGAAATACAATACCGACTCAAAATAATGCCCGTTCTTCTTAGAAATTCGCAAAAAGGCCAGCTCGTTTTCATCAAGGCCAACAATTGGCGAACGTAAAACGGCCGCTAATGGGATGTCCTGGTACGGATTATCAATAATCTTCAAGAGGGCCATCATGATCGAAACTTCGGTCGTTTGGAAATAGTCTTGGGCATTGCTAACTTCAATTGGGATTCCGTACTTTTTGAAGGTGTCCACGATGTTAAGATTGTTATTCCCCGTCGAATGCAGCAATGCAATATCACTATATTTCAAAGGCCGCATTTCCTGCGTGTCCCGATCGAAAACTTCGGTTTGATCCGCAAATAGCCGCTTAATTCGTTGCGCAATCATTTGCAACTGTCCGTCGTTTTTATCGGTGATTATCGCCCCAGGTTCTTGGTCAGCCGTATTTTCGTTTTGCTGATCGTCAAATAATAGAACTTCCGTGTCATTCTGAACTTCAGCGGGGTAATATTTCGCGCCGAACTTCAGCTGTGCATCCGCGTCGTAGGCAATTTCACCCACCGCCTGGTCCATGATTTGGTTAAAAATCAAGTTGGTAAAATCATCAACGTTTTGCATAGAACGGAAATTTTCCGCCAGAATAATCCGTTCGTCTGGTTGCCCAGATTGTTTAAATCGCCGGCTTTTACTAATGAATAAGCTGGGGTCTGCCATTCGGAAGGCGTAAATTGACTGTTTAACGTCCCCCACCATGAACATGTTTCCAGGATCTTCACGAGCCACCGCCGTCAAAATGGTCTCCTGAAGCGGGTTAATATCTTGGTATTCATCGACAATTACTTCGTTAAATTTCTCCTGGAAATTTCGCCGAACCGCCTGACCCTCTTCGGACTGGTTTTGCAAAATTTGTAACGCAAAGTGCTCTAGGTCACTAAAATCCAGGGAACGCCGCGTTAGCTTTTCTTGTAAAAAGCGGTCGGAAAATTGCTGCTGAACTTCAATTAACTTCAGCATTATCTCCCGCGCGTCCTTAAAAATGGCGATTAACTGGTCATTTTTTAGTTTAAAGTACCGCTCCACTAATCCGTTAAATTCAGCTTTAAATTCGTTGCGTAACGGCTTAGCTTCTAAATTAAACTCTTGAACTTCAGGCTTTTTCCCACGCGGTAGCTGAGCAAACTTAAAGTTAACCATTGCCTGTTGCAAGGCATCCCAGTTAGGCTGATCAAATTGATCAATCACGGTTTTTAAACCGGCTACTTCCGCTTGGAAATTAGCGGCCGCTTTTTGCAAAGGCTCGCCGCCGTTAATTGCACGTTCGGTAAGGTTAAGGTCCGTTTGATAAATTTGAATCAGCTGCGTTTTTATCTTTGCGAGGATTTGTTTCACAAAATCCATTTCCATTACCTGATCAGTTTGTACTTCATAATTATTGGCAATCTTAGTTAGCCACGCTTCAGGATCCGGGTTGGCGTTTGCAAATTCGAACAAGTCCAACATTAATTCCTGTAAACCAGCATCCGAACGGTCGTTAGAAAAATTGCGCGTTAAGCGGGCAAATTGGCCATCCTCATCACTTTCGTACAGTTCCTCCCGTAAGTCGGCCCACACCTGTTCCTTCAATAACTCACTTTCCGTAGGATCCATGATGCGAAAGGCTGGATCTAAGTCGATTACGTAGTAGTAGTTGCGGATCACCGCCATACAGAAAGCGTGCAAAGTACTGATATTAGCGTTATTTAATTTGCCGAGCTGTAGCGAAAGGTGGTTTTGTAAGTCAGCATCCTTAACCTCACTAATCTTTTTCATAATTGCCGCTCGGATCCGCTCCTTCATTTCAGCAGCGGCTGCTTCAGTGAAGGTCACGACCAGGAGACGATCCACGTCTTCTCCGTTGATAATCTTTTGAATTACCCGTTCAACTAAAACCGAGGTCTTTCCCGATCCAGCGGAGGCCGAAACTAAAATATTATGCCCCGAACTATCAATTGCTTGTTGTTGACTAGGCGTGTAAGTTCTAGTTGCCATTCTTCTTGCGTTCCTCCTCAATCTTCCTTAAGACCGTTTCTTTATCGAGTTTTTCTAAGACTCGGTAATTATTTTCCGGTAGCATTGCGTCAAATTGCATAATTTCTTTATATGGTGAATATTCCAGCGCGGTCGTCCGGTCTGGCCATTGTACCGGGTTCAAATCGACTTCACCACTAAAGATTCGTTTTCCAGCTTCAATGACCTTCTCTTCGGCATGTTTAATTAAATCCTGAAGTTCAGTTTCACTGACGACGTTGTTTAAGCTAGCCTTGGTTAGGCTACCGCTCTTAGTGAAATCAAACGGGTACACTGCCGATTTACCAGTTTCAGCGACCGTTTTATCAATTTCCTTCAACAGTTCTTCGTTGTTCAACACGAACCCGTTTAAAGAAAACTTTTTGAAGAGTGCCTGTTGCAATTGATCTTCGTCTTGCACCTTCAAATCGGTAGCCTTTAACAGTGGATCTTGGAAAATCATGTATAGCGCGCTTGATAGTCGTGCTTGTTCGTGAGGATCAATCCGTTGTCGATTTTGCTGCACAACGTCTAAATATAACAACATCTGCATTGCCAGCCCGTAATAAGCATCGGCAAAGTCGAACTTACGCGTGCTCGACTTGTAATCGACCACTCCTAAATATGGTTGACCTTCAATATTAATTTTGTCGATGCGGTCGATTTTACCGCGGACGTTAACTTCCTGTTTTCCATTAACTTTGAAGTTCAGCGCAGGTAAGCCTTCCTTCAAGCCAATTTGGCCAAACATTTGCTCTGAAGCAATTGGCCGCATTCTGGTCTGAGCTAATTGTTTAAAAATCGCCGTAACCATCGTTTCCACCGTACGATCTAACTGCTTTCTCAAGTATCCCATTCGGTAGGTGCTATTAAATTGATCAAACTGCGAGTCTTGGCGCATGTTTTCTAAAACTCTTTTAGTAACCTGTTTTATCTGTGTTTGATTAACTTCATTGAAGTTCAGATCCGCTTGAGTAATTACTTTTACTAGGTTATCCATCGCAGCGTGGAAGTACTGTCCGGTATCCGCCGGGCTTAAATCCGCCGTTTCCCGTTCTTGCAGTTTCAAACCGTACTTCAAGAAGTATGAATATTCATTGCGGAAAAATTCCTCGAGTTTCGAAACCGAAGCGTAAATTTTATCACCATATAACTGCGTGACGATGTCCGGTTTTAACTTGCGAGGGACGTTCTTATAACTTAAACTCCCCATCAGTCGTTCGGTTAAATCATGCCAGCGGCCAGCCTCTAAGATGCTGTAAATTAAATTCCACCGTACGTCAGCCGGTTGCTTACTTTCCTTCATGGAACGAGCGTACTGAACTAAATGGCTTAGCGTACTCCTTTTTGAACCGATAAACGGTTGAATAAGCGGTTGGTCCACGGCCGGACGACTAGGCAAACATTGAACTTCAATTTCAAAGTAAGCCTTAATTCGTTCCACGTAAGGCGACAATTTAAAGTCAGTTCCGTCATTGCCCCGTTTTGGATAGGTAAAGATTAACCTTTGAGAACCAATCATAAAGGTTAGGTAGTTTAAATAAGGTTCCTGACGCATTTGTCGCTCGTTACTCATCTTAAGGAATTGGTCATCTGCAAGCTGGTCACTAACTTGCGCTTTACCTTCCTGACTCAAAAAATCATTATCCTGAATTTGTTCCGGCATGGCCCGGTCGGTCGCGCCAATGATGAAGACCACCTTCCGATCCATCATTTGCACCATGCCGCTTTCTGAAATAAGCACCTGATCCAAAGTGGATGGGATTTGAGAGTAGGTCGCATTTTCAAAGCCAGCATTTAATAAACCGAGGAAATTGTTGGAATCAAATGGCTGGTCACCTAAAATGTCCACAAATTCATCCAGCATCGTCACAAACGTTTCCCAAGTCTGCTCTGGTTCAGCAGCCTTGGCCAAGTTACCGTCTTCAATCCATTGGTCGCGCCAGGCCAGCAACCGCTGGTCCACGTGGTTACGAATTAAAAACTGGTACAGTGCCTTGGCTGCCTCCGCGCCATTTTCAGCCACCGCCAACTGGTTGAAAAACGGGTTGACCGTTTTAACTACGTAATCCTTAATTTCGTTAATCCGTCGGTTAATTTCACGTTCCTCGTCAGTTTGCTGCTCCATATCAACGTCATTGAAACGTTGGTATCGCCACGGAGCTTTTTGCAGCCACTTACTGCCGTAAATTCCCTGACGCAGCACGTAGTTTTCCGTAATTTGGACGCTTTTGACAAAATCCTTTCCGTCCGGGTCGGCGTCGTTTTCAGGACGGAGAAGGCCAGTTTTCAGCAAGCGCATTACGTCTTCGTAACGAAAATGCCGCTTTTGAACGTCGAACAATGCGTTAATCAATTCTAGTAGGGGATGGTTTTTCATCGCCACTTGCATATCGTAAAAAATCGGAATATCAAACTGATCGAAAATTGGCTTAATAATTGTGTCGTAGTCGCTCAAATGACGAGTTAACACTGAAAAATCGGAGAAATTTAGCCGATCATCCTTCGTCATCATTTGGCGAATTGCCGTGGCTACGTGCTCTACTTCGGCATACCGACTGTTAAATTCGAGCACCTCCACACTGTTATTTTGTTCATGCCCATTCCGACCAAGCTGTCCCTGCGTAGATGCAACCCAGTAGCGCTCTAGTTTTCTTAGGTCGTCATTTACCCGTTTTTTGGTTACCACTCGTGGAGAAACAACTTGAATCCCGTTTTCACGAGCCCATTCATTTATTTTGAAAAATAATTTTTCGTTTTCAAAAAACAAGCTATTTTCTGAAAGTTTTTCATTTAGTGGATTACGCTCCATTACTAAGTCAATTACGACGGTCGCGTTAGCCTTAATCAACGTCTGAATTAAATTAAGCTCTTCCGCAGTAAAATTAGAAAAACCGCTAATCACAAAGCTTTGTGCATGTAAATCCATTTTGGCTAACTGGTCGGTTAATGCACGCAAGATATCACTGCTATCAACAAACTTTTGTTGAATTGCTTCGTCATAAGCCGTATAGATGATGTTTAAATCATGCAACTTAGCCATCAAGTCTAACTGGGGATCTTCATTTTTGGCTAGTTGATCAATGATTTGACTTAAATTTTCAGGGCTTACGTTTCCTTGTTTAAATTCTGCCAATTGGCTAGTGATTTCTTGAATTAAACCAAGTTGTGCATCAATGTTATGGAATAATAATAGTTCATCCTGATGCTCCACGATAATTCGGTAGAGTAACATACTGGTACTTGAATTAGTCAAACGGGGATACTGGTAAATGCTACTATTACGTAAGAAAAACCACGCTAACCGGCTAATCGATAAAATTTGAATATCCTTTTGCGCAAAAACCGGGCCCGCTGAATCGCTTTTTTCGCGGAGTTTTTGCAACAATTGAATTTCAGATTGGAACTTAATGTGATTAGGTACCAAATAGTAAATTTTACGTTGCTTTTGTTGTTGCTGAAGTTCAATTATTGTTTCAGCAACCGCATCTAAATGGTCGACACTGGCCGGCCCGTACATAAATTTAAGTGGCATAGTTCCTCCTTAATTGGGATTTGAGATCCCTACGGATTGATTTTGGTATTCTTCTGTTAAAATTGCTTGCTTAACGAGCTTGATAACTGCCCGCTCACTAACTATGGCAGTGGGGATCGGTTGTCCTTCCGGAGTAATTTCAGCACCTTGATTTTGAACTTCAGATTTAACTTCAACTGGTCGAATGATGGTGTACGGCAGCTCTGTTTCATCAACTAGCTTAGCCACGTACTTGACCTCCAGCATTAGTTCCTTTACGTCCTGAACTTCAATCCAAGTGGGATCAATTTCGTTATCCATTCCAGCAGTTGCTAAAAAAACAATTTTATTAACTTGTAATTGTTGTTCTTCTAGCCGGTCCACCACCGTTTCAAACTCCTCGTCCATCCCCAAATGAAGCAGGTCTACGTATAATACGTCGTAGCTGCCCATCGCCTCTTGAACTTCAGCGATAGTCACCTTTACTTCTGGCAAAGCATTTAGCTCCGCCGCCACTACATCAGAGACCGGACGATCCATCCCGATTGCTAATATCTTCATTGTATTCTCCTTTAAAACGTCTTTTTACCATTATAGAACGGATTCATTCTTTCTCCAATTTTATCGATTATTGAAGCTTTTGTACGCTCCCCGCGTGATCGTGAGTTGTTGAAATATTTTTTATGTGTTAAAATTTCAGACAAATTAAATGGACCCAAGCCTATATAATGTCTTAATCTGGTTGACAGTTTCTACCCAACGCCGTAAATGTTGGACTATAGGAATTTTTAACTTACATATTCATCAAAATGGCTGGAGAATGAGCTAGTCCGTTTGCTTTGTCGTGCCAATAATCGGGCCACTTCTAAGATACGGTGGGGAACGATAAATCTTGGTGACGGTGTGGTAAACTGCTAACCCTCATGTCCCAGCTTTTTTTAATTGTAGTTTGGCGCCTTCCAGACTATTTATAGGCTCGCTTTCATAACTTTTGAAAATATATGAAAACGAGGAATGTGCTTTATGAAAACTAATGATTCGTATGCTGACGCACCAATTACCGAAATAACCCCGCAACTAACCGAGGGTAAAGCAGCGGTACTTGGTTTTCAGCACCTCTTGGCGATGTATTCCGGTGACGTAATCGTCCCCCTCCTTATCGGGGGCTTTTTACATTTTACCGCCGCCCAAATGACCTATTTGGTGTCCATCGACATTTTCATGTGTGGCATTGCCACCCTTTTACAAATTAGAACCACGCCGCTCACCGGAATTGGCCTACCTGTAGTGCTAGGTTGCGCAATTCAATCGGTCCAACCTCTAGAACGGATTGGCGGAGGACTAGGGATTACGGCAATGTATGGGGCAATTATTGCGTCGGGTCTCTTCGTTATTTTGGTTGCCGGGCTCTTTTCCAAAATTAGGGGCCTTTTTCCGCCAATCGTAACTGGTTCCATCATCACCGTAATTGGGTTTACCTTAATTCCCGTGGCATTTGAAGACATCGGGGGTGGAAATCCCGCTGCGCAATCATACGGCGACCCCAAAAATCTATTAGTCGGTTTGGTTACCGTTGCAGTAATCGTCCTCATCAACGTTTGGGCGCGCGGTTTCATGCGTTCCATTGCCGTGTTAATTGGGATTCTCGTTGGAACCGGCATCGCCGCTTTGTTAGGAATGGTATCATTTACCCCCGTTTTACAAGCAAGCTGGTTTCATTTTCCCCGCCCCTTTTACTTTGGAGTGCCGACTTTTAACCTCTCAGCGATTTTAACGATGATTATGGTGACCCTCACCACGATGATTGAATCCACGGGGGTATTCTTCGCCCTCGGGGATTTAGTTGGTAAAGAAATCACCCAAACCGATTTAAAACGGGGATACCGTGCGGAAGGCGTTGCTGCCATTTTAGGCGGAGTTTTCAATACCTTCCCGTATTCCACCTTTTCTGAAAACGTAGGGGTTTTGCAACTTTCCGGTGTTAAAAGTCGCAAACCGCTTTATTACGCTGCTGGATTTCTAATCCTCTTAGGACTCCTCCCAAAGGCCGGCGCCATGGCCACCATTATTCCTTCTAGCGTCCTGGGAGGCGCTATGCTAGTAATGTTCGGCATTGTCGGCATCCAAGGCGTCCGAATTCTCCAAAAGGTGAACTTCAATCAAACTAAAGATATCTTAATCAGTGCATTATCCATTGGAATGGGGTTGGGGTCAACCGTAGATCCGCAAATCTACCGAGCCCTCCCTCAAGCCTGCCAGATGCTCTTAACTAACGGCATCGTGGTGGCTAGCATCACCGCCGTGGTCCTTAACCTATTATTCAACGGCTACGATTCTTCTCGTTAATTGTTCCATCAGTAACTGTGCTAAAATTAAGTTAAATGAAGTTAATGTCAGTGAATGAAACGACCGACCCGCCTACTTTAATGGCGCATCGACCTTCGCTTTTGCGATGTCGCTTCGTTCTTGGCATTTTTCTTTTAGGATGGAGATTTATGATGGAAAATAATTTTATTTGTACATGGGCTCGGAACGCTTCCCCACTGATGCAAGCTTACCACGCTAACGAATGGGGCCAAGTTTCTCACGACGACCGTTACATGTTTGAAATGCTCTCACTAGAAGGCTATCAAGCTGGGCTCAGTTGGAATACAATCCTTAATAAACGGGCTGCCTTCAAAGAATCCTTCGCTAACTTTGAGGTCGCTAAGGTTGCCCAAATGACGGATGCTGACGTGGAAAAGCTTATGCAAAATCCAGCTATTTTACGGCATCGCGGTAAATTAAAAGCCACCATTACGAACGCTCAGGCCTTTATGCAGGTCCAGGCGGAGTTTGGCAGCTTTGATAAATATATTTGGCAATTTGTTAATGGCCGGCAAATCAACGACCACATCCGGATTCCGGAAGAAATCCACGCGCACACCCCGCTTTCAGCAAAAATTTCTGCAGATTTAAAACAGCGCGGGTTTAAATTTGTGGGGCCGGTAATCATTTACTCATTCATGCAAGCAATCGGCTTGATCAACGATCATGAAATTGAATGCATGTATAACCCCGGCTAAGGAGGGCTCTGCTAATGGAAAGACTAATCCCCACGTCCGCAAACGGCACCATTCCCAATCTTTATTTTATTGGCCGGTGGGTTCCTAAAAAGTTTACAAATCATTCGGTGATGTACACCACCAACTTGGGTGCTCAAGTGACCTTTGAAGTTCAAAATGCTGCGAGCGTGATTTTGGAATGGATACTTCCGGACCTCACCATCCCGCAAACCGTCACGATTTTTGTTGACGATCAGCCTCGACTGATTGAACTTAACGAGCCCCGCTTTGAACTTCAATTAAGTTCAAAATCCCGACACGTCGTGCACCTTTATTTCACTGGTAATACCGACCAAGACGAGGTTTGGACTTCTTCAGCAGGTTTAACGCTTGCCGATGTCCATCCTTCTGCGGGTGGCCAAATGCACGCAGTTAAACCTGCTGGGCCCTTGGTTGCTTGGATTGGCGATTCCATCACGGCGGGATGTTGGGTACGTGAAAAAGTTCCTTCTCGCGGCTACGGCGCCGACCTCAACTACGCAGCACTAGTTTCCCGTAAATTAAATTGGGAAGACTATCGGGTCGCTTACAGTGCAGCCGGAATTATTCGTTACGGCACGGGCGGGGTTCCTGCCGCGCCCCGTTTTATTAACTACGTAGATTACGAAACTCCGGCACCTGATTTCCAACCTAAATTTGTTTTTATTAACTTAGGCACCAACGACTGGCAATTCGATACTCTAGTATTTGAAATGTACTTCACTGCCTTTATGAAGGAAGTTCAATTTAAGTTCAATGAAGCTCAAATTTTCGTGATGATTCCGTTAAACCAGAGCCATGCTAAAACGATCAAAACCATCGCACAAACGTTTAATTTCACCGTAATTCCGACCGCTACTTGGAAATATTCCACTACGGATGAAGTTCATCCCGACGTGGCCGGATCGCAAGTTCTCAGTCGCCAACTGCTGGACTGGTTACAGATTCACGGCTGGGTTTGATTAGAACTTGCCTTACTTCGTTTTAACCCAATCCCGGTGAAACCACTCAAGATTGAGAAAACGGGCGACAAAAGGCTAAAAAAGGCAAATGGCAAGTAGTCCAACGTGGCTACGTGGAACGTATTTGCCGCAAACGTCGCCGCCACGCCCCAAGGTACTAGGTAATTAATGACGGTTCCCCCGTCTTCCAAAGCCCGGCTTAGCGCTACGTTTGCTAAGCCGGCTTTTTTAAAGGTCGCTTTGAAGGCTTTTCCTGGCAGAATTACCGATAAAAACTGCTCTCCAATCAAGAGGTTGGCTCCCATCGCACTAAGAACCACTGCTAAAATCAATTTGCCGTCGCTATTTAGTACTCGCGCAATTGGTTCCATGACCTGGTTGATCAATCCTAAATGAACGAGCACGCCGCCTAGTGACAAGGTCACCACAATCAAGGAGACGGTGGTCATCATGCTGGCAATTCCGCCCCGACTTAGTAATTGATCCACCTCTAGGTTACCAGTGTGAGCAACGTAGCCAGTTTCAATAATTTTAGCTAAGTGCTGCACGGAAGTAGCCGGATGTTCGAGCCAAATTAAACCTACCGACACCCCAATGTTGATGAACAGGGTGGGAACTGCCGGAACTCGGCGCCAAGCGCAAACAAACATTAAAATAATTGGAATCAAAACCCACCAGCCGGTTGCAAAATGGGCCTGTAAAACTGATTCAGTATGCTGAATTTTGCTAATGTCAGCATTTTGGGCGTCCCCTGCACCAAAAATAGCAAACAAGATTAACGCTCCCACAAAGGCTGGCAACGTTGACCACATCAAGTTGCGAATATGATCAAATAAATCGGCATCGACCACCGCCGCGGAGAGGTTAGTTGATTCAGAAAGCGGCGAGCACTTGTCGCCAAAAACCGCTCCGGAAATGATTGCTCCAGCAACTAACGCTGGGTTAATGCCCATCGTCATCCCCATTCCAAAAAACGCGATCCCCACGGTCGACATCACCGTAAACGCCGATCCGACGGCAGTCCCCACCAATGCGCAGACTACGAAGACGGAAGGGATGAACCAATTTACACTGATCATTTTAAAACCTACGAGCATCAACGTTGGGATGATGCCGGCCGCAATCCAAACGCTGATTAACGCTCCTACAAGGATAAAGATGAAAATCGGGATAATCCCGGTTTCGATCCCCGATTTAATTCCATCGTTAATCGCTTGCCAGCTAAACCCCCGTATTTTAGCCCAAATCGTTAATAATCCTAATACTAAGAGTACCGGTGTTTGGGGTGACAACCCCCACTTAATCACGCCGGTTCCTAAAATTGCCAACATGACAATCAAAACTAAACTTGCTTCCCGTGTCTTTACCTTTTGCATCCTCTTCCTCCTTAATTTAGCTAATAAAAAATCCCGGTTGTATTTAAAATACAACCGGGACGAATTAACCGTGGTACCACCCAAATTAGACCCTCCCTAGGGGACAGTCTCACTCACTAGATGATAACGGTTCTAGTTATTAGCCGTTCTTAACAAAACTATTCCACGGTATTTCGCCGCAATAATCCTGATCGGTTCGCAGCAACCACCGACTTCCTGACACCCAGATTATCCGCTACTTAATGTGAAAGTTATTGCGCTTTAATTTATTGTAGCTAGCCTATCATGTCCATTTTCAAACGTCAAATCCCAACCTTTATAAAATCGGCGACAAGAGCCGTGAAAAAGTCTGTTTGAACTTCAGCCAGCGTGATTGGCGGTTAAAGATGCCCACCGTTTGCAAACTAGAATTTTCAATGTCGTTCAAGAATATTTCTTCTAATTGGTGAGCAATATTTTCGTCGTACATGAAGGCGTTAACTTCAAAATTAAGTTTAAAACTTCGAAAATCTAAATTTGCGGAGCCCACTGACGATACCTTTCCATCAACCACCATCGTTTTCGCGTGTAGGAAACCGTTATTGTAGTAATAAACCTTGATCCCCCACTTTGCGCATTGCCAAGCGTAGTACTGGGTCGCGCGGTACACAAAGACGTGGTCAGGTTTGCACGGCACCATAATGCGCACGTCAATTCCCGAATTTGCCGCCAATCGCAAGGCATCCAATACGCTATCATCCGGGATTAAGTATGGCGATTGAATCCAAATCGACTTCTTCGCCGCGTTAATCATCTTCAAGTAACCCATCTTAATCTTTTCAATGTCTGAATCCGGCCCGCTAGACACAATTTGTAAACTGGTATGCCCCTTAACCTCCGCAACGGGGAAGTAAACCGATCCTGGTTTAAATTCTTCACTTATCGGATGCGCGCGGTCGGTAGCGTTCCAATCTAAAATAAAGCGCGATTGTAAACTATAAACTCCCGAACCGACAATTTTCAAATGGGTATCCCGCCAATAACCAAATTTTTCTTTACGTCCTAAATATTGATCGCCAACATTAAAGCCACCGACATAGCCGATTTTGCCGTCAATCACCACGATTTTGCGGTGATCTCTGAAGTTCAATCGAAAGTCGGTTAACGCTGAACGCGTTCCCAAAAAGGGAAAAGCCTGTCCGCCAAGCTCGTTTAACTTCTTAAAGAAGCTCCGCTTGGTGCCCATCGAACCCCACGAGTCCCAAAGCACCTTTACTTCCACGCCTTCTTTAGCTTTTTGTTCTAACAACTTTCGCAAATCATTTCCGATTTGGTCGTCATAAATTGTATAAAACTCAACGTGAATATGTTTTTGGGCTTTTTTAATTTCCGCAAACATGTCCTCAAACAACGCGTGTCCGTCAGTGATGATTTTGACGTTATTACGGCGCGTCAAAAACGCGTAATCCGTCCGCGAAAAGAACTGTACCATTCCTGCTGACTCTTTAACCACTTGATCAGCAGCTGTTAAAGTCGTTTCCTTTAACTCCTTACGTTGATGTTCCATAATTTGGTCTAATTCCAAGCGTGTTTTGCTTTTTAACGGAAATAATTTATTTTCCGGCAGCTTGCGACCGACAAAGGCGTAAATAACGAATCCAAATAATGGCAAAAAACATAGTACCAATAGCCAGGCCCAAGTCGCGGCAATATCCCGACGCTGTCTAAAAACCGTATATAAAGCTCCCGCCACGTTTAGTATTAAAACCCCATCAACAATCCATTTTAAAATCTGCAATGCCATCCCCCCATATTAATCCTATGCCTTATCATACTATCTCCTTTGGAAAATAAAAGTGATTTTTTATATTACCCCATTGATTATTTCATATGTAATCAAATATCCGACAAAATGTAATCTCGTAGCAATCAAAAATTCACAATTTCTTCACATTTTACTTCTATAGTACTAAGCATAGATAACTTTTTCATTTACTCCCCCCATAAGGTGAATGAAGGGTCTCAAGACCAGTTACTTATTACCTGTATGCGTCTCCTTAGTGAGACGCTTTTTTTGTGTTTAAAAAACAGGCAGACCAAATTTTGCGTAGTTCTCTAGCAACTGGTCTGCCTATTTTTATTTATACTGATTAATCTTTTGGCAGTTAATCCATTCCTTTAAATTGGGGGCGTTTATTAGGAATTAAATACTGCGCTGGTACCGGCTTACGCTGCGGATCTTTGCTCCAATACCGGGGGATTAAATGAATATGACAATGAAAAACACTTTGTCCCGCGGCCGCTCCGGAATTAATAGTCACGTTGTAGCCGTCCGGGTGGTATTTCTCATCTAGAATCGCTTTGTTTTGTTCAATTAAATCCCAGATGGCCTTCCGCTCTTCGGCAGTGACATCCCAAATTTGACGGACGTGCCGTTTTGGAATGATCAACGTGTGGCCCTTACTTACTGGGTAAAAATCCAGAAAGGAAGCAGCCAGTTCATTTTCCACAATGTAATCTGCCTCCGTTTTTTGGCAAAATACACAGTTTGGGTCGGTTTTCATATGCGGTCCCTCCATTCAGTCCCATTGTACACAAAAAGCAGGTTAAAAGGGGACTTTCAACCTGCTTTAAGTTATTCAACAGCTAAATCGTTGATATTCTTTTTCGCTTTTTCATCATGACTCCAGAACGGCACCTTCACGACGCCCATCACCTTCGACTTCTTTACAAATCCCCAATAACGGCTGTCGTTAGAAACGCTACGGTGGTCACCTAAAACAAAGTAGGAATCCTTTGGAACCTTTACCGGATTCTTTGCCCAACCATATTTATTAGCAATCGAGCTGAGCGTCCAATTTCCCGTTCCGGTTGTGCGTTGTTCCTCGTCAATAAACTTTTGCGGAACTTCTTTATCATTTACGTAAAGCTTACCGTCTTTATAACTGATCGTGTCGCCTGGAACCCCAATCACCCGCTTCACGTAATCAACTGGTTGAGTAGCCGCCGGATCCTCTCCGTGGGCGTCAAACACAATTACGCTCATGCGTTTAATTTTGGCTTGTTTCCAAACTAGCACCCGTTCGCTATCCTGTAAGTTAGGTTGCATTGACGAACCGTCAACCTTTACGATTTGGAACAAGTAAGTTTTAACAAGAAAAGCAATTAATAAACCAACTACGATCGGTAAAACCCAATCCCTTAAAAACCTCATTAACTCTCCTCCAGACTATCTCATACGACTTAATAATTTTAATTGTAGCCCAAAGTATCCTAGTTGTCTTAAGATTTTTAGTTTTGAAACCAAATTTTGATATTTCTATATCTTTTTGAAATATAACTGTTATATTCGGGTATTTTTAACTTAAATTGAAGTTCAGAATTTGCTTAAACAGTTAAATCTGAACTTCAATCACACTTCGTCAAAGTCAATGTCTAAGTCCTGCCCTAACGCGATATCCTCTTCCTTTAGGTACTGGTGATCCAGCATTTTCACGAATGGGTAATAGATAATAATCCCTAAAATAATCTCCACTAGTTGTAGTAGGGACCCGGTCCAGCTTCCGGTAGCGAGCCAGCCCGAAATAATTGGCGGTGTCGTCCATGGCAGTAAAACCCCGTTAGTCCGTGGCACCCATCCGAGGGTGAATACCACTCCCGAGATGAAGGTGTTCAATACCGGCACGATGATAAATGGAATTGCGATAATCGGATTTAAAACTACTGGCAGACCAAAAATAATCGGTTCGTTAATTCCAAACACTCCTGGTAGAATCGCCAATTTGCCTAACTCCCGAATCCGTTTGGAACGGCAAACCGCAAACATAACGATCAAAAGCGACAAGGTGCTTCCGCCGCCTCCGTAGGTCGTAAAAATATCAATAAAGGGTTGCGTATAAATGTGTGGGAGCGGAAGGTGGTTTTGGAAAGCCTTCAAATTGTCCTGGGTAAGGACAAAGAAAATCGGTGACCAAACCGAATTAGTGATGGTTGGTCCGTTAATCCCAAACACCCAAAGCAAACTCGCTAAGAAGTTGTATAGCAATACTGATGGCAACGAGTTTCCTACGTGCTTAAGCGGTGCTTGTAACAAGGTATAAATAAAATTATATGCGGTATCGAAACTAGAAATACTAAAACCGATCCGAATTAAGAAAAATAGCAAAATTACTAACGCACTCGGAATTAACGCATCAAACGATTGACTTACTGCTGGTGGAACACCATCAGGCATTTTAATTGTCCAATGGTGCTTCACGGCAAACCGGTAAACTTCCACACTGACAATTGAAATGAAAATCCCTAAGAAAATTCCGTTAGGTCCTACGTACATGGTTTGTACCGCGCTTACCGCCGTTTTACCAACCGTAAACGAAGTCGGGGTCAAAATGAGGAATGAAACTAAGGCAACTACCGCGGAATGGATGGCCTCGAGCCCCCGGTTCTTTCCATAAGCGTAACCAATGCCCATACAGGATAAAATTCCGGTGAAACTAAATACCGAATTGGAAACCGCACTAAACCATTCCGTCCAGTGTTCGCCTAAAATCCTTGTCCAAAAACTTTCCCAGCCTGGAATGGGAAAGTTGCCGATTAGCAGGAAAATGGAGGTAACGATGATTAATGGCGTGATGATTAAGAATCCATCCCGCAAAGACTTTAAAACCACGTTGTTTCCCAACTTAGATGCTAACGGCATTAATACTTGTTCAAATTTCTTCTGCATATCTTCCAAGCCCCCTTTGCTTTTAAATTTAGTAACAGTACTGGTTCTTAAAGGCGGTTAAATCTTCACGATTAGCCGCCAGTACGCACCCTTCTACAAGGTGATCAATTGCTACCGACAATCCCGTACCACCCTTTTTAGGCATTTTCACGATTAGCAAGTGATCCTTATACTGCTCAATAATGGCCGCGTTCTTTTCCAATGCCGTCGCTTGTAGTGCGGGAATTGTAGTATCCTTTTGAAACGCCGCGGTCAATTCGCAAGCCATTTGCGAAAATTCTGGGTAATCGTAAGTCGGTCCAATTATAACCACATCGGCGGCCATCTTAGCGGCCATTTTGGTGAACTTTTCCTGAACTAGTTCCGGATGTTCCCGGTAATAATCCGTTCCACAATAGAAAGTACCGATGACTTCTCCGTCTACCTTTGCCAAAGCTTTCGCGGTAGTTTCTGCGCTTCCCAACGCAACTTTTTTGCCGCCTAATGGGGTGTCAGCGCGTTCCTTACCACCTAGTCCCGCTTGAATTTGGTCTAAAATAATGATGACTTTCAAAAAATCCCCTCCTTTGATTTATTTAATGGGTGCCTTAATTCGTTTTTCATAAGCGTCCAACCATTCCTGCGTAATGGGTTCAATCCGGGTCGTTTGGTTTTCGGCAGGGTGGGCAATTAAAATCTGGGGCACACTGGTTGCCGTAGCTACGCTGAAGGTAAATTCGACGTTGGTAGCTACTCCCCACTCGCCGTTCTTATTCAACGCAACTAATGAGAATTCACCCGCCTTGCCATAACGGCGCTTTAGTTTTTCAACGAACGGGTACACCGCGTGATCACAGGCGTCCTGTGGCGTTTCGCCTTCTGCCATTCGTCGAACGATTTCATAGGAAATGCATCCCTTCATGATGTCTTCACCCAATCCAGTTGCTGCAGCACCACCGATTTCACTGTCAACGTAAAAACCGGACCCCGAAAGCGGTGAATCGCCAACCCGTCCCGCTTTTTTCATAAATAACCCGGATGTGGAAGTGGCTGCCGCCATGGAACCACTTTGTGCAAGCGTGAGGGCGCCAATCGTATCGTGCCCGTCGTATGGGCTAATTTGGGCCTCTTGAATTTCCTTTAAACGTTTTTGCCAACGAAGCTTTGCCCGGTCGGTCAGCATGTTACGCATTTCAAACCCGTTCACCAATGCATACTTTGTGGCGCCCTCACCGACCCGAAAGCTATTGAAGTGTTCGTGACTTAGTTGCCGAGCCACCGAAACCGCATGGAGGACGTGGCGAATGCCTCCTACCGCGCCCTGAGCGAGGGTGTCGCCATCCATAAAGGCGGCGTCCATTTCGACCACTCCTTCTTCGTTTGGCAACCCGCCGTAGCCCACCGATTTATAGTAGGGATATTCTTCGACTACGTTGATTAAACTTTCAACGGCATCTCCCGCACTTGCATTTTCTTTCAGCATTTCACTGGCTTTCAAAACTCCGTCGTGTGCCATTCGCCAGGTGGCAATCGTTGCCCAATTTGTCATTTCTTTTCCTCCATTTTTGCTAAACCTACCATGGCATTCATGTAAATCTCCATGTTTAACTTCAAATCATGATTGGTCATCCACTCGTCTTGTATATGTGCAATCCCTTTTTGCCCGGGGAACGATGGCCCAAAAGCAATAATGTTAGGTACCGCCCGGGCGTAGGTCGCTCCCGTCGTGGTTACGGGAGTTCCATCTTGCCCGGTAACCATTGCGTAAACTGCCGATAGTTGTTTTATCCGCGGATCATTTTTATCATGCATAGTTCCGGGTATCCGCCGAACTACCCGAAGCTCACTTCCCGGAAGAATCGCTTTTTTAAGTCCCGCGGTAACCTGTTCTTCGGTAACGGTCACCGGATAACGGATCGCAATACTTAACTTCAAGCCACCTTCAACTTTTTGGAGGAGGTAGGGCGTGACCATCAATTTGCCACTATCTTCGTCTTGAAAATCTATCCCTAGCCCCTCGCCAAAGTAACGTTGGTCAAAACTATCGAGAAGCCAATCAAAGTAAGTAACCAGTTCGGGGGCTAGTTCAGCCCGCTTCTTGATCGCCTTGGCTAGGAGCATGATGGCGTTCACCCCCAGCTCTGGAGCGTTAGAAGGGCTGCGTTTTCCCTGAACTTCAATCAATTGATTTTGAACTTCAATTGTAAGTTGGTCGGGAACGTGATCTTTAGCTTGGTCACCCGTGATGGTCGAAATTTGCTGTAATGCTGCCAACTTAATTGGGGTATCAATTTCATAATTAACAATTCCACGCTCGCCATAGACTGCTGGAAATTTACAATCAGGAGTAAATCCAAATTCGGGTGCTGGTTGTTCCTTTAGATAAAGGGGGATGTCCGCACTCCCGCTTTCCTCATCGCTACCAAAAATGATTCGCAAAGTTTTCCGGGGATAAAATCCGCGTTCTTTAAGTAAATGCATCCCAAACAGCACCGCCATGATGGGCCCCTTATTATCTAAGACACCCCGGCCATACAAGGTGTCCTCCCGAATATTTAACTTAAAGGGATCGCTTTGCCAGCCTTCACCAGCTGCGACCACGTCTAGGTGACCAACGATTCCTATGTAGTCGCTTGTGTCGGGACCCCACTGTGCTACCGCAACGGCATCATTGACAATGCTTGTTTTAAACCCGTACTGGTCGGCTAACTTCACGGCCACCCTTAATACTTGGCGAGGACCTTTCCCAAAGGGTGCGTGAAGTTCAGCTGGCCCACGGACACTTTGAACTTCAATCACCTTTGCTAAATCACGTAAAAATTCATCGTAATGTGCTTCAATCAGTGCTTTAAACTCTTGGTTAACCACCATTATTTTCCTCCTTGTTCCAAACGAGTCAGGGTCGTTTTAAAGGTGTACTTATCGGCCCGGTAATAAGACGTGTCGTAGAAAATTGGTTGCCCATCTGCCGTGTAGGTAAGCGAGTGAACGCATAGAATGGGATCTCCCTCCTGAACATGCAGTAACTTCGCTAGCTTTTCGTCGACCTTAATGGCTTCGATTTCTTGGTTGGAATAGGCAATTTCAACCGTTTCTGCCAAGATTTGAAACAATGAATGCTTAAAATCGTTTTTTTGATGATTGGCTACGTACTTATGTAAAATTACGATGTCTTCGATAGTCATCGGATCATCGTCCCAAAAACGTCGGCGCACTAGTTCATCAACTTCAAGTTGCGGGTTATTACGTAAGTTTAATTTTTCTTCCACCCGCTGGTCTGGTCGAATCAACGGTTGGTAATCAAGGACCTGCGTTTGGCTTTGTTTGCCATAAGTTTCGGCAGCTTCCGTAAAGCTTTGTAGACCCATCCGGCCGCTTTCAACCTTATTGGACGAATTCGTCGACATAATGTAAGTTCCCTTTCCAGGATCCTTCACCAAAATTTTGGCGGTCACCAGCCGTTCAATTGCCTTCCGCACCGTCAGCCGGCTCACCCCGTATTCGTCAGCAAGTTGATATTCTGAAGGTAACCGCTGCATATTAGAATAAATTCCCTGCTGAATCCGTTCCACAAGGCTTTGCGCCACTTTTTCAAACTTTGTTTTTGGCATTCTTTTGCTCCTCATCGCAAATCATCCGTTTTGATTTACGGTATATACTACATTGTGTTTATCATATTTGCAAGCGCTTTCTGAAAATTGGTATATTTATTTCCTGTATTATTTTTCTTTCTCCACACAAAAAAACGGCTTACTTAACCATTAAATTTCTTCATTGGTTAAGAAGCCGTGGAACTTAATTTGAACTTAAAAATACCAGTTGCCGACCACTAGATAATTCTTCGCAGAATTGGTAGCCTCGCTGCGCAAACTGCTTTAGTTGCGCAACCTTTTGAACTTCATTTTCTGCCATAAATCGCACCATTTCACCACGTGCAATTTTAGCTTTGGTAGCTTTTTGCCTTACTTTACCATTCACTAGTTCGCCAAAGACGCAGGTTACCATCTGTTGGTCTGCTTGTAAATAGGGCTCTATTACCCGAGCATATTCTTTAGACGCTAAGTTGATCACCACTTCGGTATCTTTAAATAATTGGTGATAGATTTGGGCGCCCCAGAAGTCGTATAAATTTTGCTGACCTGCAATTTGTAAGCGGGCCTGCATTTCTAACCGGTAGGGCACAATTCCGTCAAACGGACGCAAAATTCCATAGAGTCCTGAGAGAATCCGTAAATGATCCTGTAAATAGTTAAGCTGCGGACTAGTCATTAAGTCGGCACCCAAGTTTTGATATTGGATACCAGTATACGCAAGCACGGCGGGCGTTTGGTTGCGTAACAAATCAAGTCGGCGCGTATTTTCGTAGCTGATTACGGCTAGCCGATCACTGCATTTCCAAAGCTGCTGAAGTTCATTTAAGCTCATTTTTTTCAATCGATTAACAATTTGTTGGGCCTGGCTTAGAAAACGCGGTTGGTTAAGGGCGGCAAAGGAATCCGTATCCACCTGCATTTGCTTAGCTGGCGCAATGATTATTTTTATGATATTTATTCACCACTCTTTAGTTCATTCTAACAAATTCGACGCGTTTGTTTCACGTGGAACTGTAAAACAAAAAGAATGTGTGCCAAAAATCGGGTAGTTTGCGAGCATTAACTGAAAATTGACCATTGTGCCTGATTTTGGCATGATGGTCAATTTTTGGTTAAGCGGAACAAACTGACTTTTGGCACACGTTTTGGCTCTATTGAAGTCAAAACGCCAAAATAAAAACGATTCATGAGGAAGTTTTACCTCATGAACCGTTTTTTGTTTAAAGACTTTTGTCACAACCCCAATTTTAGGTTAAGCGGAATAAACTGATTTTTGATGCACGTTTTAACCATAATTAAAGTCAAAGCGCCCAAGTGTTTTTTAGTTTTTCTCAGCCTTTTATTTAATTAAATCTTCGCAATTTTTCCTTGCTGAATATAAACGCTCAAGATTGCGATATCCGCAGGAGTTACTCCGCTGATCCGAGAAGCTTGCGCAATCGTGGTTGGCCGAATTTTTTCTAACTTTTGCCGTCCTTCAGTTGCTAACCCGCTAATCGCGTTATAGTCGATTCGATCAGGAATTACCTTAGCTTCCATCTTCTTCAACCGGTCAACTCGTTCTTGGGCTTTCTTGATGTAGCCGGCGTACTTAATTTCAATTTCCACCTGTTCAACTACCCGGCGATCGAGTTGCTTTTCTGAAGCTGGAATGAACTTCAGCAAATCTGCGTAGGTAACTTCCGGACGCCGCAAGAATTCGGCTGCCAGAACACCATCCTTTAAGCCATGGGATCCTTTAGACTCCAAAAATTCCTTTACTTGACCAGGCTTAATGCGAATTTGTTCCAAACGGTGAAGTTCATCTTGAATATCCGCCTTCTTTTGTAAGAATGCCGCATATTCTTCTTCACTAACCAAACCAAGGTCGTGACCCATTTCAGTTAACCGTAAATCGGCGTTATCATGCCGCAAAATTAACCGGTATTCTGCCCGACTAGTTAACAAGCGGTACGGTTCCTTAGTTCCCTTAGTAACCAAATCGTCAATCATTACTCCGATATAGGCATCGCTGCGTTTTAGCGTAAAGGGTTCCTGTCCGAGTGCCCGACGACCTGCGTTAATTCCCGCAATTAAACCTTGTCCGGCTGCTTCTTCATAACCAGAAGTTCCGTTAGTTTGACCCGCGGTGTAAAGGTTCTTAATTAACTTCGTTTCCAAAGTGTTCTTTAATTGATAAGGAGCCACCACGTCGTATTCAATAGCGTAACCAGGGCGCATCATTTCTGCGTCCTCTAACCCTTTGATGGAGTGCAAAATTTGTTGCTGCACTTCTTCTGGCATCGACGTCGAAAGTCCTTGAACGTACCATTCGTCAGTCTTCCGGCCTTCAGGTTCAAGGAAGAGTTGGTGGCGGTCCTTGTCCGCGAAGCGTACGATTTTATCTTCAATTGAAGGACAATAACGTGGTCCCACGCCCTCAATTACTCCGGAAAACATGGGTGCTCGACTGAGGTTTTCCCGGATAATTTCGTGCGTCTTCTCGTTGGTGTAGGTTAACCAACACGACAATTGATTCTTTAATTCCAAATACTTACTATCCGGAGTTTGGAAACTAAAATGGTTGGGTTCCTCATCACCAGGTTGTTCTTCGGTTTCGGCATAATGGATCGTTCCGCCATCAACCCGGGGTGGGGTCCCCGTCTTAAACCGTTCTAATTCAAAATGATACTTTTCAGTTAAATTCTTCGTCAACTCTAAAGCTGCTTGGGAGTTGTTTGGTCCCGAAGAGTATTGTAATTCCCCAATGATAATTTTACCGCGTGCGGCGGTTCCAAGAGTTAGCACAACGCTTTTTGCGTGGTAGCGCGCCCCGGTATTGGTAATTACTCCCTTGCAGACCCCGTCTTCGACAATTAAATCATCTACAATGCCTTGACGTAACGTTAAGTTAGGTTCTGCTTCAATCGTCTTTTTCATTTCGGCGTGGTAGGCATGCTTATCAGCTTGGGCACGTAATGCCCGCACTGCTGGGCCTTTCCCGGTATTTAACATCCGCATTTGAACGTAAGTTTTATCGATATTGCGACCCATTTCACCGCCTAAAGCGTCAATTTCCCGCACGACAATTCCCTTTGCGGGTCCTCCAATCGACGGGTTACATGGCATAAAGGCCACCATATCAAGGTTAATCGTCATTAAAAGGGTCTTGTTGCCCATCCGGGCCGCTGCTAAAGCCGCTTCGGATCCCGCATGGCCGGCCCCTACCACGATCACGTCGTAATCGCGGCCGTCATATTGTTTTACTTCCAACATTCTTCAACTCCAAATTTATTTTCCTAAACAAAATTGACTAAATAATTGGTCTAGCAACTCATCTTGATAACTATCGCCGGTAATTTCGCCGAGTAGGTCCCAAGCCCGGGTCATATCAATTTGAACTAAATCAACGGGCATGCCTGCTTCAATCCCGTCTAGTACGGAATCTAAAGCAGTCACGGTTTGTTGTAACAACCCAATGTGCCGGGCGTTAGTAACCATTACGTTATTTGAACTATTTTCGATACTGCCCGCAAAGAATAACTTCGCAATTCGGTCTTCCAAATCCTTGGTTCCCAAAGGTGCTACCGCCGAAGACTTGATGATTTCTGCTTCGCTAGCATATTTCTGAAGTTCATTTAAGTTAATTTTAGTTGGTAAATCAGTCTTATTTAAAACTACAATCCGCTGCATGTTTGCAGTTTGATCAAGTAACTGCCGATCTTCATCGCGCAATGGTACGCTACTATCTAACACCAAAATTACTAGGTCTGCCTGTTGTAAGGCTTTCCGGCTACGATCAACCCCGATTTTTTCGACCTTGTCTTCAGTTTCATGAATTCCAGCTGTATCAACTAACTTAAGGGGAACCCCTTGAACATTCACGTATTCTTCAATTACGTCCCGGGTAGTTCCGGCCACGTCGGTAACGATCGCCTTATCTTCATGCAAGAGGTGGTTCAATATACTTGATTTACCCACGTTAGGATGGCCAATGATTGCCGTTGCTAAACCATCACGCAACACCTTACCTTGCTTAGCCGTTGCTAAAAGCTGGTTGACCTTGGCTTTAACTTCAATCGCCTTTTCTTTTAACAATCGCGTGGTCATCGTTTCAACATCATCGTATTCAGGATAATCAATATTAACTTCAACTTGAGCTAAAACATCTAAAATGTCTTGCCGCAAATTTTTAATTAAATGGGAAAGATTTCCGTCGAGTTGGTCTAAAGCCACCTTCATCGACTGATCGGTTTTAGCACGAATTAAATCCATAACCGCTTCTGCTTGGGACAGGTCAATTCGTCCGTTTAAAAAGGCCCGTTCGGTAAATTCGCCCGGTTTAGCCAATCGGGCATCTAATCCAAGAATTAATTGTAAAATACGGTTCGTTGCCACAATCCCGCCGTGACAATTAATTTCGACTACGTCCTCTTTGGTATAGGTGTGTGGAGCACGCATTACCGAAACCATAACTTCGTCAATTTCTTCGTCAGTAGCGGGATCCACAACGTGCCCGTAGTTAATCGTATGACTAGCTACTTTGGCGAGGTCCTTGCCCCGGTAAATTTGACTAGCCACTTTTAACGCGTTAACTCCGCTAATCCGAATGATCGAAATCCCGCCTTCCCCAGGAGGCGTCGAAATTGCCGCAATTGTATCAAATTCCGTTGAAACACTTGGCATCGCTAATATCGTCCTTTCTATTTCCAATAAAAAAAGCGCAATTCCACCTAAATAAATAATCGTCAATAGACGACGTCAGATGGACAAAGCACTTTCACTACTTCATCATATTCAATTCATACGCATATATCATAAAAGTTTCGTTTTTGTTTGTCAATTACTTTATTTTACGCTTGCTAATAAAAAACGCCAACTCACCGACACCGGTAAATTGACGTTCAACCCAGCTTTTGTAACTACAATTGAAGTTCACGAACTATTTTCGTTTACTCTTCATTGCCTTACGTTTAGCCTTTTCAATTGCTTTTCGTTTTGCTTTTTCGGCTTGTAACTTAGCTTGCCGTTCTTTTTGAATCTTAAATGGATTTTGAATTACCAACGTTTGCCCCACTTGGAAGAGGTTCGTAACTACCCAGTACAAAGTAATCGCAGCTGGGAAGTTTAGTGCCGTAATCAAAATAATCAATGGCATCCCAAAGGTCATTGCCGAAGTCATTCCATTTTGTGCGCCCGCTGGTTGGGCCTTCATTGAAAGCCAGGTACTTAAGAAGGTAAAGAACGCCGCCAAAATTGGCAAGATATAGTAAGGATCCTTATCGTTAAGCTGCAACCATAGGAAGGTTCCTTCTTTTAATACCTGTGTTCGGCTTACCGCCGCGTACAAAGCGTACATTACGGGCAACTGAATGATTAATGGCAAACACCCCGCCATTGGGTTAACGCCTGCTTCAGCATAGAGTTTTTGTTGTTCTTCACGAAGCTTTTGTTGGGTTTCAACATCGCGTGAAGAGTACTTCTGTTGGAGCTCTTTTAACTTGGGTTGAAGTTCAGCCGTCTTCATTGAAGTCTTCGTTTGGTAAATCATCAGCGGTAAAATGATGATCCGGATTAAGACGGTGAACACGATGATTCCCCAACCATAGTTATTTCCGCAAATTTTCGAAAGGTAAATAATAAATTTCGAAAAATTGTAAACAATTACGCCGTCCCAAAAACCGGTACTGTGACTGGTAATTGGTGCGGTGCTACATGCCGTTAATATGAAAGAGAGCGCTACCACACTCAGCAAAGCCAAATTTCGTTTTAAATGTTTCACTATTCTTCCTCACTTTGTTTCGAAGCAAACAGTCCAGCTAATTTAAAAACGTGTTCCAACTGGCGTTTAACTTCTTTCATTGGTAAACCTGAAGCTTGTGGGCGAGCAATTACTAAAAAATCAACGTCCGAACGCAAAAGGGGCTTGAATTCCAAGATACTTTGCCGAATTCGGCGCTTCATATAATTACGCATTACCGCATTACCGATTTTTTTACCTACGGAAATCCCCACCCGAAAATGTGGTTGCCCAGGTTTGTCCATTACGTAAACAACGAACTTCTTATTTGCAAATGAATTTCGGGTTTCAAAAACTTCTTGAAACTCTTTTTCTTTCTTTATTCGATATGACTTTCGCATAATTCCTCACCACAATCTCATTCACTATCACATATTATATGTAAAAACCGTTAGCTTGTCTCTAGAAAATAAAAATAAAAGACCACTGGGATCAGTGGCCTTATTATGCAGATAATACTTTTCTACCTTTTTGACGCCGACGTGCTAAAACTTTACGGCCGTTGCTCGTGCTCATGCGTTTGCGGAAGCCGTGAACGCGTTGACGATGACGTTTCTTTGGTTGATATGTTCGTTTCATTATGGTCCACCTCCTGAACGAAAATACACATACTGAATTTTTATATCTTAAGTTGATTCTCGATAAATCAGTTTATGTCCTTTAAAACAATTACCTTAACATAATAGCACATTTGCCATAGAAAGCAAACCACCAAATAAAACCTAACGGAAAAAAATTATCCACAAACAGAGCGTTAGTTTGTCGATTAAATTGTGGATAACCATTTTAGTTATTTTCGATTTTACACAGGCTTTTTCGCAGCGATTTTCACAAATCACAACCTGTTTATAGAGTTATCCACAACCTTGTGGAAATCTGTGGATATGTCCAATTAACGCCGTTATTACAGCATCTTTTATCCACAAGTTGGTGTTCACAACTCTACTTTTGGTTTTAAGAATGCGTCATTTCCCCAGCCTGTGGAAAACCCAACTCACAGCCTGTTATTTTACACCATTTAGTTTTCCACACCCCTGTGGAAAACCGATTTTTTTTATGATAAACTGAATGAGCTAAAAATTTTGGAGGAATAAAAA